>JADJLQ010000001.1:220000-1420000 GCA_016709995.1 Saprospiraceae bacterium
AGGTAGTCGAGGAGAGTATCCTAAGGCGCTCGAGTGATCCGCGGCTAAGGAACTAGGCAATTTAGTCTCGTAACTTCGGAATAAGAGACCCCTGCAATTATGTGGGGCGCAGCGAAGAGGTCCAGGCAACTGTTTAACAAAAACACAGGACTCTGCTAAATCGAAAGATGATGTATAGGGTCTGACACCTGCCCGGTGCTGGAAGGTTAAGGGAGGGGATTAGGAGCAATCCAAAGTCTTTGACTGAAGCCCCAGTAAACGGCGGCCGTAACTATAACGGTCCTAAGGTAGCGAAATTCCTTGTCGGGTAAGTTCCGACCTGCACGAATGGTGTAATGATCTGGACGCTGTCTCAGCCGCGAGCTCGGTGAAATTGAAGTATCGGTGAAGATACCGGTTACCCGCAACGGGACGGAAAGACCCTGTGAACCTTTACTATAACTTCACATGGTGCTTGAATACGGGATGTGTAGGATAGGTGGGAGACTTTGAAGTCTATACGCTAGTATAGGTGGAGTCACTGTTGAAATACCACCCTTTCTGTATTTAGGTTCTAACTCCGATCTAATCGGAGGACAGTGTGTGGCGGGTAGTTTGACTGGGGTGGTCGCCTCCTAAAAAGTAACGGAGGCTTGCAAAGGTGCCCTCAGCATGGACGGTAATCATGCGTAGAGCGTATTAGTAGAAGGGTGCTTGACTGAGAGGCCGACAGGCCGAACAGGGTGGAAACACGGCTAAAGTGATCCGGTGGCACTGCATGGGTGGGCCATCGCTCAAAGGATAAAAGGTACTCCGGGGATAACAGGCTGATCTCCCCCAAGAGCTCATATCGACGGGGAGGTTTGGCACCTCGATGTCGGCTCATCGCATCCTGGGGCTGGAGAAGGTCCCAAGGGTTTGGCTGTTCGCCAATTAAAGCGGTACGTGAGCTGGGTTCAGAACGTCGCAAGACAGTTCGGTCCCTATCTGTTGTGGGCGCACGAATATTGAAAGGATCTGACTCTAGTACGAGAGGACCGAGTTGGACGAACCTCTAGTGTACCAGTTGTGGCGCCAGCTGCATCGCTGGGTAGCTATGTTCGGTTTGGATAAGCGCTGAAAGCATCTAAGCGCGAAACCGGCCTTAAGATGAGTATTCGATGAAGGGCTGTAGTAGATTACTACGTTGATAGGCTATATGTGGAAGTACAGTAATGTATGAAGCTGAGTAGTACTAATTGCCCGAAAGCTTCCTTTTTATAATTATTCGATTTTAATTTCCTCACCCAATTTTCAAAATGATATTTCTTGGTGGCTATAGCGAGGGTGAACCACCTCTTCCCATTCCGAACAGAGAAGTTAAGCCCCTCCGCGCCGATGGTACTTGGTTTTTCCTGGGAGAGTAGGTCGTCGCCAGCATAATATAAAAGTCTGCTATCTAACGATAGTAGACTTTTTTTTTGCCATTTATTGGAGATTATGCCTCTGATCTGATGGTTGTAAGTATTGAATTCTCAGTACTTCCAGGTACAATTCTTTTCGACTATAGGAAGACCCTTTATATTTTTTTAAATTGAGCTTGTCTAAGCATTCTATAATTGCAGCATTCAATTCTTTTAAGCTATAATAAGTATTGTGTCGCAATGGTGCATAAATATGATTGTAGGCAATTTGTACACATCGCTCTGCCATCGCCTTGTCTCTCGGTTTATAAGGACGAGTAGCACTAAAACATGACTTATAATGCTCTCCTAACTGATAACATAATTCAGTAAAGACCGGCTCATATCGGCTTGGACGACTTACAGCAGTTTTTAAATTAGCGCATAATATCGTTTTGGGGCTGCCACCATAATACTTCAGCATGGCATTAATACAATCATTAAAATCAAATGTGTTTTGACTTGGTACAGCCTTGCAAAACATTAAGCCACTACAAGGCAATACGCCAATAAATACCTGGCAGCTGATGACTTCTCCTGTAGAAAGATCAACATAACTAAGTTTTTTACCTGCAAAGTCTACCATAGCTTCCGCACCAGGATCGTGATCCAAATGCATCACCACTTCTTTGTGCCTGGTATACTCACCAAAGTGAAAACAGTACTGACTATAATTATAACCATCTGGCTGGGTTTCTTTGTATTCCAGCCATAATTGTTGACGAGTAATCCCTACATTTTTTGAGCTCTTTTCAACCTCTCTAAAATAAACAATTAGCTTGCCGTATCGATTACCGAGATAACCTGTAGTATCGTCCTGCAAAGCCTCAGGATTGACCCTTTTAATCGAGCCATCCATATTATGATCTTTGTCTATATGCTCACTTCTGAGATATTTTTTGATCGTCGTCTTAGATATACCCAGATCTCTTGCTATCCGTTTAATTGCATACCCTTGATGATGTAGTCGAAGTATCTGTTTTAACTGTTCCATCTTTATTGATTTTGCTGCCATACCTGTTTTTTGCAGGTAAAGGACAGGTTAAAATCAATCAACTTTCTCAAACTATTTGGGGGTCAGAATACGCCGGAATGTCAGCCTTCTGATCCCAATTAAGGGGTCAGTCCCGAGCCTTCGGGAGTACCGGAATGTCAGGTCTCCTGATCCAAGAAACGGCCATTCCCCAGTTTTCAAGATTCCTGGAATGTCTTCCCAGGCAGGGTGCCTTTTATTGAGCTTCTAAAAACCAATAATAAGGGGTCAGCTTGCCCGGAATAGGGGGGTCAGCTTGAAACGGAATTGGGGGGTCACAATGGTCCGGAATCTACACTTATTTTAATTCTATAGAAAGTATAGAATAAATTCAGCTATTGATAATTCAGCAATAACCAACTATTGGGTCTTCAAAAAGTCAATAAATTGATGGATCAACAAGAAATCAATCAAGGTGCTTGCTCTGCAATCGCGTGTTTTCACAACGATTATAAATGTGATTGATTTAATCAGTAAGGTGGATCTTTATTTAGAAGACTTTTAAAAATGATATATCATTCCCTTCAAAGGGACTTTATCTGATCATGGATTGGATCGGATATTTGGATGCATTTCAATTGTGTAGGAGATAAAGTACCCAAGGCAGTAATATTAACTCGAAACCAGAAGTCTTGTTGAATTATTTAACTTTAAAATTTTTTAAAATATGTTCTTTAAGAAAACCAAATACATATATTTGTGTCGGCCATACATAGTTTACTTTTTAATCAAGACGACAATTATAATTCCGATGAACGTGTATGGCCATTTTTTATTACTCGATTTGTACCCAACTTTTTGGTAGAGTTAAACAAATTCTGAGTCATTCCATTGTTTTCTTAGTTCTTTCAATTCGAGTTTATCTAAATCAGGCTCTATGCGTGGGGCATCGATCGAACTGGAGGGTGAGTTAGTTTTTTCCCTGTTCAACATAAATTGTATACGTTCTTCCCGCTCTCTTATTTTTTCTATTTCTTCATAAAATTTTCTTTCTTCCCAGTCTTTGCCAAAGCCTGGCCAGCCGAATACCCGAGCGTATTTAAATGCCAAGGCCAGGGATAAGCCTAAAACGGGATAAATAGACCAGAATTCGTGGCGATCGCTGACAAAGTTAATTGCCATGAGAAAGCAGCAGATCGTAACATAAACAAATAGAAACCTGTAGAAAGACTTCATTTCCTTTACTCGTTTTTCAGCTTTTAAATAGGTTATAGTTTTTTTATCCATTTGCGCCAGAGTTTTTCCAAAATTGGTATTAATTCCTGATTATAGCAAAGTTTTTGGAAGTGGAAGTGTTTTTTTCGACGGACTCCCTATTATTTGCCTCGAACGAATGTACTTAAGCTAGTGCCACACCATGCTCCAAATGCTGAAGATATGGCTGCTATCAAGCCTGAAATTCCAATCAAAACTGCGGGTTTTTGGTCGCCAAACAAAACGCCTATACGAGAAGATAACCTAGACGATGATTGGTGATCGATATAATATGCAGATATACCCCAAATAATAAACCCTAAAAGAAAAAAGAGGCTAATCTTTTGCAAGGGTTTTGCAGTGATAAAATAAGCTGATACTAAAGCACAAATGATAATAATATACCAGGGTAAGATGGTTTGAAAGAGTATACAAGCTACCACATAGCCTATTACTACTAGTATGTTTGAGAGATTTGTTTTAGTCATTTTGAATGTTTTTTAAAAAGATTGGACTCTTGAATTACCTTCGATCGAAGATCTACCCATGAATTTGGCAGTTTGATAACTACCAGTTTTCCAGTCATTTATCATATTTGCATAATACTTCGATCCGGGATGGCCGCTTTGGCCACCTGGAAAGATCACGTGTGCTTTAGGCGAATCCTTTGATAATTCGACGATCATTCTCCAAGATGGGCCAGAACCATTTGAAATGGCGTTCAAAACATCGCTGGTACCTCCTGTAAGAAGAATTTCTGATGAAAATCCAGGAAGATTGGCCATATGTGGGATTTTGGTGTTTAAATATTTTCCCCAAGACTGAGCTGTCTTTGAGTTAAACTTGAGTTCATTAAGAGTGAATAAGAAGGAGGTATTGGCAATATCCTTTGCAGTCTCTGTTTGAGGGGTGGACATTACATCAAATATTTTGTGTTTTGAATTAACAGGATCCAATAAGTTATGGATGATGAAACTTTCAGGATATAATAGATTTGAGGAATCTTTAGAGGAATACAGTTCATCTAAAGTCATTTTGTAAAAGGATCTGAACCATGTATGAAAAATTAATGCCCCAATTGAAGCGGAGTCATATGAAAAATCCCAATCGCGAAGGACCTTAACTGCTTCACTTTGTTCAGAAGTCAAAGTGGTATTATCCAACAAGGATAATAATAAGGGCAGCGTTTCTTGAGCTTTTAAACTAAAAGTGCTATTCTGAAGCTGCATCATATCTATTGGAGTCAAATTGTTCTTACCTGATAGGGCATTATTAATGATGCGGCCTCTGTAGTTTTCAAAGTCACCATTATAATAATAGGGGTAAGAAGGATCTGTACTATGCTGATTGGCACTAGATACAAAACCTCTTGGTGGGTTTTTTACTCTTGGCAAATGCTCGTACGGGATAAAACCATGCCAGGCATTAGCTGAAGTAGCTCCATCCTGAACAAAAAGTCCCTGGCCGATCCTTTTTATTGGAAGATTTCCATTTACAGTGAGGGCTATATCACCACCGTTGGATGCAAAAACGAAATTTTGGGCTGGATTTGAATAGTTTTTGAGTGCATTGTAATAGTCATCATAATTTTTTGCTTTCATGAGATTTAAGAAGGTAGCACTTTCAAATTTGTCAGGAATTTCATGAGCAATCCAATGATAAGCTAGTCCATGGTGGGCATCATTTATTTTTTCAGTCACGACTGGTCCCCAATCAGTGTATCTCACAGTATCGAAGATAGAGGCTTTGTTTTTTAACCTGATTTCTTCTATTTTGGTTGTCACTTTTCTGACTTCACCATCAATTAAGTACGACTGGTGAGAGGAATCGGTCCAATTAATCTGATACCAGTCGGCGACATCTTGTCCAACATTTGTTTCGCCCCAAGCGACATTTTTATTAAAACCAATCAAAATGAATGGTATCCCAGGTACAGATACCCCGTAAGCATCGATGGTAGGGGTATTAATATGATTTTCGAACCATATGGAGGGTAATGTCAATCTTAAATGAGGATCATTACAAAGAATAGGAAAGCCGGACTGTGTTTTCTCTCCTGATACTGCCCAATTATTACTGCCTTGCCCGGGAGGGGGCACTTCGTTTTCCCTTTGGTACAGATATCGTAATTCTGTAAATTGATTAGCTGTGACTGTGTCTTTTGTTAAAGGTGCAAAACTCCATTTAGTATCTGCAGGAATAACTGGACTCTGCTCTTTGAAATAAGGAGGATATAAAAAATTGAAGAGACTATCACCCAATAAATTTCTGGTATTGGTAGATTCCAAATCAGCTTCGCGGCTGCATAAAGATTGTGCCATATATTTGACTATTGAAGCCGATTTCAAAGGTGTCCAGGATTCGGGTTTAAATCCCATCAATTTGTATTCGACAGGATAATCTCTGGGTGATAAATTGTGGATATAATCATTGACTCCAGCGCAATATGCTTTCAGCAATGCATAGTTTAATGAATCTTTTTGCCAACCTTTTAAAGAATTCTCCGCTCCAAACATCATGCCTAACCTGCGCTGAGTGATATCTCTTTGAATCAATCTTTCTCCTCCAAGCACCTCCGCTAGTCTGCCAGAGGCTGACCTTGAAAGCATGTCCATCTGCCAAAGTCTTTGTGATGCTATGCTATAACCTGAAACATAAAAAGCTTCTGCTTCGCCTTGAGCGAAGATGTGAGGAACCAATCTGTCATCCCAATATACGGTTGCTTCGTTTTTTACAAATTGGTTATTGATTTTACCAAACTTGACATCATCTAAATAGGCATTGTGCCAAAATCCTGTGAATGGGCTCAGAAAAGGACCTAAAGCCGGTAAAGTCTCATCAGCAGTCACTATTGGATTATTTAAAAAGACACTCCAGGCCAATGTCAATAAAAAGGGGAGCATTAATTTGATATACTTCATGCGATTTGTTTTTTCGGTTAATCTAACGAACGAAAGTCAATAAATTTTTTTCAGATCGCAAAGGTTCGAAACTATATTTTTCGAGGTCAAAAGACTTTAAATCTTCTGATTTTTTGATTCGATTTTTTATGATATACCTTGCCATATAGCCTCTGGCTTTTTTGGCACTGAATGAGATGACCTGGTATTTTCCAGCTCTTTTTTCTTCGAATCTAATGTGCAAAACAGGATGATTCAGCATTTTTTCTTTTACTGCTAAATAATATTCTTCTGAAGCAAGGTTTACTAGTATTTTGTCTTTGGACTCTTTCATATCCTGATTGATTTTGTCAGTTAATTTTTCTCCCCAGTATTCGTATAAATTTTTTGACTTGCCGACTTTCAATCCACAGCCCATCTCTAATCTGTATTCCTGGATAAGATCTAGGGGACGAAGTAATCCATATAAACCTGATAAAATGCGCAAGTGTTTTTGACTAAAATCGAGGTCACCTTTGTTAAAATCCTCCGCTTTCAGCCCTACATAACGGCCTGCTTAGATAATGACTCCGGCATGGTGAGATCAAATGATTTAAATCGCTTTACATTGAGATCGGCCAATGCTTTACTAATGTCCATCAATTTGATAAGATCCAGGCTGGATTTCTTTCTCATTAGGGTTACCAATTCGGCAGTTTCAGATTGGAATCGAATGTCCGTGTGAATGGATAAGGGAATAGGCTTAAAATCTAATTTTTTAGCCGGGGATATTAAGAGCAACATATCCTGTAAAATTAATAAGCCCTAGTTAGAATCTTATGGTTTTTATAAGATTTAGCCTTCTTATGGACCCATTTTTACTTCCCCAGGCAGGTAGACCTATCCAAGTACATAAGATTATATCAGTCAAGCTATCTGACAAAGCCTAAAGAATGGTATTTTTACAGTTAAAATTTAATTATTCAAACACATAATTTATTCTGAGTATGCAAAAAATAAGGGTGGCCAATCCTGTGGTCGAAATGGATGGTGATGAAATGACCAGGATTATTTGGAAGTTTATAAAAGAGAAGCTTATCCTGCCTTATCTGGATGTGCCTATCGAATACTATGATCTTGGAGTGGAATATCGGGATCAGACCAATGATCAAGTGACTATAGACGCAGCAAATGCTATTAAAAAATATGGAGTAGGCATCAAGTGTGCGACCATTACTCCAGATGAAGCCAGAGTAGAAGAGTTTCACCTCAAGCAAATGTGGAAGAGCCCCAATGGTACTATAAGAAATATATTAGACGGTACCGTGTTTAGAGAACCAATCGTTATGAAAAATGTGCCTCGAATTGTCTCCAACTGGACTGCGCCGATCGTAGTAGGCAGGCATGCTTTTGGCGATCAGTATAAAGCTACTGACTTTGTGACCAAAGGCAAAGGTAAACTCACCATCACCTTTACTCCTGAAGATGGTAGTGCCGGTATTACGCATGAGGTCTATCAATTTAAAGGTGACGGCGTCGCACTGGCGATGTACAATACGGATGAAAGCATCAGAGGTTTTGCAAGGGCATGTTTTAGAATGTCTCTTCAAAAAAAATGGCCTTTATATCTTTCTACCAAAAATACCATACTTAAAAAATACGATGGCCGGTTCAAAGATATATTTCAAGAGGTATATGATTTGGAATTTAAAGCTGATATGGAGGCTTCAAATCTCATCTACGAACATCGACTGATAGATGATATGGTAGCCTCTGCACTTAAATGGAATGGTAATTTTGTGTGGGCATGCAAGAATTATGATGGTGATGTGCAAAGTGACCAGGTGGCACAGGGGTTTGGATCTCTTGGATTGATGACCAGTGTGCTTGTCACGCCTGATGGGGAGACCATGGAAGCAGAAGCTGCTCATGGCACTGTGACCCGTCACTACCGGGAATATCAGGCAGGAAGGCCTACCAGTACCAATCCCATAGCATCGATTTTTGCCTGGACCCGCGGATTGGAGTTTAGAGGGAAAAAGGATGGTAACCAGGAGCTGATAGATTTTTGTCAAAAACTTGAGCAAGTGTGTATCGAAACCGTCGAAAGCGGGAAAATGACAAAGGATCTGGCAGTCTGTATCCATGGCAATAAAGTATCGCATGGTACGCACTATCTTTATACCGAGGAATTTTTGGATGCTATCGATGAAGGTTTAAAATCAAAATTAAATATGTAATGAAGCAATTTCTGTCCTTGGCTTTCGGTATCCTAATATTAACCACTTGTGGTTCTCCAAAATCGATACAAGATTCAAAAAACACTGGTGAATGTGCTGAAGAGGCTACTGTGCGGGATTATACAGGATTGGATGCCTGTCGTTTTCTACTGGAACTAAAGGATGGTACCAGACTTATTCCGGTAGAATTGTCAGATAAAGAGTTTTTATTTAGCGAAGGTCAATTAGTAAAGATTAGTTATAAGAAAATGAAGGATGTCGTCACCGCTTGCCTTACCGCCGCTGAGCCAGTAGAAATAAGCTGCATCACCCAGATAAAACCTGGAGAAAAACAAGGGCAGGTCTTTTTCAAGCCTGTTTGTTCTGATACAGATGCTCCACTTAGTGTAGGATGGTTGAATAAAGCCATTATCAGGAATAAGGCAAATTCTGTTAGTAGGGGATACCAGGAGAATAAACCGTACTACGTGCTTTATGGCAATGTATATGGATTGTTGTTTGA
This sequence comes from Saprospiraceae bacterium, assembly GCA_016709995.1. Classification (NCBI taxonomy): domain Bacteria; kingdom Pseudomonadati; phylum Bacteroidota; class Saprospiria; order Saprospirales; family Saprospiraceae; species Saprospiraceae bacterium. The sequence goes on from JADJLQ010000001.1 coordinate 229,270, forward strand.
TTGTTTTGGGGAATTGGTCTGTGAATATCCTTTGAAAGAAGAATCAGCCTGCACCGCGAGAATATCTCGATTGTCCAATTTTAAATCAGTATGGGCGCTTAAATAATTTGAATGTTAGAACGGATACCTGATTCACTCAATCAACCAGAAACCTCTGATGATAAAGTCATAGAAAAGACTTTGAGGCCTGCTGCATTGGAGGAGTTTAGTGGTCAGCGTAAGATCGTCGACAATTTAAAAGTATTTATACAAGCCGCCAAAATGCGCGGTGAAGCATTAGACCATGTATTACTGCATGGACCGCCAGGATTAGGCAAAACTACCCTGGCTAATATCGTTGCTAACGAATTATCAGCCAATCTCAAAATCACCTCTGGCCCGGTGATCGAGAGGCCGGGCGATTTAGCCGGACTTTTGACTAATCTCAGCACCGGAGATGTACTTTTTATAGACGAAATACATCGGCTCAATAATGTGGTCGAAGAGTACCTGTATAGTGCGATGGAAGATTATAGGATAGACATAATGATAGACTCAGGTCCAAACGCCAGGAGTGTCCAGATCAATCTGAATCCATTCACCCTGGTAGGGGCAACCACCCGTATGGGATTATTGACTTCCCCTTTAAGGGCCAGATTTGGTATCAACTGCCATCTTGATTATTACGATGTACAGACATTAATAGGTATCGTACGAAGATCTGCCAACATCCTTGAAATATCCATCACAGAAGAAGGTGCAACTGAAATCGCCCGCAGAAGCCGGGGAACACCCCGGATAGCAAACGCATTGCTCCGGAGAGTTCGAGATTTTGCCATGGTCAAAGGAGATGGAACTATATCCATTGAAATAGCCAGGATTGCCTTGCATGCCTTGAATATAGATGATTATGGCCTGGATGAGATGGATAAAAGAATATTAAGTACCATTATTACCAAGTTCAAAGGCGGGCCGGTCGGTTTGACCACTATTGCGACCGCCACTGGAGAAGAACCAGGCACTATAGAAGAGGTATATGAACCGTTTTTGATTATGGAAGGTTTTCTCCAAAGGACGCCAAGAGGCAGAGAGGCCACTACAAAAGCTTACCGGCATTTGGGTATAGTCCCCCCCACGGCGACAGGTACCCTATTTGAATAAATTTTGTTTTTAGATGGAAGAAGATTTTGTCAATCCAATCGATAAAAAGCTAGTAGCTGCTGATCCTGGCACTTTAGCATACGCCCACCATGCCGGTTCAGCTCTGGTCAAACCCGAAGAAATGGGGAAAGTCAAAGGCCTGGCGATGAAAGCCATGTATCAACAGACAGACATCCAGCTAGACCAAATCAGATCCCAGATAGAACATCTGATAGAACAAAGTAAAACCATCCAGTCTCGGGTCAAAATCTCTGAGCAAATCTATCAAGCTGCCGTTGGCTTTGATCCCGTCATAAATCATATTTATCATCTCTATAGTCGAAAAACAGACAGCAGTTGGGTCCTTTCATTGGTGGCGCCTCACGAATGGGGGCGGAAAAACCCATTTGAATACATGGCTACCGTAAGATTGATGGCCGACCATACCTGGGAAATATTAAAAACAAGGGTTTAATCAGTTCAAATCTACAGACCACTCACTTTCGCTGAGATTTACTTCAATATTTTCTTCCATGGTAGTGGATAAGGACAATCCTACATAGTCTACATGGATCGGGAAAGATTTGTGCATCCTGTCAACCAATACTGCTACTTCAATTTTTTTAGGTAAAATTTTGAATAATGGCTTCATCGCAAAATACAAGGTTCGTCCTGTATTGGCGACATCGTCAACAATGATAATATTTTTTTTGTCTAATTGTTCAAAAGGTGTTTCGATGGTCACCTCCTGAGAAAGTGGATCTGCTGGATTCAGCTTGATCCGGGTGATTATAACCGGGATAGCTGAAAAAGCTTTGATTTCGGTTTTGATAAGCTCTGCGAATGCGTAGCCTTTATTGTTGATACCGGCAAGAATGATCGATTTCGAATCTGAATTCTTTTCTAAGATTTCGATGGCGAGCCGCCTGATCTTTTGTCGAATTTGACTTTCGTTCAAAATTTTCATAGAAGTCAGTCGTTTGATTTGTAATTTTATGCAAGGTAGAATTTTTAACGCTTATGTGGTCTGTCATCCTTTTTATAATCATCTCTTTTGCCGGATTCAGCCTGGCCTATATAAACTATAAAAAGCTGTACAGAAATATTAAACTGGGAAAGCCTGAAAAAGTTGATGGTAATGCACTAGACCGGTGGAAGAAGGTAGTGCTCATCGCTTTTGGGCAAAAGAAAATGTTTAAGATGTGGAAACCGGCAGTATTGCATTTTTTTATTTATGCGGCTTTTCTTTTGACTCAATTGGAATTGATAGAAATAGTTTTGGATGGGTTATTACACCGACATCGGATCTTTGCTTCTCCTTTGGGTAATTTTTATACCTTTTTAATATCCTTCATTGAAGTATTGTCTTTTTTGGCTTTAGTCGCTACCCTGGTTTTTTTGTGGAGAAGAAATGTACAGAAAGTGGACAGGTTTGAAAAGCCTGAGATGGTCGGATGGCCAAAAAGAGATGCCAATCTTATACTCATCGGTGAGTTGTTATTGATCATAGGCATTATGAGTATGAACGGGGCCGAGCGAGTACTGGCTCAAATATCACCGGATATGAATGGCCAGGCCGGTCATTTTTTAATCAGTCGATATATCGGACCTGCTCTGTTCGGAGGTATGTCTATTTCTTCTTTGCATATACTTGAAAGGGGAGGCTGGTGGCTTCACTATTTGGTCGTACTCGGATTCCTGAATTATCTGCCATTTTCCAAGCACTTGCACATATTTTTGGCTTTCATAAATGTATATTATTCTAAAATCAATCCCAGGGGGGAGATGGAGAATATGCCAGTAATCATGAATGAAGTTAAATCTATGTTGGGGTTGGCAGTCGAAAGCACTCAGCCAGCGGCGATCTCTGACCCGGGACTGGATGAATTCGGGGCCAAAGATGTGTTTGACTTATCTCAAAGAATACTACTTGGTGCCTATAGCTGTACTGAATGTGGCAGATGTACCATGGTTTGTCCAGCAAACATCACCGGCAAAAAACTTTCCCCCAGAAAAATCATGATGGACATTAGAGATAGAATGCAGGAGATAGGTAAAAACCTCGATCATGGCAGCCATGTTATACCTGGCTATGAGGATGGCAAATCTCTATTTTCATACATATCAGCTGAAGAATTGCATGCATGCACTACCTGTCAGGCCTGTGTAGAGGCATGCCCTGTACTCATCAACCCCATGGAGCCAATCCTTGAGCTTCGGCGCAATGAAATCCTGAGTCAATCTAAAGGCCCCGCCAGTTGGACAGCCATGTTTAATAGCCTGGAAAATAATGGGTGTGTGTGGCCAATGAGTCAAAGTAGAACAGACTGGGCCAATCAAAATTAATGCATATGGAAAAAGTAAAGACTGTAGCGGAGTATACTAATACAGGAGATATTTTTGAGGTTTTATTTTGGGTAGGTTGTGCTGGTGCCTTTGATAGCAGGGCACAGAAAGTGACTCAGGCATTTGCCAAGATCATGGATATGGCGCAAGTAAAATTTGCAGTACTTGGTGATGAAGAAAAATGCAGTGGTGACCCTGCCAGGAGGTCCGGCAATGAATTTGTTTTTCAGATGTTGGCTCTGCAAAATATAGGCATTTTAAACCAGTACAAAATCAATAAAATCGTCACTACATGCCCTCATTGCTTTAATACTTTAAAAAATGAATACCCTGCTCTTGGAGGAAACTACGAAGTAGTGCACCATACCACTTTCATCCATGAATTGCTAAAAACAGGAAGGTTGATCATAAAGTCTGATGAAGAGATAACCGCCACGATGCATGACTCTTGTTATTTAGGTCGGGTCAATGGCATCTATGAAGATCCGCGACAAGCTTTAAAGAGGTTGAATGTGGATGTCAAAGAAATGAAACGAAATAAAGAGAATGGACTTTGCTGTGGTGCAGGAGGCGCTCAAATGTTTAAAGAGGATGAGCCCGGCGCAAAAAGGATCAATCAAGAAAGAGTAGAAGAGGCTTTGGGTCTAGGAGTCAACCGAATAGTGACCAACTGTCCATTTTGCCTGACCATGATGACGGATGGAATAAAGCAACAAGAAAAACAAGGCCAAGTCATGGTGTATGACCTGGCTGAAATGATACTTGAGCAAAATAAAGGCTAATTTTGTCCATATTATGTGGATAGATTTTAATCAATTGCCGGATGACGCCAGAATTTGGATGTTTTCGATAGTAGGAGATATCTCTGAGGATACCTTGATCCAAATGAAGAAAGAGTTAAAAGTGTTCATTTCAGAATGGACCAGCCATAGTGCTACGCTGGAAGCTAGCGCAGAGTGGTGGCAAGATAATTACCTGATCATCAGCCTGGATGAATCCAAATATGGTGCGAGTGGATGTTCTATCGATAAACTATTGAGGTTCATCCAAAAGCTAGAGGCAGATTATAGGATTTCTTTGTTAGTCAAGACCAAAATCGGCATCTTACAGGGTGAGACAATGAAATTCGAAGATTTGCCAGCTATTAAGCATATGATATCAAATGGAATGCTTAACAAAAATGCGATGTATGGTGATACTACAATCGCCTCCAAAAGAGAATTGCGCTACCATTTTTTGAAACCATTGCATGAAGGTTGGCTTGCAAAAAAAATATTCAATTAGTAGAACATGCTGGGAAAAGTCAAACTTTTTTTTGGAATTGAAGGGTTGAAAGTAGACCTGGATGTGCCAGACACTTTTAATACGGCTACAACTGTAATCAGTGGTAGCCTGAGATTACATACCAAATCAAGTCAAGTCCTTAAAAAACTGGAGGTAAAACTTATAGAGACCTATCATAGAGGAAGGGGTAAAGATCAGCGTACAAATGATTACACCTGGGGCTCGATTCATCTGGAGGATTCTGTGGAGTTAAAGGCCAATAGTGAAAAAATAATAGATTTTAATCTGCCTATTAAACCTCAATATTCCAGTATGGACAAGTTAGGCAACAAGTCTGTGGTACATCGGCAAGTTTCAAAGCTGGCTAAATGGTTAAATAAGACTAAGTCTGAGTTTTTTATAGAAGTATCTACACAAGTAGAAGGCACTGCTCTCAATCCATCAGTGAAAAGAGCAATCCAATTTTTACCTCAATAGGATTTATTTTAAAGTATCTGACACCATAGCCGGATCATTTTCAGCTGGAGTGTATTCTTTCTGTTTTTTACCAAACACAGATACATTGACATAGCGCTTAGGATTAAGCCTAAGGTCCTGCAAAAAGAGCTCTAGTTGGCGTGAGGTATTAGACAGGTTTTGATACAAAGCGGGATCATTCAAGATTTTAGCAGCTGTACCATCCCCTTCCTGAGCTTTTTTGATGAGCGCATTGACAGATATCAAAGATTCATCTGCAGATTTTAAAGTATGCTGAAGGCCTTGTATAGATTTTTTGCCTTCCTGAAGAGTTTCATTAAATTCACCTATAGTCTTAGAGAGATTAGCATCACGTACCTGAGTACCGATAGAATCAGCATTTTTTAATATGTTTGAAATCTCGTGATTAGAATTTTGGATATTACCAATCACACTTTCCATGTTGGTAATCATTTTGTCCAATTTGGAAGTATTGCGAGATAACAAGCTATTGAGTGTAGTAGTGGCGTGAGCCAAATTTTGGAGGGTCATCTCGAGGTTTGCAACACTTTGTTTTATTTCTTTTTTTCCCGACTCTCCGGTGATGCTATCAAAAAGTTGGGAGGCCGTGTTTTTTAGAGTACCCATATAACCTTCCAATTCTCCCTCGCCAATAAAATTACTGATGAGGCTTTTGGCATCTGCGATCAGATAATCTCCGCTTTTGGCGCAGTTAGTGGTGCATTTTTCAGTAAATTGAAGTTGAACAGCCTTACCTCCCATCAATCCCAAACTGGTCAATACTGCTTTGGCTTCCTTTGGCACTTTGATATTACTATTCACTTCCAATACAACAATGGGTGTAGTATTGTCCGCCGGATCGAGGTATATTTTATTGACCGAACCTACTTGATATCCATTGATCATGACGGGGTTCGATACCTGAAGCTGATCAATGTCCTTGTATTTCACATAAAAAAATTGTCGTTTGGACAATATACTTTTACCGATAATAAATTTGTAGCCAATAATCAATATAGCTACCGAGACAATAGCCAGGAGAGCGATTCTGGTTTCTTTTGACATAAAGGGGCAAAGATATTAGTTTCTGGACAGAGTGGGGAGGATTTTGTGTCGCTAATGTCTGACTACAAAGTTCTATTTTTGCAGTTGTTTTAACATCTAAATTAATCTTGCGTTAAGTTGGAGACAAAAAAGCCCGTTTCACCGTTTAATCCGATGGATTGAGAGTTTTCATTATAGTCATTTATTTTTTTTTAACTGTCCTTCAGGTCTACAGCCAAACTAGAGGTAGAAGTGCTATTGTATTGGCAGATACTGCGAGTAATAAAAAAGATTCTATAGGTGTCCGCGATAGCCTTGATATTTTGATTTCTCCTGATGCACCGGATGCCGAAGTAGAATACTCCAGTGATGACAGTTCCTATCTTGATGCTCAGCAAAAAATGTTTTATTTATTTGGTAATGCCAAGGTGACCTATCAATCTTATACCCTGACTGCGGCTATGATCAGGTTGGATATGAATGAGAATATAGCTTATGCGGAAGGAGTCTTAGATACTAACGGAAAAAGGATCGGGTTGCCCCATTTTTCGGATGGTGACCAGGAGTTTGATGCCGTAAAAATGCGGTACAACTTCAAGACGCGCAAAGGCATCATAGATGAAATAGTCAGCCATTACACGGATGTATTCATCCGGGGTACTAAAACTAAATTCATCGGAGGGGATCCGGTTGATACTACACAAAAAGACATCATCTTTAACAAAAATGCCATCCTGACGACTTGTAATGCTGAACATCCGCATTTTGGGATCAGAAGTACCAAGCAAAAATTTGTAAAGGATAAAATGGTCATCGTGGGTCCTTCTAATCTTGAGATCATGGGAGTACCTACACCTATTTGGTTGCCCTTTGGGTTTTTTCCGATCTCTAATAAGAGGAGTGCAGGGTTGATCATTCCAAGTGATTATGAGTACTCACCTTCGCTGGGTTTTGGATTGAGGGATATTGGGTTTTATACTCCTTTGGGGCCTCATTTTGATTTGAGTACTCAGTTTGATATTTATACCAGGGGTAGTTGGGGAATAAAATTGGGATCCAACTACTCTAAGAGATATAAGTTCAGTGGCAATTTTGACTTTGGGTATTCTGACAGGAAATATGAATCCGGCGAATCAGCAGCCTTACAAAACGAAAAATCTTACAATATCCGGTGGAGTCATCGACAGGCATCTCAATCCAATCCCTACAGAAACTTTTCTGCCTCGGTCAATTTTCAAACGAATGGATATCAACAGTTAAACTATAACAATGCATCCCAGGTACTAAACAATAGCTACTCCAGTAATGTCAATTATACCATGCAGTTTCCAGGGAAACCAATTTCGCTCTCAGCATCCATGAGTCATTCTCAAAATACGCGCGACAAATCAGTGATCCTTAACCTTCCAAATATCAACCTTCAAATGCAGAGGATATATCCCCTAAAACGAAAACTAAAGAGTGGCGACGAGAAGTGGTATGAAAGAGTCTCTTTTAATTATAACTCAAGTGTGCAATCCATGGTGAGAGCTACTGATACTACCTTTTTTAATCCAAGTACTTTAAATAACCTGGCTTCATCGTTTGGGGTCAGACATGTAGCGTCCTCTGATGTGAATTTTAGGGTGATGAAATATTTTAATTTGTCACCATCAGTTAATTTTAGAGAGATCTGGAATCTTAAAAACCAGGAAATTACCAATGTCAACGGTAGCCTGGACACGCTTAAAAGGGATACGCTCAATGGTTTTAAGGCGGCACATTTGTTTGATGCAGGCATCAGCCTCAATACCTCAATCTATGGGACCATGAAATTTAAAAAAGGCTTTATCAGAGGTATTCGGCATACAATGAGACCTTCAGTGTCGCTCAATTACACCCCTTCAAATGATCAGTATACCAAGTATTACGATACCCGAAATGGAAGGCAGGCCTATTCTATATTTGAAGGGATGACTTACAATGATATTCAACCACAGGGGAAACAATTGGGTATAGGGTATAATCTGACTAATATATTTGAAGCCAAATACCTGGACAAAAAAGACTCCACTGAAAAGAAGTTTAAATTATTTGACAATATCTATATGTCAGGGTTTTACAATTTTGCTGCTGACTCGTTTAAATGGACTCCAATGTCTGTTAGTGGAGCAACCAGATTTCTTGGTGGTTTGACCACGCTCAACGTGAATATGTCATTTGATTTTTATAAAAAAGATGATACTGGCCGTAGGATCAATGAGTTATTGGCAAAATCGGGACAAGGCCTGGCCCGGTTGAGCAATTATAGCGTCAATCTGGGGTCAAATTTTAGCATTCAGGATATAAAAGATCTAATCGCAAAATTGAAAGGGCAAAAGCCTGAAGAAAAAGATCCTGCCCCTGAAGAAGACACTGAAAACACACCAAAAAAGAAACGGGAAAACCCTGAGACATTCTGGCAGATGTTTAAAGGATTTTATTTTAATCACAACTTGTCCTTTGGCATAGACCGAAATCCAGTGACTGGTGAAGAAAAATTTGGAGTCCTGGCCAATTCGATCAATACACAAGGATCTGTCCAGTTGACCAAAAACTGGGCGATCAGCGTAGGCAATATCGGTTACGATTTTAAGAGAAAAAACATTTCGTATCCTGACTTTGGATTTACCCGATCGCTCCATTGTTGGCAGATGACATTTAGCTTTCAGCCGGATCGCGGCACTTATGCCTTCAACTTATTTGCCAATCCAGGTACATTTAATTTCCTGAAACTGCCATATCGTAAGAACCGATTTGACCCACAGGATAATTTGTAGGAGGATAGGTTTAAATCAAAGATTCTGCCAGGCGCAATCCTTCTAAAGTAAGATGAGGCTGATAATCGTCGACTCTATCGCTTAAAGTATGTATCAGCGCACTAAGCCCGCCGGTAGCGACCACATTTAACCTCAGGTTTAATTCTTTTTCCTGAGCGGAGATAATCCCTCTAACCAAACCATCGTATCCAAACATGATACCTGATTGGATCGCGTGCTCCGTATTTTGACCCAGGGCGGAGCTGGGCATGTGAAGCTGGACATCAGACAATTGAGCTGCATTGGAAGTAAGTGCCCTTACGGCAGTATATAAGCCAGGAGCTATACTAACGCCAATGATTTTACCGGTTTTGTCTATCGTAGTAAAACTCATGGCGGTACCAAAGTCCACGATAATAGAATCAGTATGGTACATCGAATGTGCGGCCAGGGCATTTGCCACTAGATCTGTACCTATTTCATCGGGTTTTAGTATGGTCAGGGGAAGTTTATGATATTGGGACTGATCCAGGAATTTGACTGAAGTGTTAAAAAATTGATTTAAATATTGGAGGATAGGCTTGGTCGCCATAGGTACCACGCTACTCATGACAAGCCTGACTGAGTCCGAAGGCCCCCACTTTTCGTGTACCAGGGAAAGCAATTCAAGGAATGCATTAGGGTTTTCAACAATGCTTAAGGTATTCATTCTCATCGTTTTTGGTATAGTTTGGCCCTTACCCCAAAGTCCAAGCACCACATCAGAATTGCCTACATCTATCGCTAATACATCCATATGAACTGCAAAATATTGATTGTTAGTCAATTATTGTAGATCAGGCGGCACGTAATTCTACGAGCCGGATAGCGCTTTTGCGTTTCAAAGGAGAGTAATATGAGGATAACTGAAAAAACTGGGTTAATTTTGGCGCTTTAAAAAACCGACTGAAGTGGAATTATTTGAATTGCAAATCGAGAGCCTGATATTTGTTTCTTCTGAGCCATTGGGGTTAGATGATATCGTGGCTTGTCTTGAATCTTATCATAAAGAAAAGGTCGAACGCGCTTTGGTTTTAGAATCTCTGGATGCTATTAAATCGAAGTATTTGCAGGAAGATTATGCTTTTGAGTTGATGGAGATAGCAGATGGATATCAATTTATGACCAAAGGTGCTTACCATCCGATAGTGAAGACTTTTTTGAATCAAATGAATCAAAAAAGACTCAGTCGCACCGCTCTGGAGACTCTAGCCATTATCGCATACAAACAGCCTGTATCAAAGCCAGAGATTGAACGAATCCGGGGTGTAAACTGTGATCACACTATTCAAAAGCTACTTGAAAAGGAATTAATATCCATTGAAGGGAGAGGTGAAGGCCCAGGTAAACCAATATTGTATGTGACCAGCGAAAAATTTATGAACTATTTTGGTCTTAAAAGCATTGATCAATTACCTACCATCAAAGAGTTTGAAGGTGGATTTAACGAAGTTGGCGAAGAGATCCCGATCGAGCGTATGATCACGGACCTCGACGCAGAAATAGCACCAGAACATTAATCAATGGCAGAATCAGATACCATATTAGTCAATAGAGTCGCGGAAAGCGAGCTTCAAACTGTGGCCTTGGATCAGTTGGTTCAAAAAGGATCTATCCTGCCATTTGATCTGCAACCGTTTTTATTTAAAGGCTTGATTGTGAAGGAAAAAGACTTCCGGGAATCACTCAAAAATATTGATTGGTCGGAGTTTAAAGGAAAAACATTAGCTGTATTTTGTAGCTCAGAAGCCATTATCCCGATGTGGGCTTATATGTTAGTGGCTATTTATGCTACACCATTTACCTCTGGAATTTATTTTGGAAGAATTGAACAAGTGTATGAGTCCCTATTGCTTCATCAAATAAGCTCCAGGGACTGGTCTGATATGGAAGGAAAGCGAGTGGTCATAAAGGGATGCAGTGATGATGAACTGCCTGCATCAGCTTACCTGGCTATTGCCAACAAACTACAACCCCTCGTACAAAGCCTGATGTATGGAGAGCCATGTAGCACAGTGCCTATATTTAAAAGACCCAGGGTGGTCTGAAATCGAATTATTCTTTCAAGACGATTATAATTGTTCTCAAATCGTCAAATACGGTTAAACTTTGTTCAAAGGTTGAATGCAAGTCTCAATAAGGGTAAATTTGGACATTTTGGGCACGATGATTGAATATAATAGTGCCATCTAACTCTTAAAATTTTGTTGTTATGAATATATGGATGTCAAGGTTTTCTTATTTTATGGCAGGTATATTGAGTATGTTGCTCTTTATATCATATGTTACACCAAATGAATCGTCAAAACTAAAGGCGGCTCCGGTAGCGACGGTCGTGCCTCAAAACATTCATTCAGTCCCGATTAGGGATAAATATACATTCGCAGGAGAATCTGTGCCTATACAAAATATCGATGTCCGGGAGCGATTGGATAGAGAGCTGTTGGTCAATACATACTGGCATTCAAATACAGTACTTTGTATTAAAACGGCTCAACGGTATTTTCCTATTATTGAAAAAACGCTCGCTGAATTCAGGATCCCTCTGGATTTTAAATATATCCCTGTGATCGAAACTTCCTTGAGAAATGAGACTTCGCCAGCTGGTGCAAAAGGTATTTGGCAGTTTATGAAACCTGTAGCAGACTCTTATAAATTGCAAATCGATGAAGAAGTTGATGAACGATATCATTTTGAAAAGGCCACTATAGCCGCCTGCCAGCATTTGTTGCGGTACAAACAACGGTTTGGATCCTGGACCCTGGCTGCAGCAGCCTATAATGCCGGTGAAGGCAACTTGAATAAAGAACTTTCGAGACAAGGAGAAGATTCATATTATGACCTCAACATCAATGATGAGTCTTCCAGGTACATATTTAGATTGTTGGCTATGAAAGACATTATCGAACATCCTGACGATTATGGATTTTTTATTGATACCAAAGATCGATACAGTGATATAAAAACCAAATCAATAGAAGTAAATAGTTCGATTCCTGACCTGGGAGCATGGGCAAGACAACACGGGACTACCTATCGAATGCTAAAAGTGCTCAACCCATGGCTCAGGTCCAGTACCCTTACTAAAAAGCCTAATAAGATTTATTATATAGAAATTCCTTTTTGATCAGGAGGTTGAATCTACCTGTCTTGACTGTGGCTATCTTGGCAAATAAATTACACACACTATTGAATCCTCCTGGCGTCTAATTTTGGCCCAAAGAGCCAGTCGCCTTTGACTTAAAGGTTTGTTGAGCACAGTTCAAAAATTGCTGGTATTCGGTGATACTGCTATGATATCCTCGTGCAGGTACCAGGATTTCCTGGTCAAATGGATCGATTGGTACATACAGCGGCTGGGAGTTTTGTTGGAAATTGACGATCTGAAAATCTTCCCATTTATTGCCAATATTTCTAAGCTTTTTACTGGTGCTGATAGAGTAAGTAAGCTGATCAAGAGGAGTCTCATCATCGCAATAGAGTGATACCAATACAAAATCATTTTTAAGTTTGCTCCAAACCATTTCATCTATCCAGATATTTTCTTCAGTCTTACGACAATTGACACAACCATACCCTGTAAAATCTAAAAGTACAGGTTTGCCGATTTCTTTGGCATAGGTGACCCCTTCTGTATAATCTTTAAAACAATCCAGATTATTGGCACATTTTGAATAGGAGGGGAACCTTTGTTTTAAATTTAGATCGCCAATCTGTTGGGGTTTGAAAAAATTATAATAGGCAGGGGGTGCAAGACCACTGAGTAGGGATAAGGATTGATAAGAGTGGGTCTTTTGGTTGGTGAAAAAACCTGTACATAAATATAAGGTCCATGCCAATGACAACCCGGCGAAAGCCCAACGCAAAGGTGTTTTTTTCTTCAGCGGACTATCATGAGGAAATCTGATCCAACCCAATAAATAAGCAGACATGCCTGCAAACAGCAGAATCCATAACCCCATAAATAATTCATATCTCAAAAATCCCCAATGTGAGGTCATATCTGAAACGGAAAGGAATTTTAAAGCTAAGGCAAGCTCAAGAAAGCCGAGTACTACCTTGACACTATTCATCCAGCTTCCAGACTTGGGTAGGGATTGGAGCCATGCAGGAAAGGCTGCAAACAGACCAAACGGCAATGCCAATGCTAAAGCAAAACCAAACATGACGATGGCTGGGCCTATGGTGGAGGTAGCTGATTGTACCAAAGCGGTACCGATGATCGGTCCAGTACACGAAAAAGAGACAATAGCAAGGGTAAAAGCCATGAAAAATATGCCTATCATGCTTCCGTTGCGACCCAGGGCATCGGTCTTGGTACTCCAGCTGCTGGGTAGAGTGATCTCATAATATCCAAAAAATGATAAGGCAAATACTACAAATACAACAAAAAATATCAGATTGGCCAGCCAATTTGTAGACAGGTCATTCAATGCGGTAGCCCCAAATAGCGAGGTGATCAGAAGTCCAATGCCGACATATATCGCGATGATAGACAGTCCATATAAAATCCCGTTGCGAATACCAGAAGCCCTGTCCTTACTGCTTTTTGTAAAATAACTTACGGTCAGTGGAATCAGGGGGAATACACATGGGGTCAGGAGTGCGAGTAGGCCTCCCAAAAAACCGAAAAAGAAGGTAAGTAAATGAGATTGACTAATCTGCTTTTCTTCTGTGGTACAGGTGCTTTTGACAGTGGAGTAGCTGGTCTGCAAGCTTGATATGGATTGATCTATCGTGTGATCATTGTCTGTGGATGTAGTTGTATTTGCTTCAGAACTTACCTGCCCGGTATTGGTAGCACTAGCAACCTGGAATGTGAAATCATAGTCATCCATGATGCATCTTTCACTGTTACATACCTGACCATTTTTGTATCCTGTGATGGGCTTTTGGGGATCAATGATTTCTACTAATTGGGTGAATGACGCACTCTCAATGATCTTCACTACCTCTGTCTCAAATACACTATCATATATTTTTTTGATATGACCTGATTCTTCTGTCCTTCCGATAAATCTGATATTGGACGAATCTTCATAATTAAACTCAATCGGCATCACCGGGCTATCCGGATTGTCCTGGTATTGGCTATATGTACCCCAATCATGGTCTAATTTAACTTCATAGATGAGCTTATATTGAGTATCGTTTACTTTTTCAATGCGGTGAGACCAATGCGCCGGTTTTAGGATGCCAGGAGTCGCCTGGAAATAAAATAAGGCAAATAAAGAATATAAAAGATACTGCATAAAAGAGATTTAATTGATCATCTTAGAAAGATCGATACTGAATGGTACTTGCCTCGGAGGAAGGCATTGTGCATCATTGCAACACATATACTCTATATTGCCAGTGATGGGTTTTGAAATATCTTTGATCTTAATTTTTTGTGTAAAGACGCCCTTATGCTTGATTTTGATCACTTCCATCCCAAACATGTCGTCCATGGTTTTTTTGATATCGCCCGTTTCGGCATTTTTTCCAATCATTTGGAATAAATCTGGCGCATCATATGCGATTGTGGTTCTGACCGGGCCGTCATCACTGGCCAGATATTGAGAGTAAATATTCCATCCATCTTCGATCGTAGCTGTAAAAACCAATTCATATTCATCAGTACTTATTTTTTGTGCAGAAGTGTTCCAGGTCACAGGACTTTTTCCATGGATAAAAAATAAGCTACAAACTATAAGGTATAAAGGCATAGATTGGAAAAATATGTCACAAAATTACGCGATTAACACATGTACTAATGACTGATTAAGAAATAATTAACTGGCTAATACTTTTCTTTGAGCAAGTCGACGAATCATAGATTGAAACATAATGAGTCCATCAGAATTGCCAAGGACATCCTCTGAAGCCCTTTCCGGATGCGGCATCATACCATACACATTTCTGCCCCTGTTGCAGATACCGGCTATATTTTTCAGAGAGCCATTGATGTTGGCATCCTCTGTGAGTGTTCCATTTTGATCACAGTATTTAAATATAATCTGGTCATGCAGCAAAAGTTGTTGGAGAGTGACATCATCAGCATGATATCTTCCATCAGCATGGGCGATTGGGATTTTGACAATATCGCTCACTGACATCATGGAGGTAATGATGCTGTCTGTGGTGATGGTCTTGAGGAAAACATTGTCACAAATAAACTTTTGATCACGATTGGCTAGCAATACACCAGGCAGTAAGCCAGCTTCGCATAATATTTGGAAACCATTGCAAATACCCCATACGAATCCACCGCTAGCTGCGAATCTGCTTAGGTCAGGCATTATATTGGCATACCTGGCAATGGCACCGGAACGCAAATAATCACCATATGAAAATCCACCAGGCAGGAAGACTGCATCCAGGTAAGGTAATGAATGCGTTTTGTGCCATATTTTTTCGACATGCAATTTGCAGACCTCTCCCAGTACATGTATGAGATCATCATCACAATTAGAACCGGGAAAAACTACTACACCACACTTTAATACTGACATGATCTGAAGAAATTAAAATTTAAAATAATAAAAAACCTGCATGACCAGCACCGTAAAAAAAAGCAGAAAGTGAATCATCTCAGGTACATTAAAATTTTTGAAATGAGAAAATAGTAAACCAATAAAGATGCCAATCATCGGCGCTGCAAATAGCATAACCTCCATAGTGAAAGGCCGGTGTGATAATGCAGCCAAAATAGATATAATAATTGCCAGATACAGGATATCTATCTTTTTCTGAGCTTGTATATGTTTTTTCTTTCTAAACTCATTATACAGGACAAATAAAAATAAAATCAAAAACACGAAACCAATGTACTTGTACAAAGAGATGGCATCAGGAACTTTAGAAAATAAGTCAAATCCAACCTGGCTTATCATCTCGTCTATCATCGGACCGGTCTGTCCGGTCCAAACATGATAGGTAATCCAAAGAAACCACGGGATAACTCCACCGATAAGGATTTGAATCAGGTGGACCAATTCCATTTTTTTAAGATTAGTTATACCTATAAAGATTAATAAAAGGTACCATAACATTGGTAGACAAATAATCGATGCGATGCCTATCAAAAAAGCGGCATTAAAGATGTGTACAGCAGGGTTGGATACTTTATATATCTGGAAAAGTTCGTGTAAGGCCCAGATGACAAAAAAATTAGCTATATGTATATCGGGTTTGTTCCAAAACTCCGGAAGGATCACTGAGAATAGAATAAAAAACAAGCCCGGAAACAGCATAATGTCCCTATGTATTCGATTTTCTATCACTAATCGATTAATAAAAACAGCTAGTATGAATAATATTAAAACCTGTACTATCGGACGAAAAGGTCCAAACTGGAGTCCTTGGGTGTCATGCAATTTGAATCCAAATATGGCAGGTATGATCTGGAGTATCAATGCATAGAACAATAGCAAAAGGCTATTAAAAAAACTATTTTTTCTAAATAAAGAAAGCATGAACAGTCACAAAATTAAAACATTAGACAGGGAGTGCCGCATATCCTGGTTTATATAAATGCGTCGAAGCAGGTAAAATTTTTGGCAATGAATCATTTTTAGTTTAAAATATTGTTATTTAGGATATAATAAATATAAATTAGTATAATATGATAAAAATAATCTTCTGCTATTTTTCCGAACAAAGGCTGAATATATAACGCAGCTAGGACAATAATGGTATCTTGCGGCCTAGTCAGCTAACATGAATCTTCAGACCATTCAGGCACCGATCGAAAGTGAATTAAAGGAGTTTGAAAAATATTTCAAAAACTCACTGCGCAGTCAAGTGTCATTATTAGACAAGATCACATATTATATCGTAAAGCGTAAAGGGAAACAAGTACGGCCGATGTTTGTATTTTTTTGTGCCAAAATGGTCAATGAAATTACGCATGCCACCTTTACAGCTGCTGCATTGGTGGAGATCATACACACCGCTACCCTGGTCCATGATGATGTGGTCGATGAGTCTATGCAGCGCCGTGGTTTTTTCTCTATCAATGCGCTTTGGAAAAATAAAATAGCGGTTTTGGTCGGGGACTATTTATTTTCAACTGGGTTGAATTTGGCATTGGAAGAAAAACAGTATGAAGTCCTGCATATACTCAACAAAGCCATCAAAGAACTCAGCGAAGGCGAACTCCTGCAAATTGAAAAGGCCCGAAAACTGGATATTGATGAAGCAGTATATTACGAAATCATCCGGCAGAAGACTGCTTCATTGATTGCAGCCTCTTGCGCTGCAGGGGCGGCCTCAGTGACTTCTGACCAGCAAATTATCTCTCAAATCAAACAGATAGGGGAGTGGATCGGCATGGCTTTTCAGATCAAAGATGATTTGTTTGATTTTGGTGATGACAATATTGGAAAACCAACAGGCATAGACATCAAAGAGAAAAAAATGACCTTGCCTCTGATCTATACCTTGAATAAAGTGTCGCCGGATGAAAAAAGAGAAATCATCCACATTATCCGCAATCAAAGCGACGATAGGAAAAAAGTCAGAAATATCATCGAAAAGGTGAGAGCTAATGGTGGTCTGGAATACAGCACTCAAAAAATGGAAGAGTTTGCCTTGAAGGCCAAAGAAGCCTTATTTACTTTTCCTCCAGGAGAGGGTCGTGAAGGACTACACGCCTTGATCGATTTTACTATAAATCGCAAATCATAATCTGGTGATCTCTGCTCCGATGGCATTCAGTCTACCATCAATATTTTGATATCCCCGATCGATTTGATGCACATTGTGTATTACACTTTTTCCTTTGGCACTCATAGCAGCCAACAGCAAGGCTACCCCTGCCCGAATGTCTGGTGAGCTCATCTCAATACCCCGAAGAGAGAACTTTCTATTCAGTCCGATTACAGTCGCTCTATGAGGGTCGCAGAGAATGATCTGTGCTCCCATATCGATTAGTTTGTCTACAAAAAACAATCTGCTTTCGAACATTTTTTGGTGTATCAATACACTCCCTTTGGATTGAGTGGCCAGTACCAAAATGATACTCATCAAGTCAGGTGTAAAACCTAGCCATGGAGCGTCGTAAATAGTGAGGATCGAGCCATCCATAAAGGTCGAAATCTCATACTCGTCCTGAGCTGGAATAAAAAGGTCATCTCCTTTTTCTTCAATGGTCACCCCCATTTTTCTAAATACATCAGGTATTACGCCAAGATCTTTAATTCCAGCATTGCTGATTGTGATCTCAGATTGAGTCATTGCAGCCAGGCCTATGAAGCTTCCTACTTCTATCATATCAGGTAACATCCTATGTGCCGTGCCAGACAAACTAGTTACGCCTTCAATCATAAGCATATTTGATCCGATGCCACTGATTTTAGCCCCCATCCTCGCCAACATCTTACATAATTGCTGCGTATAAGGCTCGCATGCCGCATTGTAGATCGTGGTAGTCCCTTGGGCAAAAACTGCTGCCATGATGACATTGGCGGTGCCTGTGACAGATATTTCGTCCATCAATAGGTATTTACCGATCAGTTTTTCGGCTTCTACATAATATTGCGCTTTTGACGCATCATAATGGACAGTTGCTCCAAGATGTTGCAATCCGCTAAAATGGGTATCCAGTCTCCTGCGACCTATTTTATCACCGCCGGGTTTTGGCAGGTACATCTTGCCCAATCTAGCGAGTAAGGGACCTATCAACATCACTGACCCTCTGATAGCCTTGGCTTTTTTATCAAACTCCTCGCTGGATAAATATTCGGTATCAATGTCCCTGGCAACAAACTCGTAGGTATCCTCACTGATCTTGGTTACCTCGACCCCCAAGCCTGCCAATAATTCGATCAATCTCGTGACATCCAAAATGCCTGGGATATTGGATATAGTGACTTTTTCTTTTGTCAATAATACGGCACATAATATTTGGAGGGCTTCATTTTTGGCACCTTGAGGTTGTAGGGTGCCTTTTAGTTTTCTGCCACCTTGTACTTGAAACGAATCTGTATACATAAAAAGAGTTGATAAGTAGACTCAAATGTATTAATTTAAATCATAATATGATAAGAATCCCTATGGAAATTATAGAATAGGTAGATAAAGAATCAGCGCTAATCCAAAAAAACTGGAACTAGGTAGAACAGTACGTTTAACGGCGCCGATTGTTGCGATTCCTATCGTTGAATCGCCGATTGTTGTTGCTACTACGACCTCTAAATTTATTAACCTTTACTGGTCTGGATTCTGAAGTAGCGGGCTGGAGGTTTACTCCTTTACCTTTTCTGGATAAAACATCCAGGGCAGTGGCGTCTTCAATATTGAGTTTGCCTTTGGATAGCGTTTTTAGATCTTTGATGATACCCTCATCACTGACATAATGATCTTTGTTCCAGGTTTTATAGGCCATTTTCATGTAAGAACCAATCAGTGAAATCAAATAAGACTTTTTTGGCCCGTCTTCCATTTCAATGGCTTTCTCGACCAATCTTCTTACATGGTTGCCATAGTGTCTGAAGGCCTCATTATTGGTTGGGTATTCGATTCTGGCGGGCCTGATTCTTTCTGCTTCTACTTCATACTTAATTCCCTCATTGGAGATTACATCTATTTGATATTCTGCGATTGCAAAAAAGTGTTTCCAAAGCCTGGGTCTGATATCAATACCATTTTTTTGTCCGGGAGATAGGTGGGCCATCAGATTGACTATAGCATTTGCCTGGGCTTGCCGCTTGACAGGATCTTGTTCGTGTCGAATAGTTTGAATTAAATCCTGGACATTCCTGCCATATTCCGGAAAAAGTAGTTTGACCTGATTGGAGTTATACCTCATGATATAATAGACTGATTTTTAATAAGTAGTAAAACTGATTTTTAGCTTGCAAGGGTATTCTGGATGTTTAGGGCCTCCTAATACTACCCGCGACAGATTTTCTGGTAGGGGCAAGATATTTTCAGCACTGTTGGGTGCGATCCCAACATAGACTTCGGGATTTTGCCTGCCTTTTAAAATGTCCTGGATATGGTTAGAAATGTTAATCGAATAATATTTGACCGTAAGTCCATTGACTACTTTTTCAGACACTAATCCGCCGATTAGGGAGTAATCTGCCAAATTACCTTGATCTGAGATAAAAGTGAAGATTCCATTTACATCTTTTCGATAAAGGGTTATCCTAGTAGGAGCTGTATATATAGAAGGTTGATCCTGAGGCAATTCAATTACAGTAAATTCTAGCTCTGCTTTGTTAATAATGGCATTAGGGGGCAAAGTGAGATTGGTGAATTCCAACTTTGCTTTTAATCCTCCAAGAGATTGTAGATAGATCAATTCATTACCTTTTTCTTTAGAGTACAAAGCATCAGTGATGGTTTGAGAAAAGGTTTGTTTCCATTGAGGCACTCTAGGCCCTTGCTGCAATGGGAAAAGATAGATCTTTTTTTCGCCACCCTGGGTATATAGGATTTGCAGTCTTGAATAATTTGAATTGATATCATATACTACCATCCTTTTGTTCTCATTGCTTTGTTGAATGGTAAGACCAGGTACATTCGCCAAAAAAATAGAATCACTATTATAATATAAGGAGTCAAGATTCATAATGTATTGACCATAAGAGTCTGCGAGTCTAAAGGCCACATGAGGATCATAATCAAAGGTATCAGTGGGTTCTACTATTCTAACCCGCTTATTGGGATCGGGAAAAGAACCGAGAAGTTGACCAATCGGTATAGGGTTGAAAGGGAAGTCATAATACCCACTTCTATATCTGATATTGTACGGAATGGTTCCGTTCATTTTAAAAACTTCGAGGTCATGCTCATCAATGGTATTGCCGTATACCGGCGTGATAGTGTCTAAAGCGAGATATAACATGATAGAATCCAGGGTGGCACCCACAAAGCTAGGAGGGGAAACAAAATTTGACTTCAGGAATTGGGAGTAAATGGATGCATCTACGGTACCAAAAACAGGATCGATGAATTTTCCGACCGGTAAGCTGCTCAGAACGACCGGAATACTCGGATCATAAGTAATGGTCCCTGTATCCAGAATCGTTTGAGCCTCCAACTTGAAGGTATCGACGAAACTAAGGTCTATCTCGTCATCCTTAAGTAGATCAGCCCCAATAAAAGCAGGATCATTGCAGAATTGCAAGGTTGCCGCGATGGCAAGCAGAAAAATGACTAGAATCTTACTTCTCATAAATATTTGAGAATAAACTTGAATATTACTTGAGGAGGTTTTCGTAGAACTCGAAATAAGTCGCGGTTCTATTTTCTTCTGGCATATATTCCAGTTGTGGTTTTTTTCCAAGGCTTTTTTTAGCAACTAGAACATCTTTATTTAGTTTTTCGCTGCCTGTCATGATCGCATCTGCATATTTCATGGCACCCTGATGTAATCTATAACTTTTGCCAGAGTAAAAGTCTTCGAGTTTTTTAGGATCCAGGTTATTGATCGAAGCTTTAGTTAAAAATTTCTTATCAAAGGCCATATCCAGATCAGCGTCATAAACAGAATATATAATCTTAGCATTTCTGAATATCGGCTCATCCTTGTAAGTAGTACGGAGATAAAGAGGGATCAGTGAAGTCATCCAACCGTGACAGTGAATGATATCAGGTACCCAACCAAATTTCTTAACAGTCTCGATGGAGCCTTTACAGTAAAACACCATTCGGTCAAGGTTGTCATCAAACTGCTTGCCTGCAGCATCCTGATAGATAAATTTTCTTTTGAAGAATTCTTCATTATCCAGAAAATACACTTGCATTCTGGATCCTGGAAGAGAAGCTACCTTGATAATTAATGGATAGTCATCATCATCAACGATAATATTCATACCGGAGAGTCTGACCACCTCATGAAGGCGGTGGCGTCTTTCGTTGATGGTACCAAACCTCGGCATCAATACTCTGATTTCGTAACCATGTCCAGAAACATATTGGGTGATTTGATTGACAATGTCTGACATTACACCTTCTTCGGTGTAGGGTTTCATTTCTTGAGATATGAAGAGGATTCTTTTTTTATCCATAGGTAATTTACTGGTGATGTGCCTTGAAAGTTTGGCAAATAAAGTCTGCAAAGGTACTATTTTTTAAACAAACTTGTTGGTTGGGATCATGACGGGACAGGATTTGGCCAAAATGGTAACCAGAACCAAGTGATCTGGCTTTTGAAAGCCCAATATCTTTTCGGGAGGTTAAAAATTCAAAATTTGAGTTATAAAATGGACTGAGCATCAGCCCGCAACCATGTGCATTAAATAAGCACATATCAAGGCACCATAAGTACCTATGGCATACCCTAATACTGCCAAAAGTACGCCCACTGGGGCTAGGCCAGGAGCAAAAGCAGATGCTATCACGGGTGCTGAGGCAGCACCTCCAACGTTGGCCATGCTTCCAACCGCGACATAAAAGAAAGGGGCTCGTATCATCCTGGCAACAAGCAGGATGATCGTTATATGAATCATCATCCAGATAATACCTACTGATATCAAACCTAAGTTTTGGCCTATTTGACTGAGATCCATTTGCATACCTATCGTTGCCACCAAGATATACAAAAAGAGTGATGCCCATTTAGAAGCACCTATGCCTTCAAAAGACCGTGCTTTGGTAAAAGATAATAGTATACCTAAAGTGGTGGACAATACCACTATCCAGAAAAAGGAAGAGTTCAGAGCATGTAACTCATAGGCAGCCAATCTTTCTTTGTATACCTCCATGATCGGCATGATACCATCCGTCAGCCAATGAGCCAGCCCTACCCCTCCGAATGTCAAACCCATCAGTATCATCAGGTCAGGCAGAGTGGGTTGTCGTGTTACACTTGCACTGAAGTGCTCCATTTTTACTCGTAATCGGTCTATGGCACTATAGTCTGCTTTAAGCCATTTGTTTATTTTGTGATGAATACCGGTACCATAAAGTAGAATGGCCATCCATAAATTGGCCACTGCAATGTCCACGACCACTACAGTACCAAACAGAGTATTGGGCACTTCAAAGATTTCCTTGATGGCAGTTTGATTGGCACCGCCACCGATCCAACTCCCAGCGATGGTAGAGAGGCCTGCCCATAATTCAGTGGCAGGTGCCGGCAGGATACCAGGGGTTAGTGTGTTCACCAACCACAATGCCAATGGTCCTCCAATGATAATGCCTATAGTTCCTGCTAAAAATATAATTAATGCTTTAGGTCCCAACCTGGAAATCTCTTTTAAATCCAGGCTGATACAAAACAATAATAAACTGGCAGGAAGGATATATCTGGAAACAAATGGATATAACTTAGAATCGTCACTCGAGATGATGCCTAGAGGCCAATGGAGCAGTGCTGGAACAAAATAACACAACAGTAGTGCAGGAACATATTTGTAAAATTTTTGCCATCCCGGGCTTTTACTTTGGGTTGTATAAAATATGGCAGCCAAAACCAGAATGAGCACTCCAAAAGTAGCCGCATCATTTTTTAATGGAAGATTCATGAGTAATAGCATTCTATAAATCTAATATTAATGCTCGTAATCAGACTATAGATAAATGCAAAAAATAATTAGTATACGATATAATAGGAAGTATGCTGATTACTTCAGCTGTAACAAAAAATTATAAATGGCCGCATCGAATGCTGCAGGTTGCTCTGCAAATGGAAAATGACCACATTCTTTTATTACTTTTAAAATCGACCCTGGTATTTTCTGATTTATTTTATTGGTCGCAGGCAGGCCAACTTCGACTTCGCCGGCAATGATCAAGGTAGGAGCTTTAATGGTAGATAGAGAAGGATAAAGATCATAATCTCTTAAATCATGAAATAAATACTTTAATTGGGCATTGCGTTTGGCATAATCTTCCGGTATGAAGATGTTCAGACTATCAATGAGATCTTTTTTGGCCATATTTTGCCTAAAACTCAACCTCATCAGATCTGCCATAGCACTCGGAGCTCCGTTTTTAAAATCCTGACTTTCGATGATCTGGGTGCGTTGAAACTGGTCGGTATAATCAAATTTTCGATTGAGGGCTTTACTAGCCTCACTTACATCTGCAGATGAAAATCCGGCAGGACTAACTAATATCAGAGATGAAAGATATTGGGGATATTGTATGGCATATTTTGCAGCTAACATGGCACCCCATGAGTGACCTAACAAATGGAACTTTTTAAGCCCAAATTTTTTCCTTACCTGATCTATATCGTCCACAAAAGAAGCCAGGCTCATGGCAGCAGTATCTGTAGGTATTTCAGATTCGCCACAGGCTTTTTGATCATAATAAATCATATGATTACGACTCGCCATGCGATCCATATAAGGAAGGAAATAATAGTGATTGAGCCCCGGTCCATCGTGGACCAGGATGATCGGCTCTCCTTGGCCGGTTTGATAGTAATATAATGATCTTTCCGGGCCAATACCACCATATGTAGTCATTCGATGACTGGCACAACTCAGTAAGCCAAACGCAATCAAAAGTCCCAAAATGCACGCCTGTCTCATATCTCTAAGTTTGTTCAGGTTTTGGATATAAATGACATTTGAACTCTTTTGAGTGTCATATCGGCTGCCTGAATTTTGATTTTAATCTTGTCTCCCATAGACAAAACAAGTCCGGTCGAGCGACCCAGTGCTTTGAGCCTGTTATCAGACAAATAAAAAGGTTGTGCCATCTCGACAAATGGGATAAAACCTTCTACATGATTTTCGTCGAGCTCTACAAATACTCCTTTCTCGATAATCCCGGAAATCACGCCATCAAACTCTTCGCCGACATGATCCATGATGAATAATAGTTGGAAAAATTTGACCGATTCCCGCTCAGCATCCATCGCTTTGCGTTCTTGGTTAGATATATGTTTGCACTGTTCTTCCAATCTTTTTTTATCGACTCTAAAGGTCTGATGCATATTTAAAAACAAGATCCGGTGTGCCAGGATGTCGCTGTACCTGCGTATCGGAGAAGTAAAATGTGAGTATAATTCAAAAGCTAGTCCATAGTGACCGATATTGTTGGTCGTGTATTCCGCTTTGGCCATCGTGCGAATAGCCAACGGCTGCAGGAGTTTGAGTGCATCGTTGGTCTGGCTAGCTTCGTAAAGTGCATTGAGCGATTTTGCTATTTCTTTAGGTGTATTTATTTTGAGATCATATCCAATTTCTTTTGAAAAAGATGCCAGGTCCTTTAATTTGTCGAGGTCAGGCAGGTCATGCACCCGGTATACAAAGGGTATGCTGTCCTGGTTTTTCTCCTTTTTAAAGATATACTCGGCGACCGCTTTATTGGCAAGTAACATAAATTCTTCCACCAAAAGATGTGTATCTATCCGTACTTTCTCTGTAAGTGCCAATGGTCTCCCGGAGACCGGGTCCAGTTGAAATTTGTACTCGGGTGAATCAAATCCGATAGACCCTGCTTTAAATCGCTCCGTTCGAAGGAGTTTGGCCAACCTATTTAATTCACCAAGTTCTTTCAAGTAATACCCTTGCTTCAAGTCCAAAACATCCTGAGCAGCTTCGTATGTAAAGCGGTGATTTGAATGAATAACCGATTTGCCAATCCAGGTTTGGAGCACTTTTGTCTTATGATGATCAAAAGTAAATACCACGGAGAAAGTAAGACGATCAGTGAGCGGCTTGAGAGAACATATATCTCCTGACAATATTTCCGGCAGCATCGGGGATGCCCGATCTACCAGGTATACCGATGTGGATCGGGCATAAGCCTCCTGATCTAATATACTTCCTTCCGAGAGGTAATGTGAAGCATCAGCGATATGCACACCGATTTCAAGATTGCCATCCGGCATAAAGGCAACAGACAAGGCATCATCAAAATCACGGGCTGTCTCGGGATCTATAGTAAATGTGGTGGTATTCCGGAAATCCTTGCGGTCAGGCCAGGATAATCCATCTTTCATGCTACCCGATACCTTTTGAGCCTCTTGTTGAGCTTCATGGCTAAAATCAATGGGAAAACCGTGATTGATCAAAATAGCGGTCATCTCATTGTCAATAATGGAGCCTTTATCCAATATTTGAGTGACCTTACCTTTAGGATATCGATGAGTACCATCTCGCCATGAAAGAATGTGTACGATGACTTTGTCTCCTTCCTTGGCATTCATACTGTCCCCATTGCTGATATGGATTTCAAATCTGTGATTTGGACTATCAGGCTGTACTACACAAATGGTTTTTCGACGACTGAGTGTACCTACAAAAAAATGCGTTTCTCTCCTTACGATCTCGATCACTTTGCCATCCGGCTTTCGTCTTGCATTTTGGACAAAGCTTACTTTGACGATATCACCATGGATGGCTCCATTTAGATTTTTTTCATGGATATAGATATCTTCTGCACTTTGATCTGAGATCAGGTAGGCAGCTCCACTCCTTATCACCTCCAGCCTGCCTTCGATCGCACCGGAGGGCCTTTTGGTATCCGCAGCAGATCTCCCGGGTTTGTCTAGTGGTCCATATTTGTATTGCCCTCCTTTTCTTTCGTGGATCTGGCGGGTTTTGACAAGTCTGGTCAGCACCTGATCCAGTTCTGAAAAATCGTTGGATGCATTGACAGCTCGTAGGATCTGCCTGGCAGAATAATATTTATCCGAATGGTGTTTGAGAAAATCTGATACAAGTGCCTTTAGCGCGTCAAAATGGTATTTCTGAGTGGCTGATTTTTTTAGTTTATTCATTTTCATCTAGCGTGGAGATATACCCATTGGGCAGGAGTTCATAGGTAAGTTCTTTGGTTTTGGCAGGATCAAAGGAAAGCTGATCAATAGCAAGATCTGAGGCTATGACGGTGATAGAGCCATCCGGATCTATCGTGGCAACTTTTTTGGTGATAATTTTTCCATCACTGGAGGTCCCTGCTATTACTTGCCTGGATATTGGGATACCGTTTTTGGTGTAAGTACTCAGTATAAAATCATAGCGCATGAGAGATGCTTTCCAATAAACTACTGTGATATATTCTGCAGTGCCCTGGGGTAGTTTGAAGCAGGGCAGGAATTCCGTAAATTCTTCTTCAGGCAATTCGTCTTCTTGCAGGATAAATTTTGCAGCTAGGTCCAACGGTATTAAATCATTGACTTGCTCAAAAGTTCTATAAGAGTCTAAGGTCAGGGTGGCTGGTAGTTCGACAGGGGGGAACAGGCTTAAATATTCCTGAAACAAATTTTTGTTCATCGGCAGCAAAGTTAAGATTATTTGGTTGAAGACGAGAGTTGACTTGAATTGTTCGGTTTTATCGAAATTCGTTTTCACAAACTTTTATTTAGATTTTCTCTAAATAGCCAAGAAAGACTAATGTGTTAAATCTTCCATACATGCTTTAGTAATTTTGCCTTTGATATTGAGTATATCCACCTTTTTTCGAATCAAAGTTTTATGAATTGGATTCTACAATTTTTTAAGTCATCTCTTGGCAAAAAAATCATCATGAGCCTGACAGGCTTATTCCTTTGCCTTTTTCTTGTCGTGCACCTTATGGGCAATTTTCAATTGCTTAAAGATGATGAGGGTGAAGCATTTAATAAGTATACTTATTTTATGACTCATAACCCATTGATCAAATTTATCAGCTATTCTCTATATACCTTTATTTTGTTACACACAATTCAGGGCCTTATCTTGGTTTATGAGAATAGAAAGTCGAGAATTAGTAATTACAATACCAAGCACGCCTCAAAGACTACTTTTGGATCCAGGCATATGGGGTTATTAGGTACCATGATATTATTTTTTCTGGTTGGGCATATGGGTGACTTTTGGTTTAAGATGAAGCAAGGAGTCTTAGAGACCGTCAACTATGTTGATTACGAAGCGATGCAAAATCTTTATTCCAGGGTTTCCATGGCTTATGATCAATGGTGGATCGTATTATTATATGTCATCAGTATGGTGGTGTTAGCCTTCCATTTGGAGCATGGCTTTCAAAGTGCTTTTCAGACCCTCGGATTCAATCATCCAAGGTATACACCTATCATAAAGGGTATTGGAAGATTATTCTGCATACTCATACCGCTTGGTTTTGCTATTATTCCTATTTATCATTTTCTTTTTAAATAATTATTCAGCATGGAATTGAATTCCAAAGTACCGCCTGGCCCCATCGCCGAAAAGTGGACCAACTATAGATCTAAAGTACCTCTGGTAGCTCCTCAAAATAAGCGAAAATTAGATGTGATTGTCGTAGGATCCGGGCTTGCAGGAGCATCTGCTGCGGCCAGTTTAGGCGAGCTCGGCTATAATGTACAGTGTTTCACTTTTCACGATAGCCCTCGTCGGGCACATAGCATTGCTGCACAAGGAGGTATCAATGCCGCTAAAAACTACGCTAATGATGGAGATAGTGTCTTCAGGTTATTTTATGATACGGTCAAAGGTGGTGACTACCGTGCCCGGGAAGGCAATGTATATCGAATGGCAGAAGTGAGTGTCGATATTATCGATCAGTGTGTCGCACAGGGTGTTCCTTTTGCTCGTGAGTATGGTGGTTTGTTGGAAAACAGGTCATTTGGTGGTGTACAGGTATCAAGGACTTTTTACGCTCGGGGTCAAACCGGGCAACAGCTATTGATTGGAGCATATAGTGCTTTATCCAGACAGATATCACTGGGCACCGTAAAAATGTACAATCGCCATGAAATGATGGATGTAGTGATCGTTGATGGTAAAGCAAGGGGTATCATAGTACGCAACCTTGTGACAGGGCAGCTGGAGCGATACAGTGCACACTGTGTAGTCTTAGCCACAGGTGGGTATGGCAATGTATATTATCTGTCTACTAACGCTATGGGTTGTAATGTGAGTGCAGCCTGGAAAGCTGTAAAAAAAGGAGCTTTGATGGCCAATCCATGTTTCACCCAGATACATCCAACCTGTATCCCGGTCAGTGGAGAATACCAATCTAAACTCACCCTCATGTCCGAATCCCTGCGCAATGATGGTCGGGTATGGGTACCGAAAAATGTGGATGATGTGATGGCCATCAGAAACAGAACAAAAAAAGCTACGGACATTCCAGAATCGGATAGAGATTATTACCTGGAAAGGATGTATCCTGCCTTTGCCAATCTCGTACCCAGGGATGTAGCTTCCAGAGCTGCTAAAAAGGTCTGTGATGAAGGGAGAGGAGTCAATGCCACCGGATTGGCAGTGTACCTGGACTTTGATGCCGCGATCGATCGCTATGGTAAATCGCAAGCTAATACAAAGGGGATACATAATCCGAATGCAGCCACCATCAGATCTTTAGGTGAAGCAGTCATTAGCGAAAAGTATGGCAACCTCTTCGAAATGTATGAAAAAATAGTTGGTGATGATCCCTACAAGACTCCAATGATGATCTATCCCGCTATTCATTATACCATGGGTGGACTCTGGGTGGATTATAACCTGGAGACTAATCTGCCAGGGTTGTTCGCATTGGGAGAGTGCAATTTTAGTGACCATGGCGCTAACAGATTAGGAGCATCTGCCTTAATGCAAGGCCTGGCTGATGGTTACTTTATATTGCCATATACGATCGGTGCGTTTTTGTCTAATGAGATCCGGACGCCATCTATTAAAACAACCAGTCCTGAGTTTGATCAGGCTGAGAATGATGTCAAAGACAGAATACAGCATTTGCTGACCATTCAAGGCAGCCAGTCCGTAGAAAGTCTGCACAGACAGTTGGGCAAAATCATGTGGGATTATTGTGGTATGGCCAGAACTAAAGAGGGCTTAATGTATGCGCGCCAGGAAATCAGAAAACTCAGAGACACTTTTTGGAAAGAAGTCTACGTGCCCGGTACAGCCGACGAATTTAATCCCGAATTAGATAAAGCCAATCGCGTAGCTGATTTTATGGAGTTGGGCGAAATGATGATCGTAGACGCACTGAATCGTAACGAAAGTTGTGGTGGTCATTTTCGGGAAGAATATCAAGATGCTGAAGGAGAGGCACTCAGGCAAGACGAGGAATTTGCTTACGCAGCAGCCTGGGAATGGAACGACAGTGATATGATCCTCAGTAAAGAACCACTCAAATTTGAATATGTCGAATTGAAATCTAGAAGCTATAAATAATACCTAATGTCCTTTGACAGAAGTCCAATGATCCATGTCATTTAAAAAGATAGATTGATGAAACTGACACTAAAAATCTGGAGACAAAAAAACAACAAAGATCAGGGTCGATTTGAACTCCATACAGTCGATGCCAATGAACACATGTCATTTTTAGAAATGTTGGATGTGCTTAATGAATCTTTGTTAGATCGAAAACAAGATACCATAGCCTTTGATCATGATTGTCGGGAAGGCATCTGTGGTGCTTGTAGTATGATGATCAATGGACAGCCACATGGGCCATTGAAAGGCACCACGACCTGTCAATTGCATATGAGACATTTTAAAGAAGGAGATACGATCGTCATCGAACCCTTCAGAGCCAATGCATTTCCTGTGATTAAAGATTTGGTCGTCGATCGATCTTCGTTCGATCGTATCATCCAGGCTGGGGGATATATATCTGTCAATACTGGGCAAGCCCCCGATGGAAATGCTACCGCTGTAAATCGGGACCATGCCAGTGCTGCATTTGATGCTGCAGCATGTATAGGTTGTGGGGCCTGCGTAGCAGCATGCCCAAATGCATCTGCCATGTTATTTACTTCTGCTAAAGTGTCACACCTCGCTTTATTGCCACAAGGCCAGGTTGAACGTAAGACCAGGGTTAAAAATATGGTCAACCAAATGGATATTGAAGGCTTTGGAAAATGCTCCAATACCTATGCATGTGAAGCAGAATGCCCAAAGGATATCTCCGTTGACAATATTGCCAGGATGAACAGAGAGTATTATAGTGCGGTATTCGGAGCCGTATAAATGATATCACAATAATATTCCAGCTCAGTCATTACCTGATGGCTGTGTAGTTTTGAAAAGTTTGAAAGCATTATTCATTCTGTCAAAGAAAGCTGGAGTCGGATATTGACATAAATATATCTGTGTACCATGCTGTCGGGATAATGGCATATCAAGTTCAAATACTTTCTCAATTTTTTGAAAATAACCCGGCATATCGCTTCCTAACTCATCATTGACATATATTAATGTTTGAAAGTCAGCTGGTAGTGTGTCTGGTAGCCAATAGCGATAACTATCACTAAAACTTAGCACTTGAGGAAGGTCATAAGGCTTGCCAAAATGTTCTATTGCACCTGCCTGACCATAATTTTCTGCATAAATATCTGCTGTTTTTTTATCAGTTATGTTTTGCCAGGTTTTACCTGTATGAAGGGCAATTTCTTTCCAACCAAGCATATCCGCAAAATCCTGAGGCAAGTCATATTGACGACCATCTTCCCATCTCAGAATGCCTTCCATACCTGGAATCCGAGTAAGCACCTTAACGAACCTGGCCTCCTTTGCCGGAGGCAATAGGGGTAAGGACGCCGGTAAATTGATCAAGCCAAATAAAATCATCCAACCAGGTAAGATGTAGCGAATCATTCTCCATTTATCTTGTGTCTTGTTTTCTAAGTATACAGCGCCTGCAGCGATCAAAACCGGGTATGCTCCAATAGAATAATAGCTTTTGGCGCTAAATGCCAATAAGATCAGAATCACCATCAGATACATCCATCCAAATATCCGCCAGGGAGCAGTTTCTTTGCAGATCAAGAGAACATATAGCCCAGCGATCCAAATTGGCAAAGCCGGAAGAAAAAACAATAGCTGATCGATGGCAAAACCTGATAGGGAAACATGTGAAAATTGGGTTGCCGACAACTTGCTCATATGCTCAAAAACTGGAAATGAATGCGTGTATTGCCAGTAAATATTGGGCGATAGGATCAATAGGGTCGATCCGATAGCATAATAAAGCTGACGCCTTGAAAAGATCTTACGATAACTGGTCAGCAACAATCCCGGAAGCATAGAAAATAAAAAAATCAATACCGTGTATTTATTTAATAGTCCTAATCCAGCTGTAAAACCAAAGTATAACAACCAGGATGTATCATTTGTATTGATATATTTAATAAAGATCCAACACAGCAGGGTCCAATAAAAAACATCAAACACCACCGGCATAAACAGCATGCTTGGTCTTAAAAAGGCACCGGCGGTTATGCCTGCCATACCAATTAAGGTCATGGACCAATTTCCTGTAAAAGGGGCCTTTGTAGTGGGCCATATCTCTTTGGCTATTAGTCCCGTCATCAATACTGTTATCGAACCAAATAAGGTAGCGATCAGCCGGATAGCACCTACAGATCCTCCCAAAACAGAATCTCCAAACCATGCCCAAAACCCGATAGCAGGTGGTACTGAAGCATAACCCCATGCAAGATGTCGTCCAAGGGCAAGATATAATAACTCGTCTCTATGAAAGGACCATTGAGCATTGAGTATCACATGGAGTGATATTTTTAAAAAGACAAATGCCGAAAGAATGTAAACCCAAGTTTTTTTGCTCCTGGCAGGATTGTCTTGAGTATTCATCCGGGTATAAAATTTTATCAGCGATTAAACCACCATAAAAGTACTATGCCGACGATTACTCTATAATACCCAAAGACTTTAAATCCGGATCTTTGAAGGTAGGTTATCAATAATCGGATCGCCAGGATAGCAACCAGAAAAGCTACGATATTGCCTATTACAAAGGCTATGATATTTTCTGAGGATCTAAGGATAAGATCATAACCTTTCATTTGTATCCCGTCGATCATCCAATGTTTTAAAAACAGCGAGTATAAGGTGGCAGCGGCCATGGTTGGAACTGCCAAAAAAAACGAGAATTCTGCGGCAGTATCACGATCCAATTTCTGTTGCATTCCTCCTATAATGGAGGCTGCACTCCGACTTACTCCAGGTATCATAGCTATTGTCTGCCAAAATCCGATCACTAAAGAATTTTTATTGGAGATGCCTGGTTCATCATGAATTGTTGGGTTTTTGAAAACTTTGTCGATGAAAAGCAGGACGATTCCGCCTAAGATCATTGTGATCGCTACGACTCTGGGGCTTTCGAGCAATTCATCGATTTTATCTGAAAACAAAAAACCCAATACCAGCGCAGGCATCACACCGATGATTAGTTTAAAATAAAATGATATGTTCTTAAATCCTTTGAGTATAGGCTCTAGAAACTTTTTACGATATAGTACTACCACTGCCAGGATAGCCCCTAGCTGAATGGAAACCTCAAATAATTTGGTAAATTCCCCTGTCTGTATGCCCATAATAGAGCTTGTAATGATCATATGTCCGGTGGAAGATATGGGCAAAAACTCGGTAATGCCTTCCACGATGGCGATAATTATAGCTTGTAATATATCCATGGGTACAAAAGAATGAAAAAAAATCTATAAGAATTAAAATTATGTTTGGAAAGTAAAAACGGGATTGATAAAGTATATCCTATATCTAATTGCCATGACTACTGTCTGTTGAGTCTATGACCAGATTATGCCAATCTAACAATGCTCTTAAACTATCATCTGCGATGCCATGTTTGTTCCAATAATCTATCATTAATTGTTTTTTCTTGACTGCGGTGGTGGTCAATACCCTTGCCTGGTCACCAAAACCCTCTTTGTATTCTTCGCTCCACTTGATGATTTGATATGGGAAGGTTGATTCATATTCGATGTACAAAGACCTTTGCAGTTCCGGATATTCTAATTGATATACTTTATTGCCATTGTCTATGGATAAAAGCCTGGTTTTGGCTCGATAAGGTTGGAGTGCTTTATGCGATAACCTGGAATAGACCAGTCCAGGGATGACCATGATGCTGTCCGATTGAATCAATGCATCCGGATTGAGGCGGATAAGACTCCAAATAGCATCCTCAGTCATATGCCGGTTGAGATGCATATCTTTTTCACCATCTGATTCAAAATAGGAGTGCAATTGGTATCGATAATGGTCATTATTGAGGTTAAGCTGAGCATATACTTGTCCACACCACTCTGTAACTGAAGCAGCGATCTTGATAGCTTGCCAGGGTGCTACTCCCCCAGCGGCCACAAAACTGGACAACATAATATTATAGGGGTATAGGCCTGTATCGAAGCGCTTAGTCATGTTCATCTTTAATACAGGCACCTTATTTTCAGGCAGGATGGAGGTATTGTCCAGTTTAACTTGTTTGGATTTAGAAAATTCTTCCGTCACGAAGATTAGGATTGCTTCTCCCTGTCGCATCTCACCATATCTTGCCTGGTTCAGATCATAGGCTGTAATCTCAGCTTTATTTTGATACCAGTACTCATCAAAGCCGGCTGATTTGGCGACTACCGGACCTTTAAGCGCAGCAGGCTGGCAGCTCAACATGGTCAGGCATATCCATAGACTGAAAGTTTTGTATGTCATAACTAAGGCTTTTCATAAAATTACTAATTATCGTTGAGACATCTACCTGCTTCCAGATGTGAGCAACCTGGCTTAAAACAAAGTTGATTTTTTACCAAGATGACTCAAGATTTTAACTTGCTGGATACTTGTTCTACTTGCCTCCAAATCCGCAATAGATTTTTTGAACAGATTTTAGCTATATCTTCTTCAGAATAGCCTCTCAACAGGAGCTCATGTACTATGTTTGGATAATCGGCTACATCCTTTAGCCCTACCGGCAATGAGTCACCTACGCCATCAAAATCAGATCCTAAGCCAACATGATCTATCCCTGCTAGTTTGACTACATGATCGATGTGATCCACCACTTTTTTAACATCCGAATACAATGCAGGATGGGTCCTGGCATACTCTCGGGAGATAGCATGTGCTGCTGAGTCTTTTGGTTCAAGGCCTTGTTCTTTTAATATTGTATTCAATTCATTACGAGCGAAATCATTTTTCTTTTGAATCGACCCATCGAGAAAATCAGATCCAAAATTGATCATAATCACTCCGCCATTTTCTTTTAATGCGGCGATCATATCATCCCCCATATTCCTTTCAAATCCAGGTGTGAAGGACCTGCATGATGAATGAGAAGCGATCACTGGTGCCTGGCTGATCCGTGCGACCTGCCAAAAAGTGCTGTCGGTAACATGAGAGATATCTACCATCACCCCCTGTCTATTCATTTCAAGCACTACCTTTTGACCGAAAGGACTGA
This sequence comes from Saprospiraceae bacterium, assembly GCA_016709995.1. Classification (NCBI taxonomy): domain Bacteria; kingdom Pseudomonadati; phylum Bacteroidota; class Saprospiria; order Saprospirales; family Saprospiraceae; species Saprospiraceae bacterium. The sequence goes on from JADJLQ010000001.1 coordinate 264,459, forward strand.
GGCCATTCCACGTTCTGGATTTGGCATAAGCTGCATCACAGATTTGATTGTCTTCTGAGTGAGTCAACGTGATATATCGAATCCCTTTGGAATGGAAAAAAGCAATATTCGCGAGGTCATCTTCGATTGGAGCGCCGTTTTCCATACCCATAGGAAGGGAAATCAATCCTCGGGTAAAATTGGATTCTACCTGATCTACCGTAAGGCCAGGGGCAAACTTGTCAGGATGCGCCTCGATGATGCTTTCTACCATAGAGATTAAAGATTCTGCATAGGTTTTTGCACCACCTTTTTGATAAGATGCAGGAATATAGATGGACATAAAGGGACATGACAAACCGCCTATTTTTGATCTCACATAGTCAAAATCTCCTTCTTTACTTTCAACGGGAATGCCTACAAACTCTTTGGTAGGTCTGAAGTTTTTAATGCTCAATCGATAAGGAAGATCTACATGACCATCTACGATGATGTATTTATGAGCCAACTTGATGGCGAATTCTTTCAATTCTTCGGGATCAGTAGGAATCGCTGCAGTCTTTGGAGGAATGGGAGGTATAATAGGTTTCTCCGGATGTGCTACCCGCATAGTTTGGCAGGCTAACATGAGGAACAAGGCAAAAACATACTTCAAAAACTTCATACTAGTTGATTTAAAATCTACATTTATACTGAATGGTTCGTGCGAGCCATTAGCAGTAAGTAAGAAAATGTTCTGGAAGTATATAATTTATCTTCGGTTCAGCAGGTAAAACCAGATTTGCTAAACATCTTAGCTGTTATTTATTGTCATCAATAACAGCTACCAGGCAGTTTATTTTTTCCAAGGTAAACTATTCACCTTTCTGGCTGCTTTATATCCAATAGCCAATCCTTCATCTGCATCCATACGATAATGCACGCCTAAATAAATCCTTGAAATAGCATTTTCAATGGCCATTTCATCAAAAGAATTAAACGTGCGTGGTATACCATTAAATTCAGTACGAAGTTCGTGGCTTTTATCTGTCATACCGTATTCAGTGCCGTAAAAAGTGTTGAGTATACCCGCTGCTGCTGCACCAAAACCTGAATGGCCCGATGGATATGCAGGAAATGAGGGGGTGATACCTTTGTAACCATTGACAGTGTTATTCAAAGTAGGAGTCCATGCAGGATCGATAATACGATTGATAAAACTCACTGGCCTTTCAATATTATAAGTGTATTTGGTATTCCATACAGATATTCCTGCATCAGTCAAAGCCATACCTAATTTGGCATATAAGAAAACCACTGTCTCAAGGCTGGATTTATGATCTTCGATCACCTGGTTGGCAATAGAAATCCATCTGCCCGATGGTTCGAAAGTGAGCTCATAAATATCATCACTCCAAAACTCACCGATCCATTGTCTATTGTAGACGACTGGACTGGTCATGCCATAGACTTCCATGGCTTGCAAATAAAAGGGAGATCTGACATCTTCACTAAATTCTCCAACCCAATATTGATATGGTCGACCTAATAGCTCATCTTGTTTCAATGCAAAGGGTCTTACTTTGCCCCAATAAGGAAATAAGGCAGGAGAGTAATCTGGCCCGGTGGGTTGCCATTTGCCAGGTCCTTTGGGCGGAACGTAATCCAGAGGAGTAGGATTTTTAAAACCATTGTGACCAATTTGATCGGTCTCTGACCAAGTGTAAAATGCATCAGCGACTGCAATACCTCTTGAAGTGGATCTGTCTATCACTTCTTTAGGGATTTTCAAACCATAGATGCTATTAAAACGAAGGTTGATGGCGTCTATCCTGTCAATATAGATTTGAGTGATATTTGGATAAAATTTTTTGAACAAGTGATAATAAACAGAATTGAGCACCGTAGGCCAATGATATTCTTTGCCCACTTCAATAGAGGGAACTAAAAGGTCAGGATACAATTTGGATAAAGAGTTATAGTCTGGCATGCCCGGCACTACAGCTTCGTAACCGGCCAAGCCTACATATCCCAATAATCTGGCAGCAGCCGGTGGACGATACCCAGGTGAAAATCGATCTATTTCTAAAAATAATTTATACCACTGTAAACTTACATCTGCGTCGTAACTTTTAACCTGAGCAATCTTACCAGGATCTGTTGGATCATCTACCTGGCCGCTTTTGCAAGATGACACAAATATCGATAAGCAGAATATATAGAAAAAAAGATATGTAATTTTTTTTGGCATAGGATATAAAGGTTCTTTGTACGTTTTCTAGGTTAGCTTCTGTAAATCACCAGATTAGCATGGGCAAATCTAAAAAAACCAAACGAAATTTACACAATTTTAACTCATCAAAATATAATTATTTTTTCAAGCAACTGGTTTGGCCGGATTCTCGTTTTGATTCTGATTGATCATGAAGCTCCAATTAGTGTCAGGAAATACAAAAAGTATCATCAGAAACCATATTATCAGACATTCCTGAGGCATATTTTGCGGACAAATTGGAAACCAAAAAAATAAAGCAACCAGCATTCCAATAAAGATTTTGCTTAATTTATTCAAAAGGGATTGACTGAATAGTCTTTTTCTAAAAGGGTAAAGTAATAATATTGGGTTTGCCCAAATCAAATGTAAGTTGAATTCGGTGGTTTGATGATCAGCGACAAACCAGAGAAAACTAATGATCAATCCTGCTAATCCAGCCAATACCATGAAAGCTGTTTTTAAAAAAGTATAAATAAAGAGTTTTTTGCCGAAAATATATAATAATGCGCTGATAATGAGCATGATAGATAGAGCATTAAAGGGGGTAAACCAGTTCGTAGTTTGTAGTTTGCTTTTTTGTGCAAAAAGCTCTCTGGATGCCGTGTTAGTGGGCCGGCCTTCGACCTTGGTTTCATCATAGACATACATCATCTCCAGTGGTAAAAACATAGCCTTGCGTGCATCGGTGAGTTCATCAGCAGGTAGTCCCAATATCAGATCGATCCCGAATCTGCTCCAGGGTTGGTTAGTGAGATATTTGTGAAGGTAGTCCCTAAAGGTTAAGTTATCGTTTTTGATAGGATATATGATCTTTTGATCAAAGATTTGTTCTACTTTGTCTCTGACACGGGTAGAACAATTGTCCCAAAAAAAATCGTACTTATATCTTCTGTTGGCTGGCAGTGCATTGATCTGGAGATCCCGGTATAATGAGACTTTTTGGTTATTACTCAAGCCAAAGACTTGCTCATATACTGCTCTATCTTCCATTTGATATTCATACATAAACTCATCATAGGTGGTGACGGTGAGATAATAATTGAGTTTACCCTGCATGAACTTGAGATAAAAATTTTTTTCACGGAAATTAAAAGTGCCATAGTTAAATACATAATCCGTGCTTGCCACAAAATCACGAACCCGTATAGCACTGTGGCCAAAAGTACTGTACAATTCTGTCCCCGGGCTGCAGGACAAAAGACTTATCTCCAGGCTATCCTGCGCATGTAGTTGGAAGAAGGATACTACATAAATTATGAACCCCAAAGTCCATTTTTTATGAAATAGCATTTTCAAATATTTCATAATAATCAAGCAATATCCAGTTTTTTATTTTTCTAAACCAAAAAGGCTACAATCGATAAATACAATAACAACCTACCTGATATCAAAACTATGGTTTGACTTGTTTTTTGATCGAGATTGGATCTATCGCTTTGGACTTAATCAGGGTATTTAAGCGGGGTACTTCCTTATTGAGCACTTCCTGCCATTTAAAAATTTCATCATTGATTTGGGAGGAGATCTCTGTTTGTACTTTTAGTGTAGATTGGGTAGGAGGGAAGTCACCCCGATTGGCAATAGAATTGAGATAAGCAAGTTTGTTGTTAAGCCTGATAGGGAAATTAAGTGGATCCTGACCACTTCGGTTTTTGGTCTGGTAGAGCGACTCTTCGATCTTAGTCATGGAAGAGTCAATCGCCTTAGACTGATCAAGAACATCTTTCATAGTCGGATCGTCTTTAATTTTTTCCATATAAGTATTTAATTGGGCTCTGAGTGCTCTGATGTCTTTGATTACCTGGTGAGTTTCAGTCAGTTTTTGATTGTTTTGATTGATGAATTCGACTTGCCTTGCAATGTCTTGCTCAGAATTGGCAGTTTTAGGTGACTTGATAATATTAAAGTCTTGCTTCAGATTTTGATTTTTAGTATTTAAGGCCACAGCATATTTGCCGGGTGCTGCCATGGGACCTGTGAGGGAGCCTGCCCACATGATGAGGCCATCGAAGCCTTTTGCATTGGGATATCGAAGATTCCAGGCAAAAGTATTGGCTCCTTTTTTGGGCTCTATTTTTTCTTCATCTTCTTTGGGAAAGTTGGAAAATGTTTTGATCAGCTTTCCGCTTTCTTCAAAAAACGACAGCGTTACAGTGTCTGTTTTGTTTGGAGCGTCTGGTAAAAAATAATTGACAATCACACCACCAGGATGATTTTTACCTACCGTCAACGAATTAGATCTCCTGAATCCACCACTTGAGCCACCCATTCGGTAGGCATCCATAGGTTTGAATAAGTAGGAATTGGTATTAGGGATAGAATTGTTCAATTGATAAAGTGGAGTAAGATCATCGATGATCCAGAGTGCACGCCCCTGCGTAGCAGCTATTAGATTTTTGTTTTTAATGGTCAGGTCATTGATCGGTACGATAGGCAGATTTAATTGAAAAGATTGCCAGGACCCACCATCATCAAAAGAGATATACATACCCGTTTCAGTACCAGCATACAATAAACCTTTGCGGTTCGGATCACATCGTATCACCCGCGTAAAATGTTCAGATTTGATACCGTTAGTAATTTTTTTCCATGACTTTCCATAATCCTCTGTTTTGTACAAGTAGGGAGTGAAGTCACCTTGTTTATAACCAGTAGCTGCAAAATAGCATCCGCCATCATTATAAGGATCAGGTTCCAGACTGTTGATCATCGTCCATTGAGGCATATCAGGAGGGGTGACATTGGTCCAGGTTTTGCCCCCATCCCTGGTTAATTGCAGTAGTCCATCATCTGAGCCCGTCCAGATAAGGTCTTTTACACGTGGTGACTCTGCCGCTGCAAATATGGTGCAGTAATATTCTACACTGGTATTATCCTTGGTGATTGGACCGCCCGAGGGGCCCATTTTACTGGCTACATTCCTGGTCAAATCCGGGCTGATGAGTTCCCAGGATTGTCCTTCATCATAGGTGACATGGAGGTGATTAGAGGCAGCATACATTTTTTTCGGATTGTGCGGAGAAAAGAATATGGGATAATTCCATTGGAAACGGTATGATGCGCCCTCAGCCCCATGCCCCATTGGATTATCAGGATGTACATCGACTGATCGCTCGATTTTTTTACTGTGATCCACTCTTTCCAGCAAACCATCATAACTTCCTCCGTACACAATATCATTGTTTAATGGATCTACTGCTATATGACCACTTTCGCCACCAGCCGTAGGTTCCCAATCATCTTCCGTAATTGCAAACCCTTCTGTACGATGATAAATCCGCAGTGTGCTGTTGTCTTGTTGGGCTACCAGTATTCTATAGGGAAAAGCATTGTCTGTAGTCACTCGGTAAAATTGTGCGGTAGGTTGATTTTCGTAAGTAGACCAGGATTCACCACCATCATTGCTCACTTGAGCTCCTCCGTCATCAGCGATGATCATTCTTTGATTGTTTTCCGGTGCTATCCAGAGGTCGTGGTGATCTCCATGGTTAGAATTTGCACTGGTAAAAGTCTTGCCACCATCTTTTGATTTGTGATAGGATACATTCATGACATATACGATATCCTGATCTACTGGGTCAGCGTAGATCCTGCTATAATACCAGGCTCTTTGTCTGAGGTTGCGATCTTTACTCTGAGCATCCCAGGTTTTGCCCCCATCATCAGAGGAAAATACGCCTCCGTTTTCGTTTTCTATGATCGCATAAACGCGATCAGAATTGACAGGGGATACGCTGACTCCACTGATACCCCAGGTCCCTTTCGGCAATCCTTGATTGGCGGAAATATTGGTCCAGGTTTCGCCACTGTCGGTAGATTTCCACAGTGCGGAGCCGGGTCCACCCGATTCCAAACTATATGGTGTGCGGCGAATGCTCCATGAACTGGCATACATGATCCGTGGATTATTGGGATCCAGGCAAAGGTCCACTACTCCTGCTGTGTCATTTATATAAAGCACTTTCTTCCAGGATTTTCCTCCATCCATACTTTTAAATACACCTCTATCCTGATGTGCAGCAAAAATATTTCCAATAGCCGCTACATATACAATATCGGGATTGGTAGGATGTATACGTATCCTGCCAATGAATCTTGTTTTGTCCAATCCCAGTGAATTCCAGGTAGTTCCTGCGTCCTCAGATTTCCAGACTCCATACCCAAAAGAGACATTCCCTCTGACTGTTTCCTCTCCGCCTCCTACATAGATGACATTCGGATCTGAGGCAGACACCGCCACTGCACCAATACTGCCTCCAAAATATCCATCACTTATATTTTTCCAGGTATTGCCTCCATTATCAGTTTTCCACACCCCTCCACCTGTAGAGCCGAAGTAGTAGAGATTGGGTTTGCCGGGTACTCCGGTTACGGTGCAGGATCGTCCACCTCTGAAAGGCCCAATATTGCGCCACTGCATGGAGTTGTACAAACTGGTATCATAGGTCATGGACGAACTCATCATCTTCGGTGCTTCTGTTGTAGCTACTTTTTGAGAAACCCCTTTTTTCTTTTGTGCCCAGACTGCTGAAGGAAGCGTAAAAATGATTAATATTATGATCAGATTTAACAGTAGCTTTTTCATAAATTAGTTGAATTGGTATTTAAATGAAAAATACAAAGGATTTGATGAATCACAAGTTTTCGACATGTTTTTGTTTCATTCTTTTTTTGCTGGCTGGGATAAGCTGTAGTAAAAAATCTGTACCCCCACCAGTCGGCATGAGCCCTTCTGCGCCTTCCTCTTCACCGGGACCTTCACCCACCAATATTCCTGCCATGAGTTCGATCAATTCGATTTCCGAGATCCGTTTGCCAGTACTGATTGATTCTGATGCCCTTGTCAGGCAGGTCAATTTATTAATCCCAACTATCCTTTATGAGGACAATGATATCACTGATGATAAAATGATCATACGGGCAGAAAAAATGGACAGTGTCCAACTCTCCATCCTGCCAAATAAATTAATGTATAACGTACCTTTCAGACTACACATCGAAAGAGATATTGGTATCAGTCGGGTAAAAGCCGAAGGTGCGATGCGCATATTCTTTAATACGGATTATTCCATCCTGGAAGACTGGCGATTCGAGACGACTACGACGATTATAAGTCATGAATGGATCGAAACTCCAAAAGTCAAGCTTGGGATCATCAACATACCCATAGAACTTATTGCAGACAAAATAATGAGTCGAAGTGCAAACATCGTCTGTAAAAATATTGATGCTCAGTTGCAAGACGGATTTAGGCTCAGGGATTACGTTGATCTTGCCTGGAGGAAAATTCAGCAGCCCATTCAAATCTCCGATACACCTCATGTCTCCTGGTTACTCATACAGCCTGAAAAGATCAAAATGGTACCTATCAATACCGTGGATGGCACGGTGCAGACTTCGCTGGAATTCAGATCGATTACGGATATTGAGTTTGGCCCCAAGCCGGAATTGCCTTACGCGGGGGTTTTGCCTACTTTCGAACAAATCGATAAGTTGGCAAAAGATTCGCTGATCGAACTCACTGTGAGATTTCCACTTCAAAGGGGAGAGCAATTGCTGAGGGATTATTTTAAAGATCAGGAATTTAGAGACGGCAATAAAGTCATGATCATAGACTCACTGCATATCACCGGGCGCAGCCCAAAAGTCCATGTTGAAGCATTTGTATCCGGTACCTACCCAGCTACGCTGGAGCTGGAAGGAGTGCCGGTGTACAATAAAATCAGACGACGATTTGAATTGAAGGATATGGATTATTCGCTTAAATCCAAAAACATCTTAGTCAAAGCGGCCTCCTGGATACTCAAAAAAAACCTCAACAAAAAACTAGAGGAGCTTATGGTGTATGATGTAGGCAGTTATATAGATTCAGGTAAAAAGAATCTTAAGGAGGCACTCTCACAGATTAAGACCTTAGGGTTTAGTATGAAAGCAGATATCAAAGATGTGTGGGCGCTGGATCCTGTATTGATGGATGATCAGGCTGAGGTTAAGTTTTTGGCGGATGGGCAGTTTAGGATACTGATTGACGAGTTGGTAAAGTAGGTTGGGATCAATCCATCCCCATCACCAACTTATCCTCCAACAACTCTATTCGCTCCACTTCTATCTCGGAAAACCATTTGAATTCATATGGAGTAAGTCTTAAGTTTAAAGTGCCGTCCTCCGGGTGTACCCGATCATTGCTCAATAAGTCTTCCATGGCCCCCTGGTAACCGGCTTTGCCCAGAACTATGGAAGTGAGCTGTTCCATATCGCTGAGATTGATCACTACCAATATTCTTTCGCCGGCATATTCTCGCCAATAGGATAATATAGAAGGATGATCTGCCTGGGTAAAAGTAAAACTGCCCCGGCCAAAGACATGATATTGTCGGCGGATGTGGATAATCCGGCGCATCCAATGGAGTAGAGAATCTGCATGGAGTTCAGATTCTTCTACGTTTACTTTCGTGTAGTGATATGTTTCATCTACAATGACAGGGAGGTATAGTTTTTCAGACTCGACTTCTGAAAATCCTGCGTTTTTGCTTTCATTCCATTGCATAGGCGTTCGTAAGCCATCACGATCATCCAACCATATATTATCACCCATTCCTATCTCATCACCATAGTATATCAGTGGGGTACCGGGCATAGAGAATAACATCGCATTCATGAGTTTGATACGCCGCACATCATTGTCCATCAAAGTGGCTAGTCTTTTTCTGATGCCAAGATTGATTCGAGCCCGGTGATCGGGTGCATAATTTTCACGCATATACAAGCGATCTTCATCAGTGACCATCTCCAAAGTAAGCTCGTCATGACATCGTAGGAATATAGCCCATTGACAAGCATCAGGTATGCTAGGTGTCCGATTCATGATATATTCAATAGGTGTGCGATCAGCTTTTTTCAATGCAAGATAGAGTCGGGGCATCAGTGGAAAATGATAATTCATATGACACTCATCACCATCTGAAAAGTACGAAGCTGAGTCTTCCGGCCACATATTGGCCTCCGCCAGGAACAACAATCCCTCATGATGCTTGTCCATGTGAGTACGAAGTTTTTTTAGAAAATCATGGGTCTCTGGTAAATTTTCTCCGGAGGTACCTTCCCGCTCAAATAGGTAGGGTATTGCGTCCAGTCTGAATCCATCGACTCCCATGGCAGCCCAATAATCCAGAATCTTAAAAATCTCTGTTTGCACTTCTGGATTGTCAAAATTAAGGTCAGGTTGATGACTAAAAAACCGATGCCAATAGTACATGCCGGTATCCTCATCTTTGGACCAGTTAGAGGGTTCATAATCTGTAAATATGATGCGAACTTCCTTATACCTGGTAGGGTCATCTGACCAGACATAAAAATTGCGGTGAGATGAACCGGGAGGCGCAGCTTTGGCTCTTGCAAACCAAGGGTGTTGGTCAGAGGTGTGGTTGATAACGAGTTCTGTGATGATCCTCAGGCCTCTGGCATGAGCTTGACTGATAAGCTCTTTGAGATCATTGAGGTCTCCGTATCTTTTATTTATATTGTAATAATCGGCGATATCATATCCGTCATCTCGTAATGGACTGGGATAAAAGGGCATGACCCAGATAGTGTTGACACCGAGATCTCTGATATAATCCAGCTTGCTGATCAACCCCGCAAAATCTCCTATACCATCACCATTCGTGTCACGGTAGGTCTTGACATGTACCTGGTAGATGATGGCATCCTTAAACCAGCCGATAGTTCTTTGCATTTGTTAAGTTTTTATCAATTCTGTATCAAAATAAGAAGGTTTTGCTGAATAAGAAGACTCTAGCTCCAACGTTAATGGATTTATTTCCGTCTCAACAGGTATAAATCAAATTTTATGAAACAATCAGTCTGCTTTTTGCTCTTATTTTTACTTATTTCCTTCACCTCCTGTTTTAAGGATGACTGTATCAGCCATCAAAAATTTGTCAGATTTGATCCTATCTATAAGACCGCCAATGCCATCAGATCTGAGTTTAAAGTTGGTCAAGCTCAGGAACTGAAGAATCCCGGCAAAATCTATGTGTATGGTCATTATCTTCTCGTCAACGAAATAGCGGAAGGTATTCACATCATAGATAACAGAAATCCTGCAAGCCCTCAAAATGTTTCTTTTATCACGATAGCCGGCAATATGGACATGGCGGTGAAAGAAAATGTGCTTTATGCTGACAATGCTATCGATATGCTGGCCATAGATATTAGTGATGTCACCGCACCAAAACTACTCAAACGGCTAAATGCTGTTTTTAACCGATCATATGGATGGAGCGCCAATGTGGACAATCAACCCATCCTGATTGGGTATTCACGAACCAACGTGACCCAGGTGCTGGACTGTAACCAACAAGGATTTGGTCAAAACAGTTTTCCTGGTGGCGGAGGTGTATTTTGGTTTAGTGCTGATGTAGCTGCACAGAGTAGTATCAAAACACCTGGATCATCAGGGGCTAGTGGTGCTTCGGTAGGTATAGCAGGCTCTTTTTCAAGATTTGGAATAGTTGATCCTTACCTCTATGCAATAGATCAATCAGATCTGCATGTGATCTATATTGATGACGCAAAGAATCCTAAAGAAGGAAAGTCAGTATCGGTCGCATGGAATGTCGAAACACTTTTTCCTTATAAAGACAAATTGTTTATTGGCGCTCAGAGTGGCATGTATATCATGGACAATAAAAACCCAGAAGCACCTACTTTGCTGAGTACTTTCTCCCACGCGCGGGCGTGCGATCCAGTCTATGTTGAAGGCGATATAGCTTATATCACTTTAAGAAATGGGACCAGGTGTGAAAACTTTACAAATGAACTGGATGTAGTAGATATCACCAATATTACTTCACCAAGATTAATCAAAAAATACGCCATGTCCAATCCTCATGGTTTATCGATCGTAGAGGATGTTCTATATCTATGCGAAGGAGACTATGGCTTTAAAGTCTTTGATGTGAAAGATAATAATGCCATTGATAAACATCAGCTCAGTCATCTAACTTCATTTCATGCTTATGATGTGATAGCGCTGGATGCTGCCCATTTAATCGTAGTAGGTGAAAACGGACTCTTGCAGTTAGACGCCAGTGATCCTAAGAATATTAAATCAATCAGTTTAATACCTGTGGTCAAAAACTAATCATTATGAAGAAAATAATCCTAGGACTGATTGGGCTGCTATTATATTTTGCGATATCCGCACAAGAAGAACCGATTTATTTGAAATATCGGTTTGTCAAAAGAAACGGCACTTCGATTATTGGTCAGATCGTCGAAAAAAACCTGGACGGGCCGTACACGATCAAATTGGACAATGGCACTTTGATCAATGTCAAAGAACAAGAGATCTTGCGATTTTATCCTTTGAAAACCAAAAAAACAGTCTGAATTATAGCAGTCCTGGGTATCGATGGGGTCTTTCAACGGAGATCATGGGCGTCAATAATGGTCAATGGAATATTGGTACAACCAAAGTTTCGACGGGGGTATCCATGGCAGGGCATTATTATATAAATAGTCAAATAGCACTCGGTGCAGGGGTAGGTATGTACAATTATGATCTGAATGCCCGCAGATTGATCTTGCCTTTATTTGGAGAAGCCAGATGGAGAATGATCAAAAATTACAGTAGTCCTCTCATAAGTTTAAAAATTGGGCATGGTCTGGCCGCAAAAAATTATCTTACTGGCCTGGTGGATAAAAAGGGAGGACTGTTTATAAACCCGTTTTTTGGCTATGAATTTGGTACTGCCAGAAAATTAGGGTGGGTCATTGGCGTAGGTGTATTATTGCAAAAAGCTTATTACGGCTATATGGAAGGCAGTACTTTTGTGGATGAAGACATTTATTTTAGACGCACCGAATTCAAATTGGGTATTAACCTACACTGACCTGCATGGGAATATTTTCAGCTAAAAAGCTTGATGATGCCACTTTAGTGAGTGGTTGCGTCTCCAATGACAGGAGGTGCCAGGAAGCTTTATATCGAAAATATTTTAAAACCTTGTTCTATATGGGTCTCCGCTATACCTCAGACGAGGACCTGGTACAGGAGATTACTCATGATGCTTTTATCAAAGTTTTTAAAAGTATCGACAAATACCAGTTTACTGGCTCTTTCGAAGGTTGGTTGAGAAAGATCATGTTCCATTGTGTGGTCGATCACTTCAGATCTAAAAAAAGTCCAAGATTTATTGAGTTGGATGATGTGCGTCAGATTCTCGATGAATCGGCAGTGGGTCATTGGGATACTGAAGAATTGCTTTCACATATTAGCGCTTTGCCGGACACCCATAAGACAGTGTTCAATATGTTTGCATTGGAGGGGTATTCTCACCAGGAAATTGCAAAAAAAATAAATGTGAGTGAGGGCACTTCTAAATGGTATCTCAATCAGGCAAGAACCTTGCTTAAAGAAAAAATAAACCATCAAAAGGACCCTAATAGCAAATCAATAAAAACCAGGTAGATGATACTAATGGAGATTTCAGATATATTTTATTCAAACAAAATATGATGCAGAATAATACACAAACAGATAAAAAAACACTCAAAAGACGGGAAGATCTTGGGTGGGCTAATCTGAAAAATCAGCTCGACATCGAACTACCTCAGAAGAAAAAAGATAAAAGAGTTTTATGGGTGGTTTTTTTATTAGGGGCAGGGTTGTTTGCAGGGTATGCTTTTTTTGGGCCATTGATTGAAATGCAGCCTTCAATTCCTGAAATGTCAAAACAGTTGCCTGTGTCACCGTCATCTGTTCCTGATGACAAACTGATGGAAGTAGCGCTGCAGACCAATTTTAATGATGCCAAGGAGGATGCTCCCCTGGCAAAGGTCGATGTGTCAAATACATCTCAATCACCTGAAGAATCTACACCCGCCGTTCAAAAAGATATTTCCGAAGCTGATTCAAATCTTAAAAAAGGTATATTATCCAGAGAAAGGTCAATACCTTCCACCACGAAGGATTATGTTTCTACTCCCGCTACGCACCAGCAAACAAAATCAAAAACTAATTCTACACTGGAAACTCGCACAGGTCATGCGACTTCTGATGCTTATACTTCGATTTCTGGGTATTTTTCAGAAGGGCCTGAGAGTGCTTATGCCAAAGACGAATCAAAAGCCACAGTTCTTTCCTTGGCTGCACCCAGAAGTTTGCTGCATTATGAATTATTGCCTTATAGAAGCATAGCCATCTTGGGTGCCAAAGTTGATGATAGCTCTCTGGGCTCAAAAATATTGTTTAAGCAATTTGAGGCTCCTGTTTTACTCGCAGCTACCTCCAAAGATAAGTTCAGTGGGCATCTTCAGGCCGGTACAGCCTATATGAGTGATAAACATTGGACCTCAAGTATACTAGCGGGAAAGCCCATTAACCTAAGCTCCAAACTATACCTCAATTTAAATGCCGGCTTAGCCATTCAATATGCTAAAAAAAGTGCCTTGACGGCTAAAGGTCAGCCAGGTTCATTTCAGAGCTCTGCTCCTGGGGCTTTAAAACAATTAGATGCAGGATCACTGTACACGGTCAATTCTTCTAAGGTGTTTCTTGATGCTTCAAATAGTTTGACCGGATATAGGCATGATACTTTGTTTATATCTACTAATGATAAAGTGACTTATCAGGAATCTGCAAGCCTGATGGGAATGTTGCAGGCGGGTTTGGGATGGAATGTTTTCCCTCGTTTCCACCTGGAATCTGGTTTTGATTTCAGACGAAGTTTTAGTAAAAATCAAGACAAACTATTGATTCAATATGCGACACCAGTTAATAATGGTCTCACCAATAGTATTACGAATGCCGGAACATTTATGGTAGACAATGCTGCTTCACTCCATCGTACTTCACTGTATCTTCAAGCGGGATACATGCTAAACAGTCGTTTAGGGTTAAATGCAGGACTTGTTTCAAAGCCTTTTCAGTCTGGGTCTGGTAGCGTATTACAGAGCGCTGCCGATCGGCCTAATAATGGCGGGTTTAGCCAATTATCATTAAAAGGGTCGGGACAGCAGCCATTCATTATTGATTTTAATCTGAGATATCGGTTTTAGCAGCCAAATTCTTTACAGGTAAAGCGCTAATTTGAAGAAAGTTTATAACAGATAAAATCCTATTTTTGCGGCTCTAAAATCAAATTATGGGTCGAATATTCGAAGTAAGAAAGTCGAAAATGTTTGCCAGGTACGACCGTATGGCTAAACAATTTACACGCATAGGTAAAGAAATCATTATTGCTGTTAAAGCCGGAGGACCGGATCCTGATGGAAATGCTCAATTAAGACGGTGCATGGCCAATGCCAAGTCGGTCAATATGCCCAAAGACCGCATCGAAAGCGCCATCAAAAGAGCTAGCGGAAAAGATCAGGCCAGCTATGACGAAGTCATGTTTGAAGGATATGGTCCAGGTGGAGTAGCTGTATTGGTAGAAGCAGCTACAGACAATAATACCAGGACTGTAGCCAACGTGAGGGCACTGTTTAATAAGTATGGTGGCAGCCTCGGGACCCATGGGTCTGTCAGCTTTATGTTTAACAAAATGGGTGTATTCAAATTGCACCCGGAAGGCATCCAGATTGAAGACCTCGAAATGGAGCTTATTGACTTTGGTTTGGAAGAAATGGGGGAGGGTACAGGAGAAAACGATGAACCCGTAATAGTGATCAGAGTCCCTTTTAATGAGTTTGGTACTATGCAAAAAGCACTTGAAGACAAAAATATCATTCCGATCTCCTCAGAAATGGAATGGATACCATTAAATACAACTTCCCTGGAGGATGAAAAAGCTGAGGATGTACTGAAGCTGGTTGCAAAAATGGAGGAAGATGATGATGTGCAAAAGGTGTTTCACAACCTGGCTTAGATCAGAGTCCTTCTAATATGCAGATATACAGTGCATTATTTTAAATTTTTAGTTACGAGTCTCTGTCCTTAAAATCTTTAACAATACAAGGAGCATTTTGCTCAGTGATATCGTTATACTGCATGATACCTGAATTTTTCGAAATTCCAGGATAGAAGGGCTTACTCTAAGTCGGATCTTTATTACACTTTAATCAAAGTTTTGTTGATCAATTTTATTGAATAACAAAATAGTTGACTGGAGTTTATTTAAAAGATTTTCACGAGGTTATTTTCAGAATTTAACCTCCATCGCTCTCTCTAAATCAAACAATTAAAACAATATGTCCAAAAGATTACTAAATCGATTTTTGAGCATTGGCATAATGGTTTTTATGACCCATTTCGCCGAAGCTCAGATTAAAATCACAGGCCTCCTACAGGATGAATCCCAACAACCATTGATCGGTGCCAATGTCTTGGTGAAGGGTACTCAAAATGGCACCATTACAGATATAGATGGTAGATTTTCTATCGATGCTCAGCTCAATGATGTCATTCAGTTTAGTTATGTTGGATTTCAGTCCAAAGAGCATATAGTTACATCAGCCGAAGATCTGGTCATTACGATAGAATCAGGAGTACTCGGGGTATCAGAAGTAGTGGTAGTAGCTTACGGTACGGTAAAAAGATCAAACTTTACTGGATCGGCCAATACGATCAGCAGTGAACAATTGAGCAATCGCTCTTTGGGCAATGTGGCATCTGCTTTGGTAGGTGCCGCTCCAGGTGTGCAGACCAATGCAGTCAATGGACAGCCAGGAAGTGCTCCAGCGATCAGAGTAAGAGGTTTCGGTTCTGTGAATGCATCTAATGCACCTTTATTTGTAGTGGATGGCGTTCCTTTTTCAGGCAATGTAGCCAATATAAATGCCGACGATGTGGAAAGTATATCTATTCTAAAAGATGCCGCCTCTACTGCTTTGTATGGATCCAGAGCTGCAAATGGAGTGGTCATGATCACCACCAAAAAAGGTAAAATTGGACACAACAATGTAAGTCTTAAATTAAGTCGTGGAGTATCTTCTAGAGCGCTCCCTGAGTATGAGCGTGTCGATGCTTTTCAATATTATCCATTGATGTGGGAAGCATATAGAAATAGCCTTGCTTTTCGTGCATCCAATCCGGTAGCAATAGCTACAGCCAGTGAGACGGCTACAAAGGATATTGCTGGTCTATTGGCTTACAATCCATTCAATGTCGCAGGAAACACAGTCGTAGGTACAGATGGAAAACTCAATCCAGCAGCCAGTCTCATCTATAATCCTGAGGACCTGGATTGGCAAAAATTCATCACCCGTCAAGGAAATCGAAATGATGCTTCTGTCAATATATCCGGAGGACAAGGAAAAATGGATTATTTGATTTCATTAGGTTATCTTGATGAAAAGTCTTTTTTGGTCAGGTCCGATTTTAAAAGGTATACCGGAAGAGTCAATATCAATAATCAGGCTTTGCCTTGGTTCAGAACCGGTCTCAATCTCAGTGGTACTTTTGTAAAATCCAATCTGGCTTCGTCTACCGGAGGGACCGCATTTGTCAATCCTTTTAACTTCGCCAGAAACATTGGTCCTATCTTTCCAGTATATGCTTATGATCCAGCTAATCCGGGCCAATACTTGTTAAATGGTCTGGGAGAAAAACAATATGATTTTGGAAATCTCAGTGCATTAGGATTGCCTAATAGACCTGGAGGAGGATATGGAGGTCGTCACATTGTGGCTGAAACAGAATTAAACCAGGAGTTTTTTAATCGTAATGCCTGGGGTGCACGTACCTATGGCGAAATCAGCTTTTTGAAGGATTTTAAATTTACTACTAATGTGACTGTAGATGCATCCAACCGCACAGATTATGATTATGACAATGCCATTATTGGTGACGGAGCTCCAGGTGGCCGCTCAGATAAACAGTACGCTAATGTGACCAGTTTTACTCTTAACCAGTTGCTTAATTATAGCAAAGCATTCGGTAGACACAATTTTGATTTCCTGTTTGGCCATGAAAATTTTGACTACAAGGATGATAATTTGCGAGGATTCAGAGCCGGACAGATCCTGGAAGGAAATATAGAATTGGTCAATTTTACGACCACCACTACATCCAGGTCGGAGGCAAATAAATATAAAATCGAAAGTTATTTCTCAAGACTGATGTATGATATAGACAATAAATATTTTGCCACTTTATCTTACAGAACAGATGGGTCTTCTAAGTTTTCCAAGAAAAACAGGTGGGGTGATTTTTATTCTGCCAGTGCAGCCTGGAGAATGGATCAGGAATCATTTATTAAGAATATATCCTGGATCAATGCTTTAAAACTGAGAACTTCCTATGGAGTGACCGGCAATGACGGAGTACTCGATCCTGATGGGCTTACTTTATTATATCCATCACAACCATTATATACCATTGGATTTAACAATGCTGCCGAACCCGGTATCATCCAAAACAGCCTGGGCAACGAAGATCTTGAATGGGAATCCAATACCACCTTTGATGTGGCGCTTGAATTTGAAGTTTTTAAAAGTAGACTTGGTGGCACAATAGAATATTTTGATAGAAAATCCGATAACCTGTTGTTCCAGGTCCCGCTTCCAATATCAGCAGGTATTACTTCTCAAATCAAAAACGTTGGATCTATGTTTAATCGGGGAGTAGAGCTTAATCTTTTTTCTGACATCATAAGGACTAAAAATTTTAACTGGAACATCAATTTTAATGTCACTGCACTAAAAAATCAAATCACCAAATTGCCTCAAGAAGAAATCATCTCTGGCACCAAAAAACTTAGTGTGGGACATTCTATCTACGACTATTGGTTGAGAGACTGGTATGGAGTAGATCCTGCTAATGGTAATGGATTATATACAGCCAATGCATTTAGTGCCAGCAATACCAAAGTTCTAGCCAATGGAGATTCCGTATCTAGTAGTCAAAATAATGCACGATTTCATTATGCCGGATCTGCTATCCCGGATTTTTATGGTAGCGTCACAATACTTTCACTTATAAAGGGCTATCGCTTTCAACACTGTTGACTTACCAAAGGGGAGGACTTACTTATGATGCAACTTATGCTACCTTGATGTCTTCAGGCAACTATGGTGCAGCTTTGCATAAGGATCTTCTCAGAAGATGGCAGACAGAAGGAGATATCACCAATATACCTCGTATGGATGTTTCTCAGACAGCAGTTTTTGGAGCTCAATCTGACAGATGGCTTACGGATGCTTCTTTTATCAATATTCGCAATGTCGAATTGGCTTATACCTTTTCTAAGAAAGTGGTTAATAAAATGAAGATTTCTGGTGCTCGCGTATTTTTAAATGCTGAAAACCTAAAAATGTTTTCAAAAAGAACAGGCATGAATCCGGAAGAATCGTTTACCGGGGTCACCTCAAATGAATTTATACCCGCCCGAATAATCAGTGGGGGCGTAAACATAAATTTCTAAACTCAAATTTTATTGAAAATGAAATATTTAAAACTATCAATAATTGTAGCAACGCTTTTTATTTTAGCTTCATGTGGAGATGACTATCTGGATACCACTCCCACAGACTTGGTATCTTCCAGCGCTGCTTTTCAAAACATTACCAATGCATGGGCCGCACTAAATGGCATCCATCGTGCATTATACGTGCAATATGCCAATCAAGGCGAAGGTGGCGAAGGCAATCTCAATCTCAACAGGGATGTTCTTGGAGAAGATTATGTGATGACTGCTGTTGGAAATGGTTGGTTTAACAATTCATATAAATGGCTGGACCATAGAAGCGAGACCAGCGCATTAAGTAAATATCCCTATGCAGTTTATTACAGGTTGATTGGCAATGCCAACCTCATCATCGCCAATATTGATGGGATCGCTGCAGATCCCGCTGAGATAAACGCCATCAAGGGACAGGCTCTGGTATATCGTGCATGGTCACACTTTCAATTGGTACAATTGTATGGACAGAGATATGACAAGTCAAAAGCACCTAATACTCAATTAGGGGTGCCGCTGATGCTTACGCCGACCAGTGAAGGTCAGACTCGGGCTGCAGTAGAAGAGGTTTACACTCAAGTGCACAAGGATTTGGATGATGCGATTAGTTTTTTGCCTGCAACTTCCCGAAAGAACAAATCCCATTTTAACGGGCAAGTGGCCAAAGGCATCAAAGCCAGGGTATATCTGGCTCAACAGGACTATCCAAATGCTGCCAAATTTGCAGCTGAGGCTCGTGCAGGATTTAATCTTATGACAAACGCAGACTATTTAAGTGGCTTTAATAATGTGAGCAACCAGGAATGGATGTGGGGTAGCGATCAGATAGATGAGCAAACTACTTTTTTCTATTCTTATTTTGCCTATGTATCCTGCAATTTTAATTCTACCAACATCAGGACCAATCCCAAAGCCATCAATTCGACTTTGTACAAAATGATCTCCGATACCGATGTTAGAAAAAAATGCTGGGATCCCACCGGAAGTGCCTCCGCCATCACTCCTCCAGGAGGGCTGAAAAAGCCATATATGACACAAAAATTTTTGGCCAGTAGTTCTAGTAATAGCGTTGGAGATGTACCCTACATGCGCGCAGGCGAGATGTACCTCATAGAAGCAGAAGCCAAAGCCAGAAGTAATGATAATTCCGGCGCACAAGATGTATTGTTTATCTTGGCCAAAAACCGGGATCCCAACTATGTCAAATCCACCAAAACTGGAACCGAGCTGATCGAGGAAATCATGATTCAGCGTAGAGTGGAGCTTTGGGGCGAGGGATTCCGATTTACCGACCTGAAGCGATTAAACCTGCCCTTAAACAGAAATGGAGCTAATCATCAATCCGCGCTTTGTTTGATCTTTGATGTACCGGCAGGGGATAAACAGTGGGAATTTTTATTTCCCAGGGATGAACTCAATGCCAACCCACAGATCGTTCAAAACCCACTCTAGAAGGATGGTTATGTTCTAAAGCAGAATGACCCTAAAAAAAGCAAAGGCTACCAAAGATGGTAGCCTTTGCTTTTTTTAGGGTCAGGTACTTGATCGAATAGGTGACTCCTTATGATTTTTTGATGGAATCTGCTTTCTTTGGCACCGGATCATATCCCCAGCTTCCCCATGGATGGCACCTTGCTATTCTTTTGATGCCCAGCCAGGAACCCTTGATTACGCCCCACTCGTCGATTGCCTGGATCATATAGTGTGAACAAGTTGGGTCATACCTGCATTTGTTGGCACCAAGTAAAGGAGAAAGTAAATATTGGTAGGCCCTGATAGGAAAAATAAAGATGCCTTTGATGATTCTATGGCTTGTATCTACAACCTTCTTCATGTGCCATTAATAATTCACTGATTCTTCAAAGTGTTTGGAGTTGAACAGCATATAACCTGTTTTGCCTTTGACTTTGATATTGATGATGTTTTTTTGATCATCATATAACTCCATCAGCACATTATATTTTACTTTTATCTGATTAAAATTGGACGGCATTGGATACTCCATATATGACCACACAGCTAGTTGATCCTCTGAAGCTTCCTTGCCAATAAACTTGCCGGCAGTGGCTTTGTTGTCGATTTGAATTTGAAGTTTTTTATCAAGATATTTTGACAAAACAGCTTCAGCGGTGCTCACTTCTTTGTCAGTACAAAGGTGCAGATCGCTGGCGCCTTCTTTGGCCAAGACTGTCTGAAGGTCATCCAGGTAGATTTGGGTGGCTACTTCCAGCGTGTTGGCATCAGCATTATATTGGATTTCACATTTGCTTAGGTGAATAGCGTGAAAATAATCTGAGGAACAATCAACACCTTTGCCGGCGAGGCTGACCAAGGATAAAATTATATAAAGTGACCAGTTTGTAATCATTTTTTTCTTGATATGATGCATTAATAAACAAGAATCACCAAAACTTAGTTTCGTACATCAAATATAGGGCCACCAGACCAGCCAGGATAGACAATAATTTTGACCAAATTGGAAATCCATTTTTAACTATTCTCAACACCACCCAGGTAAGTGTCATCAAACTCAATACAATACCGATCTGACCGACCTCTATGCCTACATTAAATGAAAATAGTGGTTTGATAATGTTTTCTTCTTTACCTAATAAGCTTTTAAAATAATTAGAGAAGCCACTTCCATGGATAAATCCAAAAAACATGGGTAATACATATTTCCACCAGGTCATCTTGAGTCCTGGTCTGGCTACTGTAAGATTTAAGATAGCAGTGATCAGTATAGTCACCGGTATAAGAAACTCAATAATCTTTGATGGAAAGACCAGGATATTCAATGCTGAAAGCCCTAAGGTCAGGGAATGGCCAATGGTAAAGGCGGTCACCAATACCAAAACTTTGCGCCAGTCCGAAGGCGTATATATTGCGCAAAGCGCTACAATAAAGAGGATATGGTCATAGGCTTTGATGTCGGCAATGTGCTGTATGCCAAGTTGAAAAAAAGTATAAAACTCTGAATTCATTTGACTGCAATATTAACCATCCTTTAATAAAAAATCCGGAAGTAACTACAAATAGTCTACCTCCGGACCTGGATGATATTTTAACTAAAATTAGTATCTGTAATAATCAGGTTTATAAGGACCTTCAGTTTTGATTCCGAGGTAATCCGCCTGTTCGGTATCCAACGTATCCAGTTCGACACCAATTTTTTCAAGATGCAGCCTGGCAACCATTTCATCAAGATGTTTAGGCAACATGTAGACTTTGTTATCATACTTGTCACGATTAGTCCAAAGTTCGATTTGAGCTAATACCTGGTTGGTAAATGAAGTAGACATCACGAAGGATGGATGCCCCATCGCACAACCCAGATTGACCAATCTTCCTTCAGCCAATAAGATAATGTCATTGCCATCTATGTTGTACATGTCTACCTGTGGCTTGATTTGATCTTTAGTCTGGCCATAGTTTTTATTGAGCCAGGCTACATCGATTTCATTGTCAAAGTGACCTATATTGCACACGACTGCTTTGTCTTTCATGAGTTTGAAGTGCTCACCCGTCACCACATTGAGACAGCCAGTGGCGGTTACAAGGATATTGGCTTCTGGCAGCGCTTTAGACATCTTTTTAACTTCAAAACCGTCCATAGCTGCTTGTAGTGCACAAATAGGGTCGATTTCGGTAATGATCACTCTGCAGCCAGCACCTCTGAGTGAAGCAGCAGATCCTTTGCCAACATCTCCATATCCTGCCACTACTGCAACTTTTCCAGCAAGCATCAAATCTGTTGCTCGTCTGATTGCGTCTACACAGCTCTCTCTACAACCATATTTATTGTCAAATTTAGACTTAGTCACAGAATCATTTACATTGATAGCTGGTACTGGCAGGGTGCCTTTACCTACACGCTCGTACAATCTATGGACACCGGTCGTCGTCTCTTCACTGATACCACCAAGACCAGCGACCAGTTCTGGATATTGATCAAGCACTACATTAGTCAGATCTCCGCCGTCATCGAGGATCATATTAAGTGGTTTGCCATCTTTAAAGGCAAACAAAGTCTGTTCAATGCACCATTCGTATTCTTCATTGGTCAATCCTTTCCAGGCAAATACCGGTACACCTGCAGCAGCAATAGCGGCAGCCGCATGATCCTGGGTAGAAAATATATTGCAAGAAGACCAGCTTACTTCAGCGCCTAATGCGACGAGCGTCTCTATGAGTACGGCAGTCTGTATGGTCATGTGCAGACATCCGGCTATACGAGTTCCTTGTAAAGGTTTGGACACTCCGTATTGTTCTCTCAGTGCTATTAGACCGGGCATTTCTGCTTCTGCCAGGAGTATTTCTTTGCGACCCCAATCAGCCAAAGACATGTCTTTTACTTTGTAAGGGAGTTTTGCATGTATTGTTTCCATTATAAATATTTAAATATGTAATCTTAAAGGCCGCAAAGGTATGAAATAGCCTGGATTTTATCGTTGAATAGGATAGTATTTAATAATAATCTGAACAGATAAATACCACATCTTATAGTGTTTGTGATTGAATTAATTATATTTGATTATTGCAAATGTTAAGCTTTATGGAATTTTATCCTTAAAAAGCACTTATATAAGAATCAATCATATGGTACAACCGACTTAATAAATCTCATTGTCAACCATCCTTATACCAATTATGAAGTATAGAAAAACCAAAAACCAAATAGCAAAATCCATATCGATTAAGGACCTGGAATCTGGGAGATTAAGCCAAAGCTTGCCTACAGATAGCCCCTTGTCGATCGACCAGCTAATAAGCCTGGAACAATCCATCACGGGGAAACTGGTATTTCCCTGGAATCCAGACTATGAGCAAGATCGAAAAGATTTTAATGATGTATACCCAGCCTGTCCTGTTGTAATAGTATATGCCGTGTGCTTTGATGATCTCAGGGAGTGTCTTAAAATTGCGCAAGACAATGGTCTCCAGTTTACGATCAGATCGGGAGGACATAGCCTGGCAGGATATTCAGTCTGTGACGGCATGGTCATCGATATGAGTATGATGAAACATGTCCATGTCGATGTTACATCACAAACTTTGACAGTCGATGCGGGTGCAGCTTTCGGGGACATTTTTCCCATTTTAGAGCAATATGGATTGCATATGCCGGGTGGCGGATGCCCTACGGTTTGTGTCGCGGGCTATATGCAGGGTGGTGGTTATGGGCTGACATCGAGGGCATTTGGCATGAATTGCGATTGTGTGCTCGAAGTCATGGTCATGTTGGCTGATGGCAGGATAGTAAAAGCCAACCAAAATTTAAACAGTGACTTATTTTGGGCAGTCAGGGGAGGTACAGGTGGAAATTTTGGCATTTTACTCAATATAAAATATCAACTGGTGCCACTCGGATTTATTTGGGGAATAAAGATCACCTGGAATATAGATCCGAGCCCAGGCGACGCTGCCCAGGCGCTCTATACCATTCAAGAACAGTATTTGACAGACAATGCTTTTGCCAATCTTGGAATTGAAACTATATTGGCCACAGACACTGATGGCAAAAAGAAAGTATTTTTCTGTGCAGTCTGGATTGGAGATGAAGCAGGCTTCGACATGGCCTTGGCTCCTTTGCTGGATGTACCTGGTGCTCAAGTGGTTTTTAAAATCCAGGGCAAAT
Source organism: Saprospiraceae bacterium (assembly GCA_016709995.1). NCBI lineage: Bacteria > Pseudomonadati > Bacteroidota > Saprospiria > Saprospirales > Saprospiraceae > Saprospiraceae bacterium. The sequence goes on from JADJLQ010000001.1 coordinate 288,733, forward strand.
ACTCGGATGTCAATGCCCGGGTGTTAGAGGGTACACCGGATTTGCCTGAAGGCATCAAGGCTTACTCCAGAAGTACGATTATTGAGCGATCTCTTAGTATAGCCAATTGGAGCGATATCCTCCAGTACTTTCTGACTGCGCCCAATCAATATACGATGGTAGACATGGAGTGTTATGGTGGTAAAATAAATCAGGTATCTCCCGGATATAATGCATTCATACATCGTACAGCAAAAATGGATTTTTTCTGCGACGCTTTTTTCGATGACCAGACCAAGGATCAAAAGGAAAACGAGATATGGCTCAATGCATTTATGACATTTATGCAGCGATACAGTAATGGGCATTCTTACCAAAACTATCCGAATAGGGATCAACAGAATTGGAAATGGGCTTATTGGGGAAATTTTTATGACCAACTGTTGTCAGTGAAACAAAAATATGATCCGGCCAATGCCTTTAATTATCCTCAATCCATTGGACCTTACCAGTCCATTTCTCGACAAAACCTTATTACCCAAAGTCCTATTCAATATGAAGCCATTTAAACTTATATATATTTTTATTGCACTCGGGTGGCACTTATCCATTGCTCAAAGTCCAGTCGTTTTAAGCATCGGTGAAGACAAATTGATCGGCAAAAATATCAGTTTTTATGTAGATGAAAGTCACTCTGTGACAGTCGACGAGGTATCTTCCAAAACCTTTATACCCTGTGAGACAGATGTACTCAATCTGGGACATCAGGAACATCCTGTCTGGATTCGTTTTCAAGTGACGAATAGAACGGACCAATCCTATTTTCTGCAGATAGAAGCACCTATGCTAGAGGAATTGGAAGTTTATCAAGTAGAGGATGCAAAGTTTAACCAATTATTTAAAGGAGGATTTAATACAGCATTTACAAAAAGACCTATTAAAATTGAAGATTGGTTGTTTAGTTTGCAAAGTAATAAAGATGCGCCTACTACCTATTATATCAGAGCATATACCGGTTTTCCTTTTTTATTGCCGATTAGTATTGCCTCTAAAAATGAATACGTAGGCAGAGTCCAGCAACACAACTTGTTTTGGGGCTTGTATGTCGGCATTATGGTATTTGCTTTTTTGTACAATCTGTTTATTTATTTTTCTGTCAGGGAAAAGACCTATCTGTATTACATTTTATATATCCTGGGTGCATCGTTGTTTTACCTGGGTTTACAAGGATTTGATTTCAAATATCTATGGCCTGATTTGCCCTCTTTGAATAAACATGTTGTATCCATTCTTTGCTTTACCAATATTTGTATCACGGCATTTGCCTTTAGATTTTTAGGCATTAATAAAAAGTCATTTAAATGGCAATATTATTTCGGAATATTCCTTGCCGGCATGTTTGGATTATTGTTTATTCTCGATTTTTTATTGCCTTACGGATTGGTAAACGGATTGGCTCAGTTATTCAGTTTGGTCATCTGTGTTTATTTCATCACCCTTGGAGTCATGGCATATCGCAATAAAATCAGCAATGCGAGGTATTTTTTATTTGCCTGGACTTTGTTTTTATTGTTGGCTATACTCTATATCCTAACGATCAATAATGTATTCCCCAGTAATTTTTTCACCACCCATAGTATTTTTATAGGACATATGACCGAAGTATTGCTGCTGTCGTTTGCTTTGGCTGATCGAATCAATTTTCTAAAAAAGGAGAATGAAGAAAAACAATCCCAGATTATATATCAACTCGAAGAAAACGAAAAGATTCAGCTGAGAGCCAATAAAGAACTGGAGCAAAAAGTAGTGACCCGTACTGCAGAAGTTGTAAAACAAAAGAATGAAGCTGAAAATGCAAGAGCACGTAGTGAAGAGCTGCTACTCAATATTCTTCCTGCTGAAACAGCTGAAGAGCTTAAAGCGACAGGCACTTCGGACGCAAAGTTGATCAGTGAAGCCACAGTTTTATTTGTCGATATCAAAGATTTTAGTTCCATCGCCAGTACTTTGAGCCCCGATGAGTTGGTCAATGAAATCAATGAATGTTTTACAGAGTTTGATATGATTGTGGAGAAATACGGTATCGAGAAGATCAAAACGATAGGTGATGCCTACATGGCTGTGGGTGGGGTGCCCAAACCCAATCACTCCAATCCTGATGATGTAGTCAATGCAGCTTTTGAGATGTTGGACTTTATTAGCAAATTAAATCAAACGAAAATTTCCGAGGGCAGAAAACCATTCAATATCAGGATAGGGGTCAACACTGGGCAAGTGGTCGCAGGAATAGTCGGCGTGAAAAAATTTGCTTATGACATTTGGGGCGATACAGTCAATATAGCCAGCCGCATGGAGTCCTTAGGCGTGGCTGGTAAAATCAATATCTCTGAGTCGACCTATCATAGAATTAAAGGACACTTTGAATGTACTCACCGGGGCAAAATAGATGCTAAAAATATTGGCTCGATCGACATGTATTTTGTTGATAAAAAGAAACACTTCCATACGCCGATTCACTAGAAGACACTTTCCTTATTTTAAATTAAACCCAGATAAAAACTTACCAATGGCACTTTTTGATTTTCCACGAATTAATTTTAACGGTAGGGTAGATGTCAATGTACCGACGATCAACAATGCAGTCTATTATCCGCTCACCATGTATGATGCGACCCATTCGCAGGCCTTCTTACCCCCGAGGATATACTATGATAGCCAGGCGGATATCACTAAGATTAATTCAAGCTTTGCTCCTACGATCTACACTGATCCTCAAAATCATAGTCAACCATTTTATATAGAGATTGAACCCATCAATGATATACCTTCCTTACAAAGCTGGTGCATGACTCCACTCGGTCAGGGTGAAGCAGATGCTGCTTATCTGCCTTATTATCAGTCTGTTACATCGGCCCTGGGCCCCATCGTAGGTCTGTGTCCTGGATATTGGAACATGTGGGGAGATATGGGGGTGACCCTTAGTAATACAGAAGTCACTGGTGTGCAAACATTTGATGGAACGGTCATCACGCTTTATGATGATAAGTCATCCTATATTCCTCCGGAAGTGGCACCCTTGTTATCAGCAAAATTTGATTTTGATGCTACACCAGGCTCAGGCAAGACGACGGCTCTGATGGTCGAGACTGTATCCAATCAATCATGTTATGCGAGTATATTCTGCAGCAACTTAAATTTATACAATTCGGCTAATCCTGCTGAGGTATACCTCCAGGGCACTCCCTTCAAATTCTCTGCGTCTATTTACAGCGCATGGCGCACCGTCAACTGGTGGCCTGCCATGGGCGGCTCCGCCAGGTTTTGTTCAGCTCTTCCACTTGATCAAATTCCTGCAGGACAAAATTCTCCGGTGGTGCAATTTTTTAATAAATACATTGCCTATGATGGCAGACCTTTAAAAGGTTTATTTATTTCATTTACCATTCAAAGTGTGTTTGAAAACAGATACGATCAAAACTATTATAAAGAGAAGGGCACTCAGAGCAATCCCGCAAGAGGCTATACCGTAGGTAGTATTACTCCGTGGTATGATGGAGACTTCATTTCAAGCAATATTGGCAGAAACCTGATCTCTCTCAATGCGCAGCCTATTTTTCAAAACCTGGGTGCAGGAGCAAATAATCCCGTACCTGTAAGCATGACTCCGGCTATCTGTTCAATCAAATCTATTGGGACAGGCGTATCTGTACTATCGCTGGACATGGGCAACAGTTGGCCCGAAGCTATTTCACCCGCTTATTCTCAAGTGCCTCCTATCTTTCAACCTCCCATGCCTGAGAATGCTACTTTTGAAACAGCAGTTCTTGGCAAACTGACGCTGGGTACTGTAGAAGATGCAAGTTTAGCGATAGCGACTATTGACATCGATCCTTTGGCCAATCCCAGGCTTGAAGTATATAAAAAAGGGGCGATTTTTGATTTTATTATTTCTGATCAAAACATTTCTAATCGCGTCCATAAAAATTTTTTAAAAGCAACCTTGACGACACCGCAGGGTTATTCAATATTGGCATTGGAGGAAGCCACTTATATGTTTGCGAGTGATCAAAAGGGCTTGTATACTGATCAGGGTGATACACCTGGACAAGGCTTTAATGTGTTTAGCAATACCAGGGAATCTTTTGTGTTAAGGATTTTTCAGAAAGGAGCAAGGGTCACCGATCCTATCCCTGTAGGCATAGCCCAATACATTATTCCGGACGCTGCCAATGATCCACCAGGCCTGCCAAATAAAACAGTGTGGCTGCAGTTAGCAGACGGCGCTGTAATAGATTTTTCACAAGCACCATTTGGCATTGACAATAATGCTGTATACTATTTTGTATATGATGGACTTTATCCCAAAAATCAAGTGCCTGTTTTTTCTCCAGCCAATTATACAGTGATGGACACAGGCTATTTTACAGTGATGCGTGTTCATCCTTCAACGGACTACAGCCGATATCTTGATAAGAACCATCCTTCGTATGCTCCGCCGGATTTTGAAGTGATATATAATGAAATTTTTAAGTTGTATGATGTGGTCTATCCTATCATGGGGAAAGCATTGCCATTCAATAAGGCTGTGTGGGATGATCCAACCATTGCTGGTTTGGTCCTCGAACGAACAGATCTCAAAAATTGGAATAATATTATTTATATGCCCCGGTCCAGAGAATTGAGTGCTGACCAGAGAGCATTGATCGTAGCTTGGGCCAATAATATCTCCTCAAATAGAACGACATGAAAAATATACCTTTCTCATTAAGCGGGCTGTTGCTGATTTGCGTGATAAGCCATTTTGCATGTAAAGAAACTAGCAAGCCACAGGATTCATCACCTATGACGGAAGTGGTTAGCGAGTCATTGGATGCGGGCTTTGATATTAGCGTTCGCACGATGGAGCCTAATCCATCTATCCCTGGCCTCCAATCTGCTGCCTGGGCACGATCCGGTAATAAAGTACTATTGATAGGCGGGCGCAAGACCGGTTTCCATGGACTGTCAGGTCTGGACACTATATTTAATAGCAGACTGGCCAATAAATCAATCTATGTATTGGATATGAGTACCTGGACTTCAACTGAATTGAAGCTAAACCCTAAGGATCAGTCCATGTTGCAGTTTTTTTCGTCTAATATGGAGTTCTTTCAGGATAAGGACACATTATACATCGTTGGGGGTTATGGCACTACAAAAATAACTGGTTCCAGGAGCGATTTTACTTTTGATAAAATGTTGGCTATCAATGTGCCGTTGATGATAAGTCAGGTGGAAAGCCAGGGCGATCCTCAAAAGGCAATACTTTATACGATTCAATCGCCTTTTGTACAAGTATCTGGTGGCGAATTGATAAAGCAAGCCGGGACTTTCTATTTGATGTTTGGACAAAATTATATCGGAGCATACACCTTAAACAAAACTGGCAATTATACTGAAGCGATTAGAGTATTTAAGGTCATTGGTGGAAAATTGGCTGATACTGCGAGCATTCGAAATAGCGAATTACACCGCAGAGATTTAAACGTAGTTGTGATTCCGCAAAAATCGGGTAGTTTTTTTGCTACCTTTGGTGGTGTTTTTACGGCTGCGGGCAATGGGTTTGATCAGCCAATATACATCACTCCGGCAGGACTATCCACTTCCTACAGGATAGATACTTTACATCAGCTTACCAGTCAGTACAATTGTGCTCGGGTTGTCATCTATGATCAGGCAACCGATAAAACTACAGTGGCTTTGATGGGAGGCATTGGGAGATTTCAATATCACGTGGATTCGGCTTATTGGGAAGATGGGGATGATGGGGCTCTGCTTCCTTTTGTAAAAACCATTACGCAGATGCAATATGTTCAGGGAAATATGGCTCAGCGAGTACAAATTCCTCCGGGTAGCCCGGAGCTTCCGGCTTTGCTGGGGGCCAATGCCATTTTTTTGGCCAATCCAGATTTTTCTTTTTCAGATGGTACTATTGATTATGCTAAAATAAAAGGCAATCTGACCACGATTATCGGGTATTTGTATGGTGGTATACAATCTCCATCCCCGAGCTCCAATGATGTCAATCCTTCCAGTGTAAATAACCAGATGTATGAAGTTATTTTGACGAAGAAATAATTTTGGATAAACCTTGTAAAAAAATAATAAAACGCTAATCAATTTTGCATTTCAGGCACAATCAGGTGAAACTCTGGAATTTTAATTTCAAAGAGTTCGTTGGTATCCAATCGGATCAATTGATAGGATCCACTCATTTTACCCATGGATGAAGCGATCGGACAGAAAGATTGATATTGATGGGTATTGCCGGGAGCTAAGACAGGTTGTTCTCCGATGACACCTTCACCTTTGACTTGCCTGTTGGTGCCATTACTCTCCCAGATCCACCAATGTCGACGAAGCAATTGCACAGTATATTGATTCGAATTGTGGATCCTGATATAGTAAGTGAAAACGTTTTGATCAGAAAAAGGTATAGAGAATTTTGCCTGAAATTCTACAATCACCTCGACGGCGATGCCGTTGGTAATACAATGTGGGGTATTTGAATTCGTTTCACTCACTGGCCTAAGATAAATTTTTTTACAATACTACCGGCATCTCTCTTAGCTTGTTCAAGGTCGTCGTTGAGCACCACGGCGTCAAAACGGTCCTGGTATTCCATTTCCATGGTAGCCCTTTGGACTCTCATATCGATTTTATCCGGTGATTCAGTTTGCCTGGAGATCAGTCTTTGTCGCAGTACTTCGATAGAGGGCGGTTTGATAAATAATGCAAGAGATTTTTTAGGAAAAAAGCGTTTCAAATCAGAAGCTCCGATAACATCAATATCGAACACAATGGTCTTTTTTTGATCCCAAAGTCTTTGCAGTTCGGATTTTAAAGTCCCATAAAATTGACCCGGGTATACTTCCTCCCACTCTACAAACCGGCGTTGATGGATATACTGTTTAAATTTTTTCACATCGATATAATAGTAATCTTTTGCTTCGATTTCATGAGGCCTTCGTGGTCTGGTAGTCGCAGATACTGAAAAGGACAGGGAGGGTATGGTATCGAGTAAGTGATTGACTATAGTGCTTTTGCCAGAACCGGACGGTGCTGTGATGATGACCAGTTTGCCCATAGATTAGACCACATTTGCCAATTGTTCCTTAATCTTTTCCAATTCATCTTTCATCGCAACTACCAGGTGCTGAATATTGTGATCCTGAGCTTTCGATCCAAGTGTATTGATCTCCCGCCCCATCTCCTGGCTGATGAAATTCAGTTCTCTTCCATTACTTACCGGCAGGTCCAGTTTTTCCAGAAAAAAATTGCAATGTTTGTCCAACCTTACCCTTTCCTCGGTAAAATCCATTTTCTCAAGATAATATAAGAGCTCTTGCTCAAATCGGTTGGCATCATATTCAGGTCTATTGCTATATTCGTCGAGGGTCTTGAGCAGTCTTTGTTTTAATTGGCTTATTCTCACATTTTCAAAGGGGGTGATTTGCTCCAGATACTGCTTTATCATAACCACATTCTGTTTGATTACTTGAGCCAGTATTTTGCCTTCGTGGAGTCTGAATGCATTAAATTCTTCTATTGCTTTTTGTATGATGCTCTCGGTAGATGCCCAATCATCTTCTTCAATGGTAACCGCAGGTGATTCAACTACTTCTGGTAGATTCAAGATCGAAGCGATCAGACCTTCTTCTTTGAGATCAGTCACGATTGCCAGTTCCTTCAGTGTCGCAGCATATTTGATGAAAAGGGCCCGATTGATCTGAACCTCATTGACCTCGCCATTGGACTGCTCGATAAAAAAATCAATCTTACCTCTGTCGATGGAGGTGCTCAGCAGTTTACGGATTTCAAATTCTTTGTCCTTGAGAAAAGGTGGAAGCCGAAACCGATATTCTGAAAACTTGCTATTGACAGACTTAATTTCAACTTTGATTTGATGATCTCTTACGACCCCACCAGCTCTCCCAAATCCCGTCATCGATATTAGCATAGCTGCAAATATAGTTCTACATTATGTCATCGCCAAAGGTGAAAATCAAACGGGTTAGAATCAAATAACTAAATGGTGCCAATTATTCAATCCTTGAATTTAGCCTTTCATCAGCATCAATCAGATTAAACAAGTGCCTTAGAATAGCTGGATCCAAATGTTGGACCCATGAATGTATAGTGTTATTTTGGATTAATAATTTGCAGCGTTATAAATGATTGATTGTTAAAAAGGAGGTATTTTTTACTATACAAACATTGGAGTTGCCAGATATTGTATCTTTATAAAACATAATTTTAAATTATTTTAACATGGCAATGTATAAATTAGATATCAACGGACAAAAGTATTCCGTCGATGTAGCTGAAGATACTCCACTACTTTGGGTATTGAGAGATCATCTGGATCTGACCGGAACTAAATATGGATGTGGCATCGCCAAGTGCGGGGCATGCACCGTACATATTAATGGGGTAGCCAGCCGATCTTGCGTATTACCTGTATCGGTATTGAGCAATGCGAAGATCATTACCATTGAAGGATTGTCAGCCAATGGTGATCACCCGGTGCAAAAAGCTTGGGATGATATAGATGTACCTCAATGTGGGTATTGCCAGGCAGGTCAGATCATGACAGCTGCTGCATTATTGAGTAAAACCCCCAAGCCTTCTGATAAAAAGATCATAGAGGCGATGGATGGTCATATCTGCCGGTGTGGCACTTACCATCGAATTTTAGATGCAGTGAAGACAGCTTCCCGCAACATGAAATAATAGTTATTCTTTTTTAATTATCGAATAAACAATAAAGATCAATGGCAACTTCAATTATAAAATCAACCAGCCGAAGGCAGTTTTTGAAAGCATCCACCCTCGCGACCGGTGGTTTATTTATCAGTTTCAATCTTTTCAGCAAAGGGTCATCTGGCAATATCAAAGCCACCGATGATCCTGATCTGATCAATTTTAATTCATATCTCTCTATTCACCCTGATGGCAGCGTGACCATATACTCTCCTAACCCTGAAGTAGGACAGGGTATCAAGACTTCTTTTCCAATGATCGTCGCAGAAGAACTGGATATGGACTGGTCCAAAATAAAAGTGGAGCAAGCTCCCTTGGACACCAAACGGTTTGAACGACAAGTGGCAGGAGGAAGTAGAAGTACTCCTCATTCCTGGAAGCGTCTTCGTGAGGCTGGGGCCACCGCAAGAAATGTACTGATGCAAGCCGCTGCAGCTCAATGGAGTGTGCCTATGGATCAGTTATCTACCACCCAGGGTTTTGTCTGGCATAAAGCGACCAATCGGTCGATGCATTATGGTTCTTTGGCTGTCACAGCATCTAAATTGACCCCCTCCAAAGACATTGTACTTAAAGACCCTTCACAATTTCATACCATTGGTACCTGGGTAAAAAGTGTCGACAATATGGAAGTGTTCACTGGCAAGGCAATCTATGGTTTTGATGTGAAGCGGCCTGGTATGCTCCATGCCATGATCGTAAGGCCTCCTGCTTTTGGTATGACACTGAAAAATGTGGACAGTGCTGAAGCAAAGGCTATGCCTGGCATCTTAGAGGTGGTCACTTTTGGAAACAAAGTGGCTGTGGTAGGCAAATCTACCTGGGAAGTCATGAAAGCCAGAAAAACATTGAAGCTTGACTATCAAAACGACAAAGCATTGGAGAGCTCTGAGATGCATGAAAAGATCTTCGCTGATATGATCTCGAATGGCAAAATGGATGTGAAGAGAAAAGAAGGTGATACTGAGGCAGCTTTCAAAACAGCAGCTAAAATCGTGGAAGCGGAATTTGTTTGTCCTTTCGTGCCACACAATTCCATGGAGCCGATGAATTTCTTCGCCGATGTCAAAGAAAACACTGCTGAACTCGTAGGCCCAACCCAAACCCCGGAGAGTGCAAGAAATGGCGTAGCCAAGTTGCTTAATATTCCACAGGAGAATATTACAGTGGAAATGACCAAAATGGGCGGCGGCTTTGGACGAAGATTAAATAGTGACTACGCTTTGGAAGCTGCGGAGCTTTCATCCTTGGTCAAAGCACCTATAAAATTGTTATGGACCAGGGAAGACGATATGACTGCAGGGATCTACCGGCCAGCTTGTAAATATAAATTTAAAGCGGCCCTGGATGCAAATGGCAATATTACAGCCTTTCATGTGAGAGGAGCCGGGATGAATAGTGGCAATCCGGTTAGGGAAAATAATTTTCCAGTCGGAGCAATCGATCATGTCACTATGGAGTCATCTGATTTTAAATCGGCTATTACTACAGGTCCCTGGAGAGCGCCAATCACAAATTTCCTGGCCGGTGCCGAACAAATATTTTTTGATGAAGTAGCAGAAGCTGCAGGCAAAGATCCACTCAAAATGAGGCTTGAGCTGGTTGAAAAGGCAAAAACCAATCCGGTGGGTAAGGTCCAATACGAACCTGATCGGTTTAAAGCTGTCATAGATCTGGTAGCAGAGAAATCCAATTGGTATAAAAAGAAAAAAGGCGTATACAAAGGATTTAGTGTATACTTTGCGCACTCCACCTATGTTGCTCAGGTCGCAGAAGTAATCAAGGTCAAAGGTATCCCCGTTGTTAAAAAAGTCTACTGTGCAGTGGACTGTGGTATCCTGGTCAATCAGAGCGGAGCACGAAACCAGGTCGTTGGCAGTATTGTAGATGGTATCGGAACGGCAATGTTTGGCAAATTGTCTTTCAATGAGGGTGCACCGGATCAAAGTAATTTTGATAGTTACCGCTTGATTAGAATGTCTGAAATTCCTGCAGTTGATGTGCATTTTGTTAAAAACACCATAGAGCCCACCGGTTTAGGTGAACCAGCGCTCCCTCCAATTAGTGGGGCTGTTGGCAATGCCTTGTATTCGGCTACGGGCATTCGGTACAGAGATCAGCCATTTATCGACCAACAGGTAAGTGTAAAATCAACCAGTAAATCAATTATGTGATACTAACATAATCTCTTTTATTCGTATGCCCGGTAATCTATTTGCCCTTATAATGCTTTCGGAAGATTTTCTATAACAGTAGTGGCTTAAGGTTAATTTAGATAATTTGTTTAATATATAAATTATTGAAATTTAGGTAATTATAAAATTTTATCCGCCTTAGTCAGGTCTTGGTAGCCTTAAAACAGGTATTGACAATTTCCCCTAGCTGATTTTTAAAAAATTCATTAAAATAATCTATCTTTGCGGGCCGAAAAATTCGGAAAAGTCTTTTTAATGGAAGCATTGAAGGAATATACTGTACCGCTCACTGGCTTGAAGCCGGGAAATCATGTTTACCAATTTGAGGTAGGCTCTGATTTTTTTAAGCATTTTGAAAATTCGCCTATTGAGCGTGGAAGGTTCACGGCCAGTATCACCTTAGATAGACAGCCAAATCTTGCAGTGGTCAATTTTCAAATTGAAGGTGCCTATGAATGTGTGTGTGACCGGTGTTTGGTGCAGATCGAACTGCCGGTGACTTATGATGATCAATTGATCTTGAAATTTGAAGAAGGAGAAGATACTGATGAAGTGCTGTATCTTGATCCTCAAGCTTCTGAATGGAATGCTTCAAAAGTCATTTTTGAGCTGATTTGTCTAGGCAAACCACTCATGAATGTTTATGATTGCCAGGGTATACCGTGTGATGCAGTGATGTTGAAGAAATTGACGGAGTTTGAAGTGAAGACTGACATCGACGAATCCGTTTGGAAAGACCTTAAAAATATTAAATTGAATTAATAGTTATAAATAATTTGTCATGCCAAATCCAAAGACAAGGATCTCCAGATCCAGAAAAAACAAAAGACGCAATCACCATCATGCTGAACTGCCTAATGTGTCTATCTGCAAGACTACCGGTGAAGCTTTTTTAAGACATCGTGCTTACTGGCATGAAGGTGAGTTGTATTACAAAGGCAGAGTATTGGTCAAAGGAGCTGAATAAAGAAGATGAAAGAGATCATCAGGACGGACCAGGCTCCATTGCCGATAGGCCCTTATAACCAGGCTGTTAGAGCCAATGGTTGTTTGTATATATCCGGTCAGATCGGAATAGACCCTAATGATGGTAGCATCAAAAACGGTACGTTGGAGGAGGAGACTCACCAGGTACTAACCAACCTTGGTGCTATTCTTACTGCTGCTGGCATTGGCTTTGAGCACGTAGTCAAATGCACTGTCTTTATCAGAGATATGAGTCAGTTTGCCAGGATCAATGCAGTGTATGCCACTTATTTTAATGAAGCAACGGCTCCTGCAAGGGAGACCGTAGAGGTGAGTAATCTGCCCAAAAATGTTCAAGTAGAGATCTCTGCGATAGCCGTCTGTTAACATGCTGGAGGCTCCACTCGATTCATCTGCAACCAGGCCACGTGTACTTTCTTGTATGCAGCCTACAGGCAATCTTCACTTTGGAAGGTATTTTGGGGCCGTGCAGAATTGGGTGAATCTCCAACAAACTTATAATTGTTTTTATGGAATTGTAGATTACCATGCAATGACCATGCCCTATAAACCCAGTGGTCTTCGCGAAGCTACCTGGAATGGTATATTTGGCTTACTAGCTTGTGGAATTAATCCTGACAATCTATTTATTCAATCCCTGGTGCCAGAGCATGCTGAATTGGCCTGGATACTCAATTGTTTTGCCAGCTATGGAGAGACCCAGAGGATGACCCAGTTTAAGGACAAGACCTCTCAAGCGAGCGAAAAAGACAAGGACGCATTCATTTCAGTGGGACTATTTACTTATCCTGTACTTCAAGCCGCAGACATATTAATATATAAACCTAAATATGTGCCGGTAGGCAAAGACCAGGAGCAGCATCTCGAGCTGGCCCGCAACATCGCCACCAGGCTCAATAATATCGTAGGCAAAGAATTAATTCCTGTTCCGGAGGCATTGTTTACAGAGATTCCCAAAGTCATGTCCACCGCTGATCCCTCCCGTAAGATGAGTGCCAGCCTGGGGGAAAAACACAATATCAATGTATTTGCTCCCGCAGAGGTCATCCGAAAACAAATCAAATCCGCTGTGACAGATACAGGTACACCTGATCCAGGCAAAATGAGTGAGGGTGTTGAGAATTTGTTTTCCTTGCTCCGTGCTTGTGGCCAGCAAGAAGCCGCCAAACAGCTATTATCACAATACACCGCCCAAACCCTCAAATATTCTGAGCTCAAAGAAGTCGTAGCTGATGCCCTGGTCGCCCTCAGCGATCCCATGCGTGACAAAATGCAAGAGATCCTCGCCAATAAAAAAGACTACAAACAGATGATTAAGGCTAGCTCCGTAGTCATCCGAAAGCAAGCCAAAGCCAACCTGGATGAAATCAAAGAGGCTGTTGGGTTGATGGTAGTCTGAGGATGGTCAATATCAAACCACAACTCAGGAAGAAAAGATAGATAGTTTTGTATTGGGGGATGGTCGTGCTTTTTGCCTGAATCTACACAGGATCTGGGATTGAGTACCTGGAAATTTCATGGCATCATTTGAACAGTTTAAAATTACCTAAGAGTTCTTGGACCTTAGGTTTCATCAATTTGTTTATTTTGAACCATAATATTATCCAATCTAGACAATCTCTGTATGATACATTCTCTTGCTAAGGCGATTTTTCAAATCATGAGCTTAGGCCTCATTCTAATCACACCAATGGCTTCAGGATTTGGGCAGACTGTAACCTCTTTGCAATGTGAGTACCTGGTCAACCCCATAGGAGTAGATACAGATCATCCAAGGCTTTCGTGGATGCTGCAAGATTCCACAAGAGGCGCAGCCCAGTCTGCTTATAGAATAGTGGTGGGTACAGACTCCTCAGCCGTAAGTCATCAATTAGCCAATACCTGGGATTCAAAGAAAACTTTAGGGCGCCTCAATTTGGTCACCATGCCAGGTTCTGCTCTCAAGCCTTTTACCAAATATTATTGGACCGTGCTTGTTTGGAATCAACTCGGAAAACCTTTGGCTGCAGGTCGGGTTGCGACATTTGAGACTGGTATGATGGATATGCGCCACTGGCAGGGGAGTTGGATCAGTGATGGTGACAATATTCAAACCTTGGAGGCTCCCTATTTCCGCAAAGTATTCACCACGACCAAAGCGATCCAATCAGCCAGAGCCTATATTGCAGCGGCAGGATTGTATGAGTTAAGTCTCAATGGCACTAAAGTAGGCGATCATCGTCTTGATCCAATGTATACTCGCTTCGACCGCCGAAATTTCTATGTTACTTACGATATCACCACTCAACTCAAACAGGGTCCAAATTCAGTTGGCGTATTGCTGGGCAATGGGTGGTACAATCATCAATCTTTAGCAGTATGGAATTTTGACCGGGCACCATGGAGAGCAAGGCCAGCCTTCTGCCTGGATATAAAAATCACTTATACAGATGGTACCACTCAGACCATCACCTCGGACCAAAGTTGGAAGACCCATACTGGCCCGCTGGTGTTTAACAGTATTTACACAGGGGAACATTATGATGCTCGCAAGGAAATACCAGGCTGGAACACAGTGAATTATGTGGATACTGCCTGGAGGAGGACGATTTTAAGGGCAGCTCCCTCCAAAAATATAGTGAGTCAACTCATGTCGCCAATTAAAAATGTTTTGAAAATTCCTGTTCAATCGATGACCCGATTTAGTGATACCAATTATGTATTTGACCTTGGTCAAAATATCGCAGGTGTGACACAAGTCAGACTCAATGGTGAAGAAGGCACCATCGTTAGAATTAAACATGGTGAGCGACTCCAAAAGGACAATCATGTTGATATGTCTAATATAGATGTATACTATCGGCCTGTTGATGATGGTGATCCTTATGGTACAGACATCGTGATCTTAAACGGCCAGGGGCCCATTGATTTTATGCCAAAGTTTAATTATAAGGGTTTCCAGTATGTAGAGATTAGCAGTAGCAGACCTATAGCTTTAACCAAAGAGGATGTGACCGGTTGGTTTATGCACAGTGATGTGACTCCGGTCGGTAGCATAGATTGCTCCAACCCTATCATCAATAAATTATGGTGGGCGACTAACAATTCTTATCTGTCAAACTTATTTGGGTATCCAACCGACTGTCCTCAGCGTGAGAAAAATGGTTGGACAGGGGATGGACATTTTGCTGTGGAAACAGGACTGTTTAATTTTGATGGCATCACTATCTATGAAAAATGGATGGCTGACCATCGGGATGAGCAACAGCCCAATGGAGTACTGCCTGATATCATACCGACCGGTGGCTGGGGATATGGTACTGCCAATGGCACCGATTGGACCTCCACCATTGCCATCATTCCCTGGAATCTTTATTTATTTTATGGGGACAAAAAGCCGTTGCAAGACAATTACCTTGCTATCAAACAATACCTCAAATATGTTGAAAGCATCAGCCCGGCCGGACTCACTACATTTGGTCGTGGCGATTGGGTACCGGTCAAATCTACTTCTCCTCTGGAGTATACTTCTTCTATCTATTATTATGTAGATGCTACTATCCTTGCCAAATCATCCAGGCTGTTTGGTAACTCGGAAGATGAAAAATATTACACAGCACTTGCTCTGAAAATCAAAAAGGCTATCAACGATAAATATTTTAATTCGGCTACCAATATCTATGGCAGTGGCCTACAGACAGAGATGAGCATGGCTTTACAATGGGGTATAGTGCCTCCAGAGTTAAAATCCAAAGTTGCGGCTAACCTGGCGACCCGGGTTAAGTCGGATGGTATGCATTTAGATGTAGGCGTGTTAGGTGCCAAAGCCATCCTCAACGCTCTAAGCGATAATGGTCAGGCAGCTACGGCGTATGCCTTAGCAGCACAAGACAGCTACCCCTCCTGGGGCTGGTGGATTAAAAATGGAGCTACCACTTTGTATGAAAATTGGAATATTCAGGCAGCCCGGGATATCTCGTTAAATCATATGATGTTTGGGGAGATTGGAGCCTGGTTTTTTAAAGGTCTTGGTGGCATCCATCCTGATGAAGCGAACCCCGGTTTTAAAAACATTCTATTGTCTCCGCATTTTGTGTCACAGCTCAGTCACTTTACCGCCAGTCACCGTGGACCTTTTGGAACCATCCTTTCATCCTGGCAGAGACTGGGCGACAGCATTAAATATTCGGTGACCATTCCGGCCAATTCCACAGCTACTGTGGAATTTGACCTCACACCAGGTCAGCAAATAATACTTGATCACAAACAAATACCTGCTAAAATCAGTCTTTCATCCGGAACCTATTTGTTTATGATCAAATAAATTTTTGCATTAAGAATGGGAATTCATCTTGTCTTACAATGCCTGAAATGACTATGCAATGAAATCTTTCAAAGCTAAAATTGAAATTATTGGAGTCAACCCTTATGTGCCGGTGCCTGATAAAATCTTGCAATATATTTTTAGTCGGGTAGGCAGTGTAAAAGGAAATATACCGATACTGGGCACAGTCAATGGGGTTGAATATAAGCAGACCTTGGTAAGATTTGGAGGTGCGTGGCGATTGTATATCAATACCAAAATGCTTAAAAATTCACCGCAAAGAATCGGAGAAACCATTGACATCAGCATTGATTATGATCCCGTAAAAAGAGAAATTTTGCCACCTCCAAAGTTTAAGGAGGCTTTGAAACATCATGCTGATGCTCAATCAGTTTTTGACCACCTTCGGCCTTCATTGAGACTTGAAATCGTACGTTATTTATCTCAGTTAAAAACCGAGCAATCCCTGGAAAGAAATATTACAAGGGCTATAAATTTTTTGTTGGGCAAAGAAAGGTTTATTGGCAGAGATGGCTTAAAATGATGCTTGGCGTTAATTTATTATCCGCCTTCGCATCAGATTGGTTAAATGATTCTGCGAGTCTTTTGCCTAAAAAAAATCCTTAAATGATTAGGCTAATTCTTTTAAGTACATAGTTTAATTTTATTGACCTGCATACTAATAGGAATTTATGTCAATGTCAATTAAAGCAGCAGCTCATTCATTGAATGTTGAAAAAGGATAAGTGTTTTTACCTTAAAACGGGAGAAATATAGGTGTAATATTCCGGATCATAATGACCTTGGACTTAGCCAATGAGATTTGAGTTTATGATACATCCCATTTGAGCAAATCAACCTATTTTTACCACCATAATCTTACTTATATATGAAAATCATCTGTGTTGGCCGCAACTATATCGATCATGCCAAGGAGCTTAACAATCCGGTACCTACAGAGCCCATGCTCTTTATGAAACCTTCTACCGCTCTTCTGATCAATCAGCGACCTTTTTATCACCCAGATTTTAGCTCCAATATTCACTACGAACTGGAATTGGTGATTCAGATCAATAAAAACGGTAAAAGTATTGATCCGAAGTTTGCACACAAATATTATGACAAGATCGGACTAGGTATAGATTTTACAGCGCGGGATATCCAGGATAGAGCCAAACAAAAGGGACATCCCTGGGAACTTGCCAAAGCCTTTGATTATTCTGCAGTTTTGGGAGAAATGATTCCAATCGATCAGCTCAAAGACCGGAGCAACATCCATTTTGAATTAAAGAAGAACCAGCAGACTGTCCAAATTGGGTATTCGAGTGACATGATCTTTGATTTCGATACCATCATCTCCTACGCCAGCAGATATTTCAAATTGCTCAAAGGTGATTTGATCTACACAGGTACACCTGCAGGCGTCGGACAGGTACAGATTGGGGATAATTTAGAGGGTTACTTAGAAGGCATATCCAGGTTATTTGTAAATGTGAAATGAGCCGGTGTGCGGTAGAGTTTCCTCTATTTAACAATTAAATTAAATAAAAAAATAAACGAGCCAGGATTGTAAGTATTCAGGTAAAAGACAAGTTTCGAGTGTTTACTTATCACCTCAAAGTATGATCAATCATCTTATATAATCAAACGCTGCCCGACCTCGAACAAGTACTAATATTAAGTTTTTTTATCATCCAAAAAGAATCTATACATTTGCACCGTCTCATTGAAAGATGGGCTTCAAATTTTAATAACCTAGAACAAATAATTTATGCCTTATTTATTTACTTCTGAGTCTGTTTCGGAAGGACATCCTGATAAAGTAGCAGACCAAATCTCAGATGCACTGATAGATCATTTTTTGGCTTTCGACGCAGATTCTAAAGTAGCTTGTGAAACTTTAGTCACTACAGGCCAGGTGGTTCTGGCCGGTGAGGTCAAGTCCAAAACCTATCTTGATGTGCAGGAGATAGCTCGTGAAGTGATCCGGAAAATTGGATACACCAAGAGTGAATACATGTTTGAAGCCAATTCTTGTGGCATTTTTTCAGCCATCCACGAGCAATCAGCAGATATCAACCGTGGGGTCGATAAAAAGGACCGCGAAGACCAGGGAGCCGGTGACCAGGGCATGATGTTTGGATATGCCAGTAGGGAGACTGAAGATTATATGCCTCTGCCTTTGTATCTCGCTCATAATTTATTGATCGAACTCGCTGCCCTCAGGAGAGAAAACAAACAGATGAAGTACCTCCGTCCGGATGCCAAAAGCCAGGTCACTATTGAGTATAATGATCAAAATAAACCGATACGCATCGACGCTATCGTCATCTCCACACAGCACGATGATTTCGGCACAGATGAGGAAATGAGCAAAAAGATCTACAAGGATATGACCGAAATCCTGGTTCCCAGGTTGAAGAAAAAAATGACTCCTGAGATTCAAAAGCTATTTACCAATAAGATTCACTATCATATCAATCCAACCGGCAAATTTGTGATCGGTGGACCTCATGGAGATACCGGATTGACAGGTCGAAAAATCATTGTCGATACTTATGGGGGTAAAGGTGCCCATGGAGGAGGTGCTTTTTCGGGCAAAGATCCTTCCAAAGTAGATCGATCTGCTGCTTATGCTACCCGCCATATCGCCAAAAATTTGGTGGCTGCAGGTGTTTGCGACGAAGTCCTGGTACAAGTATCCTATGCCATCGGTGTCGCCCAACCTATGGGTCTTTATGTCAACACATATGGTACAGCGCACGTGGATATGTCAGACGGTGATATCGCAGACAAAGTTTCCACTTTATTTGATATGCGTCCTTATGCGATAGAAAAGCGGCTCAAGCTGCGTAATCCCATCTATAGTGAGACTGCGTCCTATGGACATATGGGCCGCAAACCTCAGATTGTCGAAAAAACTTTCAAATCTCCCGATGGAAAAACTAAAAAAATGAAAGTCGAACTATTTACCTGGGAAAAACTCGACAAAGTCAAAGACATTAAAAAAGCTTTCGGCATAAAATAAAATTATCTCCCATTCAATAGGCAAAAAAAAGAGGGTCGCATTCAGTTGTTGCCCCTTTTTTGTATCTATATTCCTTTTTACGAATGTAGGATTTGCAGATTAGGCCAACACTGAGTGGCCTGCCCGGGTCTTCCGATGCTCATTGTATCGAAATAAAACAGATATAAAAAAAATATATTCATACGGTTTCCCATCACCCATCTTCGTACTTTTGCATCCGAAATCATTAAATCGATAGTATGTCCCATCCTCATCAGTTTGAATCAAGACACCTGGGCAATGATGCTGCTGCCGTAAGTCAAATGTTAGAAGTCATCGGAGCGGCCAGCCTGGACCAATTGATAGACGAGACCATTCCTGACAGTATCCGGATGCATGGTGCCCTGGACATCCCTGAAGCGATGGACGAGCAGGCATATCTGAGACATATCAGTTCGATTTCCCGCAAAAACAAGACTTTTAGGTCTTATATCGGCCAGGGGTATTACGGGACATTTACTCCTTCGCCCATTCTGCGCAATATCTTCCAAAATCCGGGTTGGTACACCCAGTATACCCCTTATCAGGCTGAGATCGCCCAAGGCCGCTTAGAAGCCTTGCTCAATTTTCAGACTATGGTAGCCGACCTCACCAGTCTGCCGATCGCCAATGCCTCCCTCCTGGATGAAGGTACTGCTGCTGCAGAAGCCATGATCCTCTTCTACAACCTGGCCAATAAATCTGACGGCGATCATAAACACAAGTTTTTTGTTAGCGATAAGGTATATATCCAGACGATAGATGTGTTGAAAACCCGGGCGCATGCCTTGGGTATAGATCTGATTATCGCGCCGGTAGATCAGTTAGATTACAATGACACTGCTTTATTTGGAGTCCTGCTGCAATATCCGGACAGCGAGGGGAAAGTAGAAAACTATGCTGCCATATGTGATGCTGCACACAGTCATAATATATATGTATGTGTGGCCTCCGATTTATTAGCCCTGACCTTACTGACACCTCCTGGCGAATGGGGTGCAGATGTAGTGGTTGGTAATGCGCAGCGTTTTGGTGTGCCCATGGGTTATGGCGGTCCGCACGCAGCTTTTCTATCCTGCAAAGAAGATTTTAAGCGAAACATACCCGGTCGGATCATCGGCCTCAGTATAGACCAATACAATCAGCCGGCTCTACGCATGGCACTTCAAACTCGTGAACAGCATATCAAACGCGAAAAAGCCACCAGCAATATCTGCACAGCTCAAGCCCTCCTGGCCATCATGAGTGGAATGTATGCGGTCTACAATGGCCCGGACGGACTCAGGGCCATCGCCGGAAAAGTACATGCCTTTGCCAAGCGCCTGGCTTATGACCTGCAACAGGCTGGATACCAGGTAGTGCATCAATCGTTTTTTGACACAGTCACCCTGATGGCAGATGCCGATCAGACAACCTTGATCAGGCAAAAGGCTTTGGACAAAGGCGTCAATTTTTATTACTCTGGAGGACACATTCAGATATCCCTGGACGAAACGGTATCGGAGGATGACTTCAAAAGCATCGCAGACATTTTTGGCATCAGTGATTCCAACCATCTTTTGGATGACAATATTCCCCATCACCTTAAAAGGACTTCTGCTTATTTGACCCATCCGGTATTTCACAGGCACCGGTCTGAAACTGCTTTGATGCGATATATTAAAAGCCTCGAAAACAAAGATATCTCTCTGGTCCACTCTATGATCTCCCTGGGTTCTTGTACGATGAAGCTCAATGCGGTCTCCGAGCTCCTGCCGGTATCCTGGGAGGCATTTGCCAATATACATCCTTTTGTTCCTGCAGATCAGGCGCTTGGGTACAAGTATATTTTCGATCTCCTTGAAAAATGGTTGTGTACTATTACTGGTATGGCGGCTTGTTCTTTACAGCCCAATAGTGGTGCACAGGGTGAATATGCAGGCTTACTCACGATAGCGGCTTATCATGCTGCCCGACATCAACCAAATAGAAAAATCGCCCTTATACCAGAGTCTGCCCATGGTACCAATCCTGCCAGCGCCGTTATGGCCGGTATGAAAGTAGTCGTCACCAGGACAGATGAGAAAGGCAATATTGATCTTGAAGATCTGGTCCGGCAGGCCGATTTGCATCGGGATGATCTGTCCTGTCTGATGGTCACCTACCCATCCACACACGGGGTATTCGAGACTCAGATTAAAGAAATATGTCAGATCATCCATGACCGGGGAGGACTGGTCTACATGGATGGCGCCAATATGAATGCCCAGGTCGGGCTGACCAGTCCGGGATTGATCAATGCCGATGTATGTCACCTTAATCTGCACAAGACTTTTGCCATCCCGCATGGAGGAGGAGGACCGGGTATGGGGCCTATCTGTGTCAATGACAAATTGGCACCTTTCTTACCGGGTCATGCTTTGGTAGATCTGCATCATTCTCAAGCGATCCATGCTGTGAGTAGCGCTCCTTGGGGCAGTGCCAGCATATTACTGATCTCTTATGGATATATTGCTATGCTGGGTCATTCCGGTCTCGTCCAGGCCACCCGACATGCTATATTGAATGCCAATTATATGAAAGCCAGGCTTCAAAATCAATTCCAGGTGCTTTACAGTGGCGTCAAAGGCCGTGCCGCCCATGAGTTTATTTTGGATCTCAGACCATTCAAAGGCGTTGGCATCTCAGCGGAGGATGTTTCAAAAAGATTGATGGATTATGGTTTTCATGCACCTACTGTCTCTTTTCCCGTAGCAGGCACCATCATGGTAGAGCCTACGGAGTCAGAAAACAAAGCCGAATTAGATAAGTTTTGCGATGCCATGCTGCAGATCAAAGTCGAGATCGATGAGATCGCCGGAGGCGAAGCCCATCCTACGGACAATGTCCTCAAGAATGCACCCCATACCTGCCAGCACGTGGCCAGTGATGAGTGGTCACATGCCTACTCCAGGTCCAAAGCAGCTTTTCCACTGGACTACCTTCGTGAGACAAAAATCTGGCCCAGTGTAAGTAGAGTTAATAATGCTTTTGGTGATAGGAACCTGGTATGCACTTGTCCTCCGGTGGCGAGTTATATGGCAGAAGGGTAGTGGCGGATGTTCTGCCGGATATTATTTGGTATGAATGCCAGACTTTAAGACATTCCTGCTTATCATTTTATGGATAAATGGTAGCATTGGGTTATATGCTCTCCCCAACTACCGAAATCTAATATTCAAATTTTTACTCAAATAAATTATGCTTAGCAAGTCCTTTAGATTCAATGGGTATTATTAATTTTAGGAGGATAAAGTGATGTTTAAGCATTAGGCATTTGTAAGCAATGATGTTGTAGGGCATTAAACTAAAAAAAAGTGAAATGATAAAACACTTATGGCAATTAACAATAGTATTAATGTTATTAAGCTGTTCAAATCAGCAGAAAAAAGTAGTTGATACTTCAATAAAAAATGACACTTGGTGGAAAGAAGGTATTCTTTACCAAATATATCCCCAAAGTTTTAAGGATACTGATGGCGATGGTTTTGGTGATTTTAAAGGGGTGGTAGAGAAATTGGACTATATTCAAAGCCTTGGTGTTTCTATAGTTTGGATGAATCCTTTTTTCGAGTCTCCCTTAGTAGACAATGGATATGATGTAAGTGATTATAGGGCCATATTACCAAGATATGGGACTATGGCAGATTTTCAACAAATGTTGGATGGCTTGCATGAGCGTGGAATTAAGTTTGTGTTGGATGTTGTAGTCAATCACAGTAGCAATGAACACGCGTGGTTTAAACAATCCCGTAGCTCAAGGGATAATCCTTATCGGAATTATTACCATTGGTGGCCAGCAGAAAAAGGCAAACCTCCTTTTAGATATAGTCTTTTCGACCCCGAAGGCGGATGGGACTATGATTCAACTACTAATGCTTATTACCTCCACACTTTTGCAGAACAACAACCTGACTTGAATTGGGAGAACCCAAAATTACGCCAAGAAGTTTATGATATTATGAGGTTTTGGGCAGAAAAAGGAGTAGATGGATTCCGGATGGATGCTTTTCAATTTGCTAGTAAAGACACCACGTACCCCGAATTTCCTGAAGGACATGAAAAAGAATTTATTAAATGGTATGGCCTGCGTCCCCAACTGCACGAATACCTAAAGGAAATGTATAAAGAAATTATTGAGCCATATCATGTTTTTGCAGTTGCGGAAGGTGCAGGTAGCACTTTTCAAGATGCACATGACCTGGTAGATGAATATCGCAATGAACTTCAGATCGCTTATCATTTTGAATCAGTAGATATGTCAAGAACTCCCAAAGGTTACAAATTAGCCGAATTTAAAGAAGTGTTCAGCCGTTGGGATAGTGCATTTGCTGAGAAAGGCTGGATAGCGATTTTTCTATCCAATCATGACAATGCTCGCCTGGTCAACCGATTTGGAAATCCCAGTCCTGAATGTAGGATTGCCTCTACTCAAATGCTAAATACTTTTTTGCTTAGTATGAGAGGCACGCCTTACACTTATTATGGTGATGAACTGGGTATGACTAATATTGACATGCCGACAATAGCAGAATATGATGACATTGAAGCCCTAGGGAAATACAAAACTGCCTTAGCTGCTAATGAGGATATGGTAGAATTCATGAAAGTGCTTAATTATAGTTCTCGTGAAAATGGTCGTACACCAATGCAATGGAATGAGTCTGAAAATGCTGGATTTACGACAGGTGTTCCATGGAAAAAAGTCAATGAAAATTTTAAGGATATCAATGTAACTGCCCAAAATAAAGACCCAAACAGCATACTTAACCACTTCCGAAAAATGGCAAATGTAAGAAGAAACAATCCTGTCTTGATTTACGGCCAGTACGAAGTGCTTCAAAAAGAGCACCCAAAAATTTATGCCTTCACCCGAGAGTTAGCGAATGTTAAGATGCTTGTTTTGCTCAATTTTTCGCCAGAAAAAGCAACTATTAATCTTCACGAAATTGCTTATATTCAAGATACGATTATTAATAACTATGATACTTTTATAAGAGAGTTCACCACCGCTAATCTGTTGCCTTATCAAGCAGTAATATTTAAAATTAAATAGAAATAGTAAGTGCCTTGCAATAAAAGCTACCAAAAACTTAGCAGCTACAAGCAGTTATGCCATGTTTTAAATCATTAGCGGTCATTGCAATAAGACATCAATCAATCAAAGAGAACAATTTAAAATAGAACTATATGGGGAAAATAATTTCATTTATGCACATCTCGCTTGACGGATTTGTATCTGGACTGAACGGAGAAATGAATTGGATTAAAGTTGACGAGGAAATATTTGATCATGTTGGTAAGCGGATAAGTGAATGCGACACAGCATTATATGGACGCGTAACGTATCAGATGATGGAAAATTACTGGCCTTCTGCAGCGGACAAACCGAACGCGACCAGGCACGACATTGAACATTCCAAGTGGTACAGCAAAGTGCACAAAGTTGTATTGTCAAAATCTATGAAAGACGATGGCCTTCCTGCCGGCCATCCAGGTTTAAATAACACAAAAATTATTAACGACAACCTTTCAGACATAATAACTGAAATAAAAGAACAGGCAGGAACAGACATCTTGCTGTTTGGTAGCCCGACGGCAACACACTCACTTATGCAACTGAACTTAATCGACGGCTACTGGTTATTCGTCAATCCAATTATTCTTGGACGAGGCATTTCATTGTTTGTAGATATTAAAGACAAGATAAAACTAAAGTTATTGAATACTCGACAATTTACCAGCGGGGTAACTGAGCTGGATTATATAGTGGACAGGCTATAAGAAATAGCCGCTAACTAAGGCTATACAGCATAACTGGGGTTCTGTGTAAATTTATGTTGCCCTTAAAACTCAGCCATGTTTCGTACATCACCTTTGATGCCATTTTAAGGAATCGAACACTGCACGGTTTCAAATCGGCCTAGAAAATCTCCCACCATCGGTGAATTTTTATCCCGAAAAATCCAAGGGTCCAAGCTATCACGCTCTACTTTATTGAAATTGTTTGAATCTACATCACGTAATCTTAAATCAGTCACTCATAATATTAACTAAGCTTTTGGTGACTTTACAAACGTTTTACATGTTTTTTACAGCTTTTTACAACTTAAAAGCTGTTGGACAACTGACCACCAGTAACTTTACAGTACTTTTTCACCAAACCAATTACCGCCATGAAAATATTTAGTCTGACTTTTTTACTCCTTCTTCTATTCCCCTTTGCCAGTGAGGTGGCAGTAGAATTTCCAGCATTATCTCCAATCGTGGATAGTCCGCAAAAGCTAAATTGGAATAAACCGGGGGTGGTAAACATTGTTTTTAAATCTACTGATGGGGGCCAAACATGGCAGGACATTAGCCGGGGACTTCCCGAAAATTTGCAAGCAGAGGACATCCGGAGAGATGGTTTCTTTGCAAATGAAAGTGGGCTCTATGTACGTACTGAAAATGGGATATATCACAGTAAACCAACTGCTACAGGCTCTTTTTGGGAAAAAGAGATTTTCCCTGACAAACTAGGCAGCATAGCGCCTGTTAAGAAGGGGATATTAGCGTACAATGACTATGGCCAATTTTTACAAAAACTAAATGCAACGGGTGATTGGTCGCCTATCTACTCGAATTTTAAAGAAAAAGAGGTGCTCACAGTTTTTGAATCCGCTGGAGGCACCGCTTTCATCGGCTCCAACCACGGTCTATTTAAATCCATAAACAGTGGAAAAACTTGGAAGCAAGTCTATACTGGAGGCTGGGTAATGAAGTTGGTAGAGTCAAATGGTGTACTTTTAGCGACCAGCCTCAACGGGATACTACGGTCGGCCGATCAAGGAGAAAGCTGGGATTGTGTAATTAATGAGGGTGGCGTGGGCATCGCTGTAGAATGCATCAATGGCGGATTTGCGGCAATCACATACAATACAAAGTCGATGACCAGAAGAGTGCGAACATCTTACGATGGCGGTAAAATCTGGCAGCCTATAGATGGTGACCTTCCGGCAAGCCTATCCATTAACTCCATTATTCAAGTTGGTGAATTCTTTTTTTGTGGTCATCCTGCCGGCATCTTTAGATCTTCAGACAAAGGAAAAACATGGAAACTGTTACTTCCTTCTATCGAAAATAAGATCTTCAATTTATTTGTTTCAGGTAATGTGATTTATGCCCTACCCAGAAATGGGGGGTGTTGAAGCATTCAGATTTGCTATCATTCTGGTGGTTGAAAGATTCCCTTTTCTCCACATTGTCCTTTTCCAATGGTAAATTCATCTAAAGAATTACTTTTAAAATTTTTAAATGCACTGTAAACATGAAAAATGTTCAAAACAAGCTGGTTTTAGTTCTACTTATTATCCTCGTATTTCCATTCCTTAGTAATGGTCAAAACGGGCTGGACAATGAACTGAGATATCAGGTAAATAGACACCGTCCTTACATTTCAGTATCCAGAGAAAAAATTAAAACAGCCAATGCAATCATTGATATCAATCCACATTATAAATCATCCTGGGTCAGAGAATATGTTTCAGTGGAAATCCTGACAAGTTTTCAAGGGAGCATAAGGAGAGCTATAAGTAAAAGCGATATGTTTAACCAGGAGCAGAAGGATTTAATGAATTTGGCTGATCTTGGCAAAGATATTGAAGTGAAGGTTAAATACATGCCTGAGAATACGCTGAAGCACAATGATATAAAAGAGTTCGATTTTAGATTTATCCCCGAGCCTGAAAATGAAGCTACCTATGCTGGTGGCCAGAAAGAATTAATTCAATACTTAAAAGTGAATGCGATGGACAAAGTTTCTGGAGTCTTCGACAAGTCAATATTGGCTGCAGTAAAATTTACCATTAGCGAAGAAGGTCAAATAATCGATGCCCACCTCTCCGAGGCCTCTAAGGATGAAAAAATAGACGAGTTATTACTCGCTGCCATTTGTAATATGCCCAGTTGGAAGCCAGCAGAATATGCCTCCGGTCTGAGAGTTAAACAAGATTTTGTCCTATTGGTAGGAAACATGGAAAGCTGCACCCTCAACCTGATAAATATCCGGTAGCAACGGCTGGTCGTCAACAAAGTACTCAAGGGTATGGTAGATAGGGGTACAATCATTAGTCTCCAATACTCTAATGGCGTGCCTTCCTATTTTTGATTATTCTGCTTTTAGAGCCATAATTACTAAGTGTAATTTTTGTGGGTTCTATAAAATCAACGTGACCTTAATAATTGCTTACTTTTGCACATGCTTAGAAATATAGTCGAGAGCACGATTCCGACTGCTTATGGGGAGTTTACAATCAAGGCATATGCTATGGATGAGCATGATTTGACCCCTCACCTGGCGCTCATCAAAGAACCGATTGATTATGATGAGCCGGTGTTGATCCGCATACATTCCGAATGCCTGACCGGTGATATTTTTGGATCTCAGAGGTGTGATTGTGGTCCTCAACTCATCAGATCGCTAGAACTGATCGGTGAACGTGGAGGCGTGCTCCTCTATCTGCGCCAGGAAGGTCGAGGGATCGGTATCATCAACAAACTTAAAGCGTATCAGCTACAGGATCAAGGAGATAACACGGCAGAGGCCAATACTCACCTGGGTTTTAAAGTAGATGAACGGACTTACGAAGAAGCCCTGATTATATTAGAAGATCTGGGTATCAAAGAAGTAGACCTTTTGACCAATAATCCTGAGAAAATCAAAATTTTTGAAAATAGCCCTATCAAGCTGAACAAGCGAATTCCCCTTGAAATCACTCCAATACGATCAAATAAGCGATACCTGGAAACTAAGAAGACAGTGATGGGGCATTTGTTGGACTTAAAATGATGAGGCCAATATGGTTGCTATCAGTCTATGGCATACAGATCCTGCTACCAGCGCTTTAAAGTCTGCTAGTTTAACCCAAGAGCCTCAAGATCTTATCCTGGATGCTACGTATTCTCTGGTAAGCCTGGGTACGGAAAAAATCGTCTTGACCGGCATGGTGCCTCCGGAGCTTTACACTGTGATGAAAGTGCCCTATATGGGTGGATCGTTTTCATTTCCAGTAAAATATGGTTATTCCCTGATAGGGTCATCGGCAGATCAAGGTAACTATCATGTCATGCATCCACACCAGGATAAAGTATCTGTCCGGCTTCAAGATGCATTTAAGTTGCCGGCATCACTACCTTTAAATCGTGCTGCTCTAATCAGCAATCTCGAGACAGCCTGTAATGCATACTGGGATGGTCGGGCTGCACAAGATGAACCAATACTCATAGTAGGCTTCGGGTTGATTGGAGCCGCCATCGCCTTGTGGCACAAACTTCTTGGCCATCAATCTATCACTGTCATAGAAAAAAATGATCATCGCAGAGCCTTGGCCCAAGGCCTTGGGTTCGAAACCCTGACCCAGCTTATCCCAGAGCAAAAGTTTAGTTTAGCTTTTCATTGCTCTGCCACTGGTCTTGGATTACAGACTTGTATTGATCACATGGATTTTGAAGGGCGAATCATAGAGCTGAGTTGGTACGGTGATAAGCCTGTAAGCCTACACCTCGGACATTATTTTCATTACAACAGGCTCTCCATTATTTCGTCTCAGGTCTCCCATATCCCAGACCGCCTACAGGCAACTCAAAATTATTTGACCAGAAAACAAGCTGTGGTCAACATGCTCCAGCATGATATTTGGGATCAGCTGATAGGGATAGAGGTGCCATTCCACCAAATTATCCCATGGTATGATCGGCTCAGGTCAGGACAATTAAATGAAATATCTTTATTGATCAAATATTAAAATGCTATTAGATGTACAGTGTAAAAATCAGGGACCATATCATGATCGCCCACTCTTTATTTCATCCTGGCTTTGGCAAGGCCAGCCAACTACATGGGGCGACCTATGTGATTGATGTACAGTTTTCGTCCGAATACCTCAATGAGATGAATGTGGTCATAGATATAGCCCTGGCTGCAGATATACTCAAAGAAATTGTTGAAAAATTGAATTATAAAAACCTGGACGAGGTCGAAGATCTTAAGGGTCAGATCACCACCACCGAGTTCATGGCCAGATATATTCATGATCAGATTGCCAGGCATCCACGACTTTCATTCAATGGTATGCTCAAAGTCACTCTGGGCGAATCGCATATCGCCTGGGCTTCATACGAACACACCCTTGATTGAGCGATGATCTATTTCGTTGCACCACCTGCGGATGTGCATGTCTCAGGAGGTAGCTTATTCAACGGGCAGATCCTCCGGGCCTTGCAGCAAGTGAGGTATACCTACCAATACGTGTCGGTTCAGCGATGGGAGCAAAGAACGTTCGATCCGGGTGATGTGATCATCATAGATTCGATCTATATGCCGGCCTTGGATGAAATGTTTATGGATTCAATGTTGGCGCAAAAGGTTTTGTTAGTGCATTTATTGCCTTCTATGTTGAGTCAGGACGATGCGGATTCCGAAAAATATTTTTTAAAAAAGTTTAATCGATTGATCGTCAATAGCAAATTTACAAAGGACTATTGTGTGCAAAAAATGGGCTTTCCAGGTAAAATAGATATACTGGAACCTTATATAGAGCGGTCACCCGACATCGGTTTAGAGACTGTCCGCAATAAGATCCTCCTGGTGGCTACCTGGCAGCCGGTCAAACAAATAGATTTATTTCTTCTCTTGCTTGCAAAACACACCTTACCGCCAGATTTAGTGATTGACATCTACGGCGATGCATCCATCAATCAGGATTATTTCCAATATTGCCTGGCTATCCTGGAGCGGTTTCCCGAATTGAAAGACCATATTAAGATACATGGTATCATCGATCATAAAGACCTGTTACGTTTGTACCATCAAACTAAAATGCTCTTGGATACATCTTCATTTGAAAGTTATGGTATGGCCGTAGCGGAGGCTTTGGCTGCCGGCGTAATGGTGATCACCCTGGGCAAGGGCAATATTAAGAATCTACTCAGCCTGGGAAGTGGGATATTATGCCAGAATATGGATGAAATTATTCATTATATGCTGATCATCCACGATCAAGAACTAATACCGCGGCTTAACTCCAATTCAAGTTCTGAAGCAAGATGGCAGAAATTTATTGAACAGGTGAAATTGGCAGTTGAATATCAGTTGAACGGTTGACCATGGATGAAAAAGTCGAAGATCCTGATTATTGGTAACCGTTTTTGAGATAGGGAACGGAAAGTTGTAACGAATCCCTTTTGGCCCAGGTAGACATAAAAAAAGAATAAAAGCCTTCATGACTAAGCAATGAACCGGGATGAAATGGTGGGACCATGCCTGCTGTCATTCCTTCCTGCAACAGGATTTTCATCCAGGTACTATCCCTGGAAATAATATGCAGAGGGGTCGCATAGACATCGGTTTTTCCTTCAAGCAAATACTCCATGCCGGCCGGTTGATGATCCCCTACAAGGACATACAGTGTGTTGTCATTCCCTTTTTCCAGTATATATTTTTCCAACACCTGAAGGATATAAACTACTTCTTTGGAATACCTTTCTACCGGGCTAAAATTTTCTGATCTCACTGTCTTATGCGGGCTCATTTTGATGGTATCCAGATCATTCCAATTATCGAGGACTGGAGGTGGTAAGTAAAATGGTGCATGTGTGTTTAAGGTAATGAAAAATAAAAAATAGGGTTGTTTTGAAGGATTCAATACTTTTTCATGCCAATAGTTCAAGGCATATTGATCTGGGATGCCTCCCATATAATCGTATTTATACCCATGGTATGGAAGGTCTTGAAACCGAGTCCACTTATTATTGTTAAAATATCTGCCGGCGATGCTGTCCAAAGCTCTGTTATCATCTCCAAAGCTGGCCATGGTATTCAATCGATAGGTCTCATAACCAAAATGGTTGAGCAGATTGATCAGGTGGGGATAGCCCACATGATCTTGTATAAGTTTTTCATAAGCTGGATGATTGTCTATATGGATGCCTGATAACAAGGAAGTAAATCCCAGCCACGATCGTCCGCCAAGTATGGTGCTATTGGACAAGGCGGAAGCACTGAGCCAGTGATTGGATTTTAATTTTTGATCAAAATGCTGCAATTGATGTATGTAGATACTGTCATATGGTTGAACTGTACTCAAGAGGCTACCATAGGCTTCTATAAATATCAATTCTATGTTCGGTTTTGTTTTAATCTTAAGTTGTTGATACGCTTCATAGGGTAGATGGCTGAGGTCAGCGGGTAAGGACTTCACACGCGCCTGCGTGAAAGTGGTATGCATATTGTCGATGATCCATAAAATGGCTGATTTGGTATTATTAGATTCAGGAGCATGCGGCAGCCTGTTGAGGATCAACGGTAATCCGAAAAACCAGCAAGCTGATACAAGTATAAAAACTGAAGTCCAGGGTTGAGTCCTGCGAAGCATCCATCGATGCACTCTATAACTGATATAGATCAATAGTGCAGCAAGGAATAACAATAACAGCTTAAATAAATCTGGCGATATCCCCATCGTCTTAAAGAATACCGGCAGTACACGTTGGAATAGCGCCCAATCATATGACCACACCGGGATCTCGCCATATATTTTCCAGACGATAAAATAATAGATCTGGAATGCCAATAAAATAAAATAGATAACAGCTATGCCTCCAGCCAAAATCGTAAGCTTCATTCTTTTTTGCAAAAGCAGGCATAGCATAAAGATCAATGCATAGTCGAGACTCCATCTGAATATATCTGGATTTGACCTGATGATTAAAGACTGAGGCAAAGACGCCAGGTGTGGGAAAAAACTGCCTTCCATCGATCTCGTCAGGTACAAAGGCAAGAATAATAATAACTGTAGCAAGACGAAAACTATCAGGGTGAATGGGATTTTTTTCCCACTTAGAAAACTATGTTCAGGGTTTGTGGTCATTCTGCTACCTTAATGATCCTGAGTTCAATAAGCGCAACTCTGGTAAAAGAATAAAGGATTAAACCAGCAGCAGTTATCAACAATGATTTTGAAAAAGTACCAGGCAGCAGAAAACAAGATAATATGCTCACAAACAAAAATATTGCAATGTACTTTGCCCAGGGGTCTTTAATTTCTTTCTGATCAGGGGTTATAAAAAAATACATCCCTGTAAAATATATATATCGGATCAATCCTAAGCCTATCACCCATATACCGGCATGTCCGGTGAGATATAATACAGTAGTACTCATAAGCACAAACAGTGCATCGGTCTCCTTGTCGAGATATTCTCCGATGAGGGTGGTCATGTTTAATTTTCTCGCCACATACCCATCCAGGATATCCCCCAGGCAGATGATTGAATACAATATTCCGGCTTCAAACAAGGTGATTCCGGGAGACATCATAGTAGTCATGACCAAAAGACATATTCTCAGTAAGGTCAGTGCATTCGCCGGGCTTTGTGGAAAACTAATATTTGGATGGTCTATAAAATACCTCGATATCCAATATAAAAGACCAAGCACACTGCCTGCAATCAGCCAAACCATGTCCTTGGTATATAAAGTCACCATGGTCAAAAGGATATTGGCCACTGAATACCACCATAGATTTTTATGCAATCGTTGCACAGAGATTACTGACTTGGGAGATATCACTTTATAGTTTTATGGAGTTTTAAAAAGGATTGCTTTTTGAAATTGTATTGAACCATGTGCTCTTACAAAATGCGTAAGCGAAAAATTAAAGTTTTTCTTTCAGATATTTTCCAGTTTGGGATGTTTTCACTTTGGCCAAATCTTCGGGAGTCCCTGCAAATACCAGATGCCCTCCATCTTTGCCACCTCCCGGCCCGAGATCGATCACCCAATCAGCACATTTAATTACATCCATATTATGTTCGATCAATATGACAGAGTGTCCATTCTCTACAAGTGCATTAAATGAATCCAATAGTTTCCTGATGTCATGAAAATGCAGTCCGGTAGTAGGCTCATCAAAAATAAATAGGATCGACTCGTGTCCGGCCTCTTTGGTGAGATAACTGGCCAGTTTGACCCGCTGCGCCTCCCCCCCGGATAAAGTGCTGGAAGGTTGACCTAGTTTTACATAACCCAGCCCTACATCAAACAAGGGTTTTAATTTATTGTATACATCAAGTTGGTCTTTAAAAAAGATCAATGCACTTTCCACACTCATGTCCAGGATATCAAACATGGATTTTTCTTTGTATTTGACCTCCAGGATTTCTGATTTAAACCTTTTCCTTTACAATCTTCACACAATAGTTTTACATCTGCCAGAAATTGCATTTCCACGGTGATTTCGCCTTCGCCCTGACAGGTTTCACATCTACCTCCTTCGACATTAAAAGAGAAATGTCCCGGTCCAAATCCTCTGACTTTGGCTAGATGTTGATTGGCAAATAATTTCCTGATAGAGTCATAAGCCTTGACATAGGTGACCGGGTTGGATCGGGATGATTTGCCGATTGGATTCTGATTGATCATCTCCACCATTTTGATCCTTTTGAGATCACCGGTGAGGGATTCCATACCTAAAAGATGGGGCTCGAGTCCATCCGACAGATATTGATCTAACGCAGGGTAGAGCAAGTGTTTTAAAAGACTGGTTTTTCCTGACCCGGAGACCCCGGTGATGACGGTGATCGTATTGAGAGGGAATTTTACTTCCAGATTTTGAAGATTGTGTAAGTGGGCCCCTTTCAGGATGATTTTATCAGTCCACTTTCTTCTCCAGATAGGTACTTCGATTTTTTTGGTGCCTTGCAGATATTCTGCTGTGAGTCCTTTGGTAGTAGGCTTCATAAAATCGATGTAACTGCCTGCAAAGACTACTTTGCCACCATGAATTCCAGCTTCAGGGCCGATATCAATGATTTGATCTGCTTGACGGATGATTTCTTCTTCATGCTCGACCACCACGACCGTATTGCCCAGATCTCTGAGTTCTTTGAGCACCTGGATCAGTTTGTTAGAATCTACCGGATGCAGCCCTACACTGGGTTCGTCCAGGATATAAAGTGAATTGGTTAGATTGCTGCCTAGCGTCCGTGTGAGATTGATACGCTGGGTCTCGCCACCACTCAGAGTAGAAGCCAGCCGTTCTAAAGTGAGGTGAGTCAAGCCCAGTTTACACATCACATCCAATCTTTGGGTGATCTCTCGTTTGATGCGATTGGCTATGACTTCATCTTGCTTGGAAAATTTCAGCTTATTTATTTTTTCTAATAGCTCATCGATAGGCAGATGAATCAACTCAGGTAGGGTGGTATCGCTGATTTTGACATAAGATGCTTCTTTGCGCAGTCTGCCTCCGTCGCATTCCGGACAAGTAGTGCGTCCTCTGAATCTGGCTAGCATGACCCTGTTTTGAATCTTATAAGTCTTTTCTTCGAGCTCTTTAAAATAAGCGTCAATCCCATAGAAATAATCATTGCCCGTCCAAAGCACCTTATATTGTTCTTTGGTTAGTTTGTTGATCGGTTTGTGGATGGGAAAATCAAATTGGGCAGATTTATTGATGATCTCTTGAAGCCATAGATTTCCTTTTTCGCCATTCCAACAGGCGATGGCTCCCTCATAGATGGATTTTGATTTATCCGGAATGACTTTGTCCGGATCTATGCCCATCACTCTGCCATAACCCTCACACCTGGGACAGGCTCCAAATGGATTGTTATAATTGAATAAATGTGGCGTTGGTTCTAAAAAGATGATACCATCCGCTTCGAATCGATTGTTAAAATCAAATTGCTTTTTCAGATCGGGGTTGTATAATATAGCATTGCCTTCGCCTTCTGCAAAAGCGGTCGATATTGAATCAGCTATTCGATTCAGGAGTTCTTCATCTTCAGCATCCAGTACAAACCGATCGATCAATATAGATATGTCTGCGCCTTTTAACTTCGAGAGTTTGTCTTTTAATGGCCATCCCTTGGCGCTCAATACTTCCTCTATTTGGTAGAGTTCATCTTTCCTTTTGATTCGACTATAACCTTTCTGGAGCAGAAAATTGAGCTCCTGGGTAAGTGTACGATCATCATATTTCGTTGGTAAGGGTATCAATAAATACAACCTGGTGCCACTCTTCATTTTTTTGACATGATCGACCACATCTTTTACTTCATGTCTTTTGACGATTTCTCCTGAAACAGGGCTGTAGGTTTTTCCAATCCTGGCATACAACAATCTTAAAAAATCAAATATTTCTGTCATTGACCCTACCGTGGATCGGGCATTGCTGGTGCTTACTTTCTGTTCGATGGCGATGGCCGGGCAGATGCCTTTAATATAGTCGACATCCGGCTTTTTCATGCGCATGAGAAACTGACGGGCATAGGAAGAGAGACTTTCGACATATCTACGCTGACCTTCCGCGTATAAGGTATCCATTATGAGGGACGACTTGCCTGATCCTGAAACCCCGGTGACCAGGATCATTTTTCGCTTAGGAATCCAGACATCAATATTCTGTAAATTATTGGACCGTGCTCCTTTAATGAATATAGATCGTCTTGTATCTTGTTGTTCTGAGATTGAAATAGATGGTGCCAAAGAGGTAAGCATACTTTAAAGATCCAAAGATACATAGGATGCAGGATTGAAGATCCCTATCAGGAGTATTTGGTCAATAAGATTCACTTTTAAGACTCTTCTCTAACAATCCAGTATAAATTATTATAATATAATGTTAAAAAGCATGTATTGGAGTAATATTTATAGACACAATGTTTGGTAATTTCAATTTTGGTGTATATTTGGCCTTATTAAATAATTAAACTTTTCTCGCCTATCGACTCATAACTTCTACACTATAATTTAATTTACGAACCAAAAAAAAATTTATAGTTATGCAAGTTATGCTGCTCTCTGATCAGGATTTAATCCTAAATTATTTAAATGGTGATGAACGTGCTTTTGAAACTCTATTGACGAGGCACAAAACCAAAATCTACACTTCTATTTATCTGTTTACGCGTGACTCCGAAGTTGCCGAAGATATTTTTCAGGAAGTCTTCATCAAAATCATTGATACATTGCGCAAAGGCAAGTACAACCATGAAGGTAAGTTTCTCCAATGGGCCATGAGGATAGCATATAATATGTGTGTAGATCAGTTTCGAAAATCTAAACGCAATGCCCAGGTCTCGATGGGAGAGAACTTTGATGTTTTCACAGTGATCCCAACTGGTGATGACAATATGGAGCAGTTTCTGATCAAGGATCAGGGAACCCGCAGGATCCAGTCTTTGGTTGACCAGTTGCCGGCAGAACAGCGAGAGGTCGTTATTCTCAGGCATTACGCAGACATGAGTTTTAAAGAAATATCCCTGCTCACCAGGGTGAGTATCAATACTGCGCTAGGTCGCATGCGATACGCCTTGATCAATCTTCGTCGTATGATGGAGGAAAAGGTAGAAGTAACTTACTAATAGTTACAAGTGCAGCCTGGCCTTCCTGGCAAGTAAAACTTCTTTTGATTCTACCCGATCATCGTCGGGTATACAACAATCCACAGGACATACTGCTGCACACTGAGGTTCCTCGTGAAAGCCTACACATTCTGTACATTTATCAGGGACTATGTAATAATAATCGGGTTCTACTGGTTTGTTTTTGGCTCCTGCATCCACGATGGTGCCATCTTCCAGTGTGTAAGTGCCTGTCACTGTATTGCCATCATTGATAGCCCACTCGATACCGCCTTCATATATTGCATTATTTGGACACTCTGGTTCGCAGGCTCCACAGTTAATGCATTCATTCGTTATTCTTATTGCCATAAATTTTTCATCCTTAAAACAAGGTCAACACTCTATAAGTTCACTACAAAGATATGATTTATAAAGAGAGGACCATTGGGTAGCTAGTACTTATTTAGTAATTTGGCGCCATGGGGAAGAGGGACCTAAAAGAGGTAATTATACTTAATGCCGCCGAAAAAATATTTGAGGAGGTAGGCTTTGTCAATGCGAAAATGGACGATATCGCCCGAGAAGCAAGTATGAGCAAAGGGAGTATTTATTTTTACTTTCAAAGCAAAGAGAATCTCTACATGGCCATCACTTACCGCGGCATGCAAAAACTGAATGATTTCATGTATACCAGCCTGGCCAATCATAAAGACGATAATGGGTCCAAATGTGTCATCGGCTTGCTGGAGACTTATATAGATTTTGCGGAGGATTTCCCTTTATATATTGAGTGCCTGTTGGACTTTATGGCGATTAACCGTGCCTCTTCTTCGGGGCAGGACGCTGCCAAAATGACTGAAGCTATGAAATCAAGTATCTATTATCAAAAGATCTCGGATATTCAGAATGTGCCTATATCTTTGGCTATCAAGGAAATAGAAAAAGGTAAACGAGATGGTAGTGTGCTAAATCCTAATAAGCCTGAATTGCTTTTTATCACCGCCTGGTCTACAATAGTCGGTTATCTCAAATTGACCACTGCTTCAGGAAAACACCGATCTACTTTGCACACCATCAACAAATTAGAATGGAAAAAATACGTGCTGCAACTCATGAGAAATCAGCTTGAGAGCAGAGTTTGATCCGGTCTTGTGCTGAATCTACTTTAGTCAGTCTATCAGAATAAAATCGTCCAGCTCTACACTTTCAAAATCATTTACTTTTTCTTCGACCCAAAGCATCAGCCAATGATCTGCAGCTGGTTCTATATGGGTGTTTTCGTCTAGTGAATATTCGTTCATGGTGATATAATTTTTATATAATTTGAATGGGATATTGATTGGCTGTGAGCATAAAATCTGCTATAAATCTTCTATATTCTTTAACATTGACCAGAGGATATTTAGTAAATCTTTTAACCCCCATAGCAAGTGTTTTGAGTAAATCTCCTTCGCAAAAACTGGACAAAGCGTCCAATGCATTTTTGGTCATTCTTGCATTCATATCATGGAATACAATTTTGACCACAGACATTTGGAGGTCTTTGAGCTCTGGTTTTATGCCTAATTGATCTTGTTTTTCAATTCGCAACAGCAGTGATTCTGCATTGAGCATATCGATGAGCATATCACTGCAATTGGTCAGGATCTCTTGCTCCTCCTGCAACTGAAGCTTGCCATCCATCTGTGATTTGACAGCAGCACCTGCCACCAACAACGCGAGTTTTTTGTATTCTTTAAGTGAATTTTTCTCTTCGCCCAAAGGGCCAGATGGCCTTTCCATAGATGGCATGCTGGTAAGTTCTTTCTGTACAGCCCAGGCTGCATCGGTCAGGTTGATATGGCCTTTCATGGCTCTTTTGATGAGCATATCAAAGATCAATAATCGATTGATTTCATTGGTGCCTTCATAGATCCTATTGATCCGGGCATCCCGGTAGGCGCTGGCGACACGATTTTCTTCGGAGAATCCGATACCACCATGTATTTGAACCGCTTCATCAACTACATAGTCCAATACTTCAGAAGCATTGACCTTGAGTACGGAACATTCGATCGCATATTCTTCAGCGGCAATAAGCTTTGCTTCAGAAGGTGATTTTCCTTCTCCGATCAAAGATTCTATTTTCTCCTGCATCATATTGGACACCCGATACATCGTAGACTCTGCCATATAGGTTCGAATGAACTGTTCGGCGAGCTTATATTTTATGGCACCAAATTCTCCTATCTTTTTGCCAAATTGCACTCGTTCGTTAGCATATTGTACACTTTTCGTGATCAGAGATTTTGCTCCACCGATACAGAAAGCACCTAATTTAAATCGACCGATGTTGAGGGCATTGAAGGCTATTTTATGTCCCTTGCCTACCTCACCTAACAGAGCTGATCTGGGGATCACAACATTTTCGAAAAATACCTGGCGGGTAGAGGATCCTTTAATTCCCATTTTTTTCTCTTCTTCCCCGAGCGTGAGTCCTTTGAGTCCGGCATCTACCAAAAAACAAGAAAATCCTCCTTTCCCATCAGGCCATTCGGACCCGTGCACTTGAGCAAATACAATAAATAAATCAGCCCAACCTGCATTAGAGATCCACATTTTCTGACCATTGAGACTGAAATGTTGTCCATCAGCACTTAAATCAGCCCGGGTCTTGGCAGCTAGCGCATCCGATCCTGATCCTGGTTCGGTAAGGCAATAACTGGCTATCTTTTCGCCAGTGATTAATGCTGGTAAATAATGACTTCTTTGTGCTTCTGTGCCAAAATAAAGGATTGGAAGCATGCCAATACCCGTGTGTGCAGCAAAAGTTGTGGAGAAAGAACCCATGGGGCCTAAAATATCAGTTACTAACGTATTGGTATTGGTGTCTAAATCACTGCCTCCATATATTTCAGGCATATGAATTCCGAGAAAGCCTAACTCCCCAATTTTGATCATAAGGCTTTTTGAAAGGCCTTCTTCTTGTACTTCAATTCGGGCTGCGACAGGATTAATTTCATTCTCTAAAAAATCCTGAGCAGCTTTGGCGACCATGAGTGATTCCTCTCCAAATTGTTCAGGGATAAAAGTCTGACCATATTCGGCATCTTTTACTAGAAATTCTCCACCTTTTAAGGGTATAGATTGAACATCAGTTTGCATACATTAAAGGTTTTTGCTATTTGACTCAAAGTTAAGTAATTTGTATTTGCCAATCAATACTGTTTGCGTTAAATTAACAATTCTTTCATTTTTACCTTCAATTTTGCTTGTCTGGGAGCTTCTAATTATTGACTAACAGTCAGAAAAATTTAAAAAATGGCTATCTGTATTAAATTTATATGAAGAATGGAGATTCTCTTCAAATCTTTCTTAAATTGACCTGAAAATCAAATCTGTATGAAAAGACTTGTGATATCTGTTGGCATCATGTTGATGTTGAGCTCCATCATTTTTGCTCAAAAGAAAAAAGCAACAGTGGCTAAAACTTCGATAGTGACTAATCCTGTTATTACTACCCCAAAAATCAATGACAAGGATTTTAACGCACTCACCTGGCGCAATATTGGACCTTATAGAGGAGGCAGGTCGACTGCCATTTGTGGGGTGCCTGATCAAATCTATACCTTTTATATGGGCTCTACCGGAGGTGGGGTTTGGAAAACTATCGATGGAGGCAATAAATGGAACAATATATCTGATGGATATTTTAATACCGGCTCAGTGGGAGCTATCCAGGTAGCCTGGTCAGATCCCAATGTTGTAGTGGTAGGTATGGGTGAAGCTCCGGTACGAGGGGTCATGACATCGCATGGTGATGGGGTCTATAAATCTACCGATGCTGGCGTGACATGGAATCATATAGGATTAAAAAATGTACGACAAATCTCCAAAATCCGTATCCATCCTGAAGATCCCAATATTATGTATGTGGGTGCCCAGGGCAGTCCTTATCAACCTACCGCTGACCGGGGGGTATTCAGAACAAAAGATGGTGGCAAAACCTGGGAAAAAGTCCTCTTTGTAGATGAAAATAGCGGAGTTAGTGATTTGAGCATGGATATGAAAAATCCAAGGGTCCTCTATGCAGCATTCTGGGATCACCAGCGACTACCCTGGTACGTACGCAGTGGGGGAAAAGGGAGTAGTATTTGGAAATCAACCGATGGGGGAGATACCTGGAAAAAACTGAGCAATGGATTACCTACCGCTCTTATGGGTAAAATCGGAATTTCAGTATCTATGGCCAACCCCCAAAGAGTTTATGCTATAATAGAATCTGATGAGGGCGGGTTATTCCGATCTGAAGATGGTGGCAATACTTTTGCATTGATCAATGGCGATAGGATGCTGAGGGCGAGAGCCTGGTATTATATGCATGTATTCGCTGATCCTCAGAATGCAGATCGGGTCGTCGTCTTGAATGCACCTTATATGGAATCGACCGATGGAGGGCGCACGTTTAAAAATGTACAGGTACCTCATGGGGATAATCATGACCTGTGGATCAATCCAAATAATAATATGATCATGGCCAACTCCAATGATGGTGGGGCAAATGTCACTTATAATGGCGGATTAAACTGGAGCGATCAAGACAATCAGCCAACTGCCCAGTTTTACAGGGTGATCGCTGACAACAGATTCCCCTATTGGGTGTATGGAGGCCAGCAAGACAATAGCGCAGTCGCAGTCATGAGCAGAACCTCCGGCCCAGGTATTTCGGGCAAAGATTTTATCAATATATCCGGATGTGAAAGTGCTTGGCCGGCATTCGATCCTAATAATCCCAGGTATATCTATTCCGGGTGTTACCAGGGTATAATTGAAGAGTTTGATTGGGAGACTCGGGAATCCAAGGATGTCATGGCATACTCTTTCCTTGGTCTTGGAGCCAATGCAGGGGATAATAAATATCGATTTAATTGGAATGCCCCTATCCTGGTCTCTAAGTTTAATCCCAATGTGATATATCATGGAGGCAATAAAGTGCTCAAGTCCGAAAACAGAGGCATCAACTGGGTAGAATTAAGTGGTGATCTTACAAGAAATGAAATATCCAAACAAGGCAAAGGGGGAGGTCCGATAACGAATGAATCAGCTGGGGGTGAAAATTATAATACACTCGCTTGTATGACCGAGTCAGGATCAGATGCCAATGTACTATGGACAGGGTCTGATTGTGGATTGGTGCATATGACCAGAGACGGGGGCAAGACATGGATCAATGTCACTCCTGCTGATATGAAGGAAGGGCTGGTCAATAGTATTGAAGTATCTCCTCATGATCCGGCCAAAGCCTATGTGGCCTTTAGCCGATATAAGTTTAATGATTTTACACCTCATATTTATGT
This sequence comes from Saprospiraceae bacterium, assembly GCA_016709995.1. NCBI lineage: Bacteria > Pseudomonadati > Bacteroidota > Saprospiria > Saprospirales > Saprospiraceae > Saprospiraceae bacterium. The sequence goes on from JADJLQ010000001.1 coordinate 330,787, forward strand.
AACGACAGATTATGGTAAATCCTGGACTCAAAAAGTCAAAGGATTGGAGCCAGAGGCGCATGTGAAGGTAGTGAGAGAAGACCCAGTTAGAAAAGATTTGCTGTATGCAGGTACTGAGACAGGATTTTATATTTCTTTCAATGGTGGTGATGATTGGCAGAAGTTCCAACTAAATCTGCCGATCGTACCGATCACAGATTTGATGGTTCATCAAGGTGATTTATTGGCTTCAACTCAAGGCAGGGCATTTTGGATACTGGATGATTTAAAACCTTTACAAGATTATAAGCCTGAGGATAAATCAAAAAAATTGATCGTTTATCAACCGGAGATTCCGATCCGGTTTGGCAGTGACGGTGGCGGCCCGGCAAGGGGGGCGGTCATATTGGGGACGAATCCTCCATCTGGTGCGGTGATTTACTATTCGCTCAATATCTCAGATACCTCAGAACATGTATCTGTAGAGATCAGTGACATAAATGGAAAGGTTATCCGAACCTTTGGCTCACAAGAAAAATTAGCCGCAAAAAAAGCAACCAGGGATACTAATCTCAATAAAATAGTCTGGGATTTTCGCACAGAGCCACAATCATTGCCGGACGGATTGATGGTGTTAGGAGGCAACAATAGTTATCGGGTAGCTCCTGGCACCTACCAGGTCAAAGTAACTTATGGGAAAGAATCAGAAACCAAACAATTTGAGTTAAAAAATGATCCCAGGCGAAGTACTACCGCTGAACAATTTGCTGATCAACAGAATATTTTAAATGAATTGAAAACCTCGATCGACGATATCTATGATCAGGTCAAAAGGATGAGATATATTAAGGAGCAAGTCAATGCTTATACTAAAAGAGGTGATGGTGATCAAAAAGAGATCAAAGAAAAAGCAGCATCAATCACTAAGCTTATCGATAGCCTCGAAAACAAAATGGTCCAGTCAAAATCAAAGACTTTTCAGGATGTTGTGAATTTTGAAAATCAACTGGATGCCAAGCTCAAGCATGTGATGGATCTTATCGACGAAGCTGCCCCTCCGATCACTCAGGGACAGAAATCCAGGTCCATGGATCTGATCAAAGAATGGGTAGATACCAAACAGTCAGTAAACAAATTGATCCAGGACGATGTCAAATCATTAAATGAGTTGATCGAGAAAAATAAAGTCCCTTTCATTTCTACCGAGCGAAAAGTGGAGAAACCTGTGAGTAAAAGTTGATGGATTTAAAAACACCATGGTCGCAGGAGAGGAGTTTATTATAAATTTTACCGAAGATTTAGCTTTCATCTCGGATACAAAATCGCTGGCAATATCTCAGCTAAACCTGCCTGCTTTTGCCCGTAAGTTTTATGCTGAGGCTCATTGGCTTTGCAGAATAATATCGTACAATGCAAGAGAAAAAAAAATTTTTGCAGAAATAGTCGAATACCATCTGGGTCATGAACCATTCTTGCCAGATCAGGAAAATATCGAAGATGATTATCAGGTAGAGAAAATAACTTTCAGGTCGATAGATACCAATAAATTATTGATCACATTGGGAGGGGTCACCAGAATGGAAGCATATATTTCCAATCCGCAGCCACAGGACGAAGCTTACCAAATGTTTACTTTTGAGGCTTTGAGGGAGACTGAACCATTGATTGAAACGGTGGCAGGCCCATTGCCTTATGAAAAGATCCTTCCGACTCCAAAAATTAAAATTATAAATAGTGAAATTAAAGTAGCCTGGAAAGACCTCCGTTTTGATTTTGGATTTTGTACCGTGGAACATAAAATGAAACAGTTGAATAATCAGGTAGAGCTGAGGATGTACAATCAATGTTTAAGACCTGAATTTGACGCTATTAAAAATTATTTTTCCAAAAAATTAAACAGTAAGAAGATCAATGTAAAACTTCAGCTAAAATGCGATCAAGCAAACGTGATCGAATCAAGAGCTACCAGTAAAGAAATAGATTTGATCAATCCTTCGATCATTGAGTCGATTAAATTTGAAATGTTAAAAGAATTGCCGAAGAAAAAATATATGGAACCCATCGACAAGTCATTGTTTACCATGGACCAATATTTTGAATCTCTCAAGGATGAATCCTCAGGACTTGGAGCGTTCTATGATAAAGAGTCCATGTTGCTGGATGATATATTGTCCATAACCTCCACCAAACATTACAAGAATCTTCGGTATCTGTCTGATCTTCATGCACATCAGATTATGAAGCTTCGCTTTATTTTGAAACCTTTTTCATTTGTTTTTTTGATCGAAGGAGTCCGAGCATATCATATCATATGGGAGACGCTCAATACAGAAGAGGCCACTTATGTCTGGCATACAGAAAAGAATTTGCCCCACTTAAAAGGCATGTTGCAGCATGTCGAAGCGATTATACAGACCATCCAGGTACAGGGAAAACTCAGTTATATCCAATCTGGGGAATCAAATTATAAAAGAATATTTCATGATTATTCGAAATTGGTAGACGGCTTTGTAAAATGGAAGGGTGACCTTGAAAATATATTATATTAAGAAATATCCAGTATTAGAAATTTTAAAATTATGCACGAGCGAAATGAAAAGCGCTGTTAGATTTTAAAGCTGATTGTTTTTCAATTGCTTAAATTCGGAACATTGAATGATGAAGTGTCTTAAATCAGGATGGGTGCTGGTGTTTATGATCCAGGGAGTGGTTTTAATGGGCCAGGACATAACTAAGCTCTTGCCAACGGGGGTGCTCCAGGAATATAATGCACTTATAACCAAACTGGATTACAATAAAACGATCAAGCCGATTCTTTCTGACAAATGTTTTGCCTGCCATGGCAATGATGCTAATAAAAGACAAGCTGAGCTGAGACTGGACAAAGCAGCCAATGCCTATGGGGCGCTGCCGATATCTCCTGACAAAGTAGCCATCAAACCGTTTGACATAAATCAAAGTGAACTTGTTAGAAGGATATTGACGGCCAACCCTGACCAGCTGATGCCTGAACCAAAATCTAATCTCACCCTCACTCCCAGGGAGAAAGCCTTGCTGATCAAATGGATCGAACAAGGAGCGGAGTATCAACCACACTGGGCTTTTCTCGCCCCTGTGAAAAACGATCCTCCTGCCATAAAAGATATGAATTGGCCGCTCAATGCAATAGATCATTTTATCGGTCAGAAGTTAGAAATGGAGGGTTTGGTTCACAATGCTCCGGCCAGCAAAGAGATCATTTTGCGCAGATTGTCATTAGATCTCACCGGACTGCCACCCAGCCTGGAAGACCTTGCCCAATTTAAAAAGGATACCAGCTTTTTTGCTTATGAAAAACAAGTGGATAGATTATTGCAGTCGCCTCACTACGGAGAAAGAATGGCTGTGGATTGGCTTGACCTTGCCAGATATGCAGATTCACATGGGTATACGGTCGATCGACTGAGAGATATGACTCCTTACAGGGATTGGGTCATCCAGGCTTACAATGATAATCTGCCATATGATCAGTTTATTCAACAACAATTGGCGGGGGATCTGATGCCTCACCCAACCAAACAAATGATCATCGCTACAGCCTTTAATCGCAATCATCCTCAAAATATGGAGGGAGGTATCGTGGAAGAAGAGTTCCAGACTGAATATGTGATCGATCGCACTAATACCACGAGCGAAGTATTTATGGGATTGTCTTTTGGATGTGCCCGGTGTCATGATCATAAATTTGATCCCATATCACAAAAGAATTATTATGAGCTATTTTCTTTTTTTAATAATGTCAAAGAGTCAGGACAGATCGCCTGGAATGATGCCTTGCCTACGCCGACGCTTTTACTTCCATCTGAAGAACAAGAAAAAATAATATCCTTTATCCAGAAATCTATTGACCGGCAGGAAGATGAAAAGGCAAATTATACATTGCAACCCAACAGTCGCTTTGATCAATGGGTGAAGGAGGAAAAATATCGTGATCTGGGTAAGATGAATGTGCCGCTGGATGGCTTGATAGGGCAGTTTGATTTTGAAGATTCACTTTGCAACGTTATCACTGCTGATCGCGAGGCCACCATTCTCCGCGAAAACGACACGATTGCTGAAATAGCTCGCCTGGTGACTGGAGACAATGGGTTGGCTTTGATGCTGGACGGAGATGCCTATTTATTTCTCAAAGGTGTTGGCATATTTGGCAAAGCGGATCCGTTTAGTATCAGTCTAGGGCTAAAGATTCCTACGGAATTTGAAGAAGGAGTCCTTTTGCATAAATGTATTGCAGAGCGACTTTATAATTTTAAAGGTTATCATCTATATTATAAAAATGGGCGAATCGAACTAAGTCTTGCCCATACCGCTCCATCCAATGCCATCACCAAATGCACCATCGATACGATCCCAAAAGACCAATGGATACAGCTGGTCATGACCTATGATGGCTCGTCCCGCGCAGCCGGTGCAAGATTGTATCTGGATGGTGCTGAACTGAAGATGAAGACTACCATGGACCAATTAACCAAAGACATCCTATTCCACCAAAAAGAAGAGCCACCGCTGCAAATTGGAGGCTGGTGGCGTGGCAAAGGATTTAAACAAGGTCAGGTAGATGATGTCATGATATATAACAGAACACTAACCGATTATGAAATCAAAATATTAAGCAAAAATGCAACCTGGAAATCTTTGACTGCAAAATCCAAAGATCAACTTACTCCTGCTGAGCTCACAGTACTTAAATCTTATTTTATGAGCGTGTTGGATACGGTGGCTTTGAAAAATGCTGCCGAACTAACTGCCTTGAGAAAAAAATTGGTAGACACGGTGGAGCACATACCGGAAATCATGGTGATGCAAGAATACAAAGTGCCTAAGCAGACTCGTATTTTGCATCGGGGTGATTACAGTGATCCGGGTGATCCTGTATATCCAAATGTCCCTGATGGAATATTGCCGTTTGACCAAAAATATCCTAAAAACCGATATGGCCTGGCACAATGGCTTACAGATGCTAATCATCCACTGACAGCCAGGGTGATGGTCAATAGAGCCTGGCAAAGTATTTTTGGTACGGGACTAGTAAAAACTTCTGAAGATTTTGGTTTTCAGGGAGAAGCACCCAGTCACCCGGAGTTATTAGACTGGTTGGCAGTCTGGTTTGTACAGTCAGATTGGGATTACAAAAAACTAATCAAAATGATCGTGATGTCATCAACGTATCGACAAGATTCCCGTCGAGCTGAAATGGCCGCATCCAAAGATCCTGAAAATCGATTTTTGTCATCTGGGCCGGCCAATCGGTTGACCGCAGAAATGTTGCGAGACAATGTACTTTTTGCCAGCGGTATGATCAACTGTGAAGTCGGGGGCAAAAGTATCAAGCCGTATCAGCCACCTGGGCTTTGGGAGATTAACAGTGCTAATTATATACCAGACTCTACCCAACTGGCCTACAAACGCAGTATGTATATTACCGCCAAAAGATCCGTACCTAATCCGACGATGTCTACTTTTGACAGTCCGGACAGAAGTCAATGCCTGTCACGCCGGCAAAAAACCAATACTCCCCTCCAAGCCTTGGTCTTGCTGAATGACCCTACTTACCTTGAAGCGGCTTTGGTACTAGGCGTGCAAATGTCCCAAAATGCAGATTCGGTAGCTGCAATAAAGGAAACTTATACAATGCTTACTGCCAGGGATCCATCTGAAACTGAACTCAAATTGTTAGTAGATTTCTATTTATTGGAATTCCAAAAATTTAAAAAGGACGCTACTAAGGCAGCCGGATGGTTGACTCCCGGGCTGTACAAGATAGACGCTGGTGCAGATACATTGAAAGTGGCTGCAAATGCTGTGCTCGCCAATATGATCATGAACTCTGACGCTACCATCACTAAAAGATGAGACCATGAAGCAAGTAGATATTATTGAATATTGGAGGCAAAATCAACTCAAATTAAACCGAAGAAATTTTTTGAGTCATTCGGCCTATGGATTAGGGGCTATGGCACTTCAATCACTGCTACCAGGGATTTCACCTGAATCCCAACTACCTGTTGTGGCCAAAGCAAAACGAATCGTATATCTTTTTATGGCTGGAGGCCCCTCTCAACTGGAGACCTTTGATTACAAACCAGGACTGCGCTCTATGATGGGACAAGACTTGCCGGACTCTGTAAGAAAAGGCCAGCGGCTGACCGGTATGAGTGCTAACCAAGCTTCGCTACCATTGATACCGTCTAAATTCAATTTTAATCAATACGGTCAATCTCAAACCTGGGTCAGCGAATTGATGCCGCATACGGCGAAAATCGTAGATGAATTATGTATCATCAAATCCATGTATACCGAAGCTATCAATCATGATCCGGCCATCACTTTTTTTCAGACAGGTCATCCATTGCCGGGTCGACCTTCGATAGGATCCTGGGTGAGTTATGGCTTAGGGTCTGAAAACGAAAACCTTCCGGGATTCATTGTATTGGTTTCTAAAAATGGGCCAAAAGATCAGCCATTGTATGCCAGACTTTGGGGTAATGGGTTTTTGCCATCACAACATCAGGGTGTGCAGTTTAGATCAGGCAATGATCCGGTTCTTTTTTTGAAAAATCCAACTGGGTATACTACTGATGACCGCAAAGAGATGATCGATCAGCTAGCACTCCTCAACCGGGAACAAAATAATTATTACCAGGATCCTGAAGTCGAAGCCAGAATCGCTCAATACGAAATGGCTTTTAGAATGCAAACTTCTGTGCCAGAGATCATGGATGTTTCAAAAGAACCCGAAGCAGTATTTGAACTGTATGGCAAGGACAGTAAAGATCCTGGTACCTATGCAGCTAATTGCCTTTTGGCCAGAAAACTACTTGAGAAAGATGTGAGATTTGTACAATTGTATCACCAGGGGTGGGATCATCACGGCCATCTGCCAGAGGGGATGGAAGCTCAATGCAAAGCAACAGATCAGGCCACTGCAGCGCTGATCACTGATCTAAAGCGGTTAGGCCTGTTAGAAGATACCCTGGTAGTCTGGGGTGGTGAGTTTGGCAGGACTGTCTATTCCCAGGGAAAAATATCCAATGGGCAATATGGCAGAGACCATCATCCAAGATGTTTTACGGCCTGGATGGCTGGTGGGGGAGTACAAGGAGGCATACAATATGGTCAAACAGATGATTTTAGTTATAATATCGTGAAGGACCCGGTCCATGTACACGATATACAAGCAACTATGCTCCATTTATTAGGCATAGACCATGAAAAACTAACCTTTAAATTTCAAGGAAGAAGGTATCGACTGACTGATGTAAGTGGCAAGGTGGTACAAGGAATTTTGGCTTAAAAAAAATGCAATTGGCTTAAATCTAAATTTTATGAAAAAGTTTTGTTCTCATTTTGGCATCTCTTATTTTCTGCTTTTTGGTACAATCATTTTGCTACTGGCTACTGCTCAGGATGTATATGCGCAAACCAAAAAAAAGAAATCGGGGGTGGTGGCTCCAATCCCTCCTAAAGAGCCGGAACCAACTTACCAGCTTCACTTGACCCATCAGGGTAATACCTTGTATAGATTAGTCCTCCCGGTCCATGCTACCAAAAATGAACTCTATGCTGCCGAAGTCTTACAAAAGTATATCCTACAAATTTCAGGGGCAGCGCTTCCCATCCTGCATTCTGATCAGGGGATAAGTCCTTATGAAATATTGATTGGACAGAATGAAAGACTGAATGAATTGGATAGAGTGATTGATTTGAATGGACTTAAGAAAGCAGGTTTTCACATCCTGACGGATCAGACCAGGCTTATTATAGCCGGAGGGCTTGATAAAGGATCTTTATATGGAGTGTATACTTTTTTGGAAAATTATCTTCAATGCAGACTCTATAGTCCCGGGGTAAAAATCATTCCAAAACAAACACAGATTGTCCTCCCTGCTATCGATGATCGGCAGGTGCCTGTGATTGATTTTCGTGATACGCATTACAAAGTAACCTGGGACAAAGAATACATCGATTGGCATAAATTGAATCACGACGAGCAGGGCGGAAGGTCAGCCTGGGGATCCTGGGTACATACGTTTAATGACTTATTGCCTCCAGATATTTATTATCAGGATCATCCGGAGTATTTTGCTGAAGTGAGGGGCAAAAGAATCCCTACACAACCCTGTCTTTCTAATCCTGCTGTATTGGAGATTGTAAATCAAAACCTTCGAAAAAAGATCGCTGAGAATCCGGGCGCACAGTATTGGTCAGTCAGTCAAAACGATAACAGGGATTATTGCACCTGTGACCAATGTAGAAAAATAGATGAATCTCAGGGGTCTCCTTCCGGATCCATCATTCGGTTCGTGAATGAAGTTGCTGCGCAGTTTCCGGACAAGCTGATATCTACACTGGCTTATGAATATGGCAGACATGCACCTAAGACGCTGATTCCAGCAGAGAATGTCAATATTATGCTGTGCAGTATAGAAGCACTTAGGCATAAGCCCATAGCAGAAGACAGTGCAAGCATGGACTTTGTCAAAGACCTGGAGGACTGGGGGAGGATAGCCAAAGACATCATCATATGGGATTATGTCATACAGTTTCCTAATTTACTTGCACCTTTTCCCAACCTTCATGTGCTCCAGCCAAACATTCAGTTATTTGTAAAAAATGGAGTCAATGCCATGTTTGAACAGGGCAATCGCGAAGTGGGAGGCGAGTTTGCTGAGCTGAGAGCTTATTTGATATCAAAATTATTGTGGGACCCCAATTTGTCTGTAGATTCACTGATGGAGGATTTCTTGTATGGATATTATGGGGCTGCAGGCTCATCTATCAAAAAATATATAGTAGAGATGGAGACAGCTTTAAGACAATCAGGTAAACCTCTTCGCATCTTTGGAAGTCCTATAGAAGCGGATCAAAGCTATCTCACGCCAGACTTGCTTAAGCGGTATAATATTTTATTTGATGAAGCAGAAATGGCTGTAAAGGATAGTGCATCTCTGTTGGAGCGGGTCCGGATATCCAGGCTACCCATCCAATTTGCGATAATGGAACAAGCCAAAAAGAACTGGACCGGCGAGCAAGGTCTTTTTGTCAAACAGGATAATCAATGGGAAGTAAGGACCTCGATTCGAGCTATGATCGACCCATTTACTGACTTATGTATTCGTCAGGGCGTGACCCGGGTCAAAGAATGGAGTACATCGCCGGAAGAATACCGGGCTTCGATGTACAGACTGTTTTCAAAAGGTATGAATGAACATTTAGCCTTTGGCAAACCTGTGATAATATTAAGTCCGGACTCAAACGCGATTACCCCCGCTCAAAAAATGATGCTTACAGACGGCATCAGAGGTGGTCATGACTATGCTTATAATTGGATGACGACTCAGGGAAAGGATCTTGAGGTCATCATCGACCTGGAAGAAGTCAAATTGGTACATCGCATTGAATCAGCTTATTTTCAATATGCATTTTGGTTGAGAATACTACCTGTGAGGGTGGAGTACGCTACTTCTGCAGATGGGTTGACCTATGTATCGGCCGGTTCAATAGAAAACACCTTACCTATAGATCAATATGGAGGACAGCAAAGAGATTTTATCTCGGAGTTTGATACACGAAAGGCAAGGTATATAAAAATCAAAGCAGTGTCACTTGGCAATACGCCCGGTTGGCATCCGGGAGCAGGCAGACCAGCCAATATGTCTATTGATGAAATCGTCGTAGAATGATGCTATGAAGTCATTCTACTGCACATTCTTTGCCGGTACCGCTTCTAGGATTAATTTATAAGCATTATTTAAAGATTTGGTACCTGCCTCGGCACCTTTATAATGGCCCATCCGGACTATAACGAGGTCATGGGATGGAATGATAGTAACAGATTGACCACCTGCACCCAGCATCATGTAGGAATCTTTAGGTATGGGCCGACTTTCATCACCATTGATCCAAAAGAAACCTCCATAAATAGGTCGCCCGTCTTGCACCCATGGCTCCGCCAAAGTGCTTACGAATTTTATAAAAGCCTCATCCAGGATGTTTTCACCATTCCAATTCCCTTTTTGTAAATAGAGGTTGCCCAGTCTCGCCCAATCCCTGGCCGAAGCAAGCTCGTATCCTTGTGTTAAAAAGTTTCCGTAGGGGTCAGCTTCCATGACCATAGTTCTAATTCCGAGTTTATCAAATAAAGCGCGCTGGGGAAAACTATGGTAGTCCTCTCCTTTTTTTTCTACAGCAAGCCTGATTAAATAATTTGCCAATACCGGATCAGAATTTCTATATCTGCCGACTTTATTTGGAGGCCATTGTTGAGGTCTCGTCGCTGCCCATTCAAAAGAATTGATGGCTCCGGTGTATACATATAAATGATCGGGATATCCAAGACTTGCATCAAAATCAGGATCCTGAGGAGCTCTGAACCGCAGTCCACTCGACATATGCAGGATATCTTCAATTTTAATTTTTGCTCTATCATCTCCCGGGCTTTGCCATTCCGGGATGGGAGCGGCTTGATCTAAGGCATAATATCCCTGATGAATTAATATTCCTAATAAGGTCGCCGTAAGACTTTTCCCCATGGACCAACTTTCCAGCGGTGTATTTTTATTAATTGATTCACCATATCTTTCTGCGATCAATTTTCCTTTATGGGTGACCACGAATGCTGCAGTCATTCCGGCTCCTTCAAAGGCAGCATCCAATGCTTGATTGATTTTGAGTTGATTGATACCTGGCGAAATAGATTCAGTTATTTTTTCTCCCATGGGCCAATCTATGTTTTCCCCATCCGGAATTAAGGGCAAGATTTTTTGAGGTTTATAAAACACCATATTGCTTCCAACTGGTAGACTTACACATCCCTGACAATGATCACCAAGATACTTTGCCATTCTGCGTTCGCCATTGGGCAAAGTAATCGTTACGGTTTTTAATACGGTATCAATGATAGGTGTTCCCATAAGTGATCGGCTTTCAAACGGTGATACAAATCCTCCCACATTATAAGCCGCAAATAGAGGATCTAGTTTTGACACAAAGACAGCTGAGCACATGATTTTCGCATAACCAGAAGCGTAATAAGCCATGGTGTCAAAACTTGGAGCTGTGTAATTCGTAGCCAACTCCATTGAATCAGCCCTCTTGAGCATTTTAGCCCTAGATTCCAATACTGGAGGTGAGCTTTTTTGAGGAGATGCTTTTTTACAAGCAGACTCATATGTAAAGCAAGCAATTACCAGAGCGAGGAGCCAATATTTTTCAATTTGCATATTAGTCTTTTTATTATTTCAAAGGAATATTAAGGGTCTCCAAGGCCACTAAACCTTACCGAACCTGTGTTGAAATAATCCTGGGCCTAAGTCGGTTGCTTTATTGACGCCAGACAAGGCCATATTTAATTCGAGTTCTGCTGCCAGGTTTTTTATCAATGTTTCAACGCCTTGCCTTCCCTTCAAAGCAAGTGCGTAGGTGTATGGTCTCCCTATGCCTACCATCGAAGCTCCACAAGCCAGGGCTTTCATGATATGAGCGCCACTTCTTACACCACTATCGAATAGTATGGGGATAGTGTCACCTACAGCATTTTTGATATTTATCAATGCTTCCAATGAGCTTATAGCGCCATCGACTTGCCTTCCGCCATGGTTAGAGACATAGAGGGCATCCATACCGGATGAATGGGCCTTGAGGGCATCGTCAGGGTGTTGGATCCCTTTGAGTATGAGTGGGAGTGATGTATATGATCTTATCTGGTTGAGGACATCCCAATTTAGATCTGGTCGAGAATATAACTGAGTGAAGGTACGAACTGACTTGAGTGCCCGGCCCTTTAAATTGGCTTTGAAATCACCGGGTATTTTGCGTGCCAGTTTCAACATATGGTCTATGACTTGAATATTAATTTTGGTAGCAGTTTTTTCGTCCTGGTATTCATCTACCAGCCGGTTGAAGATCGGATCGCTGGTATACTGAGCTATTCCTTTGCCTTGCAGAAAAGGTAGGTAGCCTAGGTTCAGATCTCGGTTTCTCCAACCCAGCAAGGTGGTATCAAGTGTGATTACTATGCCAAGTGCACCGGCTTGCTCTGCTCTTTGTACAAAACTTTTGACCAAAGCATCAGATTTACTCACATACAGTTGAAAGTACCAGGGGGTGCTCCGCAGTTCTTTAACTATGGCCTCCATTGGATGGGAGGCCTGGCTGGAGATCATCATCGGGACACCTGTAGTTGCACAAGCCCTGGCGACATCCAGATCAGCTTGAGGATGAGCCAGTTCTAACACCCCGATTGGGCACAAAAAAAAGGGCACGGTATAGGCTTGATTTAAGAAGGTGATGTTGAGATCCCGTTGTGTGACGCTTTGGAGCACCCTCGGGGTGATCATGAATTGTTCCCAGGCAGATTGATTGGCCTGGCTAGTGGATTCCAATCCGGCACCTCCGGCCAAATAGGCATAAGCCTTGGTAGAAAGTATTTTTTTTGCTGCTGCTTCTAAGGAATAATAATCGGTTGGAATGATTGGTTTATTGCCAGCGACTCCATTTAAGTAGATATCTTTTTGCCTATCGAGAGCGCTGTAATCCATCAGTCTTTAGTAGGAACATCTTCTACTATATCCACATCTTCTATATGATCATCCACATCAGGCCCGCCATTAGACAATAGGTCATTGAGTTGCCTTTGATCTTTGGGATCGAGCGGTTTTTCCTCTGGTGCAGGAGGAGTTACTACTTTTTTAGCTTCTACTTGTACTGGTTTAGGACTGGACCTTCGGTCTGCATCGTCGAGGAATTTTTTGGCTTTATCAAAAAAGTCTTCGTGTTTACTCATCAAAGGTTCTGTGAGGTTTTTGTTCTCGGTGATGGGAGTTTCGGCAAAATCACCTTTAGGTTCTTTAGCTTCAATGGCTTTTTCTTTTTCGATAAATTCATCGATCTTTTGATTGAGGGCTTTCGATTGCTCTTCGGCGACAGTTTTGGCTTTTTCAAACAGATCTGATCCTTTCGCACGGGCTTTTTCTACCACATTTTCAGAGTAGGATTCAGCTTTTTTCCAAAAATCATCAGAAGCCTCGACTACCTTGCCGCCAATTTCTTTGGCTTGATCTTTGGCTTTAGACAGAGAGTCAGCTACTTTATCACCGACTTCTTCCATTTTTTTCTTGATGGGCTCTACATAATCTGCAGCGGTATGCTGGATTTCGCTTTTTGTTTTGGGAGGCTCAGCGCTAAAAGGATCAGCTTTTTTTTCCCAAAGGTCATCCACTTTATCCAGTACAAATGCGCCGGTCTTGCCGATTTTATCACCGGCATCTTTCATCATCTCTACAGTTTTGTCCATAAGCTCTTCGCCCTTTTCTTTGGTATAGTCTATGGCTTGTCCGGCCTGGTGTTTGGTCACTCCTTTTACACCAAAAAGTAGTTTCTTTAGCGGATCTAATATTCCCATGGTAGATAGATTTTATGGTTTCAAAACTACGAAAAAATAATTTTGATAAGATGAAAACTATTCTGTGCTGTAATCGAACCAAATCTCATTTGTGGAGCACCCTCCAGGTCGAAGACTAGAGAATAATCTAAATGAAGTACTTTTGAACGAGTAAAAAGCGTTAAAATATTGAACCAAAATTATGACATCATGAACCAGATTCGCTTATTTTTTAAAATCTCCCTGTCCCTGATTATTATATGGAGTATAGCAAGCTGTACTCAAAAAAATACAAGGGCTGCTGCAATAAAAAATCTAAAAATCATCGATAAACCCATCGTGTGGGATACGTTGAGAAAAAGATTGTCGCTTGAATATATACATGAAAGACATGGGCTGACCAATGTGAGAGCTCCATTCATCACCCCCTCTATGATTGTTGTACACTGGACTGCTATACCGACGCTGAATGCCAGTTTTAACACCTTTAAACCGGCAGTACTCGAGGGACGGGAGGATCTGCAAAATGCAAGCAAACTCAATGTAGGGATCCAGTTTTTGGTGGACAGAAATGGCACCATCTACCGATTGCTCCCTGAAACCGCTTTTGCCAGGCATGTGATAGGTCTCAATCATTGCGCCATAGGCATAGAAAATGTAGGAGACGGAGATCAAAACAAACTCACGGAGGCGCAATTTACTGCAAATGTAAAATTGATCCAGTACTTGCACTATAAATATCCTATCCGGTATGTCATAGGCCATATGGACTATACGAAGTTTAGAAATCATCCACTCTGGAAAGAAACCGATCCAAATTATTTGACAGAGAAATCCGATCCGGGTGATGATTGGATGAATCGATTGTATAAAGCTTTTCCGCAGGCGGGCGTGTACGGAGTGTCCAGGTTTCCGAAAGTGGAGTGATCTAGCCGCTACTGGATACTTTTCAAATATTCAGACACCGCCTCTTCCATATCCTTCAGCGGATGATCAGACTCCTGGGGAATAAATGTCCTGCCTGTGACTTTCTCATACAGTTCGATATATCGATTGGAGATATCCTCAACAAATGTATCCGGCATCGCGGGCATCAGCTGGCCTTCTTTCCCCTGAAAGCCATGCTCCATCAACCATTCTCGGACAAATTCTTTGGATAATTGTTTTTGATGTTGGCCCAATGCCTGGCGTTGTTCGTAGCCATCCAGATAATAGTACCTGGAGCTGTCAGGAGTATGTACTTCGTCAATCAATAAGATCTGATCACCATACCGGCCAAACTCGTATTTGGTATCAACCAGGATCAGGCCTTGCTGCCTGGCCATCTCCGAACCTCGGGCAAATAAAGCAAGAGCATATCCGGCCATGATATCCCATTCTGCGGCAGAGCAAAGCTCCAACCGGATAGCATCCTCTTTGGAGATGTCTTCGTCATGCCCTACCTCTGCTTTTGTACTTGGAGTGATGATGGGAGCAGGGAAAGGGTCAGATTCGCGCAACCCTTCGGCCATAGGGACACCACAAAGCCATCTTGCTCCACTTTTGTATTCTCGCCAGGCATGACCAGCCAAATATCCTCTCACGACAAACTCGAGTTTCACCGGCGAGCATTTTTTGCCTATGGATACATTAGGGTGGGGTACTGCTTCCAACCAGTTGGGTACGATATCCTGCGTAGCCTGTAGAAAATAAGCAGCTACCTGATTGAGCACCTGTCCTTTGTAAGGGATCAGACTGGGTAGAATATGATCAAAAGCTGAGATACGGTCGCTGGCAATAGATACCAGATGCTCGCCGACGGTATAGACTTCCCTTACTTTGCCTCTGTATACTTTTTGTTCAGGTGCAAAATGAAAATCAGTATGGCCTATAGCAGTCATTGAAAATAAATTAATTATTCTTTGGAAAAACTGAGCTAAATCGAATAAAAAGGAGGCCGAAAATCAATTGCGCTATCAGATATTTTTAATAAGATTCCTGTCAAACAAAATGTCTTTGAGCTCTTTGATCACCGCATATTCGTGAGGAAGTACTTTTTTGAAAGCTTCTTTGGCCGCTACATAGGTGCCATGCTCCAGCTCCTGGATTTTGCCTTCTACCATCTTAAGATCATGTTTGATCAAACCTCTTATGGAAGGCATATCATGCCAATCCGCTTCTATCGCCAGGTTTTTGATCTGATCTACCTGATTGGCTTCCAACTCAATAAGCTTACCGTCTCGATTAAAAAATCGCTTGGTAGTTGAAGAACCCTGGCCAGATGGGATCTTCCATTGATCATCTTCTTTGACTAAAAAAATCTCAAGACCTTTATCATGAAAACGATAAAAGACCAGTCTTAAATCTATCAGTACCTCATGCATAAGAAGTAAAAATAGTACATTTTGGTACAAAACAATTAAAAATACTTCCAGTTATGATTGACCTCTATTTTCTGGAGACTTTCCAATATTAGCTGGATTACGTTTTCCACATCCTTTTTATGAGACATCTCTACCGTAGTATGCATATACCTTAAGGGAATAGAGATCAGTACCGAAGGCACCCCATGTGAGGAATAAGCAAAGGCATCAGTGTCTGTACCGGTTGACCTGGAAGATGCTTGCCGTTGAAAAGGGATGGATTTTTCAGTGGCAACATCAGTGACCAATCGCAATAATTTGTGATGCACTGCCGGAGCATGTGTCACAGCGGGCCCGTCACCACACTTGATATCACCATCTTTTTTCTTATTCATATGTGGGGTACTGGTATCGTGAGTCACATCGATGATGATGGCGGCATTGGGTTGGATGCGATGGGCGATCATCTCTGCACCCCGGAGACCGATTTCTTCCTGGACCGCATTGACGATGTATAAGGAATAGGGCAGCTTGATATTATTGGCTTTGATCCGTTTAGCCACTTCGGCGATACAATAGCCTCCTAAT
Organism: Saprospiraceae bacterium; assembly: GCA_016709995.1. Classification (NCBI taxonomy): domain Bacteria; kingdom Pseudomonadati; phylum Bacteroidota; class Saprospiria; order Saprospirales; family Saprospiraceae; species Saprospiraceae bacterium. The sequence continues at coordinate 347,116 of JADJLQ010000001.1, forward strand.
CTATTGTCGAGTGCCCGTCCGACATAGTAGTTTTCGTTAAGGATAAAAAAGTCATCTTCATAGGTCATGACACAACCCACATGGACACCCATTTTACCTACTTCTTCCTTGTCTTTGGCTCCCAGGTCCACAAAAAGATTTTCAATGGTAGACTTAGGATCCTCACTGGTATTGGAGCGAGTATGAATGGCGGGCCAGCCAAAGATCCCTCTTACGATACCCGTATCTGTATGGATATTGACCCGTTTGCCCGGGGCGATCTGATGATCCGAGCCTCCATTGCGTATGACATGAATCAACCCATTGTCCGTGATATAATTGACAAACCAGGAGATCTCATCAGCATGCGCTTCGATCACCACCTTGTATTCCTGCCCCGGATTGATAATGGCATAGGCAGTGCCATAATCGTCGATATCCCAGGAGTCCACGTAGGGCTTGATATAATCCAACCATATTTGTTGGCCTTTGGCTTCGTAGCCTGTGGGAGAAGGATTATCGATATATTTTTTTAAAAATTGTTCTGATGTGATTGACATAGTTTATACTAGATTAATTATTAAGATTGAAAGTGTGAATTATTGCACGTGAGCTGCAGACCATGCTGCAGGGTCATGATTCCAGGTTTTTAAAATTTGGTATTCCTCATCGGTGATCATCCTGGATTCGATGGCATACTTGATCAAAGTAGCATAATCAGTCAGGGTATAATATTTGCAATCAGCTGCTTTAAAAGCCTGAACGCAGGTGTCAAAACCGTAAGAAAAGATAGCCATTACTCCGGCGACCTCAAGTCCGGTGGCTCTGAGTGCTTCTACTGCTTTAAGGCTGCTGCCACCGGTTGAAAGCAGATCCTCAATGACCAGGACTCGCTGTCCAGTTTCGTATTGACCTTCTATCTGATTGCCTAAGCCGTGCTTTTTAGCCTCAGATCGAACATAAATCAGTGGCAGCTCCAATTGATCAGCGATTAAAGCCGCATGAGGGATACCTGCCGTCGCTACCCCGGCTATGACATCAAATGGGGAGAACCTACGGGCATTTTCTACAAAAGCTTCGATGACCCTCGTCCTGATGACTGGATACGATAAAACTGTCCGATTATCACAATAAATGGGAGACTTCAGGCCTGACGACCAGGTGAATGGTTTTTGTGGACTTAGTTTTATTGCTTTTATTTGCAACAATTCGCGAGCGATTATTTCGGAGGTCATCATGAATATTGAAGCACAAAAATATAAAATATGGGTTAATAAGGCTTGGATCGTTTGGATGAAACCTGACGAGTTTAAATCTTTTAAGTTTTCGAAGGTGTCGGTCTACATCCTGCTCCAGGATCCTGGCTCTGATATGATCAAATCTTACCTTGATCAGCTTTTGGCAGGCACCTTACATCACCAGGTAGTCATTGTGACTAAAAAGATAAAGCAGTCCTGGGATACTTTGTTGCAACGCTATCCTTTGATCCTGGCAGCAGGAGGTATGGTCAGGAGGAAGAAGGACCACAAGCACCTTTTTATATACAGGAGAGGCTGGTGGGACCTTCCCAAGGGCAAATTGGACGATGGTGAAAATTTCAGGCGAGCTGCAGTACGCGAAGTCAGGGAAGAGGTTGGGTTGGATACCATTATTTTAAAAAGGATGCAAGATACCTACCATGCTTATATAGAAAAGGACAAGAAGGTAATTAAAAGAACAGCCTGGTACCTGATGGAATGTGCTGAAGATAAAGTCGAGCTTCAAGCTGAAGAAGATATCACTCAGAAAAAATGGGTTGGAGAAAGCGGATTACCGTCGATGAGTAAAAAGATATACCCCAATTTAATTAACATTATCCTTGAGGCCGGGAAAAATTAAGGGTGAAATCGGTATTTTAAAGATTCCTGGAGATGACGATTTTTTGAATTTCGCTGGTACCTTCTCCGATAGTACAAAGTTTAGAATCTCTAAAAAACTTCTCCACAGGAAAATCTTTGGTGTATCCATATCCCCCAAAAATCTGGACCGCATCAGTAGCTATTTGCACACAAATCTCGGAGGCATAATATTTGGCCATGGCGGCTTCTTTGGTCATTTTCTTCCCTTTATATTTTAAAAAAGCGGCTTTTCGGGTGAGGAGCTCCGCTGTCTGGATTTTGGTCTGCATGTCGGCCAGTTTAAAGCTGATAGCCTGAAAACTGGCTATGGGCTGACCAAACTGATGTCTTTGTTTGGAATACTCGACAGCTGCCTCATAAGCGCCTTTAGCGATACCCAGGCTGAGGGCCGCGATAGATATACGACCACCATCCAATACCTTAAGGGCTTGTCTAAAGCCCTGGCCTACTTGCCCAATGATCTGAGAATGGTGCACTTTACATTGGTCAAAAACCATTTCCGCCGTTTCGGAGGCTCGCATGCCGAGTTTGTTTTCTTTTTTGCCGGCGTTAAAACCCGGTGTACCTCTTTCAACAATAAAAGCAGTCATACCATTATTGTCCAATAAAGCACCGGTACGAGCAATTACCACGGCTACATCGCCTGATTTGCCGTGAGTAATCCAATTTTTAGTCCCATTGATATAATAATAATCGCCTTCTTGATGCGCGACACATTGCATTCTGCCGGCATCTGAGCCTGTATTGGCTTCTGTGAGTCCCCAGGCACCTATCCATTCGCCTGTAGCCAGCAAAGGCAGATATTTTGATTTCTGGGCCTCATCGCCAAAAGCAAGAATATGACCTGTGCAAAGCGAATTATGAGCTGCTACAGAAAGTCCAATGCTAGGGTCCACTTTCGCTATTTCATCTATGATGGTGATATAATCCTGGTAACTCAAGCCGGCTCCATGATATTTCTGAGGGACCAGGACCCCAGAAATCCGTGTTTGCCCAACTCTTTCATCAGCGATTTAGGAAACTCTTGTGATTCATCCCACTCCATGACATAGGGTTTGATATGAAGCGCTGCAAAGTCTCGTGCACTTTGTTGAATTATATCGAGGTGTTCTATTTGGTGGTCTATGAGCATAATTAAAGTACAATTATACTGATTTTTTTCGTTGACATATAAGCTCAGAGAGGTTGCATGTCATTGATCTTTGATTTTAAACCTAAACGGTTTTCTCAATTTTTTAACAAAATATTTTTATTGATACACTAACTTTAGAGAATACAGCCACGTATGGTTAGTCAAAAGCAATAATTATGAATCTAAAATCTTTGTTTCTTCTTCTTCTTGGATTTGTCTCACTTCAAGGTCAAGCTACTGAGTACAATGTCACCGTCTATGGTATATTGGTGGATGGTAGTGGAAAAGGTATTGGTGATAAGATCATCCATATCACCTCTCCAGACAATGCACCATTTAAAGTAGCTGAGCAAACTAAAACCTACCCCGGAGGAGAATTCAAATGGCAAGTGAATATCCCCGATAGTATAAATCAAGGTGTCCTCCTGATCTCATTTGAAAACTGTGAAGGAAAAAAAATTGTCAAGGAATCTCGCTTTTCAAAAGAAAACCCGTTGATACAAGTCAAACTTATATACTGCGACAAAAAACCTGACACGCCTTGTACTTCTGCTATCGTCGTACGAAAAGTAAACGAAGAACTTGCTATCGCCCATGTCATCACTAAGGGAACACCCCCATTTAAACATCTCTGGAGCACAGGGCAAGATGGTGACTCTATTAAATTCAATCCGCTCAAGGATTTGCGAATTTGTGTAGGGAGTATTGATGCGAATGGTTGTATTTCAGCAGCTTGCCTGGAAAATGCTCCACCAAAACCTTGTGGTACAGTCATCCTGGTAAAAAGGATTAATGACACAGCGGCTCTGGCCATCGTCCAGTCACGTGGTGTCGCACCATTTGAAACTACCTGGTCTACCGGGGAGAAAGGGGATACCTTGCGATTTAATCCAACTGCAAAAGTCAAAATATGCGTGCGTGTGGTCGATGCAACCGGCTGTGTATCCGAAGCATGTGTCCCGGGAGTTCCTGCAGCATGCCAGGCATATATAGAACGGGATGGCAATGTATTGTACGCTTTTTTGAAAGGGGATGATGCCAAATCCTATAGGTGGAATACCGGAGCTGATGGCCCCAAGTTGGAGATCAAAGAGCCTGGAGAATATTGTGTAAATATTTTAGGGCTTAATGGTTGCGAATCCAAGGCTTGTTTCATTGTAAAAGATCTTAATCCATCAGTCTGCAAGGCTGCCATCGTGACAGAAAGAATAGTGCGTGACAGTCCTTCCGTTGTAGTGGGGATGAGATTGACAATAAAAGCAGATTTTGATTTAAAATTCATTAAGTGGAACACTGGTGATACATCTAAATCGATAGAAGTTCGAAAATCAGGAGAATATTGCGCTATAGTAAGTGACGGAATTAATTGCAAAGCCAACATTTGTCAGAAAGTAGAGTTGCCTGTTTCGACTGTCTGTGGATTGACGATCCTGCAGGATAGAACCCCGAATACCGGTGATCTAAATTTCGCAAAAATTAAATTAACAGCCAAACCAACCTTTATCCCTACGTTGTATTCCTGGAGCACCGGTCAAACCACTCCTTCAATCATCGTAGAAAAATCCGGTGAATATTGTGTGACTGTCAGCGATGGACTCAATTGCAAACTCAGGGAATGTGTCAAAATCGAATTGAATAACCTGCCATTGGCTTGCGGAGTATCAATTATAGTCAAACCCATGAGCGCCAAAGAAGTCAAGCTCGTACCCCGTGTGACCGGACAGGCACCGATGAAATATAAATGGTCCACCGGCTCCAATGATGCGACCATCTCTGTAACCCAAACTGGCAAATATTGTATCAGCGTCGTCGATGGTGCCGGATGTCAATCGACTGATTGCGTAGAAATAGAAATCGAGTCAGGGGCAGGACTGACCTCACCTGGAGGAGATAAAAATAAAGTGGATACCAATGGTCGACTTCAAACCGAAAAAATATCCTTAAGTGTATATCCCAATCCTTCACCGGATAAAGTAATCTACGAGGTCATCACCGATACAAATCATAATGGTACAATCTCTATAATGAATCTATATGGCAAAATGGTCTATAAAGAAAATATTGGTATCCAGGCAGGGGCAGGCCGGGGAGATTTGGACTTGTCTTTTTTACCCCCGGGAGTGTATCAGATCGTATTCGAGCAACAAGGTGTCATGAAAACAAAAAAACTAGTCATAGGAAGATAAAAGGCTCATCGTTCGTTAGAAGGCCTGAGTACTTTGGTACCCGGGCCTTTAGGATTTAATATATGGACATAGAAAAAGTCATATTGGATGGATGTAAAGAACATGATCGCAGATCACAGTTCAAGTTATATGAATGTTGCTATCCCTATCTTATGAGTATTTCATTGCGGTACCGTCAGGATGAAAATGAGGCAGCTTCGGCAGTCAATATAGCTTTCCTTAAAATATTAAATAATATCCATTTGTTTGATCCGGGCCTCCCTTTCAAAGGATGGATCAGACAGATCATGATCCGAACCTTGATAGACGAGTACCGCAAGCAAAAAAAACTGAACGAACAATATCAATCCGGCAATTATGAAAAAGATATCGCTTTGAATGGCATCCATGTCGATTATAATGAAGCCGAATCCAATCTAAATGTGGAAGAGCTATTAGGGTATATCCATCGATTAAATCCATTGACCTCTACTGTATTTAATCTTTTTGTACTAGATGGATATAGTCACAAGGATATCGGTGAATTAATCAATATCACTGAAAGTGCCTCCAAATGGCATTTGTTTACAGCCAGGAAACAACTTCAAGACCTTGTGTCTGTCTCAATAGATCGCAAAAAGCCAACATTAATACCAACATTAAAAATCAGTACTTATGAAAAATGAACCTTGGATAGACAAAGTCTATAAGGAGCATCTACTTCAACCAGTAAGTTCTCTCAATATGGATCATTGGCTGCAGGCTGAATCCATGATCACAGCTCAGGAAAAAAAGGATCAAAGACGGCGATGGTTGTGGATCCTGTTCTTCGGCACTATCGTAGGTGGGATGATAGCCTATGGACTATTAGCTCTGTCATCAAAATCTGCCCCACTTCCTGTCGCACCTCCCACCCAGCTGATTGAAAACAATGAACCCATGGCACAAAAAGATATGGAGCCAATACGGGAATCAGGTAGTGTTGCTCTCACAATCCCACCATCTTTGGAGGCAATTGAACTCAGGAAAGGCCAACCTGATCACTTTGTGTCTTCAACTCAAAAGTCATCCGGTCAGACGAAGTCGGCTTTAGGAAAAAATAGTAAATCAGTAGTGCTTATTAATCCAGATGATTATTCTAAAGCCACTAGGGAGCCTTCCCCTACTAACGATCTTTCAAAAAAGGATCCTCTCCTGGTTGGCCAGTTTTTGAACACAGTCAATGATGAAATTATAGTCAATCAAGTGCATCGCCAGGCGGTCGCTGAGGTTCAAGAATTGGATGTAAAGTTCAAAATGTTATCCTATGACAGAGGGGTTCATGGTAGTAGTCTGACCCAGGGACCGATTAAAGTAACCAGGGATACATGGAAAGAGTCAGGGATACGCATGTCAATGGCATCGCAGGCAGTAAATGGTGTCAGTCGTGCCGGGATCGGACAGTTGGGCATCGATTGGTATCGGTTAAAAGGTATTTCTAAAAAAATATTTTATGGCGTGGGCCTTGGATACAGCTCTTCTTTTAATAACAATCACTATGCGCAGGTGATTACCGCATATCAGTTTCAAAGTTTTGGAGGTACATCTGAAAATTATGGAATCAAACCCCAATGGTTACAATTGCTACACGGACAAATTAATCTCGGCATTCAAAATGACCGCCATCGGTTAGTCGCAGGATTAAAACCACAATATTTAATAGGTGCCAGAGGCAAGGTGGATCAAATCCAATTCACTGACAATCCACCTGTAAAAGATCTCGCAAGCGCTAAAGTATCCAGTCTCAATACAGGTTGGTTACAAAATGACTTTTTGAATACTTTCAGCCTAACTACCGTCATAGCTTATGATTATAAAATAATGAGGCAGATCGGTATAGGACTCCAGGCAGAGCATACCGTACGTTCTGCATACAAACCATTGGAAAATAATATCCACCAGCCGGGTCTGGCCTCCTGGAATATCGGATTTAGATTTTCCTATATTTTAAATTAAGTGTATGAAAAAATATTTATTCATTGTATCGATACTGCTTTGCACTACCTGCACCAAAATAGAGCTGCCTATGATCGTCGGGGAGCAACCTATATTTGAAGTAAAAGGCACCCTCGGTGGGAGAGCAATAAAGCTGGCTGCAGGTGTGGATGATCAGATATTATATACAGATTTTAATCATGATCGACTACAGATACTCACCCTGATAGGCCAACTCAGAAATAAGAATTGCCAGTCGGATTGTCCCAATTCACTCTTGATGAGGCTCCGGCAAAATGCACGTACCAACAGTGCGATTTCTTTGGTTGGTCGGAAATCATTTTTCCAGGTTCAGAATGACAGTATAATGGTCAAAACAAATAACCAATCTACTCAGCCAGCTACTACAGGTGGAAATCTGAAATATAATTGGACACTGAATGACAAAGCTTATTCTAACAGTGAGTCCATAGCATTTGCACTGAACCCCTTCAAACTTTCGACCGTATGCCTTGAGGTCACCAACCAGGAGGGTAGTGTATCCAACCAATGTCAGACGATAGATTTGAATCTTATTGATACATTTCCCGGGCTTAAAGTGTCCTTATTGCCTGTACAAGGGACGGATAAAACCTGGTCACTCAAAGCAATAGTATCTGGTAAAGGCCCTTTTAAATATAATTGGGACAATAAAGTAGCCGATCAGTCTTCTATAGACCTGGAACCTAAAAATGATGCAAAGCATTGCCTGAAAGTCACTGATCCGTCAGGCAACGTTGCAACTGCCTGCGTCGAGTGGTCCCCTGCAGGCAGATTGAAATGCAGAGCGGAGTTCGATATTGGTATTGAAACAGCCAGGTTACAATCCTGGACTCAGTATAATAGTGCCGAATTTATATACATCGACGAAAGAGGAGTGGTTTGGAGCTCAGCCAGTGCAGAACAAAGATCTGCCTCCGTGTTTGAGATCACAGAAGACAAGCCGTTTGAACCGAATGACAAAAAACAAAATACAAGGAAATTAAAATTCAACCTCGCGGCAATACTCTATAATAAAAATAAAGAGTCGCAGCCTATCAAATTAGAAGGATATATGGCGGTGGCTGTTCCTCAATAAGTATGATCACTGATGGATCATCGACATCAGTAGTTCCGGCTCATTGGTGGTGATATAGTTAAAGCCGGCATCTTTAAAATATTGAAGGTCTTCCCGGTTATTTACAGTCCATACATTGAGTATCAATTGAAGCTTTTTGGCCTGGAGTATCCAGTCAGGATGTAGTCTGAATTTAGTATGATTGTAGTCTAATCCTGAAATATGAAGTGCCTTGATTTGATCAGGAGCAAGATCTCCATTGAGGTATTGAGTGATTACATTTTTGTCTAAAGCGACCAGGGCCACAAGCATGTCCAGGTCAAAGCTGATAAAAGATACTTTGTGTTCCATATGGAGTTTTTTGACCAGTTCGTAAGTTTTTTTGACTATATATTCAGCCCTGGCTTTTCCTTTTGCGGTAGGTTTGAGCTCGATGACTAATTGGGTGCCGGCATTGGCAGACCTTCCGGCTTCCAGATATTGTCGGAGAGTAGGTAAGGACTCCCCGTTAGACAGTGGATATTGCACCAGATCCTGGTAGGTATGATCCTCAATGACTAAACTGTGATGTTGAGGATCGTGGTTGATGACGAGGCTGTCATCGGCAGTCATGTGTACATCAAACTCTGAACCAGTACAGTTCAATTTAATAGCCTGGCGAAGAGAGGCGATAGAGTTTTCCGGCAATTGAAGATTTTTCCATGCACCGCGGTGTGCCACTACGATGTTTTTGTGTTGGTTGAATATTGTAGGCTTTTGTTTCATTTTATTGTGACAGGCACAAATAAACAGGATGGTGATGATAAACACGAAAAGATATTGGTTATACTGTTTCATAATCTTCGATCGCTAGTTTAAAGATATATGTCTTTCAATCAATTTTGTAGATGCCTTTGAATTTTATGTCCTGATAGGTCAAACTAAAGTCACTAATACTATCCCCATCTTGTGGGAGTCATTGTGGTGGGAAATGATGAGCGTAGCAATATACTACTAAAAGTGCTGTTGCCAGAAGAGGTAATATAATAACTTTACGGTCGACCGGAAGATAAATATAAATCGTTGCTTAACCGTAATTATGCATTTGAATGCAATGATTACCTCCTTCGGATCCTGAGGATTAATGTCGGGATGCTGACAAAATCGTCAGTCAGCATGATGAAATTATTTTCCTATTGGGAAAATAAATTTATCAATGTTGAACTCCCTATTATCCTATCGGCATCCTTACCGCAAGCGTCAGTGACCCGACTTGAGAAAAATGCCCGCCGGACTCTTTAATTAATAATAAAAAGTCGGGCAGGCATCTAAAAAGTGTTTCTATTGCATTGCGTTTGAACTGCCTGCCCGACTTTCTGTTTGTCAGGCGGGCATTTTTCCAAGGGTCGGCTCCTACGAGTGACTGATGATTCTATCAGTATCACGATATTTATCGTCGTGATCTGATACGACAATAGGAATCATCAGACCCTTTGGGCAATCTATGCCAAATGCTTGGATTAGGGCTAAATTAAATATGATTATTATACAAAAATTTTCAGAAATCTTTAAATCGATGAATAACAAAAAAGAGGAATCTTGCTACTATCCACCTGATAAAATCATTCTTCCTTAATATTTATTCAGTTGTTTTAATTAATAACCATTTTCTTGATTCCAATCCCTTGTTTGGTCCGGATTTGAATAAAATAAATCCCTGGTGGATGGGCGGTGTGGATGCTGATTGATTTCTCGCCTTTTGCATAAGTAAAATCCGACATTAATCTTCCTATATTATCAAAGATGGCTACTCCTCTGATATCTGTTTTTAAACCATTCAATTGAAGCGTAAAATTACCCTGGTTAGGATTTGGACTTATGGCGATCGCATTGCTTACACTATGATCGATGTCATGAATACCCAATACGACAGGTAGTTCGGATAATGCATTGGAATAAACTGCATTATTATCTGTGCTTACAAATACCCGGGTGGTAACAAATGTGATTGCATGGACATTGGTATAACTAGGTAAGTTGAATTGATTACCACCAGCTATCCATGTTTTACCATTATCTGCCGTTGCCAATAATCCTCCTTTATAACTTGCAAAAATATAGTTAGCATAATAACCCATTTCCTGAATTCTATTTCCATCCAATCCCATCAAGGTAGTATGTGAAATGGAGACTGGTGCGGTTTGTTGCCAATTGATCGGCGAAACATCTGAAACAAATACCCCTGATCCATCTGTGCCTGCAAATATTTTGGTAGCACTAGCCACTAAAGAAGTGACATTCAAATTAGCTAATCCAGGATTAGTCGAAGCCCAATTGCTTTCTTGGTTTGTGGTCACAAAAACACCTTGCCCAAATGTGCCTAAATAAATAGCATTACCATAAAATGCCATAGAGGTAATTGTGGTCCTGGATGGTAGACCGGATTGCAGACTAGACCATCCTGAGCCTGCATTCACAAATAAACTGTCACTGGAGGTCAGTGCATATAAAGTAGTACTTGTAGTTGAGGCAAACAGTTTTTTAATATTGAGGCTTGGAAGACCTGTATTGTAGGGAGTCCATGTCCTGCCTGTATCTGCACTCGAAAAGACACCTTCTTTTTTAGTCCCGGCAAATAAAGTAGTTCCTACAAATTTTAAATAAGTCACATTTAAACTATCCGTCAATCCAACATTGGCTCTCTGATAGCTGGACGCCAGGTCCCGGCTTGCATAAACACCGTTATCAGTTGCAACTACGACCACCGTAATGCCGCTAGTTTCCATAGCATAGGTTTCACGATTATTAAAATTTGTATTCATTTCTTTCCACGATATCATATTATCGGCTGATTTAAATACACCATCTTTAAGAGTACCAGCTACAAGGTTGGATCTAAATGGTATGATTACGGTTGATTGATTAGTTGGTAATCCTGAATTGACACTTTCCCATCTAATCAAACTTGCAATCGTATTAAACACGCCATTATCTGTAGCTATATACCATGAATTTCCATTATTTGAAATGGATCTTACATTTAGTATCGAAGGCAGACCCGAGTTTGATAATATATAGACAGGATTATTCGTCGTACTTACAGCGGATGAAATATAAATGCCATTTTTATTTATCACTGCAAGTTCGTCAGTGCTGGCGTTGTATGATAAGGATTGGGTACTATCAATCCCCGCTGTATTCAGGTCATTGAAAGAGCTCCAATTAATTCCCTGGTCAGTTGAAACAAAAACCCCTCCCTTAAGTGTGGACAATAGAATTCTATTTCCAGCTTTGATCAAAGAGGTCACCGTTTGATTATTCAAATCCGCATGATTGATTGGAATCCAGTTACTACCTTTATTGATTGTTTTAAAAAGTCCTCCTCCATCGGTGCCTGCGAGTAATGTAATGGAATCCAGGGCAATAAGGGACTTTATCTTCAAATTGCTCAAACCTGAATTGATTTTATTCCAATAACGATCTGTCCCAACAAACCCATTGAATATATATATACCGCTGTCAAGTGTGGCGGCAAACAAATACGAACCGGAATGAGCCAAAGCCGATATTTTACCGCTTTTTAAACCCACCGGAATGGGAGTCCAGGCTACCAAACTTGAATTTGTACTTCGGTAAACACCTCCATTAAATGTACCGATATAAACTAATGAATCATATGCTAACCCACAACTGACGGAACCACCATATGGACCCTTTGATCCAAAATGTGCAAATGCCGAAAAGCCAGTTAGTGTAAAAAATACTATTAAAGCTATATGAGGAATAAATTTGATTTTGTTTGATTTCATAATTTAACTAGTTGAGAGTAATATAAAATTTAAAATAATTCGTTTCAGTTATCCTTAGCCTTTTGAGTTATCCACTCGAGGACTAATTCTACAGTGCATACATCCAATCTGCCATCCGGTGGCATTGGATCTGATCTGGAGTTCATTGAAGCATACAGTACACTGGACTTGGCATTAATTGTGTCTAAATAGCCTTTACCCACTCTGGATAATTGTGCATATGCAACGGAGGGCTCCAACTTAAGATTACCCGCGGGAGAGGAGCCAGAATGACATTCAATTGCAGTACAATGTTGGGCAAATATGGGAAGAATGTCCCGTTGAAATCCAACCTCAACCGGCGTATTATTACAGACAGGATCTTCACTTTTATATAAACAGGAAGACCCATAAAAAACTATGCCAATCAGAGTGATGATCAATCTCACTATTCGTAAATAAACATTGAATGAATATTATTTACAATTTTAGAGGCAAGAGCTGAACTATTTGAAGAAGGTGTAGTAATAGAGAGGTTATCAACCTGCCTTAAATCGACACCGTTAAACAATTTGTTATAATCGATAATAATATGTCCAAAAAGAATTTGACCTTCTTCTGCCACTAGCTCTTTTTCAGGCATTGTAATTTGAATATAATTTTTATTCGTACCGATTTTATAGGCAAACGGCACAGGTGGTTTATTCAGCGTAGCAGATGTATCAATCTTTCCCTGCACATTCATATAGATATATCCATCCGGTTGAGCTGAATTACTAAACCACATTTCAGGCCTGTTTAAGATGGAGGAATCTGATGAAGTCGACGGTATAAGCTTATCGGTCAGTCCATCAAGACCAACTTTAAATCGAAGTGATTTATATCTTTTGACAGGGACCTGACCTATTTCATAAGTAGCTTTTTCAAGTACTTTTATGATTTTTTTCCCGGAGAATGAAAACACTGATCCATCCAGTCCGACCAATTGTACATCCGTGATATATAATTGAGCCATGTTTAGTGAAATCGTTCGTCCCTCTAGCGTATGATAATTAATATTATAAAGGTCTACTTCTTCATTATCAATATAGGTATGCAAATGAAACATAAATGTCCCTGTCTTAGTCTCCTCAGTAGCATCTTTTGAACATGACCATATACTGGTTATAAGTGAGATGATAATTAAGTATTTCATAAAGAGGATTTTTATAAATATTAGAATAAATTCAATGATAAAATATTAACCTGAAAAATTGTTAATATTGAACAAGAACAGAATATGGCAAACTATTAGTAATTTATTATCTGTATGTACCCATTTTCCAGATATTAAACTAAACTTTGTAGTTGAACATTAACTGTAAATAATACTTTATATCGAGTATGTGAGAATTAAGCCAGATAATTTATACCATCAGGCGTTGTATTTATATGCGAATACTTCAAAGTAAAAGCATCTAACTAAATTTATTTAACGGTCCCGATTGAGGTGGCCTGAAAATACTTTTTTCAAATGAAGTTTTGTATAAATTTTGGTGGCCATCTATCAAGTTTTGATTCATTTCAGCCACAAGATTTATTACTTGGTGAGGATTCAATATTTGCAGACAGTAAGATATTTCATTTTGAATTTTCAGGACTTGAGGCATTTTTTTTTGTTGATTCTCTTCATTAGCTCTGATCTTAAGCATTAAAATGCATTTTCCATCGCAATGCAATTGGGGTTTATTCTTATTAATACACAGAACTTTGGCGATGTAATCCTGATTCATCTTGAACGATAGAATGATCCAGGTCTTGGTAAAATATTGCACCAGGATAATTATAACGAACAACAATGAAACTGTAATCCTCACTTATGTTTTTTAATAGTTAACGTTAAAAAACTATGTCTAAGGTAATCGAAAATTATAAATTAAGAACTCATTAACAAATTGCGTTTTATTATATGGCAGATTAAAAATGAGTGGTATAATATTCCAATAATCTGGACAAAGTTTATATAATATTCGTCATGATTTTTTTAGATTGGTATAGGGTATTTAGTTTTGAGAGTGAATTAAATTTTTGACCTTTATTGAGTAAATAGCATAGCTATAACTTATCTTAGATACCTAATAGATTGAAGGATAATTGTAATATATAATTAGTTATATATCAATATAGTATATATTTAATTGCTCTCTACATCCCCTAAGAGGAACATGAATGGTAATTCTCATAATCTTTTTAATTTTTTATGGCTGCACGAGTTTGGAGAAAGCAGCTTGGGAAGCAAGTAATTAACAAAATCTTCAAATTTCCATTTTAAACCAATTAGCTGTTGAGACTATAAATATTTGTCTTTCCACCATTGTATCAATCTCTCTTTGATTTTTTGTTCTGATGCGTTTTCCTGTGGAATATAGAAAGGGGTACCCGCGATCGCCTCCGGAAAGTATTCCTGAGGTACGAAATGATCATCATAGCCATGTGCATATTTATAATCTTTGCCATAATCCAGGGATTTCATCAACTTGGTAGGAGCATTGCGCAGGTGCAGTGGTACCGGCTGAGAAGATTCATTTTTAACCGCATCCAAAGCCGCATCGATAGCCAGGTAGGCTGAATTGCTTTTGGCAGAGGTAGCCAGATAGATGGCCGTCTCAGACAGGATGATTCTGGCTTCAGGCATACCGATCATGTGTATCGCTTGAAAACAGGCTGTAGCGATGAGCAATGCATTTGGATTGGCTAGGCCGATATCTTCTGAGGCGGATACAATCAATCTGCGGGCTATAAATTCAATATCTTCACCACCATGCAACATCCTTGCCAGCCAATATACTGCTGCATGTGGATCACTGCCACGGATCGATTTGATCATAGCTGAGATTATATCATAGTGTTGGTCTCCTCCCTTGTCGTACCGGCCTATGTTTTGTTGCACAGCAGCTGACACGCTCTCATTGGTGACATTAATGATTTCTTCTCCGGACAAGTAGAGGATCTCCAGGATATTATATAACTTCCTACCATCCCCTCCTGATAATAGTACGAGGCTATCGGTTTCGGTGAAGACCCATTTTCGGTCTTTGAGAAGTTCATCCTGGGTGGTTGCTTTGAGTGCCATCCTTACCAGGTCTTCGTCGTCCAGAGCCTTGAACACAAAGACCTGGCATCTGGACAATAGGGCCGAGATCACTTCGAATGAGGGGTTTTCTGTAGTAGCTCCAATCAGTGAAAAAGTGCCTTTTTCTACTGCATGCAGTAGTGAATCCTGCTGGGATTTCGAAAATCGATGTATTTCATCAATAAACAAGATTGGATTGGCCTGGTCAAAAAAATGTTGTCTTTGTGCTTTGTCTATCACTTCGCGGACATCCTTGACTCCGGACTCTATCGCACTCAATTGGAAGAAAGATCGTTTTTGAAGAGCGGCAATCAATCTACCTAAAGTGGTTTTGCCGGATCCGGGCGGTCCCCATAAAATCATAGAGGGTGTATTACCAGATTCTATCAGCTTTCTAAGGACTGCCCCCTGGGCCATCAGATGTGCTTGTCCTGCAAAATCATCCAGGTTTTGTGGTCGCATTCGTTCTGCCAGAGGTATCATGCAGCTAAAATATAAAGAATACCAGACCTGGACTGTGACCTAGAGGAAAACGAAAATAGGATTACGACTCTCAGCTCTTCAATTATGATTATAAAAATCTAACCCTTATTTATCTTTTTTTATCCACTGTGAAACATTAGGGCAGGATAAAAACAGAGGATCAACTCTTACGTAAGTATCCTGGATATGGCTCTCGAGCCAGGTGGTGAGCACTTCGTTCTTTTTGCCTTCTTTGGCTAATGCCTGGAATTTTGAATAGTCCTGTTTTAAATTAGCTTGATGAGGATCGGTCCTGGTATTGAGATATAAGATTTTATAATATTTTTCACCAGTAGGAGTGATTAATTCTACTGGATTGGATATACCTTTCACCTTGACCGTATCGAGGGTAAAATAAACTTCGGGCTCCAGGTCTTTAATTTCAAAGAAGGTATCGCCTGTCTTGGGATTGGTGATTCTTCCGTCATTGTTATAACTCTGCTCTTTTTTATCTCCAAATTGTTTTACTGCCTGGGATAAAGTGATGGAATCTTTCTCAATCATGTTTTTGACTCTGATCAATTTGTTTTTGGCCAAGTCAAGGTCTTGTTGTTCGATCTCAGGTTTGATCAGTATATGCCTTGCATGAATGGTATTTCCTCGCAATTCGAGTAGCTGAATGATATGAAAGCCAAATTCAGTCTCAAGGATTGGAGAAATCTGTGATGGCTCGAGATTGTATGCTGCAGCCTCAAATTCTGGTACGAAGGTGCCTCGTTTGGCCCAACCAAGATCTCCGCCATTTCTAGCAGAACCCGGGTCATCAGAGAACGTAGAAGCCAAATCAGTGAATTGCTCACCTGCTTGCAGTCTTACTAGTATCTTTTCCATTTTAGCCCTGGATCGGGCTTTGGATGAATCATTTGCCACAGGTTTTACCACGATCTCAGATACTTCTACCTCACTGCTCAGGTAAGGCAAACTATCACTTGGGATTTTATTGTAAAATTCTTTGACTTCTGTAGGCGTTATGAGGATATCTTCCATTAGTTTAGTACGCATTTTTTCAGCGATGAGTTGATTTTCCAGGTCAGTACGAAATTCTTCTCTTACTTCGTTGATAGATTTACCGTAGTAGGCTTCAAACTGGGTGACATCATTGCCCATAGATTCAAGAATGCGTTCTATCCTGGCTTCTAATTGACTGTTTACTTCTTCATCTGTGACAACTACACTATCCACAAAGGCCTGGTGAACCAATAATTTTGAAACCATCATATTCTCAAGCATAAAACACTTTTCTTCGGGTCTCACAGGTCCCTGGCGAGATTCTATAAGTTTGATCTGTTCAGCCAGGTCCGAGAGTAAGATTACTTCATTACCCACTTCACAGATCACTTTATCTATGATTTGTCTTTGGCTGACAGCATTTGTCCAGGCAAATAAAAGGATGATGCCCGATAGAAGGAAAGACTTGAGTGCGGCCATATTATTTATATTGAAAAGTGACATTGTTTTTTCTGAGTTCGGTTTCGTATAATTTGGTTTTAAAATCTTCGACAAGTTTGTTTTTTCTTTGGTTGAGGATAATGCGCCTCGCTTTGGGTGCCACATAAGACATCGGTGCTGCATCTTGTTTCGAGACTAATTCTAATACCTGAAAAAAATAGGTATACTGTTTATCACTAAAACTAAGGCTTTCCCCAGTAGTCCAGTTTCTTGTACTGATTCGGTTCGCGGGAAAAAGACTTTCAATATCCTCAAGATTATGCCAGACACTATCTTCCAGGTGAAAGATACCGTCGTATTTCTCGCTCATACGGGCTAGTTTTTTACGATTGGCATCATCATTTATTCCGTCCCACCATTCTCTGACATTACGCAGTTCCTTGATATCATCCGGGATTTTTACAAAGTAACAACGTATGATCGAAGTCTCAAGTTGATACTGGTCTTTGTTTTTTCATAAAAATCCCTTAATTCTTCTTCAGAGACTAAAGAATCCAGGTTTTGCTCGGTCAACAATTTTTGAAAATTAAGGCTGATAAGTGATTCACTGTATTTTTTGAGCAATTCTTCAATTTCCAAATCCTGGGGAATATGTTTTTCTGCTTCCGTTAAAAAAACTTGCTCCTTAGTCCACCTTGTAGCAAAAGAGCCTATCAATTGCAGGCTGTCATCGTGATTGGCGTTTAGAGGAAACATTCCTGCCATATCACTGAGGTGTAATTTTTTGTCATAAACAGTCGCGATGAGTTTGTCCACTGGTTTATTCTTATTATCAAGCAAATTACAACCTTGGATCAGGATCATGAAAAGTAAAAGTGAGTTTAGGTAGCTCAAAGTTCAGTTTATTTTTTAATCAAACTGTCGAATACTTCCTGATTGACTACTACTTTATATTCTTTTTGTAATTGTGCGACCCATTCTTTCTCCAGATAATCCTGATAGTCTGCTATGACATAACCTCGTGCTTCTTCGAGTGTTTTTTGACTTGGGGGGAGTATCTTCTCCACTTTTTTCCAGGTAGTAATGCCTTTTTCTTTATCGATATTGAATGGTGTCAGGAAGTTGGCTGTCCAGGAAAGTGATTTCATCTCCTCTGATTCTTTCTCGAGATAATCTTTTTCAAATGTCACTAAAGTTTGTTTTTTATTAAATTTTTTAAACAATTTTTCCTGGGATTTTTTGCCTGAATATGCATAAATGGTCTTTACCAATGCCTCGTCAGTGGATTTGACGGTGTACTCATTGACCATGGCCCGCTCATTCCACATATAAGCACTTTTGTTTTTATTGTAAAAGGCCTTTAGACCAACCGAATCACTTGAAGCTCTATCCCATACTGACTGCCTCGTAATCTCAAATAATAAAATTCCTTCTTCATACTCACGCATCAGATTTCTGAATTCAGGGTAACTTTTTGACAAATTGCCTTGCTCAAATTCAATGACCTTGTCGTTGATATAAGATTTGAATATCGCCGGGACAATGACACTCCCAGGTGTGCCGTTGGGATATTGAAGTCTCTCCTGCGTATTGCTTTTAAGATATTGGGCAAAAGGTTTAGAGGTGTAGGAGGAATTGCCTAATCTGAATAATTCTAAGTCTGGCAATTCAGGGGATACCTCCCAGCTAAATGAGGCTACATCTGTCGGCAATGCATCTGTAAAGTTCTTGAGGTTTTGATCGTTGACCTGAAAATGATTATTGCTTTTGATACGATCTATTACTCTGCTTCTGGCATATTGGTATCTGCTGTCAGACTCGAGTAAAACTTTGATTTTTTCTTTTGCTATAGCGTATGGTTCTTCTTCTTTCTGGCTTATTCTTTTGATGATATGCCATCCAAGTCGCGTTTCGATAGGTTTTGAAATATCGCCATCTATCTTAAGTGAAAAGACTTCGTCTTCAAATGTTTTGTCAAATTGATTGATCCCAATAAAGCCTATGTAACCATCCCTGGCTTTGCTGTTGGCATCTTCGGAGTAGGTGCCGACCAACTGCTTGAAATCGCCTCCGTTTTTCAATTGTTGGTAAACCTGCATAGCTTTGTCTTTACTTCCAGGATCAGCAGGATTTTTGATAAGAATTTGAGCTATTTCTATTTCCTTGCGCGCAGGTCTGATATCATCGACCCTAAGGATATGGTAGCCTGCACTGGATCTGACTGGTTTAGAAAACTCCCCGATTTTCAAAGCATAAATCGTGTTTTCAATGTTGTAAAATCCTTCCGGCAACATAGCTGATACATATCCCAGGTCACCACTATAATTGAGATTTGATCGATCGTCAGAATTGTCCATGACTACTTTTCCAAAGGGCACTCCTTTGGCCAATTCTTCGTAAGCTTTCATAGCACGTGTATAGGCGGAAAGGGTATCTGCAGGTGAAGCATTGGGAGCCAATTGAAAGAATACATGTTTTACAGAAATGTCGTGTTTCTGCCGCTCATAAATCTCTTTTATGAGCTGATCGGTAACCTCTTTGTCCATAATGTACGAATTAGATACCTGCTGCTGATACATATGAAGTTCTTCCCTAAGATCCTGAAGAGTGTCAAGTTTCAAAGCCTTTGCCTTGGCTACTTTCAATTTAAACTTTTGGTAAAGATCAAGGTATTCATCCAGGGATTTTTTGGAGTAATCTGCATCCTTTCCGTTGTTTTTGCCATAGATGTACAGAAACTCGTCCACACTGACCGGACTATTATTAATCGTAAATAGTGTTTTTGAGAGATCCTGGCTAAAAGCAAAAAAGCTAAAGACTATAAAAAAAAGTAAAGTATAACTTATTCGTTTTGAATACTTCATAGAGTTGATGTTGTGGGCGCAAATTTACAAATTCATTCCTTATCGAAATTTTAAAATAGAAGAAGAAATGAGGTTTTTGAGAACAAATCGGATATTAAAAGCACCTGATAGCACTTCTGAGCCAGACTAAGCTGTCAAAATGAGGCTGACCACGGCTCATATAAACTAAGAATATCGTCTATCATGCATACTCAATAACACCACTAATTAGGATCATTTTTGGCCAAAACCATTATTTTCTGGAGTGTTGCATCAATATCGTGTACGGGCAAGTCTAACTCTAATGTTTTTTGATTTAGCCAAAAATCTATATGACTGGCGAAGTCTTTGAGTTGATGGGTAAACCTTACGGCTACACCCAGCGCCATCAGCGCGGCTGCGTTACAATATTGTTCGTAGTGATTTTTAATGGGAATACACATCAATTTTTTCTTTAAAAAAATCGCTTCTGCAGGAGTCTCAAATCCTCCACCGGTGATCACGCCATGACTACCGATCATGCTTTGGGTGAATAATTCATCCTGAATTGGATAAAATGTGATGTTCTGATGCACCGAGATCTCTGTGATATGTGGAAGAAAACAATGAAACTTCAGACCTTTTATTTGAGTCAGATGGTGTTGGAAAAACTTCCTGTCGTAGCCACTCAGGTAGATGGTGATATGTCCTTGATCCTGAGGCGTTGAGGAGAGAATGTTCTGTTTGATGATTGGGGGTAATATAAAATCGTCATAGGATTGGAAATGCAGACCGATATAATGGGTCGAAGTGGCATATTCTTTTAATATCCACTCTCCTAAGGGATTGCGGACTTTGGGTCTGGGAGAAAGCTGGCTTCGGAAGCTAGCTTGATGGCTTATCTGAATTGACGCTTTCTTTTTTATCTTACAACTTAATGCTGCAATGGGCTCAAAATCATTGATTACAAGATCGTATTGCTCTGTAGGTAGTGCTTTTGCTTGCTTGATCACCGTGGTCCAACTGTTCTTTTTGACGATGTCTGTTAGGCTGAGCCCACCATGATGACCATAAAATAGCGATAGGCCCTTACTCGTGTACTTTATTGGAAGATTTACCGGCAAAGTACAGTTTTGACCACTTAGGAAGATATCTACCTGGCCTAGTTTTTGAAGATGTGGAGTAAGCTGGACAGCCCGGCTGATATGGCCATTGCCGGTAGCCTGAACCGCATATAATATTTTCATCTTAGCCAAAAATTAATGGATTTGCAATTTTGAAACGATCATGGCAGCAATCATAGAGGGTTCCATTTTAGTTTCTGACTTGATTTCTTTTTGAATTTGCTTGAGGCCTGCCGGAAATTCTGCTTTGTTATAATGATAGATAGACCATTGTTTATCAAAATACTCCAAAGCAGTCAGGTTTTCTACCCAATCTCCGCTGTTGAGATATGTTGTGGTGCGATTTTCTTTAGATATGGTTCTGATCTGAGGTTGATGTATATGACCACATATCACATAATCATATTGATTTTTTAAGGCCAATTCGATGGCTGTATCTTCAAAATTATTGATCCAGGAAACAGCTTTTTTGACACCGGATTTTACTTTTTTAGAAAAACTCATCTGTTCTTTACCAAATAGGAGCAGCAATTTATTGATCCATCGATTGATCCAAATTAATAAATCGTACCCTTTGCCGCCGAGCTTGGCGATGATTTTAGCACTGCCTTTGGTGGTAGCATCAAATACATCACCATGAAACATCCAGTGCTTTTTACCATCCAGGTTTATGATTAATTTCTCGAGAATTTTAATATTGCCCAACTTTAGATTGTGATATTTTCTCATAGCTTCATCATGATTGCCCGGGATGTAATAGATCTTGATTCCCTGACCAGCCATTTTTAGAAGTTTTCGCAAGACCTCAGTATGGGCAGTAGGAAAGTATTTTAGGCGGAGATTCCAAATATCTATGATATCGCCATTAAGGACAATCATATTAGGTTCTATACTTCCAAGATAATTAAGCAATTCGTTGGCATGACTGCCGTACGTACCAAGGTGAATATCACTAAGGACTACCACATCAATTTTGCGTTTTTTCATCATTAGCCTGAACTGTTTAAAATACACCTCTAAGTTCTGGTGGTTATGTTAAGTCCGTATAAAACTGATATTACCTTATTGTTAAATATTAAATAAAATTATAATACTTAATGATCATTCAGTTAATCCCTTATCCATGCAACAGGCATATTGGGATTATACTGACCTTCTATTTGGGGGTTTTGTACATGATCGGTATAGGATTGAACCTGGCTGGAAATAAAATTGAAGAGTTCCTGAACAGTGACGATTTTATTGCTGTTCTTATCGGCTGCACCTTTGAGTCCTTTAATGAGGTAATGGCTGAATATACCTTGTCTCAGACCGCTGTCCTCGAGCGAAACCTCCCTGTTTCGGCAAGATAAAATAAAGGCTGTGCCGCCTTGTTCTCGGTTGAAAGTGGAATAATAGTTATTCATAGACACAGTAAAATCAGCTTTTGCAGCCTGTGCCTCTGACATACCCCCTGCATAACAAGCGTCGATGAGACAGAGCTTGTGTTTGGCCCTTGACTTTTCCATGATCTGGGTGATTTCGTCGTGGTAAAGTTTATTGTTAAAACCGTCGAAATCAATAGGAATGAGTGCATTGTTGACCCCATGCCCGGAGTAATAGAGGATGACTACATCGTTTTCATCTGCGCGCCCAAACTGCTCCTGAAGGGCGCTGATTATTTTGTCCCGGGTGGCATCTTCGTCGACTAAGATCTTTATTTGATCATCCTTCAGAGCCCCGCCTTCCGGGCTTTTGAGAAAAGCATAAATCCTATAAGCATCATCATCGGAGTATCGAAGTGCAGGCATGTGTTCATACCTGGCTACGCCAACCACCACGGTCCAAATTTTGATTTCGTCATTTGTTTGAGGTCTGATGTCATTTCGTTGAGGGATTAAAGGGCGGTTTTCCAATATTTTTACCGGCTTGCCTTTCTCCCACATAGCAGCAAATACTTTACCACTGGTGAAGTACATAACCCCTCTACCCTGAGGGGCTACATCATCCCACTCACCTTCATACCGATCACCATTGGCATAGTATAATATGCCCTGGCCGCGAGGATCTCCATGATCAAAGGTGCCCACATATCTGGATCCATCCCTGTAGGTGTATACACCGGTTTCATTGTGGCACACATTTTCATTACAGTTTTTAAGCTCCCCGTTATGGTCTGAATTTGGTGTGGAGGCATCAGAAGAAAGTGCTGTATTTTGATTGGCCAAAGCTGGACCTTCGCTGCTTAAAGGCTGGTCCTGGTACCACTGAGCTGTGATTTTTTCTCCATTTTCATGTATAAGTGTTCCACTCCCTTCGCGCAGATTGTTGGTCCATTGGCCATCGTAGATGGAGTGATCTGTATAATAATACCTGCCAAAGCCCTGTCTTACACCCGCATACAACAAGCCTTCATATTTTTCTCCATTTGCATAAGAGTAGATGCCCTTTCCGTTGGGCATATCATTTTTCCATTCTCCCTCATAATATCCGCCTTCTGCAAATATCATTTTGCCTTTGCCTTCCAGCCTCGAGCGTTTGAAGGAGCCTGTGTACGTATCTCCGTTTTTAAAAATCATTTTGCCCTGACCTTCCCTATAGTTTTTGACCCACTGACCGGAGTAGGTGTTGCCATTATTCATCCAGAGGGTACCCAGTCCCTGGATCTGGGAAGCCACGAACTGGCCACTGTATTTGGCTCCGGATGGATATACAAAAGTGCCTGTTCCATTGGTGCATTGTCCTTGAATGCACTGGGCCAGGCTCATAGTGTAAGAAAAGCAATACAGGAGAATGGCGAAAAAAGATTTATATATGGTCATAGGATAGTCTATCTACAAGTAATAGCATAGGGGAGATGCATATTGTTTCACATAATTGTTTTTCAAAATATTTAACTTTGCAGAAAAAAAGCAATGAACAAAATTATTTTACTCGTTGGTGGGATGTTAATTCTATCTCTTTGTAAGAATCTGCCTACCAATGAAACCTTGCGCAACAATAACTCTGCTGTTATTAAATCTTTTGGTGAAAACATTGATGAATCAGGAAGCATAGATCTATCCAATGCCGTGGCGCTGATGGCAGATGCAGACAGTATGCCTATGAAGTTAGTAGGCAAAGTCACCGAAGTATGTCAGGCGAAGGGCTGTTGGATGAATGTGGTAGCTGACAATGGCCAGGGAGAGCCCATCTTTGTACAATTTAAAGATTACGGTTTTTTATGCCTAAGGATTGTGCTGGTAAAAAAGTGACCATGGATGGAATAGTTTACAGAGAGACTACTCCAGTGGATGAATTAAGGCATTATGCTCAGGACAAAGGAGCCAGTGCTGAGGAGATCGCTGCCATCACAATGCCTAAGGAAGAGTTGAAATTTATGGCCAAAGGCGTTATTTTACATGAGAAGTAATTAAGTTTTTCTCGGGGTTTTGGAAGTAATTTGAAAATAGTTTTATATTTGCACCACTTTATAAGCGGAAGTAGCTCAGTTGGTAGAGCACAACCTTGCCAAGGTTGGGGTCGCGAGTTCGAGTCTCGTTTTCCGCTCTGATTATCAAACCCTTATGAAGAAAGGGTTTTTTTTTGATATGTGGCCCAGGTGGTGAAATTGGTAGACACGCAGGACTTAAAATCCTGTGGCCAGTAATGGCCGTGCGGGTTCAAGTCCCGCCCCGGGTACAAATGCTGACCGAAGCGTCAGTGTTCTAGTCTCACCCCGGATATATGGTGGCCAGAAATGACAAATACGATTTATTTTGACCGAAGCGTCAGTATTCAAGTCCTCGTCCGGGCATTAAGTTATGACTGAAGGGTTGCAACACTTTGTTTATATTCTATTTTCAGAAAAGTGCAATAGGTACTATATAGGTTATTCTTCTGATCCGGAAAAAAGATTACAAGAACGACACAATCAAGGATATGTAAAGGCTACGCGTAATTGCAAGCCTTATGTTCTGAAAAAAATGAAATCTTTCCCATCAGAAATGGAGGCAATAAATGAAGAAAGGCGAATTAAATCCTATAAAAGCCGAACTTATCTTGAGAAATTGATAATTGAAAATTGGTAGACACGCCCCGATTGCAATCGGGGTGGCCAGTAATGGCCGTGCGGGTTCAAGTCCCGCCCCGGGTACTTACTGAACGAAGCGTCGGTATACTCAATGCTGACAGAATCGTCAGTGTTCAAGTCCAGAACCAAAGCGATCAGCACATTTACCAGGGATGCTATGGACAATATCCTCAAAGACCGCGGTGTCGACCTCATCGGTGGTGGCCTCGATAAATCACCTATGGCCTACAAAAATATTGATCAGGTATGGCTGCTCAAAGGAACCTGGTACAGATCGTAGAGAAATTTTCACCGAAGCTGGTTAGAATGGCTGATGCTGACGGCAGAAGTAAGGTGAATCATCCTAGCCAATAAATTCGTTTTATAATCCATTAAATGATTCAAAATATTCATCATATAGCCATTATCTGTTCAGATTATGAGGTGTCCAAGAAGTTTTACCTTGATGTATTAGGCTTGCAAGTCATCAAAGAAACCTATCGTGCAGACAGGGCATCCTTTAAACTAGATCTTGCTTTGAACGGACAGTATGTCATCGAGCTTTTTTCTTTTCCTGATTCTCCAAAAAGACTGTCGAGGCCTGAATCTACAGGGTTGCGACACCTGGCTTTTGCAGTAACAAATCTTGAAAAAGTACTCGAACACCTTTCAATACATCATATACCTGCTGAGCCGATC
Source organism: Saprospiraceae bacterium (assembly GCA_016709995.1). Classification (NCBI taxonomy): domain Bacteria; kingdom Pseudomonadati; phylum Bacteroidota; class Saprospiria; order Saprospirales; family Saprospiraceae; species Saprospiraceae bacterium. The sequence goes on from JADJLQ010000001.1 coordinate 372,825, forward strand.
AGGGTAGATGAGATCACCAGCAAACGATTTTGTTTCATTGCCGACCCTGATGGCTTGCCAATTGAGTTTTATGAAATATCACTTTAGCACATTGTTAGGACAGTAGACCTGATAACTTAGGTGTGACAAAACCCGCTGCATCATCTATTCTTTTTGTACAGGTGCGTACATAAAAATATTGCACTTAGTTAGTTCAAATATATCATGGGAAGTATAGCCTGACAACCCAATACTTATCATTAGCTTTGGGAAGATAATTTTTTTGCAAACTCAACCTTTCCCAGGTTTGGATAAAGTATTTCGATAGTCTATGATCTTAACCACAACCAATCTTAACCTTTTATACCTCGATGGTCACCTTCGATACATCAAACACGGTGAAGAAGAAATCATCCGCATGGTCTATACCGCACTTCGCAATGATCATTGGTTTACATTGCCGATGCAGATATCCAAGGAGACAATTATTCAAAATGAAAGTTCATTTTCAATTCAATATCACGCGCAATATGTTCTGGGGGATATCGATTATGAAGCAGACATTGAGATACTAGGAACAGCTGATGATGTACTATCTTTTCATTTTAAGGGTAAAGCGAAAACAGATTTTTTAAGAAACAGGATAGGCATTTGTGTGCTGCATCCTATCCATAACTCCCTTGGCCAGGCAGTGATTGTCACCCAGCCTGATGGTGACGAAGTAGCGGCTATATTTCCAACCTTGATCGAGCCCAATATAGCCTTTGAAAATATCGTACAATTTGCATGGAAAACCCGTGGAGGAGTAGGGGCTTCCCTGGAGTTTGAAGGTGATGTTTTTGAGTCAGAGGATCAGCGTAATTGGTCAGACAACAGTTTTAAAACTTATTCTACTCCGGTATCGATCCCATTTCCAGTACTTGTCAAATCAGGGGACGAAGTGGAACAAAAAGTAACTTTATCATTTTGGCAGGATGTCGTTGTGCGTTCGGCTAAGTTGCCTGATGAAGATAAAAAAGAAATTCTTGTTCCATTCCCCAGGATTGGATACGCCAGAAATGATAGACCCCTCACGGATGCCCATGTTGAAATGCTGAAACAAATCAAATTTGATCATTATCGGGTAGAAATAGATTTTGCAGAAGGATGGTTGAATACTTTTAGAAAAGCTTGTGCCGAAGCTGAAGTGTTGGATGTAGGTATCGAATTAGTCGTTTTGTTTGGTGACTATGTCCCGGAGTATAACCTGCTGCGAGATAGTTTTTCATCCAGGCTAGGTTCAATGACCATATTGCAAAAACATGCTTCCACTCCCACACAAGGATTGCTGGATTATTTGATTCCGCGATTGAAAAGTGATTTTCCATCAATTCGAATAGGTTCTGGTACAAATGGCCACTTCGTAGCAATAAACAGAACCAGGACTATTGACTCCAGGCTGGATTTTATCAGCTATGGAGTCACGCCTTTAGCACATTTATCGGATGATCTCACTTTAAAGGAAAACCTGGAAGCACAACAATACCCTCTGAAAACTTTAAGATCATTTACCGATTTACCGATGCATATTTCGCCGGTCACTTTGAGATCCCGGGATTATCCAGCCTTGACTATTGATCCCCGTCAGCACACCCCGATGATGGCTGACTGGACCACGATGAGTTTGAAATACCTTGCCGGGGCAGATCAAATCACTTTTTTTGAAATTATTGGTCCCAAAGGGATCATCAATGAATCCGGGCCTTCACCGATCTATGATGTATTGAAACGGATCACTGATTTTCAACCAAAGTATATTATCCCTACTCAGGTCATGCATCCTTTAATGGAAGATATCCTGGTCCTTGAAAATGTAGCAGGGGAGAGGATGGAGCTGAAGGTGGTATTTTAATAAATCATCTTTTTGAAATACTGCGACTAACCTCATTATTCCTTCAACACATTCACAGTATAACAAATCAATTTATTATCCAATTTCATTCCACTTTTGGAGACCAAATCTCCCAGAGTCCATTCGTAGATGTATCCAGGTTTAATCTTAGGCAATCTTAAAGTTACTGACCTGCGGTCTGTAGAGGCTTCTATGCTTGTCACGGGTATTTCCTGTACATCAAACTGATCGGAACCATACTTCAAATGATATTCATAATAATAATGTCTGCAATGAAACAAAGTGGAATCGACAGATATTGTATCAGCAATTGGCTGCGTAAAATTTATTTCAAAGCCATCTTTTAATAAATGTATTTGATATATATCCATGGGTTGCATGCCGGTAAAAACGAGGCGCTGGATACCCAGATCACCAACGAATCCGTGCTGAGTATGACCTACCCACAAGCTGCCGTCCGGTGCAAAAGCCAGTCTATTATTGCCTTTTAATAATCCTTGTTTATCCAAAAATGGCATACAGGCTCCTTGTAGCTGACCGCCTACTTCTTCCAGCATGACTCTCAGGATGCGTTCCTGGTTCATTTCCCCTACAAAAAATTGTCCGGTATATGGTCCAAACTTCCCATTTGTCCGGTCTATTACAGGCTGAGAAGGTGAGGACGCCATGATGCCATGAGGATACAAGACGATTCCTTTGGTACGCATTGAATCCAATGAAGCAATTGGGAGCTTAGATGGATCCCCCTGATTCCATCCATCCTTCCAGAGGAGACTGGCCGGATGCCCATAAAAATGATCTTCTTCTACATGATACATGACACTCGTACCTACCCAATCACCTTGATTGTCATTGACGAATAACCTGTTTTGATCATCAAAGACCAGGCCATTGGGTGACCTCAGTCCACTGGCAAAAGGATGGATCTGACCATCGGGTGTGATCTGCATAATCCAACCACGATAGGGCACTGCTGAAAATTTTTGCAATGGTCGGCCCGGAACCAGAGTCGTATCTAAAGTACCCCTTACTTCTTCCTGGATTTTGCCATATTCCGAAGCTGTATTCAAACCGATGTATAGATTGCCGGCTTTGTCTTTGACAGGACCATAATTCCACTCGTGATAATTTCCGGTCATGCCAAATTGGTCTGTGACAGTTTCGAATAAATCTGCAGCGCCGTCCCGGTCAGTATCTACCAGTCGAGTGAGCTCCGGCCTTTGCATCACCAGCATTTCGTGATCACTGACGATCAATAAACCTAATGGTTCATGGAGACCTGAAGCAAATAACTTCCATGATTTTTTAATTGGGTCATAGATCATCACCTCGCCTCTTAGAAAGCAAGCTACCAAACGACCATCCGGCAAAAACTCAATAGCTCCTGTCTCACCAGTCAATCCCTCAGGCAGCCTGATGTCTTCTACTATATAAGCTGCCTCGGGTACAGTAGTTTTTATATCAGATTTACAAGCAGAAATCCAGCTGAATACTAATATTACGAAGTAACGGCAGGTCATTGAATCTGTTTTGACATCGTGATGGTAAAATCAATAGCATCGCCGGGACTTAATGTAAGTTGATTGCCGGACCAGGAGCCCTTGTTGGATAGATATTTGATTCCATCTCCGGGTGAATGGGAAAACTTTAAAGTTTGATCGATACCGGTGATGCGGAAATGCCGGCTCAGACTTTTTTCACTTGCAGTTTGAATCAATTCATATACATCCATCCCTTCCCATTGATAATGGAATTCGGGATATGCATTGATCAGCCGGTATCCTTTGAATTTTACTTGTGGTTTTTGATTACCAACTAGAAACGGATAGGATGTGCTGTCTTTATAAATGATATTGCTTAATATTTTTGCATTCAGTTCGCCTTTGATCGTCCAGTAATCGGTCAGGTCCAGAAATGCTCCGGACCAGATATATCGCAATCGACAGGATCCGGCGTCCCAACAATAATTTAATTTTTTTGGCAGGCATACGGCAATGGCCGCCGGCCCTGCTTCCGGCATGAGTACCCGATATAGATAAGGGGGAGTCAGCGGGTAGGGGTGACCGGAGGGCCGATCAAGAGACTTCCCTTCAGCGGTTACTCTTCGATGTTGCGGCACACTGAGGTCGGCAGAGAGCTCCGGCATGATGCCATTGGTGACATGCATGCCACCATACATGATACCCCCATGACCTGGGAAAGTACATACGTATGGATAGACCCCTGTCACCCGCGGTGCCCGGAATAAGATCGAATCTGACTCACCAGATTTCAACAAGGGTATATAATTGAGGACTTCTGTTATCTTGGGGATATACCCTACAGACGGACCATCTTTGCCCAATGCCAGCCCGGCATCTACGATTTTTTGTCGGCTGTCTTTCTGACCCAGGACCAGGTTGTGTTCCATTTCATCAGTATTGAGCAGTACTAACCTGATATGGCTACCAGGCTTTACCGAAAATCTGACCTGATCGTATTGCATTCCAGGTATGGTTTTGAGTATTATTCTGACCGTATCAGGTTTGATTTGGGCATAGAGAGGTTCGAGGAAAAACGAAAAGGCAAAGAGGACTATGAATGTTGCCTTCATTAATAAATTATTTGATTTGCAACAGACCGCATGTTTTTCATAAATATAATCAGCTTAATACAGATCACTGGATTATTTCTTTATTGGCTGAGTCGATCATGCCCCGGATATATCCAAATGCCTGGGCAAATGCCTGGTAGCCCCTGGGGTCATCGGGATGTGTAGGTACATGATCAGGACAGATCGACCAGGCATATCCGCTGTCTCGTAAAATGCGGATCACATCAATAAAATCGACTTCTCCTTCGTCGATATATACTTCCTGAAAATCATGCAGACCTCCCCGCACATTGCGCATATGTATTTGATAGATTTTGCCCTTTTCTGCAAAATATTTTACGATGGGAGGCAATTCAGTTTTAGGGTCTCGCAGACCTTCCATGATCGTACCCAGGCAGAGCTGAAATCCATTGTACGGGCTGTCCACGATCGCTTCATATTTTTTCAACGAATCAAATACGGTAGCTGGTGCTGCGTCCCAATTGTCTACTCCCTGGTAACCTCGTGGCAGCCCGGGTGGATCATAAGGGTGCACCGCCATGCGCACATCGTACTGAGTACATACCGGTATGATATTGGTTAGAAAATAATGGATGCGTTCCCAATATTGGTCGTAGTTTATTTTACCATATTTTTCTACAGGCAGATCTTGCCAGTTGGGTTCAAGCTTAAAAGAATGATAGCTCGAACCACCTCTTCCCGGAGTGTGACCATTGCGCCGGATGGGGATTAAGGTCCAATGCATGGTGATCACTTTTACACCGACAGCCGAGGCTTTTTTTACATTTTCAATTACTTCCTGCAATTTTCTTGCCTGATCGGCTCCCGGAATTGCATAGATATATCCCGAGTCCATTCTGATTGCTTCCCAGGTCATACCCGCACGATCACAATCTTCTCTCCACTGTTTCATTTCGTCCAGGTTCCAGGCACCTTCCATGCTATTGGTCAGATGCCTGACACCGTGCCTTTGATGATATTGGAAATTGCGGGGATTGGTCCAGGCTTTTTGCCGCATCGCATAAGACAAACTATCGTCTGACATCACCACATGATAATCTCCGCCCACATGAAGCAGAGGATTGCTTTTCGGCTTTAACTTTTTGGGCTTAGTCAGAGCTGATACCGGATTCGTGAGGGTCGCCCCCAGTAGGCCGGTGCCGATCACTTTGTGAAAATTTCTGCGGTTGATCATGGAGGATTCAGAATGGCCAATTTGTTTTCTAGACATTTTAGATAATTGAAGAGAACAAATTACGGAATTAGTGGGTAGTGAGTGATGGATAATGGGGAAGAAAACGAGTGCCAGGGTGCCCGTAGTCAATGGACTGATCTAACAAAATCTATAAAAATGCCTGTTATACATTAGCAATCCTGAGTCATTTTACAGATGGCATAAGAAGGAAAATCTTTATCAGGTCAAAATAGAAAGACCTTTGCTTTTGAGCTTTATCCCTCAATCGCCTTCACCCCCGGCAAATCCTTACCTTCTAACAACTCCAACATTGCACCACCACCTGTAGAAACATAACTCACCTCATCGTCCAATCCGGCTTGATTGATAGCAGCGACAGAATCCCCTCCGCCGATGAGAGAATAGGCACCTTCTTTGGTGGATTCGGCTACGGCATTGGCCACTGCCAGCGTCCCTTTGGCAAAGGAGGGCATTTCAAAGACACCCATTGGGCCATTCCATAGGATGGTTTTTGATTTCACCAACACCGCTTTGTATTGCTCTCTGGCTATCGGTCCGATATCAAGGCCCATCCAGCCATCAGGGATCTCATTGCTATTGCATATCTGATTTTGAGCGGAGTCTGCAAATGCATCTGCGATAATAGAGTCCACAGGCAACAAAAGCAATTTACCTTTCGCTTGGGCTTTTTCCAACAAGGATTTGGCCAGATCGACCTTGTCCAGTTCGACCAGGGAGTTTCCAATCTGGCCGCCGAGGGCTTTGATGAAAGTATAAGCCATGCCTCCTCCGATGAGGATCTGATCAGCGATGTCCAGAAAGGTTTCGATCAATAATATTTTGTCAGATACTTTAGCGCCCCCTATAATGGCGGTAAATGGCCGTTGAGGATCACGCATGAGTTTCCGGGCATTGCTTAATTCGGCATCCATCAAAAATCCAAATGATTTTTTGTCGGCTGTAAAACAATTAGACACACCCACATTGCTCGCATGCGCGCGATGCGCCGTACCAAAGGCGTCGTTGATATACATATTTGCGAGCGCAGCCCATTCTTTGGAGAGCTCAGGATCACATTTTTCTTCTCCCGGTTCAAATCGGGTATTTTCCATTAGCAGGACTTCTCCCGGTTGAAGTTTTTCTGCTGTAGACTTTAGTTTATCTCCTCTCAGATCATCACAGAACTGGACCGGTCGCTTCAACAGTTCAGCGAGATGAGGCGCGAGGTGTCGCAGGGTAAATTTTTCTTTGTCGATGCTGCCATCTGCCTTGAGTTTAGCTTCCGGTCTGCCCAAATGGGAGAAAAGTATGACGGCTCCTCCACCATCTAAAATATAGTTGATGGTTTTTAAGGCAGCACGCATACGGGTATCATCCGTGATATGATATGCTTTGTCTAATGGCACATTGAAGTCTACTCTTACGAGCACTTTTTTGCCACTAAAATCAAATGTTGTGAAGGTGGACATGATAAGTAAATAGGAAAAATATTAAAAAAGGGATAAAAAAATGGGGTGTTGCTGACAACACCCCAGGACTTAATCATTTATCAGATCATTTCAGCGAAGTGCTTGAGGGTGCGCACCAGCTGACTTACATAACTCATTTCATTGTCATACCAGGATACAGTACGAACCAACTGGGTGTCACCTACGCTCTGTACTCTGGTCTGAGTAGCATCAAATAAGGAACCAAAGGTTATCCCGATGACATCAGAGCTTACGATAGGATCCTCCGTATAACCAAAACTTTCATTGGCCGCCGCTTTCATAGCAGCATTCACTTCTTCAACAGTAGTTTTTTTGCTGAGGATAGCAGTGACTTCAGTGAGTGATCCGGTGAGGACAGGTACACGCTGAGCGCTGCCATCCAGTTTGCCTTTTAGATTAGGCAGTACGAGTCCGATAGCTTTGGCGGCTCCTGTGCTGTTTGGTACAATATTTTGTGCTGCAGCACGGGCTCTTCGCATGTCCCCTTTAGGATGCGGTGAGTCCTGTGTATTCTGATCATTGGTATAAGCATGTACCGTTGTCATCATTCCGTTGACAATGCCAAAGGTATCGTCCAGTACTTTGGCCATCGGTGCCAGGCAATTGGTCGTACAGGATGCGCAAGAAATCACGGTCTCAGATCCGTCCAATATTTCATGATTGACATTAAATACGATGGTTTTCAGATCTCCGGTGGCAGGTGCGGAGATTACAACTTTGCGTGCTCCAGCTGCCAGGTGAGCAGAAGCTTTATCCTTGTCGGTAAAAAAACCGGTACATTCTAATACTACATCCACTTCGTGCTCTTTCCATGGGATTTGTGCTGGGTCCCTTTGTGCATAAACTTTAAATGTATCATTGTTGCAAGTGATCATGCCGTCCCCTGCTGTGACATTGGCATGAAATCTTCCTTGAGCGGTATCATATTTAAGCAAATGGGCTAAGGCAGCCGGGCTGGTGAGGTCATTGACTGCTACTACATCGATACCTTCCATATCAAATATTTGGCGGTATACTAATCGGCCGATACGGCCAAATCCATTGATTGCAACTTTAACTTTATTCATACTTTTTTTCTTTTAAAGGTATTATTTTAAAAAATCGTCGCAAAAATAGGCATCCAGGCTGGTATCATAGGAACAAAAAAATGAAGATAATGTACCATTCATGTCTGAAGATTACTTGGCCTACTGCAGGAATTACATCAAGGAATAAACTAGTTCGGCTTGATTAATAAATTGACAATCAAAATATTACATGTAAAATTGCTACTTAAAAAACGATATAATTTGCTTTATTAAATGAGTTTATAAAGACACTATACTAATCTAGAACTACACCTTCTATAAAGGGTGTTTTGGATGTCAAAAATATCGTAGCCACCACTTTAGTTTGATATGACTGGTTTTGTATATATCATATTTTTTGCACATGGGATACAATATAAGCACGACTATTATCCATATGACATACACCCCAATCAGACCATACCCCAATTCAGGAGGGCGGAAAAAAAATGGACTACCAGGGGTGACGATCTGACTTGATGCAAACCCATTGATAAAAAATATTATCACGGCGATCAGATGGATGATGTAAAAATGTAATACATAATAAAAAAAGGGTACACGGCCATATATATTAAATACTGTGGTCAATTTATTTTGTAAGTTTTCAAACATCAAAAGCAATAACATACCGATTCCGAGGGTTAAACTCAAAAAGTCCAGGGAGGGCGGATATTTATTTACATTGATGAAGGAAAGGAATGTAAAAAATCCACCCCGGTGATGTGACCCCCAGGGCATGGGATCTCCGTATCCGTTTAAAGTGCGAACTATTATGAAGAGTAATAATAAAGACACCCCTCCTCTCCATAAATATTTTTTTCTTTTTTCTGCATCTACATGGTTTTCAAATATTTTTCCTAAACAATAGCCTAGTATCATGACTCCGGTCCAGGGCAAAAAAGCATACACTATCATCAACATATGGTTGGTGCCAAGTTCATAGGCAGAAAAATTGGCGAAATAGATAAGATCTGACAGGAATCCCCCTTGTAGCGCTGTTTTAATGATGGAGTAATCCAACAGATTATGACCTATGACGATCAGCACTCCAATGAGGAATATTATTCTGAAAGGAAGATAAATGATAAAACTCAATAAAATCATGCTGATCCCTATAGCCCAGATCACCTGGAGAATAAGTACATTAAATAAAGGATTGAAAGTCCATCCAAAGGTAATGATGATTATTTCGACAAATACCAGCCAAATCCCCCGTTTAAGTAAAAATAAACTTACTTCTTTTAAAGGTTTTTTTGAGTAATCAAATAAGCAGAAGTGCCAGCCAACAATAAAAAAATCGGAGCGCAGAAGTGGGTTATCCACCTTGTAAAAAACAATGCAGGGGTAGTAGTATCCAGATCAGTAGGGCTGGTAGCCAGAGAGCCACCGCCATCCGAGATGTCCGCTTTAAAGAAAAAATCCCTTACATGATCAAGGGCCATTATGACCATTACCAGCCCTCTTAATATATCTATGGATTGTATTCTATTTTTGTGAAATGTCTGACTTATCATGGTTGGTTTTTCTTAAAAAGGCCGTTAATTTAATCGAATTTGTACGAAAAGGAAAATTGTGCCTGTATCCATGGTTTAGTCCAAAAGTTGCCGCAGAGCCTATAAGTGACCAGTCATGCGACTAAAAAAAATGAAGCCGCTCTATGCATATGCTTAAAGCGGCTTCTCATAATGACTCTAAAGTCGAATCAAAATTATTAGGGAAGCAATACTTTGTCGATCGCATGCACTACACCATTACCACCTTGGATGTCCGTAGCGATGATATTGATCACACGATTATTGGCATCGGTGATTTTTGCGCCACCTGCTAACCTGATGGTGAAATTGCCTTTTTGTAATGTAGTCACCTGTTGTCCTTCCGTTAATGAACCTGCTAATACATTTCCAGAAGCAACGTGGTAAGTTAACACGGCCTCCAGAGTAGCTGCAGGGATATCTTTGAGCGCTGCAACACCTAATTCGCTCAACAAAGCCGCAAATGCAGCGTTCGTTGGGGCGAAAACAGTAAATGGACCGGGGCCGCTCAATACAGAGGCATAGTTAGCAGCTAAATCGCTGCGAGTTAGTGCTTGTACCAAAATACTGAAATCCGGGTTGGCTACAGCAAATGTAGGTACTGAAGGGACAGGTATCACAGCATCCACCACATGAACTACACCATTAGAAGCATCGACATCCGCTGCGACCACTTTGGATAGGCCATTGATTTGGACTCCGCCGGTAGTGTTGATAAACATGTCTACATGGCTGGTAGAGGTTCCATAAGTTGCCAAAGTGTTTACGTAACCTGTAGTCACGGCAGCAGCCTTGACTTCAGCGCCTAAAACATGATTTAATAATAAGTTTTGTAAAACACTGACAGGTACTGCTTCAAGATTGGCGAAACCATTTGCGTTTAAAAAGGTAGTAAATGCTGCATTCGTGGGTGCAAACACTGTGAATTGTTTGGTGGCATCACTTAAAGCATCTACTAAACCAGCGCGCTTCACAGCAGCTACTAATGAGCTTAAATCACTGTTTCCCTGGGCCAATTCAACAATATTCTTTTGACCTTCAACTGCATCATCTTTTGCACAGGAAGACAAGGTCAACGGTACAGCTAATGCTAGCATGATAAATAATAAATAAGAACGTTTCATTTTGCTAATGTTTTTTGATTAATAATGCCTTTAAGAACGCAGGATGGTATATTTTGTTTAATCTTTTTGCAAAAAGGTTAAACAAAATGAGTTAAATAAACCTTAAGGAATTTTTTTTTGGCCTGAAAGAATCAAGATAGATATACAATAAAATATTCCAAAAGTCTCAGGATAGAGGTCAAAATGACCAAAACATGGTTTAAGAGATCACTTAATCTGAATTACTATCCACAATTGGCCTTCAGGTCACCTTGGGAGTTATAGTCGAGGCAGGGTGACTAATTATTATCACTAACGGAAGTAGCCAGTATAAGGGCATGAAAGCTCAAGCTCTAAAATTCAAGTAATCCAGAGGCATCGATATAAAGCTGGCAATGAATTAAATTTTTAGGTATTTTCATCTTAAGTAACTAAAAGGCGGAGGCCAGGTGCTCCAAAATTATTTTTACAAGATACTGATTGTTAATGTTATTTAGACTCCTACTGCTTCAATTGGAGATATGAAGCCACCGGCAGTAGGAATGGATCCTGAACTAAAAAAGGTCGATGAAATTTATTGACCAACGTGCTTATATTTATTTCAATTAAAATCTATCAGAAATGAAATTCAAAAGACCTTGCCTTATGGCTTTATTAATTGCAAGTACATTTATAGTCCATGCTCAGGCGGTGCAGACGACTAATAGACCGGATCGCGTACAGTGGTACCAGGATCTTGGCTTTGGTATGTTTATCCACTGGAATGTGGATGTAACCCTGGGAGCAGTGATCAGCCATTCTTTATCAGGAGCCTCGGATGAATATGTAGAAAAATACCTGACCGAGTTGCCAGGTTATTTTAACCCGGAGCAATTCAATCCTACCCATTGGGCCAAGCTGGCCAGGTTAGCGGGCATGAAATACGTAGTATTCACTACCAAGCATCATTCAGGATTCTGTATGTTTAAGACAGAGACCACTCCTTTTAATGTCATGAACACTCCTTTCTCCAGGGACATCACCAAAGAAATCGTGGATGCTTTTAGGAAAGAAGGCATTGCTATTGGATTTTATTTTTCACCCGAAGACTTCAATTATTTTCATGCCAATCAGATCCCAATAGGCAGATTACAATTACCTCAACATTTCCCTGCCAACAATCCGGGGTTGATGGAATATGATAAAAAGCAACTCAAAGAATTATTTAGCAACTATGGCAAAATAGATATTCTGTTCATTGATGGTCCCGGAGATGGTTTGCGGGAATATGCCTGGTCATTGCAGCCTGAGGTGGTCATCACCCGCGATCTGATGAAAACGCCTGAGCAAAACACACCCAATGAACCCTTGCCCCGTCCCTGGGAGGCTTGTTATACCATGGGAACCGACTGGGGATACAAACCCACCAATGATCCACATAAAACAGGGACGCAAGTCATCGATATGTTGATCGAGATACGCTCCAAAGGCGGAAATTTTTTGATGAATGTAGGCCCAAAACCTAATGGCGAAATTCAAATAGAACAAGAAGCCATCCTGCAGGAAGTCGCGCTCTGGAATTTTGCCAACAGCGAATCCATCTATCAGGTCAAACCACTGCCCGTGATCCGGGAAGATAATATATGGTATACCCAGTCAAACGATGAAAAATACATTTACGCCTACGTGACCCGAAGTAGCCCCGATGATTGGAAATACGGTGATCGCAAAGCATTTGTGCTGACTCACATTGAGGGCAATGCAAAAACTACAGTTACTACGCTGGGGTATAAAGCTGAGTTAGTCGAGTACAAAAAAGATTTTGATGCACGCACTTATGTGTCACCTACAGCTATTGGTTTGGTGGTAAGCGCAGTCAATGGTCAAAGGTTCTATACCAATAATAAATGGCCCAATGCGGTAGTCTTAAGAATTGAAAATGCGAAATTCAGAAAATCCAATGTAAGTCAGGGAATCCAAAGTAAGATAGATGGGGCTAAATGAGAGACCTAAGAAGAAATGGTTATTGGGATGGCTACTCCGATACTTGCCAAAGCGAGTGAATAGATATGCATTCCGCACTGCAACATGAAGCCAATTTAATTTATAAAGCAAATGATGGCAGGGAGCCAATTTAGAAATAAAAAAAATGCAGAGATCCCTTCTTTTCGAAATCACAATTTATCTTCCGCCTCGTATATCCAATCAGGGGCGTCATTTATTCCATGTCGCAATAACAAATTAAGTTGTGCCGAATGATGCTGCACGTGTCGCATATTATAAAGCAAAATTTCAATTACGTTATAACTCATTGTTTTGGATTCATTTGTCCAATTGCTTTTCGCTATTTCGTCTGTCATGCTGCTTATAAAGTCGTGACACTTGTTTCTGCAAAATTGCAGATAGTTCATTACTTCATCTTTAGTATAAGTTCTTTCGGGCATTCTGTCTTCAAATTCAGAAAGTGAAAATGGGGATGGGGGTGCAAAACCTACCGGATTCATTGTTAAATAATAATCTAAGAAAAAAACGGAGTGGTAGGCAATATACCAAAACTGCTTATCGGTGTCCCAAAAATGTAAGGGGCAAAAGGCAATAGCGTTTTTCATCATATCAATACTTGCTCCGAATTGGCGCCAAAGTATTTCTTTTAAAGTGGTATCCATGTTGATTTTATGTTCTCTTCTTTTTCTTTTTTATTAAACTTGTATGGGATCAATTAAAATGTTCAACCTTGCAATAATACAGTCATAAGATAAATCAATCTATACTGTTTTTTAACCGATTTAAGTTTAGTTAGTGCCATATGCAACACTATCAATCGACTTTCCTAAATTTTCATGAAGTGATCAAGACAGATATCAAATCTCTTAGATTGGTTTGAATGTCATCACAATGATGCCACAATCAAAATGGTTAACACCCAATGTGATAAATTTTTGCATGGCATTCAGTTCTTTAAAAATGGGCATTCCGTTGCCAATCGCAGCTGGGTTGATAAACAAATGCAATTCGTCTATTAAATTGTTTTTTATCAATGAAGAAACAAAAGTGCCTCCACCGTACGCTATAATATCTTTGCCTTCTTTGTTTTTTAAGGCTATGATTTCTTCAACCAATTCGCCATTTGCAATTTCTGTATTGTTCCAAATGGATTTTTCGATTGTTTTAGAAAACACAATTTTGGGTGTTGAGGTATATTTCAGACCACCTTCATATTCTGGATCATCCGGCTTTTGAACTACATTTTCCCAATGCGGGATAAAACCTTCTGCAAGCTTTCTGCCTAAAATTATGGTGTCAACCGGTTCAGTAATTTCTCTTACATAATTGATAATGTCTCCTGTCCAGGGAAAACACATCCAGTCCATTTCGCCATTTGGTCCGCTAATAAAACCATCCATGGTCATCTGTACTTGAAGTTTTAATTTACGCATGTATCTATATTTTTTATTTGCGAAACTAATTGGTTGCAAATATATGCGCAACCCATCGGTTACGCAAATTTCTGGTTAAATGTTTTTTTTAGGGTTACATAAAGTTGATATTTTATAAAAGCTAATCTTAAAATGGCGAACACCATCGACCTGGCTGCTTCAGAGGCCAAAATCCTTGATGCTCTGTGAGTAGATCTAAAGATAAGTCCTGAATTAAACTTTAGTGTAAATTCCGGTGAAGCTGACCCCCTATTCCGGCGAAGCTGACCCCCTCTAAGGACGGTCGATATTGTTGACGAGTAATACCTACATTTTTCGAGCTCTTTTCAACCTCTCTAAAATAAACAATTAGCTTGCCGTATCGATTACCGAGATACCCTGTAGTATCGTCCTGCAAAGCCTCAGGCTTGAACTTTTTAATCGAGCCATCCATATTATGATCTTTGTCCATATGCTCACTTCTGAGATATTTTTGATCGTTGTCTTAGATATACCCAGATCTCTTGCTATCCGTTTAATTGCATACCCTTGATGATGTAGTCGAAGTATCTGTTTTAACTGTTCCATCTTTATTGATTTTGCTGCCATACCTGTTTTTCAGGTAAAGGACAGGTTAAAATCAATCAACTTTCTCAAACTATTAGGGGGTCAGCATGCCCGGAATTAGGGGGTCAGCTTGAAACGGAATGGTGGGGTCACAATGGTCCGGAATCTACACTGAGGTGGTCATCACCCGCGATCTGATGAAAACGCCTGAGCAAAACACACCCAATGAACCCTTGCCCCGTCTCTGGGAGGCTTGTTATACCATGGAAACCGACTGGGGATACAAACCCACCAATGATCCACATAAAACAGGGACGCAAGTCATCGATATGTTGATCGAGATACGCTCCAAAGGCGGAAATTTTTTGATGAATGTAGGCCCAAAACCTAATGGCGAAATTCAAATAGAACAAGAAGCCATCCTGCAGGAAGTGGCGCTCTGGAATTTTGCCAAAAAGCCGGCCCTTCGATTGGGCTTTTCTGATAGTGCATTCCTATACTATTAAGACTCTTACAATTGAGTCTCGCAGGATCATGTATACTGCAATATTTACTTCCTCTTACCGGATTGTTGAGGCACATTCTATCTGATAATATTCACCTTCAAAAATTCGAATATTATTATGTATTTTAGACAGGATTGTGTGAATTGTTTACATGCTCAAATTCAACTCCTTGGATCTAACATGAGGTGTGGAGGGTGATAGCGTTAATTAGGACGGTGTGATTATTGAAACCGTAACCTCTTTATTTTTTTATAATTTCAGCGGTTTGATCCTTGGTAAATATTCTAGGATCTATAATTGGAATCAATGCATTACTAATTATCTTATCCGCAGTATAAACCAAAAATATCCCACGTGCAGTTGAAATGCTAAGTCCGATCAGGGTAGGAAACAATTGTTCAGGGTAAGTTAGTCGATCTCCCGAATGTGTGATGACCTCATCGAAATTTAGAACCTTAACAGTGTTTTTTGTAGCCAATTTTGCTAATTCAATTTTCACGATTTTTCCTTGTTTTTCAAAAAGTGTTATTATCAATGATATTATCACATTTTTATCGTTTGGAACCAAATTCATATTAACATCAAACTGAAATTCATAATCTTCTCTCGCAAGAGAATTAGTAAGCTCTTGAACCCTTTTTGAAAACTCCATACGTTCTACTTCAACATCCATCAAATTGAAAGTGAAACTTACTTTCTTGGGTTCTGGATTGATGGGACTAACTGATGGTGTCGTACGTGTCATATGGCCAATTTAACAATTTCGTATTCTACATATTCAGCATCCTGAGGGGTTGTTGAAGTAAATTGAATTAATTTGCCACTTACTGGCATTGATTTATAGCCTTCAGAATTTGCACTAACAATAGTTGTTGGTACGATGTCCATTTTTGCGGAAAAGGAATTTATCCAAGATTTGGATTGATTAGTCCAAAATTCAATGGGATCAAGAAATTCAATGGAAGGAACTTTGTCCATCATTAATCCAATTTCAATTAACTTTTTTAAAGTGAAATTGAAATTTCCATTTAAAACTTGGCTGACATAGGAACTGCTAACCCCTAATTTTGAGGCAATTTCACTTTGAGTGAAATTATTTTTAGACATGAAGGTGTCTAATTGATAATAAATTTCATTTTGATACCTTGCTAAAAGGTATTCAGGATCCTCCAGCAATTCTTCCTTGGTGAACATCGTTGAAATTATTTGGTAATTGTTTGAGAATAGATTTAAGTTGTGAGATATCAGCCTTTTGGTCAACTTTTTGCCGCCAGATATTATCATCATTCCTTGTCCGTACAAGAAATAGAATCTCAGGTGATTGGTCTTTAATTCCCAAGTAGTGAAATTTGGAATGTCTTTTAATTGGTGAATATTCTTATGTCTGGTTCCATGATTTCCGACAAACTGGATTAATGCGTATACTCTTTTAAGTTCTTTCCGGAGGTTACCATCTTTCATTAATTCATTAACAGCGTCATCATAAAAACAAATCCCATCTCTTACTAAAGCGAAAATATTAAGGTTACATTCAAATTCATCCAGTTTCTTAACGGCAAAGGTAGGCATTCTGTTTTAAGTTATAACTTAAATTCTAATTAATTTTTTAAATCATCCGCTAATTCGACACAAAAACGAGGCAGATATGATTTAATTTTTAATGTAAATAGTATTCAAATTCACGGTTTTACTTTGACGGTTTGGGTATAAAAATACCCACTAATTGTAACTTTAGAGACCCAAAGGATCAAAGTTTCAATAATCTCACTTTTGTAAGCAGCAATAAAAGCATTTTGAAGCCTGAAACGCGGTTTTGGAATCGAGAGGTTATTTTATTCTGTTTCCAACTTTCTGTTACCTCTTTGTTGCTCCATTTATTAAAAAACCCCGTAAACTTTTGATTTACAGGGTTTTAATTATGACATTGAGTACCCTAGGTAGCCCGTACGGGATTCGAACCCGTGTTTCCTCCGTGAAAGGGAGGCGTCCTAGGCCTCTATACGAACGGGCCATATGCTCTTTCAAGCGGGTGCAAAAATAATCAGTTTTTTGAAATATTTGTGAAATATACGCGCCAAACAGAAAAATGGTCAAACTGATTGACAAATTTGGGCTTATTAAATTGTTTTCTCAAACAAAAAACCTCCCAACACTCTAATACCTTATATTTATCTTCATCCCTCTTCTATAATCCATTTAATACTATCAGTCTACCATTATGAAATCAAGTGTATTCTTCCTCACCATTGTAATGATGGTTTTCTATTCCACCAATTTATGTGCTCAAGCCTTGGCCAATCCAATATTGCTCTGGCCATCCGGTGCTCCGGACGCCACGGGCGACTCTGACGAAGACAAACCGGCTTTGATCCCCTTCATTCCTGAGGCCAATGTCCGAAATGGAGCAGCGGTGTTAGTGATTCCTGGGGGAGGATTTACTATTCGCGCGGTTGATCATGAGGGAGTATTAGTAGCACAGTGGCTGAAGTCGAAGGGTATCACGGCATTTTTGCTGAGATATCGGCTGCGACCCTTATATGAGAGAAAGGATTGGTTGCTGGATAGTCAGCGAGGGATGCAATATATAAGGGCACATGCGTCTGAGTATCATATATCTACGGATAGAGTAGGGGCTGTCGGATTTTCAGCTGGAGCAAATTTAGTCGCCGACCTGGGCTTTCACCCTGCGACGGTAGATATGACTAGTCAGGATCCACTGGATCATCAAAGATCTAGGCCCGATTTTGATATTCTGGCTTATGGAGCTATGGCATTTCCACCGAATTTGGACTCAAAGGCGATAGCCGGCATTCCGCCTACTTTTATGTTTGGCACCGTCGAAGACGGAGGCAGTATTCAAGGCATGTCAGTTTTGTTTGCAGACTTTGTAAAAAACAAAGTACCGGTCGAGACACATTTTTTCAGGAATGGAGTCCATGGTACCGGATTTGCTATCGGAGACCCCATATTAGGTGAGTGGACACATTTATTACATAATTGGATGCTGGCCGGAGGATGGCTCACTGAAAAAGCAAGGACGGAAATAAATGGGGTGGTCAGATTGGATGGCCAGCCTTTGCTCAGAGGTATGATCGTTCTGACCCCGGTTGAAAACAAAAATGATCCTCCCGTGATCATTTATATGACCAATACCGGAACCGATGAGTTAGGCAGATTCAAGGTGATCAAATATCAAGGTCCTGTCAAAGGAAGATACAAAGTAGAGCTACGCCAGGAAGCTACCCGATGGACCAGCAATTCCAGGGATCCTTTTATGATCAGGATGATGGCAAAAGAAAGAGACAAAACCCTCTCAGATGCCGATAGACAAGCTTGGGGTGAATACCTTCGCAAAAGAGACCTTTCACCAAGTATAGACCATCAGAAAGTGTTTTCAAAACAAAGACCAGGTGATACTGGTGATTATATTATTGAGGTCGATGGCCGCAAGGATCTAAGGATAGAGGTATTCAGTAAGTGAAAAATGAAAGATGTGAACCATATAATCTCCATATTTTAAAACTCAATTCATGATAAAATACCTTTTGTTAATAGTGAATATTTGTCTGTTAGTGTCATGTAAAGAACAACAGTCAATTATAGAACGACCACATATCTATAACGAGCCCCACAGACCACAATTTCACTTCAGCCCTGAGGCTCATTGGATGAATGATCCTAATGGCTTAGTTTATTATGATGGAGAATACCATTTATTCTACCAATATTATCCGGAGGATATCGTATGGGGCCCGATGCATTGGGGGCATGCGGTGAGTAGAGACATGATACACTGGAGCCATTTGCCCATTGCCTTATACCCGGATTCTTTAGGGCTCATATTTTCGGGTTCTGCGGTGATCGACCAAGACAATACGGCCGGTTTTGGCAAAGATGCTATGGTGGCAATTTTCACTCATCATAATATGGACTTAGAAAAAGCTGGTAGCAAAATATTTCAGAATCAATCTATAGCTTACTCTACCGACAGAGGCAGGACCTTTACAAAGTTTGATGGTAATCCGGTGATTAAAAATCCCGGGATCAAAGACTTCAGAGACCCTAAGGTCCGCTGGGACGACACTCATCATCAATGGGTCATGGTCTTTGCGGCCTATGACAAAGCGCTCTTTTACACCTCTAAAAATCTCAAGGACTGGCGTAAATCCGGAGAGTTTGGTATCCCGGGAGATACCAGGTTGTGGGAGTGTCCGGATTTGTTTCCAATCAAAGTAGAGGAGACAGGCGATATAAAATGGATATTAATTACCTCTATTCAAAAAGACGCACCTAATGGAGGTACTGCCACCAGTTATTTTGTAGGTGATTTTGATGGAGCGGTTTTCAAAGGCGACACTGCTAAACAATATTGGTTGGATTATGGCAAAGACAATTATGCTTTTGTCACCTGGAATAATGTACCCGATGATCGGACCTTAGGGATTGGTTGGATGAGTAACTGGCAATATGCCCAAAAAGTACCGACTGAAAAATGGAGGAGTGCCACGACCCTGCCCAGATCATTAAGCCTACACTTCGACGGGACTGAATTTTCCCTGAGATCAATGCCTGTAGCTGAAATAGAGCAACTATATGAAAAACCAATAATATTAAGTCCTGCAATTATTAAGGATAAACTCCTGGTGTCCCAGGATACTATCTGTAACCAATGTGTATTGGATCTTCAATTCAAGAAACCTACGACAGGGGTAATAAAAATAAGGATTGCAAATAGCCTTGATGAATCAATCACTGTAGGATACAATATCACCTCTAACCAGTATTTTATCGACAGATCTTCTTCAGGAGCAAGCGATTTCAGCAAAGATTTTGTCGGGGTACATCTGGCCACATGCAATTATCAAACTGACACCATACAGATGAAAATCTTTTTGGACAAGTCTTCCATTGAGTTATTTGCTGATGATGGGCGCACTGTCATGACGGACATCATGTTTCCTTCAATACCCTATTCCAATATTGAAATATTTGGGGATTCAATAGCATTGGTGAAAGGGAGGATTCATCCACTTCGTTCTATTTGGCGGCAATAGCCAAACCAATGTTGACAATTGCTCTACAGTATATAATATTGATTTTACTATTACGGCAATAGATTTTGGTGTTTAATTTTGCTAAATCTTTAAAATAATGCACTATAACGTTGTATATATTTACTAATAAAGTATAAAAAATTGTATTTGTGTTATTTGATTACAAATTTGGCAAAAATTTGTGTATTGGATTTAAAATATATATTTCGATATTATCAATATATTATTTTAAAAAATACTACTTCTGTAAAATGACAAATCGTAGAGGGTAACTATTTGATACACAATCACCTAAATGGCCATTTTCGTGTCTAATTTTTCTTAGTAGGTCTTAAAAAATTAAAAATTTTTAAATAGGCCAATGTGTAGAATAATATATAACAAATTAACGTATATTTAACATTACAAAAAATCATTTTGCATGAATACTAAACCTTATTTTAAAAAAGCCGGGCAGATCTTTTTTGCCCTGTTGATTTTTACTACAGGGCTTTTTGCCCAACGTACCATCTCTGGTAAAATATTGGCCGGAGACGACAAGTCAGGATTGATCGGAGCTACAGTGGTAGTCAAAGGCACTACTAACGGAACCAGTACAGATTTTGACGGTAACTTCACGCTATCTGTACCTAATGATGCAAGCACTTTGGTGGTCTCTTCTGTGGGCTTTCTGACCAGAGAGGTAGATATTGCCTCTGTAAACACGGTTCGAGGTTACGCTCCCCGTCGATGTCAGCACATTGGAAGAAATAGTGGTCACAGGCTACGCCTCACAACGAAAAAAAGACATTACCGGAGCCGTCACGGTAGTCAGCGCCAAAGAACTTACAGCAGTGCCGACAGCGAGTGTCACCCAAATGTTACAGGGTCGGGCAGCCGGAGTCAATATCGGAAATGACAATTCTCCGGGAGGAGGTACGATGGTGCGGATCCGAGGATTCGGTTCTATCAATAACAATAGCCCACTGTTTGTCATTGATGGAGTACCGACTCAAGGTACACTCAATCAGTTGAATCCCAATGATATAGAATCCATGCAGATATTAAAGGATGCTTCCGCTGCGTCCATCTATGGTGCGAGAGCTACCAATGGGGTGGTGATCATTACCACTAAAAAGGGAAAAGTTGGCGAACCGAGCATCACTTTCGACTACTATACAGGAACACAAAAGCCTGGCCGCCAACTCGATTTATTGAATACTCAACAGCTAGGTCAATATTTGTATCTGGCAGATATAGGAGCTGGTAAAAATCCTTCCGTCAATTCTCCTTCTGCACAATACAAATTTGGTCCGAGTGGCGAACAGACCATTGCTGATTATATCTATCCTAATGTTTACGGTTCTTTGCCGTCCAACTTTACCTATACCAACGATATCGCGGACCCTAATTTGGGTAAGACTGCTTTTAATATTACCAAGGCCAATAAGGAAGGTACCAATTGGCAAGATGTCATTTTTGACCCCGCCTCTATCTCAAACTACCAATTGGGCGCCAGTGGAGGTACCAACAGGGGAAAATTTTCTATATCGGCGAATTATTTCAAGCAGGATGGAATCCTTAAATATACTCAATATGACAGGTATTCTATCCGGGCAAATACGGAGTTTAATAGAGGTAAACTGACTTTCGGTGAAAACTTCACTTATGCTTATGATGAAAGACAGGGGATCGCCAATAATAATGAATCCAATCCTATTATGTTTGCTATCAGGGTACATCCTATTATCCCGGTGTTTGATATCACAGGTGGTCCTGTAGAATTGGGTGGTACCAATACCTCACCTTACAATGGATTTGCAGGAAGTCGTGGAGTCAATCTTGGTAATGCCCCCAATCCTCTTGCCAGGTTGTATCGTGAAAAAGACAATATTACTAAAGGCAATCACATGTTTGGAAATGTATTTGCAGAAGTAGACATTCTTCCAAATTTGAAAGCTCGTACTAGCCTGGGTTTAGAATATAATCTATATAACCGGTCTGAATATTTCCACCGTGATATTGAAGCTGCAGAGCCAAGAAATGCCAATAGTTTAAATGTGTTGAGCAATACGGATAATTCTTTGACCTGGTTCAATACTTTAAATTATAACCGAAAGTTTGGAGTACATAGTTTTAATCTTTTGGTGGGAACAGAAGCAGTGACCACTTATGGAGTGGGTTTTTTAGCTAGTAGAAGTTCATTTGCATTTGATGATTTGGATTATAGATATTTGGATGCCGGATCTGCAGCTGGTCTGAATAATTCCGGGGCTGGGGCTACACGAAGCGCTTTGTTCTCTCAATTTGGTAAGGTAAATTATTCTTACAAGGACCTGATTTTAGCGGATGCTACCTTAAGAAGGGATGGATCTTCGCGTTTTTCTGCCAACAATCGATGGGCGATTTTTCCAGCTTTTTCTGTGGGATTGAGGCTCTCAGAATTAGATTTTATGAAAAATGTGTCGTTTGTGGATGAATTAAAAGTGCGGGCAGGATGGGGTAAAACCGGCAATCAACTCATACCCAATGTGTACAATGCATATACGCTGTACGCTCCTGATCCAATCAATAATGCTTACGATATCAATGGTACAGGTTCTACTATCGTAGGTGGTTTTGACCTGGTCCAATTTGGAAACTCCAATGGTAAATGGGAGACCAATACTTCCACTAACATTGGATTTGATGCGGTTTTATTAAAAAATAAATTGGAAGTGGTATTTGATTGGTACAATCGTATCACCACAGATATGCTCACCCAGATTTCTCCTCCACGTACTGCAGGTAGTGGTACGGTACCCTATACCAACATCGGTGAAATTCGAAATCGTGGAGTAGATCTTGGTCTTAACTTTAGGGACCAGATTGGCGAATTTAGATATCAGGTTGGTGTCAATGTTGCCCATTATAAAAACGAAGTGCTGAAACTCAATAACGATCCTAATGCTACAGTATTTGGTTTTGCAACCAGGTTACCTGCGATTTCTGCCACGAAAGCAGGTTTGCCTATCGCCAGTTATTATGGTTATATCGTAGATGGAGTGATCAAAGATCAGGCTGAAGCAGATGCAGCTCCAAAGTTTGGCACCTATACCAAGGAAGGTACTTTCAAATTTAGGGATATCAATGGAGACAATAAAATTACCGCTGCAGACAGAACAATCATTGGTGATCCACATCCAGACTTCACCTATGGGTTGAATCTAAATTTAGGGTATAAAAATTTTGATCTAACTATGTTCGCTCAGGGATCCCAGGGCAATGAAATCTTTAATTACGTGCGCTATTGGACAGACTTCAACACCTTTCAGGGTAATAGATCTATTGAATTATTAAATGATTCCTGGAAGAAATCAGGAGATATTGCCAAGTTGCCAAGACTTAACTCCGGGGATGCCACCAGTCAGCAGATCTCCAGTTATTTTATTGAAGATGGATCTTATATGAGGATCAAAAATGTGCAATTGACTTATTCAATTCCAAATCATTTGACCAGTAGAGTAGGTATCAGCAACGCACAGATTTACCTCCAGGGACAGAATCTGCTCACACTGACCAAATATACTGGCCTTGACCCAGATATCAACCTCAGAACTTCGGGCAATGACAATCAGGATATCCATATGGGGATTGATGAAGGTGCATACCCTGTAGCCAAATCATTTCTGATTGGAGCGCGCTTATCTTTTTAATTCTCATCACTTTAATAATCATTGAAATGAAAAAATATATTATTCTATTAAGTTTTCTCGGGATGTATGTATCCTGTTCGGAAGATTTTTTCGATCTCAACCCACAGGGTCGGGCATCATTGGCACAACTGAGCAATAAAAACGGAGTCAATGCATTGCTGATTGGGGCTTATTCTCTGCTTGATGGAGTTGGAGCTGGCAATACCGGTCGGCAATCCACGGTTTCTAATTATGTGTTTGGAGGTATTAGTAGTGACGATGCTGTCAAAGGTACCGATGCGGGTGACCAACCTGAGCAGTCTTTTATTGAACAATACAATTGGATTGCCGACAACACCTACTTTTTAGGTAAATGGTGGCACTCTTATGATGGTGTAGCCAGATGTAATGAGACCATTCAGTTGGTCAATAATGAAAATGTCAAGGACATGACCGATGCAGAAAAGACGCAGGTGATCGCAGAAGCAAGATTTCTGAGAGGACATTATCATTTTGAGGCAAAAAAGATGTGGAATAACGTGCCTTATATTGACGAGACTATCTATGTCTCGACCGATGCTAATTCTACTAAAATCCCTAATACGACCGATATCTGGCCAAAAATCGAAGCGGATTTTGATTTTGCTGCTAAAAACCTTCCGGTATCTCAATCTCAAAAAGGTAGAGCCACGCAATGGGCGGCTAAAGCCTACCTGGCAAAAGCCTTGTTATTTCAGAAAAAATGGGCTGCAGCAGAAGTCATTTTGCAGGATATTATCAATAACTCAGGTAAAAAATTGATGACCAATTATCATGACAATTATCGAACTGCCGGCAATAATAATGCAGAGTCTATATTTGAGGTTCAGTTTTCTGTCAATGATGGTACCAATGGCAACAACGGCAATGCTGGGGATAATCTTAATTGGCCTTATTCATCTACGGCACCTGGCCGGGGTTGCTGTGGCTTTTATCAACCTTCTCACAACCTGGTCAATGCATTTAAGACAGATGTCAATGGTTTGCCATTGATTGGAAGTGCGCCTGATGGCACCCAGGATACTTATAACACCGTGGACTTGCCAAATGATCAGGGCATTGGTGCCGGGACCGCTTTTACCCTGGACAAATCAATTCCTGTAGATCCACGATTAGATTGGACTGTAGGACGCCGTGGTGTCAACTTTTTAGATTGGGGCCCGATGCCTGGATCAACCTGGATCAGAGATCAAGCTTATGCAGGTCCTTTTACTGGCAAAAAATGGATGTATTACCTTGGTGAAGAAGGAAGCACTACGCACTCTACCAGCAAACGCAATGTAAATAACAACTATAGACTATTTAAATTGTCTCATGTGATCCTATGGCTGGCTGAGTGTGAGGTAGAACTTAATAAATTAGCTTTAGCCGAAGGTCTTGTCAATCAAATTCGCAATCGGGCAAAAAATGGATCTGTTCAAGATGCGACCGTTACCACCAAAGTAGAACCCTATCCTGCTGGTACTTTTGCAGCAAAAGGAGCAGACTATGCCCGTAATGCAGTCCGCATGGAGCAAAGATTGGAGTTTGCTATGGAAGGTCATCGATTCTTTGATTTAGTAAGATGGGGTATTGCCGAAAAATTATTAAACAAATATGCTGCCGAAGAAGCTGTTCCAGGTAAGGAGCCTTCAGGACGCACCTTCAATAAAAGAGGTTATATGGCGGGTAAGATATTTACCACTAAAAACAATTATTATCCACTTCCACAAGATGAGATATTGAATAGCCAAAAAGATGGCCAGCCTACCCTGGTACAAAACGCGGGGTACTAATACGAATCATACTTCAAAGTTTTATAAAAAGACCTCCTCAATTGCACAATTGGGAGGTCTTTTTTTTGAGGAATGAGTCGGTCCTTCAATCACATCTTCAACACCTTTTTGACATCACTTGCTCCATTCTTCGCCGTCATCTTTACAAAATAAATTCCGCTGATCAGATCCTTTTGAATAGTCATCGAAGCTTGATTTTTGTAAAAAGTGGTCTCATATACTTTTCGACCCATTTGATCTATGAGTTCTATTTTGCGATCTAAAGCATCGGGCTCACTTTGGATAGTCAGTCGGTCATACATTAAGGTAGGGAAGACTTTAAAGCTTATGGCGTTCGCTGCAGTTTGTACAGCCGTAGTGGTGCCATCGGTGATAGAAAACCCATCTATACCAAATTCTACTACATTTCTGGCATCTATATTGACAGGCTCACTGGCTTCAAAGATGATGCTGACATTGGACTGATTTTTAAGTGTCGACTTATCAATTGGAAAATGATAGAATGTCCATGCAGAAAGATTTCCAGGTAAAGTATCTATCAAAAGGGTGTCACTGCCTGAAGTAATAAATATCTTAAAAGATCCCCCTGCAGGTATGGTATCAAATATATTTAGTCGGGCAGTCCATGCGGCAAAATGTATAAAGGGCTTTGAGATTGAGGTCAGATTGATCGCAGGAGAGATCAACCTGGTATATCCTCCATCTACATCACCAGCAGTGACTGCCGTAGTCCCATTGCCGGTGATCATGCACTGATCACCATAATCATCAGGCAGGTCATACTCCGGATTAATTGCTTTGTCCTCAATATAGGTTCCCAGGGGTTCTGTCCTCCCCCATATTCCGGCCACAGCCGTGCTTTGTGCTGTCCAGCCATAATTAAATAGAAAATTGTCTTCATATCCCTTCAGCAACTCTATGGTGAGATCCTGGGTGCCGGCGATATCGAGTACATCTAATTTTTTATATTGATGTCCCCAGTCCCCGGAATATAATTGCCATTTTCCTTCATGTGCTACCACCGTGGCCGATCCATTGTCCCCGGTGGTGAAGGATATGGTTTCTTCGGGTCTTATCAAAAGTATATTGGTGTTTTTAAGAGGCTGTTTAGAAATAGCATCTATCACCAGGGTTTTTAAGGTAAAGGCTTTTAAGGGTTTTAATAAGACAGTAGTATCGATTATCAGGCCAGTATTTAAATTTAAAGTGAGGTGTTTGACTTCATATCCGGCTTTGCTGATAGTCAAGCTGGTTGCTCCTTCATAAGCACCTCCTGTTTTAAAACTTCCATTATTAAGACTTTTTACTGCATTAAAAGGGATGATATCCCATTGAATCAAAGCATCCGGTATCGCTATCCCGGAAATTGAATCCTTGACCAGGCCCTGAAGATATGATGCATGCTTATAAGTAGGTTTTACGATATACAATCCAAACTCAATATCAGAAGCCAGTATATTACCGGATGGCAAATAAGGGTAGACACCCCAGCATCCATGAAAATCTCCATCGCCTGCGGGATAGGTGTCATAGGCCCCTACTTCTACCAAATGATTAGGGTCACTCGCATCTACTACCGTAAATCCGTCTGTGTAATAAGCAGCAATAATAAATTTATTAAAGTTGAATATATTATGAGGGATCGTATTGCGAATCTGAGTGGTTCGACTTCGATACCGGTCTGTCAAAGTGATATTAGAGAGATTATCAACCTTATATCCTTCCAGATAGGCATTGGCTCGCTCATCGGTCGTATAAGCAAAGGCACCGTCATCAGATAAGGCTATACTATGCGTAAAAGCATTGCCTGTCCTTTGATTGGCGATTTTTTTGGGTTTGGTTTTGTCTTTAAGGTCCCAGACAGTAAATTCTCCTGCGATGATATCTGCAGACCAGAAAGTATCTCTCCTCACAAATCCACCGTGAGAATAATTGGGATTAAAAATGCCTATATATTCGGGGACATCAGGATTCTTGTTCAAATCCAGCATCACCAATCCTTGATGCACATTGCTGCCATGCAGAAAACAAATTCCGTTTTCGTCTATCAATAAATCATGGGCTCGATCCAAGGAGACTGTTTTAGAAATTCCTAGCGTTTTGTCATCCACTTTAAGCGTAGGATGCCAAAAGCTCCAGGTTATTTTTGCAGGCGCCTGGCTCATATTGATGATCAAAACGCCATCTGCACCTTTGTCGGCCACTACATATGCCCGGTTTTTGTATGTTTTTATTTCACGCCAAAGATTTACTACACCGGGTATGAATTGTAACTCTACCGGTTTTTTTGGGTCAGTCACATCAAACACACTGGTACCGGTGACCCTACCGACAAATGCATATTCTCTTCCATTGGTGTCAGCATAACCCCAAACATCAGCACAATCGTCTGCAAATCGCACGTGTGACATCAGCTCCATATTGTAGTTCTGAGTCAAGCCGATGAATGGCAAGAAGATAAAATAAATGATCAGGGGTCTCATAAAGATTATTTATTGATTAGCATTACAGTAAGTCTGCTAATACAAATTAATTCCCCGGAGTCATTCCTGATCTCGATATTCCATACATGAATAGTACGACCTATTTTTATCGGACTTGCTTTGCCGGTGACCACACCGCTGGTGACAGCTTTGAGATGATTGGCATTCAGTTCCAGTCCTACCGGATAGGTATTAGGCGTATCGATAAATAGGGTAGAGCCCACACTTCCCAGCGTTTCTGCGAGCGCTGCTGAAGCTCCACCGTGCAATAAACCGAGCGGTTGCTTCGTACGATGATCGACTGGCATAGTAGCGATGAGAAAATCATCACCTACTTCTTTAAACCGGATACCTAGATTTTCTGTTAGGGTGTTTTGTGACCTTTCGTCTAATTGCTCAGGAGTCGGTTTGAACTTAAATAAATACTGCATACTTAAGCTCAAAGATAGGGGTTGTTTAGTTTGCGTTCTATTTCGACGATCAGTTGGTCCAGGTCATTGGTATTTATGACAGGCCATTGAAGAGGTTTCCACCAGGTCCATTGACGCTTCGCGTAGTTGCGTGTGTGTTGTTTTATTTTGGCTATTACGGTGGGTTGATCGCATTGACCCTCAAAATGGTGCCACCATTCTCTATAGCCTACTGTCTCCAGGCTCTTGAGATGTTTAAATGGAAATAGTGAACTTGCTTCTTCTTTGAGCCCCTGTTTTATCATAAGATCGACCCGTTGGTCTATTCTCTGGTAAACTTGTGTGCGATCATCATCGACAAAATATTTTAATACTTCAAATTGACGAGGTTTGATGGAAGCTTGTCTTTGATCAGAAAATTTTTTCCCCGTAGTCAGTATTACTTCCATAGCCCTGCTGAGCCTTCGGGTATTGTTTTGATCCATAGAAGCAAAATATTCGGGATCATTGATTTGTATAAATGATTGCAAACCGGGTAGCCCTTGATTTATCATCAGGTCTTGCACGGTGATTTTGATGTCCGGAGGTATCGCAGGGAAAGTGTCCAATCCGTGCAATACGGCATTGATATATAAACCAGTACCCCCTACCAGGATGGCCAGATCATTTGTATGAAACAGTTGGTCTAAAATGTCTAGTGCATCCTGTTCATATCGTCCTACACTGTAATCGTCCTGAATTGAAATATGACCGATAAGGTGGTGTGGTACCAGTTCCAGATCCTCCTTCGATGGTTTGTTTACTCCTATTTGCAGTTCCCGGTATACTTGCCTGCTGTCGGCATTGACGATCTCGCATTGAAAATGCTGGGCTAACCGGAGCGCAATGGCCGATTTGCCTACTGCCGTAGGCCCACCGATCACAATAAGCTGTTTTGAAACAGATGATTTCATTAGAATTAGTATGAAAGTAATATTTTTGAACCTTTTCCGCTACCGACCACATGCTGTATTATATCATCAGGCCTATTGTACGATTAACCTTCCGTATATTTTTCAGTAAAATCCATCTGCATAATATGGACCGGATACCGGTTGACAGACCGGTCCTGATAGCCAGCAATCACCCCAGCGCCTTCCTGGAAGCATGTCTGCTCGCTACCCACTTTCCCAAGTCACTTCATTTTTTAGTGCGGGGGGATATTTTTATCAACAAGTTTGTGATCTGGTTATTGGCCCAATTACATCTGACTCCCATCTATCGTTTTGCTGATGGCTTTAAAAATCTTAGGGCCAATGAAAACACTTTTAGTGATTGTTATAAAAGATTGAAGGATAAGGAGATCATCGTTGTATATGCTGAAGGCAATACCACCCAGGAGAAAAGGCTAAGACCCATTCAAAAAGGACTTGCCAAAATAGCGTTTGGAGCACTGGATATATATCCTGACATGGATCTGTGCATCGTGCCTTTGGGTGTCAATTATACCCATCCAAATGATTTTAGAAGCGAGGTATTTGTGGAAGTCGGTATGCCCATTGAATTAGAATCTTATTTTCAAAAATATAAAACAGAGAGTCAGAAGGCTATCACAGAGCTTACGCAGGAGATAGAACTGAAAATGAAGCCCTTGGTGATTCATATCAATAAAGATGAAGACCTTCCTTTGGCTGAGAAACTTTGGTTGCTCGCCAAATCTATAGCGCCTGAAAGCTTTTGGCCGGTATTGGATCGAAGCGGCGAACGATTCGCCTTGGATAAGAGCATCAGCTTGAGAATCAATGATATGGATGAAAAGGCAAAAACCGAATTGCAAAACAAGATCCTGATACCATTGCAAATCCCTGCCTCTACCGGCACTACCATTATATTCATACCTGCCATGATCGGAAAACTAATTAATTTTTTGCCTTTTACTATAGCTACCCAAATAGCCAAATCGAAG
Organism: Saprospiraceae bacterium; assembly: GCA_016709995.1. Taxonomy (NCBI): domain Bacteria; kingdom Pseudomonadati; phylum Bacteroidota; class Saprospiria; order Saprospirales; family Saprospiraceae; species Saprospiraceae bacterium. The sequence goes on from JADJLQ010000001.1 coordinate 403,505, forward strand.
GTGAAAAGAATTGAGTTTTTTGCATCAGTGTTGGTCGGCTCGGGTATGTTTATTTATATCCTTTACGCTACTGTGATCGCGATTTTGAGTCATGCAGCTGATATTCCTGTAGTGATGGCCCTCGGCAGTTTGGTGATTTGTGGACTGATCTATTTATACCGTGATCACCTGTTGGTTAAACAAAAACTCTCCACGATCCGGCAATTGAATGGAGAAATAATAAAAAAAATTACGGACAAAGGATCCTTTGACAGCGTATCCTTATAAAATCTTAATCAGTTAACATATATTTAATCTTTTCTTAAGTAAGGGGTTATGATTTATAATGACATGATAGTGTTACCTTTGTGAAAATTATTAACTAAAAATTATTGAAATGAAAAGATCTATTCTATTAAGTTTAATCATGACTTTGGGTATATTTAGCCTCAATGCCCAGATTCGTACTCCTCAACCAAGCCCTACTTCTAAAATAGAGCAGTCTGTAGGATTGTCCACTATTACAGTCGAATATAGCCGACCAGGCGTAAAAGGCCGCAAAGTATATGGTGATCTGGTACCTTTTGGTCAACCCTGGAGGACAGGTGCCAATCAAGGTACTAAACTGACTTTTAGTGATGATGTAAAAATCAATGGCAAAGACATTAAAAAAGGTAAATATTCTTTGTTTACGATCCCTGGAGAAAATGAGTGGAGCATTATCCTACATACCGATGCCAACTTAGGCGTACCAGGAGGAGATGACTATAAAGTGGCTGATGAAGCTATCCGATTTACAGCAAAACCTTCCAAATTGGGATTTAATATGGAATCTTTTACCATTGACTTTGCCAATATTAAAGACAATGGAGCGGATCTATATCTTGCATGGGAAAATACCGTAGTATCATTTAATATCGATGTAAATACCGATGCCAGAGTAATGGCTGGAATCAAAAGTACTATGGCTGGTCCTTCTGCAGGAGACTATATGAATGCTGCCAACTATTACAGCAGTGCTGGCAAAGACATCAATCAAGCGGTGACCTGGGCGGCCAAAGCCGTCAGCATGGGATCCAATCAATTCTTTAATCTTCGCCAATATAGCTTGATACTCGCCAAAGCCGGTAAATATACTGAAGCGATCGCGGTGGCTAAAGAATCTTTGACCAAGTCTCAGGAAGCAAAGAACAATGATTACATCAAAATGAATGAAGCCTCTATCAAAGAATGGATGGCTATGAAAAAATAAGTTTTATAAAATCGATATAAAAAAAGCTGATGTCTTTAAGTCATCAGCTTTTTTTTTGAGTATGGGGCTTGGTCGGAGGTCACATAACGCGTGCCGGCAGGTTAAAATAGAATATTCCCGGTCATTTCTGCAGGGATATCTACACCCATGAGTTTTAATATAGTAGGAGCCACATCACCCAATTTTCCATGATGCAATTGAATGGGTTGTGTTCCGATGTAAATCACTGGTACTGGGTTTTTGGTATGTGCGGTATTAGGACTTCCATCGGGATTGATCATGGTGTCTGCATTGCCATGATCTGCGAGGATGATAAATTGATAACTTTTTTCCAAACCTTTGGTGACTATTTTTTCTACGCAAGCATCTACTGTCTCTGCAGCTTTGATCCCAGCTTCAAAAACGCCGGTATGACCAACCATATCGGTATTGGCAAAATTTAGACAAATGAAGTCTGGATCACTGGTCTCCCAATGCTCCAGTAAAGCGGCAGTTAGCTCTGGTGCAGACATCTCAGGTTGCAGATCGTAGGTGGCCACCTTTGGAGACGGAATCATTATCCTGCTTTCGCCTTTGAATGGAATTTCCCGGCCGCCGGAGAAAAAGAAGGTCACATGTGGATATTTTTCGGTTTCAGCCATACGCACTTGCGTCAAACCACGCGTAGCAATGACTTCCCCAAGCGTATTATTTAAATTATCGGTTTTAAATAATGCAGGAATGCCTTTAAAGCTAGCATCATACTCTGTCATAGTGACGAAATCCAGTTTTAGTGGATGCATGTTGAATTCATGAAAGGCTGTCTGAGTTAATACCTCAGTGAGTTGTCTGGGCCTGTCGGTGCGGAAATTGAAGAATAAAACTGCATCGCCATCTTTGATGAGCAGGTCGGGATCAGGAGCTCCAAGGAGGGTAGGTTCGATGAATTCATCTGTAATATTTTGGGAATATGCTTTTAATAATGCTTCTTCGGCGGTATCAGCTGTATCTCCTATGCCATGCACCAGCAGATCATAAGCTTTTTTGACCCGCTCCCAACGCTTATCTCTATCCATGGCATAATACCGTCCACAGATAGATACTAGTCTGGCATCGCTATTCTTAATATGATCTGTCAATGTTTTAATAAATCCAATGCCGCTTTTAGGATCAGTATCCCGGCCATCCATGAAAGCATGAATACTTATTTTCCTGATCTGGTGTTTCTGTAATATATCGCAAAGGGCGATGAGATGGTCCAGGTGAGAGTGTACACCTCCATCCGATACCAGCCCCATGAGGTGAATTCGGTGTCCATTCGTTTTACAGCGCTCAATAAGTTGAAGGAGTTCAGGATTGAGATCAAGTTCTTTGGTACGAATGGCTTTATTGATTCTAGCCAGTTCCTGGTAGACGACTCTACCGGCGCCTAGATTGAGGTGGCCTACTTCTGAATTGCCCATTTGGCCATCAGGTAAACCTACTTCTTCGCCAAACGTGGTCAAAGTACTATGGGGATAGGTTTTCCAGGCATTGTCGAAAAAAGGGGTGGCTGCCGACGCGATTGCATCGGCATTGTAATCAGGGCCAATTCCCCAGCCATCCAGTATCAGTAGCGCAAGTTTATTAATTTTCATTCGTGTTTTTTTGCAAAATTATTCTTTTATAAGTATTTGAATCACAAATATTAAGCAGTTTTTTGCCCTTTACAGACCTGGCAGGCATGGTCTGAGCACGATCCTATTCAAAAATAGAGAGATATAGTTTATATTGTAATAGCATAGGCTTCAACCTTTTATTGAATAATCTCGTTTATGATGAAAGGCTGGTCAGTTTCTTTTAACTATTAATTAAGTGTTTGTTTGAACTGTGCACCGTAATAAATATGTTTTGAATAAAATTGCAAAAATGAAACTCATAGGTTATATCTTATTCTTGTTCTTAAATCAACTATTGCCGGCACAGTCAGTCAAAGGAGTTTTACAAGCTTTGGCGCAGCAAGACCAAACATTTCTCAATCAAAATTTTGCTTCAGAAGTTCACTATTCTCTTGACCTGCAATCATACGAAGGATCTAAAATAGAAGCTATACAATCGGTATTAAATTTTGTAGGTTCATCTTCCGGCAAGAATTTCAAGATTATTCACGAAGGGGTACCTAAAGGCAAAGAATCCTTTATGGGCATAGGCAATCTGGTGTCAGACAAGGGCAAGTTTAGAGTGTATATCACATTTCATTTTAAAGACAATAAGTACCTGGTTAATGAGCTGAAAATTGAAAAAGACGGTCTATAACGGATCATTTTTTATTCCCAGGTTAAACAGCGCAAAATCATATTTAACCGGATCATTTGGATCTAATGTTCTCAATATTTCTGTCAGTTCGTTCACTGTATGCCAGTTTTTAGATTCGGTTTGTAATAAATGGAGGTTACGGGCTACTCTATGTACATGCACATCCAGAGGAATCATCAGATCCCGAGGCTTGATATGAGTCCATAGACCAAAATCTACACCTTTTTTGGGCGATCTGACCATCCACCTCAAATACATACAAAGCCTCTTACAGGTAGATCCTGTCGACGGATGGGATACATGCTTTTTAGTCCTTGGCATAAAATCCTTCAGACTAAAAAAATAGGAATAAAATTGGTTTAACGCCTGCTCTACACTTTCAAATCGACCTTGAGTTAAAAATGCAGTTTCCAAGGTCTCATAATGGCGATAATGGTGTCTTAAAAATCTGATAAAGTACAGTAAATCATCATATTGAAAGGTCCTATGTTTAAAGGATTGTAATTTTTTGAGGTCATGAGCAGTATGGCCCATCATAAATTGATAGGGAGCATGATCCATCATAATCATCAGTTCACGACTTTTATTGATGATGGTTTTGCGATTACCCCAGGAAAAAATGGCGGCAAATAACCCACTTATTTCAATATCTGCCAGTAAGTGGTATTCATGAGGAATACTGATTGGGTCCGTCTGTATAAAGTCAGGACTTTCATATTGAAGTACCAACTTTTCAAGCCGATCCTGGACTAATCCGGATGCAGTCATTATACGACCAGGAGTTTTTTAGCTCAGACGAGCCTTAACCTCGCTGATTTCGTAACCTTCTATAACATCACCTGTTTTGATATCATTGAAGTTTTCAATGGATAGACCGCACTCCAATCCACTTTTAACCTCTTTGACATCATCCTTAAATCTTTTGAGTGCAGCTATTTTGGCAGTAGCGCCTTCTTTGCTTGGATAAGTCACGATACCATCCCTGATCAGCCTGATAGGCGTGTTTTTCATGATTTTTCCCTCCGTGACAAAACATCCGGCTATAGAACCCACTCCAGTGATTTTAAAGACTTCTCTGACTTCGAGCATGGCTATCACTTTCTCTTCTTTAACCGGTTCCATCATACCTTCCATAGCTGATCTGATGACTGCGATGGCTTCATAAATGATAGAGAATGTCTTGATCTCCACACCTTCTTTTTCAGCAAGCTTTCGGGCACTTGCAGAAGGTCTGACCTGAAATCCTATAATAATGGCATCTGATGCTGAGGCAAGCAATACATCTGATTCTGTAATGCCCCCAACCGCTTTGTGGATGACTGATACCTGAATCTTTTCAATCGACAGTTTGATGAGTGAATCCGCCAACGCTTCGATGGATCCGTCCACATCACCTTTAATAATGATCTTCAGCTCTTTAAACGTACCTAGTGCAAGTCGTCTGCCGATCTCATCGAGCGATATACGCTTATTAGTTCTGGTGGCGAGTTCTCGGTTGATCTGAGCGCGCTTCAAGCCTAGATCTTTGGCGATGGATTCATCTTCAAACACTTTGAATTTTTCACCTGCCTGAGGAGCACCTGACATGCCCAGAATCAATACAGGACTGGAAGGATCTGCTATTGTTATTTTTTGGCCCCATTCATTAAACATGGCCTTGACACGACCAAAATGTTCTCCTGCAAGAATGGCATCACCTACATTTAAACTTCCATTTTGAACAAGAAGTTTGGTAACGTAGCCTCTGCCTTTGTCGAGAGAAGCTTCGATGACGGTACCTGATGCCATCCGTTTTGGATTAGCGGTGAGTTGAAGGATCTCCGCTTCAAGCAATATCTTCTCCATGAGCTTGTCTACATTCAATCCAGTCTTGGCTGATATGTCCTGTGATTGGATTTTGCCACCCCAATCTTCGACCATCAGGTTCATGGCAGCAAGCTCTTGTTTTATTTTTTCAGGATTAGCACCTTGTTTATCTATTTTATTAATGGCAAAAACGATGGGTACACCAGCAGCCTGAGCGTGAGAAATGGCTTCTTTGGTCTGAGGCATGATATTGTCATCGGCAGCAATGATGATGATGACCACATCCGTCATTTTGGTACCACGTGCGCGCATAGCGGTAAAAGCCTCATGTCCCGGAGTATCCAGGAAGGTGATTTGTTTGTCTCCCAATTTTACTTCATAGGCACCGATATGTTGGGTTATTCCTCCAGCTTCTCCTGAGACCACATTAGCGCTTCGGATATAATCCAACAAGGAAGTTTTGCCATGATCTACGTGTCCCATCACAGTGACGATAGGAGCCCTGGGCACCAGGTCGCTGGGTAGATCTTCAACATCTTCTTCTGTGTCAGTAGAGTCTTCAGCAGATACAAATGAAACTTTGTGGCCAAACTCTTCGGCAACCAGCTCTATAATTTCAGCATCTAGTCTTTGATTGATCGATACGATGACACCCAGATTCATACAGGTCATGATGACTTGTGCAGGTTTTACATTCAGCAGGGAAGCAAGCTCAGAAACTGACATAAATTCGGTGACCTGCATATCTGTGCTCACTAGAGCTTGCTCTTCCAGTTCTATTTTTTCTCTTATCCTGGATCGATTATCGCGTCTTATTTTTTGTCTTCTAGATTTCGTATTTGAACCTAATCTGGCCAGGGTAGCTCTAATCTGATCGTCAATTTCCTTTTGAGAAATCTCTTTGACATCATCTCTGCCGCGGGCTGGCCTGACGCCTGTCCCTGGGGTGCCTGAGGGAGGGGGAGCCGTGGATTCGATTTTCTTTCGTTTTCGTTTTCGTTTTTTCCTGATATCCTCATCCGAAGAAGCCAAAGGTTTTTTCTTCGAATCCAGGTCAGCTACAGGTTCTTCTTTTTTCTTCTTTGAAAATTTGTCAGTATCGATTTTACCCAAAATCTTCAACCCTTTCAAGGTAGGTGTTTCAGACCGATGCATTTCCTGAACTGGTTCTTCGGTGGAAGTAACTGGGGCAATGATTTTGGAAGATTCTACTACTTTAGGTTCAGGAGTGGACGGTTCTCTGACATCCTCTATTTCAGGGACCTTATCGGTTGGTTTCTTTTTCTTTTTAGCTTCAAGATCTATTTTATCTACCACCGTAATCTTAGGAGCATCAACCGTAACTCTTGTGATCACTGAATCAGCAGCAGTGGTTGGCTCCGATATTGTTGTGGTGGGCGTTGGAACAGGAGTAGTTGGTGTTGGAATGGATTTGGCTTCAACGACAGGAGCTATTGGGGCAGGAGGCGGAAGCGGGGTTGGGATGGATGGTATCTCTCGCTTAGGTGATTGGGTAGCGCTGGCTTTACCTATGATGAGCTGCTCAGCTTTCTCTTTGACTGCCATAGATGCAGAAAACTCTTTGATCAATTCAGCAAACATTTCGTCTGTGATCTTGGCGTTGGGTTTATTTTCTATGGCAAACCCTTTCTTTTGCAAGTGCTCAACGATAGAGCTCGTGCCAATATTAAATTCTGAAGCAGTCTTTACTAAATTTTTAGCCATATATAAATTTTCAATCCACCTATTTGAAGACCACTCAAGTTGAAATTGCTTCTATCAACTTGCTTGATCCTCTTCCATTTCACTAGATAATATCTTCAACACATCATCAATAGTCTCTTCTTCCAGGTCTGACCTTCTGATCAATTCTTCCCTGCTTAAGGTCAATACACTTCTGGCAGTATCGCAACCGATCCCTTTAAGCGTATCAATGATCCATGCTTCTATCTCATCTGCAAATTCATCGAGATCGACATCATCGATTTCTGTTCCTTCTTCAGTGTCCCGATAGACATCTATTTCAAAGCCTGTGAGTTTACTGGCGAGTTTGATATTCGAGCCGCCTTTGCCTATAGCCAGGGAGACCTGATCTGGTTTGAGATAAACAGATGCTCTCTTATTTGGTTCGTCAATTTCAATTTTGGTGACCTTAGCGGGTGTAAGAGCACGCTGTATGTACAAAGTAAGGTTGTTGGTGTAATTGACTATATCAATATTTTCATTACGCAACTCACGAACGATGCCATGGATTCGCGACCCTTTCATGCCTACACAAGCACCGACCGGGTCTATACGATCATCATATGATTCTACAGCTACTTTAGCCCTTTCGCCAGGTATCCTGACAATATTTTTGATAGTGATCAGTCCATCTTCTATCTCTGGTACTTCGTGTTCCATCAGCTTTTCCAGGAAAGCACTATCCGTTCTGGACATAATGATAGATGGAAGATTGTTTTTCATGATGACATCTTTAATGACGCCCCGGACCATGTCCCCTTTTCGAAAATGATCTGCTTTGATCATTTCAGATTTTGGCAGCACCAGTTCATTGCCGGTAGTATCATCAATGACCAGGATTTCTTTGGGCAGGACCTGGTTGACCTCGCCGAGGATGATTTCTCCTTTTCGATCTGAGTATTTTTGAAATACTTCGTCTTTCTCCAACTCCAGGATACGGGAGATCAATGTCTGTCGAGCAGCCATGATAGATCTTCGTCCAAAATCCTCTAATTCGAGTTTGGTGTAACATTCCTCATTTACATCATAGTCCGGATCTATCTCGCGGGCTTCTGATACAGAGATTTCTTTATATGGATCAGAAACTTCACCATCCGGCACGATTTGCCGTACATGCCATAGCTCCAGGTCACCTTTTTGGGTATTTACGATCACATTGAAGTTTTCATCTGTGCCGTATTTTTTCTTGATGAGGGTACGAAATACATCCTCCATCACCCGCATGAGGGTAGGGCGGTCAATATTTTTTCCCGCTTTGAATTCCGAAAATGTTTCAACTAAATTGATCATGGATCAAAATTTTATTTGAATAAAGGTTTTAATGATATCATCTAATAATATAATAGTTTCTACTTTCTTCTTTACTTTTTTCTTTTTTTCAATTTCAATGACTTCCTGTTGGACTATAATCATGTCTGGTTTGACTTCGGTCAGGATGCCTTCGATGATATGGCCGTTTTGATGGTGCACTGTCACTGGACGCCCGATATTTTTGACATACTGGCGATGAAGTTTTAATGGTCTATCCAAGCCCATCGAGGACACTTCCAATATATAAGCATCCGGTATAAGGTCAGATTCTTCGATTTTGCGACCAAGCCATTTGTTGATTTTTGTACAAAGAGCCAGATCCAATACGCCGTCACTATCGAGAAAGATTTCAAGTTTTTTTGGTGAGTGATGGACATCCACCACATAACATTCCCTGAAGCTTTCTTCAGTAAATTTTTCATTTAGCCAATTCGTTACCGTCTCTTCGATCAACATAGATGTCCTAAAATGAAGAAGGGAACTTTTGGTTCCCTTCCAGATTTCTTTTTCAACTCGGTGCAAAGATAATATATAATCTTAGAATAAAAATTAGAAATTTTTCAACCTTTAAATTTGGCTTTAAGGTGATTTATTGTTGTCCTTAGCTTGAAGGTCATTATTTTTGAGGTTATAAGATGAATACACAACTTTTATTGACAAAAGCATTACAATCTGAGTGGTTGAGCATTGAAGAGGGTACCTATTTATTTAAGCATGCCACTTTGGGTGAACTCATGGCCGCCGGTCATGCTTTGAGACAGGCGAAGAACCCAGGCCAAACAGTGACCTGGATCATAGATAGGAACAGTAATACGACGAATGTCTGTGTAGCTAACTGCAAGTTTTGCAATTTTTATAGAGTTCCGGGGCATTCTGATGCTTATATCACCTCCCTGGATCAATATAAAGAGAAGATCGAAGAACTTTTTCGATATGGTGGCGAGCAGCTGTTGTTGCAAGGTGGTCATCATCCTGACCTGGGCCTTGATTATTATACCAAACTTTTCCGACAGTTAAAGGCCATGTATCCTACATTAAAGCTTCATGCCCTTGGCCCTCCAGAGATAGCCCATATCTCCAAAATATCCGGTACCAGCCACGAGGAGACTCTCCGGTCACTTATAGAATCTGGGCTGGACTCCTTGCCAGGCGCGGGTGCCGAAATATTGGTCGACCGCGTCAGGAATCTTATAGCCCGGGGGAAATGCCTCTCCGATGAATGGCTCGATGTGATGCGTGAGGCACATAAACTAGGTCTGACCACTTCTGCTACCATGATGTTTGGCACTATAGAGACTATTGAGGAAAGAATGGAGCATCTGTGCAAGCTGAGGCAGGTTCAGCATGAGCGACCTGCAGATGCCGTCGGTTTCCTGGCATTCATACCCTGGCCATTTCAGGATGAAGGTACCCTCCTACAACGCATCAAACGTGCTGAAAATGAGACTACTGCGGAAGAATATGTTAGGATGATCGCTCTTAGTCGCATCATGCTCCCCAATATTCAAAACATCCAGGCCTCCTGGCTCACCGTAGGAAAACACATAGCTCAAATATGCCTTCATGCAGGGGCCAATGACATGGGAAGCATCATGATCGAGGAAAATGTAGTGAGTGCAGCAGGTGCCCCATACAGATTTACAGCCTCGGGCATACAGCAAGCTATTATCGAGGCAGGTTATATCCCTCAATTAAGAGATCAACAATACCAGCACAGGGACTTGCCACCAACTATCGAACAGCAACAAAATATTCCTGCTAAAATGACCATAGATTAATGGGAAAGTCAACCAAAAAGTTCGGAAAGAGCATCTGCAACTTTGCTAAAGCCAAGTATGTTAATTTTATATTTGTTCTTGGCCAGGCCTTTTAGGTTATTTTTTGGAATCAGAATTTTGTCGAATCCTAAGCGTTCTGCTTCTTGTATTCTTTGTTCGATGCGACTAACTGCTCTTATTTCTCCACTCAAGCCAATCTCACCAGCAAAAGCGATGTTTTTTGATACAGGCAGATCCTGCATGGAGGAAACCAATGCAGCTATTACACCTAGATCCAAGGCAGGATCTACTATCTTCAATCCCCCGGCTATATTGAGGAATACATCCAAACTTGAAAATCTCAAGCCTCCCCGCTTTTCCAATACGGCCAGCAGCATACTTAATCGCCTCAGGTCATAGGTGGTGACAGATCGTTGAGCTGTACCATATATAGCAGTACTCACCAGGGCTTGTACTTCCAGCAGCACAGGTCGCATACCTTCCATAGTAGCACATACCACACTGCCACTAAGATTTTCATCAGTTTGTGATAGTAATAATTCCGATGGATTGGATATTTGACGGAGCCCGGATGATTGCATCTCATAGATCCCCATTTCGTCTGTGGACCCAAATCGATTTTTACGCGTTCGGATGATTCGATAGGCGTGTAGCGCATCGCCTTCAAATTGGAGTACGACATCGACGATGTGCTCCAGCACTTTTGGGCCGGCTATGAGTCCTTCTTTATTAATGTGTCCGATGAGAATAAATGGTATACCGGTTGACTTGGCATATCGTTGTATCTCGGCGGTACATTCACGCACCTGGGTCACACTGCCATGAATAGACTCCAGGGTAGAGAGAGATAAGGTTTGAATAGAATCTATAATGACTAGTTCCGGTTGTAACAAAGTGATTTCTTCTAATACGCTATGCATATCGGTCTCTGTCAGAATATATACATTTTCGTGTTTGATCCCGATCCTGTCCGCCCTCATCTTGATTTGCTCTTCGCTTTCTTCTCCTGATACGTAAAGCACCTTATTTTTGATTTGAAGGGCTAGCTGCATGGTCAAAGTGGATTTGCCAATACCGGGTTGACCTCCGATCAAGATGAGGGAACCACTGACGATACCTCCCCCTAGTGTGCGGTTAAACTCCTGATCAGGAGTGATTAATCTTTTTTCAGCTGATTTCTGAATCGATTGTAAAGCGACAGGCTTTATTTTGCTTTTTTGGGACCTTAATTGTTTGTCCAGCAAGTTTGCTTTCTGATTGACTTCTACTATTTCTTCTACATAAGTATTCCATTCCCCACAGGAAGGGCAGTTACCCACCCATTTTAGGCTTTTTACACCACAATTTGAGCATGTGTACTCTTTTTTTAGTTTCATACTACCTATTTTTTCGATTGAGCTAAAAAAAAATTCTTTATTTGCGTGACTTTTATTTTTACCTCCGTCAAATATGTGTAAAAATTGATGAAATAAAGATTCCGTCAAAATTTATAAATAATAGAAGACCCTGGCTGTAAGGCCTTGGTCTTCGCAAATTGGTTTTTTGGGGTTTATACAGGGTGCTTTGCTGTTTATCAGTTAAGGTGCCCTGTTTTTTTTACGTATTAATTAACAGGAACATTTTTATTAGTTGAAGGTTCAATTCAAATTCAAGCAGGTTAAATATCAAGGCAAAAGGTCAGTTAAAGCAAATGTCTTTTCCAAAAATTATTGAATATGCGTTAGGAGCTTACCTATCGGGTCCTCAAATCCAAAGACTTATTTAATTGAGCTTGTTGTATGGCTGGGTCATCAGAGAGCATTTTTATAAAAGCATCAGTGGTTCCGGGCTCTATCATTGCGGTGACTGTCCAATATTGATTGGTAGCAGGATCAAGTCTTTTTCCAAGCATCATCTCGTAAGCATTATATTTTTGGAGAACATCGGCGATGGTCATTCCAGGTTCTAATTGTAGGATGAATTCGGTTTTTGTCCGATTTTCCACCAATTTTTCCCAGTGGTCGCTCAGCGCCATTGAATCTATGCGATCAGCAAATCTTTGTAAGGCACCGGGATATTGATAATTGGTGAATATCTTTTTTTCCGGATTTTCACCGAAGTAGATTATTTCAGTAGAGGGCGCATCAGCGATGGGCTCCCGGTATTCGTCTCTAAAGGCAGCCAGGTTTAAATCCTTAAGTGTGGATTTAATCTCCTTCAATTCGACTTTGGTCAGCTGATATGTATACATTCCGTTAATATTCATGTTTTGTTTAGCATGAAGCTTCATAATGCCGCTTTGGTATATGGTCACATTATATACAGGGCAATATCCGAAACAAGGCGACTTGGACATTTCAAATAGTTTTGCCCCCGGTGTACTGACCAGCACCTTTTTTGGACTACACTGCATCAGACTACTCCATACAAGGCTTATGATTATAAATTGCTTCATCTCAAAGTTTTAAAAATTTCACAGTTTTCTGTTCTTTATTATAACGAAAATATAAAAAGTAAATTCCCGCAGGCCAGTGTTTTATTTCTACATCCACGGCTGGTATTATATATAGTTCACTTTCGAGCAATGATTGGCCCTGGGTGTTAAATACGGAATAATAGATAGGGTTTTCAGGTAATTCGCTCTGGATATGCAAATTACCCCTTGAATTGGATATTTTTATATTCAATAACTCTAGAGAAACTGGTTTGGGTAGCAGTGCACAGGAGATGGGTTGGTTGAGCAAGGAGTTTCTTGAAGTCTGTAGCGTAGTCCACATCAGATAGACCTGGTCCCTGGTAAAAAACTTTGAACATTCGTCATCAACAAAATCCATAAAATTCATAAACATGCTCTTTTGTCCGCAGGAAAATTGAGGATGCTGAGGGCAATCAAAATAGGGCCCTTGCTGCGGTGGAGTGTCTTGCAGTCCATCATCTTCGTCACAATCTCCTATGATCTGCCCCCAGGTATGTTTGAGGCCGAGGTAATGGCCCATTTCATGTACCAGGGTTCGCCCTAATATTTTGGCACCCGGGGAAATCGTGAAATAAATGGGATCGATCACGATACCATCTTCTTCCATCACGGGAACCATACCGCCTATCGTGCTTCTTCCAAATATATTTTCCATCCGGCCCACCCAGATATTGATATACTTATCCGTAGGCCAGGCATCATGCCCTCCAGATCGAGCATAATGTATCTGAAAGCGATTGAGTACATCTTTTACCGATCCGATATGATCTATAGTGGTTCTGGTTCGTGTAATGCCACTATGTGGATTGCCTGAAGGGTCCTGGGCGGCGAGGCAGAATCTGATCTGTGGGTCGCCAATCGCAGCTGCGAATTCTGAAGGAATATCCGCCCTGCCTTTTGTGGTCTGATTAAAATCAATATTGAGCCTTTCTATCTGTTTTGCGATCACTTCGTCTGATAAATTATCTTTTTCATCAAACCAGACGATGTGTACAACTATAGGTAAAATGGTAGCTGACCTGGAATTCAGTTTCAACTCTTTAAGTGAGCTTGGTTCGCTTGATCTCAGAAGATAATAATCATCAGTACCACAAGGAATGTTTTGGGAGAAGGCTATAAAAGGAAGTATTACCAGTAGGCATAATAGCAGGTGTCGATATTTTTTATACCAGGTTGATAGCAAATGATATAGGTAATGTCGTCCAAAGATACTTATAAATGAATCTATTGACTTGACTCCCAATCCTTCCTGTAAAATTATTCGTTTAATGGCTGGTAATTCAGAGATTACAAACCAGCCCAGGTCTAAAAAATCAAGGCTTTTTAAAAATCTCCTTTAATTTCGCCTTTCATAAAATGGATGAACTCACCCTGTTTATTGAGTAATACTATGATTTACAATGGATTGGTGGATTAATCTTGTCAAATACAACCTTTAAAAATTATATGCAACGATCTTCTGTCCACATATCTGGATTCGAAAATAATTACAGTTTGTGTTTTGATTTTAGCATAGACGAGATTGAGCCATTGATAGCAACTATGGGCACAAGAAGTACCTTATTATCCTATCCATTTCTTAAGTCGATCGAAGAATGCCCGCCACAAGGATTAAAACCGGTTTATGCAGTTTTGATAGATCATCTTGATCAACCCGTAGGCTTCTTTAACTTCCAGGTAAAATATTTTCAGGCACAGCAGAGTATGCGCTTAGGCCAGGATGAGGATTTTTTCTGTCGACTACATTTGAGGCTTAAGTCGCTGGTAGTCAATCTTGTAGAATTTAATACTTTGGTGTGCGGCAATTTGCTCTTAAGTGGGCCGTATGGCTATATATTGCGTCCTGATCATGAGTCGAGTGCAGGCTTGATCTACCAACATATGATAGAAGAAATGCAGGGCTGGTTGAGGTCTAGAAGTCTGGATACCAATGTTGTGCTCGTTAAAGATTTTTTCCAGGATCAAAAAGTTTTGGAAGAAAGCACCTTCCACAGTTTTGAGATTCAACCCAATATGATCCTGGACCTGCCGCGACATTGGATGCGCTTTGAGGATTACCTGGATGATTTACATTCCAAGTATCGAATCAGGGCCAGAAGGGCAATGAAAGCGGCTAATGGGATCCTTCGAAGGGAAATTTCAATGGAAGAAGCCTCCACCTTTCGAGCACAGTTATATGGTTTGTACAAACAGACAGCCACACATGCAGAGTTTAACCTCGTCGATTTACATCCTGATTACTTCTACCAACTCAAAAAGAACCTGGGGGAAGCATTTCACATTTATACCTACAGTTTAAAAGATGAATTGGTGGCATTCTATACCGTCATCGAAGATGGAGCGGAAGATGAGGCTCATTTTCTTGGCATCAATGAATCATTGAACAAACCTTATCAGCTGTACCTCAATATTTTATTCGACATTATCCAAAGCTCCATTTTACGTAAAAAAACAAGAACCCGATTTTCCCGCACTGCATTAGAGATCAAAAGCAGTGTTGGTGCCAAAGCACATTCGTTGACCTGTTATATAAAACATCGTAAAGTGATCAACAATACTTTCGTGCCCTATTTATTAGATTTTTTAAACCAGAACCAGGATTGGGTTCCGCGACATCCATTCAGAGAATCTGAAAATCAACTTGTACCAATTTTTGGTTTGGTGCCGGAAGTCTAATTCTGATCAAATTTTATTGACATATTCAAGCGGGCGTAAGCATGATGTAGTTGGTTGATCTGATTGATTATCAATTCGTCCTGGGTATGGTCAAACTGGATGGTTGAGACCAAAGGTGTTGCAGTACTTGTTTTGTTTATTCTTACATTATAAGTGATGCCAGTGACCAGTATAACACCTATCATGGCAGCAGCAAGTCTGTACCAGGTAGAGTGCCACAATGGTTTTCTTTTTTTATTGGCATGAAGCCTGTCAGCAAGTTTTATCCAGGCATCCTGAGAAGGGGGTACATGGATATCGTTAGAATATCTGCGAAACTGACTTTCGATATTATTCATACTATATTATTGGTTTTAAGTTTTTTAATTTTTTGTTTTCTACTATTTCCTTTAGCCTTTTCTTGGCCAGGATCAGCTGAGATTTGGAGGTATTGATACTAATCCCAAGCATATCTGCGATCTCTCTGTGTTTGTACTCTTCCATGACAAATAGGTTAAACACGGTCTTATATCCTACCGGCAGCTGGTCCAATAATGGAATGACTTCCGAGCCTCTTAATTCAAAATTTTGTAAATCCATATCTTCCTGTGGTATAGGCCATTTTTCGTTCAGTTCTACTTTAATCAATTTTTTCTTTCGGATCCACATTAATGCTTCATTGACCATTATTTTTTTCATCCATCCTTCGAAACTACCCCGGCCATCAAATTGACGGATATTGCTAAATATTTTATAAAACCCTTCTATCATCACATCCTCCGCATCTTCTAGTACATTGATATATCTTCTGCACAATCCCAGCAAAACTGGAGCATACTGATCATACAAGGCCTGTTGGCTTAGTCGGTCCTCCTTTTTACAGCCTTCGATCAAGGTCTCAATATGAAGTGTATTTGATTTAATGACTTTTTTGAATTAAAGATGCAAATTATCAACATTTTTGGTGCGTACCTACCACGCATACTTATGCTCTCGCTTTAGTGGTCTTCTTGCCAGCCTATTCCACAATGTGCTCTATCTTTGTGCCCATATGGAAATTGCGACAAGGTATCAACCTACTGAAGTAGAAGAAAAATGGTATGCACACTGGATGGGTATGGATTACTTTCACTCTATACCCAATGACAGAGAACCCTTCAGTGTAGTCATCCCACCGCCGAATGTGACAGGGGTACTCCACATGGGGCATATACTTAATAATACGATTCAGGATGTGCTCGTAAGAAAAGCGCGCATGGAAGGAAAAAACGCCTGCTGGGTGCCAGGTACTGACCATGCCTCTATCGCTACTGAAGCCAAGGTAGTACGGTGGCTCAGAGACGAAAAAGGCATCAAAAAGGGAGATCTCGGTAGGGAAGAATTTTTAAAATATGCCTGGCAGTGGACAGACAAGTATGGCGGTATCATTCTCAATCAATTGAAAAAACTTGGTGCCAGCTGTGATTGGAAGCGAACTGCTTTTACCATGGATGAAATACGAAGCGACGCTGTGTACAAAGTATTTGTCGATTTGCATGAAAAAGGCAAGTTATACCGTGATTTTAGGATGGTCAATTGGGATCCGGAAGCAAAAACTGTGCTCAGCAATGAAGAAGTCATCTACCACGAAGAGCAGGCTACCTTATATCATATCGCCTACCAGGTTGTAGATCAGCCAGGTATGAAGGTAATCATTGCCACCCAGCGTCCGGAGACTATCATGGGGGACACGGCGGTAGCGGTACATCCTGATGATCCAAGATACAGTGCGCTGAAAGGTCAGCGCGTCCTGGTGCCCCTGGTAGATCGTATGATACCGATCATCTTTGATGAATATGTAGATCAGGCATTTGGTACCGGTGCGCTTAAAGTGACCCCTGCACATGATATTAATGATTATGAACTGGGCAAGAAACATGGTCTCGACACCATCGATACCTTAAATGATGATGGTACACTTAATGAATCAGCCCAGGTATTTGTCGGCAAAGAAAGATTCGAAGCACGCAAATTGGTCGTGGCCAAACTGCAAGAACTTGGTCTACTGGTCAAAACCGAAGATTATAAAACCAATATCGGTCGGTCAGAAAGGACCAATGCTGTGGTAGAACCGAAACTATCCTTGCAATGGTACGTAGATATGAAAAAATTGTCTGCACCTGCTTTAGAGGCTGTGATGAAGGATGATATACTTTTTATACCTGAGAAATATAAAAATGTCTACAAACACTGGATGGAAAACATTCGTGACTGGTGCATATCGAGACAGTTGTGGTGGGGGCATCAAATCCCTGCCTGGTATTTGGCTGGTTCTACTCAGCCCTATGTAGCACTCACTGCCGAAGAAGCGCTTGAAAAAGCAAAAAAACAGACCGCTAATAATGATTTGACTTTGTCGGATTTGAAACGCGACGAAGATGTTTTGGATACCTGGTTTTCGAGCTGGTTATGGCCAATATCGGTTTTTGATGGGTTTAATTCAAAAGAAGAATTGGATTATTATTATCCTACCGCGGTCCTGGTCACAGGGTGGGATATCATATTTCTTTGGGTCGCCAGGATGATCATGAGTGGCTACGAATGGCAAGGCAATCTGCCGTTTCGAAGTGTTTATTTCACCGGTATGGTGAGAGATAAGCTGCGTAGGAAGATGAGTAAATCTTTGGGTAATAGTCCGGATTGTCTTGAGTTGATATCCAATTATGGTGCCGATGCAGTGCGATACGGGATACTGGCTTCATCGCCGGCGGGAGGTGATCTTTTATTTGATGAAAAGCTTTGTGAAAATGGTCGAAATTTTTGTAATAAAATATGGAATGCAACCAGGCTGATCCAGGGATGGACGGTAGATCATAATGAAGACCCCAATCCTGTCCAACAGCTTGCTATGCAAACCTATCAACAGAAGTGGAGCAGATGCAAGACTGAAGTCAACCAGAATATAGATCAATATCGACTATCTGAGGCTATTACTACACTTTACTCCTTTGTATGGGATGATTTTTGCTCCTGGTATCTGGAGATGATCAAGCCGGAAGCAGGCACAGGGATAGCCCCCATCGTCAAAGAAGAGTCGATCGCTTATTTTGAAGAAATCTTGTCAGCACTCCATCCATATCTTCCCTTTATCACCGAAGAGCTCTGGCATCAATTACGGGATCGTAAGGAAGGAGATGATTGTATCGTGTCGCCTTACCCGGGACCTGCTGCTTATGATGAGACTACCCTCAAAACCATATCGGCACTTCAAGACCTTATCAGATCGATCAGGGAAATAAGAAATAAAAATGGCATAGCCATGAAAGAGGAGCTAGCTTTGAAAATATTTGATTCTGAAGAAGGTCGGGCACTATTCTCGACAGAAAGTCAGATGAAATTCGTCTCTAAATTTGGCAATATCTCCGATATCGAATGGGTTCAATCAGAGGTATCCCAGGCAGTGTCTTTTATCTGTGGAGCTACTAAATACTTCATACCATTAAATAAAGAAATTGATATTCCAGCTGAAACTGACAGACTGGAAAAAGAATTAGTTTATGCAAAGGGTTTTGTGGATTCCATCAGGAAAAAACTGGATAACGAACGATTTGTACAAAATGCTAAACCTGAGGTGATAGAAAATGAAAGAAGGAAAATGGCCGATGGTATAGAGCGTTTGCAAAGTATCCAGGAAAGTTTGAATCAAATTAAAACAATCTAATATGAATCGTCAAAGCATTTTATATCTCAGGTGTTTGAGTATTGCGATTTTATGTCCGTTTCTAGGCCTATCCGGACTATCGGCTCAGCTCAAGGTGAGTGACAATCATCGATATATAATACAAGCAGATGGTACTCCGTTTTTCTGGATGGGGGATACAGCCTGGGAGTTGTTCCATCGATTGACAAAGGAGGAGACGGATCTTTATTTTAAGACAAGGGCTGCTCAGGGATTTAATGTAATCCAGGCGGTGGCGCTTGCAGAGATGGATGGCTTGCACACTCCCAATGCCTATGGCGAAATACCACTCGAAAATGATGACCCGCTGCGACCAAGAGAAGCTTTTTTTCAACACATTGATTATGTAATTGACTTGGCTGCACAATATCATTTATATATTGGATTTTTACCAACCTGGGGTGATAAACTAAACAAAAGCACCTGGGGTATGGGACCTGAAATATTCAATGCAGCCAATGCCTATGAATATGGTAAATGGCTGGGTCTACGATATAAAAACAAAAAAATATTATCTGGATACTTGGAGGAGACCGAACTCCAAGGGACGAACAGGATGTAAATGTATGGCGAAGAATGGCTGCCGGTATTCAAGATGGAGTAGGGGGCAAGGATCGGGCATTTATGACTTTTCATCCTCAACCAAATAACCTGGAAGATGGAGGATCTTCCAAATGGTTTCATCAAGATGAATGGTTGGATCTGAATATGTTTCAAACTGGCCATTGTCGTGAAAACAATGTGTGGGATCGTCTTGCGGTAGCTTATAACAAAACGCCTGCCAAACCGGTACTCGATGGGGAGCCTATTTATGAAGACCACCCTGTCTGTTTTAATGCCAAAGATCTCGGTACTTCCAGTGCATATGATGTCAGGAAAAATGCCTATCTCGATGTGTTCTCCGGGGCTTGTGGCCACACTTATGGATGTCATGATATCTGGCAGATGTATAGCCCACAAAGGACTCCTGTAAATGGTCCACACTTTCCATGGTATGTAGCTATGGATTTGCCAGGGGCTAATCAAATGCGCTATTTACGCCACCTTATGACCTCCAGACCTATGCCCGATAGAGTACCAGATCCTACCATGGTACAAAATCTTTTGCAAGCGCACAATCGAATCCAGGCTACCAGAGGTAATGATTATTTGATGGTATATTCTTCGCAGGGGTTTCCATTTGAGTTAAGTTTGGGGAAGATTTCAGGAGAGCAATTGCAATCTTATTGGTATGAACCCAAAACCGGCAAGTCAATCAAAGGAGATTTAATCACTAATAAAGGAATAAGACAATTTGTGCCACCTAGCCAGGGCTACGGTAATGATTGGGTATTGGTGCTGGATGATGCCGGCAAAAAATTTGCTGAACTGATGTATCCTGGTCATAATTAAATTTTCAGTCTTTTATAATGGTCCGTGCACCAAATATTCTGCCTGCAGTTTTGCCATGATTGGCCAATATTTTGATGACAACGACCCTTTTGTTCATAGTCCATGCAGGCGGAAGATCATAGTATAGGTCATAAAATTTTCCGGTTTTTCCCCCAGGCCAATCTATCGTGGTCAGTAGCTGTCCGTCGATGAGAAGGTCCCAGGTACGATTTTTATCGTCTCCGAGGTAGGTCAATACCAGTTGGTTTGGATTCGAAGGACTCACTTTAAGATCAAATTGAAAATGGTTTTCAGCTCTGGCTTCTCTTCCTTTTTTGCCGAGAGCCTCGTCTACATAAGACCTTTCAGTAAAACTTAGGTGGTGGCTTTGTTCATCTTCATCCACTCCAAGGTCGAGATAGTCTACCGTTTGTTGTTCTAATTTTGCGATTCGATTTTGCTCTGCTTCATAATCAAGCTTAATATTTTCCCATTGAGTGTCGGTCAGGAAATCGAAGTATACACTATAATAATCATCTAATACCTGGTAAAACGGCTTTAAGGTGGTTATACCCGATTGAGTGATGCCGGGAAGAGTCGTAAAAGTTAAAGTCTTCTCCTGGTTAGGCTTCAACCAATGCGCTATATTTTTATCTGATGTCAACAACACGGGTATGTCTAATTCTTTAGGAGGGTAGAGACCCAGATCCGCGGCAAGTACGAGCGGGCCGTATTTGATGGCGACCCTGTCAGGATTGTCTGGCATGGGTTCGGTATACAATTCCGGATGGAAGTTAATTCGAATGAGGTCGTTTTTTTTCCACCGGTGTTGCAGATATATATAGCCATTTGAGATATTTTGTTCCGACAAAGTCTTACCATTGATAGCTATATCGACATTGGTCGACCAGGCAGGTTTGCGAATGGCAATCACCCGATTGGTGGGTGGCTGATTGTCGAGGTGTATATAGGAACCAGGATTAACCAAAAAATCGCCGGATTGGGTGATCTTCATTTTTCCTTGTTTCCAGGATAAAACCGAAGGAATAAAAAGGTTGACATATAAGATATGCTGACCATCATGGCTATAGATCTGTTCCTGGTATTTGGAATGATTCTCCATACCACTGCCTACACAGCAGGTGAAGGTATTGAAGGTGTCGCTGAAGCTCTTTTTGGTACCCATCCTGAGAGGGACGAAATAAGTCATCATGCCTGTACCCGGATGTTGTGATGCCAGGATATGATTGTACAAAGCTCGTTCATAATAATCCATGTAGTCTGATCCGGGATTCCATGAAAACAAATGCCGAGTGAGTTTGAGCATATTATAGGTATTGCAGGTTTCGCAAGTATTGTCACTGAGCCGGTCATTGAGTTGGTCGGGTTCTCCACAATATTCATAATTGCTATTACCGCCGATGGCATAGGTATGGTGGTTAGTCATGGATTGCCAAAAAAACGAAGCAATGTTGTGTTCTCGGGAGGAGGATGTAAGTTCGTATTGTCGGGCACTCCCCAATGCCTTAGGTACATTCGTGTTAGAGTGTTTACCTGGAAGCGGGTCTATACCTTGAGCCAGCTGTCCCATCACAAATTCATCGTAAAATTTAAATGATAAGTCCAGGTATTTTTTCTCTCCTGTCAGGGCATAAATATTGGCCAGGACATCATTCATGCCACCATATTCGCAATTCAACATTTTTAAGCGGGTCGAATCATCCAATCCTGAGACAATGTTTCCTGTCCAGTCGGCCATTTTTTTGACTATAATCAATGCATCACGATTGTTAGCATACAAATAAGCATCACACAATCCAGCCATAATCTTGTGTACCGTATACCATGGGCTCCAACCACCATTGAGGTCAAATCCGGAAGACCTGATCTCCCCTTTCTTTACTTTGGCAAAAATGGAATCTTCCTGAGGAATGGCACCTAAGTATCCCGTTTTGCGCACTTGTTGGATGACTTTTAAGTCGTGAATGATTTCGTCCACTTTGGATTTGAGGGTTTTACTTCCGGTGGCAGCATACATCATCGATGCGGCAGACAGATAATGCCCCAAGGTATGACCTGCCAGGCCCGAAGACTCCCATCCCCCATAGATCGAATCTCTGGCTTTGAGGCCTGCATGTGTATAAAACCGATGTAACAATCGCTGTGGACTGATCAGGCATAAATAGGCGCTATCCATGCTCCTCGCATGGTAAAATGAAGACCCAGGAGCAAGAATAATATCCCGTAAATTAAAAGCATAGGCATTGATCTTGACCGATGGGGTGACCTTGACTTTAGCGTTATACAACTCAGGCACATAAGTCTGAGACTGAAGACTTGCTGACAAAGTCAAAATACAACAATAAACAACGATGATTGTACCGGTTTTCACACAAAAAAACTTTAACTACGAATGTAGGCAATTTGCTTTACCAATAGCATAAAAAAAGGAAGCTGGGATTTGTGTGTCTCAGACGGCCAGACTCAACTTGATTTTCTTCTCCAGCTCTTCTACCGAGATCCTGAAAGTATCATCCGTATCTAAGAGATCTTTGATGGTCTTGACCGAGTAGATAACCGTGCTATGATCTCTGCCACCGAAGGTGCCACCTATTTTGGCCAAAGAGTAGCTGGTTAGATTTTTCGCGAGATACATAGACAATTGGCGGGCGATGACAATAGATCTTTTCCTGGTCTTGCTTTGTAAAAATTCTTCTTTGATCTTGAAGTGTTCGGCTACCATTTTTTGAATTTTCTCCAGAGAGATCTCCTTGGAATAATTCTTTACAAATTTTTCAATGACCTCTTTGGCTAAGGTGAGATCGATTTGTTTTTGATTGAGTGAAGCCTGTGCAGCCAGTGAGATCAAGACCCCTTCCAGTTCTCTTATACTGTTTTTAATATTGTGGCAGATCAATTCCTGCACATTGTACGGGATAGTGATTTCTTCATCTTGTGATTTGGCTTCCAGGATAGCCATCCTCGTTTCGAAATCAGGAGATACCAGGTCTGCATGTAGCCCCCATTTAAAGCGGGATACCAATCGTTCTTCGATGTCTTGCAGATCTTTGGGTGGCTTGTCAGATGAGATGATAATCTGCTTGCCGATCTGATGCATTTGATTGAAGATATGGAAGAAGATTTCCTGGGTCTTTGTCCTATTGGCTAAAAACTGAATATCGTCTATGATCAGCACATCGAGATGCTGGAAAAAAGCCATAAAATCATCTATCGCATTATTTTTTATGGAGTGAATGACTTGTTGGGTAAATTTTTCTGAGCTGAGATACAACACGCCTTTATCAGGATGATTGGCCAATATCTCATTGCCAATCGCCTGAATTAAGTGGGTTTTGCCGAGCCCGACGGCACCATACACATACAAGGGATTGAATCCGGTCTTGCCTGGTCTTTTAGCGATCGCTATTCCGGCAGCCCGGGGCAATTTGTTGCAGTCGCCTTCCACATAATTGGAGATTCTATAGTCAGGATGCAGGTTTGATTCAAACTTTACTTTTCTGATACCGGGTATTACAAAAGGATTGACCAGCTGATTGGTGTCTATGGATTTAGGAAAACTAGCATCCCCTGCCGAAGAGCGGGTCTGTTTTTCCATAGGGATGAAATACTCCAATCGGCCTTGTTTGCCGAGCTCATGTTTGATGCTTTTCTTTAATATTTCTAGATAATGTTCTTCAATCCACTCATAAAAAAATTTATTGGGAACCTGTATAGTCAAGACATTGTCTTCCAATCGAATGGGTTTGACCGGTTCAAACCAGGTCTTGAAGCTTTGCTCAGGTATGGCATCCCGTATGGCTGTCAAACATTTGTCCCAGACTAATTGATGCATATAGAGCATAAAAGATACTAAATAGTGTTTGAATTGGTAAATCAAAAAAAAGTCTAATGCATAAATACTTTTCCTAAAAAGCACTATTGATATGCAATAAGGACAAATGTCATTAAAAAATCTCTAAATAGATCTACATCCCTTCAAGTATCAAAACATATTTTCTTCAACCATTCATAATCCACTCATTATTACAAGTTTTGCACTTGTTTTTGGTTTTGTTTCTTTCAAATTCAATATCTATCCGGCCGAGCATAGTTCCGCCCCAACCTACCTGATTGATCACCAAGGGATTGCCTTCTTTGTTTTTGGTGATGAAAGCTTTGTCAAGAAAGGTGTGTGTGTGTCCTCCCAAGATCAGATCTACATGTGACAACAGTGGTGCGATAGATCTGTCTGATATCTTTTGATCCTTATACTGATAGCCTAGATGAGACAGGCAGATGATATAGTCACATTTGATTTCGTCTTTTAAATACTTACTGGTTTGATTGCCTTTGGTCACTGGGTCCTGATATACCGTATTGCCTGCTAATGCATCCGGCACCAGCCCTTTAAGTTCGATACCCAAACCAAATATTCCAATCCTAACCCCATCTATGTTTTTTACGATGTAATCCTTGGCCACTCCCTCCATCGGGGTATCCTTAAATTGATAATTAGAGTTGACGAGAGGAAAGGATGCATATTGCAATTGTTTTTTGAGCAAGTCCAGTCCACCGTCAAAATCGTGATTGCCAATGGTACTGGCATCATATCCCAGGGCTGTCATAGTCTTCATTTCTATTTCCCCTTTGTACAGATTAAAATACGGAGTACCCTGAAATATATCCCCTGAATCGAGCAAAAGCACATTGGGTTCGGTTTTTCTCACAGATTTGATCATGGATGCTCTTGCAGCTACTCCACCTAAGCCCTGAAGTCGACTGCCATCCATTGGAAAGGGATCAATCCGACTGTGCACATCATTGGTATGCAGGATGGTGATTTTGATTTTTTCTTCATTGGTCCATCCTCTTAACGGAATGCCCTGGCCTAATACCCATCCTCCGCTGAGGCTGGTATATTTTAAAAAATCTCTTCTTTTCATATGATTTGTTTATTTAAGAGTACGACCTACTCAACAGTGATACGACCGTCCTTTTTGGCTGTGATCAACCCTTGTTCTTTCGCATCTTGTATCAATAAGTCTCTTACCAAAATGTTTTTATCGATCCGTGGTTTGTCTTGCAAATAAGTCTGATTGTCCCCTCCATTAGCGATATAATCCGGGAGGGCTACGAAGTATGATTTAGCTGGGTCTATGGATTTTCCTGCGAGTGTGACTTCCAGCAGTTTATTATCCTTGATTTTCATCATTACATTGGAAGACACCGGGGAGCCTCCCATTTCTGCGATATATTCAAAAAATTTTAAAACATCTGCTCCGGATAATTTTACCAGTACTTGTGCATTGTCAAATGGCATCAATTCAAATATTTTGGAAACGGTGATATCCCCCTTACCCAGGTTAGGCACTCTGATACCCCCAAAATTTTGGAAAACAAATGCTATCGGCTCACTAAAAGCTTTGACGGATTGGCGATATAACGCATCTGTGACCCAGTTGGTCAGTCCTGACTCAGGCTTTTCTTTAAATAGCGATGCCGGACATTGGGCTATGACCTCGTTCATTTGAGCGTCCATAGCTTTCTTGTAAGGAAGGATCAAAGCTGCGATAGCCGTGTCAGTGTCTGAAGTGACTCTGACATTGGTTACATGCGTACCGGCAAGGTGTTCGTAAGACTTGCAGGAGAAAAGACTGTATGCCAGTACGGCTAGTATAATTTTAATATTTGACATAGTTTTTAGCTTCTTTTCTGATGGCTTGTAGCGCAATATTGAGTTTACTTTGATCCCCCTTTTGCAGTAGGAGTTGAGTGAGTTGACTGCTGTCTTCCTCGGGTTCCAGGTCGGCCGTGGCCTTCATTACTTCGTAAAGCGCTTCTTCTTTGGCTAAGGTAATGATGCTCCAGAGGGACTCTGATACAAATATCTGTTGGGTCACATTATGGTCAAACTCCTGCTGTATGCCTACGATAAGTGCCTGACTGAGTGATTGTACATTGAGGGTGGGGGATTGCATCCTCAGGGCTAATTTGTCCGGTTGAATGCGGGTGCACAACAGTGCCAGACGCTCGTAGGCATTGATTTGGAGTTTTTGTTTATTGATAGCGAGTGCATCTGCAGGGACTAAAATTTTATCCTTACGGTTAAAATTTTTCAATTCTATGAATATCAACCAAATAGGTATAGAAATGATCAGTCCTGACACAATGCCCACAGTATTCATCACGATCTGTATTGAGTAATGGTATAACTCATAGTCCCCCAAAAATACTAATTATGCATCACCTGACCTGTCCTATATTTCTTTTCTTTGTTAAAAGCCAAAGCAGTGATTTATAGGCGGATGAACTAAGCGCATTGATTCAATGTTTTATTTGTATTATTTTTGTGTATTATTTAAAATTAGTCCAGATATGACAGACACAATGCCTGATACCACTACAGAAACCAAACCACTCAGTCTGACAGCCAGCGCCATCAATCAATTGAAACGTATCAGAACTGAGCAACAGATCTCCGATGATCATGGGCTACGCGTTGGGGTCAAAGGTGGTGGATGCTCAGGTTTTACTTATATCCTTGGATTCGATCAACCAAAGGAAGGCGATATGCGCTTTGATGCAGATGGCATGCAAGTATTATTAGACAAAGGCCATGCCTTGTATCTGCTTGGCATTGAAATCGATTGGGTAGATGGGCTTAATAATCGTGGTTTTACGTTCAACAATCCCAATGCTAAGAGCACTTGTGGCTGTGGCACTTCATTTGCAGCTTAAGGGCTGAAATAATTGTGTGATTAAGTTTCGCTTTACTGATTATAAATTGGCAATAGCTAGAGGTGAATTATTGACCGTTATTCTATAATTTTCAATACTACATTTCCGGTCTTTTGGCCGCTTTCGACATATTTGTAAGCTTCGACTATTTGGTCTAACTTATATTGTCTATCTATGACGGGTTTAAATTCCCGCTTTTCAACAAGTTCTTTTAAAAACAGGATATCTTCTTTATTTGCTGTCGGAATTGGAAATAAAACTTTTTTGCCACCCAATATTGGCGTTATTAGAGCATAGAATATATTCGCTGCATTTTTACCGAGTTCTGTAGAAATATAAATACCTTTTTTAGTGAGCAATGGCTTGCATTGATTAAATGAACTTTTACCTACTGCATCAAAAATAAAATCAAATTTACTTTCTGTCGTCCTGAAATCCTGAGTTTGATAATCAATCACGACTTTGGCACCAAGAGATTTTACCAGGTCTATATTTTTTGTATTGCATACAGCTGTTACCTCCGAACCAAAGTGTTTGAGCAATTGCACTGCAGAAGAACCAATTGCACCAGTAGCCCCATACACCAAAGCTTTTTGACCAGGTTTGATTTTTGAGGCTCTGATATTATTTAATGCATAGTGGGCACCTTCGGATATAGGGGCAGCTTCTTCAAAACTTAAGTTGTTGGGTAATAATGCAAAGGCATCATTTTCAGCAATGGTTAAATACGCTCCATGCCCCCCAAATGTTTTGTCATTATATCCAAATACACGATCTCCATTTTTGTAGGTAGTTACTTTTGATCCTATATCTTCAATTATACCGGCAAACTCACAACCCAATATTTGATATTTTGGTCGTAAAAGTCCGGACCAAAATCGGGAAATAAAATACTCGGCGCTGCGAAAACCAGCGTCTGTTCTGTTTACTGTTGATGCATAGACTTTGATCAGTACTTCGTTATCTTTTGGGATAGGTTTAGGGACCTCTGTTAATTTGGCCACTTCCGGCGGGCCATATTTTGTATGCACTACGGCTTTCATTTATTTATATTGCTATATGTAATTTAAATAGGCCCCCAAATAAAATATTTAAAAGTGCAAACCTGCCGTCCATGTTGAAAAACCACCTCCTTCAATGGTGCACGTTGAATAGGGTAACTATCAAATTAAATCAACTATAATCTTATTTAGTTTGCCAAAGGTAGCCTCATTTTGTGGGTATGAATAAATTTTACATTCAAAGTGCTTTAGATGCTCCGAATATTAACTAGATTTGGTAAACTAATTAATGAGTGTTTTCCAAAAGTATTGGTGAATATATTTCAGGCATCGGTGGGCGACATCCGCAAACGCAGAACAGCTTCGTGCAGTATATTCAGAATCTAAAAATTGAAAATTGAGGACCTAAAACTTATTCAAGTTATCAAAATATGTAAAGGGCAGGATGCCAAAAATTTAGAATTTATATCATGAAAGTACTTTTTTATACCCGTGAATACCCACCATATGTTTATGGGGGAGCTGGCGTTCATGTGGAATACCTGGCTCGCGAATTGTCCCGCTTAATGGAAGTGGAGGTACGATGTTTCGGGGACCAGGACAATAACGATGAGCATTTGCGAATTCTTGGATTCAATTCTGATCAGCTTTCTACCCATAATACAAAACCGGAGCTAGCACCCATCTTTAAAACCCTAAATACCTGTATTCAAATGAATGGCGGCCTGATGAATGCTGATATCGTGCACTGTCATACCTGGTATGCCCAGTTTGCCGGCATCTTATCAAAGCTCTGCTATGGTACCCCCCTGATTGTGACCACTCATTCTCTTGAGCCACTCCGGCCATGGAAGAGAGAACAATTGGGCAGGGGTTATGATGCTTCGTCCTGGATCGAAAAGACAGCTATTGAAATGGCTGATGCGGTCATTGCTGTATCGCAGGAAACCAAACAAGATGTACTGAAGTACTTTGATATAGATGATAAAAAGGTTAGCGTAATATATAATGGCATCGACCTTGATGAATATAATGTCACGACTGATTCATCCGCACTGGATAAATACGGTATAGATCAATCAAGACCTTATGTGCTTTTTTGTAGGGCGCATCACCAGACAAAAGGGAATTATTCATTTGGTAAATGCTATCAAATACATCAATGATGATACACAAGTAGTTTTATGTGCCGGTGCCCCTGACACAGAAGATATCGGCCGCGAAATGAAACTGAGCGTTGAGGAGGTTCAGAAAAGCAGAAGTAATGTCATTTGGATAGCCGAAATGGTGAGTAAGAAAGAAGTGATTCAATTGTATTCCCATGCAGCTGTATTTTGCTGTCCTTCCATCTACGAACCATTTGGTATTATTAACATTGAAGCGATGGCTTGCCAAACAGCAGTAGTGGCTAGTAGTGTGGGTGGTATCAAGGAGGTAGTGACTAGTGAAACGGGTATATTAGTACCTTTAGAACAAGATCAGACAGCTCCGTTTGAGGCTTCTCAGCCCGATACCTTCTCCAGGGATCTGGCTGATGCAATTAATAAATTGATGTCTAATAAAGAATTAAGAGAAACCATGGGCGCCAATGGCAGAAAAAGAGTTGAAAAATATTTTGACTGGAAAGCCATCGCCAAACAAACGGAAGACTTATATAAAACAATTTTGAATTATGATAAAAGATGATGTTTTAGCAATAATTTTAGGAGGGGGACAGGGATCCCGGCTGTATCCATTGACTGCAAAACGCTCAAAACCAGCAGTACCTATTGCCGGAAAATACAGATTAGTAGATATACCCTTGTCTAATTGTATTAATTCAAACATTACCAGGATGTTTGTTCTCACTCAATTTAATTCGGCATCGCTTAATCGTCATATCAAGAATACCTATAATTTTAGTTTATTCAGTAATGCTTTTGTTGATCTGCTGGCTGCAGAACAGACCATGTCTAATAAGAATTGGTTCCAGGGTACAGCAGATGCTGTGCGTCAAAGTATGCATCATTTTCTAAGTCATGACTTTAAATATGCTTTGATTCTTTCAGGTGATCAGCTGTATCAAATGGATTTTAATGTGTTGATCCAGCGCCATGTGGACAGCGGTGCGAGGATAACTATAGCCACTCTGCCGGTGAAAGCAGAAGAAGGTACCGAATTCGGTATCATGAAAACTGACCATGAAAGCATGATCACCAGCTTTGTTGAGAAACCTAACGCACATGAAATCCTAAAATGGAATTCTGATGTCAGTGATTATATGATATCTGAAGGGCGTTTATACCTGGCTTCAATGGGTATATATGTGTTTGACAGAGATTTATTGATCGAACTCATGAACGATACCAGTACCATTGATTTTGGCAAAGAAATTATACCACAATCCATTGGAAAACATAAAATACTCAGTTATCAGTTTGAGGGGTATTGGACCGACATCGGAAACATACGTTCCTATTTTGAAGCTAATCTTGGGCTCACCGATCCTATACCAAGTTTTAATATGTTTGACAATGTAAGCCGGGTATATACGAGGGCAAGAATTCTTCCTCCCTCTAAAATATCAGGTACTTCATTAAAGGACTCCATCATAGCTGACGGCTGTATCATCCATGGCACTAGAATCGAAAGATCTGTGATTGGGATTAGATCCAGAATCGGCAAAGGCAGCACGGTAATCAGTACCTACATGATGGGTAATGACTCCTATCAAACCCTGCAAGAAATAGCAAAGAATTCTAACGACATGTTGATGGGTATAGGTGAAGGCTGCCATATTGAAAATGTCATTCTTGACAAAAACTGCAAAATTGGAAATAATGTGACCATCATTGGTGGCCCTCACCTCGAAAATAAAGAAACAGATTTGTATGTCATTGCAGGAGGTATCGTGGTGGTGAAAAAGGAAGTTACGATCCCCCCCGGTTATGTTATCAAATAGACCAACAATTAACCTGGCAAGGGTTGGTTAACCTACGGGGTAGCTTTTTTTATTTTTTAAAGATTCCCGACACCGGCTGTGTCCATGCTGTTTCGTACAGCAAATTTTCAATTGGGTTACCGTGCAATTTTGATGAAGTAATTTTGCACCTTACAAAAAGATGGTCATCAGTCAATTCAAAACTGGCTTTGTCTCCTTTGACCGACATCAATTCTTCCGGCTCTGACTTCCCATTTTTACATCCGACGAAGGATATGTTGTAGGTTACTCCTGTCTCGGCTTTTACCTCTACGGAGAGATTGTTATGCTTAAATGTCATTGTTTTGAGTTCGACTCCAGTGCTTGCATAAAATTCACCGGCTTCCAGCGCTTGTATAAGTGATTTTGGATTGAGTGAATCTGCTCTCACCACCACCCATCCTCGACCTGCATTACTCCACTTGTTACCTTTGACATGATAATGATGAGCGTCATCTGTAGCCAGGCCATATATCAGAGGTTTATTGTCATTGATATAAGCTTGGTTGATAACATCCCACATGATTTCGGTAGACATATGCATAGAGTCCCCTGAGTTGTGAACGAAATGATGACCGTTGTATACTTCAAAAAACCTTTCATTTTTTAGGGCAATCATATCTTCAAGGCCAATGGCATATCCGAAGTTTGGGTGGTTTATATGCACTATCATCGGGATATTTAATGCATCTCTTTGACTGATTACTGCATCTATATTATTTTGCAGGACCTCGGTTATACTATTGCCTCCCTTCGGTTCTATTATCTTTTGAATATTGGTCGCATTGAGGTGCAACGGTTTGTTCTCAAATTGGTCAGTAATCTCCTCGGATTGAATGATGAGGAATTTTTCTTTTCTTCAAATTGACTTTTATATTCTTCATAAGTTTTAAGTTTCACCAGTATTTGATCTGATGAATCTGATTTATAATTCACCCAGCCCGGACCATATTTGTTTAGATAGTTTTGGAAAGCGTTTTGATAGATTGAATCGTTTGAAATCTTTTTCCATTTATCACCTTCTGCTAAAGTATTGTGATCGGACAAAGCGACAAACTGATAGTCTCTTGATTTGTAATATTCCATAATCACCTCAGGAAATTCGTCTCCGTCGCTCCAATAGGAATGGGTATGAAGATTCCCTTTATACCAACGTTTTGTGGAAGTAGCGCTTTGATCTCTACAACCTAGGATGATGCAAAGGCATACTCCAATACATAATTTTAAATAATTCATTTCGAACCTGTTTAGCTTTTGAAATAGGAGCTATCCCTTCAATTTTCCCCTCTTCACTCCAACTTCTTTCTCCAACCCTTTTTTATACCCAATCACTTTCTCCAATATCCTGACATTTCCTATGCCTATAATTTGTGCTGCCAGTATCCCGGCATTCTTAGCTCCATTAAGTGCTACAGTAGCCACAGGCACACCACCCGGCATCTGAAGAATAGACAGAATAGAATCCCAGCCATCGATAGAGTTACTTGATTTGATAGGAACCCCAATGACAGGAAGCGGACTGATGGAAGCTACCATACCTGGCAAATGAGCAGCGCCGCCTGCTCCGGCTATAATCACTTTAATGCCCCTGGTATGTGCCTTGCCGGCAAAATCTACCATATAATACGGTGTGCGATGGGCTGATACGATGTCTACTTCGTAGGCAATGCCGAAGTATTGAAGTATGTCGCAGGCTGCCTGCATTACTGGGAGATCTGAGTCGGAGCCCATGATCACACTGACCAGCGTTTTTTTGGCGGGTTTTGGTTTGGTCATAATGAAGACTTATTGGGTTTGAGTGATGACTTTAAGATGCTGGCTTAGGTATAGTTCAGACTCAGAGACAGTGATTTTGTCGCGGCCTATTATGGTGACATGTCCCATCTTTCGAAAGGGTTTGGTCTCCTTTTTTCCATAGAGGTGTATATATACTCCGGGCAATGCCAGCGCTGCAGCCATTCCTGTATAATGTGCAGGCCCAGTATGGCCTGGTTCACCAAGGAGATTGATCAGGCTTGAGTAACCTGTAGAGTCTGTCGCCCCCAGTGGCAGCCCAAGGATGCACCGGAGGTGCTGATGATACTGAGAGGTGATAGAAGCCTCGATGGTGTGGTGGCCACTGTTATGCGGCCTGGGAGCCACCTCATTGATCAGGATTTGGTCAGCTTCGTCGACAAACATCTCGACAGCAAGCAGCCCTACGATGTCCATCTGCTTGATCAGCCTCGTGGCAAGGTCCATAGCTTTAGATAAAAGGGTCTGGTCCAGGTTCGCAGGGGAGTCCTGACGCAATAATAGATTGGCTGTAGGGTGAAAGATCATGTCGACTGGATCATAGACCTTGATCTCACCGAGGGTGTTGCGCGAAGTCAGGACTGCGATCTCATGCCTGATAGCCACTTTTTGCTCGATGACACTGTGGGCCTGGAACAACTGATTTAACTGCGAGGGATCGTTGATGACTTGTACGCCTCGTCCGTCATAACCGGCTTTTCGCAGTTTTTGCACAAAAGGAAATTGAATGGCCCCACCAGCGATTAGACCGGTGACTTCAGAGGGATTGTCAATGATTTTAAATGGAGCCGTAGGCAATTGGTGATCTGCATAAAATTGTTTTTGCGATCCCTTATCCTGTATGAGGGCCAGGGATGCTGGACTAGGGTAGACTGCTTTACCCATCTGCTCCAGCCTGGTTAATGCCTCCAGCGAGACATCTTCGATTTCTATGGTGAGTACATCTTTGTCGGCACCAAATGCCATGACATCATCATAATTTCTAAAATCACCTAACACTTGCTTCGCACAGCAACTGGCTGGGGCATTGCGGACAGGATCCAGGACCGTGATATCCAGGTTCCAATCGGCGGCAGCCTGCGCCAGCATTTTGCCCAGTTGACCACCCCCTAAAATGCCGATACGCGAATAAATACCTTTTGAATGCATTTGAATGTGGTCAAAAGTAGATAATTTTCCAGTTTTAAAGATTTATCATGACCACAAATACCCTAATACTTGGAGCGAAAATCATCAACGAAGGCAACATCATCGAATCTGATGTATATCTCAAAAATGGCAGGATCGCTTCTATCGGTAGTCATAGGCCGGAAGAAAAACACAACGAAGTAAGAGCGGAGGGACTCTATCTAATGCCGGGGATTATCGATGATCAGGTGCATTTTAGAGAACCCGGGTATACCCAAAAAGCTGATATTCACACTGAATCCAGGGCTGCTGCCGCTGGAGGGGTCACCAGTTTTATGGAGATGCCCAATACCAAACCCGTAGCTACTGACCTCCTCCGATTGGAAGAAAAATATGATATTGCGAGGCAAAGTTCCTATACCAATTATTCCTTTTTTTTAGGAGCTTCTACGGATAATTTGGACCAGATTCAACAAATGGACCCGGAGCGAATATGTGGTATCAAAATATTTATGGGCTCCAGTACAGGTGATTTGTTGGTAGATGACGATCGGGCATTGGAAAATATTTTTCGCGAATCGCCTACACTGATAGCGACTCATTGTGAAGATGAAGCGATGTTTAGAGCCAGGCTGCAAGAATACAAGGTTAAGTTTTGCGACCATATCCCTGCATCCAGCCATGAATTTATCAGGAGCAAAGAAGGTTGTCTCCTGTCCTCTTCTAAGGCAGTGCATTTAGCCAGGAAGTTTGGGAGCAGGCTACACATATTGCATATCAGCACTGCCGAAGAATTGGCCCTTTTTCCAAATGATCTCCCACTGCTCCAGAAAAAAATCACTTCAGAAGTATGCGTTCATCATTTGTATTTTGATGCTTCGGACTATGCGACACTTGAAAATAAAATCAAATGCAATCCGTCTATCAAATCAGCTTATCACCGAAAAGCGCTTTTTGAGGGTTTACTGGAGGACAGGTTGGATATCATCGCTACGGATCATGCACCCCATCTGTTGTCAGAAAAGATTGGGGGGTATCTGCAAAGTGCGAGTGGACTACCTTTGGTGCAGCATGCCCTGGTGATCATGTTGGATTTCTATCACCAGGGAAAAATAAGTTTAGAAAAACTAGTTACTAAAATGTGCCATGCTCCGGCAGATTGTTTTAAAATCCGGGAGCGGGGATATATTCGTGAAGGATATCATGCAGACCTGGTTTTGTTGGATCCCAATGAGCCAGGCCTTATAACCAAAGAAAATATTTTTTATAAATGTGGCTGGAGTCCCTTGGAGGGCAAGCAGTTTAGGGGTAGGGTAGTAAGCACCTGGGTCAATGGGTATCCGGTGTATGACCAGTCGGGATTTGGCTTGACGGGTCGGGGACAAAGACTTTTATTTGACAGGTAGAGAGTCTCAGACTTCAAGTACTTCTATTCGTAGAAAATCTTTGGTAGTCGCATCAGCCTTCATCATCTCAGCAGTATGCAGCCCATTCAACAGGCATATGATCTGACCAGAGGACTCCAGGACTAAAGCCAGTTTTTTTTCAAAGCCACTGATTTTTTTATCTGTGAGCATGTCTTTTATCTTTTTGGATTTGCCCTGCATGCCCAATGGAAGCATTCTATCGCCTGCTCGCCAGGTGCGAATAGTTAGTGGCCATTTGATTTTTTGATGATCCAGGGCCACACAAGAGTCGGACGGAAGGCTTGGGTATCCTACCCGAGTTATTGTGAATGATTTATTTGCATAATTAAATTCAAAGGGTAATTGTGGTATGACCTCTTCGAAAGGCTTCAACTTATCACGCGTCGTGATCTGAATCGAATTTTCAGCAGTGGCCAGTACATATCTTGGTGCATAAAATATTTTCCCTTTATGATGTACTCTGAGGTGATCAGTGATCAATAGTGCCTGGTCAGGATTAAAGCCATAATCAGACACCAATAGATACATCAGTCCACTATTCCAATCTGGTTGATAGATGATTTCGATCCAATGGTCATGTATGGTGGTTGATTTTTTTTTGAGTTCATCGATCCATAACTTAAATACCGGTTGGATATCCTGCATTCGTTGAGCAAACTCACTTATGTGAAGCGTAGCTCCGGATTTTATTTTTTCTAAAGATGGCAAAATATCATGCCGGATCTTATTGCGGGTATAATCTGTGTTGAGGTTGGTACGATCAGTGCGAAAAGAGATCGACAATAAAGATAAATAATCCAGTATTTCTTCACGAGAGGTTCCAAGCAATGGCCTGATTAATCTTCTGTGCAGGTTGATCCTTTCGCTATCAACCTGAATCCCCTGTGCGCCTGTCAGTCCTGCGCCACGAATGAGGTTGAACAATACAGTTTCAGCCTGGTTCCCAAGATGATGTCAGGTCGCCGTGTAGTGAATGTTGTGTTCCTCCATCAATTGATCAAACCAGGTATATCGAAGGTCTCTAGCTAACTCCTGCAAGCCTTTTTTAGAAGAAATCAATAATGCCTTGGTATCGGTTCTATTTAAGTGAACGGGGATATTTTGTTTTTTACACCAATCTGCTACAAATAACTCATCTCCCAGGGATTCTTCTTCACGAAGCATATAGTTGACATGGGCGGCGTGGACAGGATAGCCCAATCTGGATAGTACGGTCAATAAGCACATTGAGTCGGGTCCACCACTCACTGCTACCAAAATCTTTTCTCCAGCATTAACCAATCGATAACGGCGAATAAATGATTCAATTTTCTCTTCAAACAAGAAAGGAGTAATTTTGGGCATTATTTTTTCAATTTTTCTATCATGCGACTCAACAAATTTGGCATTTTTATTTTATTCTTTTTCTTCAAGCTCCTGGCGTGTAAAGAGGCTGCTTCAGAGAAAGGCGATCTTTTTTCAAAAAGAGATTCGACAGGTATCAATAAAGCCATCAAACCTGCCCCGACCAATGCAGTCATGCCTGACACCCCCATCAAATCCAGCTTCGATGATCCTGTGGCCGTCGCTAATAACAAATACAGTCACTTTGATCAGATACTTATCAAAGACCTCTGCAATAAATTTTGGGGGTTTGATATGGGCATTGATGGGTCCAAAAGTCTGAGCCAGGTGGACATGCCTGGATTTTGGCTCCAGTTTTTTCCTGATGGGAAATATCAAAAAGGGAGTTATGAAAAAGTTACGGCTAAAGGAAATTATACAGTTGATTTTCAAGGCATGACAGAGTTGATTCCAGACGATCCAAAAGAAAAAAGAAGTGAGTGGCAGCTAAAGTTTAACAATGATGTGCTCATCCTCATTGGCACTCCTAAATATAAGGATAATCAGGTCCAGATGAAATTATCCCGCATAAGTGTAAAACCTAAAAAGGGTTAGGTCTAAGCTTTTACTTTTTTCTTTATAGTAATTACCTTTTTAGCTGGTTTTTTAGCGATCGTACTTTTTGCATTTGTAGTGCTGACTTTGGCTTTAGTGACTTTGGTCTTTTTGGTAAAAGCCTTGGGATCATTGGCCTCGATGATGGCTTTTACTTCTTCCAATTTATAGTTTGCAGCTTCTTCGGCAGTGATCCTGTTACCTTCCTTGTCTTTTGGGAAATTGAAATATTTTTTTCCAAAGAATATGGTCGGTCCCCATCTGCCATTCTGAACGCTTATTTTTTCCTCTTCCCAATTGTTGATAAACCTCTTAGCTTCTTTCTCTTCTTTGGCCACCACTAATTCGATAGCTGTCCTGGCATCGAGTTGATCAAAATTGTATTTGGGAGAAACATTTACGTACAGATCATTCCACTTCAAAAATGGGCCGAATCGACCTTTGCCTTTAGTGATGGGCATCTGTTTATAATTGGCTACAGGAGCATCAGCAGTCCTTTTGTCATTGATGAGTTCAATTGCCCGTTCCATAGTGATAGACAAAGGATCTTCGTTGCGAGGGATGGAGATGAATCCTTCATCGTATTTTACATAAGGGCCAAATCTTCCCTGGCCAATAGTTACTTCTTTATCTTCAAAATTTCCGAGCGTTTTTGGTAATTTAAACAGTTCCATAGCCTGTTCAAAGCTGATGTTTTCCATGGATTGGCCAGCTTTGAGATTGGCAAACTCTGGTTTTTCTTCTTCCTTTACCTCATCAGTATCTCCGATCTGCACGACAGGTCCAAATCTGGCCATCCGGACAAAAACGGTGTTGCCGGATTTTGGATCGGTACCCAGGATTCGTTTGCCGCTTTCTCTACCTGTATTTTGGAGGGTGTCTTCGAGTTTTTTGTGGAATGGATGATAAAAAGAGTCAATCATCTGATGCCATTCCATTTTGCCGTCTGCTATCACATCAAATTTCTTTTCAATCTCCGCCGTAAAGCTGTAATTCATGATTTCCTCAAAGTTTTTATTGAGAAAATCGACGACCAGCATACCCATATCCGTAGGAAATAAATTATTTTTAGCAGCTCCCGTAATTTCTTTGTCTGTATGTTGTTTGATCACACCTTGCTCAAGGGTGAGCACTTCAAATTTCCTTTCGGTACCCTCTCTTAATTCTTTGATTACATAACCTCTCCCTGTTTCCATGATTTTTGAAATAGTAGGTGCATAGGTGGAAGGTCGGCCTATGCCTAATTCCTCCAGTTTTTTTACAAGGCTGGCTTCGGTATATCGAGCTGGAGGCCTGGTAAATCGTTGGATGGCTTCCATTTTTCGCAGGTCGAGTTGTTGTCCGACGGTGAGGGGAGGCAGGATAGTTTCATCGTGAGCCTCTTCTTCTTCATCTTCCGATTCCAGATACACTTTGAGGAAACCATCAAATTTTATAATTTCACCTTCCGCCTGGAGATACTCCTGTGGCATGGTGGAGATGCCTATTTTAACTATCGTCTTTTCTAATTCAGCATCGGCCATTTGCGAAGCAATTGCCCTTTTCCATATCAGTTCATACAACCGCTGCTCATCTCTGATCGAGGATACTTCCTGTCTATCGATATAAGATGGCCTGATGGCCTCGTGAGCTTCCTGGGCGTTGGCTGTTTTGCTTTTGTAAGTCCTCTGCTCTACATATTGGGAGCCAAAACTGCTGGTAATTTCCTGCGTGATTTGTTGTATGGCTGTTGCACTCAAAGAAGTGGAGTCAGTCCTCATATAGGTGATCAATCCCTGTTCGTACAATCGCTGTGCGGTGACCATGGTGCGAGAGACAGAAAAGCCCAGTTTTCGAGAAGCTTCCTGTTGAAGAGTAGAAGTGGTAAAAGGTGCAGCGGGCTTTCGTCTGAGTGGCTTGACTTCAATAGTCTTAATCGTAAAAGCTGCTTTTTTGCATGATTCGAGGAAGGCTCTGGCGCCGGCCATATCATCAAAACGTTCCGGGCGCTCAGCTTTGATGGTATAGTTGCGTCCTTCTTTGTCCTGGACTTTGAATAAAGCGCTTACTTTAAAAAACGGAGTAACTTCAAAGTTTCGGATTTCCCTTTCCCTTTCTACGATTAGTTTTACTGCTACTGATTGTACACGACCTGCTGAAAGATTGTTTTTTATTTTTCTCCACAATAGTTCTGATAGTTCGAATCCCACCAATCGATCCAGGACTCGTCTAGCCTGCTGCGCATTGACCAGGTCGAGATCGACTTTGCGCGGATTGAGTACGGCTGCCTGGATAGCGGGTTTGGTGATTTCATGAAATACAATTCGTTTGGTGATTTTAGGATCAAGATCGAGTACCTCACAAAGGTGCCAGGCTATAGCCTCTCCCTCCCGATCTTCGTCCGTCGCGAGCCATACTTCAGATGCTTTTCTGGCTGAGTCTTTGAGTTCTTTGACGACTTTGTGTTTTTCAGGACTGACGATGTAATTAGGCTGAAAATTATTGTCTATTTCGATCCCTCTTTTGCCTTTTTCCAAGTCTCTTACATGGCCAAAGCTCGATTTGACCTGGTACTCCTCGCCAAGGTATTTTTCGATGGTTTTAGCTTTTGCCGGAGACTCTACGATTAGCAGTTTTTTTCCCATAATATGATAATGACCTACATTGAATTAGGGTGCAAAACTATAAATAATTTATGTTTCACCTATTTCTTGGTTAAGGATCTGCTGTATAAATGCTCTATCTTGTGGCTGCAAAGACGATATTTATTTTTTATTAAACACATATTTTTCAGGTTAATATGAATGGTGAAAGGCTATTGATGATCGCTCTGGGTCAGGCTATTTTATACTTGCTGATCTGGTTGGTCAGCGATTATATCGGGTTATTATTGTGCCTTGGAGTCTCTTTGATCTCTTTTTCCATATTGGTGATTTCCTGGATCGCTGATCGATTAGAATATGCCGGTGTGCCTTCCTGGTATTATCCATTGATGATCATGTCCACATTGATACCAATGTTGATTATCGCCCTTTTTTGGTTTTTTAAGTCTGGAGAGATGGATTGGATGAAAAATCCATTTTAGTACTGATTAATTTAGGCCTACAGTGTCAATTTCGTTGGATATTTCAGTTTGGTCGGTTTGTTTTTTTAGGGAGAACTTAAAATTATGCCGTTGCAGCAAAACCTGAAGTACCATAAAGCTATCGACGATAGACTCTATGCGAAAGGTGTCACGTGGAGCATAAATGTAGCCTTGTCCCCATTGAATCAGATAACTCGAATCTGCACCATATAGGTTGTGAGTCAGATGGTCCTTAGATATATTAAACTCCGCTCCATTGAGTGTCTGAGTATGTTTATTATTGCGCAAAGCTTCGGTGACCAGCCAGTTGCCTTCTACTTTGGTACTATCATAAACCACTGCAGGTGCTTCTTGTTTGCAGCATATGGTCGCCAAAATCCATGAAAAGAATCCGTACTTAATGAAGATTTCAATAAGTTTTATGGATGAAATGCTTCTCAATAAGAAATCTACTTTCATGCAGTCGTCAATTCTATTAGTGTAATTTCTGGTAGAATACCCACTCTTCCCGGGTAGCCCAAAAATCCAAAGCCTCTATTGACATATAAATGTTGATTGTTTTGTTGATATAATCCCGCCCACTCCTTATACATATATTGGCTAGGGCTCCATTTTAAGTATCCCGGGATCTCTATACCAAACTGAAAACCATGGGTGTGCCCTGAACAAGTGACAGCGATGTCCTGAAATTGCTTAGTGACCTCAAAATCCCAATGGCTGGGGTCATGGGACAATAAAAGTTTTAAACTATCATTGGGAGTACCCTCATATGCGTTTGCAAGGTTGCCATATTTAGAAAATCTGTGAGAGGCAGAAAAGTTTTCTACACCTATAACACTGATTTTTTGTCCATTGATCTCTACTACCTGGTGACGGTTTAAAAGCAAATCCCATCCTATCTCTTTATGATGATTTTTTAGTTTCTCAAGATTGTCTATTTTGGATTGAGGCGTAGACCATTGGGCATAATCACCGTAATCATGATTTCCAAAAATGGAGAAACTACCATATTTTCCTTTCATTTGAGAAAATATATCCAGGTAAGGTTCCACCTCGTCTGCCTTATAATTGACCAGGTCGCCGGTGAAAAACAAAAGATCAGGCTTTAATTTGTTGACGATATCTATACTTTTTCTAATCGGGTCGACTGCGGTGAAGCTTCCACTATGGATATCTGATATCTGTACTATTCGCAACCCTTCCAGAGAAGGATGTAGATTTTTTACCGGGATTTTTATCTTGTGTGTAGTATACCGGTAGGCATTGCGCGCCATGCCATAAAACAAGGTAAAAAAAGGTATACCGGCGACAGCAGCACCCAGTGTGCTTAAAAATCGGGATCGACTGGGGTTGTAGGCATAAGTAGGGCTAATAGACTTGATCACATATCCTGCTCCTCGCCGTATGTCATCAATCAACATGATCGGTAAGCTAACAAATTTCGCAAAATAACTAATGAAAGCGAATGCCCTGAGGTATACCAAAAGTTGGTTGGGCAGCTTATCCGAGGCACCAGTGAAATAAGTCACAAATAAGAAAATGGAGATCAGAGTACCTAACCAAAATACAATATTGGCGATGATTTTTAAGCTAAGCACCTGAGTAGGGAAGAGCTGTTTGAACCATTGGTAGCTATAGGCATCTATACCAATGAGAAGAATAATAAGGATAAGGATTCTGCTGGACATGGATTAATTGGTTGCAAAGATATTGAAAAGCGCTTTATGTATTTTAGATCATTTAAGACAAGCTACATCAGGTTAAAGTGGACATCAACGATTAATTAAAACACTTGATTGTGCAAATTGTTAACTATTTTTTTTAATAAAGCATTATAAAACAAAATTGACACAGAGGAGATACATTCATTGAGGTTAATATATGTGTGAATTTAATATGTATGAGCATTAACTAAAAGTAGTACCTCCTTAACCTTATTTTGTGACAGATTAAGTTATTGCAGAATTATTTAATTTACTAATCAAGAACGACATTTTATAATTTATCAAAAATCAAACACCATGAACTATGCATATAGACTGGCTACGCTATGTCTTTTTTTCTGCCTTACCAACCAATTTATATCTGCCCAATGCGTATCTGGTAAAAAAGTCGAAACTTTTGGAGGAGATACTTTGGTCTATTCGTGTCCGGATGACCAATCTGATATCATTTCATTTAAGCCGTACACTTATTCAACTCCTTTTATTTTTGTGATTACTGATGATCGGGATACCATCAGAAGGATTTCAACTTCAGGCAAACTTGACTTTAATGGATTGAACAATCCTGAATATCATGTATATGGGTATTCTTACAAAGGCAATATCAAAAAAGTCATTGGGCAGCATATTGGTAGTGCCAGAATCACTGATTTGTGTTATGAGCAATCACTCAATTATATCGTGATCATTAGAGAATATCCCCTTTCACCAGTGATTGATGCTCAAAGTTTTTCACCGGTCTTTGTTTGTGCTCCTGATGGTAAGGCCGACCCTATAAAAATTAATTCAACTTTTCCATCCAGGAGCCTGCATAAGTATGTGGTGGTTGATGAAACCAGCACATTGGTTGCGATCTATGAGGAACCTGATTTTGATGCTGATCAGCTTAATTGTAAGACTTGTAAGGCTTACGCAGTAAGTTATACAGGAGATTTCATAGGTAAGGTGGGAGCTAAAATCAACGATATGCTGGCCAGTGACTGTCATGCTGTCAGTACGAACTTTCTGACCCTTGTTAGAGATACTCCTAAAGGGGGAAGCATTTCCCTTTCAGATGACCAATCATCTCTATTTATTTGTTCTTCAAGTATAAAGAATCAAACTATTCCTTTGGTTTTAAAAAACAATTCTGCAGGGTATGTGCGGTATATCATAACCGATACAGCTGACAAAGTATTAGCTATCCAAACCAATGCTGAATTGCCCGCTTCTGTGCTGGCCAACGGAATTTGCAGGATCTGGGGATTGACTTATACAGGCACACTGTTCACCGAGGGTTTGGGTAAAAAAATCTTAAATATATTATGGTCTGACGATTGTTATGCATTGACGACGAGTTATATCACTATATCTAAATCATTGCCTGATGGGGGCAAAATTGCTTTCCAAGGGTTATCTGCCGGCGATATTATCCGTTGCCTTGATGACAAAGCCGATATAGTCCAATTTGAATCCATAGGTGAGGTCGGACCTAAGCAACTCTGGGTCCTTTCAGATACGACTGACCACATAATATCCTGGACAGGAGTTTCTTCTATCGATGTCAATAATTGGCCGGTGACCACTCGTAGAATGTATCATCTCACCTTTACTGGAGATACG
This sequence comes from Saprospiraceae bacterium, assembly GCA_016709995.1. Classification (NCBI taxonomy): domain Bacteria; kingdom Pseudomonadati; phylum Bacteroidota; class Saprospiria; order Saprospirales; family Saprospiraceae; species Saprospiraceae bacterium. The sequence goes on from JADJLQ010000001.1 coordinate 447,222, forward strand.
ACGCTACAAATAGGGCAATCTGTATCTGCATCGGCTTCAGATGATTGTTATGACTATTCAGATAATTATCTAACCATTCTTACTGATGTGCCGGATCCGGGGACGATCACATTTGACGATCTGACCATGGAAAAATTTGTCTGTATCAATGATAGTGCAGGGATGCTCTTACACATCAAAAACCTTTCTGCTTCCAGGCTTAACCTTACATATGTATTGACTGATAGTATGGGTAGGGTAATAAGATATCAAAACAATCAAAGTTTTAATCTTTCATCTAGCGAAAAGGGCAAATATAATTTGTATGCGATCTCCTACGCAGGTGCCTTAAACCTCGAAGGCAATCAAATTGAGGCTAAGGATCTGGCATCAGGTTGTTTTAAAGTATCTGGTCAACCTCTTAAGCTCACTGTCGGCGAAGCAAGAGCTGGAAGTATAAAGTTTGAAAACGGCAAAGACAGTATCTTGTTGTGTTCAAATTCCAATCTGGTCTCGGCCAGGTTGACTTCTTCTACAGCTCACTTGACTCCTTTTGTGTTCGTCTTGACAAATGTTCAGGATACCGTGATAAGGATTCTGAAGACAGATACATTTAATCTTAACGGTAGCTCACGTGGTTTATGTAAAATTTGGGGTCTGGCATACACTGGAGAGCTGAGATTGAAGACAGGCGATTATTTTCCAGGTACATTGGCTTCTACCGGATGTAACGAAAGATCATCTAATGCGCTCATACTCATCAAGGATCGACCTGAAGGGGGAGATATTGCCTTGGTCAATGGAGATACTTCATTCCTTGTTTGTTATAAGGATGGGTGGCCGGATTTATTAAACATCAAAAAGTCTTCAAGTTCGCTTTTGCCTTACCAATATGTAGCCACTGATGAGCAAAATTTAATCATTCAACTAAATGTGGGAAATGTTAATTTGGAGTTGTTGCCAAGCCAGGTCAAAAAAATATATGGAGTTTCTTATTTGGGATTGGTCACCGCAAAGGTGGGTGAAAGTATAACTGAGGCGGACTTTGCCAGTGACTGTTATGAATTAAGTCGAAATGTAATCCATGTCAATAATGAGGAAATCAGGGCCGGAAATATCCGTCTTGAACAAAACCTTGCCGTATTAGACCTTTGTCTTCAATCACAGTCTGTAGATACATTTAAGTTGAGTGTCAATGGAAGTACAGCTGGAGTGTCCTACTATTTTATTGGGATCAAAGATGATACCTTGCGATTTGTATCTAAGGCGGGTCAATTTACCAGCCAGGATTGTCCAGAAGGCTCTACCCAAATATTTGGAATCGCATTTAAAGGCAATTTTTTGGCCCTGCCAGGCGATAAAATTTCTGCCCATAGACTTGTTGACAGTTGTTACGGGGTTTCTACTAATTCTATTCTCGTGAGAAAATACCAACCAGAAGCAGGAATCATAAATGCCAATGGCAACACCAGCTTCTATCTATGCCCGGGTGATGGACAGGCAGATTTCGTGTCCTTGTCTGCTGTAGGTGCAGCCCCATTGTCGTATGCTTATGTAGTCACTAATGCCGGCGATAGCATCATCGCAGTGAGTACTCAGTCAATATTTGACCTGGATACTTTCCCGATTGGATTATGCAAAATATATGGTCTATCTTACAATGGCCTATTAAATGGTCATAGTAAATTTATTCAGGACAATAATCTGGTAAATGGTTGCTTTGAAGTCACCGATAGCTTCATTAGGGTGTTTAAAGCACCAGCTGATGGTGGCAGGTTAGAAATATTTGGAGGTGATACAGTGATAAATATTTGCGTAGAGGATCTTGCGGCTGATACGATTCGCTTCAATTATAATTCATCTGTTGCTTTGAAATATGCATTGTTAGTCACAGATGCTCAAAACAGATTGCAGTCGGTCATTCAGGATTTATCAGGGCGCCATGATTTTAATGGGTCAGATCCCGGCGTCTGCAGAGTATATGGTGTCTCCTATGGGGGGATACTTACTGCATTCAGGAATGATGATATTACAAAGTCGAAACTGGCCAGTGGATGTTATGATTTATCTGACAATTACGTGACTATCAATAAGTCAAATACGGGAGGTTTATGTAAAAACCTAGGGGTCACACCAGAGAATAAGGTGTTTTTGTCAGTCTATCCAAATCCAGCTTCCGATTTGGTCAAAATTAGGTTAAAATCCAAATATTTGACCGGTGGAAGGCCGCAGCTCAGTGTGTCGAATATATCAGGTGGTATAAATAAAAAAATAATTTTAGATAGTCAAATAACTGACAATCAAGATATTATCATAAATACAAGTGATCTTAAGCCAGGAATGTATTTTATAATGTTCCAAAATGGTTATATATTTGATAGCATCAAGCTTACTGTATTAAAATAAAAATATATCATCATTTTATTTGCCTTTTGATGTTTCGAACCCTGAGATCAATGATTCTCAGGGTTTTTTTTTCAATATGGTATGATTTATGCAGTTAGCATTCGTTAATCATATTGAATGATAGAGTTGATATTGAACGAAACTGGATAAAGTATGAAGTTCACTTCACAGGGCTATAAGCATCTTGCACGATGGTTTATCTGGATTTTTTCGACCATAATTTTTATTTTGGCGGGAGATCTACATTCGCAATGTCTTCCCCATAATATCTCTTCTCCAAATGCTATCAATGATGTGATATATGCCTGTGCCGGAGATGGCAAGCCAGACAATGTGATATTTGCAAAGTTGGACACTTCTCATACCAAGTACGCATTCGTCCTTGCGGACGCAGGAGATAATATTATTATGGTGCAGAACACACCTACGTTTAACTTCGATGGGGGCAATCCTAAAGCGTTCAGGGTGTGGGGACTGTCTTATACAGATACGATAAAATATACCATTGGTTTGGATGTTACGAGCATCACGGCAGTTGGTGGATGTATAAGGTTGTCAGAAAATGTAATTCGGGTGGTCAGGGAGGTGCCTGCTGCTCAAGATGCTTTCTTTAAAAATGGCGGTCAGGATACCTTTATTTGCTTTAATAATGCGACCAAGGACACTCTGGTCATGGAATTACCTGCAAGGTCCACAGGCAACTTAGTATTTTTGGTGACCACATTTAATGGGACCATAATAGATGAATTTTTTGATAAAACATATGTAATAGAATCCTTGCCACCTGATACTTACCTAATATATCAAGTGGTCTATACAGGCAATCTGATTATTGCAAATGGTTTGAGCAATATTTCAAATGCAGCTATATCCGATGGCTGTTATTCTGTTGGTATCAATGCAGTGCGACTTGATATTGATAGTTTATTGGCCGTTTCGATTGAACCAATAAATCAACAATCTATTTTTTGCCCAGGTGATGGCAAGGCAGATGATTTTTTTGTGCGTTTTACAGGTGGTCAGGCATCAGCTACGGCTTTGGTTTTATTGGACGAAAACAATATTTGTCACGATATCAGCCACACCAATGCTTTCAATCTGGACACAAATCCTGAAGGAAATTACACGATCAGGGCTTTAGGGTATTCTGGGACTTTGTTGTTAAAAGTAGGTGACACTGTCTTAATTGAAGGATCTGTCCCTATGTCGAGTGATTGTTTTATCTGGTCATCAAATAGTATCCCTGTCTCCCTTTTTGTACCTAAGGGAGGCCTCCTCACTACCAGTACCAATGATACCCTACTGTTTGCATGTCCTGGAGATAACCTACCAGATAGGATCATTTTTACTGCCAAAAATAATTCTAAAACAAATTATAATGTATTGATAGTAAATGAGATAGGCAAAATCTTGTCCGTAACACCCTTAGGCACTTTTATCGATTTTGAAGCTTATCAAGTGGGTGTTTGTCGAGCATATGGTGTAGCCTACACCGGACAGTTTTTCGCTCAAAAGGATTCACTACTGAATAGGGTGCTTGCTTCAGGTTGTTATGATGTGTCTGAAAATTTTCTAACCATAACTAAATCTGTTGCCAAAGGTGGGTCTATTAGTTTAAAGGGTGGGGCTACCTCTTATTTTGCATGTCCTACACACACCGAATCACGAAAACTAAATCTGGAGCGCAAATTGAATAGCGTGTCACCCTACGATTATGTATTGACTACGGAAGGCGGTCTGATATTGGATTTTATTAAAAATGATAGTCTCTCTTTCGAATCTACCTCACTTTCTTCCTTAAGAATCTACGGGGTAGCCTATTCGGGCAAAAAAGTGATTACGAAGGCTAGCAATCTTTTTGTGTCTTCGTATTCTGATGGTTGTTATAGTATCTCTGATAACTTCATCAGGGTGAGTTTTGAACTCCCAAGAGGTGGTGGTATCCTATTACCTAATGGAAGCGCCAAAGAATTATTTTGCCCTTCAGAATCTGGAAATAAAATTATAACTTTTAGAAATGTCAATGTTTCCTCCAATCCTTATGATTTTATAATCACAGACAGCACGCTCAAAATTGTGGATATTGTATCCAGTTTCAACTACAATTTTGACTCACTGCCTCATGGCCAGTACTTTGTATATGGGGTATCCTATTTCGGTGATAGGTCAGTCAATAAAGGTTCGTTGTTGCGCCTTGATACATATTCTGACGATTGTTTTGAATTTTCAGCCGGTAGAATCGAGGTGGTAGTTGGGGAAATAGATGGAGGCAGGCTCACCACTTCCGAAGGCAGTGATCGGGTATTCACTTGTCCATCTAATCTGGATCAGGATATTATCCAAATGATCCCAATCAATGACCGATCACTCGGGTACCGATATATTTTGGCTAATGAACAAGACATCATAGTAGGTTTTAGCTCTGTTGATAAGATAGATTTCGGCAATGCTGCTATCAACTCCAGGTGCCGTATATATGGTGTAGCTTATAAAGGTGATTTTACAGGAGTGATAAATAGAAATGTTTTTCAAACTGCTTATTCTGACAAGTGTTATGATGTTTCCAAGAATTACGTTTTGGTCACTAAAACGGTACCCCCTCCCCACCGGATCATTACTTCACTGAAAGACTCAGTAATTACTTTGTGTGCAGGAGATTCTATAGCAGATACGATTAAGGTATCTACTAGTGATACCCTTGGATTCAAAGTTGCTTATTTGGGAGTTGAAAATAATAAGATATCAAAAGTATATTCCACCAATCGGCTTGAGTTTGAACATGATAGTGCAGGACTCCTCAAAATTTATTCAGTGATTTATACTGGCAAATTATTGGTGAGCGCAGGCGTAGATATGGTGAGTGGATTAGCCATATCCGATGACTGTTTTTCTTTGTCTTCCAATTTTGTCATCATCGATAAAGTGAGGCAAGGCCCTTTTTGTATTATAACTGCCTCCAGGGACGAACTATTGATGAGCAAAGTCGCCATCTATCCCAACCCTAGTCGTAACAGTCCCCTTCATATCACCTGGGATGCAGATCAATCAATCATTCATATGAATGGAAGTATACAACTAATAGATATATACGGTAGAACTATTTGGGTTCAAAACATTCGTATATCAGAAAATAACCATACAGTAATCTATCCAACATTACCTAACGGTATATATATCATTAAATTGAACGCAGGGATGCATTCTATTTCAAGAAAATTAGTAGTAGTAGTAAAATAACCTACCAGGATTAGTGAAAAATCCTTAGGTTTTAAGAATTTACTTTATCTGAAGATTGAGTGCTTACAGGCAACTTCTTTTCTTTGATACGAGCCTTCTTACCAGACAACGCACGTAGGTAATAAAGTTTAGCTCTTCTAACTTTACCTTTTTTCAGAAGCTCTATTTCTACAATATTGGGTGAGTTTAAAGGAAATATCCTCTCGACACCTACACCGTTGGAAATTTTGCGAATGCAGATAGTTTTAGTTAAGCCACTGCCTGAGATTTGGATGACATCGCCCTTAAAATTCTGGATACGTTCTTTATCTCCTTCAATAATTTTGTAGCTTACATTGACATTATCACCAGGTTTAACATCGATTTGTGTCCTGTCTTTCAGTAGTTGTTGTTGAATATATTGAATCGCGTCCATTTTCTAAATTTTAGGCGGCAAAAATAGCATTTTATTTCCATTTGCTCCCATTTTTTTAAACTATTCAACGAATGAGAGTAGCAAATGATTTTAACGTTCGGTTTTCTCCATGATCGGTCTGGTATTTTACGATACAAACATAAACCCCATTTGGCTCTAAAGGTCCATTGTTATGTCTTTTACCATTCCAGCCAGCTCCAGGGTCTTCAGAATAGTAGATCATTTCACCCCATCTGTTATAAATATTCATGCTAAAATTTTGCATTCCAGCCAAGGCTCCTGTACCCACGTATATATCATTGACGCCATCGTTGTTAGGGGTAAAAGCATTAGGGAGGAAGTAGCTGATATTCAGCAATATATCTAGTTTTTTTAGTGAAGTATCCACGCACCCATTTTGGTGTTTTGCGATGAGAGTCACCACATAACTGCCCGTATCCCTGTAATGATGGAATGGACTACTTTCGTCCGATCCCAATTCATCTCCAAAGTTCCAGGAAAATTGCTCAGCATTGGCAGAAAGATTGGTAAACTGTACGCTGGCATTAAGGGTGGTGATGACTTCGGGGCTGTAAGAAAAATCAGATGTCGGCCCTTCCTGCAGCCTGATAAAAGCAGGGAAACTTTCTTTAGTGACACATCCGCTTGGGGCTTTGACAGTTAGACCAATCGAATATGCACCTGGCTTGGAGTACGTATGACTAGCATCGATACCAGAGCTTCTGCTCCCATCTCCAAAATCCCATTCTACCCTATAAGAAGTATCTATGGGAATGGAAAGATTAGTAAAATTGATCGTAGCCGGCACACATGCCCTGAATTTATCAGGCAAGATGTCTAATAATTCAGGCGCGGGGAAATAAGTTATGTCCTTTGAAATAGAAGATTTACAGATTTTGCCATCCGACACGGTCAGTTGAACCGGATAATCCCCCGGACTTTTAAATAGATGTGCAGGGTTTTTAGAACTTGACTGAGTTCCGTCCTTAAAATTCCATGACCAAAGTTTGACTGGTGTCTGTACGCCGGTAGATTTATCACGAAATTGGATGGGCAGGCTTGAGCATTTGTCATACACAAACTCAAAATCTGCTTTGATATCTGAGGGAATAATTTTAAGATCTATGAGAGCCGTATCGCTACATACTGCAGCATTTTTATTGACGATCATCAATCCTGTGTATTCGCCTGGCTCAGGAAATAGTATGGATGCGTTGCGATCATTGCTGGTCAATAAAGGATTGTTAGGATTGTTTTTGGATTTAAATTCCCAATAATAGGTCTTAATATATTCTGGTCTAAAACTTTCGTTCTGCAGCTGAACCGACCGATCCCCACAATAGTTGATGGTAAATCTTTTTCCCACCGAGGTGTCTGCCATTACTTTTGCGGTGACTGCCTGTTCACAGGTACCTATGTTAAACTGAAAATCCCGATGAATACTACCCAATAAAGCCCCGTTTCTATATTCTTTGACACAAATACCCACTACATATTGACCCAGGTCTTGTGGTAAACCTTTCAATTGGCCAGTCATAGAGTTGAGTGACAAAACTCCTTTACCCATCGGATCATTGGTAGAGTATATCGGGGACACAAAGCTCACATAAGAGAATGGTGGTGCACAGGACATTGGACTTGGCCTGACCGCGGTGCAACCAATGCCGCCAAGAGGATCACCTGCACCGCTGCCCCCTCCTGCATAAGGGGTGCAAAATTCGTAGACTAATGAATCACCTTCTTTATCGATGGCACTGTGATCAAAATCAAATGGAAAATCAGCACATATCACGATGGGTGGAAATGATTTGAATTTTGGACTATTATTACAGACTCTTTGCGCTGCCGGACTGATCTCTATAAAAAAAGTAGCACCCGTATTATTCGGAGCGACAATGTTCACTATGGTATTATTTCGACAGCAGCGCATATAATAGATGACATAGGTCTCATCTATCACTGGCAAATCAAATCCAAAAGCATAACTGGACTCCTCCACGCAAACATTGGGAGGAATGATCAGACAAGGGTTATTTTCAGGCAATACTCTGGAGATACTACCATGATTGACAGTAAACTCCTGAACGAAGATATACCTGGCACCATTGAATCGATAAATACCAAATAATGCGTCCGGGTCATATCCGGATCCGGATGGATTGCTGCAATCTCGATATATCGTTAATGAAAATTGATAATTTTTAGTGTTAGCCAACCTGCCCTGACCTCTGCACTCATAATAAAAATCGCTTCCAATGATGTGACGAGCCTCTGATACTTGTCCTGAAAGTATCAAAAGGCAACAAAGGAAAAATTTTAGATAGTTTATTTTAAAAACTTGATTCACAGCATTGTTTAAAATCTGTTCGTCCCGCGAAATTAATTATTATCTGATCAAGGTAGCAAATCCTTTTAACTCTTTTGGCACTCCATGATCATTCTTATACTTAACGACGCAAACATAAACTCCGTTGGGTTCGAGAGGCCCAATGTTTGCTTTTTTTCCATTCCACCCTTCTGATGGGTCTTTGGTATGATAGATTAATTCTCCCCATCGATTATATATAGAGAACTGAAAGTCCTGCATGCCTGTGAGCGCACCTTTGCCAAAATAAAGATCGTTGATACCATCGTTGTTTGGGGTAAAGGCATTCGGTAAAAAATACGAAATAAACAAACCAACTCGTAAATATTGACTGGTCGAATCGGTGCATCCATTTTCATGTTTTGTCGTCAAGGTAACAATATAATCACCTGTATCTCTGTAAGTATGTACCGGGTCTTTTAATACTGAGCCCGCGTCATCTCCAAAATCCCAATTATATTGAATACCAAATCGGCTCTCATTGGTAAAAGAAACTGAAGAATTCTTAGTCGTAGGGTCGTCAGGTGTATATTTGAAATCGGCTATTGGGCCGTCTTGGACTCTAATAAAATTTGGAAATGTTTCAGTAGTCACACAACCACTGGGGGCTTTGAGTGAAAGTTTGATACTATATAATCCTGGCTCTTTGTAGGTATGAGTAGGATGGATCACTTTGGAAGTGGAGCCATCTCCAAATTCCCAGGATATATCGTAGGTAGAATCGAGAGGGATGGAAAGATTTTGGAATATAATCGTGGCTGGCACACAGGCTCTGAATTTATCCGGGAGTATATCCAGTAAGGCAGGAGAAGGGAAATAAGATAGAGGTTTTATTTTCTCAGATTTACACAGTTTGCCATCGGTCACTGTCAACTTCACATTAAATAGACCCGGTTTTTCAAAAAGATGAACCGGGTTCTTGACAGTAGCTGATTTGGTATCGGCAAAGTCCCAGCTATACGTTTTTACCGGGGTGATTTTTCCGGCGGATTTGTCCATAAATTTTATTGGGGCCGTAGAACATTTGTCGTAATCAAATTCAAAATCAGCTTTGATATCTGAAGGGATAATATTGAGATTTAGGTACGCAGTGTCATTACAGACGATTGCATTCCTATTGACGATCATCACGCCTGTATATTGACCTGGTTGAGTAAAAATAATCTTAGCATCACGATCCTGGCTTATTAATGGTTTGATGGAACCCGGATTATTTTTTGGCTTAAACTCCCAGTAATAGTTATTGATGTATTCAGTATTGAAACTTTCATTAAAAAGACTGACTTCATCATCACCACAATAATTGATGAAAAATTCCTTTCCGTTAGAGCTGTCAGCTTTTATTTTAGCGTGCACAGCTTGTTCACAAATAGTTACATTAAACTGAAAATCACGATGGATAGCTCCAATCTGTTTGCCATTTCGATATTCTTTTACACAAATTCCTACTACATATTGTCCTAGTTCCATTGGCCTACCGGTCAATAACCCCGAAGTATCGTTAAGTTGAAGTACCCCCCGTCCGAGAGGTTCAATAAAAGAAAAACCTGCGACAGAACTTAAAAATGTAAATGGAGGAGGGCAGGATCTTGGGTCAGGCGTTGGGCTTTGGCAAGCTCCTCCGTTTCCAGGAAATCCCCCTACGCCGCCCCCTGGTCCACCACCTGCCAGCAAAGGGCAAAACTCGTATGCAAGCGAGTCTCCGTCTTTGTCTGTTGCGCTATGATCAAAATTTAAAGCAAAATCAGCACAAATTACGATAGGTGGAAACGATTTAAACCTGGGACTATTATTGCAACTGGTCTGAGCTTCAGGGCTGATTTCGATAAAAAAAGTTGCACCAGTATTACCTGGATTAGGAATATTTAAGATTGTGCGATTTCGACAGCATTGTATATAAAATATCACATAGGTTTCATTTATCACTGGAAGATCTATTCTGAATTCATAATCTGTAGTCTCGACACATACATTTGGAGGAATGATGATACAGGGATTTTGATCAGCTTTTACATTAGAAATATTGCCATGTGAAACAGTAAATTGATCAATAAAGCGGTAGCCTCTGGCATTGGAAAATGTATAAATACCAAAGGCAGCATTGGGATTGAACAATATGGGCGTACTGCAATCCCGATATACATCCAGATGAAATTTCAATGTCTTGGTATTAGGGGCCCTGCCTGCACCCTCACATTCGTAATAGAAATCGCTGCCGATGATATGTCTGGAATATCCACTCCATATAGAGATCAAGGTCAAAAACCCTATCATGGCTAAGCGACTGAAATGAATGCTTTTCATCTAATTAATGTTATGGACCCTTTTAACAGTTTTTGCTGCCCATCTGTAGTGGTAAACTTTATAAAATATAAGTAGACTCCGTCGGCGGCATGTGCACTAATGTTTTTGGTTGAAGTGCCATCCCAACCTATCGATGGGTCAGTACTTTTAAATAAAACTCCACCCCACCTATCAAATATATTCATTTCGAAGCTTACCATGTTGGATTCCAATCCAAGGGGTTTGAATAGATCGTTTTGTCCATCTCCGTTCGGAGTAAATATATTTGGAGCAAAAAAATCTGTATGTTCTCCAATAGTCAATACTTGAAAGGTGGTGTCGGTACATCCGTTGGCATGGGTAGCGATCAATGTGATGGTAAACCTTCCTGTCCGATCATACAAATGTTGAGGATTGGCCAGCGTAGAGGTGGTCCCATCTCCGAAGTTCCAAACATACTGAGCAGCATTAACAGAACGGTTGATGAGGTCTATCTGGGGATTTCTCAAATTAATCATGTCGTCGATCAAGGCAAAATCTGCTATTGGTTTCTCTTTGCTGACGAATGTGCGGGAGAAAGATTTTTGACTCAAGCAGCCCACAGGAGATGCTAGCTTGATCATTAATGTGCTTGAAACAGCTTTATCAAAAATAACTGATGGATGTGCCCCTGAAAAATTTCTACCATCACTGAAACTCCAATTATAAGTATAGATAGTATCGGTAATTTCTTTCAATCCAAGCTTCAGGGAATATGGAAAGCAAAAAATAGAATCTGGAAAGTCTAAAGTCAGATTGGGAGGGGCTGGGAAGTATTTTACTTTGAGCGTTTTCTGAGCCATGCACCCCTGTTGGTTGGTGGTAACTACATCGACATCATATACACCAGGACGCAGATATTGATGGGTATTCTGGGGACTTGAAGAGAAAGTACTATCTCCAAAGCTCCATTTAATGTTAAGATCCGCAAGGGGGGTAGTAGAACTTAGATTAAAAACAGCGGGCGACAGATCACAGGAATCGTAGGAAACCGTGGCAGTGATCTCTGATTTGTTTCGCGATTGCACTATGACATTAAGTGAATCGGAACATTGATTTCCCCGGTTAAGAAATAATTTTCCCATATATGTACCTGTATCTGAAAACGTTTTTTTAAAGTTAAAGGTGGTGTCGTTAAATATATTTCCTTTCGGGCCTTTAAACTCCCAAAAAACAGTTTTGATGAATTGACTGTCTGCACTAATATTGGTTATCTCAAAAGGAGAGTTTGGGTCACACAGATTGATGGTAGCTGTATTTGATACGGTATTGTCAGCTACTACTCCTGCCTTGATAGGTGCACTGCACAAAGCTATATTAATTTGGATGTCTCGTCTCAGGGTTGATAATAATTTGCCATTGCGAAACTCTTTGATGCAAATTCCAAAAATATATTGGCCAAGCGTACTAGGAGTGGCGATCAGGACACCATTTATTAATTGGATGGGGGTTGAAGAAGGAAAAGGATTTAAGGCCGTGGTCATAGAATTGGCATAGCTGACCTCGTTGAGTGGAGGAACACAGACTGCAGGGTCAGGGTTTATTCCATTACATCCTATTGGGCTTCCCGCAGAACCTCCGCCTCCTTGTGGACCGCCGCCAGTATACGGAGCACAAAGTTCATACATCAGTTGATCACCATCCGGATCGATAGAAGCCAGGTTGATCCTCAGGTCCTGGTTGGCACAGACGACCAATGGAGGCAGTTGATTGCTAGTGGCACTTTGATTGCACAATTGTTGAGCCTCTGGAGTGATTTCAATCATAATGGTGCTTCCAGTTCGACCGGGATCGAGGATGTTTGTGATGGTCATATTTCTGCAACACCTTTGGTAAGCTATAAGGTAATCCTGATTAATCACCGGTAGGTCTGTCACGGTAAATTCATAAATGGCTTCTGCCACGCAGACATTATATAATAAGATAGCACATGATTTTTGATCCAATGGCACTTTTGTTTCTTTTGTCAAAGGGACACTAACTTTGCGATAGAATGCATATTGTGTCCCGGTAGCTTGATAGATTCCGATTTCAATATTGGTATCAAAAGAGGTGCTGAGACTACAATCCCTGGTCAGGCTAAGCTTAAATCTATAATTTTTAGTATTGGCGAGGCTGCCATTGCCGAGACATTCATAGGATAAAACACCACCCACTAAATGCTCTGCGCGAAGAGTGGTTTCGGTGATCGCATGTAGTAAAATGAATAAAACAGAAATTCTTAAGTAATTCAATAGGTACTTGGCTCTTAATTACAATAAATACAACTGCAAATTAGTTTAAATTATTATTTTTTGAATGGCTTGATAAGAAATGAACTGGACAGAAGAGATTAACACAGCGGTAGATATACTTTTGGATGGAGGGGTTATATTATATCCTACGGACACCATTTGGGGACTGGGTAGTGACATATTGCATCAGGAAGCTGTTGAAAAGATTTATAGTTTAAAAAAAAGAGAGCGCTGGCAGCCCCTCATTTTGTTAGTGTCATCAATAGATATGTTAAAATCTTATGCAATCAATATCCACCCCCGGCTCGAAAACCTGCTCAATGTACATGGCCAGCCATTGACGGTCATATACGATCAGGTGATGGGCATACCCAGTTACCTTAGAGCTAAAAATGGATCTGTTGGCATCAGAATCTGTACTGATCCGTATTGTATACAACTCATTGAGGCTTTAGGCAGGCCTATAACATCTACATCAGCTAATTTATCTGGCCAACCTTTCCCTAAATATTTTGGTGAGGTGCAATCGGATATTTTACAGCAAGTGGATTTTATATGCACCTATCGTAGGGATTCCAGAGAAGAAAGGTCACCATCTGTCATGGTCCGATGTGATCCCAATGGCGAGTTAGATTTTATTCGAGTCTGATTATTTCAAATAGGAGATCGCTGACTGGATCTCAGGCTGCTTCAATAAATGTTGATTCAGCCATTTGGAATATTCTTTTCCCGCCAGATACCAGGCTTGAGTGATCTCCTCGGTCAAAAAGGCTTGTTGGGTTTTGTTTAATTTATTGATATTTAGACCAGTAGCCCGAATTATTTTATTTTCAACCTCATTGGTGCTTTTGGGATTGAAGGTACCTGATCGTTGATCCAACTTAAGTTTAAATATTTCAGCTGTTATGGTCGGTTTAATTGATAGCCAACCAGGTATTGCCAGCGTCGTATCCAAGGCAACTATGATATCCGGAATTATATTTGGAGATCTTGCGATTTTTCGTCCATTCTTAGTCAAATACTGCTTTGAAATCATATTTTCAGACCTTGAAAGATCGAGATTCCTGCCAGAAGGTAAATAAAATCTTGCCACAGACAATCTCAGTGCACCCCCATTAGATAGCATATATTGTTCCTGCACTAATCCCTTTCCATAGGTTGGTTGGCCTATGATAATTCCCCTGTCCAGATCCTGAATGGCGCCGGCAAATACCTCACTTGCTGAAGCAGACCTTGCATTGACCAGGATGCAAACTTTTTCCAGGTCAAACAGCTGTCTGCCGTCTGTTTTGTATTCAGCTTTTCGTACCGTTCGTCCCTGAGTCGCAACTAACAATGTATTTTTTTCTTTAAACAATTGATTGAGTATGCGTGTGCACTCTTCGATGTAACCACCAGCATTGTCTCGAAGATCCAATACCAGGTCCTTTACTTTATGCTTAGAAATCAAAGTATCGAGAGCTGTGATAAATTCATCATAGGTATGGTCACCAAAGTGTTTGATTTTGATATACCCAATCCCGGCCTTTAGTATAGCAACAGGGAATACCGTATTTATCTCAGTAGGGTTGGAACGAGGTAAAGTGACAAGGGTGGAATTGTGTTGATCCGGAGCCTTCAATTCCAGTTTTAATTGAGGAGATTGCCAGGACTGAAGTATGGAAGCATTTGTCATGGAGTCATTTGCTCTCACGATCAGATCCCCCGGTGCAATCGGCATATCCCAGGCCACGCTGCCAGGCACTACCTGATCTATCAACCATGTGTGGTGGTGATTGATTACGCTGATACCAAAAGCTTCTTCGATGGACAGTGCACTGTCTAATAATTGACGCTGGGCAGAAAGATAAGCTGAAAAAGGGTCCAGTTCGTGCAGCATGGAGCTAATGGCCATTTCGGATACATCATTAATGTTTATTGAATCAATATATCTAGCCTGGATAAATCGGGTAGCTTCTTCTAAAAAACCGGAGTTTGGCTTTGACAAGGTAGTAGTGGTCGTTTTGATTTTTGCCTCTGGGGTAGAAGACTGTTCTATTTTACGGCCTGCCAGGATTCCTATTGTTACCATCAGGGCCAATAAGAGGGGCTGCAGTATTTCATATTTTTTTAGACTATTTTTATCAGCCATATTCTAATGCAAATCTATAAATATAAACCCTTAGCTAGACTACATGACAGAAAAAGCTGAAATTTTAGATGATCTCGACAGGAAAATCTTGTCCAAATTAATGGCTGACTCCAGCCAGGCATACTCTGATATAGCTAAGGAGCTTTTTGTGTCAGCTGGCACGGTCCATGTACGTATGAAGAAAATGATTCAGTTAGGGGTAGTAAAAGGAGAATACCTGGAAGTTGATTATCATAAGTTAGGGTATGATGTGACCGCATTTCTTGGCATTTTTTTGGATAAAAGCTCTATGTATGATTCAGTGACAGAGCAATTGAATAAAATCCCTGAAGTGGTGGAAGCCCATTATACCACAGGCAATTACAGTATTTTTGTTAAAGTCATCTGCAGAGATACCAAAGACTTAAAAGAGGTACTCACAGATCGTATCCAGTCTATCCAGGGAGTGCAACGGACAGAGACGCTGATCTCCTTAGCGGAAAGTATAAACAGGCATCTGGGCATACCTGATGTTTAACGACAAAATCCGAGGTTTAGGCTCCCAGGTAATGTTTAAGTAGCTTGCTTCTGGAGGCTGTGCGTAGTTTATTGATGGCTTTGTCCTTTATCTGCCGAACTCGTTCACGGGTAAGTCCAAATTTTTCGCCAATATCTTCCAATGACATAGGATGCTCGACACCGATACCAAAATAAAGCTTGATTACATCAGCCTGACGATCAGTCAAGGTGCCTAGTGAGCGCTCTATTTCGTTTCTAAGCGATTCCCGGTATTCTAAAGAATTATCTGTAGAGGGTGTACCTATATTCTCCAATACATCCAATAAAGTATTGTCCTCGCCATCTATAAAAGGAGCGTCCATGGATACATGCCGTGCCGCTACTCCAAGGGTGGTCTCTACCTCCTCGCTTGGGATCTCCAGGATGGCTGCCAGCTCTTCAGGAGAGGGTTCTCGCTCAAATTGTTGTTCAAGTTCAGAAAACGCACGATTAATCTTATTTAAAGACCCAACTTTATTTAAAGGAAGTCTGACAATACGAGATTGTTCTGCCAAAGCTTGTAAAATCGACTGACGGATCCACCACACCGCATAGGAAATAAATTTAAATCCTCGGGTTTCGTCAAATCGTTGAGCGGCTTTTATGAGGCCAAGATTGCCCTCATTGATAAGGTCGCTGAGTGAAAGACCTTGATTTTGGTATTGTTTTGCGACAGAAACCACAAATCTCAAGTTAGCCTTGGTCAGACGCTCTAATGCAGCCTGATCACCCTGCTTGATCAATTTTGCCAGAGTCACTTCGTCTTCAGGAGTGAGCAAATCTACTTTGCCGATCTCTTGCAAATACTTCTCTAAAGACTGACTTTCTCGATTTGTTATAGATTTTGTTATCTTTAACTGCCTCATTTAAAACAAATAGTTTATAGTAAATTAAATATACAGAATTAAATATCGTAATCCGAATCTTGGATTAAGAGCACAAAGATAGGGTTTTCTACAGATTCTCATAAAAGATTAATGAGATTTGATAATAATCTAAAAGTCAATTGTTTATTTTTATTTCAAATATTGTTACAATTGAGTGCACAATTCAAAAAATTGTTTTTCATTTGCATTTTATCCATTTAATTATTTATCCTATATGAAAAAAACGGAAACTAAAACGAAATCCTCAAAAGTCCCCAAGACTTCTGGAGTTTCCGTGAAGAAATCGCCAGCTGTTCAGAGCATTAAAAGTGCCAAATCAGCCCCTTCTGCAAAAAAAGAAGCCATTTCCAAGCCCAAAACGGCTGTAAAACCTACCACAAAGGTCACTGCTAAACCAGCCCCTATGGCCACTTCCAAACCAGTGGCCCAGGCTAAAAATATCAAACCAGCTGTCATAGCCAAGCCGGGTGCTGGCCCCACTCCAAGACCGGGGGGGCTGAGTTCTGGCGGTAGAAAGGGTAGGCCCAGAAAGAGAAAACCTGCTCCAGTGGTTGAGTTACCACCATCAAAATATCCTTCAGGCAGACCTAAAACCCCGAAATCTAAAGTTGGCCCAGGTGGTGGCAAGGGTCCTGCAAAATTAATACAAGTAGTTCCCAAGCAGAAGCCTGCTGTCTCCTATGCCCGACCTGTCAATAAGGAAAAAATATTGATGCGGTACGGCAAACCTACCAAACGCGTATTATTCTCTGTGGATTTTTTATTAAAAGCATCTCCTACCATCGTGTACCAATTCATGACGACTCCTTCTGCTTTGGTCAGATGGTTTTGTGACGCCGTGGATATCACTGGTGAGTACTTTACTTTTTCATGGAAAGGCAGTACGGAAGTGGCTGAACTGATTGATGATATCGAAGATGAAAGATTGAGATTCACTTGGTTGGATGGCGAAGACGAAGACGAATTTTTTGAATTCCGATTGACCACTGCCGATATTACAGACGAGACTATTCTGGAAATCTTTGATTTTGCATGGATAGATGAGGTGGAAGAACAAAAACAATTGTGGCGCACCCAAGTAGACAAACTGCGCAGAGAGACGGGCGATGCTTGATGTAATTAAAGTTTGTTTTTATAATACTCTGATACCCAATCCCAAAGCCTGGAACATTGACTTTTTTGTGCGGGTAAGTCTTCCTCCAGGAGTAACCTTTCTTTGATGAGTTCATCTAGGGCCTGATCTATTTTCTGCAGATAGGTGAGCTTGTCAGGATACAGAGACCCAATAACTGGCCGCATATCTCTTGTAGTCCTGTTAGCCTTGAAATAAGGTAGTGGTATGAACAGACCTCTGAAATCATCCAGTTCTCTGGAATTTTTGAGTCCATATCGCTGAGACCACGGAGTATAAGTGGCTATTGGCACCCTTAATTCAATAGATTTGATACCGCCTTGCTCGTTGCCAAATTCATCGACTGTTGGAATTCGTGGTTTAAAAGTGGCACCTTTTATTGGGGGTTCTTGGTCAATGATTTTGTCTTTCGCCCACCTGGGACCAAAAAATAACCGTGATGGGGTATAAGGACCGATAGGGAGATCCAGGCCTGGTATATATGGGAATTTAAATTTAAATCGCTGGGTGATAGTACCGGAGGCTATCGTAGGGATTTGATTATCTAATGGTTCTATTCGATCTAAGAGCCAGGATTTCATTTGCATCATCAGGGCTTTATAGGTAGGATAGGGGTTGAGTGGATTTCCTTTAAAAAAATCGTATTGGGGGAATACTTTTCTGGCGCTATCAGGCATTGATTCGGCATAATGCTGCATAGAGGATATATGATAATAGCGCTCATTTTTATTTAATGGGATATCATGTCCTTGCATATCTATATGGATCAAAGAAGCAGCTCTGCCCCAATATTCATAACCTGAATTGATATACATGATCCTGGTATCTTCAGAAGGGTATGGATTGATCTTGGCAAATGGAGGAAGATCCGTAGGATAATCAAAACTTGAATATCGATGTGCGTCCCTGGAAGGTTGGGCAAATCGATGATTGAAACTACCTCTTCCTGCCCCGGCCATATATATAAGCATCGCATCGACTGCACTGCGACCCGATTCATCCCGATTGAATCCTTCGTATATAAAGTGTCTCAAAAACCTTCCAGTCTGGGAAATACCTTGTGCCAGCGTATATCTGCAAGAAAAAGGGCAGTCCTGATCATATTTGATAAATGAAGCCAAATCTCTCAAGGCAGTAAATCCCAGGCCGACATTGACCGGGTCCTGGGCCTGATAAGTTAGTTCGTAGATATATCCGGGTTTAAAACCCTCCTTTAGTGTTATGTGGAACGAATCTTTAATTGACGCTCCATTTTTCATCACAGAAAAGCTCCATTGACTCCTGGGCACCACTGTTTTATACCCGTCAATCGCATTTCGATAAGTCAACAAATTCAATGGTGAGTCAAATGCGGCTACCGGATACGGCTTCATAGTCCGATGTCCCAGACTAAGGGTTGATACAGACTGTTCTATCACCCAATCAGTTCTAACAGGCCCTGTCAAAGGAGAACCATCTTTATTTTTTAATATGGGCACCTCTAATCTCAAAAAATTGTCTTGAGGAGGCACATCCCATTCCCAGCCAAACCATACCAATGTATAGCCTTGTTTCAACAGATGCTCATCTCCATAATCTGAAGGCACATTAGGTCGTACCTGACCCGTTAAAGCTCCATTATAATATCTTAATAAGGCTTTTCCTCCCCGATTGCTGACTTCTATTAAAGCTATGCCATTTCTTTTATCAGGATCTTTTGGTTGAAGTACAATAAATTTTGATTTGGAGATGACCAGGCCTCGGCGATCTACTGGAGCCAGATCCAAATCACAAACCATTTTGTTTGATGAAAGGTTAGGCTCTATTCCAAAAATCATGACCCCAGTCAAATATTCATAAGACCCTGCCGGACCGAAGGAATGGCCAGCCATGACACTAGTTTTTTCAAATCCTTCAAGTCCAATGACCCGCGCCTTGAGAGGTGCATTTAATAAAGCCAAAAAAAGCAAGCAAAAAAAAAGAGGGTTCTTCATAGGATAAATTTTTCTCTATCCTGGTCCATAGGATGCAGGCAGGATTATCGAAGCAAGGTAACTGTACCACTGACTTCCTGAGGCGATCCATCTCCACATATATAGGTCATCCTGTAGAGATACACATCCGAGGCTGCATCACTACCACCGACCTTTCCATCCCAGCCATTTTCGGGGTCAGAATTATTATACACCAATTGCCCCCAGCGACTGTATATCACTAACTTAGTAATTTGCAAAGCCCCATCTGAATAGAAGAAAAAATCATTTTTCATGTCACCGTTTGGTGAAAATGCATTGGGTATTTTTTCTCTCAATTCAGCAGGCGAGATGCATGGAATCACTTGAATTGAAATAGTCGCCGCTATCGGGCACCCATTTACATCCGTTGCATCAAATCGGTATACCACTGTACCAGCCTGATTAGGTTTATCACGCAGTGTAAGAGATTTTTCTCCATTTCCATTTCCATTGACACTCCATTTTACATCAGTCACATTGCTGCTGATACCTACTGCATTGACGGTGACATTGGTACCTTCATAGACCACCCCGGTCGGGGTTCGTGTTAAAGAGAGACCACTGGGAGGACATACCACCACCAGAGTGAAATTATAGGACCACATACAACCATTTGCGTCAGTGACCTCCACTACTACAGGGTGATTTCCTGGTTTTATTTTTTCCAAAGTAGCTATAAGACTATTTCCCGGGACTGTAGTACCATCTATTGACCACTTCACTGCTCGCATCTGATCAGTACCCAGCAACGAAACTTTAATTGTACTTCCTGCAATAAATGGAGCGGGTACATCGGCTCCTAACCTAACTGAACTCGGTTTTTGAAAAACATTGGTAGTAATCTCGGTAGTTGCATCACAACCATCCTTCTTAGCTTCGACCTTATACATCTGCATACCATTAACCTTGATCTTTGGGTCAGGGCATTTTTCACAGCTTATCAAACCATCTTGTTCTGTCCATTTAAAATCTTTATATTCAGAAGAATCTTTATTGAAAACGATCTGTACAGTGGTGCCAGGGCAAACTACAGTATCCACAGGTCCTACTGGGATAGAGGGCTCTACTACTTTGATGTAAACACTATCAGTTTGTCGGCAAGCATTGTTTACAGTCGTCCTGAAGTAAGTGGTTGTTTTATCAGCCATCAGGATTGCGTTAAAAGTATCGGCTGGAGTCTGAAAACCATTTGAGGGGCTCCACATGGGCTTGATGCTAGGAAATAAATCTTTTGGATGTCCCTGACTGAAAAAGAATATACTGTCTCCCTGACAGTATTTATCCTTTTTAGGAAATATATTGATTTTGGTATCCCTTAGAGAATCCATCCTCACGAAAACAGTATCCGCTGCATGACATGTCCCGCTTGTAACAGAGACGATGTATTGTGCAGATTTAGGGGGGCCTATTTGTAAGTTGGTAGCATTGATTAATTGGCTGGTACTATCCAATGGACTCCAAACTACTGTGGCATTGGCTGGTGTGACACTGGCTATCAACCTGGAGGTGGCAGGAAAGCAAAGAAATAAGGTGTCTTTAGTATTGAGTGTGACGCCTATGGGTCGACTTACGACTCGAATAGTATCTTTTTCCGTACAGGCGCCTAAAGTGCCCGTTACTACCAGGTCAGTAGTCCGCAGCGGGCTTATAATAAAGGTGCCAGGAATTATACCTGGCTTTACCATATCCGGGGCACTCCAGGTCAGGATCGCTTTCTCTGCTGATGTAGTAGAAATAGTGAATGGCTCATTAGAACAACGGTTAAAACTATCTTGGACACCAAGGATTTTGATGATATGATCTTTAATTGAGATATTCAAGGTATCTGCAGACTGATTTTGGCCTAAAGCAGTAATGATAATGGTTTCCAGGCCTTCTTCTATACCATCGAAGATGGGCATTAGGTCAAAATCTTTGGAGGAGTCGCCGATAGCAAAAATGATCGTTGTTGGAATTGAATGTGTATAATCGACACCTGCAATTGCATTCCCACCAATTTTTACAACAACTGAATAAGGCGATTTAGCGGTACTGTCCAGCTTGAAGCGTATTCTCGAAAGTGGGCAAAGCTCATTGATTTCGGTGGAATTATCGACCAGGGCGATATCAATTTTTTGAGCATCGAGTAAATGGTTAAGAGAACAGAAAATAAATAAAAGCACCAGTCTTACAATTCTCATTTTATTGATTTGTGAAAGTTGACCAAAAATACATAAAATTATAACGAATGACCCTTGCAATTACTGCCCTGCAGCCTCAGTTAATTACGTATTATGGTTTTTTAGGAGTGATTTTGACAGATTCATTGACGATTCGGGACAATTCCTGCAGTTGATTGCCTACCCAGGCCATATCCAGGTCTTGTACTGGTATTGGTATAGAATCATTAATAGGTTTAAAATTGATATAATCCTGTACGATCATACCATTTACCTTCCTCCTATTGATGGCTTGTCTAAATCTGAGACCAGACTCATCTGGTTCAGTATAGGAGTACCCCATATAATCCAGCGTGTGATTTTTTTTATGAAACCAATACACATAGATGTCATCATGAATCATTCTGTCGGATTCATTTTGTTTGAAGGAGATTTTGACTTTTTCGTATGGTTGTTCCATCAAAGTCACTTCCCCCAGATATTCTTTGATAACAGCAGGGTCGTTTAAATTATAGGGCAATGCAAAAAAATAGAATATGGCGTTGACCGAATTAGAAAATTTGTCAATGTCCTTTGAGGTTAAATTTACAACTTTTGAGTTGATCAATCTGCTGAAATTACTGTTGGTGAGTTCATCATGAGTGAGTACACCGTTTTCATCCCAAAATCTTTCATATCTGTATTTGCCATTTGTTCTGGTGGATTTATAATACCGGTCTCTGAATTTGAAATCGATTGAGGCATGATCAAATAGTTGCACACCATGGGCTTTGATTGCCTGATCCACCAATCGTTGAGCAGGATCAGTTGAACTCGATTCACTGGTACAACCGGCAAGAATGGCAGCCACAGTAATCCATAAATACCAAATAGTTTTGAAACGATATTTTATCATAATTCTAAAGCAGTTATTATATCTTCAGTAATGTCATCAATATGTTCTAATCCCACGCTGATCCGCACGAGGTTTGGTGAAATTCCAACAGCCAGTCTATCCTCCTCAGTCAATCTGCTGTGAGTAGAAGAGGTGGGATGTGTAGCGATCGACCGGGTATCACCTAGATTTGGAGAAATGGAGATCATATCTAATCCATTCATAAATTTTAAAGTGCGAGCCATATCGCCCTTTATTTTTAAACCGACGATGCCTCCTCCTGCTTTCATCTGCGTCCTGGCCAGTTGAACCTGAGGATGATCTGCGCTAAACGGATAAAGCACTGCATCCAATGAAGGTAGTCCTTTTAAATTATTCGCCAATAGCTGCGCCTGGTTAGAATGAGCGTGCACTCTCAGAGAAAGGGTCTCCATGGATTTGCTCATCAGCCAGGCATTGAAGGGAGACAATGAAGGTCCGGTATGCCTGTTGAAGTAAGTGATTTTTTCTACCAGTTCTGCTTTACCTACGATGACGCCTCCGAGTACTCTACCATGGCCATCAGCGTATTTAGTAGCGGAGTGTACTACAAGATCTGCCCCAAAAATCATCGGTTTTTGTAATATCGGAGTCGCAAAACAGTTATCGACCACAAAGATCAAATTATGAGCAAGCGCGAGTGCTTTGGCTTTGGTAAGATCTGTGATCGATAGGGAAGGGTTTGAAGGGGTTTCCACAAAAAGCATCCTGGTGTTTTTTTGGACAGCCTGATCCCAACTATCTACATCCACCGGATCGACATAGGTGCAAGTGATTCCCCATTTTGGTAGGATATTGGAGAGTATTTGAGTGGTCGAACCAAACAAAGCCCTGGACGCTATAACGTGATCGCCCTGTACCAATAGTCCACCGAAGGTGCTGAAAATAGCCGCCATCCCCGTAGCAGTACCCAGCCCGGCTTCTGCCACTTCCAGTTTACAGAATTTATTGACCAGCTCTTCTACATTAGGGTTGGAATATCTGGAATATACATTAGCGTTCAGATTGCCTGCAAAAGCATCAGCCATTTTATCGGCAGATTCAAAGGCATAACTGGATGTGAGGAATATCGGTGCACTATGCTCACCATGCTGAGTCTGCTGCAATTGTTCACGAATAGCCAATGTCTCGTCTCTATATTGTTTTTTTGTCATTTCGAGTGAATGGTAAAGGATGTGGTAATAGGAGCGGTCTTTTTTAGGATCTGCGCTACTGAACAGTACTTATCTATAGACAGGGAAATAGCTTTTTCTACTTGCTTAGGGTCCAGTGAACCGTACAAGTCATAATGAGCATGGATTTTAGTAAACAAAGAAGGCACTTGATCCGGGTCCCTTTCAGCATCTATTTCTACATGGATATCCTCCAGGGTTTGTCTTAATTTTTGTAGAAAAAGTACAATGTCAATGGAGCTACATCCACCCAAAGCGGATATGAGTCCTTCCATTGGTCCCATTCCCTGGCCAGATCCTCCGACGGCTTCTTTTGCATCCATATGCATCGTTTTTCCGGCTTCGTTTACAGCTTCAAAATGCAGGGGCAGCCCTTGTCTCCTTAGTTTGATCTTCATTCAAAGAATAAAATTAGCCGCAAAGCTAATTGATTTATATTTTTGCCGTCCGATTGTGATTGAAAATAAAACTTTTCGCTCCCTGTCCTCATTTCCTTTGGAATGTGGTACCAGTTTGTCTTCAGTAGACATCAGCTATACCGATGTAGGAGATAAGAGCCAACCTGTAGTTTGGATCTGTCATGCACTGACAGCCAATGCTGACCCACAGGAATGGTGGCCAGGACTGGTAGGTGAAGGAAAATTACTGGATCCGGCTCGTTATCGGATTATTTGTGCCAATAATCTTGGTTCTTGTTATGGTACCACTGGCCCAACCAGCATTCCGGCTGGAGGAGTAAAAGCATATAAATCTGATTTTCCACTGATTACAATTAGAGATATCGTCCATGCGCATCAATTGCTACAGCACCATCTTGGCGTCAGTCAGATTCATCTCTGTATCGGAGGTTCCATGGGGGGGCAACAGGTCATGGAATGGGCGATTACGGATCCATATTTATTTAAAAATATTTGCCTGCTTTCATGTAATGCAGTTTTCTCACCCTGGGGGATAGCTTTTAATGAAGCACAGCGTATGTCTATTGAGGCTGGTATGGATAGTCAGGGCAATATCAATTTGTTGGGACTCGAAGCTGCTCGTGGTCTTGCCATGTTGTCCTATCGAAATTACATCACATTTGATTTGTCCCAGACTGAAGACGAAGACAAAATAGATGGTTTTAAATCATCCAGTTATCAACGGTACCAGGGAATAAAATTGAGCAAACGATTTGACCCTTACTCTTATATCACCTTAAGTAAAGCAATGGATAGCCATCATGTTGGTAGGAAAAGGGGAGGGGTACCTCATGCACTCTCCCTGATTAAAGCGAAAACAGCAGTAGTAGGTATCAATACGGACATTTTATTTCCACTATCAGAACAAAAATTGTTGGCAGATTATATTCCTGATGCTACCTTGGATAAAATACATTCGGATTTCGGTCACGATGGATTTTTGCTGGAATATGATGCTATCCAGGCAGTATTGCAAGACAGATTAGGTCTCCTATATTAAGATCTAATATTCAATCCCTCACTTTGGCTATTAATTTTACTTGTTGGGCTGCGCCTTGCTGAAATCTGACATAATAATTGCCTGTAGGAAGGTTTTCGGAATTCCAATCTAGAGTATTCCATCCTGGAGTCAGTTTGCCGGTGTGGATGTTTTCAATGATTTGGCCGCCAGGATTAAATATCGAAACCATACTATAGGTGCCATCAGACAGGAGTTTGATGGAGATTTTATTGACAAAAGGATTTGGGCTCACGCTCAAAATATTGGTACCTGCTTTTACAGTTTCTTCGTGGGTAGGTGTGGTCAGGCAGCCAAAGCTGGATTTGATGATTGGAAGTTTTTGATAAGTTTTGGTCAAGGCACTTTGTACATCAGCCTGGTTGACACAAAACCATTCTTCCAGGATACTGCCATACACTGATCTGAAATCATATTGCATGGGTATATTGTCATAGTCTTTAGCTTCTTTTGGAATGGTCGGATTCTGACCCAAAAGATTTCCTCCATCGATGGCATGACCGAATAACATGAGTGGTGCCGCTGCACCATGATCAGTACCCCGACTTGCATTGGATATGATCCTTCGGCCAAATTCAGAGATGGTCATACCGATGACTCTATCCTGCAATCCCAGTGCTTCAAGATCCTTGAGAAAAGCGTTCACTCCTGAAGAGATCGACTTTAATAGATTATGATGTTCTCCTTGAGTATGATCATTCTCAAGTACTTGATTGGCATGATTGTCAAAGCCTGAGATACTTACTTTATAAACGCGACTTTTTAATCCACCTGCGATTAATCGCGCAACGATTTTGAGCTGATCAGCCAGGTTATGGTCAGGATAGCTGACTTTATTTTGTGATTTGCTGTAAGCGAGTTTCATGCGTTCGCCATAAGAGTTTGATTGTCTTCGTATTAGGCGTACGTAACCCAGTTTTTCCCCATAAAGGTCATTGGGAAGGGGAGTTTCTATTCCTTCGATGAGCTTATTGAAGGAAGCAGGATCTGCAATGGTCACGCTCATACTGGTGGCCGGGCCCTGAAAAGTCAATGATTGTCCATAGCCAATCTCTACTGACAATGGATCCGGCATATCTTCGTTAGGAAATCCAGTAGGAAAATTTGGGTATTCGTATTGAAGATACCTGCCGGCCCATCCCGAACTCAATATCTCATCAGCATCGGATCCAGACATCCAAATATCGGTCGATCTGAAATGGGAGTAATTGGGTGACGGGTAGCCTACTGATTGAATGAATTTTATTTTACCTTCATGATACAAACCACGGATTTCGTCCAAGGCTGGATGAAATCCGGTCTTATTGGTAGTATTAAGGCTTAATATTTTTGCAGCAGGCAATGCCACCGAAGATCTGGCTTTGGAATACAGGTCATATTGGTCAAGCGGGATTAAAGTATTCAGCCCATCATTGCCTCCTTCTAATTGGATGATGACCAGTACCCGATCCGTATCTGTTTTGAACCAATCAAACCAACTATTGGACATGGGCCGATGAATATCCTTCAAGATGGATGAA
This sequence comes from Saprospiraceae bacterium, assembly GCA_016709995.1. Lineage (NCBI taxonomy): Bacteria > Pseudomonadati > Bacteroidota > Saprospiria > Saprospirales > Saprospiraceae > Saprospiraceae bacterium. Next base: position 474,101 of record JADJLQ010000001.1, read on the forward strand.
GATATTATACCCCCTCCTGCGACTCCCAAAAAATCTCTTCTTTTCATGACCACTACATTAATTGAAATTCATCCATCTGGAGAATATATTGAAAAAATAATTTGAGTCTGATTTCGACTGTGTTTCTAAACATGGTGTCATTTACATTAGCTTTCCATGCACTCCATGCACTGGTCCAATAATAATCTGTCAATTGACCTGATAACAAGATTGATTTTAGATGGACTTTTACACTAGGGTCTATACTGGTGGTGAAGAGGGTGTTCAACACATCTTCAATTAAATAGTTAGGATCTGCTGCTCTTGGGTAACTATCTATATATGCTACCCAATCAATAGTAGCGACCTTATCACCCATTTGATACCCATACCAAACCAGGAGCTCTGAGTGATTACCTCTTTCGTGAATCGTGTGGGTACTGATCCAGGATTTGTCAAATTGCGGGTATTGATAGTAGGCGGGCCATCCTGAGACATTGGGTGGGTCACCAATATCCTGTTGTAATGATGTAAGGAAGTAATATAAAACAGTTTGGGCTTTAAACTTGGATTTGTACTCAGTAAGGTCCTGAGGAAATCTCATTTGGAAATGGCGATTAGCTCCCAGGATATAATCCATAGGAGATTTGATCATCGCTAATCTGAGGAGAGGGTCGAAAAAATGTTCAGAGGATAAAAGGGTCTGCAGCACAGGCAGTATCTCGTAATTATTTTCTTTAAATAGTTTGGCCAGAGGTTGAATGATATTGATTTCTGTCTGCTCAGAAATCTCCGGATAAACAAAATAGGTATAAATTTTCCGACAAATATATAATGCACATTCCGGATGTCCTACGATCATATCGATCAATTCATCCATTTCGGTCATACCATTGTCGCCAGCCCTGCCTTTGATGATGGTTTCCCCATAAAAGGAAGAAAATCTTTTATCACTTGTATCATGTGCCCAGGCAGCGAAAAATGTTTTAGGTTTGAGATAATCTGATTTCCAGCCGGTGAGTACTTTGGCAGCTGCTTTGATATCTTCTTCAGTAAATTTAGCATTGGGACCTTTGCCTATACAAAACAATTCTTGAAGCTCTCGGGCATAATTTTCATCCGGGGCGGTTTTATCATTGGAGTTGCCATTGAGATAAAAAAGCATCATAGGGTCTTTGGTAAGGTCCTTGACCAATTGCTTAAAATTTCCAAGAGCATGTTTTCTTAAGGTACTTAAGTAGTCATAAGACTGACGAGCATGAAACACACCTACCATTTCGACCGGAATATGATTGTGCCAGAACATGATCATTTTTTCAGTAATGGTTTGATCGTATAAAGCGAGGTTAATCCACCAGGTTTTAAGTGATAAAAGTCGGTAGTACTCTATTTTATCATCCCAGGCTTCGTTGATCCAGGTTTTGCCATCGGCTACAGTTGGTTCTTTAATGTCTTTGCCATCGGTATAATTTACAATAGGTGGGCCAGGTACCTGGGGTTTGCTAAACAAACTTGCGATCATAGAAGATAAGTCCCCTTTGGCTTGAAAAAGGCTAAAATCTGCTTTGGTCACCCCAAAAAGGGTTCGTCTTAACAAATGATTGATGGAGCCGGAATCCATAGGACCTACATAGGTTTGTAATCCTTTTTGCAGCATGTCAGACATACCTGGTCCTGGTGACATAAATGTCTCCTTAGTTTGTGATAATATTAGACTATTCATTTACAACTAAAGATAAGTGTATCCTAAATTGATAAAACAGCTTCATCGGCTACAATATTTGAAAAGTGATAAATAATTTTTCTCCATTCAGGAGCAGTTTCGAACTAGTTCTTAATATTTGATTATAATTTAAGTACTAAAATATTTTATAAACATATAATAAATTCTAACGTATCGTGTAGTAAACATGTAAAATATTTCAATTGACTAGTTTTATATATTTTAATTCTTTAATATAGATTTAACCTGTTTTAGAATTTAAATGACAAAAAACAGATAAACCCATTGATTTTTCTATATGATTTGCTATTTTCGACTCGGAAAATTTTTCTGATTAATTAAAACTTTTAAATGTATGATTAAAAAAGCTCTCTTATGTATTGGGATACTGTGCGCCCTATACATTCAAACTTTTGCACAAACCAGGACAGTCTCAGGCTCTGTCCTTGATGCTACAGGGGCAGGCCTACCCGGAGTAAGCGTGACGATTAAAAACACTTCTGCAGGTACCGTTACAGATTTTGATGGCAATTATACGCTCTCAGGAGTGAATAACCAATCAGTATTGATGTTTAGTTATATTGGATTTGTCACCCAGGAGGTGGCTGTAGGCAGTGCTGATCGGCTGGATGTCAATATGGCTGAAGATGCAACTTTGATATCGGAAATCGTTGTCACTGGTTATGGTACCCAACGTAAAAGTCAGGTCACCGGAGCCATCTCTTCGATATCCTCAAAAGAAATTTCGGAGATACCTATTACAAACCTTGCTCAGGCTCTCACCGGTCGGGCTTCCGGAGTAAACGTGACTCAATCTGGTTCTAAACCTGGTTCTACACCTAAGATCTTGATCAGAGGTCGTCGGTCTTTTAATGCAGGCAATGATCCTTTATACGTAGTAGACGGTATCCCGCTTTCTGCAGGTTATGATGATATTAACCCTAATGATATTCAATCTTTGGAAGTATTGAAGGACGCTACTGCTACTGCCATCTATGGAGCAAGAGGTGCTAATGGAGTAGTTCTGGTTTCTACTAAAAGAGGTTCTGCGACTAAGGGTAAAACTACGGTTACGCTGGATACTTATGTAGGCCGATCTGATGCATTGGACAAAATTAAGCTTTTCTCTGGTCCTGAATTTGCAGAATATGTAAGAGAAGCATATAGAGCTACAGGCGGATACAAAGATGCTGCAGGCAATCCGGTACCTACAGGGGTAGCTGATCCTGTGGCAGATTCTAAGGTAGCTGTACTTGGTGGAGATCCTGAAGTGGCCGCTGGTATCGCTGCCAATCGTAATACCAACTACCAGGACCTGATATTAAAGGCTGGCTTGATGCAGAACCATACTATTGGAGTACAGGGTGGTAATGATAAAACTGCTTTCTATCTTTCTGCTGGTTTTTTCCAGGATAAGGGAGTCACGAAGGGTCTTGATTATTCCAGGTATTCTTTAAGAGCTAATATTGATCACGACATCAACAAAGTGATCAAAGTAGGTCTTTCATCTTATATGATGTTTTCCGACAGAAATGGTGAAAGCCTCAACCCATATTCTTTTACCATTACTCAAAACCCATTAGGTAGTCCTTATAATGATGATGGCAGTCTTAGATTCTCACCGACCAATGATGCTTTGCTTACGAATCCGCTGTTTGAAATCATAGATGGTGCGCAAGTGGATAACCGCAAGACTTATCGTATATTCAATTCTTTATACGGTGAGGCTCAAATATTAGATGGCCTAAAATATCGGGTCAATTTTGGTCCTGATTTTACGCTGGAGCGCTATGGAAGATTTATAGGAAGTGCTACAAATGCCCGTAAACTGGGAGATGCTCAAGCGGCTAATGCAAACAATTTTGGATTCGATTGGACTTTAGAAAACATTTTGTCCTATACTAAATCATATGGTAAACATAACTTCAGTTTCACTGGACTTCAATCCATTCAAAAAGATCGTTTTGAATCCTACAATTCTTCTGTAACTGCTGTTCCTGCTGAGGCACAGCAATTTTATAGCCTTGGATCTGCAGGTGCTGTGCAGTCTATTGGTTCAAATCTGACAGAGTGGACCATCAACTCTTACATGGGTCGTATTAATTATGATTTTGATGACAAATATTTAATGACGCTTACACTGCGACGAGACGGTTCCAGCCGATTCGGCGAAAACACTAAATATGGTAACTTTCCCGGGATAGCTTTGGGATGGAACCTTTCGCACGAACCTTTTATGAAGTCTGTGAATTGGGTGGATTTGTTAAAAATCAGAGCAGGTTGGGGTGAGGTTGGAAATCAAGGGGTGTCTCCTTACCAAACTCAAGGATTGTTAAACCGTACTACTTATGCATTTGGCAATTCATCCGCCTATGGTTACAGACCAAATACAATAGGAAATCCTGATTTGCGATGGGAGTCCTCAGCAACAGCTAATATAGGTATCGATTATTCATTATTTAAAGGAAAACTACAAGGTTCTATTGAATTTTATCAAACTGACACTAAATCTCTGCTCTTATCGGATTTTTTGCCGGGTTCTACGGGATTTAATGCTGTGACTCGCAATGTTGGTCACACCAGGAATAAAGGTATTGAGCTCAATTTGAGTTCAACAAATATCAATACCAATAACTTTAGATGGACTACTGACTTATCTTTTACCAAAAATACAGAGGCAATCGTAGAACTGTATAATGGTAAAGTCGATGATCTTGGAAATCGCTGGTTTATTGGTCAACCACTTAATACATATTTTGATTATAAAAAAATCGGAATCTGGCAAACTAATGAAGCTGATCTTGCCAAATCGTTTGGTTCTGAGGTCGGACAGATAAAAGTTCAGGATACAAATGGTGATGGTAAAATCAATGCCTCTGACAGGGTGATTTTGGGAAGCGATATTCCTGATTTCCAGGCAGGCTTAACTAATCGATTTAGTTATAAGGGAATTGATCTGAGTTTCTTCTTTTATGCCAGTATTGGACAAGAGATTGTATCAGGATTTCATCAAAACAACAACGCATTGGCTGGTCGCTATCAGCAAATCAAAGTTGATTATTGGACCCCAAATAATCCTACCAATGAATTCCCTCGCCCAAAAAGCAACCAGGAATTTCCTGTACTAAACACAGCTATTATCTATTTTGATGGAAGCTTTATTAAACTAAGAAACATCAATCTGGGGTACACCCTGCCTTCGACCCTCACTAAAAAGTGGAAAGCTGAATCAGTTCGTGTTTTCACCAGCATTCAACAACCTTTTATTTGGTCTAAGTTTAGAAGTAAATATAATGGTGTCGATCCAGAAGCCACCATCACCAGCTCCGCTACCGGAACAACTGCTGTAAATAATGGAATCACCCCGGCGACCAGAGTAATTACTGCCGGTTTTAATTTCAAATTTTAATTTAAAAAATTGAATTCAAAGATGAAAAATTCATTTAAAAACAAATTGAAAGCAAGCTTTTTGGCTTGTTTAATGGTCACCTTCTTCTCCTGCAGTAAAGATATACTTAAGGAAACGGTGGTATCTGCTATTGGCAATGACTACATCAATACTGCAAAAGGCTTTGAGGATGCTGTTAGAGCTGCTTATTCTTCTTTAAGGTTTTTTTATGGCACTCAACAGGGATTGACCATGACGGAGTATGGTACAGACATTTATGCTACTGGAGCAGATGGTGGTTATAAGGGTTTTCACTTTTATGATGCACAACTACAACCTACGGTTGATTACATTATCAATGTTTGGGATGAGCTGTATCGTGGCATAAATACCTGTAATGCTATCATAGAAAGAGCTCCTGAAGTTACTGGATTGTCCGATGCAGTCAAAAAGCTAAGAGTAGCTGAAGCAAAATTTTTACGTGCGCATTATTATTATATTTTGCATGAACAGTATGGCGGTGTAGAGCTAAGACTCTCAGAAACATTAGCTCCCACCAAAGCTACTTCACGTGCATCAGACGCAGACATATATGCTGCAATCATCAAAGACTGTAATGAAGCAATAGCTGATCTTGAAAACAAAGCTCATTCTGCTGATTATGGTCGGGCTACCAAAGCTTCAGCAGAAACATTATTGGCCAAAGTCTACCTGGCAAAAGCATATGGACCAGCTAAAGCTGCAGATGATTTCCAAAAAGCAGCAGACCTGTGTTCAGGCATTATCAGTAAATATGGGTTCAAATTATTAGATGATTTTGCCAAGGTTTTTGATGAAAATAACCAAGTCAATTCAGAAATAGTTTTTGCTGTACAATACACTACCGATCAATTGGCAAATACGACCAATAATACCGGTGCTGCGAATGGCGGTAACAACCTCCACTTATTTTTTGGAATGCAATATGATGTGCAGCCAGGTATGCAGCGAGATGTGTTCTACGGTCGTCCTTTTAAGAGATTGCGACCCACCTCATATTGTTTAAATACGGTATTTGCTGATCGGGTAAATGATTCACGATACAATAAAACATTTAGAACGGTTTGGTTGAGCAATCTTCCAGGTTCTAACCTCAATGCTTCTTTTGACAATTCAAAGACCAAACTTAATTTTAAATCTGGGGATACTACTATATGGATACCGGGGTATGAAATGAGCAAAGAGGAAAGGGCTACCAAGCCATATCAGGTATTGGTACCCAGCGCTTATAGTGAAGCCTTATTTCCTACCTTGCAAAAGTTTTTTGATACCAAACGTGCCGACAAAACGGAAGAACGTGGTACCAGAGATTTTTTTGTTTGGAGATTGGCTGATGTCTATTTGATGTATTCTGAAGCTTTATTAAAAGTAAATAAGATAAAAGAAGCCACAGATGCCATCAATGCTGTTCGGGTGCGAGCTGCAAATCCTGGCAAGGCTGATGCCATGAAAATCACCGAGGCCCAGATGACTTTTGATTTTTTGGTTGAAGAGCGGGCTCGTGAGCTGGCAGGTGAGCAAATGCGCTGGCTGGACTTGAAGCGATGGGGCATTTTGGTAGACAGGGTAAAAAAATACAACCCTCAGGCTTCTGCTATTTCTGATAAACATAACGTAAGGCCTATACCTCAAACACAAATTGACCGTTCAGATGCTGGGGTTTTTCCACAAAATACCGGTTATTAAAAAGTATTTGAGTTTGCTCAAACATAAAATTTAATGGTAACTTTATCAAAGCCTCAGGATCACTGGGGCTTTGTTTTTTAAATATATTCAACAATGTGCAGACAAATCATTTTTATTGTATTTCTCGGTTTCATAGGTTACTCAGGCACTCAAGCTCAGTCCTGGACTCCACTATTTGACGGGATATCACTCCAGGGTTGGAAACAGCTTAATGGTAAAGCAGATTATAGAGTCGAAAATGGAGAAATCATAGGTACTACAGTAGCCAATACCCCTAATTCCTTCCTGGCCACTGAAAAGGACTATGGCGATTTTATTCTGGAACTAGAGTTGAAAGTAGACAACAGTATGAATTCCGGTATCCAATTCAGAAGTTTATCCAAAGCCGATTATAAAGATTATAGAGTCCATGGTTACCAAATGGAGATAGATCCTTCGGACAGAGCCTGGTCAGGTGGTATTTATGATGAAGCACGAAGAGATTGGTTGTATATCCCGGATATCAACCTTAAAGCCAGGTCTGCATTCATTAAGGATCAGTGGAATGTCTATAGAATTGAAGCTATTGGGTCCGAGATCAGGACCTGGGTCAATGGGGTACCTATAGCTTGTTTGTATGATGACCTGACCCTGAGTGGGTTTATTGCCTTGCAGGTACACGCGATTGGGAAAGATCAGAAACCCGGTACCGAAATCCGATGGAGAAATATTAAAATTCAGACTGAAAACCTAAGGCCTTCACCCTGGGATGAAGTACCTGTCATCAATTTATTACTCAATAATCTTTCATCTCAGGAAAAGTATCAAGGATGGGAATTATTATTCGATGGAAAGAATCTAAATGCCTGGCGCAACGTGCACAGTACTACAGCTCCACAAAAGCGCTGGTCTGTCAAAGATGGTAATGTAATGATCGCCAAATCTGATGGCTCAGAGACAGGCAATGACATCGTAACCAAAAAAGAATACGGAAGCTTTGAACTTGTGTTCGATTTCAAATTGACTCCCGGAGCAAACTCAGGTGTCAAGTATTTTGTCGATGAAGCTTACGATTCTCAAGGCAAGTCTGGCGTAGGCCTGGAATACCAGGTATTGGACGATGACTTGCATCCGGATGCCAAGCAAGGAGCAGCGGGCAATCGAACCATGGCCAGCTTATATGACCTGATTCCTTCAACCAAGCTAAATCCCAGATTTCAGCGCAAGATCGGCGAGTGGAATCAAGCGCGCATCATTGTCCGACCAGACAATATCGTGCAACATTGGCTTAATGGATTTAAAGTCGTGGAGTACGAACGCAACAGCAATATCTTCAAAGCATTGGTAGCCAGAAGCAAATATGCTGGATATGAAGGATTTGGATCTGCCCCGAATGGACATATACTCCTTCAGGATCATGGTGATGCGGTCTCCTACAGAAATATTAAAATCAGGGAAATCCGGTAGTACTTTCCAGAGTTCAAATCCCTTTCCCTGATGCCAAAGTCTTGATGGAAGCTTCAAGATTTTTCTTGTTTACATCATCAGGAGCCTGGGTTAGGGCGATTTTGGCATATTTTAATGCTTCAGGATAATTTCCTTTGGCAGATAATCCCCGCATCATGCCTACTGCAGTTGGCCATCTACCTTCATTTTTCTTATAATTTTTTTCAAAAATGGCTAAGGCTTCGGAGATTTTCTTTTCGCCCAATAATTGACGACCATAGCCATGAAGCTCAATAGATGTTGCATTGTCGATAGCCTGGTTCATGGTGAGGTCAGCTTCCGCGGTTTTTCCAGCCAACTTTAATAAGCCTGATTTTGTTTTTAAAGCTCCAAAATTGGTTACTCCGCCTAAATTCGGATCGGTAGCCGAAGTAATCCAAATGGTTGCCTGGTCCAAATTGACATTGTTACTCAGGCACCAATCTGCTGCCGCCTGTAAGCTTGGAGGGTCAAATCCTATCCCGCCACTCATTTGGGACTTGATAGAAGCAAGCGTAGTAGCGAGGTAATCCACTTCAATGGGTATTGGTATCGACCATTTCTCCCAATTGAGGTTGATAATGACTCCATGATTGGTTTGATGCTCGAATCGATATTCTAGCCGTTCTGTAGTGCTACTGGAATTTTTTTCCTGTACCGTTTTGACTCGGAGGACATCCAAACCTCTGTCGTAAAAATAGGAGCCCCATTCCTGTATGTTTTTATTAAAAATTAAAACACAAGAGTCTGGATATACAGCAATGAAAAAAGCATATTTGCCGGCGGGTAATACTTGACCTTGAATGGAAACATCGGTAGAAAATTCGATGGTAGTACATTCGTCAGCTCCAGCTCTCCAGGGTGATTCGACATTGGAGCCGAACCCCAAAACTGTAAATCCGTATGGTACTACATTGGTCCCCCAGATGCTGCCTTCGCGGCCCCTGACTGCCGGAGAGTTGTAGGTTATTTTAATATCTGTGACACCTACTTTACGGCCAATGCTACACTTGAGGTTGGTTGCATTGGGATCGGGTAGTTGGAGTGACTGAGCCAATACATAGTTACTTGCAAAACAGCCAAGTATCACCAGGGTTATAAGACAAATATTTTTAGACATATTTCAAATTTTATTGTTTCTAAGGTTAAAGTTGAGGATTTTAGTTAATTATCGAAAAAAAGACGGTTTAAGGCGGCAAATTAGTGTATTTACGATTTATTCAGCTCCCCCCGAAAGGGTGACTGGTTTTAAAGGGCATTCGGGAGATTGACGCTTAAAAATTAGTCGGTTTTCCAACCTCTGACAGTTTACCATGATTATTTTAATGACTTTTCAAAGCCTATTTTAAAGGCATTTTAGAGTATGGAACGGTTTTTGTATGATTCTGATCTTTGAAAGAGTCCCGGTGATTTGAATAGACTATTATTTTATTATAGTTGAACCAAATGTGTACAGAGGGATTTTTTCAAATTGATTTAAAAATGAATAAATAAAAAGGATTTTATGAAAAGTATTATTCAACAAATTGCCACTAAAAACAAAGAACGCGAAGCTCAGGCTGCCAAAGCCAGGCAAGCTGAGATTGATCATCCTACTACCAGCGACAATCGACGCAGTTTTCTCAAAAAAACAGCACTCGGTGGAATCGCAATGACCAGCCTGTTAGGCTTGACTTTTGAGGATACAATTGCACAGACGACTTCAAAGGTTCAGAAAGCTTCTGCCCCTTCGGATTTAAAAATCACTGATTTGCGATATTGTGTGACCACAGTATTGGGCCGTACAGCGATCATCAGAATAGATACTAATCAAGGGATCTATGGATTAGGTGAAGTGCGGGATGGCGCTGATCCGCGATACGCGCTCATGTTGAAGAGTCGAATACTGGGTGAGAATCCATGTAATGTTGAAAAAATATTTAAGATCGTCAAGCAGTTTGGTGGACCTGCCCGACAAGCTGGTGGAGTATGTGGCGTAGAAATGGCTTTATGGGACCTATGCGGAAAAGCATATAATGTACCGGCATGGCAGTTGTTGGGGGGGAGATACAGAGATTCCATAAGGATTTATGCCGATACACCGGAAGCAAAAAGTCCTGAAGAACAGTTAAAATTAATAAAATATCGTACCGAAGAGCAAGGGTATTCCTGGTTGAAAATGGATGTATCAATAAATGAAATTAAAGATATCCCCGGCGCTCTGATCAATGCGAATGTGCTTAAGCAGGGTTCCAACCAATTTCAAGGTGGTTATATGTCTTATGCCAACACACAGCATCCATTTACTGGTATTCAAATAACAGAAAAGGGCTTAGAAGCATTAGGCATGATCGTAGAGCGAGTGAGAAGTATGGTAGGTTATGAGATTCCACTTTCTACAGACCACTATGGTCATTTTGATCTAAATAATATTATTCGATTGGGTAAAACATTGGAAAAATATAGGCTGGCCTGGTTAGAAGATACGGTGCCATGGCAATATACTGAACAACTTAAGACTATTTCGAATGCATTGGATACACCATTGCTTACAGGTGAAGACATCTATCTATTGGAGAATTTTAAACCAATAATCGATGGACATGCAGTGGATATCATTCACCCTGATTTAGCTACTTCAGGTGGATTGTTAGAGACCAAGCGTATTGGTGATTATGCTGAAGAGAAAGGTATCGCCATGGCCATGCATCAGGCTGGTACACCGGTGTCCTTCATGGCCAACGTACATTGTGCTGCTGCAACACAAAATTTCCTTGCATTGGAGCATCACTCTGTCGATTTGCCCTGGTGGGAAGGATTGGTCAAAACTACCGATGGTAGAAAATTGATCGATAAAGGGTATGCTCCTGTTCCGCTGACAGCACCTGGTTTGGGTATAGAATTGGTTGATGAGGAAGTAAAGAAACACCTTCACGCTTCCGATACAACCTATTTTGCACCTACTAAAGACTGGGACGAAAGGAGGTCCCATGACAGGACTTATAGCTAAGAAGATTAATAGTTAAGTGGGTAAAAATTTGCGCCGGTAATGATCCAAAGATTGTTACCGGCTTTTTTGTTTTATCCTTAATCAGAATCACTGGCAAGTTGAGTTTAAAATGCTAGTCAGTTCCGGTTGTGGCATGCTGAATGATTTTTGAAGTGATCTTAGTCATTTTGCTTAATGAAATTGGTCATTTTAATTCTGAATTCAAAAGCGCACTATTGTTAGGTTAAATTTAGTTAATTGGAAGATTTTAAAATAATATAAAACCTGTATCATGGAAACAATAAAATTAGTATTTGACGGAATCACACATGAAATGCCATTGATTGAAGGCACGGAACATGAAAAAGCGATCGATATTGCAAAGTTGAGGGGGGATACTGGGTTGATCACCCTGGACACCGGATATAAAAATACCGGATCTACTAAAAGTGCCATTACATTTCTGGATGGAGAAAAAGGTATTTTGCGATATAGGGGGTATCCGATAGAACAATTAGCAGAAAATTCTACTTTTCTGGAAGTAGCCTATCTTCTCATTTATGGCGAGCTGCCATCTAAAGAAGAATTGAAAGGCTTTGTATCTGGTATTACGCACCACAGTTTGATTCATGAGGATATGAAGAAGTTTTATGAAGGATTTCCTGGTAAAGCTCACCCAATGGGAGTGTTGGCGTCTATGACCTCCGCCTTGTCTACTTTTTATCCTGAGACCCAAAAGTCAGGTATGAGTAAAGTTGAAGTGGATAATACTATTCAAAGGCTTATAGCTAAAACATCTACTATAGCTGCCTGGTCGTACAAAAAATCACTTGGCTTTCCTACGATGTATCCCAAAAACAGATTGAATTATATCTCTAATTTTCTATATATGATGTTTGGGCAACCAACTGAGGAATATATGATCAATGAGACTGTGGTCAGAGCTTTGGATAAACTGTTGATATTGCATGCAGATCATGAGCAAAATTGTTCTACTTCTACGGTCAGACTTGCGGGCTCATCACAGACGACTTTATATCCAGGAATTTCTGCAGGTATCTGTGCACTCTGGGGACCTTTGCATGGAGGAGCTAACCAGGCAGTCATAGAAATGTTGGAAATGATTCACCAGGGAGGAGGAAAAGTGAGCGATTGGGTGGAAAAAGCCAAAGACAAAAGTAGTTCATTCCGGCTTATGGGATTTGGACACCGTGTGTACAAAAATTTTGACCCCAGGGCAAAAATACTAAAGCAAGCTTGTGATGATGTTTTGAATGAATTGGGTATTCAGGATCCGCTCCTGGACATTGCCAAATCATTGGAAGAAGTCGCCTTGACAGATAGTTATTTTATTGAAAAGAAATTATATCCCAATGTAGATTTTTATTCAGGTATTCTCTACAGGGCCATCGGCATACCTACTGATATGTTTACAGTTTTATTTGCTTTGGGCAGAATGCCGGGATGGATCGCACAATGGAAGGAGATGATAGAGAATAAAGAACCCATCGCAAGGCCGAGGCAGATTTATACCGGATATACCGAACGTGATTATAAAACTGTTGAAAAAAGAAATCTCATCCCTGAGCTGGCATAATAATTTCATAAAAAAAGGTGCTTGAATTTAAATCCAAGCACCTCGCTTTCAGTCGGGAAAACAGGATGCTGACGCTTCGGTCAGCATGCTTACATCCTTCGGATCGTAAGCATTCGAATTTACCCGATTAAGTGTATTTCTCAATGAAAGCTCGAATTCTTTCTTTTGAAAGATTTTGAGTTTTGATTCAAGAATTACTGATTCAGACCTGGTGGATTTCTCGGTACACCAAATCAAGATCCATGGAGCAAATTTTTTAGAATATGTCTCGATACCATCATTATGCCTTTTTAATCTGGCAGCAACATCCTGAGTTTGACCAATATAATATTTGTCATGAGCTTCAGCATATAATATGTATACATAATATTTCATAAAAAAAGGTGCTTGAATTTAAATCCAAGCACCTCGCTTTCAGTCGGGAAAACAGGATGCTGACGCTTCGGTCAGCATGCTTACATCCTTCGGATCGTAAGCATTCGAATTTACCCGGTTAAGTGTATTTCTCAATGAAAGCTCGAATTCTTTCTTTTGAAAGATTTTTGAGTTTTGATTCAAGAATTACTGATTCAGACCTGGTGGATTTCTCGGTACACCAAATCAAGATCCATGGAGCAAATTTTTTAGAATATGTCTCGATACCATCATTATGCCTTTTTAATCTGGCAGCAACATCCTGAGTTTGACCAATATAATATTTGTCATGAGCTTCAGCATATAATATGTATACATAGTATTTCATAAAAAAAGGTGCTTGAATTTAAATCCAAGCACCTCGCTTTCAGTCGGGAAAACAGGATTCGAACCTGCGGCCTCCTGCTCCCAAAGCAGGCATTCTACCGGGCTGAACTATTTCCCGAGCTCCTTGATAATCAATGACTTTCAGCGAGTCAGTGATGAAAAGCGCTGCAAATATACTATTTCTTTACAAGTGTAGGGCAATAGTTTGAAGTTTAATTATGGTCATACCAGGATCTTATCATGGTAAGGCTGATTTTTAAAAATTCTGGACTTGATAAATATGACCACAATCAGTTTTTAGGCTTTTTTACATCATTTAGTACCCCTTATACACTTGCCATTTTTGTATTTCAATCAATCATATAAACACTAATTATGAAACGCATTAAAAAAATTATTTGCCCTGTGGATTTCTCAGATATTTCTGACGAAGCATTGGAGATAGGCACACAGTTAGCTGAAAAATATGCTGCTGCATTTCACCTCATTTATGTCTTGCCAAGGCCCAATTTTTACGACTGGACATTGACAGGGATGTCAAATATAGTTTTAGACGATTATTTTGAGAAGACAAAAGCCGAAGTAGAGGTCAAAATGAAATCTTTAGCCGAAATATTGGAAAAAGATCACCCATTCCTGGATGTTCAATATGAGATAAGTGATAAAATGGATGCTGCTCAAGCTATCCTGGATAAGGCCAAAGAATTTAAAGCCGACCTGATCATCATGGGATCTCATGGAAGAAGAGGTATCAATCGGGTACTGATGGGCAGTGTAGCGGAATCTGTGTTAAGGCATGCTACCTGCGGTGTGATGATCTATAAGGGAAAATCTAAACCCATTAAATAGACTGTTTAAAAGGAATGGACAAACTATGGACCTATCGGAGGGTGTGGTATTTGCAGAAACATTTTTGAATAGTTCAAAGAGCTATTTTTTTTTGAAGACAACTAATTATAAGCAAGGATGGAGGTAATCATTATTTTACTTTTTGGGAGTCTTACCGTCGCCTGTTTTTTTCTTGTGGCGTATGTATGGAGCACTCAGACTGGCCAGTTTGATGATGTATATTCTCCGGGTCAAAGAATCCTTTTTGAGGATGAAGATTTAAAACAAACCAATAAAAAATAATTAAACGTGGATAAATTCTTTTATGACAACAAGATTGTCAAACACTTTGGTCAGGCTACTTTATTTTGGGGCATCGTCGGTATGTTGGTAGGAGTGCTGATTGCTTTTCAGCTAGCATTCCCCGTATTAAATTTTGGCATCCCATATACGAGCTTTGGTCGATTGCGTCCTATACACACCAATGCTGTCATATTTGCATTCGTTGGAAATGCAGTATTTGGGGGAGCGTATTATATTTTGCAGCGGGTATTAAAAACCAGATTGTTCAATGATGTGCTGAGCCGCATTCATTTTTGGGGCTGGCAGTTGATCATTGTACTTGGAGCTGTTTCACTTGCATTGGGTTACACAGCAGGTAAAGAATACGCCGAGCTTGAGTGGCCGCTTGATATTTTGATCGCTATCATTTGGGTCATATTTGGTATCAACATGATTGGCACTATCCTGAAGAGACGCGAACGCCATCTGTATGTTTCAATTTGGTTTTTTATAGGCACATGGGTGACTGTTGCGATGTTGCACATTGTCAATTCTTTTGAGCTACCTATTTCATTGACCAAAAGTTATAGTTTATACGCTGGAGTGCAGGATGCCTTGGTTCAGTGGTGGTATGGTCATAATGCAGTGGCCTTTTTTCTAACAACTCCGTTTCTTGGTCTGATGTATTATATCGTGCCAAAAGCCGCCAATAGACCTATTTATTCTTATAGGTGGAGTATTATTCATTTTTGGGCTTTGATTTTTATTTATATATGGGCTGGTCCTCATCATCTATTATACACTGCGCTTCCAGAATGGGCCCAGGCGTTGGGTACGGTGTTTAGTATTATGTTGATCTTGCCGAGTTGGGGAGGTATGCTAAATGGTCTATTTACACTTAGAGGAGCCTGGGATCGGGTCAGAGAAGATCCGATATTAAAAATGTTGGTGGTGTCACTTACATGTTATGGTATGGCTACCGTAGAAGGACCAATGTTATCTCTTAAAAATGTTAATGCATACAGTCATTATACAGATTGGACAGTAGCACATGTGCATATCGGAGCACTTGGATTTAATGGGTTTATGATATTTGCGATGTTATACTATTTGGTACCGAGAATGTGGAATACTGAACTGCACAGCAGAAAGTTAGCTAATATCCATTTTCTCATTGGTACTGTTGGAATACTATTGTATGCCATTCCAATGTATTGGGCTGGATGGGCTCAATCACTGATGTGGAAAAAATTTACAGACAGTGGTCAACTACAATATCAATTTTTAGAAACAGTTACCAATATAGTACCAATGTATTTGGTTAGGGCTATCGGAGGAACTTTATATTGGATAGGTGGATTTCTCGCTGCTTATAATCTAGCTAAGACCATAAAAAAGGGAAGCTTTGTAGATAATGAACCAGCGGAGGCAGTTCCCTTGTCAGCTCAAGCTATGCCTTCAGGCAAATTACATTGGCATACTGCAATAGAAAGAAGGCCTGTTCAACTGTTGATCTTCAGTTTTGTTGTGGTGGCTATTGGTGGAATTATTGAATTGGTGCCAACTTTTCTAATCGAAAAGAACGTTCCTACAATAGAATCTGTAAAACCATATACCCCATTAGAATTACAAGGTAGAGATATCTACGTAAGAGAAGGATGTTATACCTGCCACTCACAAATGGTCAGACCGTTCAGGGATGAAGAAATGAGATATGGTGAGTATTCAAAGGCTGGAGAATTTGTGTATGATCATCCATTCCAATGGGGTAGTAAAAGAACTGGACCTGACCTGCATAGAGTAGGGGGCAAATACCCAGATAGCTGGCATTATAATCATATGCGTGATCCCATTGAAATTAGTCCTGGCAGTCTGATGCCATCCTACCCCTGGTTAATAAAGGATGACCTATACATAGCCAATACTCCTGCCAAAATCCGTGCTATGCAAACTTTGGGAGTACCATATGAAGCGGGATATGACAGTGAAGCTACTCAAGACTTACAAGCACAAGCACAGAAAATAGCTAAAGGGCTCACGGATATAGGCATACAAGCTGATCCCAAAAAAGAAATAATTGCGGTGATAGCTTATCTGCAGCGATTAGGTACTGACATTAAAAAATAATTTATTTAAATCGATTTGTATGAAATATTCTAATTACCTCACTTCGATAGAAAATGTACAATGGTATCCTTTATTATCGTTGATTTTATTTATTGGGGTATTTACGGGCATGGCAATCTATATTTTTAAAACAGATAAAACTGACATGGAGGAGCGTGCCAAAATTCCTTTAGATTGATTTAATGGTCAGTCCTTAGACTTACATTTTAAATAAAATAATTTAATGACAATTAAAATAGTAATTACTATGCGTCTTTTTTCAATTTTATGCTGCTTGACGATTTTTTCCAGCAATTTGCTTTCGGCTCAAAGTTCAGCTGGAGGATTGATGTCAGCTACCAAAGATATTCCCCTGGAAGTATATGTTATGTTGGTGTTGATACTCTTTGAACTCATCATCATCGTTTTTTTGGCCAATTCACTTTTAATGGCCCTTGGTTATCAAAAGAAAGTGCAAAAAGCCCCAGACAGAAAAGCGCCAACTTTTTTCCAAAGGATAAACCGTACAGTAGCTTTGGAGGATGAAGCGCTATTGGATTTGAAACATGATTATGACGGAATCAGTGAGCTGGATAATAAAACACCTCAATGGTGGACTTACGCCTTCTACTTTACCATTTTGTTTGGTTTAGTTTATTTGTACAGAATGTTTGGAAATGAATCTCTGCCAAGTCAACTCGTTGAGCTAAAGATGGAAAATCAGGAAGCAGAAATATTAAAAGCATCTTACCTAAGTCTCAGTGCCAGTAATGTGGATGAAAATTCAGTTTCTTTATTGGGGCAGGATGATGTCATGAAAGGTGCCATGACATTTAAAACTAATTGTGTAGCTTGCCATGGAGAGCAGGGTGAAGGCAATATAGTCGGACCCAATCTTACAGATGCATATTGGATACACAAGGGTGGCATCAAAGATATATTTACGACTATAAAATATGGATATCCCGAGAAGGGTATGAAAAGCTGGAAAGATGATTTTTCACCACTTCAGATAGCTCAATTGGCTTCATTTGTCAAATCCTTACAAGGTAGTAATCCGCCCAATGCCAAAGATCCTCAGGGAGAATTATATTCAGAAGTTCCTTCTACTACCACGCTCACAGATACTTTAAAATAAATACATTTTTGTTTTGCTCAAATTTTATGATCATGGTAGACAAGTCTTATATTTTAGGAAAGCTGACTCATCATCTTGAGCAACTTGTAGCTGAGTTGAATAAAACATTGATTGATCTTAAATCTGAGTCAGATCTCCCTGAGGATGAATCTATTGATCCAGAAGATAGTTCTTATCAAAATTACAATTCAGAGATGATCCAACATTATAGATCATTATTAAATTTGTCTGTAGCTGATCTTGAAAAACTTAGATCTTTTGGTAATCAAGCCACTGACTTAATTGGGCCTGGAGCCTTAATAATCACTGATCTGGTACTGATATTTGTTGGCGTTGCAATACCTAAACTACATTTAAAGGAACATCAAACCCTTCTTGGGATCTCTATCGATTCACCGATATATCAAGCTTTAAGATCAAAAAAGGTAGGAGATTTATTTGAATTTGAAGAAAAGGAGTTAAAGATTAAAAATATAATATAGCACTAATTTGAAAAACTCCGAAGAAGAAACCTATCGTGATATCGTATCTACTGTGGATGAAGTGGGCAAACGAAAATGGATCTATGCTCACAAACCATCAGGTACTTTATATAATTATAGGAAATACTTAAGTTATGTTTATTTAGTCTTATTGGTCATTGTTCCGTTTATAAAAATGAATGGGAATCCTTTATTTTTATTTGACCTTGTCCACGGAAAGTTTATTGTATTTGGCAAACTTTTTTTGCCGCAGGATTTTATCCTTTTTGGACTGGCCATGCTTACTTTTCTTTTATTTATTATAGTATTTACATTGGCTTATGGGCGTATATTTTGTGGATGGGTTTGCCCACAGACGATTTTTATGGAGATGGTCTTCAGGCGAATAGAATATTTTATTGAAGGTTCTGCTTCTCAACAAATGCGTGTGAATAAAGGTGCGTGGACTACAGAGATACTTTTGAAGAAGATACTCAAACATGTCATTTTTTTTCTTGTTTCTTTTTTGATTGCCAATATTTTTCTTTCTTATGTCATAGGAGTTGACGCATTGTTTCAAATAATCTCTGAGCCTGTTAAAAATCACTTAGCGGGTTTTTTAGCAATTCTTTTATTTTCAGTAGTTTTCTATATTGTTTTTGCACATGTGCGGGAGCTGGTTTGTACAGTGGTGTGTCCATATGGTAGACTTCAAAGTGTATTGTTAGATAAAAATTCTATTGTAGTCGCATATAATTATTTACGAGGAGAACCTCGAGCCAGGGAAAGCCGTAGCCGCGTCGATACTGCTGGTGATTGTATAGATTGCGGTTTGTGTGTGCAGGTTTGCCCAACAGGGATTGATATTCGAAACGGAACCCAGATGGAGTGTACGAATTGTACTGCCTGCATTGATGCTTGTAATCTAATGATGAAAAAGACTGGCAGAGCTCAAGACTTAATTTTATTTACCAGTGAAAATAATATTAAGGAGAGTAGTAGACCAAAATTTACGTATCGAATGGCTATCTATTCATTTTTTTTACTGGTTTTATTGGCACTTATGAGTTTTTTGCTTTTAGAAAGGAAAAGTTTGGATATTACTGTTATGCGGGTTTCGGGACAAATTTTACAGACCAATCAGGATGGAACCATTAGTAATTTGTACCGGATGAAGATCGTAAATACTTCTGCAGTACCACAGGTGATTAATTTTCATATTGATGTTCCTTCTGCTGAACTGTTATTTATAGGAAATCAATTGGATACGATAAAAGTAGGACATAGTTCGGAAGAAATGTTTTTTATAAAGCGTCTAAAAAAAGATATCAAGATTAGAAAGGAGGATATAAGACTGAGTGTATCAGGCAATGGTAAACTCCTTTACAAAAAGAAAATTGCATTTATCGGATTTAATTAAATTAATTCATTATGAGAAAATATTTCAACGCGGGTTCTTTCATCTTGTTGGGTGGCTTGTTATTTATTATATTTATTTTTATTCTTATGATTGATTTTGCAAAGCGAGATTCGTCTTTGGTTGCTGAGAACTATTATCAACGTGAGATCAATTATAGTGCTCATCAGCAAGCGGTAACTAATTTTGATTCTATTGATTCTTTGGTTGAGTTTTCTTTTGATGACAATAGCTTGGAATTGAGGATATTGCCTAAAGTCAATCAAGCATTAATAAGTGGATTCGTGTATTTCTATTGTCCATCTGACAAAGAAAAGGATTTCCTCTATGCTATTGAGCCAAATGGAACGGCGTTATATAAATTCCCTCGTCCATCTGACAAGATTTCTTATTTGTTAAAAGTTCAATTACAAGATAAGACGACGACCTATTATAAAGAATTTAAAATCTAATGACCTTGACAGTTGAATGGCCAATGATCTTTGCTGCATTTCTACTGGGTCTTGCCAGTAGTATACATTGCATTGGTATGTGCGGACCTTTGGTTTTGATGTTGCCTTTTGGGAATACTTGGGACGGAAAAAGCTTACTTAGATTTTTTTTATATGGTATTTCCAAAGCTGGAGTTTATGGTATGTTCGGGTTATTTTTTGGTCTCTTTGGTTGGGGAATTAAATATGCCAGCAGTCAGATGCTTCTTTCAATATTATCTGGTATTATTATTTTGTTTTTTGCTTTTTTGCCTACTAAAAATAAAGTTAATTTGTTGCCCGGTAAAATCAATGATTTGATTGTGAGGGCTTACCAAAAAGTGATTGGCAAGCAGACATGGTACTATTTTATTTTGGCGGGTATTTTTAATGCGCTACTTCCATGTGCGATGATACTTGTTGCCTTGACTGCTGCTGGTTCGATTGGTTCTCCATCCGCGTCTTTTGTGTTCATGGTGTTTTTTGGTATAGGTACTTTGCCTGCTTTAGCTTTTGTATCTTTTTTTAAGTCAGCTTTTTTACCCAGACTTCGCTATAAATTTCAATGGACATCCAGATTTTTTGCTGTTGCATTGGCCATAGTATTGATATTCAGAGCATTTCCTGGATCTCATAATCATAATATACATCAAGATTCAAATATTAGTACATGTATAGTGCCAAAGTAAGAGAATCTATTGACACAGATGTAAAATGCATTCACTGTGGAAGCAGTTGTGATGAAGATATCGTAATTGAAAAGAACCTTTACTTTTGTTGCACAGGCTGTCAAAGTGTCTACAGAATTTTGCATGATTCTGACTTAGAGCAATATTATTGTTCAATAGAAAGTCCAGGCACAAAAAGATTGATCAAGGCCGCCCAATATCCCGCACTTGATAAGCCTGAATTAGCTAGATACTTCATTATCTATCAAGATGACAGTATTGTAAAAGGATCTTTTTATTTGCCTGCTATTCATTGCAGTTCATGTATTTGGTTATTGGAACATTTATCTAAAATCAACCCTGGTATTGTTCATTCAGCGGTAAATTTTACGACAAAACGAATATATTTTACTTTTAATACCGAAACAGTTACCATTAGACAAGTAGCTGAATTACTTTCCTCTATTGGGTATGAACCACAAATTGAATTTGACCGCGTGGAATTCAAAGAAAAGAGTTCTAAAACCGAGTTAATTCAATTAGGGATAGTGGGATTTTGTTTTGCCAATATTATGTTGTTGAGTTTTCCTGAATATCTTGGAATGGATAGAGTCAGTGACCCCATTCTGATTAGAGTTTTTAGATTTCTCAATATTGCGCTGTCGGTGCCAGTGCTTATTATTGCAGGTAAAACTTTTATTTATAGTGCTTACACCGCTTTAAGGCAAAAGTTTGCCAATATAGATCTTGCGGTAACTTTGGCCATTTTGGTTACTTTTTTCAGAAGTATATATGACATTTTGAATGATGTCGGCCTTGGTTATCTGGATAGCATGAGCGGGATAGTTTTTTTTATGCTTTTAGGAAGGTACCTGCAGGACAAGACCTATTCCAATCTACAGTTTAATCGAAAGGTTGAATCATTTTTTCCTATTTCAGTGGATGTTCTTGAGCAAGGGGATATTGTCCAATCCAAGTATATCCAGGATGTTAAAAAGGGGGAGGTTTTATATGTTCGTAGAGGTGAGGTTATACCAATCGACGGTCAAATAATCGAAGGTGATAGCCGGATTGATTATAGTTTTATTACAGGAGAATCAAAACCGGTCACGGCAAAGTTGGATACACTTATCTATGCTGGAGGCAAAGTCCTCACCAATGCTATTAAAATATTGGTGACAAAACCATTTTCACAAAGTGATTTTGTGCAACTATGGAGTGATGATTCTTTCAAAAATGAACGCCAAAATAAATCTAAATGGACCGATCGAATCGCTGCTTACTTTACTGTGGGGGTCATTCTAATCGCACTTTTCGCTTTTGCCTATTGGTGGCAAATTGACAGGAGCCTGGCATTAAATTCATTTACTGCTGTATTGATAGTAGCATGTCCATGTGCATTGTTACTCAGTTCCACCTATACATTGGGATTTATGGCTCAGAAATTAAGTATGGCTGGCTTCTTTGTAAAACATACCTCTGCCATAGAAAGACTTGCTGAGATTGATCATATTATATTTGATAAAACCGGGACTTTAACTGTATCCGATGATGCAGAAGTTATTCTTGCTTATGCTTCATGGGATTCATGGGAAAAAAATGCTGCTTTAAGCCTGATCAATCAGTCTATGCATCCGCTGAGTCATGCCATAATTAAATTTGAAAAGAAATTTATAAAATATGAGATTTTATCATGGAATGAAATCGGCGGAAAGGGACTCGAGGGTTGGGTAAATGATCTGTACATCAAGATTGGTAGTCCTGACTTTTTAAATCAAACGCACACCCAGATATCTGCGTCAGAAGTCATTATTAGTATAGATGGTGTACTTAAAGCTAAATACGAAGTATATAATACTATCAAGCCTAAGGTGGTTCAAATGGTTAATAGCCTGCAAAAGTACGACTTGTCTTTATTGAGCGGCGACACAGACCGGTTACAAGATGAACTGAAAACGGTATTCCCGTCCAATATGGGATTCTCTTTTTTTCAGAGCCCACAACAAAAGTTGGATTATGTTAAGTCCAGGCAGAATCTGGGCGAAAAAGTTTTAATGATAGGTGATGGCTTAAATGATGCCGGGGCCTTAAAACAAAGTGATGTAGGCATTGCTGTGGTGAATCATTACAGTGCTTTTGCTCCTGCTTGTGATGTAATTTTGAATACAAAGCATGTGAGCCAACTTGAGGTATTCCTACAGACTTGCAAGAACTCTAAAAGATTGATATACATATCATTTATATATTCATTAATTTACAATTCAATTGGTATATATTTTGGAGTGACTGGTACTTTACAACCGGTCATAGCTGCTATTCTCATGCCACTTTCCTCTATTGGAGTTATTTTTATCAGTTATATTGGTAGCCATTTGATTTCAAAACCATTAGTAAATTCATAATTTTGGGGTTTGTAGATTTGTGAATTAAGGTATATGCCCGATAATGAAGTATTAAAAGTTATAAAAGAACAAGGCTTTAAAGCTTTCTTTGACTATGCTTCAATAGGAATCATTATGGTTAATAGCCGTCTTGAAATTTTGCTGGCTAATCAGTTTGCAGGAAAGATTTTTGGCTATGAATCTTCAGAGCTACTTGGAGAAAGGATTGACATTTTAATTCCCGGGAGGTTCCATACGGCACATGAATCCCATCGTGAAAAATATTTAATAAATCCCCAAAACAGGCCGATGGGTTTGGGGGAAGATCTATTTGGCAAAAGGAAAGATGGCAGCGAGTTTCCAGTAGAGATATCTTTAGGGCCATACAAACTAAATGGCGATGTGTATATCATTTCTTTTATAAGCGATATTACTGTCCGCAAATCAAATGAAGATTCTATAGTAAAATTGAACGAGGAATTGGAACGGAAAGTTTTGGCGCGTACTGAAGATTTAGATGATGCTATTAAAAAGCTGCAAAGACAAGTAAAGGAGACCGAAGCAGCCAGGGTAGAACTTACAAAATCATTGGATAAAGAGAAGGAATTAAATACCCTGAAATCGCGATTTGTATCTATGGCGTCGCATGAGTTCCGAACTCCATTAAGTACGATCACCTCATCAGCATATTTGTTGCAAAAGTATGTAACCACCGAAGATCAACCCAAAAGAGAAAAACACCTTGAAAGGATATTTACTTCAGTGAATACACTGAATGATATTCTCGAAGACTTTTTGAGCGTAGGTAAAATAGAAGAAGGAAAAACTGCCGTCAAGTACCTTGAGCTTAACATTGTAGATATATTACAAGGATTGATCAATCAAATATCACCCATATTAAAAAAGAATCAAAATATAGTTTATGTGCATCATGGACCGGAATTAATCAACACAGATCCGGCTTTATTAAAACATATAGTGATCAATTTGATTTCCAATGCAATTAAGTTTTCAAATGAAAATTCAACAATAGAGATTAAAAGTATTAATACGGATGAGTCATGGTTCTTGCATATTCAAGACCAGGGTATCGGTATTAGCGAAACTGATCAAAGGAATTTGTATGAGAGGTTTTTCAGGGGAAACAATGCGTCTCATATCCAGGGTACGGGCCTGGGACTTCACATTGTGGCTAAGTATGTGCAGTTAATGAAAGGAGAAATAGTATGCCATAGTATGGTAGACAAGGGCAGCGAATTTGTTGTTTCCTTCCCTAATAAAATAGTCCATTAATTGATTTTTTAAATTTTTACTATGAAGAAGATTTTATTGATTGAAGATAACAACGAATTAAGAGAGAATACGGCTGAAATCCTCGAATTGGCATCTTATGAAGTTATTTCTGCAAAGGATGGAAAGGAAGGAGTAGCTAGAGCTTATGAAATAAAGCCTGACCTGATATTGTGTGATATCATGATGCCTGTACTGGATGGATATGGAGTCCTGCACATGATCCAGAAATCGACTGATCTGGCGCATGTCCCATTTATATTTTTGTCTGCCAAATCTGAAAGGTCAGATTTGCGCAAAGGAATGGATCTTGGTGCTGATGACTATATTACCAAACCATTTAGTGGTACAGAATTACTCACTGCTGTGGAGCGGAGACTGGCCAAACATGAAATGCTTAAGAATGAATTGGCACCTGGTTTGGATGGGCTGGATCAAATATTAAAACTTAATAATCCTAATCGGGATGTATTAAAAGAGCTTACGGCTGACAGAAACATCAATAAATATAAAAAGAAACAAATTATTTATTCGGAAGGAAACAGGCCTTCGAGACTATATTATATTCTGAAAGGTAAAGTCAAAGTGATTAAAACTAATGATGACGCCAAAGATTTAGTAGTAGGCTTGTATAATGAAGGCGACTTTTTGGGATATACCGCACTGTTCGAAGGAGGTAATTATACTGATAGTGCTGAAGCTATTGAAGATACGGAGCTCGCGATTATTCCTAAGGAGGATTTTGAAAGTTTGCTCAACAAAGACCTTCCATTGCTGAAAAAATTTACAAGACTACTGGCCAAAAATGTGGCAGAACAAGAAGACCTTTTGCTGTCCATGGCCTATAACAGTCTAAGGAAGAAGGTAGCTGATGCTTTAATATCTTTAGCAAAGAAGTATAAGAAACCTAAAGATGATCATTTTTCGATTGATATCTCCCGAGATAATCTGGCCAGTATTGCAGGTACCGCTACAGAGTCGCTTATACGTACATTAAGTGATTTTAAAGCGGACAATTTAATAGAGATCACCGGCAGTAAGATCACTATACTCAATGAATCTAAGCTGGCGCATCTTATAAATTGAAAACTTGTCTATTAATGTAGTAATTTCTTCTTTTTTATGTCTTTTACTATCAATTGGCCATATTCATGTGCTAATTGATCTGTAGAGCCTGGATCAAACGAATCTGATTTTGCCGAATAGATAAGCTCTTTGGAAGGTCCGACATAAATATTTGATTCCCAATAGTATTTTGTATCCTGAATATAGTATCCTGGTGTACATACTCTGCTTTTGACCGAAGAATAGTAGTCCCACCAACACATGTAATAATCATCTTGAGTCGGATTCCGAAGGTATCCCGGTACGTAACTACTTTCCTGGCCTTTGTCTAATAATACGATGGTCAGTACAGCGCTTATTTTTTCAGTATTCACTTTTGCAAGGGCCTCAGATGCATTTAGTTTGTCAAAATACAGTGGGCCATACAACCTGGATGAAGATACGGCATGGACATTTTTTGCTTTCAAGTCATTGGCCATATGATCTTCTAAGGACTGCCTGAAACTCCACTTGGAATCGGGGTTTAAGATGGCCATGACTAAAATGGTCTTATAATCTTTGTTTTCAAACCCAGGTTTTTGCCAGGACGAAGCAATCTTAGAACTTGAACAGGAGACAATTAAGAATCCCAAAAATACTAAATGGTAAAAAAAATATTTTTTCATTTTAGTGACTAGGGTAATTTAATATATAAAGACAACCCCACAGGGAGATTAAAGTACCATGTTCATATAGAGTTAATTTATGCCACTTCGAGCTTGAGTGGTTTGGTACAGAAGAACCAATCATGACATGTGATGTTGCTGTCTTTACTTTCCATTCTTTCTTTAGCCACACCGCATGAGCCTGCTGGTGGTACTATCACATCTTGACCCGGTCTCCAATCTGCAGGAGTAGCAATAGAATATTTATCTGCAGTCTGCATGGCAACTAAGGCTCTTTTGATCTCATCGAAGTTTCTACCTAAAGATAGAGGATAATATATCATAGCACGAATAGTGCCTCTGGGGTCAATAAAAAATACTGCTCTTACAGCTTTTGTGCTACTTTCACCAGGTTGAATCATGCCATATTTTTTGCCACATTCATACTGATATCCTCGATTAATGGGAAGGTGACCTCCATGTTTTTCATCCCATTATATTCTATTTTGTCCTTTATGGTTCTCAACCAGGCTATATGACTGTAGAGACCATCCACCGATAAACCGACCAGTTCACAGTTCACAGATTTGAATTCATTTTGCATTTTTGCAAAAGTCATAAATTCTGATGTGCACACAGGTGTAAAGTCAGCAGGGTGACTAAATAATATTACCCATTTTCCGCGATAATCAGCTGGAAAATTTATCTCACCCTGAGTGGTGATGGCTACAAATTCCGGAGCGGGATCTCCAATCCGAGGCATCGAAATAACTTGACCATTTGATTCCATAGGTGTACTGTTCATTTTTTATTTGAATTAATAATTTTCTAAAAAAAGAGTTCTGCCGAAGCAGAACTCTAGGACACGATTACTTAACCTCAATCATTTTAGTGATTAAAGCTTTTTTTGCTTCTTCTTTTTTAGGAATATGCAATTTTAGGACACCATTTTCATATTTAGCCGCGATTTTCTCTTTATTCACTAATTCAGGTAAAGTAAAACTTCTACTAAAAGCAGAGTAGTTGTATTCCTTGCGGGTAAATTTTTGTTCTTTCTCCTCTTTTTTCTCTTCTTTTTCGCTGGAGATAGTTAGTATATTTCCATCAAGGTCTACTTTGAAATCATCTTTCTTTAATCCTGGAGCAGCAACTGAAACAACATACTCATCTTTTGTTTCAGTTACATTTGCTGGAGGCATAGTATGTGAACGACTGAATACTTCACTTGGTGTAAACCATTCGGTCCAAGGCTTTAAATAATCATCAAACATTACTGGGAAGTAATCATTTGATCTTGTTAACGCTTTCGTTGTCATGATTTTTTGATTTTATTTATGTGAATAATTCGATTGTAAAATTAGCAGCTATCACATATAGATGCGCTGACGAAGGTCATTTATAGTTATGAATGTCGTCACGATATTTATTTTCCTATTTAATATTTTTTTCATTTTTTTATTTGGCAACGATTTTGTCATTGCAATTGAAATAAAATTAGATTTTTAGCTGACCTTAGAATAATTGATTCTCCTCCAAAGTTGATTTAAAAAAATCTTTTATTTCAGCAGGCAACACCCCAATTACATCATTCATCTCACCCTGGCTTACGTATTGACCTAATATACGGACTACTCCTTTTACCATATATTGGGCTCTTTCATTATTTCCTAAATCCCTTGCGGCAGCATGAGGATCAAATGACCTTATTTCGTCTATAAAATCATCTAAATGGTGACTTTGATATATTTTAGCAGCTGGTTTCCACCCATCTACGTAGATTGCTTTTAACATCATAGGTAATTGGGATAACAGATCAAAATTCTCTTCAATTGACAGCCTGTTTCTAAGTGCATGTAGTGTCGATCTTAAGATTCTGGCTGCCTGATCTCTTGGAGTATCTAACTCCTGAGCAAGTTGATTTATCATTTCGTTACCTCTTGCAGCGTATTGTTCAAAATTCATTGACATAATTATTATGTTTATTAAGCAAATTGTGGGTTATTGTTCATTAAAACCGTGATATAAAACTGAAATAAAGATGACATTGGTCAGTAGGGATTGATTTATATTTTTAAAAAATTGAAAGCATAAAAAATATTAAATTTGTTAACATAGATATATTTTGGATTCACTAACACATCTCGCAATCGGCGCCTGCATGGGGGAAGTCTTTGCCGGCAAAAAATTAGGAAACAAGTCGTTACTTTGGGGAGCTTTGGCACAGAGTATACCTGATATTGATTTTCTTGGATCGCTGTGGCTTGACACCCCAAGTAGTTTATTGGCACACAGAGGTTTTACACATTCGATTCTGTTTGTTGTACTGATTTCATTGCTTTTTGCTTCTTTGGCCAATCACTGGCATCGTCCTCACAATATTTCATTTAAAAGATGGCTGATTTTTTTTGGATTAGTGATTGGTGCACATATTTTTATCGACGCATTCAATAATTACGGAGTTGGTTGGTTTGAACCCTTTAATCATACCAGGATCAGTTTTAATGCGATCTATGTAGCCGATCCATTTTTTAGTATTTGGCCTGCATTAGGTTTGATCTATATACTTTACAACAGGTTTGCGTTCAAAAAAAATTATCGTGCTGCTGTGCTTACTTTAGGATTAAGTTTTTGTTATCTGGGCTATTGTTTGCTCAATAAATCTTTCATAGATCATTCAGTGAAGCGAAGTATGACGAGTCAAAATATAGTTTATAAGGATTATTTCACTACACCATCTCCACTGCAAAGTTGGTTGTGGTATATTGTTGCAAAGGTGGACTCAGGATACCAGGTGGGCTTTCGTTCCATATTTGATTCTGACAATCATGTGGACTTTGAATACTTTCCTCAAAATGATTCTTTGCTTAAGTTTTCCTCTGAACATGTTGAGGTAGATAAGCTTAAACTGTTTTCTAAAGGTTACTATACAGTTGAAAACTGGGGGGATACCCTGGTCTTCAATGATTTACGATTTGGTCAAATGGTTGGCTGGCAAGACCCTCATCAAAAATTTGTATTTCACTATTTTCTCAATCATAAAGCAGACAATACTTTGGTCGTTCAGAGGGGTAGATTCAAGTATTGGGATTTGAATGTTGCGAAAAATCTGGTTGTACGGATTTTCAAACATTAAGCAAATAAGGCATCAAGCTAGTCGTTCGGGACACCTCGCAAGGTTATCTTGGATTATAATTTAATTTTTATGATAGTGCTTTTACTATTGCAATTAACAAAGCAGTTGAATTTCAATTCGGAATTGGTTTTGATGAATTCTTATTTTCGTTGATGGATATAAAAAGTGAATACGTAATATAGCATCCGTAATATTTCAAAGGCAAACCATTGTTTAAGTTGTTTAAATACGTTTTTAGTCTTTTTATAGCCTTCCAGAGTTATTTGAATGCAGTCCTCTTTGATAATTTGGTTGATAATGGATCTAAACTCCTGAGTGAGTGGAGTATCGATTACTTCTAGATTTAGTTCTATGCTTGCATGTGCACTGAGATCATTTATATTATAAGAACCTAAGGTAAACCATTCACCATCACAGATGCCTAGCTTACCATGAAGTACATTCTTTTGATATTCATACAATTCGGTATTGTTTCTGAGGAGCCAATCATAAAGCCATCTTTCGGCATCTTTAGCTATTTTGACATCCGAATATCCAGCGGAAACTACTTTTACATTTACTCCTCTGTTGATGGCTTTAGATATGAGTGTTCTAAGTAGGTTGCCTGGTATAAAATAACTGCTCAAAATGATGATTTCTTTCTTTGCAGTTCTAAACATATGATTATAAACATCCGAAATCTGGACTTTTCTTCTGATCCAGTCATTCCGAATCATCCGGATTAAAGGGGTCGGTCCTTTGAAGACCATTTTGGGAGTAGGTACTGACTCACAAGGTGTAAGTTCCATATTTATTGGGTAGCCGTTCCAGGTCTTCCAACATAGAATACACAATTCTTTGGCAACTTCTCCTTCGACCAACAAGGCAAAGTCCAGCCATCCGGCTTTGGAAGGAAAATCATTGTATTTGTCGCTAATGTTTAGGCCTCCAATGACGGCTTTTACAGTATCTATGACTACGATCTTATGATGCAGCCTTCTGCCAAAATAGAAATATTTACTTTTTAAAAGGGGTTCGAAAAATTTAAATTTAATACCGGCCGATCTTATTTTTTCGATAAAAAGTTTGCTCAGATTTTGAGATGCATACCCATCTACCAGGATGTATACAGATACCCCGCGATTAGCTGCCATTATAAGTTTTTCAGCAATCATAGTACCGGTTCGGTCTTCATCAAATATATAACACTGCACATGAATCGACAACGAAGCAGTGTCTATTAAATTGGCGATTAGGTCAAAGTAAGGTCTGCCGCCTGGTACAAAAGAAAGCGAAGTGTTAAAAGAATATTTTGAAGTGTGATGCCTTTGCTTCAATAGTGGAATCATGGTTACAGCCCCTTTGTCAATGTGCTCCCAATATAGAACATTGTTATGACCATTTATAGGTAATTCTTATCAGGTGCCTTTATCACTTTATAGGTCTTAAGTTTTGGACTCAGCATATTAGCTTGGCTCAAATCATTTTCTCGCCTGATATTGATCAGTGGGCTGAGTGCTTGAAAGAACTAGTTTTGTTTAATTGATTACTTATTTAAATTCTTTATCATGAATATCAAATATTACCCTGAGCTCCAGGAGATTGAAGATCATAAGTCATATCTGCCCAGTATTTCATTCATTTTGCCTTTAAAAGCTTTTGATAGGTCTGACAAATCTTTTTTAAAATTGCTCAAAATAAAATTAGATGAACTCGAACGAAAATTGGCCGAAAGCTATGATGAAGATTTGGTTTCCAATCTGATGATCAAGTTTGAGATTATTTTGAAAGACCTTAAGCCTGAGAAATTTAAATTAGGAATTGCCATCTTTGTTTCTCCTGAGTTTCAAAAAATATATTACCTCGATTTTGAACCTGAAGAAAAGTTGGTGATTGGCGATAGTTTTGAGATCAGAGATTTAATTTACAGCCAAAGTCTGACAAAGAATGCCATTTTACTGCTTCTCAGCGCCAATGAGATTAGGTATTTTCTTTATTCGAATAATTCATTAACCAAGTTGATTGTGGATGTTCCTCTCAAAATCGAAGCATTTATGGACAATACCCTTCATGATGTTGCGATTTATTATGAGAAAAATGATCGCCGGGAGAAGGCAATGCATTTATTATTGGACAATGCGGATAAGGGCCTTGGTATGGTTCTGCAATCATATGACTATGATGTCATCGTCACAGGAAGTGATAAGATGATCGCCCATTTTAAAAAAATATCTCATCATAATAGAGCTGTCAAAGCTTTTTTGCCGGGCAATTATTTTGAAAAAGCGCAATCAGAATTGATCGGATTAGTTCAGGTTTCATTGAACAACATTAGGGCGGATGAAGAAAAGACATTAATCCAATCGTTAGAGGTATATAACAATAACCAAATGTTAGCCATAGGACTCAATGAAGTTTGGAAGCAAAGTGCAATAAAAAATTGTCAACTTCTGGTGGTGGAAAAAAATTATCGAAAAGCTGCTGTTTTAAAGGCTTACAAAACTGAAATATTTACCCATGATCTGGACGCTGACCCTATGCCCATGCAAGATGTTGTCGACGATGTTATTGAAAATGTTATTTCTGCAGGAGGTAAAGTATTGTTTGTGGACGATGACAAGCTACTAGATTACCGACACATTGTATTAGTTAAAAATTATGTGTAATAAGCCTTTGGGTTATTTTCTTTTAGCTACAAATATTCCATTAGGTTGAATGAAGCTGGCTTCTGTCGCTATTCCATGATCGTCTAATTTGAATCTTACTTTGTAACCATCTAATATCTTAAGTTTGAACTCATGATTTCCAATTGAAATGAGTTCGTAGTTGGGTTGGCCTGGTAAAATAGCAAATAGCTTAGTTTCATCTCTGATCACAAACTGTATATTTTGTGGCCCAAGTTGATAGTCTCCTGCATATTTTTCAAGTTCTGCCCTACTTAACGCAGCGTTTTCAATATCCCTTGTAAACTCAATATCATCAACTCCCGGTTGCAATGGAGTCGATAGTTGATCTATCTTGCCATCTTTAGAGAGTTGGAAAAACAATTCGGTAGGTTGAGCATCCTGGTATTGTACTCCATCGGGTTTTCCTCTGAAGACATTAAAGTGTTTGTGTTGTAGATCGAATTTTGTCCCATTATACGATGCCTGCAACATGCTGTCGGTGAGCGAAATTTCGATTGTACCGTAGCCCTTGTTAGTATACTTTCCTGCATATTGTGATAAGGCTAAGCTAGGATGTGTATTCATAATCCTACCTAAGGTATCAGAAGGTTTTGGTTGCATTAAGGCTGCAAATCTGGTTTTGACAAAAGCATCTCTTTGTTGTTTTTGCCAATCACGGTAATTCAGGCCTAACATACGATCACAAATCCAATTCCTTACTACGGAAGTAACATAACCAGTGCTGGAAGAAATGAAAAATCCAATACTATCTGTTGGGAAAAACCCGGTACTGGAGATAAACCCATCGATGCCACCCCCATGCTCAACCCTGTAATGTCCCCGGTAACTCCCCACTGTCCATGCTAGCCCATAACCAAAATTTTGTACATCCGGATTTTCTGAAGACACAGGAGCCCCTGCCGCCATCTGTATGGTGGAGGCTTGAGCCACGTGATCAGAAGGGATGATTTCATTGCCATTGTATTTTCCGTTATTGATCCAGGTGATCAACCACTTAGCCATATCTTTAGCATTGCTATTAATAGAACCTGCAGGGCCCATTGCATCTATGTTTTTATATGGAATATTTAATGCAAATGAGTCATTGATCAAGGTATAGGCAAGGGAATGATCAGGTGACTTTTCCATGTCAGAGATTGAAGTGACTGTCTGACTCATACCCAAAGGAGCAAATATTTTATCCTGGATATTGGTTTCCCATGATTTGCCTGTTAACTTTTCCAGTAATATGCCCTGGCTTAAAAACATAAAATTATTGTATTGATATTTTTCGCGAAGCTCAGCAGTGGGTTGTTGAAATTCAATACGCTTTAATAGTTCTGGTCGGGTAGCAGAGGATCCATACCATGAGTAGTCATGCCGCGGAAGTCCGGTTCGATGGGTCATCATATCTCTTATGGTTACGTGATCATTAAGGTACTCATTATTAAATCTGAGCTCAGGCAGATAGTTGCGGATTGGCTTGTCCAGGTCGACCAGGCCTTCCTTCACAAGACCACCAATCAAAGAAGCAGTAAATGCCTTGGTACATGAGCCAATGGCAAAAAGCGTATTTTCGGTCACCGGCAGTTTTTGGGCCAGATCTCTGTATCCAAATCCGCCTGTATAGACCACTTTGTTTTTTTCTACAATAGCTATCGTGACACCAGGAGCTTTCCATTCCTTGAGGACTCGGGCGACAAACGTATCTAACCCAGCTAATCGACGATCAGTAGGTTTTTGTCCTTTCGTAGGTATTGAAATAATGAAGGCTATAAAAAATAGAATTATCCGCATAACAAAAGATTGAATAATGGATTGATAAATGGATTATGGTGTAATGTTAAAATGTTTCAACACATCTGCAAAAGAAAAGTAAGTTGCGACAAGGCTTCCTTTTTTGTCCAGGATGACATAAGTAGGAAAGTTATCGATTTTTAAATAATCGGACAAAAGGTTCTCTTTAGATTCAAGCAAATTTTGCCAAGGTAGATTGGCAGCATTGAGATATTGAGCCCATTGATCAAAACTTTGATCGATCGACACTCCGAGTAGATCAATATGTTGAGCTTTAAGCGCATCCCATTTTGGTTTAATCGTCTGGTGTTGTTGAAGTGACGCCCGATTGCCCGCAAACCAGAAATTGATCACAGTATAATCTGATACTTTAAGTGAAATATTGGTCTTTTTGTTTTCAAGGCTGGTGAATTGAAAATTCTTTAAATCCAGTTTGTCCAGAGTAAGCACAGTGTTTAGTCGATCATATAAGTTAGGAGCAGTGATGTACCAACCGAATTTATTCCCTTGACGATCAGTCTCTGTTTTTAATTTTGCCAGATTTTCTTTCGAGTTGATATTGAGCATCAAATAATAGATACCGATGGTGATGGAAAATGGGTCATCGGCGTGCTCTTTAAAGGATGTCAATAAAAATTGGTTCATTTCTGACACATCCGATTTCTTGAGTAATTTAGAATACGTATTTTGGAATTCATTGATCTTATAATAAACGGGAGCATTTATGACCGTATCAATGATTAGATTTAACCGGTTTAGGTGGCCATGCACGGTCACTGTGCCAGGATCTAACCAGATTTGTTTATTGGCTATTTTATTTTGGCTGTGAAATCGTAGTACATAACAGTTAATGGTATTTTTAGAAAACTTTAGTTGGATCGTATCGGCGATCTTAGGATTGAGCATCTCTATTTGACTGTAATCAAAGGCTTCAATTTTATCGATTTGCTGACCGGCCAGATCTTTAATGATGAGGGTAATATCAGTTTGACTTTTGGCCTGATTGCCAAAAGCTATAAGCACGATATAGGCGAGTATAAGCTTTAAATTTCTTTTCATAGGAGTGGTATTGATGTATATAGGTAGGATAATTTAAACCTTTTTTTCGAGATCTTTCAAAACTTTAATTACCTGATGACACATTTCTGAAGTAAAATCAAGGTGAGTTACAAATCGAATAGCTCCAGGTCCTATGGTCACAGCCCGAATATTATTTTTATTCAATTCTTTTAACATCCAATCGGAAGTGAGGGGTTCTTTTACTGAGAAGATCACAATATTGGTCATGACTGGTTTGACCTCTTTGATGTAGTCAAGCAACCGGAGACATTCACCCAAATCCCGTGCGCGGTCATTATCTTCTTTCAACCTGTCCACGTGATGGTCAAGGGCATAGATTCCTGCCGCTGCCAAAAATCCTGCTTGACGCATACCACCGCCCATCACTTTCCTGATTTTGCGAGCCCTTGATATGGTTTCCAAAGAACCTATAAGGCACGACCCTACCGGGGCTCCTAACCCTTTAGATAGACATATAGATATGGTGTCGAACAAGGCTCCGTATTGCAAAGGTGTCTCGCCGGTCTCCGCCAGTACATTGAATATTCTGGCACCATCAAGATGAAGCTTGAGTCCCTTGTCTTTACAGGCCTTTGATATAGGTTTTATTTCCTCCAGGTTGTAATAACTTCCACCTCCCCGGTTGGCACTGTTCTCTATGATGACCAGCTTGCTATTGGGCATCCAATCAACCTTCGGTTTGATAGCGGCCAGCACATCCTCTGCTTTAAATTTTCCATTTTCCCCTCGGATCAAATGGATCGCTACCCTGGAATTAAAACTATACCCTCCCAGTTCGAATAGATATACATGAGATGATTCGTCCATGATGACTTCGTCTAGCTCCTGGGTATGTAGCTTGACAGCGATCTGATTGGTCATAGTACCTGAGGGGCAAAACAAAGCAGCTTCGTGTCCAAACATAGCAGCCACCTTGGTCTCTAAGGCATTGATGGTAGGGTCCTCACGGAATACATCGTCACCTACAGTGGCTGATAGCATGGCTTGAAGCATGCCTGAGGTGGGACGGGTGACGGTGTCAGATATAAGGTCTATCATATAATTTTATATTACTCAAATATGTTACTTTTTACAGAAAACCCCAGGAGAATGGATACCATGTTCTTGGGACAAACTGTTTATAAAATCCTGGTTTGAAAATTTTAAGTTAGATGTCCTGACCATCATCAATATTAATTGTCTTTTTGAGATAGTTTGGTTTCATTTAATTATTTCGAGCATCTCATAGGGTTTATAGTTTTTATCCTAATATTTTTCACTTAGGATATCTTTATGAGCGTCATTAAAGTATGCGTCCAGGGTGTCTACGGGATAGCCTGCTATTTCTATCAGTGTGCGTGAAGTATTATTTTGAATTTGGTCGTTCAATGGAAATCTAAAGTCTGAGCACCCTGAAAAGTATCTATTCGGTATCCGTAAAGCATTAACTGAAAAATAATTCTTTTTTTATGTTCAAATAGGCAATCATCGAGTCACCATAGAATAATAGATCTTGATGTAGCTTTACTTGACAAGTCGATTTTGGAAAGCAGCGAGACTCCATTATGGTCCAAATAATTGACTGACATCATGTTGTTTAAGGGCAAATCATAACATAAGGGTCTTTCGCAACCGCAAAAAATGATACAAGTCAAAAATGTAAAAAGCAGGATTTTGCAGAAGAGAGAGGTATTCATTATTAATAGAACTTTACTTTCCCATTGAATCCAGCGCACTTGGCACATAAGTATGCTTCCAGTCCTCCAGCACGAAGTATACTTCCTTATCTTCCGTGATCATCAACTCACTGTTGCCCGGAATGACGCCACGATTAGAGATCGCTTCTTTGTCCATATTGCCAAGTGTAAATTTAAATTGAAGGTGTGTACTGTCGGGCACATCAAATGATTTTTCCCACCGCATCTCGGCTCTTCTGACCATTGGGAGACCTTTGGAATGCCATTCACCAAAGATGGGGACATTGCCCGTAATATATATGGTATCCTGATCAGGAAGTGGCTCTTCAGTATCAAGTACTATTTTGACCATATGACCTTTGGCGTTCTTTAAATTAGCCTGACATTGGATCATCAAAAACAGGCTGATCACTAAAATTAATATTTTCATGGTGTAAAGTTAAACTGTAAACGGCAAAACTATCACTTCAGAAGGTGGATTTAGCTGTATTTGATTGATAATTAATGGGTTTATATGAGATCTAAATAAAGATATTCATAGTGGTTATGAAGCTATACCAACTACCTGAAGGGGAAATATAGGTGAATTTGCATCTGGAGTTTCAAGTTTTGATATATGGCATTAAATCTATCCTGGGCAACAATTTCATAACGACTTATTAATCAAAACGATAAACTTTATCTGCTCCATAAAAGTGCTATATTTGCGCCCTCGATGAAAAATATCCGCAATTTTTGTGTCATAGCTCATATCGACCATGGTAAGAGCACCTTGTCTGATAGAATGTTAGAGCTTACTAATACTATAGCCATGCGCGATATGCAAGCGCAGGCTCTGGATAGTATGGATCTCGAACGTGAAAAAGGCATTACCATCAAGAGCCATGCCATTCAGATGAGTTACCCGCATGCCAATGGAGAGATCTACACACTCAACCTCATCGATACTCCGGGACATGTTGACTTTGCATATGAAGTCTCCAGATCCATAGCTGCATGTGAAGGCGCTTTATTATTAGTAGATGCTACACAAGGCATTCAGGCTCAAACGATCTCCAATTTGTACATGGCCATCAATCATGACCTGGAGATCATCCCCATCTTGAACAAAATAGATATGGAAGCTGCCATGATTGATGAGGTCAGTGACCAGATCATAGACTTGGTGGGATGTAAAAAAGAAGATATTTTGCATGCCAGTGGTAAGACAGGTCAAGGTGTGCCTGAAATCCTTGAGGCCATCGTCAGCCGCATTCCAGCCCCTAAGGGTGATCCCAATGCGCCTCTTCAAATGTTGATTTTTGATTCAGTATTCAATTCGTTCAGAGGCATCGTAGCCTACTTCAGGATCTTCAATGGCACTATCAAGCAGAATGAAAAAGTGAGATTTATTTCTACCGGCAAATCTTATCATGCTGATGAAATAGGCATACTTCAAATTAAGCAGATCAAAAAGCCTCAGCTCAGTGCAGGCAATGTGGGTTATATCATCAGTGGTATCAAGGATAGCAAAGAAGTGAGGGTAGGGGATACCATAACTCATGCCGACAGACCGGGCGAGCCGATCCATGGCTTTGAAGAAGTGAAGCCAATGGTTTTTGCCGGTATCTATCCTATAGACAATGATGATTACGAAGACTTGAAAGACAGTATTCAAAAACTTCAATTGAACGATGCAGCCTTGGTCTTTGAGCCGGAGACTTCTGCAGCTTTAGGTTTTGGATTTAGATGTGGTTTTCTAGGCATGTTGCACCTGGAGATAGTGCAAGAAAGATTGTCCAGAGAGTTTAAACAGGAGGTCATCACCACGGTACCCAACGTATCCTATTTTGCCTACACCGCCAAAGGAGACAAACTAAGTATTCACAATCCGCATGAGCTGCCCGATCCCAGCTTTATCGCCAGGGTAGAGGAGCCATATATTGATGCGCAGATTATCACCAGACCCGAATTTATTGGATCTATCATTTCTCTTTGCCTGGATAAACGAGGCAGGCTGATCAAACAACATTATCTGACACCTTTTAGAGTAGAACTTCAGTTTGAACTACCCTTGGCCGAGATTGTTTTTGACTTTTATGATCGGCTTAAATCTATCTCCCAAGGTTACGCCTCCTTTGACTATGCTCCGAGTATTTACAAGGAATCAGACCTTGTAAGATTGGATATCAAGATCAATGCTGAAAATGTAGATGCCTTATCTGCCCTGGTGCACAGGGACAAAGCAGAAGGCTTGGGTCGCAAGATGTGTAAAAAACTTAAAGATTTGTTGCCCCGTCAACAATTTGTGATTGCAATACAAGCTGCTATAGGGGCCAAAATTATAGCCCGGGAGACCATATCTGCTCTGAGAAAGGATGTGACCGCCAAATGCTATGGAGGTGATATCAGCAGAAAGAGAAAACTACTCGAAAAACAGAAAGAAGGAAAGAAAAAGATGCGCCAGATCGGAAGTGTGGACATCCCACAAAAAGCATTTTTAGATGTTTTGAAATTGGATGATTGAGTCGCCAGGAAGTATTTGGCTTTTGACGAAACCCTCCTGATTTTTGAATCAAGCAGGATCACTGGTGTTTGAAACTTAAAAGACTTTGCATACATTTCGATTATTTTAGCCCTCCTACTTATGGAAAATAAAAGATTGGTAGCGCTTGATGTATTTAGAGGCATGACCCTTGCTTTGATGTTGATAGTCAATAACCCCGGTGATTGGGGCCAGGTGTTTGATCCATTTTTACACGCAGACTGGCACGGGTGTACTTTGACAGACCTTGTGTTTCCGTTTTTTTTATTCATAGTCGGTGTCGCAATACCACTTGCTTTTAGTTCAAGACAAATAGAAGGTTTTAAAAAAAAGGACCTTTATCTCAAAATCCTGAAGCGGACAGTCTTGATTTTTTTGATTGGGCTCGCTTTAAGCGGGTTTCCTTATTACAAATTAGGTTCTATTCGTATTCCGGGAGTGCTTCAGCGAATTGCCCTGGTGTATGGCTTTGTGGCTATTTTGTATCTGCGATTTAAGCCCAAAGAGTTATTTATCATTCTGATCATCATCCTTTTGGTTTATTGGGCTTTGATGACTCTGATTCGGGTGCCAGGATTGGGTTATGCCTCGCTGGAGCCTGAGACTAACCTGGGAGCCTGGCTAGATTATAAATTATTAAAAGGGCATTTGTGGTCAGCTTCAAAAGTGTGGGATCCGGAAGGGTTGCTGAGTACACTTCCTGCATGTGGGACAGGGATCATTGGTGTGCTAACAGGATTGGCTATTAAACGACCCAATCCGCTGCGTGAAAAAGTCAACCGTATCTTTTTCTATGGAGCAATCTTACTTTGCATTGGATATTTCTGGAATATGGTTTTTCCATTTAATAAAAAGATTTGGACCAGTTCATTTGTGGTTTTCACAGGGGGTTTAGGGCTTATGGTTTTGGCGAGTCTTATTTATATTATTGACATCAAAAAGATGGATCGCTGGACACATCATTTCCTGTATTTTGGCATGAATTCGATGATGGTCTTTGTAGGCAGCAGCCTGGTAGCCAGGCTTATGGGCCTGATCACCTGGATGCACCAGGGCACAAAAATGACACTGAAAGGCTTTTTATATCAAGGTCTCAAACAATCCTGGTTAGATCCAAAAGTTTCTTCTTTGTTATTCGCCCTTGGTTTTTTGGGTTTGTTCTATGTTCTACTGCGTTGGATGTATAATAAACGAATATTTTGGAAGCTCTGATAGGGCAGAAAATAGGGAGGTCGATGCATGAAAATATTATTTACCTTTGGAAAGCTCCAGCACTTTTAACTGAAGCACTTACTTAAACTTATTTAGCATGAATCATATTAAAAGTATAGTCACTTCATTTTTTCTCCTGGCTACTCTGGTCTGCATAGGTCAGAAGGCTATGCCCGCATTAAAGCCGTCTATCGCAGCAAATGATTTTGTCAAGTCCTTGACTGTCGAACAAATGGCGCTCGTGTCAAAGTCATATGCGGACACTCAACGTACCAATTGGGATTTTGTGCCCAGAACCGACCGAACCGGATTGGTCATGCGGGATATGAGTGATGCGCAAGTAGAAAAATTTTATCGACTGGTAGTTGCCACCGGAGGTGAGGAGACCTTGCTAAAAGTCAAAAACGCCGCCTGGCTTGAGAATGTGCTCAGAGGAGTTGAAGGTAGACCAGAAGGTGATGCTTATAGAGACCCTAAAAAATATTTTGTTCAGATATTTGGATTAAATCAAAAGGATTCAGAATGGGGTTGGAAACTGGAGGGGCATCATATATGTCTCAACTATGTGATCAAAAATGACCAAATAGTGTCAGCTTCTCCCTCAGTCTATTGTTCCAATCCTGCTGTTGTGCTGGATGGACCAGACAAAGGCAGACAAATATTGAGCAAAGAGTTAGACCTGGCCAATACGCTCATGAATTCATTCAGTCCGGATCAGAAAGTCAAGGCCATCATCACCGCTGAAACACCAAAAGAAATATTTACCTATAAAGAACGATCCTCTACGGTCAATACTCCCGGCGGCCTGTCCTATGATCAAATGAACCCAAAGCAGCAACAGAATTTAAAAGCCCTGGTCACTTATTATGTAAGCAGGTCATCTAAGTTTTTTGTCAAGGACATGATGGATCGGATTGCAAAGAATGGTTGGTCCAATGTTCGATTTATTTGGGCTGGGTCAGAAGATACCACACCAGGCCATACACATTATTATAGTGTGCAGAGTCCTGAGTTTTTAATAGAATATGACAATTATCAGAATAAAGGCAACCATGTGCATAGCATTTTTAGGGATGTAAAGAATGATTTTGGCGATGGTTTAGCTGCTCATTACATCAAAGAGCATTGATATTTCATTTTATATTATTTTGATTGGAGGATTGGCAAAAAATCTTAATTT
This sequence comes from Saprospiraceae bacterium, assembly GCA_016709995.1. Taxonomy (NCBI): domain Bacteria; kingdom Pseudomonadati; phylum Bacteroidota; class Saprospiria; order Saprospirales; family Saprospiraceae; species Saprospiraceae bacterium. Next base: position 515,683 of record JADJLQ010000001.1, read on the forward strand.
TGCATTTCTTTATTCAATAGAATAGTTCGGAGAGGTGCCTGAGTGGCCGAAAGGGCCGGTTTGCTAAACCGTTGTACGGGCATAAACCTGTACCGAGGGTTCGAATCCCTCCCTCTCCGCTTCTTTTTTTGACAACCAACTAGTCTGTTCTGACTTAATCTCTTGGTCTTTCATTTTTTTATTGTGGGCTTTATCTATGGTGTAGCTATTGGAGCATGAATGACTCCCTTTTAGCTTCATTCTATGGATTTTTAGAGGAAGATGTTCAAAAGCTATATTTTTATTAACCTTTATTATGAAAACGACCATAGTTATACTAACCTTTATTGCCACCATTTCTATTTGGGGATTTAAAGCAAAGGAAAATCGGTCCACCAGGCCGAATGTACTTTTTATATGTGTAGATGACCTCAGACCAGATCTGCATTGTTATGGCAATGCATTAATTCATTCACCTAACCTTGATGCGCTGGCCTCCCAAGGCACACTTTTTACCCGTCACTTTGCTACTCAACCTACTTGAGGAGCGTCCAGATATAGTTTGCTGACCGGCAAGCTGCCACGCACCAAAGATCAAATCACCAATGCTGCCATTGAGTTAAATCTTAGCAATAAGAGCAAGACAGCCATTCCTGAATCTTTTGTTGATTACCTCAAAAGGAGTGGATATTATACTGTTGGCATTGGTAAAATCAGCCATTCTGCAGATGGTTATGTATATGATTACAGTGCACCTAAAAGCAATAAATTGGAGATGCCTTTTAGTTGGGATGAGATGTTGTTCAATCCGGGTAAATGGGGAACAGGATGGAATGCATTTTTTGGATATTCAGATGGAAGTAACCGCCAAAGTCGAAATAGTATGGTAAAACCATTTGAACATGAGGAAGTTAATGATGAGGATTACCCTGATGGTCTGAGTGCCGAATTGGCCATTCAGAAATTAAATGACCTGGCTAAGAAAGATCAACCATTTTTTCTTGGGGTAGGTTTTTTTAAGCCCCACCTTCCTTTTAATGCTCCTAAAAAATATTGGGATCTATACAGTGAGTCGGATATATCTCTTACAAATGCGCCAGACTTGCCGTTCGATGTACATCCAGCCAGTTTGATTGGCAGCAACGAATTTAACCGATACAAACTCGGACTGGAAAAAGCATCTCTCCAACATCCTCTTTCCGATGAATATGCAAAAACAGTGCGACATGCTTATTATGCAAGTATCAGTTATGTAGATGCTCAAATTGGTAAGGTGTTGGACGAATTGCGAAGACTGCAATTAGATAAAAATACCATCGTAGTCGTCTGGGGTGATCACGGGTGGAATCTGGGCGACCACCGTGTTTGGGGTAAACACACGCTTTCAGAGACCTCACTCAGAAGCACCTTAATCATCAAAACCCCTAATTTGTCCGGTGGGATAGTTCAAAATGCTGTAGTAAGCTCCATTGACATATACCCGACCTTGATGGATCTCTGTAATCTGAAACGTATCGATGGTAATGATGGAAAAAGTTTGAGAAAGTTATTGCTAAAATCGAAAAATGGCAAGTGGGATAATATCGCGTATAGTTATTTCAACAAAGGGGTTACCGTCAGAACGGACCGATACAGACTTACCAAATATTTTAGAGAGGAGACTCCTGTGGTAGAATTATATGATCATGACAAGGACCCTTATGAAAACACGAATATTGCAGCTCAATCCAAAAATATTATTAAGGATCTTAGTCCAATCCTTGAAAAAGGGGATACCAAGATATTCTCAACGAGGCCTGATTAAAGGATTGGCCACTATGAAATTTGTTTTTTTAATGGCACTGAATTGCATGATGCTCCAGCACAAAATCTGTGCTCAATCAGCTTCCCTTGTCTTCAATTCGGCTTAGATTAAAACTTCCCTCAATACAGTGATTTTTCAGAAAAACTCTTTGACCAATGCAAGTCCGATGATAAACTGAATATTCTAAAAGGGTATACTCCAAATAAAGGCAGAAATCATTTATGCAGACTCTTTCGGCGTCCGGGAAAATGCGAACATCAACATCTATTTCCGAGGAAACTTTATCATTAATGCAATGATCAAAGTCAAGCGCTTTTAATCTTGATTTTATTGTCTCTGAGCAAAAAGATTCTTAGTATTACAGGGGATAAATGAACATCTCAATATATATGGCAGATATGAAATATTTTTTATTATTCATGACGCTCGCATACAATACTGCTTTAATATCGCAGGAAAAAAAGCCATTAGATTATGTCAATCCTCTGATCGGAACTTCTATCAAAGGTTTTGGCGAAGGCAAAGATGGTGGTGGCACCATGCCTTGTGTAGGTCCGCCATTTGCTATGGCCAATTTTGTAGCACAAACTCGTGAAAATAAAATTAGCGAAATGCCTTATGTGTATGAAGACAATACGGTGAAGGGTTTCATGGCAACCCATCAACCGACGGTATGGATGGGGGATTATGGGTATGTGAGCCTCATGCCTCAAGTTGGAAGCCTTCGGCTTTTGCCCAATGACAGAGCTTTGAAGTTTTCGCACAAGGACGAATACTTAAGGCCTAATTATTACTCGGTGCTGATGCAAGATGGTGAGCAAAAGATCAAAGGAGAAATAGCGGCAACTTCCAGATGTGGAATTTTTCGGTTTACTTATCCTGATTCAATGGCCAGAATCATCATACAAGGAATAAATATCACTGAAAATAAAAAATCTTTTCAAGGTTACCTCCATATTGATACGCAGTCCAGGGAGATCACTGGATACAACCCAGAGCGAATGTCATCTCATCTGGGTCCTGAATTGCCTGGGTTTAAAGGCTATTTTGTAATTCAATTTGACAGAGATTTTGAAAATTTTGCCACATGGAATTCATTTCGCAGCGAACCAGATATTAATGTAAAAGGAACGGATCAATACGGAGCCAGAATGGGGTCTTATGTGGAGTTTACGACCAGGATGCGCAAAAAAGTGTTAGTTAAAATTGGAACCTCTTTTATAAGTATAGAACAGGCTAGAAAAAATTTGGAAATTGAAATTCCTCATTGGGATTTTGATGAGGTCGTGAATGCTACAGGTAAGACATGGTCATCCAGCCTCGACAAATTTCAGATTCAATGCGCCAATGAAGACCAGAAAACAATATTTTACACTGCTCTGTTCCACACCATGTTGTTTCCCCGGGAATTTTCTGAATATGGACAGTACTATAGCCCATTTGATGATAAAGTTCACCAGGGTGTGTCATACAATGATTATTCACTCTGGGACACTTTCAGAGCGCTGCATCCTTTACTTCATTTTACGCATCCGGAAAGGGTAGGGCCTATGATTCAATCATTGCTTCAGATGTACCGCGAAGGAGGCTGGTTACCTAAATGGCCCAATCCAACTTATACCAATATCATGGTGGGCACCCATGCAGATGCCGTTATAGCAGATGCTTATATCAAAGGGTTTAGGGATTATGATATCAATCTGGCATATGAAGCTGTTCGTAAAAATGCCTTTCAGCCACCAAACCATGATACCGAAAAGTCCTGGGGTGACCGTGATGAAGGCACGCTCTATGAAGCAAGGGGCGGACTTACTTATTATCATTCAATTGGTTATGTACCGTCGGACAGGACTCGTGAATCTGTCACCAGGACGATCGAGTTTGGTATAGATGATTATTGCATAGCACAGATGTCTAAAAGTCTGGGGCATGCAGAGGATTATCAAAACCTTATTCGCTGGAGTACAAACTATTATAATTTGTTTAATGAAAAAACAGGTTTTTTTAATGCGCGTGTCTTTAATGGAGATTGGACTCCTAATACCCAGGAGGGTTTTACCGAAGGTGGTAAATGGACCTATTTGTTTGGAGCCATGCATGATATAAATGGTATTATCGATCTACTCGGAGGTAAGACAGCATTTGCAGCTAAACTCAATGAAAATTTTTCTTCAAATCATTACCGGCACGATAACGAACCGGGTCACCATTATTCCTACCTATTTGACTATTGCGGACAACCATGGAAAACTCAGGAATTAATCAGGAAACTTACCTCTATGGAAAACTATCGAAATGCGCCTACCGGTATCAATGGAAATGACGACTGTGGCCAAATGTCAGCCTGGTATATCTTTAGTGTTATGGGATTTTATCCAGTCACTCCCGGCACTGAAGTTTTTGCCCTGGGTGCGCCTCAAATACCCGGCATCACTTTGAAATTGTCGAAAGATGGGCATGAAAAGTCATTTAAAATAACGGCTAATAAATTGTCCACTATCAATAAATACATTCAGGGAGTATGGTTGGACGATGTAAAAATCACTTCCCCATTCATCACCTATTCACAAATCATGCAATCCAGTCATCTTTTATTTGAAATGGGTCCAAATCCCAATCCAGAGGCTTTTATATCAAATTAATTTATTGGATCGGTCATTGCTATTCGAAGAAACAAACTTGAGAAATCACCTAGAGTGACCATTCTAAGTAGGTTGACGGTCAGAAGACAATCGAAAAAGTGGTTGAGCGTGTATTGAATCTAAGGGCAAATTAAACGGTGGCTGATTTGGTACATCATTGGCTGATACTAAATAGGTTGTGCTCCGCGTTTTTTAAAAAATGTGATTTCGCTTTGCCCCTCGTCACCTTATCAGGCAGCTGTAGGTGCCTTTTATTTGACTAATGATTCAAGGGTTCAAACTATAAAATTGTATTATCCCCCAAATGGAGGTAAATAGGGTTGTAAATTTGTTCTTTATTTTGATTCTTCAATCAATCTATTATATTTTGATTTATATGTTCAAGTAATTTTCACCTGACATTCCTATTTTTACGAAATTTGCATCAGTTAATTATAAATATTCAAAATGAAATACTTACTCCTAATCAAAAAAAGTCTTTTTACAACTTTGTTTTTGGTCTTAAGCCTTCTGGCTTTTACACAATCCACCTCCAATCATGGTAACAAATTTGAGCAGCTAGGCGGCATTCTCCCTACGCCTAATGAGTACCGTACCGCAAGTGGCGCTCCTGGTACAAAATATTGGCAGCAGCGCGCTGACTATGATATCAAATGTGAGTTGGATGAAGTCAATCTTAAGTTGACTGGCTCTGAAGTGATTACTTATTTTAATAATTCTCCGGATGTGCTTAATTATCTATGGTTGCAACTTGATGAAAACCAGCACTCTACGGTTAATAACGCCAACTATCAAAACACCAGCAGCCTGCCGGCGGTAGCGACAGATCGGATGTTGGATGCGGTAGAAGCCAGAAAAACGGACAATGGATATGGCCATATCATTCACAAAATAGTGGATATGGCAGGAAAACCTTTAGAATATACGCTCAATAAAACCATGATGAAAGTCATGCTCAAGACTCCTTTGCGGCCCAATACTAGTTTTGCCTTCAAGATAGATTGGAGTTATAAATTAGCAGATCGAAGGGATTTTGTACAATTTGGTGGTGCTCGGGGCGGATATGAATATTTTCCTGAGGATGGCAATCATATTTTCACCATTGCTCAATGGTACCCTCGTATGTGCAAGTACGGAGATGAGATCGGTTGGCAAAACCATCAATTCACAGGTACCGGAGAGTTTACCCTTTCCTTTGGAAACTATAAAGTGCAAATGACTGTACCTGCCGACCATGTAGTAGGATCTACCGGCGAGTGCCAGAATTACCTAACTAATCTAAACGCTGAACAAAAATCTCGTTGGGCAAAAGCACAGACTGCAACTGAACCTATAGAGATCGTTACCCTGGCAGAAGCAAAAACTGCTGAGATGAATAAGTCTAAAACCAAAAAAACCTGGATATTCAAAGCCAATAATGTCCGGGACTTCGCCTGGACTTCTTCCCGAAAATTCGTTTGGGATGCTTTGCCAATCAATGTCAGTGGCAAAAAAGTCATGTGTATGAGCTTTTATGGCAAAGAAGCCTATCCAATCTATAATAAATACTCTACAAAAGCTGTGGCCCATACAATCAAGACCTATTCTGACCATACGATTCCTTATCCTTATCCGGTCGCTCAAAGCGTGGAAGCTGCCAATGGGATGGAGTATCCTATGATTTGTTTTAACCCTGGCAGAGCTGAAAAAGATGGTAGCTACAATGAAGGAAATAAAAATGCAGCAATCCTGGTCATCATCCACGAAGTGGGGCATAATTTTTTCCCAATGATCATTAATAGCGATGAGAGACAATGGACCTGGATGGATGAAGGGCTAAACTCCTTTATGCAATATATTACCCAGGAATTATGGGACAATAAGTATCCATCAGAAGGTGGTGTCCCCTACAAAATCACTGAATATATGAGCTGGCCAAAAGATCGGCTAGAGCCAATTATGACCAACTCTGAAAACATCATTGGGTTCGGTCCTAATGCTTATGACAAAGTAGCAACAGGCCTTAATATGCTTCGGGAGACCATCATGGGCAGAGAACTTTTTGACCAGGCATTTAAAGAGTATGCCAGGCGGTGGGCATTCAAACACCCTACACCTGCAGATTTTTTCCGAACCATGGAAGATGCCAGCGGTGAAGATCTGGATTGGTTTTGGAGAGGTTGGTTTTATAGTATTGATGCGTGTGATATTTCGATTGATACGGTTAAGTTTGCCAAAGCAGATGTCAATGCAGTACCAGCTCGTCCAAGAGATACTTTCGAAATGCGCAGTCTGCCCAAGCCGGATGTAAATGATTTTGAAGACCTGTCAAAAATTCGCAACCGACAAGATACCTCTATCAAATTTGTTACTGACAAGGATACCACTTTAAGAGATTTTTATTGGAAATATGCCCGGGAAATCGAAAAATACGATACTACTAAATATAAGGTCGCAGCATTGGCCAATCAAGACACTTTGGATGCCAATTTAAAAATGAAATATGAAAAGAAAAATGCCTATGAGATCACTTTCAGCAATAAAGGTGGCTTAGTGATGCCGATTATACTTGAATGGAAATTCAAAGATGGTAGCACTGAAATTGAGCGACTTCCAGCCCAGATCTGGAGGAAAAATGAAAACAAGATCACCAAGACTTTTGTCAAGGACAAAGAAATCGCCTCCATCAAATTAGATCCATTTAGAGAAACGGCGGATATAGATGAATCGAATAATTCGTATGGAGATGAGACCAAACCGATAGCGCCTCCAAGTCGATTCAAAGTATTCAAGCAAAAACAAGTGACTCCTGCACCAGGTATCAATCCAATGCAAAAGGCTGCGGAGAAGGCTAAGACTTAGGTCATTACAGACTTTTTAAATTAATGTAGGTGCCCCGGGATGACTCGTTCCGGGGCTTTTTTATGGTGATTTTCTGCGTTAAAGAGTATCGATTGGTAGTCAAAATCGCTTCTAATGTCTAAGAAATGAGGTTTTAAGGCAAGTAAAAGGTAACTTTACTTCTAACCAATCATTTAAAAAAGTTATATATGAGTATTACAATTATCGGAATTGCATTGTTTTTGTTTTCTATACAGGGCATGGGGAAGGATTCTCCTTTGTCAAAATTTTCAGGCATTGGTAAAGGTGTAGGCATCTTACTGATCGTTGCAGGCCTTCTATCATCTATGGTAGTGCAGATAGATGCAGGCAAAGTCGGGGTCCAATCATTGTTTGGAAAAGTACAACAGAAAACACTAGTATCTGGACTTAATATAGTCAATCCTTTGATCAAAGTGACTGAGTTTGATATTAAAACACAGAATTATACCATGTCAGGCGTTCAGGATGAAGGCTCTAAAATGGGTGATGACGCAATCCGGGTTTTGTCAGCGGATGGCTTGGAGGTAGTCATTGATGTAACGGTACTATTTAGGGTCGTCTCTATTAAAGCACCAGATATTCTGAAAGAAATTGGAACAGACTACAGAAATGTTATCATCAGACCTATGGTACGGACCAAACTACGGGACAATGCAGTATATTATGATGCTATAGCCTTGTATTCCAGCAAGCGCGATGAGTTCCAAAACCGAATATTTGAAAGCATTAAAAATGAATTTGCCAGTCGTGGACTTGAACTCGAATCCTTATTGGTCAGAAACATTGTTTTACCTGAATCGGTGAAGGTAACCATTGAATCAAAGATCAATGCGGAACAAGATGCTCAAAAGATGACCTTTGTATTACAGAAAGAAAGACAAGAGGCTGAAAGAAAAAGAGTAGAAGCACAAGGGATAGCTGACTATCAGAAAATTTTGAGTACCGGTCTCAGTGATAAGTTATTACAATATGAAATGATCAAAGCAAATAAAGAGATCGCTGTCTCTCAAAATGCCAAAGTAATCATCATGCCTGCCGGCAAAAATATGCCTGTCTTTTTAAGTGATAAATAAGGAGGGCTAGTTGGTAAACCGCTGTATTAGAAAAAGTTAAAAAGAGGTTTTGTGAAAAAAAAAGGTACAAATCTGGTTATCCGGATTTGTACCTTTTTTTTGGTGAATGAATTTTGTAAAATGGCGAATCTGAGACAGAAGATTGCCATAATAAAACTTACCTCTGAATTATAAATTTCTTTGTTTTGGTCCCTTCATCAGTAGAGATTCTCATCAGATATGTGCCCGGAGCCAAAGATGTCGTTTTAAAATCGAAAGACTCTTTCAGAACATTCTTTTTAGACTCAAACTGCAATACACGGCCATGGATATCCGCGATGACAAAATTGACATTGGTAGCTTTCTCAAAATTGACATTAGCGCGAATAAAATCCGTCGCGGGGTTCGGCATGAGTTGCAAGGTGTATTCCGGTAAAGTGATTTGATCTACAGGTGTGGCTAAGGATATACGCATACTGATCTCAGGCGCATAAGGGAATAAACTCCAACCATCATTAATTAGGAAAAGAAAACTGCCAAAGTCGTAATAATAATCTAACTCATTGTAATTCAAAAACTTATTAGCGGCGTCTGCATAGGACACCACCACCAAATATTTTGACCCTTTTTTCAATGGTACACCATCATTAAAATTTTGAATTTCTTGTAAAGTCACCTCAGCCCGCTCAGAATTCTGATTTTTAAAATCATAGGTAGCTGTGCCGACTATTTCTAAGCTCGGGTTTGCAGTGATCCCTTTTGTCAAATCCCAGTTTGACAAATCTGATAAAATATTGTCTTTAAATCTGGCCAGATAGATGGTAACGCTTTTGCCCGCCATGATATCACCGCCAATAGAAAATGCTCCAAATCCTGCGGAAGTTGCAGTAAATTTATCATTAGCATTCCAATCGGTGCTGGTGAGATAGAGATTAGCCCACTGGAAAGTTAGATTGCCACTGATACCCTCTCGAATTTTGAGTCCCATCATGTTTAGAATAGAGGTTGTCGGTAATGACAAAACTGATCTCCCGCTTATTGTCGGTGATATTGCCATCATCTATACCGGCAGGGTTGACGATAGAGTATACTATTTTATAAAGGCCTTGAGCAAGTTTCCCTGGTATATATGATTTAGGAAAATTGATAACCAAGCTGTCAGAATTATTGCCAACTATATTGGCAATGATCACACTATCACGGTGGAGCACTTTATTGGAGGCATCCAAAACCTGTACTTTAGCAACCGCATTGCCCACGGACACAGATCCCAAATTAGTGATCTCCTCCCAAAATGAAGAGGTGTCTGTAGTGATTTGTGATGAGGGAGTGGCATAATTAAATGGCATAAAGAAATTCTCAGTGACGACCAGGTCGACAGAGGCTCTGCCTAAAAGCTGCACATCGTCAATGATCCATGCATAAAAATCACCGTCAAAAGTGAATTTTATCCTTGCTTGCGCTTTATTGGCTAACTGGGGTAGCTCCATTTTTATAAATTTGCCACCAGGTGTAGCCTGGTTAGGGAGCACATCTTCATTGACTGCAATTGGATTAGACCAGGTAGTTCCACCATCAATAGAGTACGCTATCGAAGAACTTCCATTCAATCCTGCAAATAATTCAAAGAATTTTAAAGTGACGGAATTGAAAGTACTGCAATTTATGATGGGCGAGATCAATTCGCCCTCATGATTTGGGTAGGGAGGAGGTCCATTAGGAATTTTGAGTGTATCTCCATCTGTGGTCAGGAAGTCAGCATCAAAGACCATAGCACCATTATCTGCAGTGGGGGCATCAATTCTGAATCCACTTAAAGCCCCATTACTAATGCCTTTTGGATGCCAGAAAAAGGTATCTCTTGGTGCACTGATACCCTTAGTGGTCCAGGCGCCTTTACCCCCATCGAAGGTCTCTGAATAAAGTACTGGTGCGCCAGCTGAAGGATCTGCAAAATACAGAAAAGCTTGCGCGCCATTTGCAGCAGATCTTATTCTATCACAGTCCGCTTTGGAGATCATCACACATGGAATGGTGACCGAAGGATCTGGCAAACCAAATATAAATCTTGCAGGACTAGTGACATTATTACAAAGTATCAATGCTTTTGCTCCTGCTCGCTGAGCTTTCTGTGCTTTTTCCAAAAAAGTACAAGTACCGCGATCAATGACCACGATTTTGCCACTTACATTATTCATGATGGTATCACATGCCAGGCTGGAGCCGGCTCCATTATTAGCAAAAACGAGTTCACCCTTTATTGTATCCACAAAGCCATTTCCCAGCAGTCCTTTTGTAATGGCAATATCTCCGGCTATTGAAGCTGGTGAAGTAATCCTAAGGGTTGACTGTGAATACCCAATCAGGGAAAAAGTTAACAAAACGACGAATGACCAGAATCTGAGCATATGATTAAATATTATTTTATTAAAAATATTAAGGTTATACATGCAAAATTGTTTTTTGAAACTGCAATAATAAATAGATCTATTGATAAAAATGAATTAGTTCTTCAAGTTGGATTGCATGTACTCCGGGTATACTGCATACATGTCCGGCTGCCTGGTTGGAGAGTTGTGCAATTTCCATCAAAGATAACGCTTTCATAACACCCAATGTTGCTACAGCGGTGACTGTATCTCCAGCCCCACTGACATCTGCCACCTGCCTGATTTCTGTAGGCACGATAAAGCTCGAATGACCATCACTGATATAGATGCCATGTTCGGCTAAAGTGATCATGCTGGTTTGATGGTTCAATTTTTTTCTGAAATATTTATCCGCTTTGTCGAGAGTTGTTTTGTCAGCTGACACCGGAAAGGGGACCTGGCTGGCGCATTCTTTGAGGTTAGGTTTGAATAGGGTACATCCTTGGAAGGAAAAAAAATTACTTTTCTTCGGGTCTACGATCACAGGAATCTCAAGCTCCTTTGCTTTTGTCAGGAGGAATGTTATCAATTCATTGGTTAACAACCCCTTATTATAATCTTCCAGGACGATAGCCTGAGGAGGTAAAACCTTGAGTTGTTCTGTGAAAGTAGACTGGAAAGCTTTGAGGGATTCATCAATTATATCTACTGTACTTTCATGGTCGATGCGGATCATTTGATGATTGCCGGCTATCACCCTTGTTTTAGAGGTGGTTGGTCTGTCAAGTTCACTGACCAGATGATGGTTTATTTCTTCAAGATCAAGCATAGTAGCCAGGTATTCTGATTCTTTGTCAGCTCCGACCAGGCTAAATAAGCTCACATTTGCTCCAAGTCCCTTCAGGTTGGCTGCTACATTGGCCGCGCCGCCCAATGCATGACGGGTATTGGTATGGTTGAGAATGGGGATAGGAGCTTCTGGGGATATGCGATCGACCTTACCATATAGATAAATATCCAGTATGATATCTCCGATGACCCAAACTTCGGTGCCTGAAAATGATCTTATCGCGTCTAAAATTGCCATTATTTTGGTTGCTGTATCAATGGGCGAAGGTAATCAATGATTGTAGCTGTTGCGCCTGCATTCTCTGAGAAGTATCTGCCAGATTGGTTCTTAATATCTTGCACTTTGTCAGGAATGATATTTTTCCATTTTAAAGCCATAGTTTGAGCGTCTTCTACACAAAACGCAATTCCGATAGTGATCATAGACTTTGCCTCATTAAATTGTTCGTAGTGCGGTCCGAAGAACACCGGTATTCCGTAGACTGCAGCCTCTAGTGTATTGTGAATCCCTCTGCCAAATCCGCCACCGATATAGGCTACCTCTGCATAAGCATAAAGCTTGTTAAGCATCCCAATTTTGTCCAAAATCAATACTTTAAAATCGTTTTGAATCCAAGTAGAATACCTCACCGGTTGATATCGATCAAATGCTTTCAATAATCTGTTGATCTCCGACTCTATGGGTTCGTGCGGCACAATGATTAAGCTATGGGTGTCAACGAGCTCTAAAAATTGTAATAATAATTGATCATCCGCAGGCCAGGTACTCCCGGCTACTAAAATGGGTTTCTTGGTATCAAGATTCTCAAACTCTTCGATTTTGAGATTATTTCGAGCGATCGCAACTACCCGATCGATCCGCGTATCCCCAGCTACGATAACATGTAGATATCCCAACCAGGTTAGTTTTTGTTTAGAGGCTTGATCCTGAACAAATATCACTCGTGCATTGAATACTTGCTTCAGGAGCCATCGATAATACCATTTTAACAAATAATGACTGTCTGTCCACACACTCGAAATGAAAAAATAAGGGATATCCTGCTCGATCAAAGCAGCCATATGACAATACCAAAATTCATATTTGACAAATAAGGCCATTTTGGGTCGAGTCTTGTTCACGAAGGACTTAGCTTTAGGAAGGGTGTCCATAGGCATATAACCCACCCAGTCTGCCAATTCATAGTTTTTACGGATATTATAACCCGAACTGGAAAAAAAGGTGAGAATGATGTGTTGCTCAGGCCATTCTGTTTTTATGGCTTCTATCAGTGGTCTGCCTTGTTCAAATTCTCCCAACGATGCACAATGAATCCATATCGGATGGTTTAGGTTTTCAGGATATGTTTGACTTTTCCTACCGTTAATCCACGACCGCGCCCCTCTATGGAAAAGCCCAGCAATGGGTAATATCTGATCGGCCAGGTATCCTAAAATTATGTACAAATATTTCATGCTGAGGCTTTAGTAATAAATCTCATCTGGGTTTTTTCTGCTAAAAATCGGAATTAGCCATTTTGCAGTTATGAAAAACAGACCGTCTGATGATGATTTAAATGTTTTGAGCGGTAGATCTAATTGAAGGTTTCTTCTCAATGAAGTACAGGCTTCCGTCAAACCAATTTCGATTTCAAAATTTATAAGTCTGTTGGGGCTGGCATATCGATAAGCCAAAGACTGAGTGAGCCCCAGGCCGGCTGACATTCTATCATATCCATACCTGTTGGACCCCAAAATAGGCTCAAAAGTATTCCCCTGATCCTGAAATCTAATCCAATGGGCAAACCAACCCGGTTGTAATCCCAGGCAAATAATATTTGATGGATTGATCTTAAATAGTTTTTTCAAAGTAATCCCCATAAATATCCCGCGCATTCTAAGATCCACCTGAGCCAATTGGTGGTCACTGCCTATGAGGTCTCCCTCCTTGGTTCGGTAGATCGAAAGCACATCTTCCTTCACAGTAGAACCGAAAAAATAATTAATTGAAGGCCCTATTTCCCATTTTCGCGATCTATAGATGGTAGCCACGTGTAGCATCCCGAAAGACCCATACCTATTTTTAAGCTGGTCGATCGGTGAGCCAAATCCATATCCCAATGAGATAACTGCTCGGGGTGTAACACTGTCTGCTTGAGCCCAAATAGAGCCACTAATCAGAGATATCCATGTTAACACAAACCATTTTAGCTGCACCAGGCAAAATTAGATAAAATAAACAGGCAGGGACTCTCTGAATATGACTATAAATCGTCGAGAAATTGAAAGTAGGTTTCAGATGACCTTCCTAGTCGACCTTTTAGCCGTTTGTTATACTAAGCATCCTGCAAAAAAGTTGATTATCATGGCTTTATAAGCTATATTTGCGCCTCTTTTCTTACAATGGTTGAAAAAAAAATACTGATTACCGGTGCAGCTGGTTTTTTGGGATCACATCTCTGTGATCGATTTATTGCAGAAGGGTACCATGTTATAGGCATGGACAATCTGATCACAGGTAGTCTCAGGAATATCGAGCACTTGTTCAAACTAAAAGAATTCGAATTTTATCATCACGATGTGAGTCGATTCGTGCACGTGCCTGGCAAACTGGACTTCATCCTTCATTTTGCTTCACCCGCCAGTCCTATCGACTATTTAAAGATGCCAATTCAAACTTTAAAGGTTGGGTCGTTGGGTACGCACAACCTTCTCGGATTGGCTAAAGAAAAAAAATCCCGCATCTTGATTGCCTCCACCTCAGAAGTATATGGAGATCCATTAGAACATCCGCAGCGTGAAGAATATTGGGGCAATGTCAATCCGATCGGACCTAGAGGAGTCTATGACGAAGCTAAAAGATTTCAGGAAGCAATCACCATGGCTTATCACAATTATCATGGTCTTGAAACCCGAATTGTGAGGATTTTTAATACTTATGGTCCGAGGATGAGGGTGGAAGACGGCAGAGCTTTACCAGCATTTTTTTCTCAGGCTATAAGAGGAGAGGATTTAACCGTGTTTGGAGACGGGATGCAGACCAGGTCATTTTGTTATGTTGATGATCTTATAGACGGTATCTACAGATTATTGTTGAGCGACTATCATCTTCCGGTCAACATCGGTAATCCGGATGAAATCACTCTCAAGGAGGCCGCTGAAGAAGTGTTGAGCCTGGTCGGTGGCAAATCAAAACTACTATATCTTCCTCTGCCAGTGGATGATCCCAAGACCAGGCGACCGGATATCACCAAGGCTCAAAACCTCCTCGGGTGGCAGCCTAAAATAAATCGTACCGAGGGCTTTAAACATACATTGGATTATTTTAAACAAATTTTGGATTGATGAAAGAAAATAAAACCATTTGGGTCACTGGTGGGGCTGGTTTTATAGGCTCCCATGTAATTCGTCATTTTCTTAAAAAATACACCTACAATATAGTTAATGTCGATGCCTTGACCTATGCAGGCAATCTATCCAATCTTAAAGATATCGAACATTATAGCAACTATCATTTTGCACATGTAGACATTACTGATCAGGGTGCTATCCAGTCTGTGATCGAAAGACATCCTCCTGATTGGATTATCCATCTTGCTGCAGAATCACATGTTGATCGTTCGATCATGGATCCCCTGGCATTTGTAAAAACCAATGTGATCGGCACAACCAATTTGTTGCTTGCAGCCAAAAATCTTTGGAAGGACCAGACTGACAAATTGTTCTATCATATATCCACGGATGAAGTATTTGGCAGCCTCGGACCTACTGGATTTTTTAATGAGGATACTCCATATGATCCTAGATCCCCATATTCAGCTTCCAAAGCGGCCTCTGATCATCTGGTGAGAGCTTATTATCATACCTATCATTTACCCATAGTCATATCCAATTGTTCGAATAATTACGGTCCATACCAGTTTCCGGAAAAACTCATCCCCATTGTCATACAGAATATTTTGAACAAAAAACCTGTTCCGGTATATGGTGATGGCTCAAATGTCAGAGATTGGTTATACGTGCAGGATCATGTGGAGGCGATTGATCTGATTGCACACAAGGGAAAAAGAGGGGATACCTATGCTATCGGCGGGCATAATGAATTGAAAAATATAGATTTAGTGCGATTGTTGTGTTCTATTATGGATCAAAAGCTTGGCAGACCGGTTGGCGAGTCAGCAGATCTGATCCAATATGTCAAAGACAGACCAGGGCATGATATGCGTTATGCCATAGATGCTTCAAAGCTTGAAAGTGAGCTTCATTGGACACCTAAAATTATGCCCGAAAAAGGAATGGAGATGACGATTGATTGGTACTTGAAAGAAAAAAAATGGCTGCAAGAAGTGACCACAGGTGCTTATCAATCGTATTATACCCAACAATATCAAAATCGATAAAATCAAATGAGCCGTCAACACCATATCAGTCTGTTTAACAATAGAGCACGCTTTCGATGGTTTATCAGTGCACTAGTTACATTTATTTGTTTTTCAATATCCTATGCACAAGTACCTAACTTATTGAATCCTCAGAGAACAGCCTCCTTAGAGTTGACCAGGCGAGGTATCACTGAAAAGGAACTTACTGATAAACTGGCAGAGAAAGGTGTTTTTCTGGACGACCTTCAGAGTATGACGCCTGATGAAGCACTACGGTTTCAGTCTGTCATAGAACAAGCTCTATCTGAATTGGAAGCGGAAAAATCAGGACGAAATTTAGACCAATTTAATGCGTCTGACACTACTGTTCGCCCCCCGGTTAGAAAATCAGTGCTCGATAGTTCTGTGGTTTCCAATCCAGCTGCACCAGTAGCCCAAAAAGTAGATTCCATTCCTTATTTGCCTGCTGTCACGACTTCCAAAACTACCAATACTCAAAGTTCAATCAGAGCCAATCCATTAGACATCTCTGGCCTGGTATACGGGCAGGAAATATTCAAAAACAAAAGTCTGCAAGCTTATAACAAATCAGAAAATATCAAACCACCGGACACCTATGTATTGGGTGTAGGGGATATCGTCAATGTGCACATCTTTGGACGGTCGAAAGTAGATTTTAAAAACCTGGAGATCAATGCCCAGGGATATATTCAACCATCTTCTTTTCCCAGGATATACATAAAAGGTCTAACCTATTCTCAGGCTCGGCAAGTGATAAGACAAAACCTTTCTTCATACTTCGTATTTCAGGCAAATGAGTTTGAAGTCACGATAGACTATTCACGGGAGATAGGTATTAATATATATGGTGAGGCAGAGCAAATCGGTACTTTTAACATGCCCGCCACCAATACTGCTTTCAATGCTTTGGTTGCAGCCGGAGGTCCGAATCGAATCGGAAGTGTGCGCAATATCAAACTGATCAGAGGAAAAACAACCAAAAAGATAGATGTCTATGAATTCATAGCCAATCCGGCAGTAGCTCAAGATCTGTATCTCGAACAAAACGATATCATTTATATTCCTGTCGCAGAAAGGGTAGTGAGCATCACCGGTGCAGTCCGGAGGCCAATGCGTTATGAACTTACCAGTGGAGAAAATTTGATGAAACTTATAGAATTTGCTGCAGGTTTGCGTGAAGATGCTTTCAAAAAAAGTATTCAGATCAGGAGATATGTGGATGATATCGAAAAGATCATTGATGTGCCCTTAAAGGAATTAATGGATGCTAAAGACGATTTTACTTTATTAAGTGGTGATGTGGTCAGCATAAAAACTATTCCCCTTCCATTAGAAGCGGTAGTGATTATCGATGGCCGTGTAGAGACTCCAGGTACTTACGCATTTATTGAAGGTATGCGGATCTCTGACCTCCTTGCAAAAGGATTGGTCAGACGCGGAGCCAAGACAGATCTCGCTTTTTTAATGCGACTCAATGATGACGGTACTTATTCTGTAGAACGCATCAATGTTCAAGCAGTGCTTGATGATCCAACCAGTCCGAGCAATTTAACATTAAGACGCCAGGACAGGCTGTCTATCTATTCTCTGTCTACGTATATCGATGCAGCATATGTCTCGCTCTCTGGGGCGGTGAGACAGGGGGTACGACTGGCATTTGATCCCAATAAAACACTCAGAATTAGTGACCTGATCGTCATGGGGGGAGGATTGGTGGAGGATGCTTTGGATTTTGGATATATCAAGCGCATCAATAAGGACAATTTCGTTGAAAGAGACTATATACTTTTTAATTCAAAGAAAGCTATAGAATCTCCCGGGTCTGCGGATGATCTTTTGCTTGAACCCAATGATGAGCTTATCGTCTACAATGATCGAACCTTTTTTGACCAGACTTTTGTGACCATCTCCGGATCAGTCAGAAGGCCGGGTACTTTTGCATACGGACCAGGGTTTACTCTTAAGGATATTGTCATCCAGGCCGGTGGATTTACGATGGAAGCTGCCACCAATAGGATAGAGGTTTTTAGAGTCGTTTTGGATGAAAACCGACCAACTAAAACAGTGGTAGCCAATCTCACACTTAATAGGGATGTGACCTTAAACGACCAACAGGGTCAGTATGTGCTCAAACCATTTGATCAAATCCAGGTACGCACGGTCCCTGATTTTAAACTTCAGCAGAATGTCACGATTGAAGGAGAAGTTCAGTTTCCAGGTACCTATGCTTTGATAAAAGATAATGAATCTCTGGTCGACCTTTTTAAACGTGCCGGAGGACCTACAGCTGAAGCGTTCATAGATGGAGCTACGCTCTACCGAAGTGAAGACAATACCGGCTATATTGTATTTAGAATGCCCAGAGCATTGAAAGATCCTCAATCGGAGGACAATTTATTTTTAAAAGAGGGCGATAGATTGACTATTCCTAAAATCATAGATTATGTGAGAGTAGAAGGAGCTACTGATGTTGCAGAATTGTATCCTGAAAAAGTAATCGGGGCCAATAATAGGATCAACATTGCTTTTGAACCTAATAGAAATGCTAAATATTATGTAGACCGTTATGCTGCTGGCGTCTCGCGTGATGGTTCCCGAAATCGAATTGTAGTCGAACAGCCTAATGGAAGAATCAAGAAAACCCGAAATTTTGGAATTTTTAAAGTATATCCTAAAATCCAAAAGGGGAGCGTGGTTCGTGTAGGTACCCGAGACTTACCTAGAAAAAGAGTTGACTCGAATGGAGTCGCCGTTGTAAGAAGGACGAAAACTCCAGTCAATTGGAGTAAAGTATTGGCTGATACCATGGCACAAGCCACCGCGGTATTGTCCTTTATCTTATTGATCCAAAACGTGAAATAAACTTAATCCTGTGTTTCGCTAAAATTATTTCTGGAATTAATTAATTCATGATTTTTGATATAATTACACCAGTCGCAACCTGAATCTTCGCACCCTATGTCAAACTGATGGTCAGTAATTTTAGTGTAAGTTTCCTTTATTTGCGAAGCTACCAATGTTAAATCTTCAGGACTATATTCGTATGGTTTACATTCAAATTTTTCAGGTTCTAATTTATTTGGTTGCAAAAACAAAATATTGGCCTGATAAGCATCCCACCTATTTTTAGTGTCATGATCCAATAAGAATTTATAGAAGGCTCCTTGTCTCCAATAATCTCCTCCCTGGCTTCCTTTTTTGGAGGTTCTTGTTTTCTTGATCGAACCGGTACTATCCCCTCGTCCTGATTTAAAATCTACAATGATGGACCGATCACCATATTTCAATACCTGATCAAGCTTGCCATTGATTGGGATACCTTCAAAATTGATCCTGTCGAGGTAATACTCCAATTTATAATCCGTGACATTTTTCCAAAGAGTATGATGTTGTTTAAGAAATAAAGGAAGCTGATGTGAAAATTTCCTAATCAAACCTTCATATTCTTCCTGGGTAAAATACCACTCGTTTCTTTTCATAGAGGATACAAAAAAATCTACGAGATATTCCTCATCAAAAGTTTCGTTTTTCAAAGCCTGGTAAAAATATTCGTGCAAGGCTTC
This sequence comes from Saprospiraceae bacterium, assembly GCA_016709995.1. NCBI lineage: Bacteria > Pseudomonadati > Bacteroidota > Saprospiria > Saprospirales > Saprospiraceae > Saprospiraceae bacterium. Next base: position 535,185 of record JADJLQ010000001.1, read on the forward strand.
GTGTACACTGATGCCCAGACCCAGGTGAGCATTGATGGCCCTGGGCACTTTGAGTATCTCTTCGAAATAAAATTTTCTTGGACAGTCCAGGTATAGATTGAGCTCGGTGCTACTCATCACAAAAGTCTGCAGAAACTCATCTATGAGCTCGTGGTTGATCAATGCAGGGGGAGTAAGTTTTTTATTTTGAATGAGCAACATCTTTTCTTTGAGCAAGGTGTCAGGTACTTCAGTAGGCCGGGGATCGACCTGGAGGAAATCTCTCAGCTCAGTGACAAAAGTAGACGGCCTCTGCGCATTGTTTTCATTATCAGCCAAAGGCCAGGATACAATGAGTTCTCGACGAGCCCGTGTCATAGCTACATAGAAAAGACGCCTTTCATCATGAGGTTTGTTGGCCCTGGTTTGCTCAATTTGAGATACATGATCCGGTAATTTATAGGGTTGATCGCCAGTGATATTAAATCCTTCCCAGTCAGCAGCGATGGCATACATGATCCAAACTTTTTCATATTCCCTGCCTTTGGCACTGTGAGCAGTGAGCAGATTGACTCCCTGTTCTGAAGAGTAACCTGTTTCAATGGGGAATTTGAGGTCGAAGTTTTCCATTTTGGTAACCCTTCCAAGAAATTTTTCAAGCGTAAGGCCGGGATTTTCTACAATTTCGTTTTTAATCACTTGAAAAAAAGTGTTGATCGATCTTAAATGCCAGGTTCGATCATTGGATTGAAGGGCCCACTGTAACATACCTGATGAGCGAAGGATATCTTCGCATATCGTTGGCAAAGTTTGCACCGGTGGCAATGCCTTTATCCATGTTTGGGTGTTCTGAATAAACTGTGTGAGTATGGATCGATCTTCAAACGTAGCTTCTGGCCAGGAGGCAGGATCCAATATTTTTTCAGCCAGGTTTTTATTGTCCCTGGTCCTTCTTTCGAGAAAGGCGATTTTGGCGACATCATTGGGAGATAAGCCCCAATAAGGAAGGTACATCAGCTGAATCAGATAAGGCTCACCGCTTTGATACATATGATATTCTGCATCGAGATATCGTAGCAAGATCAAAAAATGTTGGATAAATGGCTCCTCTAGAATATTTTTCCCTAACCTTAGATTGACAGGAATCCCCTCCAGTTCAAGCAAATACAATAAATCCTGCATCGTCCGAGTATGACGACAGATGATCGCCAGTTCAGAGAGATTGAGTCCGAGATTTTGATGCCCTTTGCAAAAATCGAAGATAGCCAAAGTCTCCTGTTGCGCATTTTGATACGGTTGTAAAAGAGGGGGTTTGTTCAATGCGGATGTAGTAGAGGCTACCAGCTTTTTACTGATCTTGGCTAATATGTGCGGGGGAATGCTCAACTGTTGATTTTGGACTCGGCCATGCTCCAGTTTTTCAATAACGTGATTGGCAGAATCCAATAAAGCCTGGGTAGATCGAAAGTTTTCTGTGATACATATGATATCGATGGATGGGTACCTGGTGATGATATTTATCAGGTTTTGCTCATCGGCTCCCTGAAATCGGTAGATAGCCTGATCATCGTCACCGACCACAAAGAGATTGGGGTTTTCCCAGTACTCGCACAGTTTAAGTAAGATATTGTTTTGGATAGCGTTGGTGTCCTGAAATTCATCTACCAGGATGTATTGATAATTCTCCTGGTATCGGGCTAAAAGTTCTGGGTGCTCACCGAATGCTTCCTTGACCCTGATGAGCATATCCTGAAAGTCTATCCATTGATTGGCTTGCATTTTGTCCTGGTATGCGTAAAATGTTTGCAATGCATCTATAGCCCGCTCAAACTTGGCTTTGTCCAGGTAATAATCTTTTTTTAAATCCCCTTTTTTTGAATTAGTCAAAGGATTGTGTCTCTGATACAAGTACTTGCCCTCTGTGTGCATTTTGTCTATATAGTCTCTGATGTCTTGAATCAATTTGGGGATATCTCGTTCTTCCTTTTTGATATTCTGATATTGATTGGACAATCTCCGGATGTCAAAATGACGATCCCCGATCACTCTTTTAAGCACATGATCATCCGGCAGCTCCAGGAGGATTTGTTCTATCAGCTCAAATCGCTGAAGATCGCTGGCAAGCTTAAATTTTTTAAAATCAAAAAAATACTCTGGGTTCTCCTGTAATACTTTATTGCAAAAAGCGTGATAGGTAAATATGTGGGCTTCATGAGCAGCAGGACCAATAAACGAAAATAATCTTTCTCTCATGGCCTGGACGCCAGCATCTGAGTAGGTAAGGCAAAGGATTTGGTTGATACTGGTATCGGTTTGATCCAGGATATACCCATACCGTGCAGCAAGGACCTGGGTTTTACCGGTGCCCGGGCCTGCGAGGACCATGACAGGACCTTCTATTAGTTCGACAGCTTTTTTTTGATCCTTAGTCAGTGTACTTAACGCATCGTAAAATGCATCCTTCAATTTTTTTCTATCCAGTCCACTAAAGAGATCAGGTGTATTAGAGGGAGATTGGTTTTTCATTCGGTGTAGTCAAATTTAAATGCAGTCAGATCAGGTTTTATTTTTTTCTTTCGATGCAATTCTAGGTTGTAGATCGAAGTACCTAGTTTACTTAGATAGGGTAGTCCTATACTTTCATACTCATACATGCCGTCATTGTAAATATCATTTCGATTGGTTTTGACAGTTGCTGCCAATATAAACTCCACCTTGTTTTTAAAGTCTACAATATAAGCTGCATCTGTCAGGAAGCCATAGGCCCACCCGACTTTATTAAATATTCTGATATGATCTGGAATCCGCCCTTTTTGATCACCATATAGAAAAAACTTACAATAACCATCATAGTGAGTGCTGTCATAGGCAGGATATCTGCTTTCTCTAGGCAGCGTCGACATACTTTTTCTAATAAAACCCCATTGAGCAGGCGATAGATCAAAACGATGAGAGGACTCAATTGACTCCGGAAACATGATCGACTGGATCATCGAAGCCATATCCCCCAACGAAAAATAATTTTTCTCCGAGAAATCAAAAGGTATATGGATCAACGAATCCCCTTTGAGATATCCTGTACCCTTACTTACAGCCTTAAGGTTTTTTATCCTCATATCTTTTGCATTATATTGTTCAGCCTGATTATACTGCATCAGGTCTTCATGATAGAAAGCAATCGGATTGGTGTATTTGTTTGATTCATAGTCAAACTGAGGTGCATCCAATCGATGGATAATATGGGTGTGACTATATCCAAGTTCCCTTAGCCTGGTATTCAAAGCTTCCTGACCTAAAAATTCGTAAAGTCTATTAAAAGCATCATTGTCACTGACTAAAAATATTTTTTTAATCAAATGTCCGACACTAGGCAATTTATTGAAGGCCGTACTATCCCTGGTCATCTCAGTCTGAGGCACTCTGGAGGCCAGGATCTTCATCGGGGTGTATAGATCCAGATCAGGATAAGTTTTATTAAGCTGATTGATTTTTTCTGCGGCTAAAAGTGCGGTCGGCATTTTGACCATGCTTGCAGGATAAAAATAATGATCTGGCTGAAGGTTCCAGTGGAAGGATTGAAATCGGGGTATATTCTGTTGATTTCGATCTATCCGGATATAGACTATTTGGGATTCATATTGATTAAAACTATCAAGGACATTCCGGATTAAGGGATCCTGACGAATGACTTTATCCATAGACCTGCTGCTTTTGTACGAGCGACCTGTACTACATCCTGTCAAAAACAAAATAGCTGAGGACCATATAAATATCTTCAAGTGGTGCATATAAAGGCAAATTTACTAGCCTCAGCTCCAATCAAAGGATTAAAGTCTAAAGAAAAAATTGTTTGATGATCGTTATGCCGGTGATGGTCAATAAGAGGTAATAACTCAATTTCTGGGCCTGGGGAATCTTATCCAGGTATTTTACACCCAACCAGGCACCGACAGATTGGCCGGTAGCTAAAAAAATAGCTGTACGTAAATCAAACAACCCATTTAATCGGAAGATGAAAACTGCTACCAAAGTAAAAAGTCCGACAATGACGATTTTGGCGGCATTGGCATTACCCCAGGGCAGCCTGCCTAGCATGACTGAAGTAGCCAGGAAAAACACTCCTACGCCTACCTGTATCAATCCACCGTACACGCCTATGATAAAATAGATAGGCCAGATATACCAGGGAGCTTGATAGTCAGAAGCAATATTGGTTTTAAGCCATCGCTCTGGTTTAAAGATCAATATCAAAAATATGAAAACTAAAAACCAGGGGTATATCTTTCTAAATGATTGATCATCAATATAAGACGCCAATAATATCCCACAGATTGCACCTACTCCAACCACCAACATATAACGATAAGTGCCTTCCAGCTTCAATCTTTTGTGATGGTATAGACTTGCCGTACCTGCGATACTTTGGGTTAGTACCCCCAATCTATTGGTACCGTTGGCTATAGAAGGAGAAAGGCCTACCCATTCTGTACAAAGGCTGAGGGTGATGACCGAGCCATTTCCCGCTAAGGTATTGATGATGCCGGCGATCACCCCTCCAAAGATCAAGAGTCCATCTGATAGCATCGTCTTTAAGTAGGGCTGGATATAGATTGGCAAAGCTCGATCAATACTCCATGGGATTCTTTGGGATTCATAAATACGATGAGTTTTTGATCAGCTCCCATTCGAGGTATATCGGATATAAAGGTGAATCCTTTTGCTTTAAATTGTTGAATGGACTGATGGATGTCGGCTACTTCAAAAGCAATGTGATGAATGCCTTCTCCTCTTTTTTCGATAAATTTCCTGATTGGACTGCCCTCGATAGTAGATTCCAATAGTTCGATTTTGGAGTCTCCGACATCGTAAAATAAGGTGGTGACTTTGTCAGACTCCACGATTTCTTTTTTGTAAGGCTCTTTATCCAATAAGGTGCTGTATACTTCCCGGGCGACAGCAAGATTTTTTACGGCTATGCCGATGTGATCTATTTTAATCATCTGATTTGAAATATGGGTTAAAATTAATAAAATATATTACAATTTTATTTAATGTGTTAATCTTTTAAATTCTATATCTTAGTGGTAAGAACTTTAATTTTAGGCATATGAAATCAAAAAAGGAAATCGTCGACAATTGGCTCCCTCGGTATACAGGCGTGCCTTTGGAGCGATTTGGAGAATATATCATCCTGGTCAACTTCAATAATTATGTTGAATTGTTTGCCAAGTGGCACGATGTGCCCATCGAAGGGGGTGGCCGTGCAATGTTTAGCGCCACTGCTGAAAATATCACGATTATCAATTTTGGTATGGGGAGTCCAAATGCTGCGACGATCATAGATCTTTTATCGGCTATTAAACCAAAAGCATGTATTTTTTTGGGCAAATGTGGCGGACTCAAACATGAAAAAATTCTGGTCGGCGACCTTATATTGCCTATAGCAGCTATTCGGGGTGAGGGTACAAGTGATGATTATTTTCCAAAAGAAGTACCGGCACTCCCAGCGTTTGCGCTCCAGAAAGCAATATCAACTACTATTCGCGATTTTCAAAGAGATTATTGGACAGGTACTGTTTATACGACCAACCGCAGGGTTTGGGAATTTGACGAGCAATTTAAAGAATACCTGGTTTCTCTCCGGTGTATGGCTATTGATATGGAGTCGGCTACTATATTCATTACTGCATTTAAAAATCAAATACCTGCAGGAGCATTGCTTTTAGTTTCGGATGTACCCATGGTGCCGGAAGGCGTAAAAACCGAAGAAGGAGATAAATTAGTCACCAAAGATTTTTTAGAAACCCATTTGCGCATCGGCATCGATTCACTCAAACAATTGATCAATAATTCTTTGACGGTAAAACATCTTAAATTTTAGTGCAACAATCACATACTTTTGGTGCGACCGCCGTCTACAGCGAGGTTGATCCCGTTGATATAAGAGGCTGCCGGACTGGCAAGAAAAGCTACCGCTGCAGCTATTTCCTCAGGGCGACCAAATCTTTTTAAAGGGATATCTTCCATGGCTTTTTCTTCGACTTCAGATTGATCGAGCTGAAGATTTTTGGCTCTGGTGGCAAATAACTGATCCAACCGTTCGGTAGAAGTAAAGCCAGGCATAACATTATTTACAGTGATACCAAATTGGCCGAGTTCGTTTGAAAGTGTTTTGGCCCAATTGCTGACGGCTGCCCTCATTGAATTGGATAAACCCAGGTCAGTCAAAGGCTCTTTTACTGAAGTGGAGGTGATGTTGATGATGCGTCCATAACCGTCAGCTTGCATGCCAGGGACAATTAATCTTACCAGATCATGATTGATGAGAAATAATTTTCGGAAAGAAGCCTCGATATTGGAGAGGGTAAAGTCCATCATCTTGCCTGTTGGAGGTCCACCCGTATTATTGATCAGAATATGGTAGTTTCTCCCTGAAGTCAATGCATTTACTTTTTTGTGTACATCCTCACTGTCTTCATAATCTGCCATCAGATAGTCGTGATCCTGACCTTCAAACACTCTCGGCAGGCTACTTAATACGCCTTCGAGCAGATCCTTTGACCGCGCCAAAAGTGTAACGTTAGCACCCAGCGCAGCAAGTTCTACAGCTATGGCTTTTCCAATTCCCTTACTGCTGCCGCACACTAGTGCATTTTTATATCTGAGAGACAACTCCATGGTTTATTTTTTCTCAAATATGTAAATAATTTTCTGAAGATGCATTGATCTTTTCATTTTGATTTCAAATCCTACTACATCAAAGATTAGTTAGTATTTTTATTGCACTATGATTAGTCCTGACCAAATAATTTTTGCCGAAGAACAAGATAGGTTAGATCCACTCGCCTTTCTTAGAAATCAATATAACTTACCTAAAGAACGTGATGGAAGCCCCTCCATTTATTTATGTGGGAATTCACTCGGATTACAACCTCTCAAAGCACACGAGTACGTGAGTCAAGAGCTTAATCGCTGGGCTGCACTAGGAGTTAAGGGGCATTTTGAAGGTGATTTGTCCTGGGTAGATTATTCAAAAAGTATGGTCCTTGCTACCAGTAAAATCGTCGGTGCTCAAGCTGATGAAGTGACCATCATGAACACCCTCACTGTAAATATACATTTGATGCTGGTGAGTTTTTATCGGCCCGAAGGGAAAAAGAATAAAATACTGATAGAGCATAGTCCTTTTCCATCTGATATGTATGCATTAAAATCTCACCTGAGGTTTAAAGGACTGGATCCCCATGAAGTACTCATAGAACTCAAACCCAGGCACGGGGAGTATATTATTCGAAAGGAAGATATTGAGACTTGTTTTTACGATCATGGTGATACGATCGCCCTGGTTTATGTGGGCTCTGTCAATTATTTAAGTGGTCAGGCGTTTGACATTTCTGACCTGGCACAAAACGCCCACCGGCATGGAGCCATGATTGGAGTCGATCTGGCACATGGGGCCGGCAATATAATCCTCAAACTCCACGATTGGGAGGTTGATTTTGCAGTCTGGTGTCACTACAAATACCTCAATGGAGGACCTAATTCATTGGCAGGCTGTTTTATTCATCGCCATCATCACGGTAAGGCCGGAATGTCCAGATTAGAAGGTTGGTGGGGACATGATGCACAAAGAAGATTTTTGATGGAGCCGGATTTTATTCCGATGACAGGAGTACAAGCATGGCAATTGAGTGGGCCTCCGATACTTTCACTGGCAGGTATGCGGGCAGGAATCGAAGACTTTTATGCTGTAGGGATGGAGACATTGCGTGCTAAATCCGTGATCTTGACCCAGTTTCTGCAGGATTTGATTCTAGCAATAGATGATCCGCGCATCAGGATAATTTCTCCTTTGACTTCCGATCAAAGAGGATGTCAGCTATCTATAATGCTATCGCCTCCAGACAAAAAAGTATTTGAGGCTTTGATCGCCAGTGGAGTTGTTGTCGACTGGAGAGAACCTGGCATCATGAGAGTAGCACCGGTACCGATGTATAATAGTTTTGAAGAGGTATATAAGTTTGTATCTATTTTTAAATACATTCTAAAAAAACAGTCTTGATGTTTATTCGTTGATTGGCTAAATCTCAAAATATCCTTTCATTAAAAATAGCTAGAAATCCCAAAGTTAAAACCTGCTGTCAAAGCTGGTGGATTACCCAGGAGGTCTTTTTGTTTTAAATATCTATAATTGAGGCGCAATACACTTTGTGTTGAAGGCCTGAAGCTTATGGAAGGCATTATACTCCAAAGCTCATCGCCAATTTTGCCATCGGTTTCTTTAAATCTTCCTATGTTCCAATCGACATATTCGAGTCGGCAAGCAACATTAAAAGAAGCCTGGTCCCATCCAAACATTTTCTTTGAAATTATGGGTTGAACTAAATCTACGAATCCTCCAATTTGTTTTTGACCATATTGTTGGGTATAGGATTCGGGAACCTGAATTTTGATAAAGGCCCATTCTGTTGTGACGCTGGTTTTGGTTGATGTTATGGTTGTATTAAAATCCAAAGCAAAAACATCAACAATCCTTTTTTCATCCAATATGATTCCGTCATCCTGGTATTTATTGTATGCACCTCCCATATACGATAATCCCAATTCTCCAATTTTTTTATTACGGACGGCTACTTTGCCTGTAAATAAGGGTAGGCCACTATTCAATTCTTCGAATCGCTCAGGATTGGCTTTTGCCGCAGGAAGAAAAGATTTATTTTCTTTATTATCTATAATCGAATGGTCAAAATTTCCGGAAAAATAAGCCTCATAGCCTAACATCCAGTCTTCCTTATATTTTTTTCCATAGATACCAAATCCTGCATTACTCCAAGTAGAAGGCAATAATTGAGTGGAAGGAATTGGTCTATCATTAAATTCCCACTTTGGACCGTCATGGTTTTGATTGAAGGATCCGATTGGATTTAAGATCATACCACCTCTTAAATTGAGTAAAGGGTTTATTTCAAAGTCTACAGCAGCATATTCTACAGCGATTTTTTTTCCACCATCTTCAAATTCAATTTCACTTAAAAATTTTAGTCTTTGTTGGATTGTGCTGGATATGAATAAAGACATGCGTCTGAATTGAAATTGATGTCCCTCGGAGATTCCATCGGTACCAAGATGTTGCCAGTTAGTTTCTACATAGCCTCCAAGGGCCACAGGAAGTTTGTCATCGGTCACAAATGGACGGTTATAGACTGCATCCATATTGAGAAGGGGCCTGGAGGTATCCGTTTCGTTTTGTTTCAATAGTAGTGGATCTATTTGAGCCACGCAACAGCTTACCCATCCTAGGATTAGAATGAAAGTGATTTTTTTTTTCATACCGACTTAAGGGAGATTTTGAGTTGTTCTGGTTCTACCATAATAGGAAATAGCCTAAGTGATTTGTCAGCAGGACCATTGGTAAAACTTCCATCCTTTGAAAATTCACTACCGTGCGCAGGGCATTGCAGTTTGTCACCTAACACCTGGAGCTCAGTGCCCTGATGTGTACAGCGCATCCATAATGCTGTAAATTCAGTCTCACATTCTCTAAATATGCAAATTGGATATTTGAGTCGCCTATTTTGTACGATGATATAATCTCTATATTGCTTCTCTTCATTTTTGATCATCACGAAATCTTGCAACGGCACGATAAGATTATCCCCTACAATATCCACATCCAGTATTTTTAAAGAAACACAAGCATGCAGTATACCTGAGAGCGCAAAACCACCGAGACAAATGGCTCCACATGATTTAATAAAATGATTTCTCTTCATGTCCTTATAGTGATTTTAAAAAACGAAGTAAACTAGACTTTTCAATAGGGGATAATGCACTATAAGTTTTTACGACGCGATCAGCTTCTCCCCCGTGCATTTCGATGGCTTGATCAATGCTTTGGGCACGGCCATCATGTAATAGATAATAATGTCCACCCTGTGAGGCAGGAGCCAATCCCAATCCCCACAGAGGAGGAGTGCGCCATTCGGCGGTAGTAGCAGAGCCCTCTGTGTAGCCATCATCCAATCCTGGGCCCATATCATGGAGTAACAGATCTGTATAAGGATAAAAAGTTTTGTTTGACAAGGCTTTAATGGTTGATGTACGTGTGTGCAGGCTTTGCCGGTGACAAGATTCACAGCCGATATCAATGAATAGTTTTTTGCCCTGTACAACAGATGGTTCTTGATTATTTCTGGGGATAGGGGCTTTTAAAGTCTGAAGGTAAAAAACTACATTTCGCACAGTTTGATCAGGTATTTCCGGGCTAATAGATCGACCTGAATAGGTGTCGTAGGGTTCAAAAGAAGTATTTATACCCATATCTTGGTTATAAGCATTGACTGTCTGATGCAGAAGGTCAAAAGCGGCCCCTTTTTTGCCAAACCGGCTTATATTTTTTCCATCTTTTATTACAGCAGTAGGCGGGATATTGACATAGGCAGGCACTTTTGTCCAATTAGGGATACCGGATATGCCATCCCCATCTTTGTCTTCCGGATCAGCCATGGATAAGATTTCCTGATCACTTACCAATTCTATAAATCCCAATCCAGTATTGGCCGGAGGTACCAGTTTTGAATATGTGGCTCCTACTGGTAAAGCTTCAGGTAAATAGCCTGGTATAGCTCTATGTTGTAACTGAGGGCCACCAAGATTCAAATATTTATTACCTGATGTATCTGATTGTCCAAACCTTGTCAGTGAAGTAAAGGGATGCCCTTTACCATCTCCGGCATGGCAGGCTCCACAACTACTGGCTACGAATAATGGACCCAGCCCGGTGGATGAAATAAAAACCTCATTGTTAAATGCAGCATCCCCAGCTAAAAATTGGATAGATTCAGCTTGGGTTAGGCCTATTACTGGCCCATCCAATACTTCTTCATCTGATGGCAGACCTGGTTCTAATACATTGCAAGTCAATAATATAGATGAGCTTGTTATCACTAATGCTAAGAATTTTACCATTCTTTGGTACTGACTTAAATCAAAAGCTGACCAACTAAATTTGATATATTTCATATAGTATAATCTATTAATTAGATAGGTCTAAAAATAAAATTACACAAATCTAAGTATAATTATTTAGGCAGCAATAAAAATGTAGTACTTTCTTTATAGTCATGGCGATTACAAGCTTATTATATACTTTTGATCCTTCGATCATTTTAAATTCTAATTGTTGAAAAAAACATTTTTTTGTTCAGATTTTCATTTCGGCATACCAGCAAAAGAGTCTACTAAGGATCGTGAGAATCTACTTTTAAAATGGCTTGAAGAATCGGCACCGGACATGGACGCACTTTATGTCCTGGGTGATTTATTTGACTTCTGGTTTGAATACCGGCAGGTCGTACCTAAAGGCGGAATCAGGGTATTGGCCGCACTGTCTCGTATTCAGGATCAAGGCATCCCTGTTCATCTCTTTACAGGCAATCATGATCAATGGATGTTTGGATACATCCACGAAGAATTAGGCATCTCCTTATACCACGATCCTATCAAAGTCAATAAGTATGGCAAAAACCTGGTCCTGGGTCATGGGGATGGATTGGGGCCTGGCGACCATGGATATAAGTTTATCAAAAAGGTATTTCGTAGCCCCATATCGCGGCAACTTTTTGGCTTGATTCCACCTGGTATCGGTATTCCACTGGCCAAATATTGGAGTGGCGCTTCGCGGATTAAAGGTGTGAAAGAAAATAAGTTTTTAGGGCCCGAACAAGAATGGCTCATTCAATATTGTGAGGCCCAGATTAAAGTAGACCCTGTGGATTATTTTATATTTGGTCATCGACATTTGCCCATTGACTGGAAGTTAAGTAATGGTGCGAGATATATCAACCTTGGAGATTGGTTACAGTATCACTCATTTGCTACCTTGGATCAGGATGGATTTAAATATCAGTTTTATCAGGATCTGATAAGCAAACCGTATTCAAATTTTTTTATTTAATAAAATTGTATGTACTGACCTGGTGGAGTGAACACTGTAGCTATCACACCAAGAAGGGGCAGTTTATTCATCTTATGTTAAATACAATCTTACTTAAAATGAAATTGTTATCCAGCATATTTTTAATTATTTTTTCTTCCTTAATTGTAAATGCTCAGGATATTTCCATGCGTACACTGCATCCTAAAGACACCATCAATATACCCTGCACTTCGGTTTGTACCAACCTTAAGGATCTGATCTATGCAATTACAGACCAGAATGAAGTCCTACTCCTTGATACCAGTGGCAAGATATTAAAGCGATATTCTAACAATTACCTGGGCACCCCTCAATTCATTTATTTTCAGAATCCTTTACAACTGGTTTTGTTTTATCCAGCTTACCAGACGATGATCATCCTGGATCATTCTTTTAACGAACTTGTTAGGATTGCATTAAGCACATTGGACATTCCTTATGTGCACACAATTGGACTCACTGCAAATAGAGAGATCATTTATTTTGACAACAATAATCAGCTGTTTCGTAGAACCAATTATGTCAATAAAATAAGCCAATCTTTTATTGGTTCTCCAACTAGACAAATCGGTCAGATTAAGGTCATTCTAACCCGAAAAAACGAATTTAAGGCTCAGACAGAACATGAACTGATAGGGTGGGATGGTTCGGGATTCTCACAAGGGGCCACTTATGGTCAAATCATAGAATGGAACGATGAGTCCATTTTATTTTATAACCCTACAAGTCCAGCCTTCGTTAATTATATTAGTTCTATTAGTGGTATACAGGTAGTTAGAACTAGTTTGCCGGAGTCATTTAATAATATCATTAGCATTGGCTTATTAAGGGAGGGGGTTGTGGGCATCGACGGATCTGGTCACATCATCATTTTTCGAACTAAAGGATGAGGCCAAAGCATGAGAACTTAGAAAAGCGCGATTTTAGTTTTGTAGAGTCTGTCAATCAAATTAAAGTCCACTAAATCGAATTACTTTTTTTTCTAGTTTCTGAAGCACCAGGATGGCAGTCTGCTCCAAAGATTTGAATTCAGCAGGTGCTTTATTGGTGTAGATCCACATCATATCTACCTGAACTGAATAAGTTTTGCAAGAAGCTATTAGTAAAGTCTTGTTGAGGCGGTACACTTCCCTCAGTAGTCTTTTTATCCTATTTCTTTGGACAGCATTGGCAAAGTTTCGCTTTGAAACTGATACCGAAAACTTAGGAAGGGCTGATTCAGATTCGACTTTTGCCAACTGATATATAACGCGAATAGGAGGAACGGTGATTGCTTGTCCGTATTCAAATACAGACTTAATGATTTTTCGAGATTTGAGCTTTTCTCTTTTTGGAAGACCTTGGTCACCCGAATGTATTACATCGGGATTCATACCTTGGTTTATTTGACCCTGGCCTCGTCAGCCACAGAGAGCTTATGTCTTCCTTTGGCTCTTCTATTGGACAAAACCTTACGGCCGCCTTTAGAACTCATGCGCTCACGGAAACCGTGTTTGTTGGATCGTCTACGACGCGAAGGTTGAAAAGTCTGTTTCATGACTAGATTTTATTTATAACAGGGCTGCAAAAATAACTCTTTTTACAATAACTGCAAAATTTAGATTTTAAATTGATTATTAACTGAAGATCAGGTCCTATTGGTTAAAAAATTAGGAGTTCATGGTTTGTAAGAACTCTTCATTGGTACGAGTATGGAGCATGTGCTTGAGCATGAAGTCTATAGCCTCTTCGGGCTTCATATCAGCCAGGTGATTACGAAGTATAAACATGCGCTGCAAGGAGTCCTTATCCATGAGCAATTCTTCTCGTCTGGTACTTGATTTGGTCACATCTATGGCTGGATACAATCGTTTATTGGCCAAAGTGCGATCTAATTGGAGTTCCATATTGCCGGTTCCTTTGAATTCTTCAAAAATAACGCCGTCCATTTTTGAACCGGTATCTATCAATGCCGTAGCCAGGATAGTCAACGAACCACCATGTTCAATGGCACGAGCTGCACCAAAGAATTTTTTTGGTTTTTGCAGCGCATTGGCTTCCACCCCGCCTGATAATACTTTTCCACTGGAAGGAGCCACTGTATTATATGCTCTGGCCAGCCTGGTGATCGAGTCTAAGAGAATCACCACATCATGACCACTTTCAACCATCCGCTTGGCTTTTTCAAGTACTATATTGGCCACCCGTACATGATTGTCAGCAGGTTCGTCAAATGTAGATGATATCACTTCAGCTTTGACATTGCGCTGCATATCAGTCACTTCCTCAGGCCTTTCATCGATCAACAAAATGATTAGATAACAGTCAGGATGGTTATAAGCTATTGCATTGGCTATGTCCTTTAACAGAAAGGTCTTTCCAGTCTTTGGTTGAGCCACGATAAGCCCTCTTTGCCCCATTCCTATCGGCGTAAAAAGATCGATGAGGCGATTGCCAAAGTCTTTTCCCGCCGGATTGATCGTCAATTTGAATTTTTTGGTAGGAAATAATGGAGTTAGGTAATCAAAAGGTACTCTGTCTTTGATTTGCTCGTGTGTCAAACCATTAATTAAAGAGACTTTTAATAAGGCAAAATATTTCTCACCTTCTTTCGGTGGTCGTATACCTCCCTGCACGGTATCTCCGGTTTTGAGTCCAAATAATTTAATCTGCGAAGGAGATACGTAAATATCGTCAGGCGAACTTAAATAGTTGTAATCGGCTGACCTTAAAAAACCATAACCATCCTGCATCATTTCCAATACCCCATGACCTTCGATCATAGCATCCATGTCTATGTTAAAATCTGGAACTGCAGGCGTGTCTGTTTCAGGTTCTATATAATTGTCTTCCAGCGGTGGTCTTTCAGGTCGATTTTGAGGCTTCGAATCAGGTCGCATCGGCTGTTCCCTCGGCTCACGGTGTTCTTTTGGGCCTCTGTTGTCATACGGTTCTCTTGGAGCTCGTTGTTCCCTGTTTTCATTAGAATCACCCGAAGTTCTTTGCTCTTTATTTATAATTGGTTGAGTAGGGGCTCTTTGCTCTCTATTTGGATTTGGCTCTCTGTTTTCACGTGGAGGGTGGTTTTCTCGTACAGGTCGTGTATCCTGCTGCTCTTTGCGATGGACAGGGAGGTGTTCTTTATGAGGAGGGCGGGCAGGTTTATGTTCTACAGGTTCAACTACTGGTTGGACTGGCTTAGGCTCACGATGAGGTTTTGGGTTGATTTCTACCGGTTCTGCATCTTCCTGAATGGCTTTGCGCATACGAGGTTTGGTCAGGGGCTTGTTAGCATGATGGCCATTTGACCTTTCGGTTTTTTCTTGGGAAGTCTCATCCGTTACCTCCAGGTCATTAGAATCGATATCATCTGCCACCGATCCACCTAGGGCTTGTCTGTCAAGAATCTGGAACACCAGATCCTGTTTATTTAGTTTTTTATTGCCTTTTACTCCGAGCTGCTCAGCTATTTCACGAAGTTCAGGTACCAACATCTCATTGAGTCGGAGAATGTCATAAATCATATAAAAGAATAATTAAAATAAAGTTTGTTAAAATTAGAATGCGGGCCTAAAAATGAACCTAAACAGACTATTCAAGAATAACAGAGAATTAAAAACTTAAACTTTGTATTGGGAACACTTTCAGTAAGGAGAAAATCAAGTCACCTTGTTTTCTTCATTTGACAACGCAAATATAACGATATTTTACAGCTAGTGTATATTTGCATAAATTTTTTTCACTACCGTCTATGCTGACCTTAAATTATTTTAACGAAGACAAACTCAAAACCCTCAATGGCCTTCAAAAACGAGGCTGGTCGACCGATAGGTTGCAAATCGTTGAGGATGTGGCCATTCTGGACATAGAACGAAAGGAGTTACAGACTCAATTAGATCTTTTAAAGATGGAAGTCAACCAAGCTTCGAAAGAGATAGGCATATTGATCGGTCGGGGTAAACATCAGGAAGTCGAAGAGATTAAACAGAAAATCTCTACCAATAAATCCAGTATAACCCAATTGGAAGAAAAATCTAAAATCAATAAGGATACTTTGCAGGACCTGATGTATAAAATCCCTAATATCCCGCATGATTCTGTACCGGCCGGCAAATCAGCAGAGGATAATGAGGTATATCAATCCTGGGATAAGCCAATGCCTCAGTTATATGAAGGCGCTTTATGCCATTGGGACCTAGCAGAAAAATACAACCTGTTTGATCTCAAATTGGGGGTAAAAATCACCGGGGCAGGCTTTCCCGTATTTCGTGGCAAAGGTGCTAAACTGCAGCGAGCGCTGATTCAGTTTTTCCTCGATCAGGCTTCAGCTGCTGGATATGAAGAGATCGTGCCGCCTCATCTTGTCAATGCAGATTCTGCCACAGGCACCGGGCAACTTCCTGACAAAGATGGTCAGATGTATTATTGTGAAAAAGATCAATTGTATCTCATTCCCACAGCTGAAGTACCTGTGACCAATATATTGCGGGATGAGATCCTGGATGTCAAGAACCTTCCGGTTAAGTTTTGTGCTTACACTCCTTGTTTTAGGAGAGAAGCAGGATCTTATGGTGCTGATGTCAAGGGACTTAATCGGGTGCATCAGTTTGATAAAGTGGAAATAGTCAGGGTAGAACATCCGGACCGCTCATATGATGCATTGCAAGATATGTTGCTGCATGTATCAGGACTATTAGAAAAGTTAGATTTACCTTATAGAATACTTAAATTATGTGGCGGCGATATGGGCTTTACTTCCGCCTTGACCTATGATTTTGAGATATTCTCAGCTGCTCAGAAAAAGTGGCTCGAAGTGAGTTCTGTGTCTAATTTTGAAACATTTCAATCTAATCGACTCAAACTCAGGTACAAATCGACTGAAGGCAAGAGCAATCTTGCTCATACACTCAATGGGAGTGCACTTGCGCTAGCGAGAATAGTAGCAGGGCTACTTGAAAATCATCAAACAGAGCAGGGTATCCTGATCCCTGCAGCGTTGGTTCCCTACACTGGATTTTCCATCATTGATTGAAATCTTTTTTCAAAAAAATTGTTATAAGTATAAAATTAAAATAGAACTATGTTTTCAAATGGTTATTTCTTATTGAGTATCGTTTTGGCTGGGGTTGGTTTTCTTGTTCAAAGGATATTGATCAGCAAAATGAAGAAGTATGGAGGGACACCACTCTCCAGGGCGATGAGTGGCAAGCAGATAGCAGAGTCCATGCTCCAGTATTATAATATTAGAGGAGTACAGGTAGTAGAAGGTCAGGGTATGCTTACCGACCATTACAATCCGGCAAATAAAACCGTGACGCTGAGTCCGGAAGTGTTTAGAGGCCAAAGCATAATGTCAGCAGCTGTGGCAGCACATGAGTGTGGTCATGCTGTACAACATGATCAGGCATATAGTATGCTTCAGCTGAGATCCAAATTAGTGCCTGCTGTACAGATAGCTAGTTCTGGCTTACAATGGCTCATGCTCATTTCTTTTATGCTGGCTAATCGATTTCCGCAATTATTATTACTGACTATTGGTTTATTTGCATTAACGACCATATTCAGCTTAATTACCTTGCCTGTCGAATTTGATGCGAGTGCCAGAGCTTTAGCATGGTTGGACAATCAGAATGTGCTCCGAAAAGGTCCTGAAGAAGAAGGTGGCCGTGACGCCCTGAGATGGGCTGCCATGACTTATGTGGTTGCTGCTTTGTCTTCTATCGTTATGCTGGTTTATCTTATTCTTCAGTATATGGGTTTGAGCAGACGGGATTAAATAGTTTCTCCAAAATTTTCATATATTGTTTGAACCCTTAATTTTGCAAAAAAATATAATAGAATAAGCATGTCGGTAGAATTAGATAATTTATTGTCCAGCTCAGAAGATTTAATGGACAAAGCTGTCGTCCATCTTTTGCATGAGCTTGAAAAAATAAGGACTGGCAAAGCAAATCCAGCTGTAGTGCAAGAACTCCGGGTAAACTATTACGGATCTATGACGGCTATCAACCAGGTAGCCAATGTAGGACTAGCTGATAGTCGTACGATCACGATTCAACCTTGGGAGAAATCGATGATCGGTCCTATAGAGAAAGCTATCTTCGAAGCCAACATAGGACTGACACCTATTAATGATGGTGACCTCGTAAGAATAAATGTACCTCCACTCACTGAAGAACGTAGAAGAGACCTGGTCAAACAAGCCAAACATTCGGGTGAAGAAGCGAAAATAGCGGTCAGAAGTATCCGTCATAAATCTTTGGATGGTATCAAAAAAGCCGTAAAAGATGGCGTTCCCGAAGATATTGGCAAGAAAAAGGAAACTCAGCTTCAAGAATTAGTCAATCATCATGTAGAGAAAATTGAAAAACTTATCAAAACCAAAGATGAGGAGATCATGAAGGTATAATACCGGGCATCTATCCCAAAATTTATTTTAATTACAATATGCATCGTCTGGAAGATATCGAAGAATCGGTACGGTTTATTAAAGCGCGTATCACTATCTCCCCGGAAGTGGGTATAGTGCTGGGTACAGGATTGAGTGGATTTGCTGAAGAGCTGACAGAAAAACAGGAGATTCCCTATAGAGCCATACCCCATTTTGTTGAGAGCACGGTAAAAGGGCATGCTGGCAAATTGGTATTTGGATATCTTGGGCAAATACCCATGGTGATGATGGCAGGTAGATTTCATTATTATGAGGGCTATTCACTTTCGGAAGTTACATTTCCAATCAGGGTACTCAAATACCTTGGAGTGCAAAGAATGATTATCACTAATGTTAGCGGCAGTCTCAATGAAGCTTTACGCGCTGGAGATATTTTATTGATCCATGATCATATCAATTTACTGCCATCCAATCCTTTGCGCGGGCCCAATGACGAACGAATCGGTCCTAGATTTCCGGATATGACACATACATATGATCAAACTTTGTTGCAGAAGGGTCTTGCCGTAGCGACAGCTCTTGGTATAAGAGCACAAACTGGTGTTTATGTTGCAGTTCCGGGTCCTTCTCTGGAGACCAAATCAGAAAGATGCTATCTGCAAAAAATCGGAGCGGATGCCGTCGGTATGTCGACAGTGCCAGAAGTCATTGTCTGCAGACATATGGGACTGGCTGTCAATGTGTTTTCGGTCATTTCCAATGAATTTAATGTAGAGACTTCGATTGAAGAAGTGATCTCTGTCGCCAGATCTGCCGAATCTAATCTGAGGGCACTCATAAAGGGGATATTATTGTAGTCAACTCCAGATATTAAAGGAAACTAAATCCCTTTAAATCTGGTTTTAACTTAAGTATGTCATTTTTTATGGAATATACCAGCTTGGTTTGGCTTTTTGCCGGGATACTGTTGATTTTTCTCGAGCTCATGATTCCCGGAGGGTTTGTTTTGCTCTTAATGGGAATGGCAGCACTTACACTGAGTCTGGTCACTTTTTTAACACCATTTGGATGGGTTTTTCAGTTAGGATTATTTGTCTTAGCTACTTTAATGTACACCTTATTGTTAAAGGAAAATCTTAAAAAAATCTTCCGCACCCGCACTTATCTAAATGATCCTGAAAATGAATTTATAGGCAAAAAAGCCATAGCCTTGACAGATATTAATGATCTGGATGGTAAGATAGAGTTTAAAGGCACTCAATGGCCCGCGACCAGTGAGTCACTTATACTTAGAGGAGATGAAGTAGAAATCATTCATCAAGAAAGCATTAACTTACATGTAAAACCTATTAAAGATTAATATTATGATTACTGCAGGAACCATTATTTATTACATATTGGCATTTTTTGCCTTAACTATTTTGTATGGAACAGTGGTGATAGTGCCTCAGCGCCATGCATTTATTGTAGAGCGACTAGGCAAATATCTGGATACGTTTACCCCTGGTTTACACTTTTTGATCCCTTTCATTGATAAAGTAAGATACAGGCACTCCCTTAAAGAACAAGCCCTGGATGTGAATCCACAGACCTGTATCACCCGGGATAATGTATGTGTAGAAGTAGATGGCATACTTTATTTTCAAGTAGTAGATCCTACCAAGGCTTCCTACGGGATCGAAGATTATAAATTTGCTTCTATCCAAATAGCTCAAACTACCATGCGGTCAGTCGTTGGAAAATTGGAACTCGACAAGACTTTTGAAGAACGTGAAACCATCAATCTGTCTATAGTTGAAGCAGTGGACAAAGCCAGCGAGCCGTGGGGAGTCAAGATTACCCGGTATGAAGTCAAAAACATTACACCTCCTCAAAGCATCCGGGAAGCCATGGAGAAACAAATGCGTGCAGAGCGGGAAAAAAGGGCGATCATCGCCGAATCAGAAGGTACTATGCAGGCCAAGATCAATGTAGCTGAGGGTGATAAACAAGAAGCGATCAAACGATCAGAAGGTGAAAAATTGCGCAAAATAAATGAAGCTTCCGGTAAAGCCAATGAGATTGAAGCGCTTGCCACCGCGACCGCCAATGGCATTAAATCCATTGCAGCAGCTATCGATACTCCTAACGGTAAGGATGCGGTGTCTTTGCGCATTGCAGAACAATACCTCAACGAATTTGGAAAGCTTGCTCAGAAAAACAATACGATGATCTTACCAGCCAACCTCACTGATATCACCAGTATACTAGCTACCGCTAAGAAAGTGTTGGCTCATGTGGAACCGGTAATTGAGAATGGCAATGGCAAAGTGAAAATGTAATTGGAATAATACTTTGTGTTAAAAGCCCATCTTTGATACTGAAAGATGGGCTTTTCTGTTTTATAATCATAGTTAGAGGGTGGCTTAACGAAAATTTAGATTCAAAGGGCTATTATAAAAATGTTAATTTTGTATAATATTTTATAGGTAATACCGTTAGACTTAGAGTAAAACAAAATCCAGAAAATCAAAGCTAATTCAAAAATTTAATGAGAGGCAGACTAGCCATATTATTATTAGCACTGTATACATGCTCTATCATTCATCTGGATGAATTGCTCAAATTGCCAAAGCTTTTGGCACATTTTCAGACCCATCACTGTACAGATCCTTCTATGAGTTTTACTGATTTTCTGGGGTTACATTATACCATGGGTCAATTTCAACAGAATGATTATGAAGAGGATATGAAGCTGCCTTTTAAAGTGCCGCAGAATTGCATGAATAATTTTTCATTCTTTGTTCAAAATGTGAAACGGGTATTCACCAACGGACCTGTTCCGACAGAATACCTTACATCCATTCATATGGATAACTTTAATACAGGCTCAGCGGTATTCTCCAATGCTGTGTGGCATCCGCCAAAGGGTTAGTCAATCAGACTACTTTTCTACTTGATATAATTTTATTGAATTTTTCCAACTTCAAATTGTGAGGTGGAAAAATGTATAAAAATCTGACTACGTTTTTTATAATGGATTGACTATCAATAGTCTATCTGTATTTTTATCATTAAAGTTTAAAAAGTTTATACCTATAATGGATGATCGAAAGTCACTTTTTCCTGGGTTTAATCAGGATCTGTATAATTTAATGACCCGAATTAGCACTCGTTCATTTCATGAGGCGGGAGACAGAGTTTTGAGTACCGGCCAATTTATCAGGTCTGTCGCCATCGTAACTAAAGGCAAAATAAAAATTTGTAGAGAGGACCTTGATGGCAATGAATTTTTTTATACCACCTGATTCCAGGTCAGGCTTGTGCCTACACCCTTTATTTTGAAGCACCTTCATTTGTATGTAATATTATGGTCAAGGCCATTGAAGAAACAGAAATGTGGCTGATACCATTGACGGCTATCCAAAAATGGATGACAAAATACCCTTGCTGGAATGATTTTGTAATTAAAAATTTTCACAACCATATACATCAATTGACGAAGGTGATGGATCTGATCATATTTAAAGGCATGGATGAAAGGCTAAATTATTATTTGCAGGCACATAAAAAAAACGAGCAGCCTGTCCGGTTACAGATTTCACACCAGGAGATAGCCAATGAAATGAGCACTTCAAGAGAGGTGATCTCAAGATTACTCAAGAAAATGGAGCAACAAGGAAAAGTCATATTGCATAGGAATCAAATAGAATTAATAGCTTAAATAGGGGTGTTGGATGATGACTTTAGGAAGAAAATTTTTTATATATGGTATGGTATCAATCACCTTGGTGACATTTTGTTTTTTAGTGTATACAGGATGGACATATTATACGCTACCAATTGAAGAACGTTTTTTTCATACTTTGCACCCTATATTCAAGCCCAGTGGGCTGTTAGGGCATGGTCTGGGCATCATAGGTAGCTTGTGTATGATCGTTGGCGTATTCTCCTATATGATCCGTAAAAGAAAGAGAAGCCTTTCGAGGGTAGGAACTTTAAAAAACTGGCTTGAATTCCACATTTTTTTATGCTCTATAGGTCCTATCATGGTATTGTTTCATACAGCATTTAAATTTGGGGGTATAGTAGCAATTAGTTTTTGGAGTATGGTAGCTGTAGTTGCCAGTGGGGTCATAGGTAGATTTATTTACAATCAAATTCCACGAAGTATCCAGGGCCAGGAATTGACCTTGGGAGAAGTCATGTCCATTAGACAAAATGTTCATTCAGAATTAGAGACCTTGAGTGCTCATACACACATGGGGTTGGATACATTGTTTAATCAGCAAACTCAAACCGTGCAGGTGGGAAATTCAAAATCACTCATTAGCAGTTTGTGGAATGATTTCAAAAATGATTATACAAAATTTCGTTCAATTAAGTTAGGATTTAGATCTTCCGGCATACCCAAAGTCGATCAGAATCGAATCTTGAAATTGATTAAAACAGAATTTCAATTGCGAAGGAAAATCAATCATTTACATTCGATGCAAATGCTATTCAGGTCGTGGCATGTAGTTCATCTGCCATTTGCGCTCATTATGTTAGTTATTATGATTGTTCACATTATTATCACACTCACTTTTGGGTACAAGTGGATTTTTTAATTGAAAGGTATGGAAGTGTTCACTGAAGAAGTCATTATATACGGATTGGTTTTTATCTTTTGCATTGTCATTATATACTTTTATTTAAGAAAGTTAAGGGTAAGATCCAAAATCACTGAAGCTAAGATAGTGAAAGCAAAAGCAGACGGTATGCATGAGCCGGTTTCATTGCATCCAGTGATCAATCCGGACAATTGTATTCAAAGTGGTGCATGTGTGACAGCCTGTCCTGAACATGATGTGATCGGTATCAAAGATGGTATTGCGACAATAGTAAATGCATCATCTTGTATCGGTCATGGCGCATGTTTTCACGCCTGTCCTGTTCAGGCAATTTCCTTGGTCATAGGCACAGAGAAAAGAGGTGTAGATCTGCCTCATGTCAACCAAAATTTCGAGACCAATGTGCCAGGACTTTTTATAGCAGGCGAGTTGGGCGGAATGGGTTTGATCAAAAACAGTGTAGAGCAAGGCAAACAAGCAGTGGAAAACATTATTAAAGCAAAATCTTCTAACCATCAGACCGCTGACTATGATTTGGTGATTGTTGGAGCCGGACCCACCGGCATATCCGCCTCTTTGGCTTCAAAGAAACATGGTTTGAAATTTTTGACGCTTGATCAAAATACAGTAGGGGGAACAGTTTATTCTTTTCCCAGATCCAAAATAGTAATGACTGCCCCAATGGATCTTCCCTTATTTGGAAAAATAAAACTGTTCGAAACCAGCAAAGATCAATTGATAGACTTATGGGGCAATGTGCTTTCTTCCAATGATATTGTCATTCGAGAAAACACTAAAGTGGAATCAATTGAAAAAAATCAGATGGATTTTATATAAAAGTATCCGATGGTACAGTATTCACATCCAGCCATGTGTTGTTGGCAATTGGAAGAAGAGGTTCGCCGCGCAAACTCAATGTCCAGGGTGAAGAGCGCGAAAAAGTAGCCTACCGATTACTTGAACCTGAACTTATAGAAGGTAAAAATATCCTGGTAGTAGGTGGCGGTGACTCAGCGATAGAATCAGCTCTGTTGTTGGCGGATCAAAATACGGTGACCTTATCTTATCGAAGTGCCACTTTCAATCGGTTGAAAGTAAAAAATAACCAAAAGATTCAAGAAGCCATTCAATCGGGATTAGTGGATGTCAGATTTAACTCTAATGTATTGTCTATTAATAGTTCAGATGTTGAAATAGAAGATTCGAATTCCAAAGTGGTTGATAAGATCAAAAATGATCAGGTTTACATATTTGCTGGCGGAGAATTGCCTACTCAGTTTTTAGAGAAAATTGGTGTTGAGATTACCAAAAGGTTTGGTCACACACTTTTATCCCACCAAAAAAAAGGCGGATGAATAAGAGAAGAGGTTGGGTGATTGGATTATTTACTTTTTGGAGTATTTCAATTCTGTATGGACAGATATCTCCTGGCAAATTAGCTGCTGCTCATAGCCAATTGGAAGGTATTTCTAATTGCACCCAATGTCATGAATTAGGCAAACAGGTCTCTACTCAAAAATGTTTAGATTGTCATCAGGAATTAAAGACAAGAATAGATAAAAATAAAGGCTATCACGCATCGTCAGAGGTCAAGGCGGTCTCTTGTTTTACATGCCATAGCGAACATCATGGGGTCAAGTTTGAAATAGTTCGTTTTGATGCAAAGCAGTTTAATCATAAACTTACCGGGTATCCGCTGACCGGTAAGCATGAAGCGTCTGATTGTAATAATTGTCATAAATCGGAATATATATCTGATGCCAAAATAAGATCAAAGGATTTCACTTATTTAGGTTTGACTGATCAATGTAATATTTGTCATGAAGATGTACACCGCGCTACGCTAGACAGAGACTGTAATAAATGCCATACTACTGAAAAATTTGCCCCAGCAAGTCGATTCAAACACAAGGATACAGATTATCCGTTGACTGGTAAACACTTAGACCTAAAATGTGAATCATGTCATAAAAAGGAAGAAAAGGATGGAAAACCATTCCAGGTTTTTACAGGAATAAAATTCTCCCAATGTAGTTCCTGCCACGAGGATGTGCACAAAAAGAGATTTGGACCATCCTGCAACACTTGTCATAATGATCAGTCGTTTTCAATACTCAATAGCCACATTGAATTCAATCATTCGATTACTGGCTATACACTCAAAGGCAAGCATAAACTGATTGATTGCTCAAGTTGTCATAAGAACTCGTTAAAAGCCCTCAGCACTGCTTTTCAGGATTTTTCTAAAACCAAGATTGAAGGATGTATTCAATGTCATGAGGATATACATGAAAATAAATTTGGCCAAAATTGTGTACAATGTCACACTGAACAATCTTTTAAACTGAAGGAAGTACCTACTGATTTTGATCATGACCTGACCCAATATCGATTGGAAGGAAAACATGAATTGCTTGATTGTAAAAAATGTCATATTTCTAAAATGACTGACCCAATAGTACACGAACAGTGTATGAATTGCCATGAGGACTATCATAAAGGACAGTTTGTAAAAAATAATCTGAACCAGGATTGTGCTGCCTGTCATACCGTCCAGAATTTTTCAGAATCAACTTATGGCCTGGATCAGCATGACAAGTCAGATTTTCCATTGAATGGGGCGCACATGGCTACTTCTTGTGTGGACTGTCATCTCAAAAAAGACAAATGGACTTTTGCAAGAATTGGAACACAATGTATTGATTGTCATGAGGATGTGCATAATGGGAAGCTTGATAACAAGTTTTATCCTGAAAAAAAATGTATGACTTGTCATGAGGAAGCTTCCTGGCAAGATGTCGAATTTGATCATGCACTTACAGACTTTGCATTAAAAGGGAAACACGCCTCCATTAAATGCAATGATTGTCACCTTTTATCAGCCAATAAGGAGCCTTTCGGACAGGTATTTGCCCTGGCCTCAAATGAATGTATATCTTGTCACGAAGATGTTCACAAGGATCAATTTAATGAACAAGGAAAGGTCAATTGTGCTCAATGTCATGACTTTGAGCAATGGAAAATTCCACAATTTAACCATGATCAAACAGCTTTTTCTTTAAGTGGAGCACATAAAAATGTGGCATGTGATCAATGTCACAGACAAATAGAAATAAACGGAGTTAATTGCACTCAATATAAATTACTAAGCTTTAAATGCATCGATTGCCATTTATAATATTATTTCTTTTTGGTTGCAGCCTGATGATGGCTCAATCACCTCATGGCAGTGATTTTATGATGGAGTGTAGTAGTTGTCATACAGCTACAAACTGGTTGGTCAATAAAGATTCCATCCAATTTGACCATGATTCTACCCGATTTAGTTTAAGCGGCATTCACCAAACTGTTGATTGCCGGTCATGTCATAGTAGTCTGGTGTTTTCAGAAGCTGACCCCAATTGTATATCCTGCCATCAGGACATGCATAGCCAGACGCTGGGAAATGATTGTGCACGATGTCATTCGACCAATTCGTGGGTTGTAGAAAATAAGTTGAGGATGCATGAATTAGTTTCATTTCCTCTATTAGGCAACCACGCCAATGCAGACTGTATTGAATGTCATAAATCCTCAGTTCCGTTAAAGTTTGAAAGAATAGGGACTGCATGTATCAATTGCCATCAACAGGATTATTTGATCAAAGACAAGGTAGATCATCAACTAGCAGGATTTTCCACCGATTGCTTTCAGTGTCACAACTTACAAGCTGAGTCATGGTCGGCTTCTTTTGATCATGAGTTTTTCCCATTGACAGAAGGTCATGATATTAATGAATGCACCCAGTGTCATATCCAAGGCTCATATCAATCTACTTCTCCTGATTGTAAGTCCTGTCACCAGGATAATTTTAACAAGACCACTAACCCCAATCACACTTCATTAAATCTTTCTACAGATTGTGCAAGTTGTCACTCAACCTTGCCCGGATGGTCACCTGCTAGCTTTCCAGTTCATAATGAGATATATAGACTTGAGCAAGCCCATGCCAATATCGCCAACGACTGCGCAGCTTGTCACCATGGCACTTACGATGGCAGCACGCCTAAGACATGTTTTGGTTGTCATGCTGACAATTATGCGTCGACGACCAATCCAAACCATAAGACATCCAATTTTCCAACAGCTTGTGAAGCTTGTCACGATCAAACTAACTGGCAGTCAGCCACTTTTGATCACAACAAAACCAAATTTCCTCTAACAGGAGCTCATGTTGATGTAGCTTGTTTGGAATGCCATGCAGCAGGCTATGCAGGCACTTCCACTGCGTGTGTGGATTGCCATACGAAGGACTTCAACGGTACGGTGAGTCCTAATCACAAGACCTTAAACTTATCCTCAGATTGTGCGAGCTGCCATAGTACGCAGGTAGGGTGGTCTCCGGCAAGTTTCCCAATCCACAATCAGATCTACAAATTGGAAGGATCGCATGCCAATATCGCCAATGACTGTGCAGCTTGCCATCATGGAACCTATGACGGAAGTACGCCGAAGGATTGTTTTGGCTGTCATGCTGCAAACTACAATTCGACCAAAGATCCCAACCACGTAACATCAAAATTCTCGACCACCTGTGAATCCTGCCACAATCAAACCGCATGGCAACCTGCAAACTTTGACCATAATAAAACGAAGTTCCCACTGACAGGGGCTCACGCAGGTGTAGCTTGTTTGGAATGCCATGCAGCAGGCTATGCAGGCACTTCCACTGCGTGTGTGGATTGCCATACGAAGGACTTCAACGGTACGGTGAGTCCTAATCACAAGACCTTAAACTTATCCTCTGATTGTGCGAGCTGCCATAGTACGCAGGTAGGGTGGTCTCCGGCAAGTTTCCCAATCCACAATCAGATCTACAAATTGGAAGGATCACATGCCAATATCGCCAATGACTGTGCAGCTTGCCATCATGGAACCTATGACGGAAGTACGCCGAAGGATTGTTTTGGCTGTCATGCTGCAAACTACAATTCGACCAAAGATCCCAACCACGTAACATCAAAATTCTCGACCTCCTGTGAATCCTGCCACAATCAAACCGCATGGCAACCGGCAAACTTTGACCATAATAAAACGAAGTTCCCACTGACAGGAGCTCACGCAGGTGTAGCTTGTTTGGAATGCCATGCAGCAGGCTATGCAGGCACCTCCACGGCGTGTGTGGATTGCCATACGAAGGACTTCAACGGTACAGTGAGTCCAAATCACAAGACCTTAAACTTATCCTCCAATTGTGCGAGCTGCCATAGTACGCAGGCAGGGTGGTCTCCGGCAAGTTTCCCAATCCACAATCAGATCTACAAATTGGAAGGATCACATGCCAATATCGCCAATGACTGTGCAGCTTGCCATCATGGAACCTATGACGGAAGTACGCCGAAGGATTGTTTTGGCTGTCATGCTGCAAACTACAATTCGACCAAAGATCCCAACCACGTAACATCAAAATTCTCGACCTCCTGTGAATCCTGCCACAATCAAACCGCATGGCAACCTGCAAACTTTGACCATAATAAAACGAAGTTCCCACTGACAGGGGCTCACGCAGGTGTAGCTTGTTTGGAATGCCATGCAGCAGGCTATGCAGGCACTTCCACCGCATGTGTGGATTGCCATACGAAGGACTTCAACGGTACGGTGAGTCCAAATCATAAGACCTTAAACTTATCCTCAGATTGTGCGAGCTGCCATAGTACGCAGGCAGGGTGGTCTCCGGCAAGTTTCCCAATCCACAATCAGATCTACAAATTGGAAGGATCACATGCCAATATCGCCAATGACTGTGCAGCATGTCATCATGGCACCTATAACGGAAGTACGCCGAAGGATTGTTTTGGCTGTCATGCTGCAAACTACAATTCGACCAAAGATCCCAACCACGTAACATCAAAATTCTCGACCTCCTGTGAATCCTGCCACAACCAAACCGCATGGCAACCTGCAAACTTTGACCATAATAAAACGAAGTTCCCACTGACAGGAGCTCACGCAGGTGTAGCTTGTTTGGAATGCCATGCAGCAGGCTATGCAGGCACCTCCACGGCGTGTGTGGATTGCCATACGAAGGACTTCAACGGTACGGTGAGTCCAAATCACAAGACCTTAAACTTATCCTCCAATTGTGCGAGCTGCCATAGTACGCAGGCAGGGTGGTCTCCGGCAAGTTTCCCAATCCACAATCAGATCTACAAATTGGAAGGATCACATGCCAATATCGCCAATGACTGTGCAGCATGTCATCATGGCACCTATAACGGAAGTACGCCGAAGGATTGTTTTGGCTGTCATGCTGCAAACTACAATTCGACCAAAGATCCCAACCACGTAACATCAAAATTCTCGACCTCCTGTGAATCCTGCCACAACCAAACCGCATGGCAACCTGCAAACTTTGACCATAATAAAACGAAGTTCCCACTGACAGGGGCTCACGCAGGTGTAGCTTGTTTGGAATGCCATGCAGCAGGCTATGCAGGCACTTCCACTGCGTGTGTGGATTGCCATACGAAGGACTTAAACGGTACGGTGAGTCCAAATCATAAGACCTTAAACTTATCCTCCAATTGTGAGTCCTGCCATACTACGGTACCAGGCTGGGCACCAGCCACCTTCGCCAATCACAATCAATATTATGTGATATCCGGAGCACATACCTCAATAGCCAATGACTGTGCAGCTTGTCACAAAGGGGTGTACAATGGAACTACGCCGAAGACTTGTTTTGGTTGTCATGCTACAGACTACAACACAACTACAAAACCAAATCATAAGACAGCCAATTTTTCCACAGCTTGTGAATCCTGTCATAGTCAGGCAGCATGGGTACCAGCGTCTTTTGATCATAATAAGACCAAGTTCCCGTTGACTGGAGCGCATATCAGTGCTGCATGTACAGATTGTCATACTAAAGGCTATACCGGTACCTCGACCAAGTGTGTGGATTGTCATACAGCAGATTTTAATACAGCCACCAAACCAAATCACAAGACCCTAGGTCTGTCGACTGCTTGTGAGTCCTGCCATACAACGGTACCAGGCTGGGCACCGGCCACCTTCGCCAATCACAATCAATATTATGTGATATCCGGAGCACATACCTCAATAGCCAATGACTGTGCAGCTTGTCACAAAGGGGTGTACAATGGAACTACGCCGAAGACTTGTTTTGGTTGTCATGCTACGGACTACAACACAACTACAAAACCAAATCATAAGACAGCCAATTTCTCCACAGCTTGTGAATCCTGTCATAGTCAGGCAGCATGGGTACCAGCGTCTTTTGATCATAATAAGACCAAGTTCCCGTTGACTGGAGCGCATATCAGTGCTGCATGTACAGATTGTCATACTAAAGGCTATACCGGTACCTCTACCAAGTGTGTGGATTGTCATACAGCAGATTTTAATACAGCCACCAAACCAAATCACAAGACCCTAGGTCTGTCGACTGCTTGTGAATCCTGCCATACTACGGTACCAGGCTGGGCACCGGCCACCTTCGCCAATCACAATCAATATTATGTGATAGCCGGAGCACATACCTCAATAGCAAATGACTGTGCGGCTTGTCACAAAGGGGTGTACAATGGAACCACGCCGAAGACTTGTTTTGGTTGTCATGCTACGGACTACAACACAACTTCAAAACCAAATCATAAGACATCCAATTTCCCCACAGCCTGCGAATCGTGTCATAGTCAGGCAGCATGGGTACCAGCGTCTTTTGATCATAATAAGACCAAGTTCCCGTTGACTGGAGCGCATATCAGTGCTTCATGTACAGATTGTCATACTAAAGGCTATACCGGTACCTCTACCAAGTGCGTGGATTGTCATACAGCAGATTTTAATACAGCCACCAAACCAAATCACAAGACCCTAGGTCTGTCGACTGCTTGTGAGTCCTGCCATACTACGGTACCAGGCTGGGCACCGGCCACCTTCGCCAATCACAATCAATATTATGTGATAGCAGGCGCACATACCTCAATAGCAAATGACTGTGCGGCTTGTCACAAAGGGGTGTACAATGGAACTACGCCGAAGACTTGTTTTGGTTGTCATGCTACGGACTACAACACAACTACAAAACCAAATCATAAGACAGCCAATTTCTCCACAGCTTGTGAATCCTGTCATAGTCAGGCAGCATGGGTACCAGCGTCTTTTGATCATAATAAGACCAAGTTCCCGTTGACTGGAGCGCATATCAGTGCTGCATGTACAGATTGTCATACTAAAGGCTATACCGGTACCTCTACCAAGTGTGTGGATTGTCATACAGCAGATTTTAATACAGCAACCAAACCAAATCACAAAACCCTAGGTCTGTCGACTGCTTGTGAATCCTGCCATACAACGGTACCAGGCTGGGCACCGGCCACCTTCGCCAATCACAATCAATATTATGTGATAGCCGGAGCACATACCTCAATAGCAAATGACTGTGCGGCTTGTCACAAAGGGGTGTACAATGGAACCACGCCGAAGACTTGTTTTGGTTGTCATGCTACGGACTACAACACAACTACAAAACCAAATCATAAGACAGCCAATTTCTCCACAGCTTGTGAATCCTGTCATAGTCAGGCAGCATGGGTACCAGCGTCTTTTGATCATAATAAGACCAAGTTCCCGTTGACTGGAGCGCATATCAGTGCTGCATGTACAGATTGTCATACTAAAGGCTATACCGGTACCTCGACCAAGTGTGTGGATTGTCATACAGCAGATTTTAATACAGCCACCAAACCAAATCACAAGACCCTAGGTCTGTCGACTGCTTGTGAATCCTGCCATACTACGGTACCAGGCTGGGCACCGGCCACCTTCGCCAATCACAATCAATATTATGTGATATCCGGAGCACATACCTCAATAGCCAATGACTGTGCGGCTTGTCACAAAGGGGTGTACAATGGAACTACGCCGAAGACTTGTTTTGGTTGTCATGCTACGGACTACAACACAACTACAAAACCAAATCATAAGACAGCCAATTTCTCCACAGCTTGTGAATCCTGTCATAGTCAGGCAGCATGGGTACCAGCGTCTTTTGATCATAATAAGACCAAGTTCCCGTTGACTGGAGCGCATATCAGTGCTGCATGTACAGATTGTCATACTAAAGGCTATACCGGTACCTCGACCAAGTGTGTGGATTGTCATACAGCAGATTTTAATACAGCCACCAAACCAAATCACAAGACCCTAGGTCTGTCGACTGCTTGTGAATCCTGCCATACAACGGTACCAGGCTGGGCACCGGCCACCTTCGCCAATCACAATCAATATTATGTGATATCCGGAGCACATACCTCAATAGCCAATGACTGTGCGGCTTGTCACAAAGGGGTGTACAATGGAACTACGCCGAAGACTTGTTTTGGTTGTCATGCTACGGACTACAACACAACTTCCAGCCCCAATCATAAGACATCTAACTTCCCAACTGCCTGCGAATCGTGTCACAGTCAGGCTGCATGGGTACCAGCAGCTTTTGATCATAATAAGACCAAATTCCCTTTAACTGGTGCGCATCTCAGTGCGGCTTGTACAGATTGTCATAGTAAAGGCTACACGGGCACTTCGACCAAGTGTGTGGATTGTCATACAAAAGATTTTAATACAGCGACCAATCCGAATCATAAGACCCTGGCCTTGTCCACAGACTGCGCAAGTTGTCATACTACCGCGCCGGGATGGGCCCCTGCTTCGTTCCCAGTGCACAATCAGTATTATGCTTTATCTGGCGCTCATGCCACGATAGCTAATAATTGTGCAACCTGCCACAAAGGAATATATAATGGTACTACCCCGAAAACATGCATAGGTTGCCATACAACTGACTATAACACGACTACTAATCCAAATCATAAAACAGCCAATTTCCCGGTTACCTGTGAAAGCTGTCACAGTCAATCTGCCTGGACACCCTCTACTTTTAATCATGATGCACAGTATTTTAGAATATATAGTGGTAAACACCGTCAAAAATGGTCACAATGTTCAGAGTGCCATACCAGTGCTAGTAACTTTTCCGTTTTTAGTTGTACCAACTGTCACGAACATAACAGCAAAACAAAAGTAGACAATGATCACAAAGGAGTGAAGAATTATATTTATTCTCCAACTTCTTGTTTTGACTGTCACAAAAAAGTATAGCTCAGTGAGATATTGGATATTTTCAATCATATTAATAGCTCAACCCAATTGGTTAATTGGGCAGGACACCTTGACTTCCAGAATAGGTAAGATCACATTCAAAAGTTCCATCAATTATTACGTAAAATATCAGACTACAGAATTTATAAAGGTGGGCGATACACTCTATTTAATGCTTGACAAACTGGAGCCGGCATTAGAGATTCATCATATGTCTTCAACTTCATGTGTGGGTAAAAAAATTACAAAAGAGACATTAAATATTGGAGATTCTTTGGTGGCAAGAGTTTTGATACAAATTCAAAAGAATGATTCTAAATCAGATTCGCTTTCAGTTAGTGTAAATACTCAAAATCAATTGATTAGCGAAAAACCGAAGCCCAAATCTTTGCGAAAACTACAGAATGTGACCGGCAGATTGACTGCCTCATCCTATTCTTCCAAATCATCTGGTCATGATCAGATTGATACCAGGCTGAGGTATACTTTGGTTCTAAATGCCAGAAGTATTAATGGCTCAAAATGGGGAGGGGAGTCCTACATTTCATTTAGACACAAAATCGGTGATTGGCAGGAGGTGACGAATAATTTGTTTGGGGCTCTTAAAATTTATAACCTGGCATTGAAATATAATCCGAAGGAAAATGTGATGTTTGCTGTTGGTAGAAAAGTCAATCTGAATGTCTCCAATTTAGGGGCAGTTGATGGATTACAGTATGAGAAAAAGGTTAAAAATATGATTTATGGGGCCATCCTAGGTTCCAGGCCAGACTATACAGACTATGGAATTAATCTCAAGCTGCTGCAGGCTGGCCTTTTTGCAGGTCACAACTGGAGAAATAAAAAAGGGGGTGATATAAACAGCACCATCGCTTTTTTTGAACAAAAAAATGACTTTAAAACTGATCGAAGATTTACCTACTTGCAACATACCAATACGTTGATCAAAAATCTTATGTTGTTTTCATCCATGGAAATCGATTTATTTAAAAAAGTTAATAATACAGTATCCACTACTTTTTCTCCATCGAGTATATTTTTATCTTTGCGTTACAAAATAAATAAGCAGTTTTCAATAAACTCTTCCTATGATGCATTGAAAAACGTTATTTATTTCGAGTCTTTTAAAAACTATATTGATCAAATCATAGAGCAAGAGGTGCGCCAGGGATTGAGATTTGGTATCAATATAGATCCATTAAAAAACGTGAGCCTTGGAATAAATGGGGGATACAGATTTCAAGCAGACAAAAAGGATCCTTCGAGAAATGCGGATATTTACTTATCATATTATAACATACCAGGAATACAAATGAATATATCGCTTTCTGGTACTTATTTAAGCACGGATTATTTGTCAGGTACTTTAGCTGGTATACGACTCAATAAAAGTTTTAACCAGGACAAATGGTCGCTGGAATCTTCCTATCGCCAGGTGCATTATCAATATGGCAATACAGAGGTGCCATTAAATCAGCGAATCGCTGAAATGGGGCTAAATATGAGAATAATGAAAAAAATATCCTTTAGCCTTCATGGAGAAGGTACCTTTGATGCCAGCAGGCAGTATTATTCTTTATATTGTAATTTGATGAAGAGATTTTAATTTAAAGGACAAATATTTATTAATTCGTAACTATTACTTATGTCAACCAAAATTATTTATTATTTAAGCATAATTGTGCTTCTCCTAGCGTCCTGTAAGGCTAAACCTACCATCATACAAGAGGATACTCCGGAATCTGTGGGAATGGAAGCATCTAGCACTCCAGCTTCAACTCCAATGGACCTTCATGAAGTAAAATCCATCGATGTTCAACACACGGCAAAGTATACTTATGTACAGGTTTTGGAGGGCACAAAGTCCTTTTGTGTAGCTATTCCATTGGACAAGGAGATAAAGAAGGGCAGTACCTATTATTTTCGCGGAGGTATTATCATGGCCAATCCTGAAGTTTTACAGTTTAGTGAAAAATTTGAAACCGTGATGATCTCACCTGGCCTGAGCGAAAATCCTTTAGCAGTTAATACACCGGCGGCTAGCACTACTGCACCGATAGCTGGTGATGGTATAAAAATAAAAGAAGTCAAGATCGAAACTGCCCCTGGTGTGACTACTTTAGCTGAATTGTTTAAAAATCCAGAAAAATTTGAGGGTAAAACCATCAAAGTCCAGGGGCAATGTGTCAAGCTCAATCGGATGATTTTAAACAAAAACTGGCTTCATATTCAAGACAATACCACCAACAAAGACGGTCAAAAATATGACCTTACGATCACTACGTTGGATGAAGTTCAGCTCGGGGATATTGTAATCTTTGAGGGGAAGCTGGCTTTAAATAAAGATTTTGGAGCAGGATATAAATATGATGTTATTCTGGAAGAAAGTAAATTGAAATAAATTACCGGAGTTACCCCAAAAACAATGATTAAAAATTTTTTTGATAAATTATTTTCTACCAGGGCTAGTGGCCTATACATCCTTTTATTTGCCATCTCCATAGGTGTGGCCACTTTTGTTGAAAACGATTTTGGCACCAGTGCAGCACAAAAAGTGATATTCAGATCTGCCTGGTTTGAGTTACTATTGGTGCTGTTTGGGATGAGCATACTGATCAATATTTTTCGCTTTAAAATGATCAGACAAAAAAAATGGGCGATCTTATTGTTTCATGCTTCGATATTAATTATTCTTATTGGGGCTGGCATTACTCGCTATTTTGGAACTGAAGGAAGAATGCATATTCGCGAAGGAGCACGATCCAATGTTATCATCTCTAACGAAACCTATCTCAAGTTTAAAGTGCGGACTCCTTCTGGAAAATCTTATAGCTTTGATGAACCAGTTTATTTTGCTTCTTTGGGCAAAAACAAATTCGACAAATCCTACCAGATCGGCAGTCAGTTGATCCAGGTCGATTTGAAAAAATTCACGCCAAATCCAGCAACTTCCCTGGTCGACGATCCAACAGGCACTCCGGTAATTAAGGTCGTAATATCTGGCGGTGATGGTAGAGAAGAGTATTATTTAAAACAGGGGGAATCCAAGCTGATCCATGAAGCTGTCTTTAATTTTGGTGGCGGCATCATTCCGACTGCGATCAATTTTCTATACCAAGATCAGCATTTGTTGATTCAGACGCCTGATTCGATAACCCAATTTCAAATGGCGATCCAAAAAACCGACCGGCTGGGCCCTAATGCTTTGAATCCATTGCTAGTGAGGACTTTGTATACCTTGCAAGGTCTCAATTTTGTCATTGGTGATTTTAAACCCAATGCTGTTTTGGCCAATACCTCAGCTTCTCCAAAAATGAAAAATGGTAGCCTGGCTTTACTTGATTTAGATATCGATGTAAATGGATCCCGCGGCATTATATCAACCTATGGTATTCATGGGGAATTAGGGGAGTATCAGTACAGGAAAGTGGGGGAGTGTGAAATCGGTATTGCTTACGGATCGAAGGAAGTCAAAGTCCCGTTTTACCTTCAACTGAATGATTTTATATTGGACCGTTATCCCGGTACTAATAGTCCATCTTCTTATGCCAGCGAAGTTACCTTAATCGATAATGTCAATAATGTCAATCGTGATCAAAGGATCTATATGAATCACGTGCTGGATCATCAAGGTTACCGTTTTTTTCAATCTTCTTTTGATCAGGATGAGCTTGGTACGGTCCTGAGCGTCAATCATGATGCCCCTGGGACCTGGGTGTCTTATCTCGGATATTTTTTATTAACCTTAGGTATGATACTCACGTTGCTGAGCCGTAAAAGCAGATTCAGGTCGATATCTGAGAAATTAAAATCTATGCGAGAGGAGGTTGTCAAACACGGCAAAATAGCATTGAGCCTGCTGATATGGCTCGCTCTCAGCCCCAGCATATTTGCGAATGTGATTACGCCGGCTATACATACAATGGATAATGACCATGCAGCGATGTTCGGTAGATTGCAGGTGCAGGATCAAAATGGTCGTATTAAACCGATGAATAGCTTGTCCAGTGAAATATTGAGAAAAATATCCCGAAAGGAATCTCTATTCGGACAGAACCCTGATCAAATCATCCTTGGCATGATGGCTTATCCTGAAGAATGGGCCGATCAGCCTTTGATCAAAGTAGGAGAAAGCACTGATTTGAAGAAATTATTGAATAACTCTAGTAAAATGTTGAGTTACAATGATTTTTTTAACCCTCAATATATTTTGCAGGAAGCCGTGATGAAAGCCTATAATCTTGAACCACGTGATAGAGGCACTTTTGAAAAGGAACTGATCAAGTTGGATGAAAAGGTCAATATCTGCAATATGGTGTACACGGGTAGATTAATGCAATGGTTTCCACTTCCTGAAGACGCCAATCATACATGGACATCTCCAAATGATCCTCACGCAGTCAATGGGATCAATGTATCACAGGTGTATAATGACAAATATTTTATACCCTATATCACCAGTGTAAGAAATTCAATGAATTCGAAAAATTGGAACGAATCCAATCAACTTTTATCAGAAATCGGAAAATATCAATCAAAATTTGGAGGCCATGTTTTGATGAATCCGACCAAGGTCAAACTGGAGATTTTGCTCAATAAAATGAATGTGTTTAGTAGATTGGGCATGTACTATGGATTGTTAGGATTATTGATTTTGGTATTGTTCTTTGTAACCATTTTTAACCCCTCCTGGTCTATGAAATGGCCGCTTTTACTGGCAAGTTCCGGTATGGGAATTGCCTTTTTATTTCACACGATTGGTTTGGGTCTCAGATGGTATGTGTCAGGTAGAGCGCCCTGGAGCAATGGTTACGAATCCATGATTTATATTGCCTTTACCACGGTGCTTTCTTCATTG
This sequence comes from Saprospiraceae bacterium, assembly GCA_016709995.1. NCBI lineage: Bacteria > Pseudomonadati > Bacteroidota > Saprospiria > Saprospirales > Saprospiraceae > Saprospiraceae bacterium. Next base: position 573,125 of record JADJLQ010000001.1, read on the forward strand.
GCGTTTTCCCGAAAATCTTTAGGAGGAATGGCAGCTGGAGCTATTCTGGCTTCGACTATTTTGATGGTGGCTGGGTTGAGTTGGATGGATCCGGAGATAACTCCCTTGGTTCCTGTGCTCAAATCCTACTGGCTCACCATACATGTTTCTATGGAAGCTGGGAGTTATGGATTCCTCACACTCGGGGCTTTGATTGGCATTCTGAATCTGGTCTTGATGATATTTGGCACTGCCAAAAACAAAGATCGACTGAATAGAACGATTTCTGAGCTGACCCTGACCAGTGAGATGACTTTGATTGCAGGATTATTCATCATAAGTATCGGGACCTATTTGGGCGGTGTCTGGGCAAACGAATCATGGGGAAGGTATTGGGGTTGGGATGCCAAAGAGACTTGGGCTTTAGTGACGATATTGGTGTATGCGTTCATTTTACATATGCGATTTATACCTGGGCTGAGGGGGCATTTTGCCTTTAATATTGCTTCTTTATTTGGCTTGGCATCTGTGATGATGACCTACTTTGGGGTTAATTATTATTTGTCCGGGCTGCACTCCTACGCTGCCGGGGATCCTGTCCCGATACCTACTTTTGTATATTATACAGTGGCTTCACTATTGGGGATAAGTTTACTTGCCTGGTGGAAAAATAAAACCGTTTTTAAAGTCCCATCGTAATTCGGATCGGTTATATTTTCTTGATTTCTATCAAAAGGAAATATTAACAATACCAGCTGCGTTTTCTTTAAAACATGAGCCTTCATCTTAGATTGTTCAGATGTGTAAGTATATTGGCATTTAAGATTTTACCTTATGTGATGTATTCACAGTCTGTTCTGATCGCGGATAAACACAATGCTATCTATAGGTTTGATTACACTTCATGCGAAACCACTTTGTTGTTTTCGTTGAACATTCCTGGTCAGTTGGCTGATATTACCTACGATAAAATGGGTGATTTATATGGATTGACGACTGATGGAAAGCTTTATTTTATAGACACCACTTCTGGCAAAAGCACCCTCCTTTATTCTTTTCTTAATCTCCAATCATTTAGAGGAATGAAATTCAGTGTCGATGGAGTCCTGTATGTGACTGGTTCAGAAGGTTTTACCTATAGTCTTGATCTTATTTCTTTAAGGGAAAAATATCTTGGTGATCTTGGATACGAACCTACCGGTGCCATAACATTTATTGATGACACTTTATGGATTTTTAATACCAACAGAACGGTGGTCAAAATAAATTATAGTGATTTTAGCAAAAACACCTTAGTGGTCCCCGGCAATTATAAAATCCTGGTTCAGGATTTGTTTTATTTACCGAAGGGCCCAGATCCTTGTGCCGGTGTACAGCTCATTGGTTTGAGACCTGACAGTTTATTGGCCATTCCTTTTGATGGATTGAATGTTCCTTGGGAATGTCATTTGTCCAAGGCGGCAGTTGGGGTTGCTAGTCAATACGATTTTATTCAGTATAGCCCGCCTCATATTGATTCCCTGTTTTCATCCCCAGCCAATTGTAATGCAAATAATGGCAGCATACGGATCCACGCTTCCGGAGGTATGGGGGCACTCTTATATTCCCTGGATAGGCTCAGTTATACGAACAGTCGAGCCTTTAATTCTTTGATGCCCGGCCAGTACATCGCGTATGCCAAAGACGGCCAAAATTGCGTCGATTCGGTTTCAATGAAAGTAAAAAGGGCAGACGGACCAGAAATAACGAACCTTAATATTTCGCAGCCAACCTGCACTGAATTGGGTCAGGTAGGCATAATCACTTCTTCCTCGACCCAAGACTACTCTTACAGCCTTGATAATGCCCCGCCTCAATCAAATGCCGATCTGCTCCAAGTGATGCCAGGACATCATTTGGTCAGGGTGAGTGACTCAATGGGTTGTTTTGACAGCACTTCTTTTAATCTCGATTTTCCAGATCCAATACTTCGGTTTTCTTTAAAAGTCAAAAATGCTACGTGCCATCAGGACAATGCATCAGTAGAAATAAGACCAGAGGATCTTACAGCGTCATGGAGTTTTAGTCTGGACCATACTTCACCTCAGTTTTCAACTATTTTTAATGATCTTAAAAAGGGTCGTCATCTGCTCACTGTTCAAAGTGGGTTTTGCACGACGGATACTGCTTTTACTGTTACAGAAGAAACGTGTGAGGCCTTTATACCCAATGTATTTACTCCCAACCATGATGGGAAAAATGATTTATTTAAGATTTACTACCCGGGTGATGCTATTGTCCAAGTATACCAGATTTACAATCGTTGGGGAGGATTGATCTTTGAGGCCAAAGATTTCTCTATCGACTCAGCATCAGATTGGTGGGATGGTACAGAGCATGGCACCGCAATAGAATCAGGTGTTTATCTATATCGGATAGTCCTTTTAGTGGATGGCGATCAACGAAGATCTTACCAAAATACTATTACCGTTCTTTATTAATTAACAAAAACGATTCACCAGCTGAACATATTGTGAGTGAACTATTAATCATCACCGCCTGCAAAGCCGATATCTAAGTCTTCACTATTAGATTCTACTGTTTCGTCTCCATCCTCTTCATCATAATCCCGTGATGACTTACCTTTTGCCTTTTTACTTCCAGCTTTTTTGGCTGCTTTGCCTTCGGCAGATCTACGAAGTACACGTTCGTCAGGAGCGACCTGGTTGAGTACCGGTACCATCGTGGCTTGTTCTATATGTTTGGCTTCTATGCTTTTGGTGGCATGGGGTACAAGCATCAGTCTTTTTTTGTCTATTAACGTACCAGTGATCGTACAAATACCATAGGATTTATTTTCAATCCTAATCAAAGCATTCTCAAGGTTTTGAATAAACTGTCTTTGACGGATAGCCATATTGTTTAATAGCTCTACTTCGGCGTGAATGCTGCTGTCATCAAACCAATCGCTGCCCTGAATGTCGGCATTGTTTTCATTCATTTCCACTATCTGTTCCTGTAGATAGGTCAATTCTTTGCGTGCGTGATCTAGTTTATCATCAATGACCTTTTTGAATTCGACCAGATCTTGATCATTGTATCTCGTTTTACCATTTGTAGTAGCTGGGGGGGCTTCATTTTTTAATAAAGGTTTATTCACTGGTTTCTTATTTTCTGGTTTAGCAACAGGGACAGTGATGGTTGGTGCTGATGCTGGTTTAGGGTTTTGTCTGGGCTTTATAACTTTAGTACTGACTGCAGGGACGGCTGCTTTTTTTGTTGGGATAGATTTGATTTTTGCATTGGATACCGCCTTTGATTTTACGGTGATGACTGGCTTTTTAGAAGGCGCTGATTTGCCGGAAGATTTTATAGGGGCGGTGGCAGGTTTATTCTTTTTCGCACTCGTCGGTTTTGAGATCACTTTAGCACTCAATTTTGATTTGGTAGCTGGCTTTAAGGCAGCTTTTTTGGCTAGCGGCTTCGGACTTGATTTTTTAGAAGGTTTTGATGCAGGTCTAGTTGCTTTAGCGCTGGATACTTTTACAACCTTCTTTGAGATCGGCTTAGTTACAGGTTTTTTAGTGTTTGCCTTCTTTGTGGATTTTGTAGCCATAAGTCATTGATTTTCAAAACATAGAAAATAAATTATTTTTTGTATTTCCCTTAATTTTAGGGCGCAAATATAAAGTTTTTTCACATAGGAATTAAATTTTACCGATATATAGTAATAATATAATATGATCTGCAAATTCCAGCCTAAATTAGCGCTATGCCTGAGATGATTCATTTACACTGTCACACTCAATATTCCTTGCTCGATGGTGCTTGTGATATCGCCGATATGATGGAAAAAGTAAAGTTGGATGGCCAGAAAGGTATTGCCATTACGGATCACGGCAATATGTTTGGTGTCTTTAATTTTGTCAATGAAGCCAACAAAAAAGGTCTCAAAGCTATCGTCGGATGTGAGTTTTACATGGTGGATGATCGCCACAAGCAGGCCTTTTCGAAAAATAAGGGCGAAAAAGATGAACGCTACCATCAACTTCTTTTAGCCAAAAATCCTACAGGGTATCAAAATTTATCCAAGTTGTGCTCTCTGGGGTATATCCAGGGTTTGTATGGCAAGTATCCGCGGATTGATAAAGAACTGATACTCAAATATCACGAAGGATTGATCGCTACTTCTTGTTGCTTAGGTGCCGAGATACCTCAGCATATCATCGCTGGCAAATTAGAGGAAGCGGAGAAACTAGTCAAATGGTGGAAAGATCTGCTCGGGGAAGATTTTTATATTGAACTGCAGCGTCATGGACTGACGAATCTGGAGAACAGCGGACTTAGCCAGGAGGATGTCAATAAAATTCTTGTCCAGTTTGCTAAAAAATACAATGTCAAAGTCATAGCGACCAATGATGTTCATTATCTTGAGAAAGATGATTGGGAACCTCATGATATACTGCTTTGCGTAAATACCAACTCAAAACTTGCTGAGATTGATCGGTTTAAATTCCCCAACAAAGAGTTTTACCTTAAGACACAAGCAGAGATGAGGACCATATTTGCTGACTTGCCTTATGCTTTGGATAATACTTTGGAGATTTTTTCAAAAGTGGAGACCCCTAAGTTGAAGAGAGATATCATGTTGCCTAACTTTCCTATTCCTGCTCAATTTGGCAACCAGGCAGAATATCTGAGACACTTAGTTTATGAAGGGGCCAGATCCCGATATGGAGAATTGACGCAAATCGTGGTCGACCGTCTTGAATATGAGCTGAAGGTGATAATTGAAATGAAGTTTTCAGGTTATTTTTTGATTGTGCAGGATTTTATCAAAGAAGCTAGAAAACTTGAAGTCAGGGTAGGTCCAGGTAGGGGAAGCGCAGCAGGATCAGCAGTAGCTTATTGTCTGTCGATCACCGGTCTGGATCCAATCAGATACAATTTGCTTTTTGAAAGATTTCTTAATCCTCAAAGGGTATCTATGCCTGATATGGATATTGATTTTGACGATGATGGCAGGCAAAAAGTGATAGATTATGTAGTAGAGAAGTATGGTAAGGAACAAGTAGCCCAAATAGTGACTTTCAGTACTATGGCAGCTAAATCTGCTATTCGCGATGTTGGGCGGGTACTGGAACATCCTTTGTCTGAAGTGGATTATATAGCAAAACTAGTACCACTCAAACCAAAGACTCAACTGGCCGATATTTTAAACAAAGAATTGGAGGTTTTAAAAAATGAATTTTCATCCGATGAAATGAGTCAGATCATCAAACTGCGTGACATAAAAGGCGGTAAGGACCATGCTGCTGAGATCCTTTCACTGGCAGAAAGATTAGAAGGATCTGTTCGTAATACAGGTATTCATGCAGCAGGTATCATCATCGCGCCTGATCCCATTGATAAAATCATCCCCGTCTGTACCTCTAAAGAAACCCAATTATTGGTAACCCAATTTGAGGGGTCCCTGGTAGAGGAAGCTGGAATGCTCAAGATGGACTTTCTGGGGCTCCGTACACTTTCGATATTGAATGATACCCTCAACTTGATTGAAGACTCTACTGGTGAGCAGTTGGACCTGGATACAATTCCGCTAGAAGATGACCTGACTTTTGATTTATTTCAGAAAGGGGAGATGGTGGGTATATTCCAGTTTGAATCAGATGGCATGCAAAAATATTTGCGGGATCTCAAACCTGAGAATATAGAAGATTTGGTCGCTATGAATGCTTTATACCGACCTGGTCCGATGGACAATATTCCATCCTTTATCAAAAGGAAAATGGGCCTGGAAAAAGTAGAATATCCTCATCCCAAATTAGAGGAATTGCTCAAGCCTACTTATGGCATCCTGGTCTATCAGGAGCAGATCATGCAGACTGCTCAGATCATGGCAGGATATACCTTGGCCAGTGCGGATATGTTGCGCAGGGCGATGGGTAAAAAGAAACATGAAGAGATGCAACGGCACAGATTATTATTCGTGGAAGGTGCCATGAAACAAGGTGTGGACGAATCGAAAGCCGAAGAAATATTTGAATTAATGGCCCGATTTGCAGATTATGGCTTCAACAGAAGTCATGCGGCCGCCTATTCCATACTAGCTTTTCAGACAGCTTATCTCAAGGCGCATTATCCGCTGCAATTTATGTCAGCGGTGCTTACACACAACAAAAATGATATCACCAAGCTGGAGTTTTACCTGCAGGAAGCTAAGCGCATGGGAATACAAGTATTAGGCCCTGACATCAATGAAAGTGGTCTCAATTTTACGGTGACCAAAGAAAATAGGATTAGATTTGGTATGTCAGCCCTAAAGGGAGTAGGAAAGGGTCCTGTTCAAGATATACTCAGCGAACGGAAAGCTTCTGGCCCTTTCACCAATATCTTCAATATTACATCCAGGCTTAATCTTAGGTCTATCAATAAAAAAAGCCTGGAAGCATTGGTCTTAGGAGGTGGATTAGATTCTCTCCATCCTCAAGTCGACCGTTCGCAGTATTTTGCTCCAAGTGGTCAATATGAAAGTTATATCGAACATGCCCTTCGTCTGGGTGCTCAATGGCAGGAGATGAAATCAAAAAATGAAATGTCTTTGTTTAGCATGGATCGGGATATGGAAATGCCTGAACCGGCATTCCCGGTATGCCCTCCATGGAGCTTGATCGAACGACTCAATAAAGAAAAAGATATCCTGGGCATTTTTATATCTGCACATCCACTGGACGAATACAAATTTGTGTTAGAAAACTTTACTACTTGTACCATGGCCAATGTGCCTAATTTTAAAGATACTCCTTTGAAATTGGCTGGTATTGTAACTAAGGCTGAACATAAAATCAGCAAGAAAGGTACAGGATATGGCAATTTTGTAATTGAAGACTACTTTGGAAGTTTTGAATTTCCTTTGTTCAGCGAAGAATATCTTGATTTTAAAAATCGTCTGGAAATCGGACAAATGGTTTATATCAAAGCCACTAATAGATCTTTCCAGGATGGAGCCACCCGGTTTAAACTTCAATCAGTTCAACAATTGGCTAGTGCCGGATCTACGGTCTCAGAAGGTATCATGGTCAAAGTGCCCGTTCAAACTATTGACGAAAAAAAGATTGCTAAATTGAAAGAACTTATTGAATCACAGCGAGGCAATTCTGCCTTGCGTATTGTCTTGCACGACATGGTTTCTCAAAACTACTTGTACCTACTATCCAATGAATACAAGGTAGAAGTAAATCATCATTTATTAGCTGAGTTTCAGTCAATGGGTTTTGATTATAAGCTCAATTAAAACAGGTTGTAGGCCTGGGTAGGCATCTAAGTATTTTTAGCTTTATTTGACAGCTGCCACAATTCGCCTCACTTCCTGAGGATCGCTGTCATATGGATTGATGGCCTTGTTCCAGTCATCAGTGGTGGTATATTTTGCAGAAGCATGGATTTCTGTGACACCGGTTTCATTGACTATCGAAGAAGCATTTGCACTGGTTACGCCGCTGCCGGCCAGTAATATGATCTGGTCACCCAATCGGAAGTTTAACTCTTTAAGTTCCTTTCTGCATTGATAGGCATTGCCGGTTTTGCCTCCGGTCAATATTCGATGGACACCACCCAAACTCATCATTTGTTGGATAGCTATATCCTGATCCTTAATTTGCTCAAAGGCACGATGAAAAGTAAAAGGCATTCCCTGGCATGCCGCCACCAGGAGCGATAAACCAGCTACATTTATACTATCAGAGGCATCGAGTACTCCGCATACTATACCCGAAGCGCCTGCGTCAAGGCATTTTGCAATATCGAGTTGCATAGCGTTTATTTCTTGTGCATTGAATACAAAGTCACCTTCCCGTGGTCGGATTAATACATATACAGGGATATTGATTTCCTGGCAAACCTGCCTGATTACAGTGATCGATGGAGTGAGGCCACCGCCAGGGAGCTTTCTGCATAATTCGATCCTGTGTGCTCCCCCTTCGTAAGCGTTGATCGCTGCTTGATAAGATTGAGCACATATTTCTACTGTCACCATGATAGAGCGGCAAAATTAGAGTAAATTTTTGTTCGAACTCAACTTATGTATTTATCTTAATAGCTGCAATTAAAATAGGATTATGAAAAAAAATAAAGGCCGCCGAACATTTCTAAAGAATATCAGTCTCGGTGGGGCATCCGCCGCCATCCTGTCCACAGCAGCAATATCTGAGAACCAGCTTCTTTCGGAGAATGCAGATACAAAAGTGAAAGTGAAGCAGGATAAGCGAAAATATAATGAAGCTTACTCCAACGAAAATTTGGATAGAATAGCTTTTCCTATGGGAGGTATAGGGGCAGGGATGATTTGTATGGAAGGTACTGGTGCACTCTCCCATATCTCGATAAGGAATCGACCTGATATTTTTAATGAGCCAGGTATTTTTGCAGCCATAGCCATCAAAGGGAATAATATTATTTCCAAAGTAATCGAAGGACCTGTGCCTGATTGGAAAAAATTTGGACTCAAAGAATCTGGCAATGGACTTGGAGGAGCCACCACAGGGCTACCTAGATTTAGTAACGCCTCATTTCTGACCAGGTTCCCTTTTAGTTTTCTTGAGCTGCAGGATCCCGAGATTCCAATGAAGATAAAAGTGACGGGTTGGAGCCCTTTTATACCTACTGATGAATATCATTCAAGCCTGCCGGTGGCTGCTCTGGAATATCAATTTACCAATACCGGATCTGCGGCAATGGATGCAGTATTTTCATTAAACACCAAAAATTTTTTAAAATTAGCTGATGGTAAAAATTCTATCAAATCAACGGAGCATGGATTTATTTTATCTGAAGAAGGGACTGCAGAAAAACCCTTTGCTACACAAATGGCTTTTTGTGTGGATGACCCTGGCACCCTAGTCGATCATTGTTGGTTTAGAGGAGGGTGGTGGGACCCCCTCACCATGGCCTGGAACGCTGTCAAAGATGCACAAATAAAATCTTCTGAGCCCGTAGACAAAGACGCTCCAGGTGCTTCCTTGTATCTGCCTTTTTTGTTGCCGGTGGGCAAATCCAAAACAATCACTGTTCAACTGGCATGGTATTCTCCTGATACGATGGAGACCTATGGCAAAATGGGTATACGGATAGAAAACTGTAATCCTGCCAGTGGTTTCTGCAATGCCCCATCAGATATCCTGCTGGAGTCGTCTACTGACAAAGAATACGATGGAAAGTATTATAAACCATGGTATAGCAGTCGGTTTGCTTCCATCGATGAGGTGCTGGCATTTTGGAAGTCTAATTATAAAGTGCTTCGGGAAAAGTCTGTTTTATTTAAGGATGCTTTTTATGCAAGTACGCTTCCTCCTGAAGTGATCGAAGCAGTGGCATGCAATCTTACTATATTGAAATCACCTACTGTTATGCGACAGTATGATGGTCGCCTCTGGAGTTTTGAAGGATGTGGGGATAGCAGTGGTTGCTGTCATGGCTCTTGCACGCATGTGTGGAATTATGCGCAAGCTATCCCGCATTTGTTTCCGCACCTGGAGAGAAGTCTTAGGCATACAGAGTTTTGTGAAAACCAGGATGAGCAAGGTCACCAAAATTTTAGAGCAATCATTCCAATAAAACCGGCTAGCCATGATTTTCATGCTGCCGCAGATGGTCAGTTGGGCGGTATAATGAAAGTGTACAGAGAATGGAGAATATATGGAGATAAATCGTGGTTGGCTAAAATGTATCCCATGGTAAAAACCAGCCTGGATTATTGCATCAGGACCTGGGATCCAGCTGGAAAAGGTATCATCGAAGAACCCCATCACAATACTTATGACATTGAATTTTGGGGGCCTGATGGCATGCATACCACCTTTTATGTAGGGGCCTTGCAAGCATTCATTGCGATGGGAAGTTATTTAGGGCATGAAATCTCCTTGTATCAAACTTTATTGGACAAAGGCAAAGTCTACCTGGAACAAGAACTTTACAACGGAGAATATTTTATCCAGAAAATAATATTTAAAGGATTGAATGCAAAAGATCCTACTACTGTACAATCTTTTAGCGGAGCGTATTCTGACGAAGCAAAAAAATTATTGGAAAAAGAAGGGCCAAAATATCAATATGGTGCCGGATGCCTTTCTGATGGAGTTCTGGGCAGTTGGATATCAACTATGTGTGGAATAGAAGATATAGTCGATGCGGAGAAAATCAAAAATCATCTTACCTCAGTACATCGCTACAATCTGAAACTGAATCTGAGTGATCATGCCAATCCTCAACGGCCGTCCTTTGCTTTGGGCAATGAAGGAGGCCTGTTATTATGCACCTGGCCGAAAGGAGGAAAACTGTCGTTACCTTTTGTGTACAGTGATGAGGTATGGACCGGTATAGAACACCAGGTGGCGTCACATCTCATGAAAGTCGGTGAAGTGAAGAAAGGACTTGAGATCGTCAGAGCATCCCGTAATCGATATGATGGTAAAGTGCGCAATCCTTTCAACGAATATGAATGTGGGCATTGGTATGCCAGGGCGCTCTCTAGTTATGGTTACCTGCAAGCACTCACCGGCGTGCGATATGATGCAGTAGATAAAACTTTGTTTGTAGATTCTAAAATTGGCGATTTTACCAGTTTTCTATCTACTGCCACTGGATTTGGAAACGTGAGCCTGCGTGCTGGCAAACCGTATTTGCACTGGGTATATGGCACACTGGATGTACAAAAGACTTTGGTATCTGGAAAAGTACTTCCTTTAAATAAATCATGATGTTGAAAATAGAAAATAATCGGGTAGTCACTTTAAGATACAAGATGACTGATGACTCAGGAAAAGTACTCATAGATCAATTAAATGGTCCCCCAGTAGAATATATACATGGGACAGGTGTCATACATCCTGAGTTGGAAAAGCCTCTTTTGGGTTTGACAGAGGGATCCTGTAGGAAAATAGTAATCCACGACGAAAAGCTTGGTGGTACCTGTACGATCAATGTGATCATTCAAGGGATAAGAGAAGCCTCTTCTCTGGAGGTATCCACAGGCATTGTACAGGAAAGTATTAAAAATGCTCCTTGCGGCCCCGATTGTGCTTGTTAAAAATATGATCTAAATTTTATGCGCATTATTAGTTTTAAACTTGGCATATAAATGAACAGGATTGAATAAGATTTGGAAAGGGTAGTGAGCAATATTGTTTGCATATTTACAACATTATCCATAAAAATTGTATCATGAAAAACGCTATTTCCTTATTGGCCTGCTTCCTTTTTCTATCTTCTGAAGGCTTGGCCCAGAATTTACCTACTGACTTTAATACAAAAGACCTTTGGTCATACGATAGTGCTCAAGTGAAAATAGAAAACGGAATGGTCACTTTGCAAAGTGATGGGAGCTGTTTAATGGTATATAATGGCAAGGAATTTTCTACCGGGGAGATTGAATTTGACTTAAGAGGTCGGGATGTGTTTCAGCACAGTTTTTTAGGTTTAGCCTTTAATATCCAATCGAAAGAAACATATAGGAATACTCAGGTGATGGAACTCATCTATTTCAGACCTTTTAATTTTAATAACCCTGAGCGCATTACGCACTCGCTACAATACACTTTTGAACCAGTTTATCCATGGCATGTACTCAGAAGTAATTTTCCTGAGACTTATGAAAACAAGATTATTCCAGCCCCGCCAGCAGAATCTTGGGTACATGCCAAAGTCATAATTGGAGAAAAGAAGGTCCAGGTATTCGTCAATAATAATGCTTTACCATCTTTAGAAGTGAGTCGGCTCGCCATCATCATACATGGAAAATTCGGCTTGTGGTGTACTGGAGATCAGCCGGCTGAATTTAAAAACTTAGTGGTGCGGGCTTCAAAATAATATAGATCTTGTCTGACTAACATGGTTAGAATAAAACAATAAAGGGTTCGATTTCTAAATCGAACCCTTTATGCATCCATGGGTTATCGAATAAAATCGACGACTTACAGGTACTGGCCTTTGTAAGGCTTGGGTTTTGCGATCTGACTACTTATATAAAGTAAGACAGCGATCATTGAAATACTGAATACGATCATGAGGGATTATTTATAATTGTCAGTTCAAATTTAATACCAAAACCCCCAGACATATGTTAAAAACTAATAAATCATCTCATTCGAAATCATAAATTCAAAACCCAGATCAACACGAAGATGATATTTTATTGTAAGAAGCAAGCTCTAAATATATGATGATCAGTTATATATGTTGCAAGAAGGTGTTCTGTTAAGATACTTTGACCTTAACAAATATTATTGCAATAGTTATAGAATTTTAACGCTTCCCAATTTGAATATTGGTGATTTCTCAAGGCTATTTGCGGGCGATTAGCTCAGCTTTATCACAAGTGATGATTGGAGAAATATCGTCGATCATGATATTACCATTATAAGTATAAGATAGATTTGGATTGTAATAAGCCTCGATGATGATAAAATCGATATCTTTTTTAGGTTTAAACCTTATGGTGTAAGGCTTCCAGGTAGTATGGCTGATAGGAGCACTTTCATATAATTTTTGCTTTTTTTCACAGCGTTCACTGCCCGCCCATACTCTCACTACTGCTGCCTTGTTGTATCCATTGTAGGTACTGGCATGTGCGAGCATCATTTTAAAATAGTAGCAATTGCCTGCTTTAAGTGTTTGAGGCAATCTTTGGCCGACACATTCCCAGGTTCCATTTTTACGAACTATGAGGCCCATATAGGTCTGACCTTCCGCGGCGGGAAGATAGACGCCCCAGGGTCCGGGCAATATATCAGGAGTGGTACCATCTTCACAACCTATCCATCCCAGCGGGGTAATAGCGTCCCTGGGCTCACCTTCAAAAGAGGGGTTAAAAAATTGAATATTTTGACACAATCCTGATAGGAAGGTGAAAAATAAAAGTGCAACAATCAGGCTAAGTGTCTTAAACATATTATAAAATCTATCTATAATCACCAAAATGGCTATTTTTGACGATAAAATCAAAGTATGGCAAAAATATCACCTGGTGTTAAAAAAGTGATAAAGACTGAGACAAAAAAATCAGAATCTGTCTCTGGACCTTCTTCCAACATCAATATTCGTAAAAAAACTGTTAGTAACCGAACAAATACCCCTACTGACTTTACATTTAACAAGGATAATCTGAAATGGATGATGATCAGTGTTGGTTTAGTGATCCTCGGGTACCTATTGATGATGGGAGGCAAAATGCCAAGCAAAGATGTATGGGACGAAAGCATCATCTATAGCTTTAGGAGGACGGTCCTGGCGCCTATCGTGATCCTTGGAGGTATTGGGCTGTCTATATACTCTATTTTCCGCCACAAATCTGAACAAACAATCGAAGCCTGATTGTCGGGCTTCGTGTTATTTCTATCATTGTTTCATTCTATTGTTCTTTATTATGAGTGAAACCATTGAGCATTCAGTTATCAATCCGTTAAAAATCAATGACGATGTTTCAGACATTGATCAGTGGCATGAAGGGAGATTGATCTTGATTAATAAACCGCTTGATTGGACTTCATACGATTTAGTGCATAAGTGCAAACTAGCACTAAATTATAATCTTGGAATCAAAAAAATAAAAATAGGGCATGCTGGAACTTTGGACCCGAAAGCATCCGGGCTAATGATCATTTTGACCGGCAAATTCACAAAATTGACGGACTCGATACATGAGTATGCAAAAAATTACCAGGCACAAATCTTTTTAGGAGGGACCACCCCTTGTTATGATTCAGAGCGACCGATCGATACCTATTATCCTATAGGACATATTACTGAAGGTCTGATCAGAGAGACCGCTTTGAAGTTTGTAGGAAAAAACATTAAGCAGTATCCACCTATTTTTTCAGCAGTAAGAATCAATGGCAAAAAAGCTTATCGCTCTGCACACAAAGGGCTGGAGGTCATCACCAGGCCACGGTTCGTCGATATTCACGAGCTGACAGTGAGGGATATAAATCTTCCGATCATCAATATGGATATCAAATGCAGTTCAGGTACTTATATCCGTAGTTTAGCTTATGATCTGGGCGGGTCGGTCGGTTCAGGTGCCTACCTGTACGCACTGTCAAGAACACAGATCGGTCCCTGGAAATTGGGCGATGCTATGGCTTTAGACGATTTCGTCAACTTGCTCAAATCGTCTGCATGAGGATATTATATTTTATCATATTTTCGTTGGTATCATCATGAGCGTACTGAAGGTACAAGATGTAGTCAAATCATATGGCAATCAGTTGGCTGTAGACCATATTAATTTCACTATCAACAAAGGGGAGATAGTAGGATTTCTTGGACCTAACGGTGCCGGCAAATCCACCACCATGAAAATGATCGCCGGGATACTTACACCTGATCATGGTACGATAGAAGTCAATGGAAGTCTAATGACGCCTCAAAATATCCAACTTCGCAAATCATTAGCTTATCTGCCTGAACAAAATCCAATGTATGGGGAACTGTATGTCAGAGAATCGTTGGAGTTTATGATGGAATTGCAAGGATTGGGATATCGAAAAGAAATGATAGATGAAGCGATCGAGGCATGTGGTCTGAAGCAGGAGCAATTCAAGCAGATCCAAAATCTGAGCAAGGGGTATAAACAAAGGGTAGGTCTGGCGCAGTCTATATTGCATCACCCGGATTTGTACATACTTGATGAAGCTACTACAGGACTAGATCCAAACCAGATATTGGACATCCGTGCACTCATCAAATCATTAGGTAAAGAACATGCAGTGCTCATTTCTACTCATATACTCCAGGAAGTAGAATCTATTTGTCATCGATGTATCGTAATCCATGAAGGCAAGATCATCGCAGATGATGATATGAATATGCTAAAATCCAAATTATCTGTCAAGCCGAGTGCTGTGGTCACTTTTGATCAGTCGGTAGAGTTAAATAAGCTTCAACACACCTGGCCCGGGGTGGTAACTTCGTCTACAAATAGTTTTTTGATCTCTGATGACGATCCTCTGCTGACGCAAAATATATTTGATTGGGCAGTGACACATCGCTATAAGATCCAGGAATTGAAGTGGGTGGATAATAAAATAGAAGATGTTTTTCACGAGCTTACAGGTAAAAACCGACAATCAAAGTAAATCATGTCTTTGAAAGCAGTCATAAAAAAAGAAATTCGCTCTAACCTGAGTTCTGCCAGTCTGATGATTACAGTGGCGGTATACTTTGTATTGATGGGCCTATGGCTGTGGTTTTTTCCGGATACTAGTATACCCGACAATAAGTTTGCAACCTTACAGACCCTGTTTGATCTGGCTCCGTGGTTATTTTTATTTATCATACCAGCATTGACGATGAGATCAATCGCCGAAGAAAAATCTTTAGGTACTCTCGAGCTTCTCAAAAGCAAGCCGATCTCTATGCATGGGTTAGTGGTAGGTAAATTTGGAGCCATCATGGTATTAATTACAATCATATTATTGATTAGTCAGGTCTATACTTTTTCAGTCTACCAATTAGGCTTTCCCAAAGGCAATCTGGACCTCGGTGGCACTTTGGGTTCTTTTATAGCCTGGCTGTTATTGGCGGGTGCCTATACTGCTATCGGGATATTTGCATCTGCGGTGGCTGCTAGTCAGATGATCGCTTTTTTGCTCGCAGTAGTTTTATGTTTTTTAATCTATGCCGGTCCTGCATTTATCGCAACCCTTCCGGTCTTTGTGGGATCATGGGATTACGCCATTCAGTGGATAGGCATGCAGTCACATTATCACTCGATCAGTCAAGGGGTGCTTATCTCCAGTGATTTGTTTTATTTTTTTGGAGTGATCGTGATTTTCATTTCCTTGTCTTCCTGGGTCCTGGATGGTCATTCCGCTCAGCCGGCATTCCAATCTATAAAACACTTAGTCAAACAAAAATCACGTGCACTTGGAGTCGGGGTTGCATTGTTGTTGTTATCACTAGTCCACTTGTTTTCAATCGATCTCACCCAAGACAAAAGATTTACTTTGGGAGCTGAAACCAAGTCCCTGGTGTTAGGAGTGGATGATATCATTTTTGTTGAAATATTGATGGATGGAAAATTTCCTGCTGCTTTCACCAGATTGAAGAAAGCTGCTCTGGATAAACTATATACCTTCAATAGGTTGAATAAAAACATTCAGTACACCGTCGAAGATCCGCTGACAGGCGATGCCGAAACTATTAAATCAAACCAGGAAGCATTAGGAAGGGATGGAATTTTACCTACAAAATTGACAGTTTACAATGGCAAAGAGCAGGAGCAAAAAATCATGTATCCATACGCTATCTTTCATTTTGGCGAAAGAAGTATACCGGTTAATTTGCTTGAAAGTATGGACCCGGGGCTGCCTGAGGATGAGATTTTAAACAGATCTGTGTCTTTGTTGGAGTATAAATTCGGCAATGCTATTCAAAAGCTGAGGATGAATAAGAATCCTGTTGTAGTGTTTACCAAAGGACATGGTGAGCTATCTGTCATCCAGACCGCCGATCTGGAAAGAAGTCTCAGGCCGGTATACAGTACAGGTAGGATTACCCTGGATAGCATCGTGCAGATCTCCAAAGAAATCGATATACTCATCGTTGCAAAACCACAAACTTCGTTTAGTACCAGGGACAATTTTTTGATAGATCAATATATAATGAATGGGGGCAAAATCATCTGGCTCATTGATCCATTGTTCGTCAATACCGATACCGTCAATGCCAGCAATAGACTCAAGCAGGATTTCGTGCCTTTGCCTTATGATCTGAATCTGGATGAATTGTTTTTTAAATATGGCTGGCGCATTCAACCCAATATGGTGCTTGATTATGCTTGTAGCACGATTCCACTTTTATCAGGATATGCTGGAGGCAATCCTCAATTCGAACCTCACCCCTGGTATTATCATCCTTTGGTAGCTCCTTCAAGTTATCATCCTATAGTGCACAACCTTGATCGTATCAGTCTGTTTTATCCCGCTTCGATCGATACTTTAAAGACAAAAACAGATCTTAAAAAAACGATCCTGCTGCAGTCTAGCGAACACAGTCGAACCCAGATGAGCCCCTCACCAATCAACTTTGAAATTCTAAGGCAGCCTCTGTCACCTGGTCAGTTTAATCGCGACCCACAGACGATAGGGTTATTGATGGAAGGTATGTTCCCATCAGCTTTTGAAAATCGCGTCAGCTCAGATTTTTCTCAGACTCTAAGCCAAATCGGGGCTGCATACAAATCAATCAGTGTACCAACCAAAATGATTGTATACTCGGATGGAGACCTGATAGGCAATGCAGTCAGTCCAAGAGGGGAGCCGGCCCCATTGGGATATAATATATACGAGCAACGAATTTATCCATCCAATAAAAATCTTATCCTCAATAGCATCGAATATCTATTGGACGAACACCATATGATGGAGGCCAGAAATAAAGATATCAAGTTGAGGTTGTTGGATGAAGCAAAATTAAAATCCACTAAGTCTGGATGGCAATGGTTTAACCTTATTACACCAGCAGCTATTTGTTTGCTGATAGCTCTTTTGTTTGGGTATTGGAGAAAACGAAAATATGCGTTTCAATAGGCTATTATATTTTTTGACCCTGGTGGTCATTTGGTCCGGTTGTAAGGTGAATACGGATCAACAGGAGACCGATTTCAAAATCTCCAACCCTGATGAAATCCGATTTATTGAAATTGAAAGCAAAACATTTGGACATCAGGTCTTGAGTCTTCGTGGTTCAAAATGGTGGCTCAATGATTCTGTCAAAATCAGACAAGACGCCATAGATAATATTCTACGGGTATTGCCAGGATTGAAAGTGAAGTTTTATCCACCTAGATCTGCCTGGGAAAATATGATTCATGCCATGCAAAATGAAGGAGTAAAACTGAATTTTAAAAATGATCATAAGCAATCCATAAAATCGATGTACCTGGGAGGAATGACGAATGATGAACGTGGTACTTATGCAATGTTGACAGGATCTACCAAACCCTATGTATTGCATTTGCCAGGTTTTGAGGGCAGCCTGGCATCCAGATTTATGATGTCAGAAAATCAGTGGAGAGATCGCCTGATTTTAGAATTCGATCCAAAGCAGGTCCAATCACTTAAGATGGAATATCCTGCAGAAGAGCAATCTGGCTTTGCTATAGTCAGAGATCCATCAGGAGCATGGTCGTTAAAAGATCATCAGGGTAAAATGATCAAATCATCAGAAACTATCATGATGTCCTATCTTGAGATCATATCCAGTATCGGAGCTGAAAGTATAGAAAATGATTTTATTTACCGCGATACAGTTTTACAAGAAACTCCACATGCAATCCTGACCCTCCAAATGGTCGGCGATGACGCTCAACGAAGAATCCGCTTCTACGCAAATAGACTGGAAGGTGCTCCTGATCCTGAACGAATGTTTGTATACGATGACCATGATTTTTATCTTGCGCAAATTCGTATTTTGCATAAACTATTCAGACCAGTAGACCACTTTACAGCAAAATGAAAAAGACAAAGTTCTTCTTTGGTATACTCATTATGTTGGGATTACTATGTTCCTTCAGCATACAGCAGCGATATTGGGGTTTTTTCGGACATAAACGCATCAATCGATTAGCGGTGTTCACCCTGGTACCGGATATGATGCCCCTGTTTAAAAAAAATATCGAGTTCCTCACTGACCATGCTGTCGATCCGGATAAACGTAGATATGCGATCAAAGCAGAAGCCCCGAGGCATTTTATAGATCTGGATCGCTGGGGAGAAGCACCTTTTGAAGGATTACCCAGGCTTTACCCCGATGCTTTGATAAAATATGGAGATTTTGTGACGGATGATGAACGGAGTGAATTACTAATTAAAAACAAGGATATCTCCTACCTGAATAAGAAAAAATACCTCAAAGTCTCCAATGCAAGTGAGGTCGATACTTCAAAATATCTGGATTGGTACGTTTACAAAAAACTTATAGATAACCAAATATTGTACTCCCAGGAAGACCCGGAGGATATCCTACTGACCAGTGATCAGATCAACGAACTCCTGGGAAAAAAAATAGCAAGGACCGGCAAGTCATATCGGTGGGTAGATACATTCAGTGTGCATGGCATACTGCCGTATTATTTTCCAAGCCTATATCTTCGATTGGTGGATAGATTTCGAAAAAAGGATATTAATGGGATTCTTCGCACTGCTTCAGATTTAGGGCATTATGTCGGAGATGCGCATGTGCCACTGCATACCACCAGCAATTATAATGGGCAATTGTCAAATCAATTAGGATTACATGCTTTTTGGGAGAGCCGAATACCAGAATTATTTGCAGATAAGCAGTATGATTATTTTGTTGGTAAAGCTGAATATATTAAAGATGTGCCCTCATTCATCTGGCAGACTGCTTTAGAAAGTCATACTTTGGTAGATTCAGTGCTGGCGATTGAAAAAAGACTTTCGAAATCTATCCCTTCTGATCGCCAATATTGTTTTGATGAAAGAATGGGGATTACGATTCGCACTCAGTGCGAAGAATATGCGCAAGCTTATCAGCAGGCGATGTCGGGAATGGTTGAAAAACGCATGCGACAAGCGATTCTGGCCGTAGGCAGTATTTGGTATTCTGCCTGGATAGATGCCGGCCAACCCAACCTGGCTAAAATGTCGAAGTCGGAAACGCCTGATAAAGCGAAGGAAGATGAAGATTTGGAAAAGGCTTTTCGTGCCAATCCAATGATCGGAAGACCAGAAAATTAATTCTCCCTAACCAGCTATTGAGTATGAATATCAGTGCTTTTAGTTTTTTGCGCAACGCCGAGCAATTGTATTATCCATTTGTAGAATCTATCCTGTCGGTCCTGGATATAGTCGATGAGTATGTGATTATGTTAGGTGAGGGTGATGGGGAAGATCACACCTTCGATCTATTAAATAACCTTAATTCTTCAAAGCTCAAAATTTTTAAGACCCAATGGGACCTTGCCCAATATCCTGGAGGGTCAGAGTATGCACATCAAACTGACCTTGCTAAAGAAAGATGTAGTGGAGACTGGCTACTATACCTGCAGGGGGATGAAGTGATTCATGAAGATGATTTGTCGGCCATAAAAGCAGCTTGTTCGAAATATAAGCAGGATACTGAAGTAGAAGGCTTTGTTTTCAATTTTTTACACTTCTATGGCGATTATCAACATTATTTTAGTGATCATACATGGTATAAAAAAGAGATCAGAATCGTACGTAATCATAGGGATATACATTCATGGCGGGATGCCCAGTCCTTTAGGATGATCACTGATTTTGTCGGCAATGATTATTTTAGAAAAAAAAATACTAGAAAATTAAAGTGCATAGATCTAAATGCTAGAATATTTCATTACGGCTGGGTGAGGCCTCCCCGGGTGATGGGTAATAAAAAACGGGTAGCTCATCAGTATTACCAGGGTGAAATCGCAGAAAAATATGCAACCAATTTTGATTATGGTAGGATGGATAAGGTTACTCAATATACCGGATCTCATCCGATATGTATGCAAAAGCGAATCGAGCAACTTGATTGGCAAGCACTCTTAAGACATGATGGCCCTGCTGTGATCAACAGGCCAAAAATGAAACATGAACGTTTAAAGTATAGAGCATTGGGATGGGTAGAAAAGCACCTTCTCCAGAATCGTACATTGGGCGGTTTTAAAAATTACAACTTGGTACAAAGGTAATAGAACGACCCTAAAAGGTCTATCCTGGATTATTCCACCAGTAGTTATTCTGCTTTGACCACTTTTTTCACCACGGTGCCATCGGTATTGCTGATGTGTACAAGGTACATGCCCGCAGGAATGCCGGATCGGGTGTATAAAGTAATATCCTGAGTGCCTGAGGACAGGGTGCCTAATGAGCGCTCCTGTACCAAAGAACCATTGATATTGACCATTCGTACATAAGTTTGCTTTGAGGGCTTTTGCAAATCAAACCTTATGCTTATTCGATCGGTAAAAGGATTGGGAAATACGTTAATATGGTTAAATGGAGATGGCCGGTCACTGGATGCTACCGTGCAACCTGTAGTTTTAAACTTAAGCATCGTTTTAAACCGACTGGTATCGGAATCACAAATCGTTTTGGATTCTACCACATAGTCTGTGCATTTTTTAAGCATGGTGAGCATTACCATAGTATCCCGTGTAGGTAGCGTATCCCATTTATTGCTGGAAGCTTCCCGATACCTGATAAAATAAAAAAGTTTAGGGATGATTTTTTGATAAAATATGGTAGCGGAGTTTTCTGTGACCTTGGACGAAACCAATTCAAGGGCATCCGGGCAATCATAAGACTTGGGCAAGAGTTTGATGGTATAGTCCTCTACTTCTCCTGCATTGAAAAAATCGCAGGGTCCGGGTCTGAGTGTATCATCTATATTGACAGCCGCTTTGAGCGCAATCCTAATTGTGGTCTGACCACTACTATCTATGGCTGTAGGTGGAAGATAGATATTGGAAACTATCGGTCCGACCAATCTTTGTGGGCCACTATCCCAAGCCAACTCAGCAGTATCATCAAAGTCATTGTCCAGATTGCGGTCTATCCATACACGCAGATAATATTGAGTGAGACTGTCGTTAGATATTGGATACACTTTCAATAACATCTGTCCATCTATATTGATCATAGGCATCAGGCTATCTATATTGGTAAAGCCACCATAGCCAAAATTGTCCCGGGAGCGAAAACGCATTCCATCCAGCACCAAAGAGTCAATATAAATTCTGCTCGCCAGACCACGACTACTACAAGCCATGCAAGATTTTTGTACATAATCCAAAGCACCTAACACATTGAGATAGCCGTTTGAGATCACTACATGGTTGAGGGATGGCAAACTAACTGCCGTGCTCATTATAGCATTTTTTACCAATAAGGCAGCCGCTGCCGGGTTAGTGATAGCCATTTCATCCAATTGGCCACATAGATTTGCATAGAGCAGACCTATGGCTCCTGTCACGATAGGGGCTGCAAATGAAGTACCTGAGTCAAACCCATATTTACCATCGGGTCTGGTTGTAAATATATTGTTGCCGGGTGCTGCGATATCTATATTTTTTGGACCGGAGGCGCCGGCAACCTTCCCATCAGACTCGATGGAAGTGACAGATAATAAAAAATCGCTAGGGCAGAGGGTGGGGAGGTCTCCGATGGAGTCTACATTGATACCGACCCGGTTATCAGCAGCAGACACATTGAGTATCCCTGCCTGTCCAAGGGAATCATAGATTGCACACCACAAAGGTGCGTCTGCAGCTTGGCCATCATCAATACCCCAGGAGGCATTGCTGGCTACTATAAATGCTCCGGTCGCACCACGGGAAGCGTTGTACAGCTGTCTTTGTCTTAAGACATAAGAGTAGGCAGTGATCACATCAGACTCTTTGATCCCGAGTCTCACATTGTATTTGAGATTCATCATTTTGACATTCCAGTTGATACCTGATACTCCAGTTATATTATTGCCTTGTCCTCCTATCAACCCATTGACAGAGACACCATGTTCTCCACCTTCAATGCTGTCATTGCCGGACAATACATTCCATCCATAATAGTCATCGACATAACCATTTGCATCATCATCTATTTTGTTTCCTGGGACTTCATGTTGATTGATCCAGATATTATTCTTTAAGTCAGGATGTATACTTTCTGTGCCGTCATCAATCACTGCAACTACGATCTCCTTTCCCAGTTTAGTAATACCTCCGGTAGTCGCATGCCATGCACGACTTGCTTTGACATCGATCCCTTTGGTTTTACCATTGAGGCCATTATTTAACCATTGCCATTGATTTTTGAACAAAGTGTCTGAGGGAATTCGATCTCTAAATTTTATAAAATGATTAAATTGAGCACCAAGGGTTCTTTTGTTGGACAATATTTTAGCCAGAACTTCATTTTCATCAAATCGAGTATAGTCAAATTGGAGTTTGTACAAAGTCTGGGTCACAGATAATGGAAGTATGGTTTGAATCGTATTAGAGGCTCTTAAAGGGGAGATTTGCGAGATGAGTTTTTTGAGATCATCTGCATTTTTGACTTGAACTAGTATCTCTCCTTGTGCATGGTGCAAAGCCTGGCCTCTGGATGTCAGAGATAAGATCAATAAACTAAAGATGAATAAGGTTTTTTTCATGTTGAAATTTATTTTTTTAATCAATGCATCCGATCTCCCCGTAAAGCTATCGCTGCCATGATCTTTGATTCGTATTCTAAAAGTTGCTGCCACCGTGTATTGACTTTATCAGTTTCGCCATATTTTTTTGCAAGATCGATAAATAGACTATAATGTCCTGCTTCCGAGACCATGAAAGTATGATAAAATTCTCTCAGTGTTTCATCTTCCAGGTGCAAAGACAATAATCTAAATCGTTCGCAACTGCGGGCTTCGATCATAGCACAGATGAGCAAACTGTCGATCAGCCTGATATCCCTGGTATTGCCTTTGGTTTTAAATTTCATCAACTCGTTGACATATTTATCATTGCGTTGAAACTTTAATTCGAGGTTTTTTTCTGCTAACTTGCTCAGAACCTGCCTAAAATGTCCCCATTCTTCCGTGACAATCGGTGCCAGAGCCTCTACCATCTCAGTTTTGTCCGGATAGAGTTGAATCAATGAGATGCAAGCGGAAGCAGCCTTTTGTTCACAATAGGCATGATCGGAGAGGATCTCTTGCAGACTTTTTTCAGCTAGATTGGCCCATCTCGGATCAGTGGCGAGTTTTAGGCCCAACATTATTTAACAGCATTGAGGCATGCTAGCTGCCTGGTGAAAAAATCGACATTATAAATTACATAGTCCTCGTAGCCACTGGTAAAATTGAGTCGCATCGTATCCAATTCGGAGGTGGCTAGTACTTTCTCAGTATTTTTATCAATATAGTACATACCTGACATGGTGGTCGTGCGTTTTTTTGGATCGATTTTACCAGCGTCAAATCTGGAATTAATGAGCCTTACTTCTTTGCCATTAATCAATTTGACGATAATAAAACTTTTTGAAAGATTGCCATAATACTGAAGAGCCAGATCCGACGCGATTTCAATGTCTATTTGCATGTATGTATATCCTGGCTCCCTTCCGATGAAAGCAGTTCCTTTGGAATACGGAGTCCCACGTAAATGCTTTTTAATTTCTTCTGGCGTATATGTAAATAATAGCTCTGATTGGATAGCTTTATTTCCCTCCAGACTGATGCTCTGATAGTTGCAGGTTTGGTTCACAGGGGTAATGGGTATCCAATCATCAAATTTTTCTCTCTTTACATTGGCTTCTTCGTGATTTGGGAGAGGTTCTTTAGGTTTTATTTCTCCCGGAACATTGCGTGTACCCTTAGATTCTTCAAGTAGCACCTCTGTTTTTGGAGATTTTTTTTCTGTTGCAGCTTCATGAGTTATCTCAGTCGTTTTATCCAACTTTAATGTATCCCTTGCAGCTCCGGATGTGAGCGTATTTGGATGGTCTAAGGCTAATCTGGCTTTCAAATCATCTGCGCTTAATGAGAGCATGTCCCGATATTTTTTACTCTGAATAATCTTAAGCTTTAAATCATTCTGTTGAAGATAGAGAGCATATTCTTTGTCATCAATCGATTTTTTTAATTCAGATTTGAGATTTGCATCCTTAGTTTTGGATCTCTGTGTTTTGAGATCTTTTATATCTGCTTTGAGGTCTTTTATTGCATTTTGCACTAAAATCTGTTCCCTGGATGCCTCGGAAGCAATATTTTCAACATATGCTTTTGGATATTGCTGCCAATCGATATTCATTTGGTTTTGGGCTGATAGGTAAGAGGATACTATCAAAAAAAACCAAAGTATATTGCCAGATAATCTAGTCATGGTTGAATTTTTCACTTTCACTTTTGTCATACGGAAACATAAATTTACTGCCTTAAGCCAAATAACCAGCTACACTTCTCAAACAGAACGTTAAATATAGAGCACTTATTGACCTGATAAAACAATAGAACTGTCTTAATAGCCGAATTCTATGCAATCATCATTGAAAATCAAGTGCTTCGAAAGAAAGATCCTTATATTTGCAGCCAAATTTTTTTAAAATCCTGAGGATGACTACTCAACAATATATAGAACAACATAAAGGCCGTTTTTTGGATGAATTGATTGAATTGCTCAAGATTCCTTCTGTCAGTGCTGATCCAAAATATACCGCAGATGTGGCCAGAACAGCGGACAAAGTAGCTGAGTTTTTATTAAAAGCAGGTGCTACCCGGGCTGAGATATACCCTACCGAAGGTCATCCTATAGTCTATGGTGAAAAAATAGTATCAGATGAGCTGCCAACTGTGCTGGTATATGGCCATTATGATGTGCAACCTGCTGATCCTTTGGAGTTATGGAGCTCTCCACCTTTTGATCCAGTAATTAAAGATGGTAATATTTATGCCAGAGGTGCTTGTGATGACAAAGGCCAGTTTTTTATGCATATCAAAGCCTTCGAAGCGATGTTGGCGACAGGGCCGTTGCCTTGCAATGTAAAATTTATGATTGAAGGCGAAGAAGAAGTAGGGTCTAATCATCTGGAAATTTTTTGTGAAGAAAACAAAGACTTATTGGCCTGTGATGTGATCTTAATTAGTGATACTTCTTTGATTTCCAATGAAGTACCTTCTTTGACTACCGGATTAAGGGGATTGGCTTATGTAGAAGTAGAAGTCACCGGCCCTAATCGCGACCTTCATTCCGGAGTGTATGGCGGCGGAGTGACCAATCCTGTCAATGCCCTGTGCCAGATGATAGCTTCACTTCATGATGATAATCACCAGGTGACCATCCCAGGTTTTTATGACAAAGTCCTTGCTGTGTCTGCGGATGAGCGAAAAAGTATGAACGAAGCTCCATTCGATGTGGCAGAATATCAACAGGATCTTGGGATAGATGGAGTCTTTGGTGAAAAAGGATATACCACGTTGGAGAGAACCTCTATCAGGCCTACTTTGGATGTCAATGGCATTTGGGGCGGTTATATTGGCTCCGGGGCTAAAACTGTATTACCAGCAAAGGCATATGCCAAAATCAGCATGCGATTGGTACCTGATCAGGATCCAAATGAGGTGACGACATTATTTACTAATCATTTTAAATCAATAGCCCCTGCGGGTGTTAAAGTTAAAGTGACTCCCCACCATGGAGGCTTCCCTGCGGTAACCCCGACAGACTCCATTGAATACCTTGCTGCTGAGCGAGCCATGACTGAAGCTTTCGGTAAAAAACCGCTGCCACAACGTGGTGGAGGAAGCATTCCGATTGTACCCTTATTTGAAAGAGTATTGGGGGTAAAAGTCATCATGATGGGATTTGGACTCGATTCAGACAATATCCATTCGCCCAACGAAAAGTACGGTTTGTTCAACTTTTATAAAGGAATTGAAACTATTCCTCATTTTCACCGTCAATATGCAGAACTTAAAAAATCTTTATAAACATGAAATCAATTTTTTCGATTGTATTTACTTTATTAATCATTATTACATCTCAAGCACAAGACATGACTGTAAAAAAAGACACCGTAGTCAATGACACCCTATCATATGCCCTTGGCAACCTGGTAGGCACTAGCTTAAAAAGCCAGGGCTTCAACGAATTAAACATTGATGATCTCTCCAAAGGTATATTGCATGCTATCGTTGGTTTATCCACCATAGACCTGGGTAAATGCAATGAAATCGTTCAGGGTTATGTAGCTGCCAAACAACAGGCAGAATATGGTCCCATTAAAGAAGCAGGCGAAAAATTTCTGGAAGAAAACCTTAAGCGGGCTAACGTAAATGTCACCAAATCCGGTCTACAATATGAAATTCTCAAACAAGGTTCGGGCCGTAAAGCAGGACCAGCTGATAGTGTGACTGTTCATTACGAAGGCAAACTGATAGATGGCGTGATATTTGACAGCTCGATCAAACGAGGAGAACCAATCGTATTGATGACCAATCAAGTGATTGCCGGATGGACTGAAGCGCTTCAGTTGATGAATGAAGGCTCAAAGTATAGACTCTATATCCCATATTACTTAGCTTATGGAGAAAACGGAGCCGGTCAACAGATTCCTCCTTTTTCTGCACTCATCTTTGATGTCGAACTGATCAAAGTAGGCTCATAACTTTTTATCATGAGGATAGATATCATAGCAGTGCTTCCTCATTTTTTTGACAGCGTATTTGACAATGCTATCTATCGCCGTGCTATATCAGCTAATCTTATAAAAGTCCAGGTCCATGATCTTCGTGATTATGGACTTGGTACTTACAAACAAATTGATGATTATGCCTATGGGGGTAGCGCAGGGATGGTGATTATGCCCGAACCATTGGCCAATTGTATTGAAAACCTTACAGTGCAATATAGCTATGACGACATCATCTACCTCAGCCCTGATGGGGAAGTTTTTGACCAACAAATAGCCAATAAACTATCTCTCAAGACCAATATCATGTTGGTCTGTGGGCATTATAAGGGTATAGATCAGCGCATCAGGGACAAATATATCACCCGCGAAATTTCCATTGGTGACTATGTCCTTTCCGGAGGTGAAATAGCAGCCACTGTATTGACAGACGCCATACTTCGCCTCATACCCGGTGTAATGGGGGACGAGTCGTCCGCCTTATCAGATTCTCATCAGGATGGTTTATTGGCTCCTCCTGTCTATACCCGACCTGCAGATTTTAGAGGTATGAAAGTGCCCGATATCTTGCTCAGTGGCAATGATAAGAAAATTGAGGAATGGAAACACGAGGAAGCAATAAACCGGACTAAAATGAGACGGCCTGATCTTTGGAATAAAGTATAAGATTAATTCACCGACGGAAGGAAAAATTCAACTTTCAAAATCATTGAAGATGGCCAGCACCAATCATGTCACTGAAACTTTTGAAAAAATAGACTTCACAGAAAAACCCCTCCCAAGAGGTGAATATGAAGAATGCATTTTCCTTCAATGTAATTTTTCTGACTCTGATCTATCCAATATCCATTTTTATGATTGTAGTTTTAGAGGTTGTAACCTAAGCCTCGCCGCTTTATCTAATAATACCATGAGCGATGTGAAGTTTAGAGATTGTAAACTATTAGGATTGCATTTTGAACTATGTAATCCGATCATGTTTTCCGTCAGTTTTGAAAAATGTATACTAAATCTTTCTTCATTCTATAACTTGAAAATGAAGAAAACCATTTTTTTGGAATGTAGTTTGAGGGAGTGTGATTTTACTGGTGCCGACCTGAGCCAGGCGGTCTTCGATCATAGTGATCTGCTCGGTGCCAGGTTTGATAGCACTACCCTTGAAAAAGCAGATCTTCGATGGGCCAAAAACTTTGCTATTGATCCGGAAATGAATAAAATAACCAAGGCCAAATTTTCAAAAGAAGGGGTCATGGGTTTGCTCTATAAATGGGATATTGTGATAGAATAGTTAAATATATTGGGATAGGTCGCAGTCTAAGGCCATGTAGTTTGATTTGAATTCATTAATTTCATTTCCTGTTTTTTAACTTCTATAAATGAAAGCAATGACTTCTGAAAATAAAACAATGGCTAACACGATGATGCCTAATAATAATCATGCGGACATTCCGGGCAATCCATCTACTGCTACCAGTAGCAAGATTGCGCTTAATAATCGAAGCAATGGACAACCACTACGAGTGTTGTCCGAAGATGATTGGACCTTTTGGTTACACAATGGATATGTAGTAATAAAAAATGCTGTGCCGCGGGATCAGGCTTTAGCCACTGCCAGGTTTGTCTGGGAGTTTGAAGATAAAGATCCGAAGGATATGAGCACCTGGTACACTGCTCCTCGTGCTGAAATGCAAATGAAAGAGCTCACCAATACCGGCATGGTAGAGGTGTATAATAATCAGCACCTGTGGAATAATCGTCAAATGCCGAAAGTATATGATGCTTTTGTAGATATCTGGGGCACTGAAAAATTATGGGTCACCATTGATCGGGCCAACCTTAATTTTCCGCTAAGACCTGGTTTCGAATATAAAGCATTTATTCATTGGGATTATGACCCGGAGACCCATCCACAGAATGTGCAGGGGGTCCTGGCCCTTGCCGATCAGACGGATGAAAATATGGGGGGATTCCAATGTATCCCTGAGCTTTATAGAAATTACGATAGCTGGAAACTCACTCAACCTGAAGATCGGGACCGATTCAAACCGGATATCACCGAGTTTAAGGATAAGATTGTAAAAGTAAAATTAGAGGCGGGCGATCTCTTAATTTTTAATAGCACGACCCCACATGGTATCCGGGCTAATAATTCGGCTGACAAAGTTAGAGTCGCACAATACATTTCTATGATGCCGGCTGAAGAAGATCATGAAGCGCTTCGTCAATGGCGGATCAACTCCTGGCGAGATAGAATAGCTCCGGAAGGGTATGCTTTTCCAGGTGATCCACGAAATTGGGAACAAACCAGGTACGGCACCGCAGAATTATCTGATCTTGGTAAAAAATTATTAGGATTGGATAAATGGTAATGCTCTTTTTCCAGTTTAACTTCCAGTGAATCAGATATCCCTTACCACTCTATAAAAAATAGGATGAATATAACTACCACCCTAAATAATGGATCGATGATGCCATTGCTAGGCCTTGGGTGTTGGGATATGTGGGGCAGGGAAGCGCAGGTATCAGTGGAAGCTGCGATCAATATTGGTTATCGACTCATAGATACTGCTTCGATGTATGGCAATGAGCCTGAGGTTGGGACTGGTATTTCCCATTCAGGGATTGCTCGTGAAGAGATTTTTATCACCACTAAAGTCAATAATGCTGATCAAGGCTTTGATGAAACATTAAGGGCCTATGACGAATCTTGCAAGAAACTAAAGTTGGATTATGTCGATTTGTATTTAATTCATTGGCCACTCAAACGGACGCGCAAACAAACATGGAAAGCGCTTGAAAAAATTTACCTCGATGGCAGGGTAAAATCGATCGGAGTATGCAATTATCTTTCTCCATTTTTGGGAGAGATAGATACATATCTCGATATAGTCCCCGCGGTAAATCAATGTGAGTTTTATCCATACTTATATGATCAGAAACTGTTACAGGCATGTACTTCCAGAGGCATTGTGCTTCAAGCCTGGTCTCCGCTGTTGAGGGGCAAGCGGTTTGCAGATCCTAAACTCATCCAGATCGCAGCAAAATATCACAAGACGCCTGCGCAAATGCTCCTCAGATGGGCACTCGATCATGGCATATCTACCATCCCCAAGTCCTCTTCTGTATATAGGTTGAAAGAAAATTTTGATGTTTTTGATTTTACCATTTCATCCGAAGATCTACATGCTATGGATCAATTTGATGAAAATTATAGGATGTCGGGAGAAGATCCGATGAAGCTTTGGTGAAGCTGGGAGAAAAAATATTTCAAATTCAAAATCAAATTCAAAATTCAAAATCAAGTTTTTTTAAAAAATGTCAATTAATAAAAAAGTGGTCATAGTCACCGGAGGCGCACGTGGTATAGGCCTTGCCATTGTGCATAGATTTATTAAAGAAGACTATGCAGTAGCTATTTTGGACAAAGATGAGCTCACCTTACAGGAAACCATGGCTCAGTGGCACGATAAGATTGAGGTGCTTGGAGTGGTTTGTGATGTGTCTGATGAAAAACTTGTTTATGAAAGTATTGACAAGGTCATAGCTCATTACGGTCGGATAGATGCTTTGATTAACAATGCAGGGATAGCCATATTCAAACCAGCCATCGAACTCACTTTTGATGAATGGTCTATGGTATTGGCCACTAATCTGAATGGTCCTTTTTTATGCACACAAGCTTGCATCCCACATATGCTGACAGTGGGTCAGGCTGCTGTAGTCAATATAGCCAGCATCTCCGGGGTGCGGGCTAGTACACTTCGCATCGCTTACGGGACCAGCAAGGCGGCCCTGATGCATCTCACCAAGCAACAAGCTGTAGAATACGGTGATAAAGGCATACGAATAAATGCTGTAGCCCCGGGACCGGTCCCGACAGAGATGTCCGTGCAAGTACACTCAACGGACATCAAAAAAGCTTATATGAATGCAATACCTTTAGCCAGATTTGGCACGGCGGACGAAATCGCCAATGTCGTCTATTTTCTATGTAGCGAGGAGGCCAGATATATCAATGGACAAATCATAGCCGTTGACGGAGGATTTGATGCTGCAGGGGTGGGATTGGAGGCGTTACGGCAATCGTAAGGCTAAATAAATAGCAATCAAGGCTCAGTCAAGTGTGACTCCGATCAATGATCCTATTCCATAAGTAATAGCGGCTGCCATCACACCAAAGATCACTTGTCTGAATCCTGAGTACCAAATACTTTTTCCAGTAAAAATAGTGATCGCACTTCCGATAAAAAACAAGCCTATTGAGGTAAGTCCGATAGCCCAAATGATTGCTTTGGGACCAGAGCTCAACATAAAGGGCACGACAGGTATGATAGCGCCTATTGCAAATAAAATAAAAGATGCGATTGCTGCCGTCCAGGCAGATCCTTCTAATTCATCTTGTTGAATGCCTAATTCTTCCTGGATCAAAATTTCTTTAGCAGTGCTGGTAGATGAAAAAGCTTTTGAGGCTAACTCCAGGGCTTGATTCTCTTCTATTCCTTTGGACATATAGATCAATTGGAGTTCTTTTGTTCCAATTCAGGATGCATTTCAAGTTCATCTATTTCAAGTTGCATCTGCCTTTCATATAATTCTTGTGAGCTTTTGACCGATATCCATTCACCCAATGCCATTGAAAGAGCGCCGGCTAATAAACCAGCTACTCCGGCTAACAATACCCCTTGACCGCCATTGGTCGCGCCAGCCATACCCATCACTAAACTAGCATTAGATATAAGTCCATCATTGGCACCTAATACTGCTGCGCGCAAAGCATTACCTCCAATGGTTTTGTGCCTCCGTCCCTCCAGCATTGTCAGCTTGGCTCCGGATACTTTTCCTTGCCT
This sequence comes from Saprospiraceae bacterium, assembly GCA_016709995.1. Lineage (NCBI taxonomy): Bacteria > Pseudomonadati > Bacteroidota > Saprospiria > Saprospirales > Saprospiraceae > Saprospiraceae bacterium. Next base: position 605,118 of record JADJLQ010000001.1, read on the forward strand.
TTTGACAAGGTTGTCAAGGATAGTAGTATGGTTGTCTTCCTTCCCACTGATGGGTATAGAAAAATGTGTTTTTAATTTTTTCTGTTTGAAAGCCAACGACTTTTCTGTCTGCATCAAGGTGTCTAAAACATATTCATAACCAAATACTTTGCCTATTCGGTGTACAACTTTGGCGCGCCATGAAGGTAATAAAAGGTCTAATCTATCCGCCTGGATGGAGTGGTTGATAGAGGAAGCATGCTGTGCCTCAATGATGGCCATTTCGTGAAATATTTTTTTGATAGAGGGGTCAGTTTCTACTTTCTCCAATTGATAGTATAGGTAAGCAGCATCTACTTCTGTTTGACTATTTTCTGCAGAGGTAAACTTTTTCATATTTTTTAAGAATGAAGGTGTGAGTTATCTATCATAGGTTTAAAAACAACTTGTTTACTTATTATTTGATATTCCTAAGATTCTTGTTTTCCAATATTTTGATATAATTACTTCGTTCGTAAGCAGTGGGATCAGATACATGCTCCTGGCTCATCGATCCTCTGAATGCATCCATGGATTTAAAGCCCATTTCGCGCATATACCATTTTAGGTCATCGAGAATATCTTTGATCCACGGTATACCATGCCGGTAAAGTGCAGAAGCACACATAGCTACATCTGCGCCAGCGAGAATATATTTGATCAATTCTTTGGCTCCATGTACCCCTGTTGTGGCAGCCAGCGAGACTGGAATCCTGCCATGCAGTATAGCGATCCATAACAAGGGTAGTCGGATCTCTGAGGGGTGGCTGAATTCAAGATTGGGTATCACTGAAAGATTATCGATATCAAAATCTGGTTGATAAAACCGGTTAAACAACACGAGCGCATCCGCTCCGGATTGCTGCAATTGATTGGCCATATGACCCAGCGCTGAAAAATATGGATTTAACTTTACGGCGATCGGTATTTTTACAGTTTTACGAATCAACTGTACGATATCCAAATACCTTTTTTCTACTTCTGCATTGGTGATATTAATGTCGGCAGGTATAAAGTATACATTGATCTCCAGTCCGTCAGCGCCTGCTCTTTCGATATCGAGGGCATACTCCGTCCAACCGTGGGGCGTGATCCCATTGAGACTGGCTATAATAGGAATGTCAGTACGCTCCTTGGCTTGCCTGATGATTTCAAGGTACTGAGAAGTATCTACTGCATATTCATCCAAATCAGGAAAGAAGTCAGCGGCTTCAGCAAATGCATTGGTCGTAGACCTCAACACTTGTTCGAGTTTGTGTGCATCCTGTTTGATCTGCTCTTCGAAAAGAGAAAACAAGACGACGGCACCGGCGCCGGCATCTTCCATTTTGAGGATATTGTCCACTTTTTCAGACAAGGGATTGGCAGAAACTACCAGGGGCGATTTTAAATGCAATCCCATATATCGGGAGGTTATATCAAGCATGTATATTAAGTTTGATGCAATCCGAGGATTGTAGGTTTTTTAATTTGATATTACATTGACTGAACATGAGCGTACAGATTACAAAACTGGCTGAAAATCATGGGCTCCATATCCTGCCATGTCTTCATAGGTTTTCCAGCGTAGGTCTACAATCTCCTGGGCGAGAACCATAAGTTTTTCTGCTTCTTTAGGTTGAGTTTGAGTGAGTACTTTGTACCTCAATTCGTTGTAAGCATAATCTCTAAATGGCATGGTGGGCCGTGGAGAATCAAGGATAAATGGATTTCTATTATTTTTTCTCAAAACAGGATTGTATCTGATCAATGGCCAATAACCACTGGATACTGCTTTTTGCTGTTGATTCAATCCATCCTCCATATTGATGCCATGAGCAATACAATGACTATATGCCAGTACTAGCGACGGACCATCATATGCTTCAGCTTCTCGCATGGCTAACAAAGTCTGTTGAGGATTGGCACCCATGGCTACCTGGGCTACATATACATTGCCATAAGAGATGGCCTGCATCGCCAGGTCTTTTTTGCCTACTCTTTTACCGGCAGCTGCAAACTTAGCTGTGGCAGCAGTAGGCGTAGCTTTCGACATCTGGCCTCCAGTATTTGAATACACTTCCGTATCCAGTACCAATACATTGATATTGCGTCCGCTAGCCAGGGCGTGATCCAAACCACCCGACCCTATGTCGTAGGCCCATCCATCACCTCCAATCAGCCAAACACTTCTTTTAATGAGTTGGTCTACCACTGACATCAAGTGCTTAGCATCCAGATCATTGATATTTCTGAGCAATGCCTTTAGTCTGGAGATTCGATGTCTTTGAGCTTCTATTTCACTTTCGTGATGTTGTTTGCTATCTATTAATTCAGTGACAAAATCTTCGCCTAATTTGGGTGCGAGCCTTTGGAGTAATTGGTGGGCAATCGCTAATTGTTTATCGGTGGTCAATCGCATCCCGAGGCCAAACTCTGCATTGTCTTCGAATAAGGAATTTGACCATGCCGGACCTTTGCCCTGGGCATTGGTCGTCCAGGGAGTGGTAGGCAGATTGCCCCCATAGATTGAAGAACAGCCGGTCGCATTGGCCACCAATAGGCGATCGCCAAAAAGTTGAGTTAGTACTTTGATGTAAGGGGTCTCGCCGCAGCCTGCGCATGCACCTGAAAACTCAAACAAGGGTTGTAAAAACTGGACTCCATGTACCGTGGAGAAATTGACACCTGCTCTTTCATTTTCCGGCAATTTTTCAAAGTATCCGATGTTAGTTTTTTCTATTTCGATGATTGCATCTTTTGGTTTTAAGTTGATCGCCTTTTTGTCCCGGTCCTTTCTATCCGTCACCGGACATACTTCGAAACAAAGATTGCACCCGGTACAATCTTCAAGATATACCTGCAAAGTATACCTGGTCTCCGGGTAGCCTCTTGCATTGATCGGAGCGGATTTAAATCCGTCTGGAGCCTTAGCCAGATATTTTTCATTGTAAAATTTTGATCTGATCACACTATGAGGGCAGACAAAACTGCAATTGCCGCATTGAATACAAATATCTGGCTCCCAGACGGCTATGATATCGGAGATGTTTCGTTTTTCATATTTGGTCGTGCCACTAGGATATGTCCCGTCGACGGGCAGTGCACTGACAGGTATTTCATCGCCATGACCTTGCATCATCATCTGGGTCACAGTCCTCACAAATTCGGGAGCATCCTGGGAGATTGGTTGTGATGGTTTAAAAACAGCAGTGGTATGCTCAGGAATGGTGACTTTGAATAAATTTTCAAGGGTTTGATCTACCGCTTTAAAATTTTGTTCTACTACTTTGGGACCTTTTTTGAAGTAAGATTTTTCAATAGCTTTTTTAATCTGTGCGATAGCCTGATCAGGGGGCAATACACCGGACAGAGCAAAGAAACAAGTCTGCATAATGGTGTTGATCCTGCCTGCCATACCTGTCTGCCTGGCCACCGAGGTCGCATCGATGACGAAAAGATTAAGGTTTTTGTGCAGGATAGTTTGCTGGATATTCAATGGTAGTTGATCCCAGATCTCGTCCTTATCATACGGGCTGTTGAGTAATAAGGTTGCATTGGGTTTTGCCTGACCCAGGACATCTTCTTTACTCAGGAAATTAAATTGATGGCAAGCAATGAAATCCGCACTCGAAATCAAATAGGGCGCGTGAATCGGGTTTTTGGAAAATCTCAAATGCGAAACTGTTTTAGCTCCGGATTTTTTTGAATCATACACAAAATATCCCTGGGCAAAAAGGTCAGTATTTTCACCAATGATCTTTATAGTGTTTTTATTAGCTCCGACAGTTCCATCTGCACCAAGGCCAAAAAACAAAGCCTGGGTCCATTCACTTTCATCCAAAGTAAAATATGGATCTACCATCAGACTGGTATGACCTACATCATCCAGGATACCTACGGTAAAATGGTTCTTTGGTGTCTCAGCGCTCAATTCATCAAAGACTGCCTTGATCATGGCAGGAGTGACTTCTTTGGATGAGAGCCCATAACGGCCCCCGATGATGGTGGGCATTTGCGTTATACTGCCTGCTGCATAGGCCTCAGCAAAGCTGACGATTACATCCTGGTACATAGGTTCGCCGGAGGCACCAGGTTCTTTGGTTCTATCCAATACAGCTATTTTTTTAACTGTATTGGGAATAGCAGCTAAAAATGCTTCGGTAGGGAAGGGGCGGTACAAAGTGATCTGAATGACTCCTGTTTTTTCGCCATATTTTTCAAGAAACAATGCAGTCTCGATAGCTGTATCGGCACCTGAGCCCATAATGACGATGATTTTGGTTGCATCCTCTGGCCCATGGTATTTCACTGGAGCATATTGTCTGCCAGTGAGATTATAAAATTTGAGCATTTCTTCACTGAGTATGCCAGGGACCTTTGTGTAATATGGATTGACTGTCTCTCTGCCTTGAAAATATACATCCGGATTTTGAGCCGTCCCCCTAATAAATGGATGATCGGGATTAAGCCCTCTCGATCGATGAGCAAATACCAGGTCGTCATCGATCATGGCCCGGATCTCCTCTTCTGTCAACAAAGTGATTTTATTCACCTCATGCGAAGTCCTGAAACCATCAAAGAAATGGATAAAAGGCACCCTGGCCTTCAAAGTGGTAGCCTGTGAGATAAGAGCCATGTCATGTGCCTCTTGTACGTTGGACGAAGCTAACAAAGCAAAACCAGTCGTACGGGCAGCCATAACATCCTGGTGGTCACCAAAGATGGACAATCCCTGGGCAGCCAAAGACCTGGCAGCCACATGAATCACAGCGGAGGTAAGCTCACCGGCTATCTTATACATATTGGGAAGCATCAGCATCAATCCCTGAGAAGCGGTATAGGTAGTGGTCAATGAACCAGTTTGCAGGGCTCCGTGTACGGTGCCTGCGGCCCCACCTTCACTCTGCATTTCTATGACCTCAGGTATATTACCCCAGATATTTTTAATTCCTTTTGATGCCCACTCATCTGCAAACTCTGCCATAGTAGAAGAGGGAGTAATAGGGTAGATGGCACATACTTCATTTACTCGATAAGCTACATATACTGCAGCTTCATTGCCGTCGATTGTAGCGACTTTATGTTTTTTATCTTCCATCATATTATTTTTAGATCAGGTATCATATCTATGGCATGGCAAGGGCATTGCTCAAAACATACACCGCATCCAGTGCACAGATTGTAATTAAATCTATATCTCCTTCCTGGCCCCAGCTTGATGATGGCGTCTTCCGGACATGCTCCAAAACATCCATCGCATTCAAAACAATTGCCGCAAGAAAGACATCGCTGTGCTTCGTATTGAGCTTGTGTAGCAGTGAGGCCTGATACGATCTCATCAAATCCGGTGATAGCATCCTTTGAAGTGATATGGTCTTGATGACTGACAGGCGCTTGTGTCTTGAACCAAACTTGCAGCTGTTCGATAGTTACGATCGGATTGTTATTTTGTTTTGAGTAAATGGTATTGTTTAACCAGGCATCAATATTTTTAGCCGCTTTTTTGCCATGTCCTGTTGCGATGGTCACCGTACGCTGACTGGGTACCATATCTCCTCCAGCGAATATGCCAGCATGACCGGTCATCATCGTTTGATCTACCTCTACTGTGCCATCATCTTTGAGTTGGATGCCGTCGATATTTCTCAAAAAATCAGTATCGGTGTCTTGACCCAGGGCCAATATCAGCGAATCAGCCTCCAGCGTCTCAAAAATGCCGGTAGGGATAGGCTTACCATCAACGATTTCCATTTGTTCGATGGTGATGGAGCCTGTATCCAGATTTTTTATGGTACTCAACCAATGGATTTTGATCCCCTCACTCAGCGCTTCATCTGCTTCAAATTGGTGTGCAGGCATGTGCTCTCGGTCTCTTCTGTAGATGATCAGTGCCTCCTCAACTCCTAGCCTTTTAGCTATCCTCGCGGCGTCCATAGCCGTATTGCCGCCTCCATAGATGGCTACTTTGCGCCCAAGGTGAGGTTTAAAACCCAATTCTACTTCTTTGAGGAAACTGACAGCATCCAGGATTTTGCCTGCTTCGCGGGCCGGGATATCTGTTTTTTTGCCGATATGTGCTCCGATAGCGATAAACACTGCATCAAAGCCGCCCCGCATTTTTTCTTCCAGAACATCATTGACTTTGTAATTTAGCTTTATATCGACCCCGAGATCTTCTATTCTTTTAATCTCAGCTCTCAATATATTCCTCGGCAGTCGATAAGCAGGGATACCAAAGTTCATCATACCTCCAGCTACCGGGCCTGCCTCATAGATGGCTACCTCGTGACCCAATCGGGACAAGTGATATGCAGAAGACAAACCACTAGGTCCTGCACCTATAATCAAAACTTTTTTCCCCGTTTTGTGCCTGGGTTTTGGAAAAGACCAATTTTCCTTGATAGCCATATCTCCCAAAAACCTTTCAACTGCATGAATGCTCACGGGTGAATCCATAGACGCTCGATTGCAATCGGATTCACATGGATGATAGCAGACTCTACCATGGATGGCTGCCATCGGATTGTCTTCAGTCAGTTTCAACCAGGCTTCTTTATGCTGACCTGCCTGGGCAAGACTGAGCCAGGCCTGAATATTTTCCCCTGCAGGGCAAGCATGGTTGCAGGGAGGGAGAAAATCGGTATAAACCGGCATCTTACTCCTGCTAGGTCCTGTACCTGATGCATGGTCACGAAGATCAGTCTTGGGAGTAAGGTCTGTTTTTAAATTAGCCATATCATTGCTTTTCATTGGACATTATCCAATTCGATTCAAAAAATGGGTGAATTATCATTTTGATTTTTTATCATCTTCCAGTGCTGCATGGGCTGCTGCCAGCCTTGCAATTGGCACTCTAAATGGGGAGCAGCTCACATAATTCATCCCGATACGATGGCAAAACTTGACACTCTCCGGATCCCCACCATGTTCGCCACAAATACCCACTTTTAAGTTTGGCTTGGTTGCCCTACCCATCCGCGTTCCGGTTTTGATCAACTCACCGACTCCATCTTGATCTATGGTCTGGAAGGGGTCTTCTTTGAGTATTTTTTGATCGAGATAATTTGGCAGAAATCCACCTATGTCATCCCTGCTAAATCCAAAACTCATTTGAGTCAAATCATTGGTTCCGAAGCTGAAAAAATCTGAAGCTTCCGCCATTCTCCCTGCTTTAATTGCTGCGCGGGGAGTTTCTATCATCGTGCCATACAAATAAGGGATTTTCTTTATTTTTTTTGCTGCACATACTTCTTTGTACACCCGGTCTACGATGACTTTTTGATGTATGAGCTCATTGACAGTGACTGTGACAGGAATCATGATCTCAGGCAGTGCTTTTTTGCCGGCATTGATCAGCTCTGCAGCAGCTTCAAAAATGGCCCTGACTTGCATTTCGGTTATTTCTGGATAGCTGATACCCAACCTTACACCACGGTGACCTAGCATAGGATTGTTTTCATGTAAGGCCAGTACACGACGACGCAAAAGTCCAAGACTGATGCCAAGCTCTTTGCTGAGTTCTTTGAGTTTTTCTGTATCGTGTGGTACAAATTCGTGAAGAGGAGGATCGAGCAGGCGTATGGTCACCGGGTGGCCTTGCATCACCTTCAAGGTGTCTTTAATATCTTTTTTGACAAATTTAAATAACTCATTAAGAGCGGATTTTCGCTCTTTTTCGGTTTTGCTTACAATCATTTTTCTTAAAAGGAATAGTGGTTGCTCGCTACCTGAGCCATAAAACATGTGTTCGGTTCGAAACAAGCCTATTCCTTCAGCTCCAAATTTGAGCCCCTGGGCAGCGTCATGGGGAGTTTCGGCATTGGTACGCACGCCGAGAGTTTTGGTTTTATCGACCAGTTTCATCAGGTTTTTATAAGATTCGTTTTTATCGAGGTCTATATCTACCAGGGGCAAACTACCTTCATAGACTAATCCTTTAGTACCATTGAGCGTGATCCAGTCACCTTCTTTGAGGATCTTTCCTTTATTGGTCTTGAGAGTTTTGGATTCATGGTGGATTTCGATATCCCCACATCCTACAATGCAGCATTTTCCCCAGCCTCTTGCGACCAAAGCTGCATGCGAGGTCATACCCCCTTTTATGGTCAGAATAGCCTGAGATTTGTGCATACCGTCTACATCCTCAGGCGATGTTTCTTCACGCACCAGAATCACCTTTTCACCTTTATGGGCCCATTCTACCGCTTCCTGGGAGGTAAAAACTATCCTGCCTTTGGCACCACCAGGTCCGGCGGGCAGTCCTTTGGCGATATTAGGCGTGATGAGCTCTACTTTTGGATCAAGCATAGGCAAAAGCAATTCAACCAGTTGATTAGGTGCGACCCTCAAAATGGCTGTACGTGAGTCAATTAGGCGCTGCTTATGCATCTCGGTAGCCATACGGACTGCTGCCACCCCGTTTCTTTTTCCAACCCTGCATTGGAGCATATATAACTTGCCTTTTTCGATCGTAAACTCAATGTCCTGCATGTCTTTGTAATGGTTTTCCAACCGATGTTGATACTGATCGAGCTCTTTATACAAGGCAGGCATAAATTTTTCCAACGTGGTATGTTGCTGGCTTTGAGCATTTTTAGAGTATTCATTGATAGGAGATGGCGTACGGCTACCAGATACTACATCTTCTCCCTGGGCATTGACCAGGTATTCACCATAAAATTTGTTTTCGCCTGAACCAGGATTACGTGTAAAAGCTACTCCTGTGCAGCTATCATTACCCATATTTCCAAATACCATGGCTTGAACATTGACAGCGGTGCCCCATTCATTGGGGATTTTCTCGATGCGTCGGTATTCTATTGCCCGTTTACCATTCCAACTGCTAAAGACTGCGCCAATACTACCCCATAGCTGTTGGAAGGGATCTTCTGGAAATGGCTTGCCAAGCACTTTGATAATTGTTTTTTTATATTCTTCGATCAATGATTTTAATTCTAGGGCAGTCAATTCAGTATCGCTGCTATATCCCCGCTGTTTTTTGATTGATTCTAATTGTTCATCAAGCATTTTTCGAATGCCTTTACCACTGATTTCAATCCCTGAAGCTTTTTCCATGACCACATCCGCATACATCATAATCAGTCGCCTGTATGCGTCATATGCAAACCGGGGCTCGCCTCCATGCGCGATGAGGCCTTCAATTGTTTTTTCATTGAGTCCAATATTGAGTACCGTTTCCATCATGCCGGGCATGGACTTTCGGGCACCAGATCGCACTGACAGTAATAATGGATTTTTTTCATCACCAAATATTTTGCCGGTGATTTTTTCAATTTTTGTCAAAGCACCTTTGACCTGCGCCTGGAGCTCGGCAGGATAAGTCTTTTTATGGTCATAATAATAAGTACATACTTCGGTAGTAACGGTGAAGCCAGGGGGTACTGGTAACCTGAGATTTGGGTGCCCGGCCATCTCGGCCAGATTTGCCCCTTTGCCTCCTAAAAGGTTCTTCATCGATTCATTGCCATCCGCTTTATTTGCGCCAAAGAAGTAAACGTACTTGTGAGGTTTGGTATTTCGTGCCATTTTGTAATTAATTTATTGAAATACATAGGTAGGCACTATTCATTTTGCTTCGCAAAACCAAAGTCAGCATAGATGTTGATTTTCATCAGGCTTGTTCTTCTGATAAAACTATTAAGTAAAAAGCAATTGAAAACAATAGTGAACGATGGTCTCAGAAAGATTCCATCTCTGAGCCTATTGTTTTAATCTTAGTAACCGCACGATTATGGAAGTTAATGGTCTGGACCCTTTCATTTCGGGAGTAGGATCGCCGAGTTTGATTAGTATCAATGTATCTGAGTGATTACTCCACGAAAAAAAGTCAAAAACATTTTCGTCTTTTTCCAGCATGATTAACTTTGTTGGCTCCACTGATTCTGATAGACAATCTCCCGCATAACATAGTTGATATCGTTCGTAAATTTCCCAACCGTATATTTTGCCTTCATTGGAAAATTTTATATAAGAGCCTTCTTCTCCCGGATGGTCTATATTCCTATAATTTCCTGAAATAGCAGATTTGTTAAAATAAAAATCAAAAGTCTTTTCAGGATCCAACACCATAAGTACCCTGCTATATGTCGAAGGGGTAGTCATCCCGGTAAAAACAGTGTCAAATAAAATTAAATGCTGGTCATCTGGCAGACTAAAGGTAAAGTCTCTCATCTGATTATTTAATCTAAAGGCTGATTTGAGCAAATATTCAGACCCTTTCTTTTCCGTTTTAAGGCTGAACATTTCTATCCCATTGTTTATAAAAGCTTTTCCGGTGGAATCAAATATTAACTGTGGGCAATAAAATGGAATCTCATGATAAGGGAATGAATTAAGATTATCCAGCAGCGTTTGATTGATGAAAGTGCCAGTCAGGGAGCGTTGAGATGAAGGCTGGTTAGATTTACATCGATATAGACTTACCAGGGAGATGACGAGCAAAAAGTTTATTATGAATTTCATTTATGTGGGAGTATTCGACGGTAAAAATAGTCTAAAATGTCATTTGCGTATAAATAGGACGATACAATATCCTATAGCGAGCAATATCGTTTCGCCCATCCCGAGCAAATAAATCATACCGGCTCCTGGTCCCTGAGGCACGATGGCTTGGGCCCAGGTATTAAAAAAAAGATGGCCCAAAATAACCGAACTCAAAAATATTCTCATTCGAATAAATGGAGCATTCCCTTTAAAGTATACAAGTGTAAGATAGATCATGGCGAAAATTATTATTGGCCATGCCCAGGTCAGGGTTTCTAGCTGATCATTATACTTACCGGCTGATTGGTTATTAATCCTTGACATCATACACGCTATGAAGATGCTCATTAGCCAAATGATCTCCGGACCTATCCATTGAAACCTTGATTTCAATTTTTAATCTATTTATCTGGCTCTTTGTTGTATTGATTCCGAAGTAGCATCGAGTAGCCCGATCGCTTGAATTAATTGTTCAGTAGGTCTTGCTTCTGTAGATTGCAGAATATTCAGTAAATACAGATATTTAGTCTGGAGCCCTACTATAGTCTCCTGATCGTCTGGTACAGCAGTGATGCTGCTATAAATCAGGTCAGGAAGTTCGGCTTCGCCTTCTCCTCGGATATTTTGCAACACCTGCTTTTGGTCTTGCCCGACTTGTTTGAGCCTGCGATCAATATTTTCTTTAAGTGATTGAAGTTGATTATACTTCTGATGACAATGCATAGACCATTCTGTCTGAGTTAATAAGTCAGCCGAAGAGATACTCACCCGGGGGTCTAATAGAATGTTTATTTTTTGAGTGATTGATAGACCATCTACGATCAACTTGATGGTATAAATTCCTGGATGGACATAGGGACCCATTGGGCTGGTTGGGGTCTTGTGATTTACAGCTGCGATGGTCAATTCACGTGAGATTCCCACTGGCGGCTCTATGTGTAAATCCCAGATCCACCGATGGTGTCCAGCCTGAGTTGACAATCCTTTCCAGGGTTTGACCCAATAATCCGGGTAGGGTAGGTGATCGCCCAATTTTTCTTTTAGATCCTCGCTGCTATATCGTCGCACAGTTTGATCCATCGGATCCAGGATTTCAAGTGAAACCCGGGTACAGTTGGATGGAAGGTAATAATCTATCATGGCACCATCCGGCGGGTTTTGACCTGCAGGTTCTTCCGGTGGAAAAGGAGTATCATGAAACATATTATCTCTGATTCTGTACGCAGTAGGGGAAGTAAACAGATATGGTTTGGCTGTAGCCAGGCTTGAAGCCATCTCTCTCAAGGGAACTGTATTGTCCAGGATCCAGATAGATCTGCCGTGAGTACCTACTACCAGATCATTATCCTTGATCACCAGATCCCGGATAGAAGTCGGAGGCATATTATTTTTGAGTGATTGCCAATGAGCACCATCATCAATAGTAAAGTAAACTTCTCGTTCTGTACCCGCATACAACAATCCTGGTTGTTTTGGGTCCTCACGCACCACATTGACCGAATTGCCATTTAAGCTGATTCCATTGACAACCACCGACCAGGACTTACCACCATCATGCGTCTTATATATATGAGGTGTAAGATCATCTTTACGTAACGAATTGACAGCAATATAGGCCGTCATTTTATCAAAGTGACCAGCGTCTATTTGCGATATTTTGTCCCAGGCTTGTATTCCGGGAGGTGTCACATCGCTCCAGTGTGAACCACCGTCAGAAGTCATATGCACCAGGCCATCATCCGTGCCGGCCCAAATAGTTCCAGCATGAATGGGGCTGGCGGAGACAGCATATATCACTCCACGACGACGCATATTGTTTAATTCAGGAGTTCTGAAATCACCGATATTAGTTGGTACATCCGTTTTTTCGCGAGTGAGGTCCGGACTGATGATCTTCCAATGCTGACCTTCATCTATGGTTTTCCACAAAACACTGGTGGCAAACAATAAGGTATGGGGCTCCGCAGGATGAAAGAGCAGCGGCATAGATCTGAGCACGCGATATTTACCAGAACGCAAAGCTTCAGGTGCTACATTTTTAGATTGACCTGTTTTCTTATCCCATCGAATGAGTTTACCTCCATATATAATGTCAGAATTGAGCGGATCAGCAGCCACATAGGCATACTCGTCAGCTCCCACTCCTATCCAATCTCTAATTGAAATCTGTCCTCCGGAGCCCCTGCTTAGCACCCCGATAGCTCCACTTTCCTGTTGCCCGCCATATACCCAGTAAGGAAATTGGTTGTCTGTTGAGATATGATATAATTGTGCTGTAGGCTGGTTGTACCAGGAGGACCAGGTCTGACCTGCGTTGACAGTGATGGTAGCACCCTGATCTGCTGCAAATAGCATGATGTCCGGATGAAGTGGATTGATCCAAATTCTATGATAGTCATCCCCTCCCGGAGCGCCTTTCAATGAAAACCAGTTGAGCCCTCCATCATTTGATTGATAACTCGCCGTATTGGCTATATATACTTTATTGGGATCTTTTGGATGGACCCTGATTTCAGCAAAATCGCTGCCTCGCCCCCATAACCTGGTTTGGTCATTGATTTTTAACCAATTTTCTCCGGCGTCCATACTTTTATATATACCACCATTGATTCCGGCATCTACCGTGGCATAAATAATTTTAGGGTTGCTTTGAGAAATTCCTATTCCGATACGACCTAAACTTTCTTTGGCACCAGGCAACCCCTTTGTGAGTTGCTTCCAGGTGTTGCCACCATCTATCGATTTATATAGGCCGCTGTTTTTGCCTGAAAATGTCCCATTTTCCCAAGGTCCTTCGCGGTGTTCCCAAAGATCAGCATAAATTGTTTTGGGATTGAGGGGATCGAATTCGACCTGGATAGCTCCTGTATTTTGATCTAGATATAATACTTTTTTCCATGATTTACCACCATCAGTAGTGCGAAAAATGCCTCTTTCTTCATTAGCACCATATGGATGCCCCAGTCCAGCTACGAAAACAATGTTAGGATCTGTTGGATGGATGATGATGCGACCTACCTGCTGTATATCAGGAAGTCCGATGAAAGACCAGTTTTGGCCCCCATCAGTAGATTTGAATATACCATCACCTGTACTTAAATCAGGACGATGAAGGCCTTCTCCTGAGCCCACATAGATGATCTCTGGTTTGATAGGCGATACGGCGATATCTCCCACCGACCCTGTAGGTGCTTTATCAAAAATAGGTCGCCAGGTACGCCCGTAATCGTCAGTTTTCCAAACCCCACCATTGTTAACACCAATAAAAAATACATTTGGTTGCGTAGGAATGCCTACGGCACCTACTGTCCGACCCGCCCTAAATGGTCCAATCATGCGATATTCTAGCTCTTGGTAAGCTGCAGATGGTACTGTTTGAGAAAAGGTAAATCCCAAAAAGGCAGTCAATATTATAAAACAAGATGTCAGTCGAATCATAAGGTATGAGTTTAGCCCATAAAGCTAAGTCATACCTACATGATTGGAGTGTTTTTCCTATCCAGATTTTTTAATTAAGGCCACTTAAACTTTGTTTAGCTTTGTGGCCACACTGATTCAAGTCATCTGCAATTACAAACAAACTTGATCAAAAGATAAGAGGAAAATAAAAATAAATCCTATATTTTCTTGACCAATAGTTTATCGATTTTGGCGCCATCCATGTCGATCACTTCAAGCTCAAAATCCTTCCATTGTATTTTTTCACCTTGTTTAGGGATATGCTTTAATTGATGTAGTAAAAGACCTCCAAGCGTATTAAATTCAAAATCTGGCGCCAGCTCGTCGAGTCCAAAATAATGAAGAAAATCAGCAAATGGGTAATGGCCATCGATCAGCCAGCTACCATCTTCTCTTTCGTCAAAAGCAAATTCATTTTCATAAAAATCATCGGCTCCTCCGACCAGGGCCTCAAGTAAATCATTCATGGTGACCATGCCTTGCACCTGTCCATATTCGTCTGTAACGATGCCAAAATGGATTTTAGTGTCTTTAAATTGTTGCAATGCTTTGTATGCACTGGTGTTCTCTATCAGATACTTAGGTTCCTTAAGGTAATCATTTAGTTTAAAGTGGTCATCATCTATATGAGTGAACAGATCTTTCAGAAATACAACGCCTTTGACACTGTCTTTATCACCATCCATCACCGGATAAACGGAGTGTAGCTCATCACTTACTTGTTTGCGTACAGCATCGGCAGTATCATTGGTATCTAGAAAAACGATCTCATTACGATGAGTCATCAAAGACGAAATTTTGCGATCTCCCAAATGAAAGACTCTTTCCACTATGTCTTGCTCGATTTCCTGTACTTCACCGCCTTCTGTGCCTTCCTGGATGATTTGTCTGATCTCTTCTTCTGTTACTTTACTGTCAGAGGTCGTCTTTATTCTAAAAAACTGGATGAATAAGTCGCCGGTGTGGGTCAATAACCATACAAACGGGGAAGTGATAGAAGCCAAAGCTTTCATCGGCCTGGCCATTATTTTGGAGATTTTTTCGGGATAAGCCAGCCCTATCCTCTTTGGGATCAATTCTCCAAAAACCAATGAGAAAAAAGTGATACAGATTACTACCACAGCAATTGCTATCGTGTGGGCATAATGTTCTAATGCAGGAATTTGTTCTAATTTTAATTGAAAAGGGTCTGTGATATTTTCACCACTATAGATACCCATCAAGATGCCAATAAGGGTTATCCCAATCTGGACCGTAGATAAAAATTTATTGGGTGAAAGGGCAGTATCCAGCGCTATTCTGGCATTTTGATCGCCACGTTTGGCAGATGACTCCAGTCTGCTTTTGCGTGCGGAGACCAAGGCTATCTCTGACATAGAGAATACACCATTTAACAAAATCAAGAAAAACAGTATTAAAATCTCCATGCTTTACTCAAATCGTGAAAACGGGATAGGGCATATTTTGTGACACAATTTCACGGCAATAATACAACATTCCTTGCTATTTGCCTAGATGACCCTAAAAGATCTACACCTATCTCAATGATATCTCCTTGATGCACAAATCTTTGTGGGTTTCTACCCATACCTACGCCAAAGGGTGTACCTGTACTGATCACATCTCCTGGCAATAAGCTCATAAACTGACTAAGGTAGTGTACCAGGAATCTTATATTATAAACCATGTCTGCAGTGGTTGAATTTTGGACCATTTCACCATTAAGTTTGGTCCATAATGTCAGATTTTGAGGGTCTGGCATCTCATCCGAAGTAAGGATAAAAGGGCCGAGAGGGGCAAAATGATCACAACTCTTACCTTTGACCCATTGACCTCCACGCTCTAATTGATATGCACGCTCACTATAATCATTGTGCAGACAATAGCCAAAAATATACTCGTCTACCTGTTCCAAAGGTATGTAAGAGCCTTTTTTGCCAATGATAAATGCCAGCTCGACTTCGTAATCTGTTTTTATTGAACCCGGAGGTATCAAAACATCATCATTAGGCCCGCAGATCGAACTAGTCGATTTAAAGAATATGACTGGCTCTTTTGGGATCTCTGCTCCAGTCTCCTTGGCATGCTGTGCATAATTGAGACCAATACAGATCAGCTTGGATGGTCGCGCTAACGGAGGACCGAGCCTCGTAGACGGATCGACCTCTACAAAATCAGCCCCACTATCGACATAATCCTTTAACTCCTGTATTTGACCTGAGGTAAAAAATGACTCATCATAATCCGGTATCACATCACTAACATCTATATATCTTCCGTCAGATAATATCAATCCTGGCTTTTCCAGGTCCGTTGGTCCAAATCGAATCAGTTTCATATTGCAGATTTTCTATTTATTGGTTTAATGTATTTTCAAGAGTTTAAAGTGATAAAACCTCCGTCTATCGGAAAGTCGGTGCCTGTCACAAAGGCTGACTCATCGCTACACAAGTACAAGGCCAGGTGTGCAATCTCTTCAGGTGCTCCCATGCGGCCTATGGGTTGGGTTTTTGCGAGCTGTTCGAAGATTTCTTTTTCTTTGCCGGGATAAGTTTTGGCTATGTATCCATCCACAAAAGGGGTATGCACTCTTCCAGGGCTTATGCTGTTGCATCGTATCCCGTGACGGACATAATCTTTAGCCACAGAGCGGGTCATAGCCAATACAGCTCCTTTGGAAACTGAATATGCAAAGCGCTCACTGATGCCTACCGAACCTGCAACTGAAGCTATATTAAGGATATTACCTTTGTTTCGCTCGACCATATATGGTATAACGGCGTTGATCATGTGAAAATATCCTTTTACATTGATATCCTGTACTTTATCATACTCCTGAGGGGTAGTGCTTTGAGCGGTCCCAATATGTCCTATGCCGGCATTATTGATGAGGATGTCAATCGGACGATGAGCTTCGATAGATTGAATAGTGTCAATGATCAAAGTCAGGTCAGTGACATCAATCTCGTAGGCCTCTGCCTGACCACCCGATAGTTTGATTTGATTGACAGTAGATTCGGCAGCCTGCATATTGGCATCAAAAATAAATACATAGGCTCCCTGGGAGGCTAATACCATAGCTATAGATTGGCCTATGCCGCTACCAGCTCCGGTGATCACTACATTTTTTTTATTCAGATCAAACATTTAGACAAATATTGAATATTTTTTTAGAAAGTGTTGATCGCTTATAACTTAAATACAAGCTTAGCAGGCATCCATTTGGAGCCTGGTGGAAGGCCTGGCAGTCCTTCCTGATAGTTCCACATGAGTTCCTCCCATTCCTGTACTCTGGGATTGTTTTTATCCAAAATCATTTTTTTCTCAAAACTAAAAGATTCATCACCCTCGACGACCATAAAAAGCCTGTTGAGTACTCTGTATATTTCCATTTCCAGTATGCCGGAATCTCTAAGACTTTGTAAAATATCGGGCCATACAGCTTCATGATATTTTTCGTATTCAGAGATAATTTCAGGATCATTTTTGAGGTCCAGAGCAAAACAATTACGCGCCATATATTTTAAGATTGATGTTTTAATATAGTATTCCTCAACCGAATCGGTCCTCATAAATTGAATGAGGTATTATGATTGGGTCAGAGCTCGGTCGAGGTGAGTATAACCACCATCCACAAACACGTGCTGACCGGTGATATGAGAGGCCCTCGGAGATAATAAAAATACTGCCATGTCCGCTATCTCCTGAGGAGTGGTAAATCTTTTTTCAAATGGAATTTGAGATGCAATGAGTTCTTTTTTAGCTTGAGGATCAGGAAAAGTGCCTACCCACCATTCATAGAGCGGAGTCCAGACTTCTGCCGGTACCAAAGCATTGACCCGAATGCTGTATTTTAATAATTCTGCTGCCCAATCCCTGGTCAGTCCGAGGATCCCGGCTTTGGCACATACATACCCCGAGGTACCTCCTTGTCCGGTGATAGCAGTCTTTGAACTGGTGTTGAGTATAGTCCCTTTTGATGCTTTTAGATGAGGCAGACATAGATAGGCCATATTGTAATAATGCATCAGGTTTTTTTGCAGACTCATCTCGAAAGCTTCCGGATTGCCATGTTCAAGACCTATGTTGTCATTGATGCCAGCATTATTAAGCAATCCATCTAACCGTCCGAAATGTTTGACAGTGAGATTGACACCGTCCATACATTGATCAAATTCTGTAAGGTCTGTTTTGAGAAAAATAGAATGACCACCTGCTTCTTTGAGTTCTTGCATCAGCAGCATTCCAGCTTTATCATCTTTGTCCATGATCACGGGAATGGCTTGCTCCGCAACGAGTGTATGGGCTATAGCTCTACCGATGCCTTTTGCCCCTCCTGTGATGAGGAAGACTTTTTGTTGTATACCTAAATCCATGATACATCTAAATTATAAAATTGAATGGCATTTTTATAGAATATCTTTTTTTGTTGTTCTGCAGAGAATTCACCAAAATAAGTCTTGGCAATATCAAGTACATTTTTATAGCTGCCGGCTAAGAGACACACCGGCCAATCTGAACCATACATCAACCTGTCTGCCCCGAAGACTTCTGTCACGGTGTCAAGAGCTGGTGTAAAATCAGTATACTGCCATTTTTTCCAATCGGCTTCTGTCACCATCCCGGAGATTTTGCAGTATACGTTAGGCAGATCATGAAAGTTGGCCATAAGTTCACTCCAATTGTCAAATTGATGTTGACGGATCGCTGGTTTAGCTAGGTGGTCAATGATAAATTTTTGCTGCGGAAACTTTTTTGCCAAATGATATGCAGTAAATAAGTGTTTTGGATAAATCAGAATATCATAAGTGAGATTCAAAGGGGCTAATAAGTTCATACCATGTAGAAAAGTGCTTTGCTCCATGAAACCATCTTCCTCACCTTGCAAAACCATCCTTACCCCTTTAAATTTTTCAAATTGAGCATAGTACTCAAGTCTTTGGAGTACATTTGGATTACACAAATCAACCCAACCAACTACTCCTTTGATAAAATCATGGTCAGTGGCAAGTTTTAACAGAGTATTCGTTTCCACCTCCGATGATAATGCTTGCACGGCTATACAGGCATCAATACCATTGTGCTCATAGATGGGTTTTAAGTCGTTAGGGAAAAAATCTTGCTTGAGAGCTGGCATACTATCATCTATCCAATCGTAATCCGCCTCATTGTATTTCCAGAAATGCTGGTGACTATCTATTATATGCATACAGTACTTATATGCGAATGTAAGCAATAGTTGGTAGTATACCTTTGCATCATTTTTTTTAATTAAGTTTGTCAAAACTTTTTTCTTTATGATCAGAATTCTGCTCTCAATAGTAGTGCTCTATACATTTCTGCCATTAGGTGCCCAAAAACCGCTGACCCAGGTCAAAATAGAAGCATTAAAAAAGGAAGTACAGGACAAGATCAATGGGCAACAAAAAATGGCTCAGGTGATGGTAGATAAAATATTCAGCTTTGCTGAACTAGGTTTCCAGGAAGTAGAAACTTCCAACTATATCTGCAACATTTTAGAAAAAAATGGATTTGAAGTGACCAAAGGAATTTCTGGAGTACCGACAGCCTGGTGGGCTAAATGGGGTAGTGGACATCCTATCATTGCCATTGGATCTGATCTCGATTGTATACCCAAAGCTTCTCAAAAACCGGGTGTGGCCTTTCATGATCCTATCGTCGAAGGCGCTCCAGGTCATGGAGAAGGTCATAACAGTGGCGTGCCGCTTAACATCCTTAGTGTATTGTCGGTCAAGGAAGTTATGCAAAGAGAAAAAATGTCGGGAACATTAATCTTATGGCCTGGTGTGGCTGAAGAATTGGTTGCCACTAAAGCTTTTTACACCCGCGATGGATATTTTGACTCGGTAGACTTATGCATTTTCACTCATGTCAATAACAACTTGTCCGTATCCTATGGTCAGGCGCAAGGCACTGGCCTGATCTCTGTGGAATATGAATTTGAAGGTGAAGCTGCCCACGCCGGCATGGCTCCCTGGAGAGGACGGAGTGCCGCCGATGCTGTGGAATTGATGAGTATTGGGTGGCAATATCAAAGAGAGCATTTGGACCCCCTTCAAAGGTCACATTCTGTCATCACCAATGGAGGGGATCAGCCCAATGTAGTTCCTTCAAAAGCATCTATCTGGTATTATTTTAGACATATTACCTATCCTCAGATCATGAATCTGTACGAAAAAGCCAATCGTATAGCGGACGGAGCAGCAATGATGACAGGCACTAAAGTGAGCCATAAAATATTAGGCTCTGCCTGGCCCAGGCATTTTAATCAACCTATGGCAGAACTCGCTTATCAAAACATAAAAAAAGTGGGCCTGCCTTCCTGGACTGACCAAGATCAGGCTATGGCGAAAGCATTGCAGGTCGAAGTTGGATCTCCGCAAAAGGATGGCCTCGCTATTAAACTGGATACGCTGGAAGCACCTAAAAGCAATCCTGTCAGCGGAGGTTCGGACGATATTGGCGATATATCCTGGAAGTTACCTACTATCACCCTGGGGTATCCATCTAATATACCCGGATTGCAAGGTCATCACTGGTCCAATGCCGTAGCGATGGCTACCCCAGTAGCCCATAAAGGCGTGGTCGCAGGTGCAAAAGTAGAAGCGATGACCCTTTTAGATATACTGACTACACCCAATTTTACTCAAAAGGCCTGGGATTATTTTCGCAATGAGCAGGGTATGGAAATAAAATACACACCAATGGTAGGTAAAGAAGACAAACCCGCCATCTATCTCAATAAAGAAATCATGGATACCTACAGACCCCAGCTCAAGCCCTATTATTATGATGAGACAAAATATAGCAGCTACCTGGAGCAACTGGGCATCAAATACCCCACTATTAAGTCCAAGTCTTAGTCACCGGCACTTATTTATTCACCTATTTCAAAAGAATTATCTTGGAAAAAAAGACACGGATCATCCCCACCGGAGAATTTGTTTTTTTGGATGGACCTAAGCCGAGGACCTTTGAATTTATCTTTGCATTCAAAGTTTGGAAAGAGTTTATCAAAGGATTCCGGACACTTCATTTCATTGGCCCGGCGATAACTGTTTTTGGAGGGGCCAGGTTCAAACCCGGTGAGCATTATTATGAGAAAGCTGTTGAGGTTGGAAAAGCTATCGCTGAGCTTGGATTTGCCACTGTGACTGGAGGAGGACCTGGTATCATGGAAGCGGCCAATAAGGGAGCTTTTGAAAACGGCGGATTATCAATTGGCATCAATATACTTTTACCATTTGAGCAACATGGCAATCCTTATGTTCATAAAACGGTGACAATCAATTACTTTTTTGTCAGAAAAACTTTATTGCTTAAATATTCTTATGCTTTTATAGTGATGCCCGGAGGTTTTGGTACCATGGATGAGCTCTTTGAAACGATCACTTTGATGCAAACAGATATTGTTACAGACTTTCCTGTCGTATTGATAGGTAAACAATACTGGAACAAACTATTTGATTTTATGGAAGTAATGAACGAACACAAAACCATTTCACCAGAGGACAAATATCTTTTAAAAGTGACTGACTCCATCGATGAAGCTATGGATTACATCCAAAAGTATGTAGGGGACAATTATAAGGTTGAAAAAAGAAATAAACCTTTGTGGTGGTTATTTGAGAAGTCTTGATCAGATAATGTAGGGAACCTGATTTATCCCACTTTTAAACCAATTGGAGTAAACTCTAAATCACACCTAATGCCTTTACTAAATATGTTCCAAAGAAGGGAAGGGCAACCCAAAACCATTCTGGTTTGAATATCAGGAAGAGAACTATAGCTGTAAATGAAACCGCAGTATAGATCCACATGAGTTTGGTCGATTCGTTTTTTGCTTCAGACATGCTGGTGATTGTTTGAGCCGCAAATTTAGCAAATTGAGTGATAAATAGTAGATTTTTTCAATTATTGGTGAGATATGCTTATCCTCCACATTGTATAAAACAAAAAAGGTGCAGAAAACTTAGGCCTTCCACACCTTCTTTTTGGGATGCAATTGTCATTACAACATTATTTTATATCCAATATTTATGCCAAAACCATAATTTTTTAGTTTTAAATCCACCAAAGTATTATCTAAAACTCTGTTTAATCCCTGGCTATAACTGGCTTGAAACAAGATCGATCCGCTGCCAAACGATATGGCTGTGCCTACACCTAAGTTTGCTCCAAGCTCGAGCCTGTTGTACATGTTGTCATTCAGGTTCAAGTCGGTCTTATTAATATTGATATCCACTAAAAAATTAGCTTTGGTGCGAACATCACCACTTAGGGCATAACCCAGGGTCGGTCCTGCGAACGCATAGATTTTGGCAGGACCGGCATCGATGGTGTACTCTAAGTTTAATGGTGCTTCAATATATCTCATGGTGGTATTAGCCTGAATGCCGACATTAATTGGTAAATTGAAAAGATTCATAGCCATGTTTTCATCGAGGATAAATCCTTTTTCTTTATATTTTATTCCACTTGAAAAACCAAAGGAGCTTTCACCAAAAGATTGGTGGATCAATGCCTGGATTTCAAGACCAGGATGCATAGTCCTTTGGGGACGAAGTGCAGCATCCAATCCAGTCATGGATACATTGGACCAGGTAGGACCGAGTGATAGTTCAAGATTGGTCTGACCTAGCATAAAAGAGGTGGTCACCAGGAGTACGAAAAATGTAATAATCGGTTTCATAATTAAAGTGATTTGACATAATCACGAAACCATAGCGTTAAGCAGTGTTAAATAAGGGTTAGGGTTTCATTAATGTTTCAAAAAAAACCGCTTTAATTCCAGTCTGGAATTAAAGCGGTAGAAGTTTTTTGGAATCAATCTAACTAAGCTGCTTTCTTAAAAAGACCACCTATCAGGGAGCCAGCACCACCTCCAACTAAAGCAGTAAGTATAGAAGCTATATCGAGGCCACCGCCCCCCATAGCTGCACCGTCAGCAGCTCCACTGCCAAATAGTCCTAGGGCAGAAGTGATCATAGGCAGAATATTACCACCTACGGCACCAGACAACAAGTTGCCAATTAAGCCTAGACCATTTTTCTTGATCAGACTACCTAGCCAACCGCCACCAGCGCCAAATACAGCATTAAGTAAATAAGGAACAATTGAATCCATAACATTTAAGGTTTAAGATAAAAAAATAGATTTACGAAAACCAAAGTAGACAATTTTATTCTATGTACAAAACCTTTTGCTATAGAAGATTGTAGGCTGTCACCATGAGTTTATAAAATCTTATAATTCAAATTAAGCACACCACTTACTGTTGGTCTCTTTCGATAATCTTGCCAGTTTTCTTTACTTTCAGGATCAGTTTGTGCCGTCCATCATGAGTGACTTCTTCTTTGATAAAATAATGGTCATCATCATAATCGGTGTATCCAGATATTTTTTGCAGTCCGGATTGGCCTCTCCACTCCTTGAGATCGATCACCTCCCATTTACCACTTTTTGCTGAAGCATAACAAGCATCCAGGATAGCATTGACTATATACCCATCATAAAAAGTTTCTAAAGGTGCCCGATGGTGTTCTGCAGAATCAAACATGTCAGTAAACATATGATTGTAGCCCAATTCATTGACTTCATCACCTACCGGAAACAACCACCCTGCATTTGATTCAGCTTTTTCTGCAACATAATCTGCGCCTTTGCCTGATGTAAAAGCTTCGAACCCTGTACGCAAAAAACTGTTGACCCAAATAGTGCCTTCTGTGCCCATGACTTCATCTCTCAGGTCCATGCCTCCTCTAAAGGACCAACTGGTTTCAAATTGGCCTATGGCCCCATTTTCATATTCTATAAGAGCAATTGCGTGGTCTTCTGCCTCAATGGGTTTAGCTTGGGTGGCAGCCCAGCAAAAGGCCTTTACCGGTTTTATATCTTTACCAATATAATTTCGGGCGATTTCTACACAATGGCAGCCAAGGTCGAGCATACATCCGCCACCGGCTTGTTCTTTATCCCAAAACCAG
The DNA here is from genome assembly GCA_016709995.1 of Saprospiraceae bacterium. Classification (NCBI taxonomy): domain Bacteria; kingdom Pseudomonadati; phylum Bacteroidota; class Saprospiria; order Saprospirales; family Saprospiraceae; species Saprospiraceae bacterium. The sequence goes on from JADJLQ010000001.1 coordinate 629,087, forward strand.
TCACTATGGGGCCCGGGATGGGTCTCCCGTGATTTGGCCCAGAGTATTCTGCCCAAAGATCCGGCTTTGACCATTTCCAAAGCTTTCAAAAATTTAGGGGTATAACACAGGTCCTCCAGATAGCCTGCGAAAATACCGGATTGTTCCACAGCCTCCATCATCCGAAAAGCTTCTTCGCCGTTGCGGCCCAAAGGTTTAGTGCAAACGACATTTTTTTTATGTTTTGCACACAAAAGGACAGCCTCCTCATGTTTGTTATTGGGCAGCGCAATACAGATCATATTGACATCAGGGTGTTTGATGATGTCTTCCATATTGGTCGACCAGATAGAGCACCCATAATCTGTAGCAAATTTTTGAGCACTTTCCTCCCGTCTTGCATAGATGGCTACCACCTGATCTTTACTTCGTTGTCCATGGATGGCTTCTGCATAAAACCTGCCTATAAAGCCTGACCCCAGCATCCCTATTTTTTGCATAAAAAAAATTTGATTGAGTAATTAGTTTTATTAAGTCATAGTGCTCATGCCAGGATGAGATTTTTAATTTTCTGACATTCCCTCAAAGAATCTGTGGTTGCAGTTAATTTACAATTCTTTGATCGCAATATTTTTAAAATAAATTCTGTCTCCGTGCCCCTGAAGCGCAATTTTGCCTTTGTGATGAGCCATGGCATATGGCCATTTGGCAAATTTGCTTTTAACTACGCCTGCATCCCAGGTAGCATCGCCATAGGTATATTTGACTACTTTTTTTCCATTGATCGAATGGGTGATTTTGTTATTTTTTACTTTAATGGTCCCGTGGTTCCATTCACCTGCAGGATGAGACGCTATCATCTTTGGAGGGTTGATGTCATAATTAGCGCCTGATTTCTGGACATCTTTTAACTCCTCTGGATAAGCGATATCATCTATGATCTGGAATTCTGGTCCTGAGGCGTAAGTAGCAAAATGGGCTTCATCATTGACCTCGATGACTTTATAGATGACACCACTGTTGCCTTTTGGTTGCACTTTGAAATCGAAGTCAAGGACAAAATCTCCATACTCTTTGTCACTCACCAGATCACTGCCTTTGCCGTCAGTAGTGAGGGCTCCGTCTTCGATCGTCCAACTATCTACTATTGATTTTTTAAAATTATGCCACCCTTTTATAGCGGTTCCATCAAAAAGCATTGTTTTTTTCTGAGCTGATGACAGATGTGCGGAAACACATAATATAAAAATTAAGATTGACTTCATTGGTTGTAAATTTTCTGAAACTTACGAAAAAGTATTCGAAATAAAATTGGAGACAAACAAAATTGTAGTCACGCATTTGAAATAATTTATTAGTTTTAACTATCACTAATAAAAATCCATTCATATGAAACCCAATACCCAATCAAGACGACGATGGCTTAAAAACAGTGTAGGCCTACTGGCTGCTGGTACTATAATGCCAAACTTAAAAGCTGAGAAAGACATTTCCAGCTATGCCAATCAAATACATCCTTTGACTGGTCGCTGGATGATGGATGAGGTATTGAAGGATCCAATGATCAAAGTACGACTGACCTCCAATGAAAATCCATATGGGCCTTCCGATCGGGCTAAAATGGCTGTCATTGAAGGATTTAAAGATGCCAATTTGTATTCCAGGCACGTTGCAATAGCATTAAAGGATAAAATATCAACTTATGAAGGAGTACACACTGATCAAATATTTCTTTGTTCAGGCCTTTCGGAAGTACTTAATCTTCTTGGCTCATTGACTGGCTTGGAGCACGGTGATATGATATCTGCCCATCCGACTTTTGATCTGATGCCGGCACTTGCAGTCAAAGTTGGTGGGGAATGGAAGCAGATTCCCCTCAATGCACAGTATCAACATGATTTGCCAGCAATGGAAAAAGCAGTTACCTCCAAAACTAAATTAGTCTATATCTGTAATCCGGGCAACCCATGTCCTACTATCCTGGACCCTCAAATGCTTTCCTCTTTTTGTGATCGGGTAAGCAACAAAACACTGGTCTTCGTAGACGAAGCTTACAATGAATATGTGCCAAATGGAGCTCAACATTCTATGGTCAATAAGATCAAAGCCGGAAAAAATGTTATGATTGGCAGGACTATGTCCAAAGTGCATGGATTTGCAGGACTCAGGGTCGCCTATGTAATTGCGCCTGCTGGTGTTGTCAAAGATTTGGAAAAATATAGAACCTGGGAATACAGCCTCAATGCTCCCAGCATGCATGCAACCATAAAAACCATAGATGACGAAGCATTTAAGCAAGATTGTGTCCAGAAAAATAAAAATACTCGTGATATGACTGTTGCTGCACTTCAGTCTATGGGCTATTCGCCACTACCTTCTTACACCAATTTTATTATTTTTCCCATTAAAAAAGATGGTAAAGAATTTGTGCAGATGATGGCGGACAAAGGCATTGGGCTCAGATCCTGGGCTTTTAATGATCAACAGTGGTGTAGAGTGAGTATCGGTACGATGGAAGAGATGAAAATGTTTTTAGCCGCGATGAAGGAGGTTTGATGGCAATAGGCAATAGGCAATAGGCAGGCATCCCGAAGTCTCGGAAGGCAATAGGCAAGATGCAATAGGCGAATGAAATGGTTCCTAGTGCGGATGACGCCCTTTAGGGTTGGGGTAGTGCGGGGGAAGATATGATAAAATCAATAGACAGGCATCCCGAAGTCTCGGAAGGCAATAGGCAATAGACAATAGACAATAGACAATAGTGGGTCCCGAAATTGCGTCCCGAGACTTGGGGAGACTCCTTTCAGGGTAGGGGTTGTGCAGATTAAAATGAAAAGTTAGAGAATTGCCAGTAAGTGAAAGCACATGGTACGAAGGCAGGTGGAGTTTAGGCAGCCAACATAAAGAGATTTAGCCAAACAGGCAATTATCAAAAAGCCCAACAGTACTCATACTATTGGGCTTTGTTTTTTGATTTCGTTTTTTCAGACTACTGAATGAGAATGGATTTTGTGATTACACCTTTGTCAAAACCGACTTGGAGATAATAGACTCCCTGGGGAAGTGCATTTCGCTCCAGGGTATAATGATTGCTATTGATCTGTTTGACTTCTCTGACTGCCCTGCCATTGATATCATAGATGGTAAGTCTCTTCATTTTATAGTCAGGGTTGGTTTGCAGTTCTGACTGATGAGTCATTGGATTCGGCATCATCTGGAAGCCAACTTCTTGTGCTTTTAACAGATCTGGCGTGCTTACGAAAGTACCTAAATCTAAGACAGCAAAAGCCCGCGGAGCAAAGTATCCGATAATAGTATCAATATATCTTCGCGCTTTGGTAGCAGACATATCCGGGTTAGTGAGTAAACCATTTGCATTATTAGCAGGTGCGATTTGCTTCATCACGGTAGTATCCCACCATGCCCATGGGTCAGAATCAAATGGATTAGCAGGATTACCATTTATAGGATAAAGTCCTTCTATACCATCATTCTTTTTGTTGGCATTCTGTGTATAGATATCAGCCAATTTAAGATCACGCATTTTTTTATTCAAGCCTAGTTTGTCTGCTTTTTGAATAGTAAGGTAGGTTCCTTGAACAACCACCACCGGTAGAGGGGCACTGGCTCCCTGAGGTACATTGACTATACCTTCTTTATATGGTGCAAAGGGGTCTCGGGGTTCTTGAAAACCAATCATGGGTAAATCTGTTTCATCAATCCACTGGGAATCAGCCAAAGCCCCACCCATGTTTACACACAACTGGAAGTCAGAACTATAGCCAACGTGGTTAGGTAGAGACAAAGTATCTCCACTGACAGGATGCCGGCCAAGGCTGGTGCCATAGATATCTCCATGAATAGACTGAATTACATAGGGATCAGGTTGACCATCTCCATTGATATCCGGACCAATAAATTTATTGTTTGATTTAAGCACAATATCTAAATAATTGTCCATGGTGGCTGCGGCCATACTCACGTAACCTCCCGTACCTTGTCCCCAGGCTACAATTTTTGAAGTGTCGACCCCAAAAGGGTTGTTTTGTAATTTAGCAGTTAACTTAAAGAATCGAATAGCAGTACGAAGGTCTTGAACACCACGATATGCTGCATTAATCAATGTATTTACCCGTTCAGTCTGAGTAGAAGCGATAGGGTTCCAACCACCACGATAATCAATGGCTGCTACTACGTAGCCCATTTTAGTAAGACGAGTGCAAATCTCCACTAAAGGTGAATCACTTGGAAATCCCATACCTAACTGGGCTATGCTTGCTGCTGGGTCACCAGCGGGTGGTGGGGTAGTCCTTCCAGAGGTCCCTTGATTTACAGGAAAGGGTAAAAAATTGCCGGTATGTATATAGATTATCAATGGTCTGTTCCTTACAGTGTCTCCCTTAGGGGTATAAATACTTACTGGTAATGGTACTTTCAGGAAAGAAGGGGAGGCGAGAACAGTAATGTTTTGACCGTAATAGGTATTGGTCACATTGACAGAGTCAAATATCTGGTGTATGTATCTTACTTTTTGACCCAATAGCGATGTGATGCTTATAGCCAAAAACAAAAGAGATAAGAAGGATAATTTTTTCATATTGGATAATTATTTAGACGACTACGACGCGTTAAAAATAGCAAAATTTTAATTTTTGCCAGTTAATTTTTTTTCAACTCATAAGTTAATGACATATAAGCAAGTCGGCCGATTTTAGGGCCTCCATAGGCTTGAAACTGTTTGTTATTCAATAAATTAGAAGCACCTATCTTAATAGTTGTATTCAAGGGTCTTACCTTCCAGTTGATCTGACCATCTAATAAATCATAAGACGGAATGAATCCTGTAAATTGGGGAGAGCCTTCAAAAGTAAATGCCTGTATCCATTTATAATTGATGTTGAATCCAAAATCATTCAATCTCATGCCTCCCATTTTTAGTGGGATGTCCCTGCCGCTGAACCCAATATTGAACTTATTTTCCGGGGTATTAAATGCAGGAATGATGGGATCATCCACAAATTCTTTATTCAATTTATTCCAGGAGTAATTTCCTTGGATCTGATAATATTTGGAGAAGTAATAACTCAAGCCAGCAGAAGCTCCTTGGGTAGTGACCTGGTTAATGGAATTGGCTGCGTAACGATAAGCCTGAATCTGTCGGGGAAAGCCTGAGATAGGATCGAAAGTACCGGTAGCCCCAATATTATAGCCGAGGAAATCATTGTAAATGCTAAAGTAATAACCTAAGTCGGCATACAGACTATTCAGCAGGGTAGTTCGGTAACCAACCTCAAAAGTTTTTACTTTTTCCGGCCGTATCGGATCTATATCAAAATATTTAAGCTTTCGGGTATCGAGGGTATTGACATAATCAAGGAGTGATTCAATAGTTATCAAATTTTTTGCCCCATTCAAATTGCCTGCCAATATAGCTCTGCCGACATTGAGGTATAAATATTGATCAGAAAGCGTCGGATTGCGAATAGCGCTTGAAAATGAAAGCCTTAAATAATTTGATGCCTTTGGTTTAAAAACAATTGAAGCTGCAGGGCTAAATAAAAATCCAAAATTTTCATTTTTGTCTACCCTGGCTGTTCCAGAAAAAGTCCATTTGTCATCCACCGTCTTTTTTTCTATTCCCGAATAGACGCCAAATTCCATATTGCTGATTTTTATGCCTGCTGTATCGTAAAAAATAGTACCCTTGCTTCGTGGAGTATAAACTCGCATATTGCCCCCCAGAGTCCAGGCATCTAAAAACGAAGGTTTGAATTTGTACTCACCTTGTACATGGTATAAGGATGATTTGTCATAAAATCTGGTTCCACCCTCCGTGTTATAAGAGGACCTTATTTTTTCAAATTCCTGATCGAACCGATCTGTACCTGGCTCAAAAAATGCGCCGCTTTGCACTATAGCGTTGCCAAGATTAGACAGCTGGGCAGTCATGGCATGAGCTTCGCTTAGAAATTCCTGGTTGTCATTTATCCATTTGGTAGCAGCAGCCTGATCAAATGAAAATGAGACTGAGCCATCAGGATTGATCACTGGTTTTAATTTTGGATAGCCCTTTTCATATATTTTAGGTTCGATGAAACGCTGCCAATTATTGACATAATCTGAAGACCAATCTCTATTTGTTTTAGCATTGGATTGCAATTGAAGTGCCGCAAAATATGGATCGTAGGATTTGCCTGCATCGTCCTGGGTCATATATGCTCTAACAAAGTATTTGTCGGTTTTTTTGATCTCAGCTCTGGCTTGAAAAAACAATATGTCTCTCAGTGAAAATCGGTTATCTCCCTGATAGACGGTGGTGCCATTCCCGAAATTTCCTGCCAGTATAAGTTCAGGGGATTGGTCTTTTTGACTGGGTTTCGTACGAAAATGCAAGGCAGCATTGGCCTTTATGTTGCGGGTATTGTAGTCAACCAGGTCTATTTCTTTGTAGCCGGTTCTGTGCCAAACACCAATTCCGGGGAACAACCAGGGTGGTGAAGAGGTAAGGTCATTTCCTGTCTGGTATTCATCACCATATATATTGATGGCATCGTAACCTCCAGGGTTGGTAGCAGCCGATACGGTGCCTGTTACAGCTTCATAGTTATCAGCTACCCAATCGTCAGCTCGCAAATAAGAGAAGTTGACCTTATATCCAAAACTTTCCAAGCCAGCTTTATTTTTTGTGGTACCTGCATATCTTAATGCTGTTTCAAAAAGGTTACGCTCCCCATATTTGGCGCTGACACTGAGTCCTTTTTGATAAAAGGGATTTTTGGTTTCCATGCTGATGACTCCATTGAACGCATTGGGTCCATAAAATGAACTGCTGGCACCTTGCACCAGATCGACTTTCAGTACATCAAGTTCTGAAGAGCCTAGAAAATTTCCCAAAGAAAAATTAAGTCCGGGGGCCTGATTATCTACTCCGTCAATGATCTGCAGCGATCTCACCGGACTGGTACTATTAAATCCCCTGGTGTTGATCACTTTGAACCCTAGAGATGCTGCGGTCAGATCTACTCCTTTTAAAGTGCCAAGCCCATCATAAAAATTATCACTTGCTGCTTGTTTGATTCCCAATACATCCAGCGATTCTACTGTGAGAGGACTAGCTTTTTGTTTGTCGGAGACACGCTGACCTTTGATTTGAGTCTCCATTAAGGTTATGGCTTCAGACTCGAGTTTAATATTAAGGTTGCCACTTGCACTATTGACTTCCACATCCTTGGTGAGATATCCCAGGTAGGAAATAGTCAGGGTAGTGGGCAAAGCGGGTACTTTAAGCTCAAATGCACCATCAAAATCCGTCACCGTTCCGACAGAAGTACCTTTAATGATAATATTGGCACCAATCAATGTCTCGCCAGTGACATCATCCAGGATCTTTCCCTTTATGGTTTGGGCAAATGATAAAGTGCTGAAAATGATGCAAATAAATAATATATATGTGAATTTACTGTTCATCAAAAAACAATTTAGAAATAACAAGGTAATCAGTTTTTTGAAAAGCATCCAGCCAATAATTATTCTGATAAATTGGTTAGCAAACAACTCAGGGGTTGGTCTTCATACTTTGGTGCATTTGATTTTGGATCTCCTCCTGATCTATAATTCTACGCTCTAAGATTCTAATGTAGGATTTGGCTTTTTTCTCATTAAATTGAGTATATGCATCCCTGGCAAGTTGAAGGGCTAGATTTAGCTGACCATTTACTTCAGCGGCTACAGCCAGATTATAGGTAGCTTTTCCAGCCGAGGAGGACCTACCCTCTGCGATTTTTTCCCAAATAGTTTCTGCTTTAAGCCATTCACCTGCATCAGCATATCGTGCAGCCTGGGCAAATTTTTCTTTGTTATTATCCTTAACTGTTTTAAAATAACTTCTGGCCAAGGTAATCCATACAGGAGCAATCCTTTTTCCATATTTAGTGCCCATAGTAGCGGCCAGGTTGCGAATGATTTCGTAGGATTTTTGAAGATTAGAGATAGCCAGAGCTTGCGATGGAGCACCGGAGCTGCTTATTTCGATTTCGTCAGTATCCTTAAATTCATCAATGATCTGCCTATTTTTAGGATCATAAAATCTCCAGCCCAGGTTGATTTTACCTTTTCTTTTGCCTTCATATACTATTTTAGAAATCTCCTTGCCATCTTTGTCTTTTTCTTTAACTATACGGGAGGTGGTTGTCGATTGAATGTCCGAGTCAAACATTTCTATAGCTACTACAGCATCACCATTGTATTTGGCGAGGATAGTCTCAATTTCGTACCAAGGAAGTGGAGGCATAAAGGATCTACCACCGCTGCTGCCTTCCAGTTCTATGCCTGATAGAGAGGTTTGAAATCTGGGCGTGTTAGCCAGAATATCCTTCAAACCGTTCATGGCCTTGGTTCTTCCCTCCTTATCCTGTTGATAATCTTCTCCTGTGAGCAAGCTTTCGATATTGCTGAGAAATCCATTGGAAGGCTTACTCCGATCTATCAGGACGATCTTTTGAATATGTTCAGGTATTATTAGTTGTGCGGGTTGTAGCACTTGTATCCTGGCTGCCGGTTTACACGAGGCCAGGATGGCTAATGAAATTAAAATCGAATAACCAGGATGAAGATTATTAAAGAAGTTCATGACCTAAAAATTCTGACCACAATATAAGTCAGATTCTACATAAGAATGGCAAATCAATGCAGAATAAGATGTAATATATACACAGCTGCACACCCAATGAAAAATCCTATCGCAGCTAACCAACTGATCTTTTTAAAATACCATATGAAGTCTATTTTCTCCATACCCATGGCAGCGACTCCGGCTGCCGAGCCAATAATAAGCATGCTTCCACCTGTACCCGCAGCAAAAGCGATAAAATGCCACATTTTAGCATCCATAGGAAGATCATACATCCCAATAGTCGCTGCAACTAAAGGAACATTGTCAATTATCGCTGACATGACACCAATAGAAGTGGCGACGATATCTGGGCTAGGGAAGAAATGATCCATTTTAACAGCCATAGATTGCAAAATGCCAAGTGTATCCAGAGCGTCAATCGCCATCAGGATCCCTAGAAAAAACAAAATACTGGACAATTCGATTCTCGACAGAGCATGCTTGACAGAATATTGATGTCGTCTATCTTCAGTAAAATCTTCCTCAGGATGTATGTATTCTGAGATCAACCAAACAATGGCCAGGCCAAGCATCATGCCCATCCATGGTGGCAGATGAGTAATAGTCTTGAAAATGGGTACAAAAATCAACGCACCAATACCTGCCATGAGCATGGTTTTACTACTGAGAAGTTTTTCTCTTCGTTTGGCCTTTTCACTCGCATCATGAAAGCTGGTGATCTCACCTTGAAAAACAGGTAAAAAGCTTGCAATCAGCAAGGGTATGGCTAGACAGATAAGAGAAGGTATGGCGAGATTTTCCATGAGAAAATAAGTACTTACTTTCCCAGCTATCCAAAGCATCGTCGTCGTGACATCCCCAATTGGCGTCCATGCACCACCGGCGTTGGCGGCAATAACGACAAAAGAGACATACCACATTCGCTCCTCCCTTGAGTGTATCAATTTTCGGAGCAGGGAAATAAAAACAATCGTCGTGGTCAGATTGTCTAACACAGAAGACATAAAAAATGCCAACCAGGCTATAATCCATAAAAGTCTGATCTTATTATGGGTATGAATCCGATTAGTGATGACTGAAAATCCTTTATGCAGGTCCACTAATTCTACAATGGTCATGGCACCGATAAGAAAGATTAAGATCTCAGCTATTTTTCCTAAATGATGGAGTACCAGTTCGTTAATCTCATGTGGCCCCCCTGCTATTTCTGGAAGTAAGGGCTTTCCAACGGCGATTAAAGTCCAGCAAAACATTCCCATCAACAGAGATGGAATCGTTTTATCCATACGCAAAGGATGTTCGAAGACTATCATGATATAGCCGATTACGAAGCATGCAATAATGACAGAAACCATAATAACTTTACAAGCAATGAACCTACAAACTAAATGCGAATATTAAGTAGAACTCTCAAAGTATTTTTAAAAAATTTATTTATAGGGTCAAAACCAGCTTGGGTTTCCTTTACAAACCTCAAAATTTGCGTGGCGTCAAGGAAAAATCAACATGATAAAATACATAATGAGCGCACCCCCGAAATACCCAATGGCCGCAAGCCAGCTTATCTTTTTAAAATACCAGATAAAATCGATTTTTTCCATGCCCATCGCTGCCACTCCAGCGGCCGAACCGATGATCAGCATGCTACCCCCCGTGCCGGCAGAATAAGCAATAAGATGCCACATTTTTGCATCCATAGGTAAGTCATACATGCCAATGGTGGCAGCCACTAATGGCACGTTGTCTATGATTGCCGACAGGATGCCTATTATAGAAGCAACAATATCCTGGCTGGGCAACAACTGATCCATTTTAACGGCCAGATTTTTTAAATAACCCAAAGAGTCCAGTGCGTCTATCGCCATCAGTATGCCAAGGAAAAAAAGTATACTTGACAACTCGATTCTGGATAATGCATGCTTGACAGAGTAATGATGCCTACGATCTTCAGCAAAATCCTCCTCAGGATGAATGTATTCAGAAACCAACCAGACAATGGAGAGGCCTATCATCATTCCCATCCAAGGAGGCAGGTGGGTCATAGTTTTAAATATTGGTACGAATACCAATGCACTGATTCCAAAGATGAGCATTGTCTTGCTGCTGAGTAATTTCTCTTTGCTTTTCTCTTTGGCAGTTGCGTCATGGAAGCTGGCTATCTCCCCTTGAAAGGCAGGCAAAAAACTGGATACAACTAAAGGTATAAGCAAACAAAATATCGATGGAATCGCTAAATGATCAATCAAACTCAGCGTGCTTACTTTTCCAGCAATCCAGAGCATGGTCGTCGTCACATCGCCAATAGGCGTCCAGGCTCCTCCAGCATTGGCGGCTATGACTACAAAGGATATATACCATAATCTTTCATCACGTTTGTGAATAAGCTTACGCAGTAAGGACACAAATACGATGGTAGTAGTCAAATTGTCCAGAATGGCCGACATGAAAAAAGCCAACCAGCTGACAATCCACAACAACTTTCTTTTATCACGAGTATGAATCCGGTTGGTAATGACTGAAAATCCTTTGTGGAGATCCACCAGCTCGACAATAGTCATAGCACCTATCAGAAATATAAGTATTTCCGCGATCTTGCCAAGATGATGCAGGATGACATCATTGACACCGTGTTCGCCTACCTCGGCTTCGCCTGCCAAATGCAATTGTCCAATAGCTATTATGGCCCAGCACAACATACCCATCAAAAGAGCAGGAATGGTTTTGTCCATTCGAAGAGGGTGCTCGAATACAATCAATAAATAGCCGACTATAAAACAAATGATTACTAATGGAGCCATATCTTCATTTTCAATTGATAAAAATTCCACCAATATAAATTGAAAAATTTGAATTCTATAATAAGCCGTTGATGGATGTATCTTTGCATCAGGCTTATGATCAAAATAGCAGACATAGAATTAGGAGATTTCCCCATTTTATTAGCCCCGATGGAGGATGTGAGTGATCCACCCTTCAGGGCTTTGTGTAAAGTGCAGGGGTGTGATTTGTTGTATACTGAATTTATTTCAGTAGAAGGATTGATCAGGGATGCAACCAAGAGTATTCAAAAATTAGATATTTATCCTGAAGAACGACCGATCGGCATCCAAATATTTGGCGGAGAGATCGATTCCATGATGAAGGCTCTACCTTATGTGGAAGAGGCTCAACCGGAGATATTGGATATCAATTATGGTTGTCCAGTGCATAATGTAGTATGCAAAGATGCCGGAGCAGGTATACTAAAAGATATACCCAAAATGATTGCCCTGACCAAAGCAATCGTAGATAACACCCATCTTCCGGTGACTGTCAAAACCAGGCTGGGGTGGGATCATCAAAGCATTAAAATTCATGAGGTAGTACAAAGGCTGCAGGATGTCGGCATCAAAGCTATCAGTATTCATGCTCGTACACGTGCTCAAATGTACAAAGGAGAGGCAGATTGGTCTTATATAGCAAAAATCAAAAATGATCCGGGTATTCATATTCCGGTGTTTGGCAATGGTGACATAGATTCTCCCCAAAAAGCTAAAGAGTATAAAGAAAGGTATGGGCCGGACGGTATCATGATTGGTAGAGCCAGCATAGGTAATCCCTGGGTTTTTAGAGAAATCAAACACTTTCTGGCGACTGGAGAGTTATTGCCTCCGCCTGATTTGGCGGAGAGAATAAGAGTTGTGAAAGCCCATCTCGATTTTTCAGTTCGATGGAAAGGCCCCAAATTGGGTGTATTGGAGATGAGGAGGCACTATAAAAACTATTTTAGGGGCATAGAAGATATCAGACCTGTTAGAGAAAGGCTCGTCCTGGAGCCTGAAGCAAGTGGAATTCTTGCTATTCTTCAGGAATTGGCAGAAACTAAATATTTTCAACCTGACCTAGCATTGGCATAGAACTGAAATACTGAAGTGATATTTAAGCTGACTACATATGAGAAAAAGATATTTGAAGTTATCAAACAAGCCGCTGAAGGGCTTGGGGTCAAATCCTATGTAGTCGGTGGATTTGTACGGGATAAACTATTAGGCAGATCTTCGCCGGATATAGATATTGTAGTGGTTGGTGATGGGATCAAACTCGCTCAGGAGGTAGCTGGCAAGCTATATCCTATACCACGCATTAGTGTATTCCAACGTTTTGGTACTGCGCAGATTATCTATGGCGATCTCAATCTGGAGTTTGTAGGTGCAAGAAAAGAATCCTATCGTGAAGATTCCCGAAAACCGATGATAGAAGATGGCAGTCTTGAAGATGATCTTCGTCGCAGAGATTTTACTATTAACGCCATGGCTGTGAGTTTGCACGACGAGGACTTTGGACAGTTGATAGATCTTTTTGATGGCATGAAACACCTGGAGCATAAGTGCATAAAGACACCTCTCGAGCCAGAAAGAACCTTCTCTGATGATCCACTCCGTATGCTCAGGGCTATCCGGTTTGCGAACCAACTTGAATATACCATTGAAGAACGTACTTTTGAAGGCATTAGACAAAGCGCCAACAGGATATCCATCATTTCAATGGAAAGGATCTCTGGTGAATTGGAGAAGATTATGTTATGTGATCAGCCTTCAATAGGATTCAAACTCCTTCATAAAGCCACTTTACTTAAATATATCCTGCCGGAATTGACCGCTTTGGAAGGGGTGGAATTTATCGATGGTAAAGGGCACAAAGACAATTTTTTCCATACCCTGATGGTGGTGGACAATGTCTGCGAAACATCCAAAAATATTTGGCTTCGATGGGCTGCGTTATTTCATGATATTGGCAAGCCTGCTACCAAAAGATTTAATGGCAAACAAGGTTGGACATTTCACGGTCATGATTTACTTGGGGCCAGTATGCTGCCCCGGATATTCAAGCGACTCCGACTTCCTACAGACCATCGGATGAAATATGTCCAGAATCTGGTCCGTCTGCATCTAAGACCAATCAGCCTGACCAAAGAGGAAATCACGGATAGCGCCATTAGAAGAGTACTATTTGAAGCAGGTGAGGATATAGATGATCTGATGATCTTATGTGAAGCTGACATCACCAGCAAAAGGGCAGATAAAGTAAAAAACATACTGGAAAATTATCAACTGGTCAGATCTAAAATGGTGGAGATCGAAGAGAAGGACAGGCTCCGCAACTGGCAACCTCCCATAGGGGGCGAGGAGATCATGGCAACGTTTGGATTGAAACCATCGTTTCAGGTAGGCGTCATTAAAACTGCCATCCGTGAAGCGATTTTAGATGGCAAGATCGAAAATGAATATGAGCAGGCTAAACAGTTCATGATTGCAGAAGCGGAAAAAATGGGAATCTTTCCAATTAATACAAATTGATAAAATAAAAAAAAATGAAAAAATTAATCTACATCACTGCCTTGATACTGGCGATTGCCTTTTTTAGTTGTTCAAAGGATAAACAGACTGATGAAGAAAAAATCCAGGAGTATTTGACTCAAAACAATATTACTGCGGTCAGACATGAGTCAGGATTGTACTATGTGATCAAGACTGAAGGGACAGGTGCAAACCCTAATGCCAACAATACAGTAACCGTTCACTATAAAGGATTCCTAACCAATGGACAGCAATTTGATGGTACTACGACGAGCCCGGCAACTTTTAAACTTTCTGGCCTTATCCCTGGCTGGCAGATAGGCATTCCTTTGATCAAAAAAGGCGGAGATATCACCTTGATCCTTCCCAGTGTATTGGGGTATGGCACTCAGGGAGTTGGAAGCATTCCACCCAATAGTGTTTTGGTCTTTGATATTCAGTTATTAGATGTCAAATAATCAAATCAGAACTTCAGTTCTTCGAGTCTCTTTTTCTTTCCTTTCTTCGAAATCGTCACTTTAAATAAATTGGAATAATCATCATCGGAGATGACCTTCATTCTATGTTGGATACCCATGGCATCCAGCAGACTCAAAGTCGAATTACTATGACCGACCACCAGAATAGGTTTCATCTTGGATATAAGCTTGGCTGCCAAATAATTAAGCGAGTCAGGAGTATATATAATTGGAGCTCCACCGATAAGATCACAGATGGGCTGCGCAGTCTGGAGCGTCCTTTTATAATTAGTACTGTATACCTCCGTTATATGCTCTTTTTTTAATATAATAGCCAAGTTTGCAGAGCGCATTTTACCTGACTCACTCAACTCAGGGTCTCTGCTATTGTCTATTTTTTCAGCATGTCTTACAATAAAAATATGGGTCTTTGGTTGGCATGAACATATGCCGATTAATAATAAAAAAATGGATATATATTTCATATTTAATTTGAAATTGAAGAAATAATGGAGCTAGCTACCCGTTGAGAGGCATTCAATGGTTGCAATAATTGATTGAGGCGGGAATAATGTGATTTAATCTGGCTGATATTTAAATTTTGTGTGGTCTGAACTAGACGAGTAATATTAAATTCATCCTGAATCAGCTCTGGAATGACTGCCTGGTCAAGGATCAGATTCACCAGGGATATATATTTGACTTTGACTAGCCTTTTCGCGATTTGATAGGAAATCCAGTTGCCAGTGTAGCACACTACCTGTGGTACCCCAAATAGGGCTGTTTCAAGGGTGGCGGTCCCTGAGCTCACCCAGGCCAGGGATGCGAGCGATAAGACATCATAGGTTTGATTTTTAATGATCTCTGCACTGACTCCAACATCAGACATTATCTGTTCGTACAATTCAATTGGTTGAGATGGGGCAGCTGCTATAACTGCTTTGTATTCTGGAAATGAAGCTGTTGCCCGTAGATACAATGGCAACATTTTAGAAATCTCTTGTTTTCTACTGCCTGGAAGTAAGGCCAGGATCTTGCTACCGGCCAATTTTTTTACAATTTCGGGATCGGTTTTGTATTCTGCTACTGCCTCCAGTAGCGGGTGACCTACATACTCCGGGATGATGCCATAAGGTTGATAAAACGCATTTTCAAAAGGGAGAATCGTATACAATTTATCTACAGAGGATTTGATGATTTTGGCCCGATCTGCTTTCCACGCCCAAAGTTGAGGGGATATATAATAGAATACCTTGTATCCCTGCGCTTTAGCCCATTGGGCAATGCGGAGATTAAAACCCGGGTAATCGATCAATATCAGGGCATCAGGTTTAAATGACTGTATATCTTTTTTGCAGAATTCGATGTTTTTAAATATAGTGCGTAGATTTTGAATCACCTCGACAAATCCCATGAAAGCCAGTTCGCGATAATGTTTTTTAATAGTCGCGCCAGCCTGGGCCATGAGGTCACCGCCCCAGGCTTGCACCTCTGCGTCCTGGTCACGCAAATGGAGCTGCCTTATCAATCGGGCTCCATGCAGATCTCCTGATGCTTCACCGGCTATGAGGTAATATTTCATCCAGGCTTTTTTGCTAAGATTAATGATCAGAACAGATCACGACCATATTTGAAAACCCAGAGACCAATACAAATAAAGGTAGAGACCGCAAGGCCTCGCATGCTCTGATTCCAACGCATTTTTTTAAAAACATTCATCAATATGATATTAGCGAATAGTACGATCAGAGCAATAGTCCTTGGTCGGAGGATATGCACGGTTTGTCCGGATTCGATCGTGGTGAGGATACCCAGGCTCTCCAATAATTGTAGCAAGGCGGCAAAGATCACAACGGGAACAAACAGACCACTGATAAAGCCATTCAACCATTTATCATGTTGAAATATTTTTAAAAGCAGATTATTCATGCTCAAAATATTTTAAAGGTTCGATAGCCTGGAATCTGGTCAAATTGTGTCCTGATGGAACGATAGATATGTAGCCGTTTCGTAATGCCCATTCATCTGTATCATCCAGGTGATCATCAGAGACAAACTGGCCGCTCAACCAATAATATTTTTGCCCCCTGGGGTCCGTACCTTCCATAAACTCTTCAATCCAACGACCCTCCGCCTGACGGCACACTCTGATACCTTTGATCTCATGTTGTTTGAGTTTGGGTATGTTGACATTCAACAAGCTTGTATGATAAAGGCCTTTGGTCAGGGTTTTATCAATAATCGACCTGATATAGGAGGCGGCTGAATCGAAATCTGCATCAAACGAATAATCAAGCAAAGAAAACCCTATAGAATTAATGCCCTCGATGGATGCCTCCATGGCCGCTGACATAGTACCAGAATAAATAATATTGATTGAGGAATTGGCTCCGTGATTGATACCTGAAAGACATAGATCTACTTTGCGATCTTTTAAAACAAGGTGCTTGGCAAGTTTGACACAATCGACAGGAGTACCGCTGCATTCGTAAGCTTCGTGAGCGCCAAAGGTGATTACCGGATTGATTCTGAGCGGTTTTTCAAGTGTCACTGCATGTCCCTGCCCTGACTGAGGGCTGTCTGGAGCTACAATGACTAAATCGCCAAAATCTGCTGCAATGTTGACAAGTGCCCTGATACCCGGGGCAAATAGTCCGTCATCGTTGGTTATTAATATGAGTGGTTTAGCCATTTTAGAGTGGTAAAAATAATTGTTTTATTTTGGTGACTCATTGATAACAAGATATAAATAACCATTTCTTTACCTGTTCGGGTCAAATCCCTGGTAGAATGTAACTTTGCCATCAAGATATGGATGTAGAAGAACTGATAGAAAAAATTCGGACAGGTAGCCGTGCACCGCTTTATTTGTTGCACGGGGAAGAACCTTTTTTTATAGATCAAATATCAAATTATATTCAAGATCACTTGCTCAATGAAACCGAGCAGGTATTTAACCAACGTATATTTTATGGTAAGGACAGCGATTATAAAATGATCCTGGACGAGGCCCGGCAGTATCCAATGATGAGCACTCATAGACTCGTGGTACTGCGAGAAGCACAAGAGATGCGTTCTTTTTTGGAGTTGGAAGCCTATTTTGAAAACCCGGTTGCATCCACCATTTTGGTGCTTTGTTACAAATACAAGAAGCTGGACCAAAGAACCAAGGCAGCCAAATTTTTAAAGCAAAATGGAGTTATTTTTGAATCTAAAAAGCTGTACGACAATCAATTATCCCCCTGGATCTTGCAGGAAGCAGGCAAAAAGGGTATTAAATTAAAGCCCGAAGCCGCTCATCTTCTGGCAGAATATCTTGGGGCTGATCTCGGGGGTATCGCACAAAATCTGGATAAAATAAAATTATCAGTAGAGCCGGAACAGACTGTTTCCGCTCAGGATCTGGAGCCTATTATAGGTATCCACAAAGAGTTTAACGTGTTTGAGATGCAAAAAGCTTTGGGCCAGCGTGACAAGCATAAAATATTCCAAATTGTCGATTACTTCGATTCTAACCCGAAGTCCAATCCGCTGGTGATGACCCTTGCCTCCTTGTTCAATTTTTTTAGCAAACTCTATGTGGCCAAGGCCGGAGATCACCGAAATGATAAAGATCTTTTAAGTGCGTTGCAGTTGAAAAGCAGCTTTTTTCTCAAAGAATATAAAGAAGCGTTAAAACACTATAGCCTAAGACAATTGGAAAATGTGCTCTTTTTGTTACGCGAATATGATTTAAAATCAAAAGGCGTCAACAGCAAAGGGGGAGAGGATGGTCAGATGTTAAAAGAATTGATTAGCAGGGTATTGATGTAATATTGGTTAAAGGAGAATAGGCAAGTGGTTGTTGGATTTTATTTGTGTAGGATAAAGATTAAATCAAATTTTAATGAGGACTGACACTAAAAAATAATTTTGGATAAAATGGTTTATTTCAAAAACGGCATTATATTTGCCCACGATATAAAGGAATGATGAAAACAATAAACAATAGTTGGTGGTGGCAGGTACCTGATCTTGGGGTAACCTTACTAAGCTAGTTATTGTTGTAAAAACATATAAAAAACGGCTTGTTGGTGTACCCGACAAGCCGTTTTTAATTTGATTGATTTTTTATGGAAAAAATAAAGATATATACTAAAAGCAAGCGCCAACTAGCGGATACAGTGACTCCCGTTCATTTGTATCTCAAGCTGAGGGATCATTTCGATGAGTCCATGATGCTCGAAAGTTCAGATTTCAGAAGTATAGAGAACTGTCATTCGTACATTGGGCTGGGAAAACTAGCCACGGCATCTGTCCTGGATGGTACCCTTACCGTTGAACTGCCAGGACAATTCCCAGTGAGTACCCCGATGGTCAAAACCCATGATTTGTCGAGGCATTTGCAACTATTTATGGATAGTTTCGATATCGAAAGCGATGGTGATTACAAGCTCATCAATGGGATATTTGGTCATTTCAATTTTGAGTCCATTCAGTACTTTGATACACTGCAGTTTGATTCATCTAAGAAACAAGTGGAAATCCCTGATGCGAGATTTACTTTGTACAGATACATCCTGGCCATTGATCATTTTAAAGATGAATTATTTATCCTGGAGAATAGTCTTGATAAGGATACGGACCATATCGAATATCTGGAGTCATTGATCCTCAACGAACAAGCCCATGCGTTTAAGTTTCACAAAGATGGCGAGGAGACAAGCACCCTTACGGATCAGCAATATCGCGACCTGGTGACCACCGGTAAACATCATTGCAAGATAGGCGATGTATTTCAAGTAGTGTTTGCGCGCCGATTCAGGCAAGCATACAAGGGAGATGATTTTAATGTATATCGAGCTTTGCGTAGTGTCAATCCTTCACCATATTTATTTTATTTTGATATGGGAAATTACCGGATTTTTGGTTCATCTCCCGAAGCTCAGTTGGTGATCAACAAAGGATTGGCGAGTGTCAACCCGATAGCCGGCACTTATCGTCGCACCGGCAATGATGAGTTAGATCAGTTAAAAGCGAAAGAACTGGCACTCGATCCTAAAGAAAATGCCGAACATATCATGTTGGTCGACCTTGCTAGAAATGATCTCGGCATTCATTCCGATCATGTCGAAGTAAAGGTGCTCAAAGAGGTACAATATTTTAGTCATGTCATTCACCTGGTATCAAATGTTGAAGGCCAGCTAACCAAAGGATTCAATATGTTTAAAGTATTTGGCGATACATTCCCTGCTGGAACTTTAAGTGGTGCGCCAAAATACAAAGCCATAGAGCTCATCAAAGCCAACGAACCCGAGCAGCGGAATTTTTATGGAGGTTCTATCGGATTTGTGGGTTTTGATGGGTCATTATTACATGCGATTACGATTCGTTCGTTTTTGAGTAAGGACAATGTATTGCATTATCAGGCAGGAGCAGGTATCGTAGCTTCGAGCGTAGAAGAAAACGAATTGCAGGAGGTAAGCAATAAACTAGGTGCTTTACGAAAAGCCATGGAAAAAGCAGAACAGATTTAAAAAAATCAAAGCTATGAAGATTTTAATGATAGACAATTATGACTCGTTTACCTATAACCTGGTTCAGTATTTGAGGGAATTGACAAATACGAAAATAACAGTAGTGCGCAACGATGAAGTCCCGGTAGATTTTGTCCAGGACTTTGATTGTATATTTATTTCTCCCGGACCTGGCGTGCCTAAAGACTCTGGTATTATCATAGAGGTGATTAAAAAGTACGCTCCGCACAAACCTATATTTGGTGTCTGTCTCGGCCTCCAGGCTATAGGGGAAGCATTTGGAGGAAACCTGACCAATCTGGATCAGGTCTACCACGGGGTACATACACCAGTGATCATCACGGACCCTGGAGAGACTATATTTGCCGGCATTCCTTCCCCTTTTCAGGCTGGAAGATATCATTCATGGGTGGTGAGTAAAGATAATTTCCCTCAGGACCTGGTCATCACAGCGGAAGATGAGCATGGCATGATTATGGCTGCAAGTCATCGAACTTACCAGGTCAAAGGTGTTCAGTTTCACCCTGAGTCAATACTGACACCCGATGGCAAAAAGATATTAAAAAACTTTTTAGTGGAAAGTGAAGCGATTTATAAAAAACAATTAATAGAAAATACTTTTTGATGAAAAAAATACTGACCTATCTCTATGAACACAAAAAGCTCAATAGGGTAGAAGCCAGGGAGATACTGGTAAATATATCGAGGAATGCCTACAATGAAGCACAGGTAGCTTCTTTCATTACGGTATACCTGATGCGGGCGATCTCGGAGCATGAACTGCAGGGATTTGTAGATGCTTTATTAGATTTATGCATTCCAGTCGACTTGGATGGGCTTCCAACTATCGACCTTTGCGGGACAGGAGGAGATGGCAAAAATACTTTTAACATCTCAACTTTATCCTCTTTTGTAGTGGCTGGAGCAGGATACAAAGTGACCAAGCATGGCAATTATGGAGTGAGTTCCAAATGTGGTTCTTCTGATTTATTGGAGACGCTTGGATATAAGTTTACTAATGATGTGGATGTTTTAAGGCGACAGTTGGATAAGAGCAATATTTGTTTTCTTCATGCCCCAATGTTTCATCCTGCGATGAAGTCGGTAGCACCGATTAGAAAACAACTAGGGGTAAAGACCTTTTTTAATATGTTGGGTCCCTTGGTCAACCCTGCAAGACCAAAATACCAAATGGCTGGAGTGTTTAACCTGGAGCTCGCCAGATTGTATGCTTACCTTTTTCAACAACAACCTGATAAACGATTTTCTGTCATACATGCTATGGATGGCTATGATGAAATCTCGCTCACAGGGTCTTTCAAAATGAAGACCCAAAATTCGGATGTAGTATTACAACCGGGTGATTTGGGGTTAAAAACTTTAAAACCTGATGAAATCTATGGCGGTGATACCAAAGAAGATGCAGCTGCCATTTTTAACCAGGTCTTGAATGGGGTAGCCACTCCCGCGCAGATGGAAGTAGTCTACGCCAATGCCGGCATCGCCATCCATACAGCTGATCCGTCACTCAACCTGGTCGATGCAGTACAAAAAGCAAGAGAATCTATATCCAATGGTCAGGCATTAAGTTCATTTAAAAATTTACTCGAAGCGACCGCATGACTATCCTGGACAATATTATTGAACATAAGTACCTGGAGGTGAAGCTCCGCAGCGAGCAGTTTCCTTTACACTTGATCGTCGAGCGTGAGTACTATTCTTCGCCTACCCGTTCATTAAAAAATAAATTGAAAGCAGGACCGGGGATCATTGCGGAGTTTAAACGAAAGTCGCCATCAAAAGGCACTATTCGATCCGAAGCAGATGTCGTAGAGATCACTCAATCGTATGGTAGTGCAGGGGCTGCTGCTTGCTCGATCCTAACCGACAATGATTTCTTTGGAGGAAGTGCTCTTGATATCCTGATGGCCAGACCGAAGATTCAAATTCCTATACTGCGTAAAGAATTTATCATCGATCCTTACCAAATACATGAAGCTAAAGCCTTAGGTGCCGATCTGATATTATTGATAGCCGAATGTTTGACCAAACAACAAATTAAAGATTTTACCACTTTGGCCCATGATCTGGGATTAGAAGTATTGATGGAGCTCCATTTTGAAGAAGAATTGGACAAATGGTATGATCAGATAGACCTCATCGGAGTCAACAACCGAAATCTGAAGACTTTCGAGACAGGTATTGCAAAGTCCATAGAGTTGGCGCCTTTGCTTCCTCATGAATCAGTTTGGGTTTCCGAAAGTGGTTTGAAAGGGTCTGAAGAAATCAGTGCATTAATTAAAATAGGCTTTAAAGGATTCCTAATCGGTGAGACTTTTATGAAGGCTCCAGATCCCGGATTGCTTTGCCAAACATTTGTACAAAACCTAACCTTTAATTCCACCCATGCAGAATGATCTTGAAATAAAAGTCTGTGGTATGCGGGACCCCGGACAAATCAAACAATTGGCAGAGATTGCTATAGACTATATCGGTTTGATTTTTTATGCATCATCACCGAGGTTTGTAGATCAGGTGATAGACCACACTATTTTTGGTGATAAGAAGAAAGTAGGCGTATTTGTCAATAGTCCTATCGAACACATCCTTTACACTCAGAGCAAATATCAATTGGATGTAATACAACTGCATGGACACGAAAGTCCCGATATGTGTACCAGTATTCAAAATAGAGGGTTAGAGGTCATTCGTGCTTTTTCTGTCGATAAAAATTTTGATTTTTCAAAAGTCATGGAATTTGATGGTTATGCCGATCGATTTATATTTGATGCCAGAGGAGATGCTCCCGGCGGCAATGGAGTTAGATTTGACTGGAATAAATTGAGAGAATATGAAGGAGCTACACCATTTTTATTGGCTGGGGGTATCAGTTACGATCATTTGGATGAAATAAAATACTTTGATCATCCAGCCTGCATTGGCATTGATATCAATAGCCGTTTTGAAAAAGCTCCGGGAGATAAAGATTTGATTACAATTAAAAAATTTGTTCATGAGTTACGCAGTTGATGCAAGAGGTTTTTATGGGGAGTTCGGAGGGGCCTTCATCCCCGAAATGCTGCAACACAATGTGGAGCAATTAAGGGATCAATATCTTCAGATTATGGCTGAACCTACGTTTCAAGCAGAGTTTGACGATTTGCTTCGCAACTATGTGGGCAGACCCAGTCCTTTATATGAAGCCAAGCGCATGTCTGAAAAATATGGAGCCCGAATATTTTTAAAAAGAGAGGATCTCAATCATACCGGCGCTCATAAAATCAATAACACCATAGGCCAGATTTTATTGGCACAGCGACTAGGTAAAAAAAGGATCATCGCCGAAACCGGAGCGGGACAACATGGCGTAGCAACCGCTACAGTCTGTGCACTTAAGAATCTTGAATGTGTCGTTTATATGGGTTCGGTAGATATCGAGCGGCAAGCGCCTAATGTCGCCAGGATGAAAATGTTGGGTGCCACCGTCATACCGGCTACCAGCGGATCACAGACACTAAAAGATGCAACTAATGAAGCCATCAGAGACTGGATTCAACATCCTCAGGATACCCATTATATCATTGGATCAGTGGTTGGGCCACATCCATATCCGGATATGGTAGCACGCTTCCAAAGTGTGATCAGTCAAGAGATTAAAAATCAATTGTTGGAATATATCGGATCATCTACACCAGATATCATCATGGCATGTGTTGGAGGCGGGAGCAATGCTGCAGGAGCTTTTTACCATTTTTTGGATGATACAGAGGTGAGACTGATCGCGGTAGAGCCGGCAGGAGAAGGTCTCTACAGCGGTCGGAGTGCGGCTACCAGCGTATTGGGCTCAGTGGGCATCATTCACGGCAGTAAAACCCTGTTGATGCAGACCCCTGATGGACAGATTACGGAGCCTCACTCGATTTCGGCTGGGCTGGATTATCCGGGTATTGGGCCTTTGCATGCCCATCTGATCCAAACAAAAAGAGCGGAAGCATTGTCAATCACTGATGATGAAGCAGTCAAAGCAGCTTTTTTACTAACCAAATTGGAAGGTATCATTCCGGCACTTGAATCTGCTCATGCACTTGGAGCCCTCGAATACCTTCAATACAAACCAGGTGACAGCATCGTGGTCTGCTTGTCAGGCCGGGGAGACAAAGATTTAGCCACTTATATGAAATACTTAGACAGTTATGAATAGACTACATCGATTGTTTGAGAAAAAAAACAAAGACATTCTCAATATATATTTCACTGCAGGATATCCCTCGCTGCATGATACCGTGCAGATCATTAAATCACTGGGTGAAGCAGGGGCAGACCTGATTGAGATCGGTATGCCTTATAGCGATCCCCTCGCAGATGGAGCCACCATCCAGGCCAGCAGTCAGGTTGCTCTCGCCAATGGTATGCGGCTCGATTTGCTTTTTCAACAGATCTCTGAGGCAAGATTGCTCAGTGATTTGCCATTTGTTCTGATGGGATATTTTAATCAGGTGATGCAATATGGTGAGAAAAGATTTATCCAAAAGGCCAAGGAGTGCGGTGTCGATGCCATGATCCTTCCTGATTTGCCAGTAGAAGAATACGAGTTGCATTATAGAACGATGTTTGAATCTTTGGGCATGGATATAACCTTCTTGATTACTCCGCAGACCCCGGATCAACGCATCAGGCACATTGATGCCGTGAGCAATAGCTTTATATATATGGTGTCTTCCAATGCAATCACCGGGGCTAAAGGTGATATCGATCAGGAGCAGGTAGATTACTTTAAGAGAATCGAAGATATGGGGTTGAAAAACCCGAGGCTCATAGGCTTTGGAATATCCAATAAAGCCACTTTCGACAAAGCATGTCAGTATGCTCAGGGCGCTATCATTGGAAGTGCTTTTATCAATGCTTTGACTCCCGTTGGAGAGATAGATGGCAAGGTCAAACAATTTGTCTCTTCAGTGATTGGATGAAAAACTGGCATTTTGAACGAGTCATTCCTGCTCGCATTCTTGAGTTAGTATCTATTTCAATAGAGACTTTTACTGCCAGTTTTTATCACCTTAATGACCCGACATATTTCAATCAATATCTTGCAAAGGCTTTTAGTCACGATACTTTGCTGGCCGAATTGGCTTCAAACTCAAGTGTTTTTTATTTTTTAATCACTGATGACCAGATCATAGGATATTACAAACTCAATATAGGCCTGGATCCAAATTATGGCGTAAATCCTTCTCATGCCGAATTGCAGAGAATCTACCTGCGCACCAGTCATCAAGGTCATGGCTATGGTAAAATAATGGTACAACATGCGACCGACTTGATGACTGTCGCTCAGATCAAGACTATATGGTTAGGGGTGTGGGAGCATAATCCGGCAGCTATCAGGTTTTATCTATCGCTTGGATTTGAAAAAATCAGCGAACATATATTCTGGATGGGCGATGACAAGCAGACAGATTGGATCATGCATAAAAAACTATACAGTGTGGAGCTACTTAGCTAATTATTTTGTCACAAGTAGATCATTTCTCCAAGCTCGCCGACAAAGTTTTTATCTTTATGCCATGCAATTGTTAGATGGGGTATTTGTAGCCAAAAAAATTAAAGCTGATTTATTGGTTCAGGTTCAGGAAGCCAGGTCTCAGGGTCGGCGGGCCCCTCATCTGGCTGCTGTGTTGATTGGTGATCACCCCGCAAGCGCTTCTTATATTCGCAATAAAATTAAGTCGTGTGCAGAGGCAGGATATGAATCGACTTTGATCCACCATCCGGCCGATATCACAGAAGAAGAAGTCTTACACATTATTGATGGTCTGAATCATAATGATGACATCGACGGATTTATCGTGCAGCTACCTTTGCCCAGGCATATCGATGACATGAGGGTTTTATTGGCGATCGATCCAAAAAAAGATGTGGACGGTTTTCATCCCACCAATGTAGGCCGCATGGTGATTGGATTGCCAGCTTATGTTCCAGCTACTCCCTTAGGCATCCTTCGACTGATCGAACATTATCAGATTCCAACTGAAGGCAAGAATGTCGTCGTATTGGGCAGGAGTAATATTGTTGGCACACCGATTTCCGTACTATTGTCGAGGAAAGCCTACCCTGGAAATGCAACAGTGACCCTATGTCACTCAAAATCAGCTGGATTGGCGGAGATCACCTTGAGGGCGGATATCATAATTGCAGCCTTAGGAGCAACTCATTTTATCAAGGCAGATATGGTCAAAGACGGAGCCGTCGTCATCGATGTAGGTATGAATCAAATCCCAGACTCAAGTGCTAAAAAAGGAACCAGATTGGTTGGAGATGTAGATTTTGTGCATGTCAGCCCAAAATGTTCTTTTATCACACCTGTGCCGGGAGGCGTAGGGCCTATGACCGTGTGTGCTTTGATGATCAATACCTGGGAAGCCTACAATCGATCTATTTATGGATGATCTTTATCCTGACTATTACAAGTTCGTTTTTGTTGGCATTCCCGATGATATTGTTTTATCAGAATTATATCAACTCGGATTCGAATCCTTTGAAGAGAAAGGCAATTCCCTCGAAGGTTATGTGCCTGCCAATCTGGTTAATGAATCATGGAAAAACTTATTGGGTAATACATATACTTTTTCAGAAAACCATTTAGTAAAACAACAAAACTGGAATAAAATCTGGGAATCTTCTTTTCAGCCGATTATCGTTGAAGATCAAGTGGCGGTGAGGGCGACTTTTCACGAGCCCATCCACTCGCCATATGAAATTATTATTGACCCTAAAATGGCTTTTGGTACCGGTCATCATGCGACAACCTACCTGGTGATGGGCGCCATGTTGAAACTGGATTTTATTAATAAACAGGTACTTGACTTTGGTTGTGGCAGTAGCATCCTGGCGATCCTTGCTGAGAAATTAGGTGCTGATCAGGTTGCAGCTATTGATTATGATCCCTGGTCTGTCAATAATTCTCTTGAAAATATTGAACTTAATCATTGTAAAAAAATCTTAGTGGAGCAAGGGGATACGCTCAAATCTGAAACGAGAACTTTTGATATCATCCTGGCCAATATTACCAGGGATACATTACTGAATACCACAGAAGATATTGTTCGGATTCTGAACCCGGGTGGAGTGGGTATCTATTCTGGGTTTATACTTCAGGATATCAGTATCTTGAAGAAATACCTTCATACATTTGGAATCAACAAAATAGAGACCCTGATCCGTGAAGATTGGTGTGCTTTGATTTGGAATAAATAATCTACAGTTTCCTGGAGCTTTTATTAATGTAATGGTCTGCCAATTCGCTGATGTCTTGAGGGGTGAAATATCCACGGACATTGACCATGACGAAAGAGGCTGCATCTTCCTGTACAAAGAAAACTAATCGCCTAATCACATCTTTTTTGCCCCAGGTCAATACTTCTACATCATCGCGACCATCTCTAACTTTTACGAGCACTTCATAGTTTTCATCCAAAAGATTCTCCTTGAGTTGGGCTATATCACGATGATCGACATATCCATCATCTTCAGTAAACCAGATGGATACTGATCCCATATTATGGAGAAGAGGTTTGATAGCTTCCCGGTCTATCCTTTCTTCATCTTTGAGGGCTATATTGCCTGCCAGCCGAGCGAGAAATCCCGGGATGGTAAAATGTCTGATACCATCCCGACGACTGTACTCGCGATTAAAATCATTTAGACTTTGTTCCTGAGCGGTGGACAGGGCACTTAAACTGAATAAGCAAATAAGTGAGAGAAAAAAAGACTTCATGATTAATTCTTTTTTAGTTTTTCTAAATGTTCTGAACCATCGATGTTTAATGATTTACCCAGGCGGCCTATTTTCTCCAGGTCCAGGTCACCCACAAAGGAGATTAAGGAAAATTCGTCTTCACCGCCAACCAACATGAGTAGTTCGGTTATTTTATTGCCCGTGGCGTCTGTTTTGGTCAGGAATAAAACATCTTCGCCTTCATCTCTCACTTTCATGAGTTCTTCGTATTCTTTTGTATTGATTTTGGAGACAGCCTCTTTGTAGAAGGTTTTTGGAGAAACATGGGTACTTAGTATGTGTAATCCCTGTATATTTTTTAAAAGTTGCTGCAAGTCTGCATCCATATCATTGATCTTGATCTTTGATACCAGTTGGAACATCTTTGGACTGATATACACCGTACTAAATCTGTCATCGTCTACGTAGGACTTAAAAAACTTGGTCACTGCATCTGCTTGGGCGACCAGCGATCCGGTAAAGAGAGAAAAAAGGAGGATTAATAAATTTTTCATGGTTATGATTGATATATTATTTTTTGTGGTTAATTGATTAGATCCAAAGGAGCAGTTTTAGATATCGAGAGTGTGGCTTTGTCCGTGGCTTTATTCATCCGGTTGGATAGATAGAGTAGAGCAGCTTTGGTTTGTTCCAACGCTTGTTCAGGAGATTGAAAAGTATCCATAGTGATCATTTCCGTGGATGCTGATTTTTGATTCTGATATATATTGATACCCAGGGTCAGCACCAGAAGCAAGGAAGCTGCTATAGCTACAGCTCTTTGCCATCCCAATGAAATGATGCGGGTTACAGGTTTTGCAACTGGAGCCACCTTTTGCTCCACAGCATTGATCTTAGACATCACCTCATCGGATAGATCTATTGAAATGCCTTTTTCATTCTTAAAATAGTCGAACAAGGGTTGAAAGGTCTTCAACGCCGGATCCACCTTTGATTGATTGAAGTATAAGTGCAGCTGCAATTCTTCTTCGAGTGAGGTGTCACCTTCCCAATATTTATCGAGTAGTGCTTTGATATATTCGTTAGAGTTGTCCATACAGTCCTGATTGTAAAATTTTTTCTTTCAAACTTATTCTGGCTCGGTGAAGGTTGACTTTGACCTGGGCGAGGGGAATACCGCAAGATGTGGCTATCTCGTCGTAGGATAGTCCTTCGATATCTCTGAGATGGATCACCATCTTTTGTTTCTCTGGCATTTCGTTGATCAATTTTTTTATCAAGTTCATCAGTTGACCTTTAGCTGTTTGTTCATGCGGATTGTCTTGTTTGTCCTCCACCTGATATTGTGTATTGATGTCTAAATGGGTTTTTCGAGCCCTTATGCGGTCTATGCAGAGATTCCTGGTGACTGTAAACATCCAACCATCGAGATTCTCTATTTTATCTATTTCATCCCGCCGACCCCATATTTTTATCAATACATCTTGTACTATGTCCTTGGCTTCTTCTTCTCTTTGTACCAGCCGCATGGCGAATCGAAAGATTTTATTCTGATTAGCCTCGACAAAGTCTCGGAATTCCAACTGATCCATGTACGAATTGATTGACGAATGTTAACAAATTTAGGTTACACCGATTTATAAAATTTATTCAATTAGCCTGATCAAAGCCGTGACAATTTCATAATCCTATGATAACCATGGGCAAGATAGGTAAATTAAGGCATTCATTAATAGACTAAGGGTCAATGCCTTAACAAGTTCTTTAGACAGATCATAAGAAATTCTAAATTTAAAACTCAACTTAATCTACTCACCAAGTATTTTATACCTGACTGGCGGGGAGAAGGATTATTTTTGTGTCATGATCCGATTGACCGGTAGGTTTAAAAAAATCGACCTATTGTTGATATCTTCTTTTTTGCCACCGATGGTGCTTTCTTTTTTGATAGCCCTGTTTGTACTCACGATGCAGTTTTTTTGGCTTTACATCGATGAGATCATGGGCAAAGGAGTAAGTATCCTGCAAATTATTGAGCTGGTCAGTTATCTTACCGTGTCGTTTGTACCATTGGCACTACCGATGGGAGTATTATTGGCCTCAGTCATGGTATTTGGCAATCTTGGGGAACGGTATGAGCTGTCCAGTATGAAGTCGGCTGGTGTAAGTCTGACGAGGATCATGGCTCCCCTGGCTTTGGTATCTGCTTTTGTGGCGATTGTTTCATTTTTGTCTTCAAATTATATTATTCCAAAATCCAACCTTAAGTTTCTAACCAGGTTATATGATATCAGGAGACAGAAACCTGCCTTAGCTATTGAGCCAGGCGTATTCAATGATGATTTTTTTGGATATTCTATCTATGTTGGTAAAAAGCTTAAGGACAAAAAATCGATCGAGGATATCATTGTATACGATCAAAGCCAATCATCAGACAGGATACTGTGCACTACTGCCAAGACAGGAATGATGTACACCACAGATCATGGCAATCGGTTCGTTTTGGAATTATATAATGGGGAGGAGGTCGAAGAACCACCTACCCGGTATCGGGAAGGCGGGTATAAAAACTACCCATTGATGCGTACTCGTTTTACCAAGTATGTCAAATCGTTTGACTTGCAGGAGTTTGATATCAATGCCACCGACGAGAGTCGTTTTTCTGACAATCAAAAAATGTTGAGCAACCGACAGCTGCTTGTACAAATAGATACCATTAGAAAACTCATCCTGAGCGGAGAAAAGAAGGTAGGCTTGGGCATTACTAAAATGTTTGATGATAAAAGCACAACCGCATATGTCCCGGACCAGCATGCTGAATTCGAAGCGGATTCTTTACAGGAAGCCGACTCCTCATCTAAAAAAATGTGATTACCGGCGACAAGGTGGACACCTTTATCGCAGGCAAAGCCGTGCCCGGGAATAGTATGGATACAACTTCTATACCAGACACTAGCAAAAGCCAGGCGGTAGACGAAGCTGGTGTGCCTGAAGCAACCCGGCTCATCGACAGCATTAATTCTGCCAGGGGAGTGGAAGCCAGGCTTCATTTAGACCGAAGACCGGATTCCGTCGAGATTGATCTTCAGCCTGGAGTCAAAGTTGCACACTTATATGAACTGCTGGATAGCGCCAGAAAAGGCAAGATCTTTAAAGAGACCGGCACTGCGGCCAATCTCGTTCAGTCTGAAATCATCAATGTGCTGTATACTTTGCAATCTTATCGAAAAAAAGAGGTTTTGCATTGGCAACAATATTACCAAAAAATCACTTTGGCGCTGGCCTGTATTATTTTCATGTTTATTGGCGCACCGATGGGGGCTATTGTGAGAAAAGGTGGGTTTGGATATCCGCTGTTGATAGCGATTATATTTTTTATTGTGTATATCATGGGTTCCAAAATGTTCGAAAAGTTCACCGATTCATTTGTACTCAATGTCCATATTGGCATGTGGCTTACGACGCTCATCATCTCTCTCTGCGGACTTTATCTGACATACAGAGCTTCCAGGGATATGTCTTCCAACGTAGTGTCTAATATCCAGGAAAAGCTTACAAAATGGTTTTCGCCTAAGAAAAAGAATCGGGAGACCGCCGCATTTAAAAAGTAGGATTCTTACTTTTTGACAAGTTTTCTGGACAAATAAAAACTGCTGTCATCCCCCAGGATTTGACCTTTTAAAACAACAGTGTAGATGCCTGGACTGATATTGGAAAGTTGAAGCTCGATAGATTGATTGCCAGGTAATATTTGGTTCCTGCGAATGCTTTGGACGGTCCTGCCCTGAAGGTCTATGATATCAAGGTGAAGATCAGCAGAAGAGGTCAGTGAGATGGTGGCGCGGACATGGGAAGTAGCCGGGTTGGGGCTGATCACAAAATTTTTAATATTTTGATTTTCTATTTCTTTAGTTGGAATACTGATGGCTAAAGGACTCTCATATACTCCATTGCCATGTGTAGCCACTTTGATCAAGTCTGCCTGGGCAGATATATGAATGCTCATAGCCATCACTGCCTCGGGCAGTCCTTGCATAAAACGTTCCCAAGAAAGTCCACCATCGGTTGATAAAAACACTCCCAGGTCATTTCCCAGATAAAGCTCTTTATTTTGTTTTGGGTTTATAGTAATACAATTGGTGGGTACATCCGGCAATCCGTTGTCTATATTTTTCCAGCTACTCCCAGCATCGGTGGATTTGTATACATGAGTACCATATCCAAAGCCAGAAAAAACAACATATACAGTTTGACTATTTTGAGGATCAAAACTGATATCCATGGCTGCCTTAGCCGGTAAGCCTGGTACCTGGGTCCAGGAAGATCCACCATTGGTGCTTCTGAACAACTTTGGAGGGGCCATGTCATCAGGGGATACTGTGGAGGCCAACATTAGGCTTGGATCTAAGGAAGAGACACCGAGTGCCAGGATTGTTGAATGGCTTTCTAGTGGCGTGCTATGCAGTGCTCGCCAATTAGCAGGATTGCCGTTATTTTCATTGATATAAACTTTTTGAGCACCTGCATAAATTGTATTGGGCAAGGCAGCTACCACTTCAAAAGGTGTATTGAAGGATTTGGCTTCGGACACAAAAGCATTGTTTAAAGGTCTCAACATTTCAAAGGTCTTGCCTTTGTCTAGTGATCGGCTCAAACCAAAGTATTGGTAGGTCCCGTAAATAATATTTTCGTTGCTGGTATTAATAGCAGTAGACATGCCATCACCTCCGATTACTTTTATCCACCCATCCTGCCCGTCATAGATCGCCGTACCATTATCTTGCATGCCACCGATGGCAAATTTTGAGTCAGATTTGGAAGCAGAAAAATTGGCATAAAATTGCGAGGTCTGATAGCCACCGTTGCGTCCTTCAAAATTGGCTCCCAGATCAGGAGACATGAATATACCTCCATCTGTGGCAAAATAGATTTCATTATTTCTGCTCGGGTGAAAATAAGTAGCATGTATATCAGCATGTATATAGATATTGATGCCTTCTGATCCACCTACCGGTACTCTCCCCATATCACCGGCATCCCAACTGCTTACGTTTATAAAGTTAGAGCCTCGGGCATCCGAGATATAAGCGTTTTGTCCCACATAAGACAGGAAGTTGGGATTAGTAGGATGAATGGCTATATCGTGGGAATACCATCCCTGTACATTGGCTACATCACTACTGCTCATTTTGTCCCATGAATTGCCCGCATCTACACTCATAAACAGTCCTAAAGAAGACTCAGCATTGGCGACAGAAGCAAATAGAATATCAGGATTGGATTTACTGATGGCCAGTTTTGCCTTGCCTGAATAACTATTTGGCAATCCATTTTGCAGTTTTATAAAACTATTGCCCGAATTGTTAGATCTGAATATTCCACTGATGTTATTATCATCGTAACTACCGTGAGTGACATAGATGATTTCTGGATTGACGGGATTGACATCTACATCTACTGCCATTGGCACATTATGGATCAGTGACCAGTGTGCTCCTTGATTGGTAGTTTTGAAAAGGCCTTCAGTGGTAGCTGCATAGATAATATGATTGTCATAAGGATCAAACTCGAGGTCTTGTACTCCAGATATGATATTTTGAGTTAAAGGCAATATTTGCTTCCAGGTGAGTCCGCCATCTTCAGTTTTGATAATCCCCATACCATAGGTGCCTCTGGTAAATCTATCCACTATGCCAGGCATTGAATGACTTTTATTATATACTTCACCGGTACCCAAATAAATGGTATTGGGATTTTTGGGATCGATCAAGATAGATGCAACTGAATACACAGGAAGATTGATGGGCACCTGCACCCAACCATGGTACCCTATCCCAGAGGATGATGTTTTCCAGAGGCCTCCACTGGCCGAGCCGGCATAGATCACATTTGGATCTGTTGGATGAAATGCAAGACACAGTGTACGACCGCCTATGTTTTTAGGACCCAGGGATGTCCATTTTGCCCTATCCAGTCCTCTATTGTGTTGCTTTGTTGAATTATATGCTGTGAGTAGACTATTAGCATTATAAGTTTGGTCACCTGCAAATCTTGCGTTTACCCAGGATTCCAGGGCCTGACCGGCGCCACTTTGTTCCTCACGCTCTTCAAACTCAGGAGCGGAAGAGCAACTATATATAAACAAAATTAAAATTGCAATCAGTCGAAAAATATTCATGAGATATTATCAGAAAGTATAATATGAAATGCAAATATACTAAACCATTTATAGGAATTATAGCGAGAAGGCTGATTTAATTTATCCCAACTAGCTAAAACTTGATGAGATGGGGTAAAAGATCTATTTTTACTGTTACATGATAGAAGGTAAAGAGGCTATTTCCGCTCTGATATACCAGGAGTTGGATGATATTCAAAAAAACGGATTTGACGATCCCTTCAAATCAATATCGCGGCTTTATCAGGCAGTTAATTATTTTTTTAACCGCATCACCGTTAATGAAAAAATATATTTCACCACTTTGTTTTCAAGAATGGTGTTTGCAGGATTGCATTTTAAGATTCCAAGGCGAGATCTGTCGTTATTGCATCATTTTAGAAAAATGGCCCATCAATCTATTTATAATCAGGAGATTTCGCAAAAATTTAGTGGAGAGCAGCTCATTCAGTTAGGTGTATACAGTCTAAATAATGTGGCAGCTTATATCTGCCAGGTGCCTTCACCTTTGGTTTTTATGGATTGGGAGCAAAAAAGTTGGGACCAATTATTTAAAGAACCCAAGTTTGGTAAAATAATATCCCAATGCAGGGTGCTGATCACCCAAAAAGGAAATGAAGAGCATATATTGACTGGAGTCAGTGAGGAGTATCCACATCATGCAGTGCATATCAAATACCATATAGCCGGCATCAATGATGCACAGACGGAGATCGTCAAATCTTATTTGGAGTTGCAACCATTGCCGGTTTCTCTCCAGTTAATAGATATAGAAGTCGAGGAGGATGGGAGCTGGATACCACATCAATTGGTCGTGGAGCCTGATTATCTCGTAGATGTGACCTCTGTTGCAGAATGTTTTAAAGATTTTGGGGTGCTGACCTGGTCATACCTGTTGAATAAATTTAAGCCCAAACCTTCAAGTCCAAGTATACTTTTGGGTAATGCAGCCAATTTTTTCCTCGACGAGATCCTCGTAGATCCTGAAGTAGCGTTTAATGCCCTCATGAAACTTTTCTTTAAGTTATATCCTCTTGAATGCACCATCCTTGAGGACAAAGAAGTCCTGGATCTGAATGTCAAGGCCAGAACTCATTACCACAATCTTAAGAGGGTGATCCTCGAAGAGTTTAAGTCTTTGGGCATAGAGTCAGATGGTATTTATCTCGAACCTACTTTCATCTCGGCTATCTATGGTCTTCAAGGCAGGTTAGACTTATACCACGAAATCCCGGACAAAAATATAGCTCATATCGTAGAGTTAAAGAGTAGTAAGCCGTATAAAACCAACGCTTACGGCATCAATGCCAATAATTATATCCAAACTCTGCTCTATGATTTATTGATACGGTCTGTATTTAATAATAAGCTGAAGTTGTCATCATATATCTTGTATTCTCAGCAAGATAATAAAGCTTTGAGGTTTGCACCTCCGATCAAAGCTCAACAGATAGAAGCCCTCGGTGTTCGAAATGAGTTGGTCATCATGGAATTAAAATTGTCCAGGACTAAATTGTTGTCGGAGATGCTGACCAATCTGCACCCAGGCATTCTTCCATTGCAGCAAGGATTTATAGCCAATGATCTACAGGATTTTAAGCTATTTTTTGATGCTATGTCTCCGAAAGAAATGGATTATCTTTTGGAATATGCCAGTTTTATAGCCAGAGAACATCATTTGGCTAAAGTGGGGGAGCACAGTGATGAATCTAACAATGGTATGGCAGCTCTATGGCTCAATAACCGGCTGGAAAAAGAAGAAAACTTTAATATACTAAGCCACCTGGTTTTTAAATCTGAAAAAATAAGTGGTGAAGATCACCTCCTTATATTTCAGAGGACGGATGAATCCAATGAATTGGCCAATTTTAGGCAAGGAGATATAGGGGTACTGTATCCTCATACTATCGCAGGGGTTTCCGCTTTGGAGCATCAAATATTTAAATGTAATATCATCGAATTAAAAGATGATACCATCACCATCAGATTACGCAATAAACAGAGAAAAAATCAAGTCTTTACTAAATGGACTCACTGGAACCTCGAACATGATCTCATTGATAGTAGTTTTCAGGTTTTATATCGGAGTCTTTTTGAATTTTTATCAGGAGATTCAGTGAAAAAACAACTCCTTTTCACTGAGATACCCCCAGCTAAGCCTCCAACAAATGAAGTTGATCTGCGTTTGCCGGATGATCTAAACATAGAACAAAAACTTATTTTAAAAAAGATCATAGCTACCAGGGATTATTTTTTGCTTTGGGGCCCACCGGGCACAGGTAAAACAAGCATCATGCTGAGATCTCTAGGGCAGTATATGATCCAACACACCGGCGATCATCTATTGTTCATGGCATATACCAATCGTGCTGTCGACGAGATCTGTGACGCTTTACTTTCCGCTGGTCTTGATTTTCTTCGGATTGGGTCACGACATACCTCGCAGAAAAAATTTTGGAAATACTTTCTTGACGAGCAAGCAGGAAGCATCGAGCGTCGGTCAGAATTTAGAAACTTAATTGCATCTAATCGAATCATCGTCGGGACACTTTCCTCTATCAATGGTAAGTCAGAATTGTTCACTTTGAAAAGATTTGATTGGGTCATCGTAGATGAAGCTTCACAGATTTTAGAACCCATGTTGGTTGGACTTTTACCTCGAGTTAAAAAATGGGTACTCATTGGAGATCATCGACAAATGCCTGCGGTAGTGGTGCAGCGAAGAGAAGATAGCGAGGTACAATCTGCCAACCTTAAAGATATAGGTTTGACCAATCTCAGAAATTCGCTATTTGAAAGATTAATGAATCAATGCAAGTCCTACCATTGGTATTGGGCCTTTGATATATTGCGTGAGCAGGGTAGGATGCATCAGGACATTATGGAATTTCCCAGTAAACATTTTTACCAGGGGGAGCTCAAGGTGCTGGAACATCCTGAGATCAAGGCTGAATTGCAACAGCCACTGGCTTACGATCTTGATGATGACTGGAATCAACTTACCTTGCAAATAGCCCATACAAGGATGCTATATCTTCCGACACCTACTGACAATCAAGGCAAATCAAAAATAAATTTATTCGAAGCTCAAAAAGTGGTAGACTGTATACAATCTATCCTTCAATTATTGGCTTTCAATCAAATACCAGTAAAATATGAGACCATAGGAGTGATCACTCCATATAGAGCTCAGATCGCTCAGATTCGGAAAGTCATGCAGGATCGCGGTATGGAGCCAGATAAAATATCTATTGATACGGTAGAGCGCTACCAGGGAGGGGCCAGAGATATAGTGATTTTTTCTCTCTGCACCAATCGATTCAGTCAGTTGCAAAATATGATCTCATTGTCTGATGATGGCGTGGATAGAAAACTAAATGTAGCACTCACGCGAGCCA
The DNA here is from genome assembly GCA_016709995.1 of Saprospiraceae bacterium. Classification (NCBI taxonomy): domain Bacteria; kingdom Pseudomonadati; phylum Bacteroidota; class Saprospiria; order Saprospirales; family Saprospiraceae; species Saprospiraceae bacterium. The sequence goes on from JADJLQ010000001.1 coordinate 666,319, forward strand.
GAAAACATCTCATCATCCTTGGCAATGAAGAGATACTCAGCAATTATGATATTTATAAAGACCTGATAGCCTATTGCCGGAAAGTGGAAGGCTCAAATACGACTAAGTAATTTCTCTTTTTGGGCCTGGTACTCTTCTTCCGAAAGAATCCCTTTCTCTTTAAGTGCCTTAAGTTTTTCTAAAGCAGAAAAAATCTCTTCTTTGGATTGGTTGGAGCTGGACTTTTGATCTTTATCAACCCTCACACTAAATTCTTTGCCTTTTTCAAACTCCTGCTTGTATTGTTGTTTTGCTTTTTCAGCATCAAAATCACTTAGGCTGCCCCCTTTGCCAAAATGCTGAATAAAAACCTGCCCTACAGCATAGGTACTGGCTCCTGATAGTATAGACATGGATGCACTCCCTAATATAGATCCGATGATGGGTATGGTTTTGACAGCACTGGCGGCGAGTCTGGCTATAGAGGTGCCTACCAGTGAAGTCACCAGGCTTTTACCCATTTGTTCATTAAAATCCACTCCATATAACTTTGATAGAGATCTGATCATATTAATTTGAATACCAGTCACAGCTGCAAAGTCGACAAAAGGGATAGGGATAAGACCACCACCAACAGCAAGCATAAGATGGGTCTTTACGATCTCTTGAGCAAGTTCTGTTTTATTATCTTTAGAGTTATTATCCATCATTGAGTTTAATTTTTTACCAAATTTAAAGGCCTGCTTACCGCCATTCATTAATATTCGACCAATTTCACTGTATGTTGACATGTACTTACTACAATTTCTGTCAAAACATAGTTCCTGTAGATTTTCTTTATCTACCACAACATCTGTCAGGGAATGTCAAGAATCTTATGAGTTTGTAAGCTTAGGCTCCACTGGGGATGAGCCAAACAATATTCTACAGAAATTTTTGTATTGTATTGGCTATCAGGGCCATCCATCGGCTGTATGCTAAATCGTTGGAATTTTAAATGCTCAAATTTTGAAGGTAACGCATCATTTTGAGGGTAGACTAACTTGAGTTCATGACCCTGCAGGATGACCAATTCTGCACTTGATTTAGGGCTGACGGTGATCCAATCCAGACCTTCAGGCAATGGGAGCGTACCATTGGTTTCAATCGATATATAACATCCGGCATCGTGCAATTTGTCGACGAGGAGCTGATCCATCTGCATAGCAGGCTCACCACCAGTACATACCAAAAAGGGTTGGGTGCTTTGATCTTGCCATAGAGATTTTATTTTGATGATTAGTTCTTCGGTGTTATACTTTCCTCCTCCTTCACCATCCACTCCCACAAAATCTGTATCACAAAATTTGCATACAGCAGTCAGACGATGTTTTTCATGCCCTGACCAAAGATTACATCCGGCAAACCGTAAAAAAATAGCTGGTCTTCCGGTATGATGACCTTCGCCTTGAAGCGTGTAAAAAATTTCTTTAAGTGCGTACATATCAGGATACCACAGCAGTAGCTTCTATCTCAATCAAGATATCAGCATCTATCAATGCAGCTACCTCTATCATGCTCGTCGCAGGTTTAATAGTACTAAAAAATTCTCCGTGTGCCCTGCCAACTTCTTCCCATAGTGAAATATCAGTCACATACATACGGGTACGGACGACATCATCGATGGAAGCACCAGCTTGCTCTAATGCAGCCTGAATGATCTGGATGCAAGTTTTGGTTTGTACATATATATCGCCCTGGCCCTGTAGCACACCTTCTTTCATAGCAGTGGTACCAGAAACTTCAATAATATTACCAACTCTTACAGCTCGACTATAACCTATTATATCTTCCCATTTTGCTCCGGAGGATATATTTTTCCTGGTTGACATATTTTAATTATTTGATTTTAAATCTGTGAGTAACATTTTAATGTGTGCGATTGTTTTCACAGGCACTGAAGCCGCTTCCTCAGGTATGACCGCTCTAATGATGCCTTTTCTATCCGCAATAAAAAATCGTGGCGTACCCAACTCTTCACCATAAATAGCTTCCCCTAAAAATGCTCCATTGGGCACCACAGTGAACTCAATGTTTTGATCCTTAGAAAAAGCTTGAATTTGCGATCGTGATTCGTCTCCAAAACTTAGTAACTCTGACTTTAATCCATCGCACTCTCTGTTCAATTCGTTGATATAGGGTATATATTCTTTGCAGATTTCACTCTCACTACTCCAGAAAAAGATCACCAGGGACTTGCCATAATAATTGCTGATCGTTCGACTGATTTGATTCAAATCATTTGCCTGGAAACCAGGTGCCGGTTTTTCCATAAACGAATTTGCCATGTCTTCCACTGGTGGAGAAAACTTTGGTTTTTCAACTTTATACCCTTCCTTTACGGTCGTGAGTTGGCTATAAGTCAGCATTGGCAAACATACTAAGATGGATATCAGCGTATAATATCGTTTCATGTTTTCCTGGGTTTAGCTTTTGAATTTTCCTGTAAAATCTAGTACAAAAATACGGTAAAACTCCATCAAATCATGGCAAGTATAATCTGCCTCGGTTTGGATGTCAGCCATTTTTTCGTCAATAAAAACGGTCTTCATTTGAAGTTTTTTGCCAAATTCGATATCTGAGGGAGAATCCCCAACCATTATAGAATACTTAAAATCAAGGTCTGGAAAATCACTTTTAGCTTGTAAACCCATCCCGATATTGGGTTTTCTACACGGAGGATCGTCCTCTGCCAGGTCGGGACAGAAGTAGATCTCATCGATAGAAGACTTGTTTTTTCTGGTCACCTTTTTTAAATGTTTATGAATAAAGGATAAATCTTCCAAATTCATGAGGCCTTTACTGATACCTTGCTGATTGGTCACCACAAAAATATATTTTACCAGGGGCCGTAAAAGATTTAGCGCTTTAAGTGTTTTTGGCAAAAACTCAAATTCGTGCCAGACTTTGACATAATCATCAGGCAATCTTTTGTTGATGACACCATCCCTGTCCAGAAACAAGGTCCACACTACTTCTTTCTTTTTCATTTTAAACTCAAAGTTTGAATACGGTGATAATCTTCCGGAATGCCTATGTCGATAAAAGTTCTTCTTGACTTATAACCTCCGATTTGCAGATGACTTGCTTTTTTTTCGAATATCTCCCGCTCAAGAGAAAATGGTTGGCCGATTTTAAAACCTGATAAGACGGATCTATTCATCATGTATATTCCACCATTGATATATCCTTGAGCTTTCCATTTTTTCTCGCCAAATGCATGTATAATATTCCTTTGGTCTATGGATGCCGCGCCATACCGGTCAAAATTTTTCATCATTTTGATGCCGATCGTGACATCATTTGCAGCATCCATATGGTGATTGGTCATGCAGACCAGATCAATTGGGAAATACGTATCACCATTGATGATGGTCACTGAATCTTCTTTGACCAGTTGCCAGGCTTGCCAGATGGCGCCACCAGTACCAAGTGGAGATTTTTCAATAGAGTAATCCAGGCAAAGATCATCATAGTCATAACCAAAATGATCTACAATAGTATGAGCATGATGTGAAACTGCAAGGATGACTTTTTGGATGTCTTGTGTTTTAAGATACTTCAATATCCAATACAAAAATGGTCGTTTTTGGACCAGGACCATAGGTTTCGGAATAAGATCTTTAGTGATGGTATGCAGCCTGGTACCCAAGCCTCCTGCCAGGACGATTGCTGTTTTCAAGGGAAAAGCGCGGTTTCTACGATTTCACAGATAATATGGCCCAGAGTAATATGACACTCTTGAATTCTAGGGGTGTCTTTCGAAGGTACATTGATGAGTATATCAGCAAGAGCGGCGATGTTGCCCCCGGTCTCTCCGGTGAGTGCCACACAGGTCATTCCCAAGGCTTTGGCAGCTTCAAAGGCTTTGATAATATTGATCGAGTTTCCAGAAGTGCTCAATCCGAAAAGAATATCACCTGTTGCACCACTTCCTTTGATCAGCCTCGAATAGACTTGATCAAATCCATAATCATTTCCTACTGCTGTTAGGTATGAAGTATTGACATGCAGTGCTTCAGATGGTAAAGGGGGACGGTCTTTGTAAAACCTTCCCGAAAACTCAGCTGCTAAATGCTGCGCATCGGCTGCACTACCCCCATTGCCACAAAAAAGCACTTTGTTTTTATTGCGAAAAGCTTCGATACAGATGGTAGCGGCGCGATTTACGTTTAATATGATATGAGGGTCATTTAAAACAAGTAGTTTGACGCCAATGCTAGCCTTGAGGACTTCTTTTATTTTTGACTCAAACATATAATTTTATTTTACTATCCATGAAGTCATGCCTTGTTGTACGAAATTAAAGGGTTTAAATACACCACCCATAGGTTCCAATGCTTTGATTACCTTATATCGACTATTGTTTGGAGCATAAAGCATCAAAAAACCACCACCACCTGCTCCTGATATTTTGCCACCGGTAGCCCCATTTTTGAGTGCCAATTCATAGATCTCGTCTATCAAAGGATTGGTTATTCCGACTGCAGTCTTTTTCTTTTGCTGCCAACCGTAGTCCAGTATTTCTCCAATATCTTTTAGCCGACCTGTGAGCAAAGCCTCTTTCATGAGTATCGCCTGTTCTTTCAGTTTATGAGCTGCATCCAGCGATTGCTCTTTTTTGCCTGTAAAATTGGAGGCTTGTTTTTCGATGATGGTAGAAGAAAGTCGTGAAGTACCTGTATAATAAATGAGCAGATTTAACTCTAACTCCTGGTAATATTCAGGGCGAATTCGTAATGGATTTACGATCACCTTTTCGTCAGCATAGAACTCCATAAAGTTGAAACCACCGAAGGTGGCTGCATATTGATCTTGTCTCCCTCCGGCGATTTTCAGATCGGTTCGTTCAATATCATAAGCAGTCCTGGCTATATCATAATCTCCCAGTGGCAGTTTTAGCCATTCCTTAAAAGCCCCAACCATGGCTACGGTTACCGTAGAAGAAGCGCCTAACCCGGATCCTTTAGGCACATCTACATGGGTACTCATACTATAAGCCGGCAACTTTCCCTTATGATTTGCAAAGATTCTATTGTGGCATCCTTTTATTAAATCCAGAGTGCCATCTATCTTAATATATTTAGTTTTACGATGGGTCATAGACTCATCCAGGTCCAGGGATTCAAATTTGATTTTTTCTGAGGTATTAGGTGTGATAGTGGCATGAGCATAAATACTGATGGTAGCGTTGAGTATCGCTCCTCCATAAATATCTGCATAAGGTGATACATCAGTGCCTCCCCCTGCAAGGCCTATCCTCAATGGTGCTCTGGCTCTAATAATCATCAGTCAAATATACTACAATACATTATATTACATTTATAACTCATATGTCTATTCATCCTTCTGACCGGCACCTAATGCTGCATTGGCCATATGAGACCAGGCATATTGTTTTCTTACAACTTCCAGGTTATGCTCAAAACTCTCTGGTTCTGGATGCGCCAGGAAAGTTGTGATAGCGGAAGCGATAGCCACTGAATTAGGCTCTGCCACATAACCAGTATGTCCATCACTGATGATTTCGTGGAGACCGCCAACTTTGGTCACGACGGCAGGTTTGAGAAAATGGATAGCTATCTGTGCAATGCCACTTTGAGTAGCCGATTTGTAAGGTTGGACGATCAAGTCCGAAGCGGAGAAATAATATTTTACATCTTCGTTTTTAATAAAATGAGTATGTAATATTAGTTGATCATTGATTCCTAAGTTTTCTCTGAGCTTATCATAAGGTGCTGAATCGACATAATACTCACCGGCTACAATAAACTTAACATCTTTCTGATCTTTTAATAGTGAAATAGCTGCGAAAAAAAGATCCAAACCTTTGTAATCCCGGATAAAACCAAAGAATAAAATGTATCGATAGGTCGGGTCTAGCTTAAGATACTGTATAGCAGTTGATTTTGGTACAGCATCTCCGTAATTATCATATATAGGATGCGGAATAAAAACGGCACGCTTATGGGTTTCAAAGTGAAGCAAGTCCGCACCTACCTGGTGCGACATAAAAATAAATCGATCGATGCTTCCTAAAAAATACCGGGTAAATAATTGGTCACCGGGTCTTTTTTCATGGGGAATAACATTGTCCAGGATACACACCGTTGAGGTATTTGGCAGCCTTGACCACCTGATGACCGTCCCAAGACATGGACCCATGACAGGTAGCCAATATTTGCAAACGATAAGATCAGGTTTTAGACTTTTTATCTTACGACTTGCAATGATCCAATTGAACGGATTAAAAGAATGTACCCAGCGTTTGATATCAAGATCAGGGGCGGGATCATCACTCATTTGTGATTTACCTGGAAATAATAACGTAGGATATTGAACTGAAAAAGTAACAATATGTACTGTATGGCCCATTTTAATAAATTCCTCAGCCAACCTTTCGTTAAAAGCTGCCAACCCTCCTCTAAAAGGAAAGGCAGTGCCGAGGATCACGATGGTTTTCATCATCTTATTCGTTGTTCTATCTGATAGCTTGACTTTTGATGCGAATTTCGGGTGACAAGCTCTGCGATAAAACCTGACATAAAAAGTTGAATACCTACTATGAGCAAAAGTATCCCGAGGTAAAACATGGGTCTGTTTGCGATAGAAGTAAAATCAAAAAATAATTTGCCAATGGTCAGATATCCCAACAAAAAAAAACCAACAAAAAAAATCAAGATACCAAAACTGCCAAAAAGATGCATTGGTTTTTTGCCAAACTTTCCAACAAAAAGGATGGTGGCCAGATCGAGGAAGCCATTGATAAATCTTTCGAATCCAAATTTTGTCTGGCCATATTTTCTGGCCTGATGCATGACTACTTTTTCTCCAATTTTATTGAATCCTGCCCACTTGGCGATCACGGGTATGTATCGATGCATTTCACCATCAACCGTTATATTCTTAACCACTTCTTTACGGTAGATTTTCAAGCCGCAGTTCATATCATGCAATTTGATCCCCGACATTTTGCTGGTGGCAAAATTGTATAACTTAGACGGTATGTTTTTTGAGAAAGTATTATCAAAACGCTTTTTTTTCCAGCCGGACACCAAGTCGAGTTTTTGCTCCGTGATCACCTTGATCAAATCTGGTATTTCATCCGGACTGTCCTGAAGGTCAGCATCCATGGTGATTACAAAGGAGCCTTCGCTCGCTTCAAATCCAGTATTAAGGGCAGCGGCTTTACCATAATTTCTCCTGAATTTAATACCCCTGACATGGTCATTTTCTTTAGAGAGAGCCTCTATGACACTCCAGGACTGGTCTGTGCTGCCATCATCTATAAAAATCAATTCATACTGATAGTTGTTGGCAATCATGACCCTCCTCAGCCAGGATTCGAGTTCTGGCAAGGATTCAGCTTCATTGAGCAGTGGAATTACAATCGAGAGATCTATCAAAAGTGTTGATGTATATGATCCTGCAAAACTAACTATCTCTTCTAAATATGAAGAAATTATTTAATATAATCAGCTGAATTCCGGTTTTTCATTCTTCATAATCAGGCCTACAATGAGTGAAATGATGGCACCACCAATGCCATAACAAGCCAGATTGGCTGCCATGGATAACATTGGGCTTTTCATAATGCTTGTCATTTCTTTTGCCTTTTCTATTTGATCTTCATCCAGGCCCTGTGCTTCCCAGGCTTCTTCCATTCCTGCCATGATGCGATCCATATACCCAGGGTCGATGAATTGAGTATAAATCAGGGAAACAAGCCCGGCTATAAGAGCAGATAACATGATGATACCCATGCCCAAAAGCATACATTGCCCCAGTGAGATAAAGCCCTCCTGCATTTCATCACGGTGCTTTCTTACGGCTACTACCACCAGAGCAATCAAAACAGCCAGATTTAAAAAACCCATCGCCATCCCAGCCATATTTGAACCGGGTTTGGCAAGGCCTGTTATCGTAAATATCAAAAATACCAGGCTGCTGACGAGACCACCAGTGAGGCCATATTTCCAGATTAAAGGACTAAGTTGTGTTTGATTCATCGTACTAAATTTTCTTAAATATAAAAAAGAAAACTAGTTTGTAGCCAGCCAGGCTTTATTTTTTGAGATAGTAGCCAGTACCTTACCTTTAAAAGAACTGCCCATAAAGGGGCTGTTTATGGTGGGGGACAAAATATCTTTTTGATCATAAACCCATTCATGTTCAGTATCAAATATGGTAAGATCAGCATTACTTCCTTTGACCATGGTTGGAAAAGTCAGGTTCAAAATCTGCCTTGTTTTGAAGGCAGCTTTATAGGCCCAAGCTTCAGGACTTATAATGTTTTTGGTATTAAGGGCTGCAAAGCAAATCTGTAAACCTAGTGTACCTGCATCTGCGTAAGCAAACTCAAGGTCTTTCTTTTCTACTTCGAGTGGAGTGTGGTTAGAACAAATGATATCTAAGACGCCATCCTGAATCCCTTTGATCAGCTCTTTACGGTCTTTTTCAGTCCTCAACGGAGGCGATTGCTTATAAATAGAATCAAATTGTTCTAATACATCATCCGTATGGACCAGGTTGAGATAAGATACAGATGAAAATATTTTGTCATTCGATTTTTTAGCTTGTTTTATCAGCGAGACTGACTCGTCAGCTGATAAAAGATGTGCCAGGTACCTGCAATCGCTGTACTGAGCAAGGCGTAGATCACGTTGTAACATGATCGTCTCAGCCATGGAAGGAATACCCTTAAGACCAAGCCTTTGAGAGACGGCTCCTTCATGCATCAGTCCCGGGCCGGAGATATTTTCGTCATTTGGATGATTGATGATAAGCCCTTCAAAGTGTTTGGCATAGATCATAGCTCTCATAATGACACCAGGGTCGTAGACAGGGTGTTTGCCATCCGAGTAAGCTATGGCCCCGGTTTGATGCATATCGATCATCTCCGCCAGTTCCTTCCCTTGGCAGTTTTTGCTGATAGCCCCTATAGGGATTATTTCTGTCTGCAGCGGTCTCGATTTTTGTTTAATAAATTCTATCTCTGATTTGCTGTGAAGCGCAGGTTTGGTGTTTGGAAAAATCGCTAAGGTAGTGTAGCCACCAAAGGCAGCTGCCTTTGACAGGGTGTTTAAAGTCTCTCTGTGCTCATAGCCCGGTTCTCCAGATTGTGCACCTATATCAACCCAACCAGGTGATACGAACAAGTTTTTACCGGTGATTTTATCGGGAGTATTTATTTTTTTTTGATCTATCGAAACTATCTTGCCGTCAACCACCCGGATAGTAACTTTTTGGCCATGATACTTATGATCCGGGTAGAGTAGAGTAGCCTGTTCTATGACAATATCCATGATCGGTTTATTAAATTTTCCAAAACCTTAGCAGCAAGGATTCGATGAGTAAAAAGAATAAGGTGCCTCCGATAAACCACTTCCAATACGATTGTCCATTCTGCTTATTTTTAAACCAGGCATCGAAAGCGGCGGTATCTCTTTGTTCTATCACTTCAAAATTGGAGCCGTAAATGGTTTTTATTTGGTCTTCAGCTAGGGTGCTCAGATCAGATTCCTTTCGATTAAAATTGAAAGCTACCTTGCCAATGATCGAATCTTTCAAGTTAAGGGTATAATTGCCAGCTGCTTTAATAGATTGTGAAAGGTCTACCACAGTCCGGGTGCCCAAGGTCCTTTGTTGAGGGATTAGATCATCACCAGATTTTGATTTTAAATGGATGATGTCTTCAGATGACCGACCATATTGATTGAGTTCGATGACTTCATCCTGGCCGATCGTGCGCATGATTTTATCAGATTTGTTTTTATTCAATGCCATTCTGAAAATCATTGGGATGAATATTTCCGGATTTCTACTTAGATCTGACCACTCACTTTGCAAGGGACTGGAGCAAATATATAGTGCATTATTGTCTACTTTTATTTTGGATAGAAATGGTACTTCATCCGGAAACGTGAGTATATTTTCTTCGCCTTTTGAGCCTTTATTTCTTATATATCTTCCTTGAGTGGAAGGCAATCTCATGTTGGAACTTACCTTGCTGTATACATCTTTAAAGGTAAATTCATGGGTGTTGATGGATGAAACTGTGATGTTTTTTTTCTCGAATTTAACATAACTACCTGCACCAGCCTGATTGGCAAAATCGGATAGGGATTTGATATCAGCAGTTGGTCCCGGGAACAATAACACATTCGTGCCCTGTCCTAATACCGTGATTAATTCATTGGCCAAGCCACTGGAGATATCGTTGATGTCATCCAGTATAATGAGTTGATATTGTGCAAATGAAGTGTAGTTGACATTTTTCAGTGATTGGTGAGCCACAATGGTTGAAGGCAGACTTTGTAAAGCTGTGAGGAGATGATCGTTAGCTACGGATGGAGATATGACCAATACATTGAGCCGGGCATTCACATTAAATGTAAGAAAGAGTTTGTCGTCAAACTGTACCGGAAAATCTGTGATCTCCAATTGAACATCTTGCCATCCAGCCCGGTCTATAATGATCTGTGCGGTGTCTATTTTGCTTTCGCCTGCTGCCAGGTTGATCGTGCCCAAAGGTTTGGACTGATTGTTTTGTATTACTGATATCCTGGCTTCCTGTATAGCCTGGTCACCATAATTCCTTATTTTGAATTTAAGGAGATTGGGCTGGCCGATCCATTGAGCCGGAGATTCAAACCAGGCACTGTCTATAGCCACATTTCGCTCCTGCACACTTTGGAGAGGGATCAAAAACGATTTGACCAGGGTATCTGGCAGGTTGGGAAGGTCCATAATGGATCGCTGAAAGTCAGAAATGAGATACATTGGGTGGTTGCCTTCGAATTTTAATATCGTAGAGCGAATACGCTGATAAGCTTCATTTAAGGTATGTACCGAAGCTGTTGGTTGGATTTCATCTATAAGTGTGATAGCCTCCTCCTGGTGAACCATCCTCATATACCTACCATCAAAGTCATGGGTCAATACCATAAATCTATCCTGATTGCTATAAGACTCGATGATAGTACGCGCTCTTTGCTTGGCCTGGGATATTAACGGAATGTCCTGGCTGAGGGCATTCATACTATAAGAATTGTCTACAAAAATACCTACCTGGTTCTGGGCGTATTTTTCTTGAGCGGATGTTCTGATAAAAGGTTGGGCAAAAGCCATTACTAACAAGGCCAGGGAGGCCAACCTGGCTATCAATACCAGCAGATTCTTAAGTTTTGACCTTGCACTGGTCTCATCCTTGACCTCTTTTAGGAATCGTACTGAAGAAAAATAAACTTTTTTATACCGTTTAAAATAAAATAGGTGGATAATGATCGGTATCGCTAATGTTCCTAAGGCCGCTAGAAACCACGGAAAGAGAAATTGCATATCAGGGCAAAAATAATTAATATGCTTGTTGTGGAAAGTTTAAAGTTTTCTACAACTGGTGGAAAGATCTAAAAAGTAGCTTGGAATCGCTTGATTAGGCATGTTTTTTTCTCGAAGTACCTTTATTGGCCATAAAACCCCAACCACCACTACCAAATAAAAAGCCTAGAGCATACCAACCTCCGTTGTTATTGGGCGCATACATATGTACATGCTCATCGAATAAGGAGTATAATAGTCCTGCCGGTGCAATAATTCCGTGCCATAATCCCTCCCAAAATCCATATATATGGCCGGTGAGGCAAGCAGAGACATCGGTATCGGTCTTGGCACATGAACTTATTACTAAACTAAATACTACTATCAGAATGGTCGTTTGAATTCGCATGACAAAGAGATTATTTAGATTTTTAACAGTTGTTTATAGAGTTTAGTTCTTAGTTTGCAAATTTCCTGCAACTTCTGGAACACCATTGATTCAGAATTGGTTTACATAGTACAAAGCTGAACAGAAGATGAATTATATAGATTATTATCAAATATTGGGTATCGCTAAAAGTGCAAGTGCCGAAGAGATACGAAAAGCCTACCGGAAAATGGCAAGAAAACATCATCCGGACTTAAATCCTGGTAATAAAGAGGCTGAAAAGAAATTTAAAGAGATCAATGAAGCCAATACGGTATTGAGTGATCCTGAAAAGAGGAAGAAATACGATACCTACGGTAAAGACTGGGAGCATGCTGATGCTTATGAGCAAGCAGCCAGACAAAGGGGAGGTTCAGCCAGTGCTAATGGTGGCAGAGGGCGGGGTTCATCCCGATATACAGTGGATGGCAACGATGTAGATCCTGAGTTCTTTTCAGATTTTTTCCAATCCATGTTTTTTGATCAAAATGATATGTTCAATGGTGGCCGAACGGCCAATGGAGGAAGAAGAAGTACGCAACAAAAAAGTCCCAGAGGCATTGATTTTAAAGCCTCTCTCAGTCTGAATCTTGAAGACATCATCGTTGAAGAATCCCATGTATTGGAAGTCAATGATAAAAAAATCAGGCTCAAGATACCTGCCGGTGTAGAAAATGGCCAGACTATCAAAATAAAAGACCAAGGAAGTTCTCAAACCCCAAACGGGCCCAAAGGCGACCTTTATCTGCAATTCGAGATCCCTCCTCATCCTATTTATAGAAGAGAAGGGGAGCACTTATATAAGGAGCAGAATCTGGATATGCTGACAGCTGTACTAGGTGGAGAAGCCAGTATAGATACACTTTATGGTCCGGTCATGGTTAAAGTAAAAGCAGGTACTCAATCTGAAAGTAAAATTAGGATTAAAGGTAAAGGGATGCCGGTCTATAAGTCCGATAAAAAGGGTGATTTGATAGTCACGTATCACGTAGTCATTCCTCAGGCATTAAGCCAGGAAGAAGAGCAACTTTACAGGAAGTTGTTATCTCTTAAGAAATAGCTTTTAGCATCTAATTATGTTATGCCTTCGAACATTTCTGTATGGCTTCAACCAAAATATCCAGATCAGAAGTCATAGTGTATACGTTGGGAGTAATGCGAACACCTGATATGTTTTCCCAGACGATACCCACAGTGTGGATTTTATATTTTTCAAATAGGAAAGCGTCGATTTGAGCTGGGGTTTTGCCATCGATCTGCAACAAACCTATGGCACATCCAAATGCTGGTTTAAGGGAAGTCCCAATATGGACACCAGGGGTCTCCAACGCTTTCTGGGCCCAATAGTTCTTTAGATAATGAAGCCTTTGTTGTTTTCTCTCAATGCCTATCATTTGATGAAACTGGATCGCCTGTCCAGTAGCCTGTTCGATATGGAATGGGCGGGTTCCCATATTTTCAAATTTTCTAATGTCCTCACTTTCTGGCTCGGGAGCGGCAAATAAGGGATATAGTTCCTTGATTTTGTCTTTTTTGACATACAACATACCTGTCCCAATCGGGGCACTGATCCATTTATGCAGACTGGTCCCAAAATAATCACAATCAAGGTCTTTGAGGTCATATTGGATGTGCCCAAACGAGTGGGCTCCATCAAGCACTACTTCGACTCCTCTGCTATGGGCCATTTGAGCTATTTCTTTAGCAGGCATGATCTGCCCCATCCAATTAATAATATGCGTGAGGTGAATCACCCGGGTGTGGCTGTTGATGGCATCCCGATAAGCGTTGATTAAAATGTTTTTGTCTTCCGTGGGAAGTTGGTGATCAAGCCATTTAAGAACGATTCCGTCCCTATGAGCTCTTTGCTTCCAGGCATTGATCATATTGGGGTAATCTTGCTTACATAAGATCACTTCGTCTCCTTTTTGGAGTCTCAGACCAAAAATGACTGTTTCCAAGGCCTCCGAGGCATTACGGTGCAAGGCAATTTCTTCTGCTGGTACACCTGCCAGGGCAGCCAGTTTTTTTCTAAGTGGTTCTCTGCCCTGGTCTAAAATACGCCACATATAATAAGAAGGAGCCAGATTGCTCAATCTGGCATTGGTCTCCACCGCATCTTGTACTGACTTTGGTGCCGGAGCGACGCCTCCATTATTGAGATTGATCAGATTAGGATTGACCGTATATGCCTGCTGGATCATATGCCAAAAATCTTCATCTGCGGCCAGATCCTCAGCTGCAATGTGGTCGTAACTTTTAAGAAAATCGAAGTAATCGGATTCGATCTTCTTGCTTTTCCAGGGAAGTAGCAACCCCAGTCCACCGGCGTAACCGGATTGTTTTAAAAAATTCCTTCTGGTATTCATGAGTTACAGCATAAAAAAAATCCCCACCGACTACATCGATGAGGATTCTAAGGTATAAATAATTTAAAAAGAATTAGCTTTTAACCAATTTGAAATAAGCTACCTGGACTCCTTTTTGATAAAATTGTATAAAATGGGTACCAGTTGGATAATTTGAAACATCCAATTTAAATTGATTGACGCCTGTGGTGACTTGGAGTTTTTTTCTGGTCAAGGTCCTGCCGGAAAGGTCTATGACCTGCATGTCCAGTTCTGCAGATTTTAGTGCTTTCATTTCGATAATGGCTGTTTCGACTGCAGGTACAGGATAGACCGCCATTGAAAATGATTTGGCAAAAGCATCCAGTACATCGGTAGTAAATGCTCGAACAAAAATGATTGGACTAGGTGCTCCTATGGTATTTAAGCTACCGTCAGAAGCAATGATCCGATTGTATGATGTGATCGAACCTCCCGGAGGTACACCTGCAGCGGACAAAACACTATCGATGGAAGCGTAGGTAGTCGAAAATGATGTGATGGGACCTAAAGCAGCGGTGCTTAAGATTATACTAAAATCAGGAAACACGGTGTTCTGGATTTTATAAACCACCGGGTTACCATCAGGATCAGTCGAAGCAGTCCAGGAAATAGCTGATGTAGAGTCAGGCACTCTTAAATCAACTTTGACCGTATCTGTTGGAGCAGGAGCAGTGATGGCAGCTGCTGTGGGAAAGAAATTTGCCTCTGGAAGCAGCTGACCTCTGATCTCTCCGCCTGGTGAAGTAGTCGTATGAACATTGACATATAATCCCTGAGCATTGATCAAAGAAAGTTGATCTGCAGTCAAAGTATACTTATTACTATCTGCCAAAAATTGGCCACTTTTATTGTCAGCTGCTGCCTTGACTTTTAAGCCAATCAAAACTGCACCATTGACGCCATTGACCCCATTGTGAATATGTGCTCCTCCATTAAAATCACCTATTAATCCAGAAAATGATCCTGAAAGGGTGAGCTGATTTCCGACCAGTTCCACTTTTACAGCACCAGTAGCATTACTCACTTTTGAAGGAATTTCATTGAGTGCACTCAGACTGGCTGTGAAGGTTGCATTGGTGAGATTGAGTAAGTTGCCTCTTATTTCTCCTCCGGGAGCTTTAGTGGTATGTACATTGGCATAATAAAACCTATGTCTTAATGAATCCAGTCCTCCTGCACTAAGGCCTATAGTATTATTAGCCGGAAAAAATTGTCCACTAAGGCTATCGGTATTCATGTTAGGAAATAGCGAATATCGTACTCCTGCATTCGTGCCGGTAAGCCCGTTATGAATATGTGAGCCACCATTCCACTTGCCTCCCAGGCTGGCAAAAGAACCATGGAGCAAAGCGGTCCGGGTAGCTCCGCTGGCGATTTCGACAAACACGGCACCATTTGCATTGGTATTGATTGGTGTCGTCTCACTAGACCCGCTGAGTCTGGTGAAAAAATAACCAGCTGCCTCTCCATTTAATTGAGCTCTTACTTCTCCTCCGGGCGCCTTCGAAGTATGAATATTGGCGTAAACTCCTCTTGTTTTTAAAGTGTCAATAAAACCTGCTGTCACGTTATATGAATTATCAACAGCTTCGTACGATAGACTTAAGCTGTCAGCTGCACTGAAGGAGGGTTTAAGTGCTATCGAAACTCCTCCATTTGTTCCTGCCTGACCTTTATGCAGGTGTGAAATCCCACTTCGATTGGCTTTATCAAGTAATTTTTCAGCATAGCCTGATAAAGTCAATTTTGTACCATTTACTTCAGCGACTATATTTCCTTTTCCAGTACTAATAATTGGTTTGTTTTCCTGCATTCCTGAGAAAAACCCAAACAATACAAATTGACATTCAGGTAACACTTGACCTCGAATCTCACCGCCAGGGTAGTTTACCGAATGCACATTGCCATATAATCGCCTGGCAAAAAGATCATCTAAATTGGTAGAAGTTAATTTGAATACATTGCTATCCCCTGAATAAGTGCCACTTCTAAGGTCGGAGGCCGGTGTTGATTTCAAAATGAGCTGAATTCCTCCGTTTAGGCCTGCTAACCCCTTATGTAAGTGATTTCCGCCATTCCAATTGCTCTCTAATCCGTTAAAACTACCCGTAATGGATAGCGTTGAATCAATCAGGTTTAGAGTCAAAGCTCCTCCCGCCATAGAAGGAACTGGAATAGGCTCATAAGCTCCTGAAAAATGTACTCTAAACCTGGCAGTGCTCATAGGGGTTACCTGACCTCTGATTTCGCCACCTCCGTAGCTATTGGTGTGGATATTGGCGTATAATTGACTGGCTTTAAGGGCAGCAAGTTGAGCAGGAGTAAGATCAAAAGAATTGTCAACCGCCAAATATTGTACAGATGTACCTAAGGAGTCTCCTAAGGTTGGTTTTAACTCTAATTGAATACCACCATTTTGTCCTGCAAACCCTAAATGCAAGTGACCTCCCTGCCTGATTCCTGTGTTGACTCCGCTAATCAAACCTTTTGCACTACCGCTGATCACTAGTTTTGTGCCAATCAGTTCTGCTACGACAGAGCCATGACCTGGTGACATGATAGAAGGGTTTTCCTGGTCCCCGGTGAGGTTGGCTTGAAAATAAGCGTCTGACTCCGGCAGCAGTTGGCCTCTGATTTCGCCGCCTGGGGCCAGGGTAGTATGGATATTGACATACAACTCTCTGGCTTTTAGTTGATTCTTTTGATCTGCTGTTAAGACTACTGTGTTCGAGGCCGCAACAAAAGAGCCAGATTTTTTGGAGGCATCAATAATTGGATTCAGCGTAATTGATATAGCACCACTGGTTCCTGCAAAACCTCTGTGAATGTGAGCCCCAGTACCCGCAGCAGGAGTATGATCACCACTCAAATTTTTAAAACTTCCTGATAATTTCAAAGTATCTCCGATGAGAACTGCTTTTATATCACCCGTACCAAAACCTGCAAATGGAAATTCTTCTTGCATTCCTGACATTTTCGCGATATAAGTGTCACCTATTTTTGGTAAGCTCACATTGATACTACCCTTCATACCAAAGATAGAATGCGGCTCACACACATAATATATAATGCCGGTATCTTTCAAGGCAACTTTACCTCCTCCAAAAGGCAATAAAAATCCTCCGTTTGACACAGATCCATTCGCATTCCACACCGTTTTGGATACTTCGACCACATTGTGTTCACTCGAAAGTTGAAAATCGATAGTATCACCTAAAAAAGCGTTGACCGAATTTGGGGTAAAGGTTTGTCCATTATTAGTCACAATGATGGTGGTTGATCTCGCCACCAAGGCTATTGTTAAGCAAAGAATTATTAAAAACAATGATTTTTTCATATTGCACTCGGGTTTATTGTAGTTATAACGGTATGAGTTAAGAATTATTTAAAACTATATTATCTTAATTATTAATACATTATCTAGAAAAAGCTGGATTGCTAAATCTTAATTTATCTTAATTATTCATTTAAAGACTACGTATTTCAATTAGCTTAGGTTGCCTTTTGGCCAAGGAACTAGAAGTAAATATTTTAAACTAGGTTATTTTCGTCAAAAATTTGGATTTAAAAGATGAAGCAAACTATCGTTTTTGACTTAGGTGGGGTACTGATTGATTGGAATCCAAGGCATTTTTTTAAAACTGTATTTGACAAGGAAGCCGAGATGGAGTATTTTCTCCATAATATATGTACTAATGATTGGAACGAATTGCAGGATGCAGGTAGAAGTCTTAAAGATGCCACAGACATATTGGTGCGACATTTTCCTGATTATGAGTCACTTATACGCATGTATTATGGTGAGTGGCGAAAGATGTTACATGGAGCCATCCCAGGAACGGTGGATATTCTGAGTAAGCTTAAATCTAATGATCATAGAATACTGGCCTTGACTAATTGGTCACAGGAGACTTTTCCGGTAGCCAAAGAAATCTTTGAGTTCCTGGGATGGTTTGAAGATATCCTGGTATCCGGTGAGGAGAAACTTAAAAAACCCGACCCTGCCATTTTTAATCTCCTCATCCGCAGGTATCAACTGGAACCTGCAAAGTCGATTTTTATTGATGATAATCTCAGAAATGTTGTCGCAGCCCTGGAGGTAGGACTGGATGCAATTCACTTTGTTTCGCCTGAGATTTTAGTCTCTGAATTAAACAAAAGAGGTATAGTCATTTAGGCTGAGGCAAGATATTCTCCTACCGCTTTAGCAGCTTCCCGACCCTCTGCAATAGCCCATACCACTAAGCTCTGACCTCTACGCATATCTCCTGCTGAAAAGACTTTGGGATTAGAGGTCTGGTAATTTTGATCGGCTACATTGCCTCTTTGATCTACTTTGATATCTAGTGAAGCCAGCAGACCTTCAAACTGAGGATGCAGATATCCCATAGCCAGGAAAACAAAATCGCATGGCAGGATTCTTTCAGTGCCAGGCATTTCGACCATTTTATTTTGGCCAGTTACAGGATCTTTTTTCCATTCGACCTCTATGACCTTAAGTCCATTGACTCGCTTGTCGTCAGATGACAAGAACTCTTTGCTGAGCACCGCCCATTGTCGATCACAGCCTTCTTCGTGAGAAGATGAAGTACGTAAAATCATCGGCCACTCCGGCCAGGGGTTGGTCGCAGTACGGTCGGAAGGGGGTTTAGACAATAATTCGATCTGAATGATTTGCCTGGCGCCTAATCGCGCACTATTGCCTACGCAGTCGGAGCCGGTGTCACCACCACCGATCACCAGTACATTTTGGCCGTGTGGGTTGATCTCTGTTGCAGGATCGATTGCCATGCCTGCATTCCTGCGATTGCACTGTTCGAGGTATTCCATGGCAAAATGGATGCCTTCAAAAGATCTACCAGGTATGGGTAGATCTCTGGGGATGGTTGATCCTCCACAGACTACCATCGCATCATGATCGGCTAGAAGTTTTTGAGCATCAATATTTTGGCCTACGTTGGACTTGGTCTTAAACTTTACTCCTTCGGCCTCCATAAGTTTAAATCGGCGGTCCAAAACCCATTTTTCCAATTTAAAATCCGGGATGCCGTAACGCATCAGACCACCTATTTTGTCATTTCTTTCATACACGGTGACATCATGACCCTGTTGATTTAACTGATCTGCACATGCGAGGCCTGAAGGTCCGGACCCTATGACTGCAATCTTTTTGTTGGTTCGGTGTTCGGGAATAGATGGAGTAGCATACCCATTTTCATATGCTTTCTCGGCTATAGATTTTTCAATGTGCTCTATCGTCACCGGAGTAGAATATAAGCCTAAGACACAGCTTGCCTCACATGGAGCCGGACATATTCTGCCGGTAAATTCAGGAAAATTGTTAGTGCCTTTTAAAATAAAAAAAGCTTCATCCCATGCTCCCCGATAGACTGCGTCGTTAAAATCCGGGATCACATTGCCCAAAGGACAACCACTGTGACAAAAAGGGACTCCACAGTCCATACACCTGGCAGCTTGATGGAGGGTATGGTCTTCAACCTGTGGTAAATAGATCTCCTTGTAGTCATGTAATCGATCAGCAACCGGTCGGGCCACTGGCAATTCTCTATCATATTTTAAAAAACCTCGTGGATCTGCCATGATGGATTAGCTCTTTGTAGTAATTAAATTTTGGTCCATTTTTTTCTTTTCTAAAAGGACACGTTTATAATCCGTCGGCATTATTTTGACAAAATCATGCTTGAGGATATCCCAGTTTTCGAGCACATCCAGTGCGGTGCGACTGGATGTATAATGAAAGTGATTTCGCAATAGTATTCTTATTTCTTCAAAATCCTCTTCAGAAGGATTTTCGATTTCTACCATTTCTTTATTGCATTTAGATTCAATGTCATCCCAGGTAGACCTGACATAGGCGATACCACCGCTCATCCCGGCGGCAAAATTTTGGCCGACGGCACCCAATACTATAACCCGGCCTCCGGTCATATATTCACATCCGTGATCTCCAACACCTTCTACTACTGCAGAAGCACCTGAATTGCGTACGGCAAACCTTTCCCCGGCCATTCCTTTGATATAGACTTCGCCGGAAGTTGCACCATACAAAGCTACATTGCCCACGAGGATGTTTTTAGATGGATCAAACGTGTTTTTTCTATCTGGACTCACTACCAGTGTAGCACCTGAAAGTCCTTTTCCAAAATAATCGTTAGATTCTCCTTCCAATATAAAGTGTAATCCTTTGGCTCCAAAAGCAGCGAAGCTTTGGCCAGCAGATCCTCTGAATCGATATCGGATAGTACCTGGTGGCAGGCCTTCGCTTTTCCAACGCTTACTGATCTCATAGGATAACATGGTACCGGTAGCTCTGTCAGTATTTCGGATATTGAATATGCCGGTGATATGTTGCTTATGATCCAATGCCGAAGCTGCGTGTTCTATCAGGGTACGATCGAGGATGTCGTCTATACCATGATCCTGAATGACGCTTTTAAACGTACCGACACCTGGTGCTACAGGCTGTTGATACAAAATTGGGCTTAGATCGAGATATTGGGTCTTCCAGGTTTGATTAGCCTTCCACTCAAGCATTTCACTATGACCTACCATTTCATTGATTGTCTTGAATCCCAGGCTGGCCATGATCTCACGTAGCTCTTGAGCAATAAAATAGAAAAACGAAATCACGTGTTCAGGTTTGCCATGAAATTTTTGTCTCAATTCAGGATCTTGCGTAGCAATGCCTACGGGACAAGTATTCAAATGACATTTACGCATGAGGATGCAGCCCTCGACTACCAGGGCAGCAGTGGCGATACCCCATTCTTCAGCACCTAGTAAAGTAGCTATAGCAAGGTCTTTACCTGTGCGTAACTGGCCATCACATTGTAAGATGACCCGATCACGAAGTTTATTTTTCAACAAGGTTTGGTGGGATTCTGCTAAGCCAAGCTCCCAGGGTAGGCCGGCATGCCGGATACTGGTAAGTGGCGATGCACCAGTGCCGCCATCATGTCCAGATATCAATATCACATCCGCATGGGCTTTAGCTACACCACTTGCTATGATACCTACTCCCGCTTTTGAAACCAATTTGACGGATATTCTTGCATCCCGATTGGCATTTTTTAAATCAAAAATCAATTGTGCAAGATCTTCAATAGAATATATATCATGATGGGGCGGGGGAGAGATCAATCCTACCCCTGGCGTAGAATGACGCACTCTACCGATCCAATCATTGACTTTATAACCTGGTAGCTCACCACCTTCTCCCGGTTTGGCACCTTGGGCCATTTTGATCTGTAATTCTTCAGCCTCGCTCAAATAATAACTGGTCACGCCAAATCTCCCGGAAGCTACCTGCTTGATGGCAGATCGGAGATAATCTCCATTGGGCTGCCTTTCGTATCGCATCGAATCTTCGCCACCCTCACCACTATTGCTTCTTGCACCAATGCGGTTCATTGCGATAGCCAATGTAGTGTGAGCTTCATAACTTATGGATCCAAATGACATAGCTCCGGTAGCAAATCTTTTAAGTATAGATTCGATCGGTTCGACTTCGTCGATGTCGATTGGATTTCCTTTTTTAAGATGCATGAGGCCTCTTAGGGTACAAGCTTGTTTGTCTTGTTCGTCGATCGCTTTACTATATTTTTTAAAAATGGTGTAGTCATCCAATTGAGTGGACATCTGCAGATAATGGATGCTGGCAGGATTAAATAAGTGAAACTCTCCGTCCCTTTTCCATTGATATATACCAGCATCCCTGAGCGAATTTTTGGGTTGTAGCAGGTATCTCTCCTTGATCTCCCGCTGGATACCTTCAAAATCAAGACCGGATATTCTGGAGACAGTACCTTTAAAACATTTTTCGATCACTTTTTCTCCAATGCCTACAGCTTCAAATATTTGAGCTCCCTGGTAAGATTGAAGGGTTGATATGCCATTTTTGGCCATAATTTTTAAGAGACTTTTTTCAAGCCCTTTGATAAACTTTTTCTCTAATTCCAGGTGATCTGCTGGGAGTTCGGGACCATCTTTTAGCCAGACAGATTCAATAGCAAGATAAGGGTGAATGGCATTGGCGCCATATCCAAATAATAATGCAAAATGGTGTGATTCCCAGATATCGGCAGCTTCAACCACCAGAGAAGTTTTGCTCCTTAGCTCCGATTGGATCAGATAGTGATGTATTGCTCCGGTAGCCATGAGACTTGGTATAGCAGCCTTGCCATAGGTAATTTTAGCATCAGATAAAATCAGGATATTATGACCGTTTTTGACCAGTTTAGCAGCAGAAACACAAAGTGCATTAATGGCTGATTCCAGTGAATAAGGTCTCGAAAGCTCGTATACAGTTGATAAAACGCCTACCTTGAAATCAGGAGATTCGATTTCCTTCACTTTGGCAAAATCCTGATGCGTGAGCACCGGGTGTTCGAGATAGATGAAGGCAGCAAGATCTTCATTGGCTTTGAGAATATTTCCTGAAGCACCTAAGCGACTGGTAAATGCCATCACACTTCGCTCTCGCAGTGAGTCTATAGGCGGATTGGTCACTTGAGCAAACAATTGTTTGAAATAATTGCCCAGATGCTGGGGTTTTTGCGAGAGTACGGCCAGTGGAGTATCTGTGCCCATAGAGCCCAATGGATCTCGACCTTCAATGACCATTGGCTGTAATATGACACGAAGATCCTCCTTGGTGATACCGGCCCATTGTTGTCTCTCCAGCAACGTAGGACCCTCAGTAGAGACTAAAGTGATCTTGTTTGCCTGAGGAAAGTCGTTTATTTTTTTTCTCCGTCTAGCGATCCATTCTCCGTAGGGTTTATTCCCGGCTATTATTTTTTTGACTTCTTCGTCTCCAACGATTCGGTGTTGGTCCAGATCTGCGATAAGGATTTTGCCTGGCTGTAATCTTCCTTTGAGAAGAATTTTGGCCGGATCGATATCCACCACACCAGCTTCCGAAGCTACTACGAGCTCATTATCATCTGTCACACAGTATCTGCTCGGTCTGAGTCCATTGCGGTCGAGGGTGGCACCTACTACGATCCCATCACTGAAACACATCGAAGCCGGACCATCCCATGGTTCCATGAGGTTTTGATTGTACGCGTAGAAATCCTTTTTAAATTGTGCCATATGCTCATCATGTTCCCAGGCTTCAGGGATCATCATCATGAGCGAATGGGGTACAGATCTTCCACTTTGTACGAGATATTCCAATACATTGTCGAAGCTACCGCTATCAGATAATCCGGTCCAGGGAATGGGCTTGAGCATGGAATTGTCCTCATTAGAAAAGATGTCGGATTCTAACTGACTTTCTTTTGCCTTCCACCAGTTTAAATTCCCCATGATGGTATTGATCTCTCCATTGTGTGCTATGTAGCGAAATGGCTGGGCCAATTTCCATTTAGGCACTGTATTGGTCGAAAAGCGACTATGGATGACAGCTATGGCAGAAGTAAAATGTTCTTGACGAAGGTCTGTATAGTAGGATCTAAGTTGGTGGGTAGTTAGCTGACCCTTATAAATGACGGTTTTATAAGAAGAAGAAGCGATATAAAAGCTATCTTCTACCTGGGAGATAAATTTGTACACAGAGTGGATAATGTACTTTCTGAGGACATACAATTGTCTTTCCAATTCTTTCAGCTGTAGACTGGAATTAGGAGCAACGAAGATTTGAAAAATGCGTGGCTCTGTGGACAAGGCAGTGACACCAATACCCTGGCTGTTGACAGGAACTTCTCTTTTACCCAGGATAGTAAAATTAGATTGGGCTATCAACTCATCCATTTGCGTCATAGTTTTGTCAAATAAGGAAGTGTTTTTTGGAAAAAAACACATCAATACTCCATACTCACCAAACTCCGGCAGCCTGAATCCATCCTTGGCGCACTCCTCTTTAAAAAAAGTATGAGGCGTTTGCACCAGGATACCGGCACCATCACCAGTGTCTGGTTCGCAACCGCACGCACCCCGGTGCTCCATATTTTCGAGCATGGTCAATGCTTTTTCGACCACATGATGCAACTTGAACCCATTGAGGTTGGCATACAGACCTACCCCGCAAGAGTCTCTCTCAAGCTGTGGAAGGTAAAGTCCTTTTTGACCGCTTTTTTGCATTAAAAAATTATTTGTGTGAATGTATTAATATTGTGATGAATAAAGAATTGTTCCAACAACGATGAAAATTACTCATTATGGGGTTGAAAAGATACAACCATTGATTGGGAATGAGCCTTTAAATAATAAGAAAAATTTGTGTTAGACAAAAAATAATAATAAATATAAATCTTTGTATATCAGTAACTTAATAGGAAATAATTGTTATGCCAATCGCAAAATCTGACCACCTGCTCGAGCTCATTCATTCACTCACCAAAGCTGAAAAGAGACATTTTAAACTTTTTAGCAGTAGACTCCAGCGACAGGAGGGTACTCAATTTATCAAGCTTTTTGATATTCTTGAAAAATCTAAAGATATCGATGATGATGCTATTCGTAAAAAATTAGGCAATATAGCCGGTGTAAAATATGCCAATCTCAAACGCAATTTGTATAGTAATTTACTCACAAGTCTTCGTCTGATCCACTCCACAAAAAAAGCAGATTTGGAGATCAGAGAGCAAATCGATTATGCCAGAATATTATATGGAAAGGGTCTATACCTCCAGAGTCTCAGATTGTTTGAAAGAATAAAAAGTGTAGCTCAAAATCACGACCAAAATCTGCTATTATTGGAGATTGTTGAATATGAGAAACTCATCGAGTCCAGGCATATCACCCGTGCACACAAGGATCGGTCCAAACAATTACTTACTGAGTCTATTAGCCTGGCTGAATATATCTCTACTTCAACCGAATTGTCCAATCTCAAGCTCATGATGCATGGCAAATATGTTCAGATGGGGCATATCGCCAATGCAAAAGATGAAAAGATCATACAGCAGTTTTTTAAATCTAATGTACCCAAGATCAACGAAGCCAATCTCAACACCTTAGATTTGATTTGTTTTCACCAGTGTCTGGTATATTATTATTTTATTTTACTCGACTTCCAGACAGCTATGGAGCATGCTATCAAATGGAAGGAGTTGTGTGAGAGTAAGCCTTATGTAATCGAACGTGATCCGGACTCTTATATGCATGCCATTCACTATGTTTTGACTTGCAGTTACAACCTGAAGCTGTATGGAGTATTTAATAAGACCTTGAATAGTTTTGAAAAGTTTAGAGCTAATAATTATCAGCGATTTAATGAAAATTCTAAAATACTTTCCTTTGTATATGTCCATACTTCTAGGTTCCACAAGTACTTTATGGAAGGCAAATTTGTCGAAGGGTTGGAGATCATACCCAAGACTTTAAGAAGGTTAGACAAATATGCTGACAAACTGGATGATCATAGAATCCTGGTAGTGTATTTTAAAATAGCCTGGATGTATATTGGTGCAGGGGATCCGAGGACTGCAAGCAATTATCTGGATAAAATCATTGATTTTAAATCTATTCCTTTGCGGGAGGATCTGCAGGGGTATGCACGGCTGCTCAATTTAATTGCTCATTTTGAAATGGGGAATAAAGGATTATTATCTTATTTGGTCAGATCCAGCAATTATTTTCTCAAGAAAAGTCATGATCTAAATAAAGTACAAAAAGCAATTCTTCATTTTTTTAATCGATTAGTCAATGCAGATAGTTTTAAAGAAAAAGAATTATTTGCAGCTTTTTTGCCCGAACTTTTAGCATTGAGTGATGACCATTATGAACAACAGGCATTTATATATCTGGATATCATCAGTTGGGTGACTAGTAAAATTGAAAATCAATCACTGTCACAAGTAATCTCCCGGGCCTATCAATCCTCAAAATAAACTTTATATAATTAATTGAATATATGGAAAATCAAAAGGCGACGCTTCATAGGTCATTGGGTTTACTATCCTGTGTAGTCCTGGTGATCAGTGCGATTATAGGGTCAGGGGTGTTTAAAAAAGTTGCCCCTATGTCCGAATCGTTGCAGATGCCGGGATACGTATTGTTAGCATGGCTTCTGGCAGGTATGATTAGTTTGTTTGGTGCACTAAGCAATGCAGAGATCGCCGGTATGTTTGCAGACAGTGGTGGAGAATATGCTTATTTCAAAAAGATATACAATCCTTTTTTTGCATTTCTGTATGGTTGGGGGTGTTTTGCCGCAATCCGATCAGCCTCCATTGCCTCTATTGCTTACGTTTTTGCAGAATCACTAAATCATTTAATAAAGTTTCCAGCTATTGGTGACAGCGATTTTACCTTATTGGGCATTCTACATCCTTTGGATAACCTTACAGTCAAGTTGATAGCCGCTGCATTATTGATTGGACTCACTTTCATCAATTTTAAGGGGTTAAAACTTGGTGAAAATGTGTCGCGCGGACTCACTTTTACGCTGGTAGCATGCATGTTGTTTTTGATCATCGCAGGTATCATCAGCGCTCAGGGGTCTTGGTCGCATATCACTACGCCAGCGGCCAGCTTTGTGCCTCGATCATTTTTTTCTGGTGGATTCCTGGCATTATTATTTACTGCGATGCTAGGAGCATTTTGGGCTTATGAGGGCTGGAATAATGTTGGTTACCTGGGTGGTGAGATTAAAAATCCTCAACGTAATATTCCCCTTTCATTGTTGATTGGTACTTTGATCGTGATATCGATATACCTTTTGATCAATTTTGTATATCATTATATTTCGCCAATTGACGATATAATCGCCAGGCAAAAAACAGGTTCCGGTATAGCTGCGGTTGATATCGTAGAGATTTATTTGGGTAGAGCGGGTGCTTTGTTTGTGTCCTGTTTAATCTTAGTCACCACGTTTAATGCTACCAATGCTACTATACTGATGGCTTCGAGGATTTATTATGCAATGGCACGTGATGGATATTTTTTTAAGAAAGCCGGATATGTGCATCCAAAACATAAGACACCATCCTATTCGCTTTGGATCCAATGTCTTTGGTCAGTTATATTATTGTTTTCCGGGAGTTTTGATCAACTCACTGATATGTTGATTTTTGCTTCTTTTTTATTTTATGGTGCGACGGCATTTGGTGTTTTTGTAATGCGTAAAAAGGATCCAACGAGAGAAAGGCCATATAAAGTGGTAGGTTATCCTTTTGTGCCGGCCATCTTTGTTTTATTTTGTCTGGCACTATTTATTTACACACCATCACAAAGACCCATGGAGGCATTGACAGGTATCTTGTTGATTTTAACCGGTGTGCCATTTTATTTTTGGTGGAAGAAAAAACATGTTACTCTTCAATAATTATTTAAGATGAAAAAAATTGCAATTATAGGGGGTGGCAACCTGGGTACTGCTATCGCTGAAGGGTTATTAGCAAGTACCTTTGTTCAGCCTAAGGACCTCATCGTCACAAGACGGAATCCGAATGTGCTGACAGAACTGAGTGATCGTGGCGTCACGATTATGGATGACAATAAAAAAGCGATCAAGTCTTCGGAAATCATCATACTTGCTGTAAAACCATACCAGGTACCTGCTTTGCTAAAGAGCGTAGCTACTGCCTTTTCGCCTACCAAACATTTGCTCATTTCAGTAGTCACAGGGGTAGACACTGCATCTATTTTGGCGGCATTAAAGAAAAAAGTATCGATCATTCGTGCGATGCCCAATACAGCTATTGCTATCAGAGAAAGCATGACCTGTATCAGTGGGCAAGGTGCTACCAAAGATCAAATGAATTATACCCAAAGCTTATTTGAAAAATTGGGGAAAGTAGCCATCATTGATGAAACACTGATGGAAGCCGCTACTGCCCTGGGTGCTTGTGGAACGGCCTACGCTATGCGTTATATCCGAGCCAATATTCAAGCAGGCATCGAAATCGGATTTAATTCTGAGGTGGCCAGCCTGATTGCCGCTCAAACCGTGAAGGGTGCCGCAGAGCTTTTACTTACCCGAGATACTCATCCTGAATCCGAAATAGACAAAGTCACCACTCCAAAGGGATGTACCATAGCAGGTCTTAACGAAATGGAGCACCAGGGATTTAGTTCTTCATTGATTAGAGGCGTAGTGACAAGTTATAGGATGATAGCTAAAGATTGAGCCTGAAGTAGATGCTTGCAAATGTCTTCACCTGATTAGATTTATTCTTGCAAGATTAAAAAAAAAGATAAAGACTATGAATAAGCTATTTGATGGTCTCCCGACTGTTGCGTTCAACACTGCTGTCATAAGTCACGGTCATAATTATAATTACGCTTTTGTCTTTGGTTCTGCTGAAGGTTTAGCAAGGACTTTATTGGGTGAATTGGACGACTTATTAGAAGCAAGGGTAGCCTTTATGGTAGATCCAGGGCTCGATTATGTTGCTTCCCTTGTTGGGATATGGATGGCAGGAGGCGTAGCTGTTCCTTTATGTCTGTCGCATCCGGCACCTTCATTGCAGTATGTCTTAGAAGATACTGCTGCTTCCATCATATTGGTTTCGCCAACTTATCTATCGATTATACAAAGTATATACCTACATTCTGAAGTAAGGATAATTTGCCTGGATGGCAATTTATCTTCAGAAATTAAAACCTTGCCACATATCACGCCGGACCGAATGGCGATGATCCTTTATACCAGTGGTACCACCAACAAACCCAAAGGCGTGGTCACCACGCATCAAAATATTGAGTCACAAGTGCTCACTTTAATACAAGCCTGGCACTGGACAGCTAAGGATCATATACTCTGCATACTGCCACTGCATCATGTGCATGGCATCATCAATGTGGTGTGTTGTGCTCTTTGGTGTGGGGCGACTGTGGAGTTTTTGCATCCATTTGATGCAAAGGAAGTTTTTCGAAAATTTATGGAAGGTCATATCAATGTATTTATGGCAGTGCCTACTATATATTTTAAGTTGATTACTGCTTTCGAAGAATACAGTTTGAATGTAAGAAATGCCTTGACAAATATCATGAGCCAATTCAGATTGATGGTGTCGGGTTCTGCCGCATTACCTATCAGTGTTTTAGAAAAATGGCAGATCATCAGTGGTCACACCTTATTGGAAAGGTATGGGATGACAGAGATAGGCATGGCTATAAGCAATCCCTATGAAGGGGTCAGGAAGGCCGGACATATTGGCTTACCCTTGACGGGAGTTGAAGTTAGGATAGTAGACGAAGTCGGTCAGGTAGTCGAAGAAGAATCCATTGGAGAAATCCAGGTAAGAGGCAAAAATGTGTTCCTTCAATATTGGAACAAGCCTGAGGAAACAAAGAAAAGTTTTACAGATGATGGTTGGTTTAGAACAGGGGATGTCGCAATGCTAACCGCTGGATATTATAAGATCTTGGGTCGAAATTCAATCGATATCATTAAATCAGGAGGTTATAAAATCTCAGCGCTGGAGATCGAAGAAACATTGAGGTTGCATGACTCCATTGTAGATTGTGCAGTAGTGGGTCTTGATGATGAAGAATGGGGTGAAACGGTTGCTGCAGCAGTGATTCCCAAGGTCTCTGATGGATTTAATATTGAAGTTTTGGACGCATGGATGCGTACACAAATACCAGCTTATCGTATTCCAAGAAAATATTTAATAGTAGATTCGTTACCCAGAAATGCAATGGGCAAGGTCATCAAAATGGATGTAAAAAAAATGTTTTAACATGGTGATATATGGAGTAGCCATCCTGGCAGGAAGTTTTATGCTGGGTCAGATGATAGGAGAAATGTTAGGAAGTTGGTTGGGTATAGACGCCAATGTCGGCGGGGTTGGATTCGCCATGCTCATACTGATCTTCGTGCATCACTGGATGCGTCAGCGACAATTATTCTCGATTGAGATGGAGCGCGGTATATTGTTTTTGAGCAATATGTATATTCCTGTGATTGTGGCCATGGCTTCTATTCAGAATGTGGCATCTGCTTTATCCGGCGGTATGATAGCCATCCTGGCTGGTATCCTGCCTACGGCTGCTTGTTTCTTGCTCATTCCCCTCATATCCAAAATAAAATGAAAGATTTGGTATGATGGGCACCTTGTTTTCAAAATACGGGTTTGTAGTGGCCATGCTTTGTGTAGGAGGACTCATCTATTTTTCTTATTGGGTGGCCAAAAAGTTTCTTCGTAATAAAATTCCCGGATCTGCTATCGCCATCTTTATAGGTTTGATACTCGCCTATATTGGCGGTGTCTTCACGGGAGGCAAAAATGGCATTGCTGATGTTAAAATATTTTCAGGTTTTGCTTTACTTGGAGGGGCTATGTTCAGAGATTTTACGATCGTATCAACAGCAATGGGGGCGGATTTTGAAAAAATTAAAAAATCTGGTATTGCAGGTTTTATTTCATTGACCGTGGGATTGTCTGTTTCGTTCATCATTGGTTCTATCCTTGCTTATTTCCTGGGCTACCGTGATGCGATCAGTATGGCAACTATTGGTGCCGGGGCCTGCACTTTTGTGATAGGGCCTGTGACCGGTGGTGCTTTGGGAGCCAACTCTGAAGTCATCACCATCAGCATTGCTGCCGGTGTAATCAAAAGTATCCTGGTCACTATTGGTACACCATTGGTCGCTCGTATGATTGGACTAAACAATCCTCATACCGCTATGATCTATGGGGGAATGATTGGTACTACCAGTGGGGTAGCAGCAGGTCTGGCAGCAACTGATCCGGCTTTGGTGCCTTATGGTTCTATTACTGCTACTTTTTATACCGGGCTTGGATGCCTGTTATGTCCTTCGGTGTATTATATTATACTTCAATATATCATAAGTTGAGTAAACAGGACTAACCTTCCAAATGAAGTATGTTATAAAACCCAACTAAAGCTTAAACTGTACTTGTATTTAAATTACTCTTTTTATACCCATAAGCGAAGTAGATGATCAACCCTACAGCAAACCAACCGAAAAACCACAACCAATTAGAGCCTGACATTCCTGTCAACAAATACAGGCATGATACCAATCCTAAAAGAGGTATTAAGGAGAATTTTTTTAAATATGCAAATACCGAGAGAATCAGGCAGGTCAACCAAAATATAATAGTAGCTATTTTAACCGAAATCGACTGAAAGTTGAATAATTCTTGTCCGGCACCTTCACTGTGGTCCGAAAAATCACCATTGAGAAGTTCACTAAAATAGCCTCCTTTTCTTAAACTGAGTCCAATGATAGTGCTGATGATCAATATTGGAAAGATGTACTGACTGTTGATATTGGGGAGATGAAATTGTCCTTTGACTTTAGGCTTTTCTGGCAACAATAAAACACCTCCACATACTAACACGAAGGCAAACAAAGTACCAATACTGGTGAAGTCCAGCACAAAATTTTTATCCGTAAAAAATATCGGAAGACCTACGACGAATCCGGTGACAATTGTAGCAAAGGAGGGTGTTCTATACTTTGGATGTATTTTTTGAAATGCTGGTGGCAACAATCCGTCCCTGCTCATGCTCATCCATATTCTCGGCTGCCCCATTTGAAAGACTAGTAATACGCTGGTCATGGCTACCACGGCTATAAATGCAATTAAGGTCACCATCCAGCTGACATTAAGATTGTCTTCTTCAAATATGAATGCTAGTGGATCACCAATACCTGCAAATTTTTCGAAATTAACCGCACCGGTCAAAATCAATGAAAGAATGATGTAGACGATAGTACATATGATTAAGGATGTAATCATACCTTTGGGCAGATCCTTTTGCGGATCTTTAGCCTCCTCTGCCAATACACTTACAGCATCAAATCCGATATAGGCGAAAAAAACGCCGCTCACCGCCGCCAATACTCCGCCAAATCCGTTGGGCATGAACGAACGTACCCCTGATGCATTTGGGGGTGTCCAGTTATGAAAAAGGTCATTTGCAAAAATCAAATAACCTCCTACCAGGATGACCAAAGCGATTGCAGCCAATTTTAAAACCACCATGACATTGCTGATATTGCGACTTTCTTTCATTCCCCGATACACCAGGTAAGTGATGGCAATATTGATTAAAAATGCTGGCAGATCCATGATCAATCTAAGACCGCCTATTTGCGGAGCTGTGTTCCAGGCATTGATCAGATCAGGGATGTTATCGCCGGCTTTTACTGCGATCGAAGCTTCTTTATAACTACAGGCGAGGTAGTCTGGTATATGGACTCCAAACTTGCCCATAAGTGTGGTAAAATAATCACTCCATGAAAAAGAAACATAAATATTGCCAATTGAATATTCCATGAGTAAAGCCCAACCAATGATCCAGGCCATCAATTCGCCAAAGGAAGCATATGCGTATGTATAAGCACTGCCTGCTACCGGTACCCGGCTGGCAAACTCTGCATAGCAGAAAGCAGTAAATCCACAAGCTATCCCACATAAAATAAACAGGACAACCACTCCCGGACCTCCTGCAAAAACTGCTCCGCCAAGACTGCTGAAGCTGCCAGCGCCAATGATCGCGGCAATTCCAAAAAAAGTAAGGTCTCTGGCGGTGAGTACTCTGTGCAATCCGGTTACACCATGCCCTTCGGTAGCATCTTGAGCCCGGGAAGATGCCATGATGGATTCTATAGATTTTTTACGTGTAAGTGATTTGAACATGTATCGATGCTGGATTAAATGATTTAGTTCGATAAACCTACAGAAATATCCTGAAATGAAGGAATAGAACGGTCAAGTGTTTGACTTAGAGGCCAATAAAGTAGGGAAGAAATTTATTCCCAAAACCAGTTACTAAAATAGATGGCTATGATGGGATATTCTCATTAAAACTTAAACAAATTATCAAACCCTGTCGCCAATCCAAAACGGAATCTAAATCCCTGGTAGGTGCCATCTTGCCAGGTGGTCACGCCTTCTACTCTCAATACCCTAAATATGTAGTTGATGCCATAACCAAGTTCGCTGTACAAAGGATGATCTGTGGTAGAAAGTGCATTGATAATGAGATTTTCTCTAATCCCTTTTTTTCTGACCCAAGGTGATGATGAAAGAATAAATCTTCTAAACTGGTAGTTGCCCAGGAAACTTAAATACTGAGCATTGGTACTATATTCAAAATAATCCAAAGCCCGGAAGAATTTTACAGGGTCTAAGGGTGAAAAGATATATTGGTTACCTGGAAAATGCGCAAAATCTTGTACATATTTAGGCGAAGTGCCCAAAAACGATCCTCCTACAAGATCATAATCAAAATCGTCACCTGCACCGACACTAATATGATGCTTAAACCCAATCTGAGCCTGATCAAACTGGCCATCTGATACCTCCCATCCTTTTTTATACAACAAAGAGATAGTGGGTGATTTCGAAAGATCTTTTATTTTGTACCCATTGCGAATAGCAAACCTGTGGAATGGTTTCCAAATAGCAGAGACTTCAGTGATAAATGCCATGTTAGCGGTTATACTTCCCGGATTAAGCTCCGATACGGTAGGGATATTACTTGTATAAGCCTTTTTTCTGTTTGCTATACCTGCGGTAGAATGATTTACCAGTGGCATCCTGGAATCAAAAGTGGCAGTGGCAGCAAAGCTGAATTTTTTTGACAAGGTCTGTGCGAATGAAGCTCGTACATATTGGCTATCATAAAGTTTCAAATAGTTTTTTCTAAAAAACAAGGAATAAAAAGTATTGAAATAGTTATTTCTTGTCAGATATGGGGTATACGATACCGGTACCTTTCCAGCTGCTATAACTAATTTCCAGGGATTATAATCCGGGTCCTTTTTATTATTGCGGGATGCAATACTCGTGGTAAGTTCATAAGTCAGGACTTTTCGAGCCAAGGTATATCCAATCTCTGGTCTTATTTTCCACAAAGTGGATGATTTTGATTTTCCTTTATTGCCTAATTCCATGGACAAAGCTCCATGATAGCCATCTACCGTATTAAAATTAAGTTTATTAGCGAGCGGGAACAGGGTTAAGTAGTTTTTGTCCTTGTTGTAAATGTAATTGCTGCCAACAATAAGATGGTTTAATTTAAATTTTTTTGATGTCTTATTCACCTTCAATTCTGTGCCGTCGGAGCCAATATTGATCTCTACGGAAGAGGAATCTCTTTTGTTTTCCTCTTCTTTTATTTTTTCTACTTTGGTGATGCTATCCATCCTGGTATATCCTTTGGATTCGTATTCCGTGAGGGCAACCGGTCTGATCTCATCCCAATACAGGGAGTCTCTTTTATTGGCCATTGAATCTATGGTCTGGTGAGTCTCCGTGCTATTAATACTAATGGTTTCTGACTCTGGCAGGCTATCTAACTCCTGTTTTTTATACTGTTTCATCATTTTGCGCAACTGCTTGGCACTGAGCTCCTGGTTCATATCCAGGTCTTTGATTTGAAGTGGATTACTGCTATTGTTTATTTTTTTGTTCGCTTCTACTGATTCTTCTTTATCTACTTTGTCATCGAGTACGATGAGCGGAACACTGATATCCGGATTGATGGTGATTTTATAGTCCGATAGGTGTGCCAGATATTTGTATTCAAATCCAAATCCAAATACATTGCCACCGACATCATAGATTTGATCCAGAGGCATCCAGATCTCCCCTTGCACTGGTGTGAATACTTGTTTGATTGCAAATTCAATACCCCAGATAGATGTCAGAAGGTTTAGGCTGTGGATATTCCAGACTTGATCTATTATGTAAATGATTCCCTCAAATACCTGGTCACCTTTGCTTTTAGGAGTGACTTTTATTTTATTGATGATAGCGCCATGTTCTTCAAAAAAACCCAAGTATTCAAATTTATAAATCTGGAATGCATTGGGTGCCAGCGGAGATACTGCACCGGATACTTTGGGATCATAAAAACTACTATTGACAAAACCCATTGGGCTTGTATTATTGTCATCCCCTGTAGCTCTGATGGATAGGACCGTATCTGTATATTGCCCCGGTCGCTTATAGTGGAGCCGCGATACGGATTCTTGTGTGAAAGCTACTGTAGAGTCTATACCTTCTTTAGCTAATTCTTTTTTGATTCGATTTTTAAACAAAAATGGAATTTTAAGCAGCCTTCCACTTCCTTTGATATATACTCTTGCAGAATAACTATTGATTTGATTGGCATGGTAAGATGCCTTAGCGATCGCTCTTCGCATGATGGTGTAGGCGGGGTCTTCGTTGGATCCGTCTATGACTACCGTAGGTAAGGTTAAAGATTCAGCTCTAAGATTCAGCTTGATTGAAATGTCTTTTGTACCCACGACTATAGTGGTGTCTTTTATGCGGTAGCCCACATACTGAAATCTAAAATTGTAGGTACCGGGATCTATTTGGATCTGAAAAAATCCATCCTGATTGGTCACTGCACCTTTATTGGTTTTGGTCACTTGAATGGTCGCATAGGGGAGTGGCACATTGGTTTCATCACGAACAAGACCAGAGATGGATTGTCCTACTATGCTTGGGTTAAGACCGAGACCAAGTAAAAACAGGCAAACCGAAATACGAAATTGCATCTTCAAAATTAACATAACCAAGATTGTAAGAACGTAATACCGGTTTTAAATCGACTAATTAACCAATTTTTAAGATCTAGGTTGATTCTGCGCTATTTTGTGTACTCACATTAAGTTTTATGACCTGGGTATGGTCCAATTGTTATTGATCTTAAAATACCGGCCTGACTTATTTCGTTTAATTTTGTATCATGCATTTTGAGCTTCGATTTGGTTTGTTATTTTTGATAGGGTGGTGCGCCATAGCCACAGCTTTTGGCCAACACTTTAAACCAATCTCTCCTCCAGTTATGGTAGGCACCCATCAGTTGAAGTATCCATGGACCGGAGGTATGAACACTCCTCAGATCATGAATGCTGATCTCAATCTAGATCAAAAACAAGATGTAGTCATTTTTGACCGAAGCGGAGGAGTTTGGATGCCCTTTATTTCTGATGGAGAATTAAACTATGACGCCACATTCAAATCTATATTTCCCAAAGTACACGATTGGGTGGTGATGAAAGATCATAACAATGATGGTCTCGCAGATATATTTAGTTATTCTACCACTCCGGGGTTGGCGGGTATAGAAGTGTACGATGCCAGTGTCGGTGGCAAAACCTTAAGTTTTACTAAACGAAGCTTTCCTATTGATAGGGCTAACATACTTTATTATACTTCAGGATCCAGCCGAATCAATGTCTATGTAAGCAATGCGGATTATCCGGCAGTCGAGGACATTGATCG
The DNA here is from genome assembly GCA_016709995.1 of Saprospiraceae bacterium. NCBI lineage: Bacteria > Pseudomonadati > Bacteroidota > Saprospiria > Saprospirales > Saprospiraceae > Saprospiraceae bacterium. Next base: position 702,666 of record JADJLQ010000001.1, read on the forward strand.
CGATGGTGATCTGGATATATTGAGTTATGAGCCTGGTGGTGGGCTTATAGTTTGGTACAAAAACCTGGCTACAGAGAAGGGCTTGGCTACAGGCCAATTTGATTTTGTTGTAGGTGATTTTTGTTTTGGTAAAATACTCGAAAATGGCTTTTCTGATCAGATCACGTTAAGTCTCAGCAAGGATAAATGCGCCTCTGGACTTTCATCCGGCCTTGAAGTAAGACATGCGGGCTCTACACTTTTAGCCTGGGATCGGGACCAGGACCGTGACTATGATCTGGTGATCGGTGATATTTCTTCGCCAAATTTGATTTTTCTTCGAAATGGAGGAGATTCATCTGCAGCATGGATGAACAGCCAGGAACTTAAATTTCCAACTAATAGCATATCGGTGGACATTCCTTACTTCGTAAGTCCATTTTTGGCAGATATCAACAACGATGGGATTAAGGAGTTTTTTGCTGCTTCCAATTTTCAATATGGTTCCGATAATTATCATTGTCTTTGGAGATATGATAGAAGTGAGCTGATTAAATCAGAATATGTATTCCATTCCAATTCATTCATTACAGACGAAACTTTGGATTTCGGTGAAAATACTTCTCCAGCTTTGGCAGATATAGATGCTGATGGTGACCTGGATTTGATCATTGGGAGCGGTGGTTATTTTGACCGCAGCGGTATCCATGGAGCAGCTCTTTTTTTATTTAGAAATATTGGTGATGCACGAAACCCTTCTTTTCAACTTATTGATAGTAATTGGCTCGACTTTAAAAAATTTAATAATGAGACCAATAGTTTTGTGCCCTGTTTTGGAGATCTCGATGGAGATGGTGATCAGGATTTAATCGTTGGGGAACTGCTTGGTCGACTATTCTTTGCAGAGAATGTAGGGGGTAAAAATAACCCGATGCAGTTTGGACAAATTCAATCTTCTTATTTTCAAATAGATGTCGGTCAGTACTCAAGTCCACAAATCATAGACCTGGATGCTGATGGATTGCAAGATCTGGTCGTCGGAGAGCGAGACGGTGTAATTAATTTTTTTAAAAATACCGGAACCAGTACAAAGCCCGCTTTTTCATCTACGCCTACTATTAATCCTCTGGGATCCATTGATACCAGAGTTGCGGGATTCGCAACAGGCAATGCTGCTCCGGTTATCTTTACCAGTCGTGGCGAAAAATATATGGCAGTAGGTACCAGTGGCAAGTCTTTATTGTTGTATGACCATCCTGGTGCCTCCAGTGCTCCATTCAATTTGTCACAGATGACCTGGGGCAGTGTGCAGGAAGGTGATGATACGCATCTTGCTGTAGCCGACATCGATCAGGACGGTCTGTTGGATATGATCGTTGGAAATCAACGCGGAGGGGTGGCATGGTATCAAACTGATTTGAAAAGTGAATTTAGTACAGCTACCCGTCATCAGAAATCCGACTTTGCATCCATCCAGGTTTTTCCAAATCCTGCAAGTAATTATATCACCATCCTGTTTGATGGAATCAATGCAATAGGTTCATATTCAATCTATGATGTCAGCGGAAGACTTGTATTAAAAACTAACAAGCAGAGCCGAGCTACACAAATATTTACTGGAACATTGCTTTCAGGAGTTTACCTCGTGGAGCTTAGAGTAGGACAGAATCGATATCGACAAAAGTTGATCATCCAGTAGGTTTATGGCCGCCTCAAATTGGATTAGACAATAGAAACTGAATGGCCCGATGGCCTTCTTCACCCATGGAAATGCTGAATCGATTGACATATAGTTGGATATGTTGGTCTATGACATGATCGTCGAGTTCCTGTGCATGTTGTTTGATGTATTCCCGGCTTGACCAAGGCTGTTCAAAAGCGTATTCAATGCTTTTGCTTATTAAGGTTTGCATTTCAGTGGCCAGCCTGGTTCCAAGGCTTTTTCTGCAAACAATTACCCCAAGCGGAATAGGAAGGTGGTATTTCTTCTCCCACAAAGCTCCCAAATCCGCTATCAAACTTAGTCCATGGTCTGCATAGGTAAAACGACCTTCGTGAATCAATACCCCTGCTTCGATCTCCTTATCCAATATTTTTTGTTCAATATCTGAAAACAGCAAAAACTTTTTATTCCTAACTTCTGGCACAAAATGATTGAATAAATAATGTGCTGTGGTGTGTCTGCCAGGTATACCAATTACTGAGTTTACTAAGTCATCCAAGGAATATTTATTGCTGGATACTACTATAGGCCCACACCCAAAACCCATCGCTGAGCCAGCATCTAACAGCTGATATTCGTCAGAGACCTGGGGTAGGGCTGCAGCACTGATTTTGGTGACATCATATAAGCATTTTAGGGCTGATTCATTGAGTGCCTGGATGTCCATCAATGATACATCGAATTCATTACAATGAGCTATTTTATGATGTACGAGGGCATCCATCATAAAAGTATCATTGGGACAGGGCGAAAATGCCAGACTGAATTTATTACCTTCATGCTTTATATCATGCATTGGTCACCTACTATTTTATACGAAGATAACCACTATGTAGCCATTTCTAAGCCGGCTGCTCTACTTGTTCAGCCAGAAGCAGAAGAGGAAAATGCGGTAATTCCTTTGATGCAGGCTTTTATCGGCAAAAGAGATCGTAAGCCTGGAAAGGCATTTATTGGTGTCGTACATAGGCTTGATAAATCGGTGAGCGGTGTCCTCATTCTGGCCAAAACTTCCAAAGGTCAGGAGCGATTCAATGAATTGCTCAAAAATAAACAGGTAAAAAAATATTATCTGGCGATCACTGAGCGATGCACAGTCCAGGGCAGTGGTTCACTGGAACATTTTATGTCCAGGCAAGCCGATGCTTACCGCATGAATGTAAGTGGTCATAGGCGATCATCTTCGGATCAAGAGGCTATCCTTAAATATGAGGTGCTTTCGGTCATTGATGATTACCAATTATGGGCCATAGAGTTGGTGACAGGCAGGCGACATCAGATCAGGGCTCAGCTGGCACATATCGGTGCGCCGATCGTTGGGGATAAAAAATATGGAAGTAAAGTGTCCTCAGATCAGATCATGTTGCACTGTACCAATATGCAGTTCGAACATCGTGTTAAAAAAACAAAAGTCATCGTAAGCGACTTGCCACGAATGCCGCATAATTTTTGGCAGCCCTTCAAAAGCCAGATCATAGATTGGGACAAGTTTATCAAGTCGAAAAAATAAGATTTCATAGATCGTCTCAGTTTGATATCCTCGGTGTATGGTTATTTTGATCGATTGACTATATAATTCTTCTAAAATGATTTTCGTCATGTGCATAAGATTGTATACTTTTGCGGCGGTGAGAGTCATGTGATCAGCTCCTGTTGAACCTCCCCAGGGTCGAAAGGCAGCAAGGATAAAACGGTTGAGCGATGCATATGGTTTCTCACCATTTTTAATTTAATATATTTCCTATTTATGAAGTTTTTTATTGATACTGCCAATCTGGACCAAATAAAAGAAGCCAAGGACCTGGGCATACTCGATGGAGTCACCACCAATCCTTCTCTTATGGCCAAAGAAGGTATTACGGGTAAAGAAAATATCATTAAACATTATCAAGCCATTTGTAACCTGGTAGAAGGAGATGTGAGTGCTGAAGTGATAGCTACTGATTATGAGGGTATTATATCTGAAGGAAAGATCTTAGCTGCCCTCGCTCCCAATATTGTAGTCAAAGTACCGATGATAAAGGATGGCATTAAAGCTATCAAGTATTTCTCTGACCACGATATTGCAACCAATTGCACCTTAGTCTTTAGTGCAGGGCAAGCTATACTGGCTGCCAAGGCTGGTGCTACTTATCTTTCTCCATTTATCGGTAGGATCGATGATACCAATTGGGATGGCATGGAGCTGATCGCTGAAATAGCAGAGATTTATTCTATTCAAGACTTTGATACACAGATACTTGCTGCTTCGATTCGCAACTCTTTACATATTGTGTCTGCAGCCAAGGCTGGCGCAGATGTGGTCACCTGTCCGCTTTCAGCCATTCTGGGCTTGCTCAAGCACCCGCTCACGGATATAGGGCTGGCCCAATTTTTGGCCGATCACAATAAAGCAAACGGTTAGACTAAATCCAATCACTGATTTTATTCATCAATAAAGCTATCCCGTCGTCGACAGCTTCGTTGGCGTCAGCACTAAATGTGCCGTTAGCCCTATTGGCCAGGACGATATTTAGACTTACAGCCCGATGCCCAAGTGCTGAGGCCAATCCATAAATACCAGCGGTTTCCATCTCAAAATTGCTAAACCGGTACCCTTGATATTCCAAAGTGAATAAATTTTGAAAAAGAGATTGATCATATAGTGATTTTAATCTCAAAGATCTTCCCTGAGGACCATAAAAACCCGGACAGGTTATAGCGATGCCTGCGTAAGTATCCTTACCAAAAGCTTGTAACAGGGATTGGTCTGCATGCCCTACATAGGCCCCAAAGAACAATTCTCTCTGAAGAACATTGAGGGCATTGATCCAGGTTTCATCAGGGTATCGGACTGCTTCTGGATAAAACCGCATCAGACTATCCAGCCCAAATGCGATTGGATTGATCAAAATACTATTGACAGGAATATCAGGGTCTAATGCGCCGGTAGTCCCTATCCGTATAAATTGAAGTTGACTTTTGTGATCAAGAGGCTGACCGGTATGCAAGTCAATGTTGACCAAAGCATCCAGTTCATTAAATACGATGTCGATATTATCTGTACTGATGCCTGTTGAAATCACCATAATAGGTTTTTGATTTATCCTACCGACATGAGTGACGAACTCGCGATGCGATTGCCTGATATCAATATGATCAAAGTATTTGCTTACATGGGACACCCGGTCAGGGTCACCTACTGTGATACAAACAGGGGCCACCATATCCCTCGAAAGATCCAGGTGGTATACATGGCCTTTTGGATTAAGAATTAATTCGCTGGATGAATTCATATTTTACTAAACTTATATTTGCTCAAATTTGTCTCTAATATATCAATGTAATACTATGAAAAAAATATTTCAACTCAATACCTGCAATACTTGTCAAAAAATTTTAAAAGAATGGAAAGCTCCGGCATCTTTTGAAGTGCAAAACATCAAAGAGCAAAATATCTCGGCAAAGGAATTGGACTTCGCTGCCAAAAAGCTTGGGTCTTATGAGGCTCTGTTCAGCAGGAGAGCAATAAAATTCAGATCAGAAGGCTGGAATGAAAAGATCCTGACAGAGAAAGAGTATCGCAAGCTCATCCTGGCAGAATACACCTTTCTCAAAAGACCGGTTATGATTAATGAAGAAGAGGTATTTGCAGGAAATGCGAAAATCACTGTGCAAGCAGCAAAAAAAAGTCTAAAGCCATAATAATACCAGGAAGTAGGGAACTGATGACATGGTTAAAGCGAAATGCCCCTCTTCCAGGGAATAAAATCATCCTGTCCTAATCGTTCTGCATGTGGTATAGCTTCTCCACTAGCCACTTTGATCAGGTACTCTAATATTTCGGCTCCTTTAGACTGAATGGTATCCACGCCATCAATGATAGTACCTGCATTGATATCAATGATGTCGGGCATTTTTTCGGATAGAAGATTATTGGTAGATATCTTGATCGTTGGAGATATCACATTTCCAGTCGGAGTCCCCAGACCGGTGGTGAAAGCTACCAGGTTGCATCCACTCCCTACCATCGCGGTCGTAGACTCTACATCACCTCCGGGAGTACATAAGAGGTAGAACCCATTTTCATTTACTCGCTCAGTATAATCCAACACGCCTTGTACCGGAGCGGTGCCTCCCTTTAATGCTGCTCCAAGCGATTTCATAGCATCCGTGATCAATCCATCTCTAATATTACCTGGCGATGGATTGGCATAGAATCCCGAGCCCACGGCCTCAGCCCTACTGCTATAGGTTTGCATCAATTGAGAAAATTTTTCGCCATCTTCTTTTTTCTTGCATCTGTCTATCAGGTCCTGTTCAGCACCGCATAGCTCCGGGAACTCTGATAAAATGGTAGTGCCACCCAATGCGATGATCATATCAGAAGCATGACCCAGGGCTGGATTGGCCGTAATACCGGAAAAGCCGTCCGACCCACCACATTCCAATCCCAGGCGAAGGTGGCTGAGTGCAGCCTCTTGCCTTCCGGTTTTATCCGCTTCAATCAATCCGAGGAAAGTATGTTTGACTGCGTCAGAGATCAGCTCTCGTTCACTGGAGTATTTTTGTTGTTCAAAATAAAATATTTGCTTGCCATGGCCAGGGTTGAATTGGTTCAGAGCTTCCTGAAATAGGGAGATTTGCGCATTCTGACATCCGAGGCTAAGGACTGTCGCTCCAGCGACATTTGGATTCAGAACATAGCCTGCCAACAATCTGCATAGACTAAGTGCATCCTGGCGAGTTCCTCCGCAGCCCATATCATGATTTAGTATTTTGATGCCGTCTATATTTTTAAAGACCCTTTTTTGAGCCAACTGATCTGGCGACATTGTTATCGATGCCTCTAGGATATCTTGTTGACTGGCACCACTTTGGTACAGATCTACCAATTGGGTAGTATTAACAGTGAAGGATTCACTACCGGGATAGCCCAGGTTTTTGATCAAGGCATCCTGTATAATCACTACATTCCTTTTTTCACAAAATACCAACGGAAGTATAACCCAATAATTTCTCACGCCTACGCTGCCATCCTTCCTGGGATATCCTTTGAATGTGCGAGTTTTATATTGACTTACATCCGGAGCTTGCCAAGCTGATTTTTTGCTGTCTGTGTTGAAAGACTCTGTGGCGTGTTCAGTATTTTCAGTGCTTATCCTGGTGCCTTTTGCAATGTACTTTTTGGCCTTGCCTACCGTAAGACTGTACATTCTGATTCGATCACCTTTCTCCAGATCTTCTAATGTAATCTTGTGTTTTACCGGTATGTTTTCAGTAATCAGTATTTCTTTACTATCGAGGACCAGTCTATCACCATGATTAAATTGTTCGAGCGCTACAGCTACATTGTCTTCAGGATGAATTTTTAAATATCTTTTCAAGGTAAATTTTCTTTTAGCAAATGTAGTTAATTGAGCACTATCTTCGTCAACCTTGGACCAAACTATACAAATACAAACCTCAGCAAAAAAAGCCATTCTATTCGGAGCTACAGGGTTGGTAGGTACTCATTGTCTGCAAGAATTACTCGGACATCCGGCTTACCATTCTGTGACTTGTTTTTATCGGTCTGAAGTGCCTTCCATCGAGGATCCCAATTTTATAGGCCATCAAGTTGATTTTGAAGATATGGGCAGCTGGGCTACCTTGATCGAAGGACATGATCTTTTCATTTGTCTTGGCACCACTTTAAAAAAAGCGGGCTCCAAAAATGCATTTTATCATATTGAGTATGAATATATTACAAAAATAGCGACCATTGCCGAGGTGAATGGGATCCGCCAGATATTTATTGTTTCTGCTCCAGGAGCAGACTCCAGAGGTTATCTGTTTTACAATCAGATCAAAGGCATGATTGAGGACAAGGTAAAACGTATGGACTTTTGGTCAATTCATTTTTTGCGACCCTCGGTTCTATTGGGGAACCGTGAAGAAGCCCGACCTTTTGAGGATCTTGCTGCAGGGGCAGGGCTAGCTTTAAAATTAATCAGCCCCAAACTTTTTTCAAATATTACCCCGATAGAAGGACACAAGGTGGCCAGGTGTATGGTCAAGGTAGCTCAAAGTACACGTAGTGGGGTATTTTATTATCCCAGCTCTGTCATAGCAAGGTTAGGTAAAAAAGATTGATCATTCATCTGATTTTATTGAGTAGTCTGCGTTTCTTTGCATTATGAACAAAGAAAGTAACCAGATCATACTTGAAGTCACATTGGATGAAGAGAAGATACCTTCTGCCATACATTGGCGGGCTGACGATGGGCCTGAGCAGGGTCATTTACAAGAAGTCAAAGCATTTCTACTTTCTCTATACGATGGAGGCCAGGGTGATACCCTTAAAATCGATCTATGGACCAAAGATATGCAAGTCCATGAAATGGATCGGATGATGTATTTTACGCTGAAGAGCCTGGCTGACACCTATTTGCGTGCTACCCAAAACAAAGAAGTAGCTACGGATATGCGTCGTTTTAGTGACTATTTTGCGGAAAAAACGAATATCAAGGGCCAGACTGCCAATTAAAGCTGTAGCAGATCGATGACTTGGTTGATTGGTGCAGGATGAGCTCCATTAACCATGAAGACAGGGTTTTTATTTTTAGGAAGGGCGCCATATTCAACATAACTTTCCCAAATATGACGCACAAACCAATTGGGTTCGCGTCCCCATCGAAGATCTTGTTTTTTTCTTTTCCAGAATAAGTCTTTTTCTATGTATACAAAGATACACCTGTCATAACAGGCATTGATATTGCCTTGATAAAAAGCAAACAGACCTTCGACTATGACCAGATCGTACTTTTTTTTATAAGATTGGATAGCAGATAAAAGAGATTTCCAGTCGATCGAATCAGGATGCTCCCAGTCAATATGGTCTCGTATCATGGGAAGATGATCTTTTTTTACAAAATCATCCTGCTTTAATATGCCAATAGTTTTACCTTTGATACGTTTACTTAACTGGTTTGCGAGGGTGGTTTTGCCGGCCCGGCTTACCCCACCGATACCTATGATCATAATACAAAATTAATTTATTGATATGAAGCGATGGATAAAATACTTCGGTCTGATGATAATATTTTTAGCAACACAATGTGCACAACAATATGCTATCACCAATCAGACAGGACCCGATAATCTGCGATATCCGCAGGAAAAGCATTTAAAAAATGTAACCCAACTGACTTTTGGAGGCAATAATGCAGAAGCTTATTGGAGTTTTGACAGCAAGCAACTTACTTTTCAGAGTGATTATAGCCCTTGGACCAATGGCTGTGATCAAATATTCAGAATGACTCCTGGCAAGTCTGATCTTAAAAACAATAAACCTATCAGGATCAGTACAGGCACAGGTCGTACTACTTGTTCTTACTTTATGCCCGGTAATAAACAGATCCTCTATGCTTCCACACACGCAGCTGGGGAGGCATGTCCACCAGCCCCTGAAAGAAACCCTAATGGCAAGTATGTATGGGCGATCTATGAGAGTTTTGACATATATATCTCAGATCTTGATGGTAAAATAATCAAACGATTGACAGATACACCTGGATATGACGCAGAGGGGACGATCAGCCCCAAAGGTGACAAGATTGTGTTTACTTCGGTACGGGATGGAGATCTCGATTTATATACCATGGACATCGATGGCAAAAACGTAAAAAGAATCACCTATGACTTAGGTTATGATGGAGGCGCTTTTTTCTCGCCGGACGGAACCAAATTGGTTTTCAGGGCATCCAGACCTAAGACAGACGAGGCCAAAAAGGAATATCTGGAACTTTTACATCAAGGGCTAGTGCAGCCAGTAGAAATGGAATTATTTGTTTGTAATGTGGATGGGTCCGATCTGAGACAAGTTACGCATTTAGGGAAAGCTAACTGGGCACCTTATTATTTACCTGATAACAAAACGATAGTATTCAGCTCTAATCATGCTGCTAGTCGAGGGTACTCATTTAATCTGTATACTATTAAGGATGATGGCACAGGCCTGGAAAAAATCACTTATGATCAGACTTTTGACTCTTTCCCTATGTTTTCACCAAATGGCAAATACTTAGTGTTTGCCTCTAACAGATTTAATGGTGGTACCAGAGATACCAACCTATTCGTAGCCGAGTGGGTTGATTAGTACTATTTCACGAAAAGACTCTCATCCCTAGTAGATCGGCAATCGTATTTCTATAATTGAGCAGCTCGTGTTGAGTTTTAAGATAAATTAGCTGTTGAATCTCCTCCTCACCCGTAGAATCAAGTAAAAGTTTATTGGCTTTGATCATTTTTTGCACTTTTTTGAGCTTAAATCTTAAAATACTTTGATAGCAATCATTGACATAATTCTCATCTGGAGGTTTTTGAGTTTGAAGCTCCATCTCCCAACGATCAGCCCAATTATGACTGTAATTAAAAGGAGAAGTACTTAACTCTATAGCAAGATTGCGGATGTCCGGATCGGCGTGACTGATAAAATAATCTGTATTGATCACTCGGTTTTCGCTCAACTGGTGGATATATTCTTTTAATATTCGTTCGTATAGTTTGTTGTTAAATTCTTCTTCCAGATTATCCATATTTTCATTGATATATTGGGCAAGGGTTTTTTCCATTCCTGCATCCATCATGAGATGTCCATACAATATAAGTACCCTGATTAGTGATCTCTCCTGGTATTCATCTTCCTCCGTTGAAAGGGTGTCATGCTGTGGATCTTTAAGATAATCTGCATCGTCCTGTGCCGGGCTGGGTACAGATCGCTCTTGATCTGTAAATTGTTTTGAGCGTCGATTAATCAGATCTTTTTTGATCATCCGATTCGTCTCCCGAATGAGCACCTCTTCTGATACCGCAAGCTCTTCAGCACAGACCTGGATATAAGTAGATCGTTTGATCGCATCAGGAATTTTAGAAATGGTCTGGATAATGTCTGTGATACCTTCTGATTTTTTTATCGGATCGTTTTTGGTATCCCTTTTTATCAACGAAGCTTTGAACAACACAAAGTCAACAGATTTGTCCTGTAAAAAAGACTCAAACGCGCTACTTCCATTTTTTTTGAGGAAGGAATCCGGATCCTCAGGAGTAGGTAGAATGGCCATACGCACATTCATATTCTCTTCCAGGATCATGTCCAATGCCCTCATGGTGGCTTTGATACCGGCTTCATCGCCATCATATACTATTTTAATATTGGGAGTAAACCTTTTAATCAACCTGATCTGATCCACTGTCAGCGATGTGCCTGAGGACGCAACTACATGTTGAATGCCTGCCTGATGCATGCTGATTACATCAGTGTATCCTTCCACCAGTAGACATTCGTCCTTACTGCGTATAGCTGCTTTAGCCAGGTGTAATCCATATAAGACTTTACTTTTAATATACAGAGGAGTTTCAGGCGAATTGATATATTTCGGTCCAAAATCAGTATTGCTTAATTTTCTACCACTAAAGGCAATTACTTTTCCTGAAATATTCGTGATGGGGAATATCACTCTCCCTGAAAAAAAATCCTGATTATTTTTATTGAGCAAGCCCAATTCTTTCAAGGTGTCAGCATTGTATCCATTGGTAATGCACTTTTCTGCGAGAAAGTTTTTTTGATCTGGGGCAAATCCCAACGAAAACTTTTTGATGGTGGATTCTAAAAACCCTCTTTCTTTAAAATAGGCAAGTCCAATGGTCTTGCCTTGAGGATGCTGAAATAATGATTCCTGGAAGACATTATTTGCAAATTCATTAATTAACGAATAAGATTCTCTTTTAGCTCTTCCTGGTAGGCTTCATCTGATTTAGATTCTGTTATTTCTTCGATAGAGATATTATATTTTTTGGCTAGGTATTTAACTGCCTCTGGAAATGTCGAAGACTCATGTTCCATAATAAACTGTACGGGCCCTCCAGCTTTTCCGCAGCCAAAACATTTGTAGATGTTTTTTGAGGGGGATACAGAAAAAGAAGGCGTTTTTTCATGATGAAAAGGGCATAACCCCAGTAAATTGGAGCCACTTTTTTTGAGATTTACATAGTCGCTTATCACTTCCTCCACTTTGGCGGTCTGTAAAACATCGTCAACTGATTTTTTTGAAATCATTTTAAAAAAAGTTCAATTTTATTTGCAAAGTAGATTAAAAATGGTTTAAATTTGTCATACGATAGTAAATATATTATCGATTTAATTTTGACATAAGAATAGGGTGTTCTCATAGTGTGTTCATACCTCACTGACAGTTCCTGTCAGTGGGGTTTTTTTTTGTGGTTTTTTACTTAATTTTGAGTTTATACTATATAGTGTATGAAAAGATACTATGTATTTATAATCATCTTTTTGAGTGTTTTTACTTTTGCTTCGTGTGCAGTAGGATCAGGGTGCCCTGCAGATAAAGCTAATTCAGTAAAGTTTAATCGTAAAGGTCAATTTAAATCTAATTCTAAAGGAAAAACGAAACTGTTTCCGGGAAAATTAAAACGCTGAAAATACCTTAGCCCAACATATCTTCCATTCCATACACTCCTTTTTTGCATAGAAGCCATTCGGCTGCGGCCACCACACCTGTGACAAATCCTTTTCTTGAAAAAGCCTCATGGGTCAATTCTATGCGGTCGTGACCTGATTTATATTCTACTTTGTGAGTGCCTGGTACTTCTCCCTGTCTTTCGCTTTTAATGGGTATAGAGCCGTCCAACTTGAACTCAGACATCTCTGCCAGGTGCCATGCAGTATATTTTGGCGAACTATTTAATATTTTATTGGCAAGGGTCACAGCAGTACCGCTAGGGGCATCTTTTTTGTGAATGTGGTGTATCTCTAACAATCCCAGCTCATAATCTCTATATTGGTCCATCATTTTAGCCAGGTATTCACTGACTTTCCAGAATACATTGACGCCAATACTAAAATTGGAGGAGTAGAAAAAACTACCCCCTTTCAAAAGGCATTTTTCTTTAAGGATAGGCAATTCGTCATGCCATCCGGTCGTGCCACTCACTATAGGAATATGATGATCCAGGCAAAAGGCTATGTTGTGATATGCAGCCGCTGGCTGTGTAAATTCAATAACCATATCCGCTCCTGACAGGTCATCCAGTGTCGTATTTAACAAAGGATCCACTATACTATATATGGTATGCCCCCTATTTAAACATAAGGTTTCTATTTCTTTTCCCATTTTTCCGTAGCCTATCAGACTGATCTTCATTGATATTGGTTTTGTAAGTAACTACTGACATAAATTGGTATATGCAGTAAAAAGACAAAATTAAGCGGATTACTTATATTTGCAGGCTCCTAAAGAGGCCCCTGGAAAGAAAAACAATACAATGGGTTGGTTTAAAAGACTACGAGACGGTATACAAACGACTACCAAAAACAAAAAGGAAACCCCTGAAGGTATTTGGCATAAGTGTGAATCATGCAAACATATGACTACTTATGCTGAGCTAAAGGAGAATTTCTACAAATGTGTCAAGTGCAATCATCATACACGCATCGGGAGTATTGAATATTTTGAAATCCTTTTTGATGCTGAAAAGTATGTAATCCTTTTTGATAATCTTGAAGCGATAGACATACTTGAATTTTCTGATCTAAAATCTTATAAGTCCAGGCTCGAGGATGCCAAATCTAAAACCGGGCTTAATTCTGCTGTCAACGTAGCCTTTGGTAAATTGAATAAAAAGAATTTGGTGGTGGCTTGTATGGATTTTACTTTTATCGGCGGCTCTTTATCCAGTGTGGAAGGAGAAAAAATTTCCAGGGCAATAGATTATTGTTTAGAACAAGAATGCCCACTCCTGATCATATCCAAATCAGGAGGAGCTAGGATGATGGAATCTGCTTTTTCGCTCATGCAGCTGGCCAAAACTGCGGCTAAACTTACTTTGCTGGCGGATGCCACTTTGCCTTATCTGTCACTGATGACTGATCCGACCACTGGCGGTGTGACAGCATCTTATGCAATGCTTGGAGATATTAATATGGCAGAACCAAAAGCTTTGATTGGATTCGCCGGTCCTCGAGTGATCAAAGAAGCTATTAAAAAAGAATTACCTGAAGATTTTCAATCTGCTGAGTACTTATTAGAGCATGGATTTCTCGACTTTATTGTGGATAGAGCAGATTTAAAAGACAGGCTGGATACCTTACTTAATATCTTTCAAAAGGCAATTGCTTAAGCATTGATTTTAATCATTTTGAATTGAAAATCCAAAGGATCAAAGTCTGCCATTAAGGTTTCGAGAAAAGCAGGCCCATAAACCGCATAAAAGGTCATAAAATTTTCTCTACGTTCCAGAAGTGTACCATCAGGCATGAGTTTTTCTTTAACTTTTTGACCCGATTGAGGTGAACTTCGAGTTTAGATTTTTCTGCTTTTAAGATTTTTTTCTCAATATGCTCAATCGATTTCTGTAGTTTGGATTTTTCAGCTTCGATGGATGGGCCAAGTGTCTTGTCGATTTCAATAGTTTTGAGCCTGATTTTTTCCATCCATTCTAAGAGACCTTTCAACTCCAGGTGCAAATCCAAGGGATTGGCGCTCAGGCTTTCAGTGATTTGGTTTATTAAAAGGTCTGTTCGCATTGACAGGTCTGCCATAGAGACTCCATAGTTTTTCATCACATCCATCTGACTGTCTTCGACTATAGCAAAGGAGTCGCGTCTCACAAGCATAGGGTAGGGCACTTCCATAGCTTCAAACTGCGACTTTCTTTCCATCCAATAGGCTAGCTCACCACCACCACCTATATAGGCAAGATTAGGAAGTATGATCTCCTGGTAGATAGGCCTCATAATTACATTGGGACTGAATTTTTCGGGACGGTTTTCAATCTCTGCAAGCATGGTTTTGTCATCAAACTCCAATGATTGTCCAACAATATTGAAGGAGCCGTTTTCTCGTTCGATGCGAGCCCGATAGCCGGTATCAAAATAGAAGAAATTAATGTCGCGGGCATAAGTAGCAGGTTCGAATCCTTTGGAAGCTAATAAGCCCTGGGTCTCTACGACTTTGGGTTTTGAAGCAGAAGAAAATATCTCTGTTTTAATATATGGGAGAAAACGTTTTTTTAATCTTGCATCATCCATATTCAAAACTAAAAGGCCAAAGCTGCCCAAAAGTTGATGTAAGATTTGCATGAATGCTTCTGACATAGTGTGGCCAGGTTGATAGGCCTGTTCCATCATCCGGATTAATTCAGGACCAAATGCATGGAACTCTATTAATCCTTTTAATTCTGCAATCACCATAGAAATATTGTCCAGGTGATATCGTCCTACAGGCCCTTGTTGTTCCGTGTCCCAGGTTAAGCGCTTACCATTTACATAACAGTGATTAAGCTCATCCAGGTCATGATCTTCTGATCCAATCACAAAAAATGGGATGATTTGGAATTGAGGATACTGTTGATTGATCTGCCTGGCCAGTTTGATGGTACTGATGGCCTTAGATATTACAAACGCAGGCCCTGTGAAAAGGCAGGGTTGGTGTGCCGTACAGATGGTGAATACATTTTCTGCTCCTAATCGGTCTATAAGTTGGGTTGGAATAGAAGAAGGGGCATTGATTTTATATTGGTCTCTCAAGACTTCTTGTAACAAACTTCTATCAGTCTCAAATTTCCTGGCGTTGATGACATCTGGTATAGAATCCAGCTTTGGCTGCCATTGAACGAATTCCTGCAGGGTCGATTCAACCTTATTTAATGCTCTGTCAATGTTACTGAAACTCGGAAAATCTGAAATCGCAATCGAATCGGCTAGCATGGAAGTTTATTAAAGCCCACAAATATACAAGCTAGTCTTTTCAAACTACCTTGATTAAGGTTTCTATAACGTTTTTAAAAAGGTGATCATTTAGAGCTTCTTCGAATGAGTTCAAAAAACGCAAGGGCAAGAAAGACTTTTTCTTCCACGGTATCCATATCGCTCAAATACTGAAATGTTCTAGGATTTCTGGATTCTTTTTTTGATTCATTCAACAAAGTTCCTGCCAACTTATTATTGACATGGACAGGTAAGAGCATACTTTCGCTTCTATCGATATAAGCAATTACATTTTTTTGGTTGTACCATAACTTTCCTTGTTGGTCCAATTTGCCAAAATATTCTTCATCTATAAATAATTCTACTTCTTTTCTGACGATTAAATAGGCAAATTCGTGTTCAGAATTGCGAATAAGCAGAACGCCTTCGTCAAGACTGTACATTTTCTGCATATAGACCACCAGAGGCTCATGATATATAGATTGGAAGACACCTCTGTAGAACTTGTAAAGCAAACTTTTTTTAACCTGCCTATGCTGGCTAAAACTAAGCAATTCCATTTCCTGCCTGTTCCATTTAATAAGGTGGTCAGAAGCCCAGGACTTTAATTCGGGCTGAAGCGCCCGTAAGTCGTTTCGTAATTTGAAGGTTATCGATCGGAAGCCGCCAAATAATTTATCGAGAATTGAGATCACACCTGCAAAACTAAAAATAATGAAGATGATGAGTACAAAAATAAAAAATCTGGCCATTATTTAAAACGGCAATCTATTACCCAAGATAAGATTTGAGAGAATTTTGATGCATCGACCGTCGCAATCTTCTGATAGCTCGTTCTTTTACTTGCCTGACTCTTTCTCTGGTCAGACCAAACATATCTCCGATTTCTTCCAGGGTAAGTGGTTTATTGCCATCAAGGCCAAAGTAAGCGGATAATACTTCCATTTCTCTGGGAGCCAGCACCGTCATACCGTATTCTACTTCCTTCTTGAGGGATTCCTTCATCAAACCCATATCAGGGCTATCATCTGTCTCATGCATATAGATGTCTATCATAGAGATGTCGTCCTCATCGGTGCCTATAGGAGCATCGAATGATACATGTCGCATATTACTCTTCAAAACATGATTTACATCTTTTACGGCCACACCAAGTGCTTCTGCGAGTTCTTCCGGACTCGGCTCGCGCTCAAATTCTTGTACGAAAGTGATGTAAGCCTCATTGAGCCGGTTATAAGAACCCACTTTATTTACAGGCATTCTGACTATCCTACTATACTCCACAATGGCTTGAAGGATGGATTGACGAATCCACCACACAGCATAAGAGATAAATTTAAAACCTTTGGTTTCATCAAATCTTTTGGCTGCTTTGATCAAGCCAACATTTCCTTCATTAATTAGATCACTGAGCGATAGACCTTGATTTTGATATTGTTTGGCTACAGAAACTACAAATCTAAGGTTGGATTTACACATTACTTCGAGCGCATCTTCATCCCCTTCTCTTATTTTACGAGCATATTCTGCTTCCTGCTCTGGGGTGAGCATAGAGAGTTTGGCTATATCATTGAGATATTTTTCGAGAGAGACGGACTCCCGATTGGTAATTTTGTTTGTGATTTTTAGCTGTCTCATTTCTTTTCTCCTCTTTCTAACCTTTACGGTAAAAGTGCCTTAAAAGTTCATCTAATAAACACAAATGGGGGCAAAACGCTCGCTCCCATTTGATAGTTTAACTTTTTATTATGATAAAAGCTAATATATTCTCGACTTTTGAGGGATCAATCCTCCCAATTCAATCCTTCTGGTCTTATTTCGTCTTTCTTAGGAGCAGGAAAATCTGATTTTGGAGGGTTATGGTCCCGTCGATTTTCAATATCTGGTCTCAATTGAGGTCTTTCAATAGGGTCAGGTCTTTCAGGCCGTTCAGATCTTTCGGCAGGTCTTTCAGGTCTTTCGTGACTGTCGCGAGATGGGGCATTATCACTGTGCGGTCTTGAGTTGCCGTCTCTACCACCTCTGTCTCTGTCGCCACCTCTGTCTCTGTCGCCTCGTCCTCTATCGCCACCTCTATCTCTATCGCCACTTCGGCCTCTACTATCTCTATCTCCACCTCGATAACCACCTCTGTCGTTTCTTCCACCACGGTCACTTCCACCACGGTCATTGGATCTACTGTCCTCTCGGCGATCTCTGGATTGGTCCCCATCACCAGCAGGCATATTATCAGGTCGTGGCATTAAGGCTTTGCGGGATAATTTATATTTACCTGTACGGGGATCGATATCCAACAATTTTACTTTTAGTTCGTCTCCAATATTGAATACTTCTTCGACATTCTCGATTCTGGTATAGGATATTTCGGACACATGCAGCAGTCCTTGCTTACCTTTGAAATCTACTATCACTCCGAAAGGAAGAATTTCAACTACTTTCGCTTCATAAGTGGCACCTACCTCAGGAACAAATACAATGCTTTGTACCCTGGCAACAGCAAGGTCGATATTGGCTTTGTTTGGGCTGGCGATGCTGACGATTCCATAATCATCGACTTCTTCTATATTAATGATGGTGCCGGTGCTTGCCTGCATCTCTTGTATTACTTTACCTCCAGGGCCTATAACTGCGCCAATCAAGCTCTTAGGTATCTTTATTTCAACGATTCTAGGGGCATGTGGCTTATAATCCTCTCTGGCCTCAGATATGGTCAGAGCCATTTCATCGAGTATATGTAATCTGCCGGCCTTGGCTTGGGCAAGTGCCTTCTCTAATAAGTCGTAAGATAATCCTTCGATCTTCATGTCCATCTGGCATCCGCAAATACCATTGGCAGTACCGGTGATTTTAAAGTCCATGTCGCCCAAGGCGTCTTCATCTCCTAAAATATCAGTTAAGATAGCTGCCTTGTCACCCACTTTAATAAGACCCATGGCAATTCCAGAGATCGGAGCAGTGATTTTAACACCGGCATCCATGAGGGCCATGGATGAAACACAAACAGAAGCCATTGAAGTGGATCCGTTAGACTCTAAAATATCAGAAACTATTCTGACAGTATAGGGATTGTCTGCAGGCATCACTTGCCGGACTGACCTTGCGGCGAGATTGGCGTGCCCTATTTCTCGTCTTCCCGGACCGCGATTAGGCTTGGCTTCACCTACTGAAAATCCTGGAAAATTGTAGTGAAAAATAAAATCTTCGTCCCGAGGGGCAAAAGCGGTATCGACCATCATTTTGTCTCCTTTAGAGCCCAAAGTCACTACCCCGATGGCTTGGGTCTCTCCACGATTAAAGATGGATGAACCGTGAGCTGCAGGCAGCACATCCACTTCAGTCCAAATAGGTCTCACCTGGTCTGTAGCCCGGCCATCCAGGCGCTTACCTTCTTCGGTAACTACTTCTCTGATGATTGTTTTTTTGTTTTTGTCTAATATGGCACCGATGATTTTGGAGTTTTCTTTATAAAAATCTTCACCATGAACTGCGATGACAAATTCCTTAACCAAAGCTTTTAAGTCATCCATAAGATCTTTCCTACCTTGTTTGTCGGTAGGATTGCGAGCGATCGCATATATTTTATCTGATGAAGCTTGCAGCACTAATTCCTTTAATGCTGGATCTATTTCAGGAATCACTACTGTTCGTTTAGGAATGTCTGCTTTACCGGCTAATTTGGCAAGTTCTAACTGCAGACTGCATTGTTGCTTTATGACTTCATGAGAGACCTTGATAGCTTCGATTAATTCCGACTCGTCACATTCTTTAGCCTGCCCTTCAACCATTAAGAGCTCGGTAGGCGTGGCAGCCACTACAAATTCAGAAGAAGCGTCTAATAATTGAGTGCGGGATGGATTGATGATAAATTCTCCATTGACTTTAGCGATCCTCACTTCGGAGATCGGGCCATTCCAGGGAATATCAGAAAGGGTGAGTGCAGCAGATGCGGCCAAGGCTGCAAAGGCATCACTTGGAGTTTCAGTTTCTCCACTTAACAGACTGATCATCACCTGGGTTTCATTCATAAAACCATCAGGGAATAACGGTCGGATAGCTCGATCTACCAATCGGGAGGTCAGTATTTCGTAGTCATTGAGTTTGGCCTCGCGGCGAAAAAAATTGCCAGGGATACGACCAGCTGCATAAAAACGTTCAGCATAATCAACAGAAAGAGGAAAAAATTCCTGATCTGGTTTTGCTTCTTTATTGCATACTACTGTAGCCAGTAGAATGGTATTGCCGCATCTGACGACAGCGGACCCATGCGCCTGAGTGGCTAATTTGCCAGTCTCTATGGTTACTTCCCGACCATCAGGTAGGTTGAAAGAGACTGAAATAGGAGTTTTTTGTCCCATGATTTTTTTTTATAATTGATTAAAGTTTAAACTAAAAAAGCCCTACTAAGTAGAGCATTTGAAACACTAAACAGGAATAGTTTCGAAAATCGGTTTACTTACGTATACCTAACTGTTCTAGCAATTCACGGTATTTGTTCAGATTGTGCTTAGCCAGGTAGTTGAGCAATTGCTTGCGTTGACCTACGATGGTGAGTAACGATCTGCGGCAAGAATGATCCTTCCTGTTGTGATTCAGATGCTCCTGTAACTGATTGATTCTGAATGTAAAGAGTGCGATCTGAGCTTCAACAGAGCCTGTGTTTTCAGGTCTTCCGCCGTACTGCGTCATTAAATCTTGTACTTTTTCTTTTGTCATGTAAGCCGGCATAGTTCTTTCTTTTTATGGCTTTATTTATTTTCTTGATGTTAATTTTTCCGCCGCAAAAGTAAGAATTAATTATTAATCACGTACTATTAATCACAGACTATTTGATTTGGCATCAGTCCATATTTGAGAACGAATTGATTTTATTGGATAAAGACTACTTTCGCCGAAAATTGTAAGAATCAAAACAGTTCATGTTAAATTTTGACAGAAAAACACTCGCAAATGGCTTAAAAGTGATTTTGCATTATGATGAAGCAAATCCTTTGGCTTCTTTAAACATACATTATTTGGTTGGCGCTAGAGATGACCCACCACATCAGACGGGAATGGCTCACTTATTTGAGCACCTCATGTTTAGCGGTACAAAACAATACCCATCTTATGACCTGGTGATCCAGAATGCTGGTGGGGAAAACAATGCCTTCACCACGTGTGACAATACCAATTATCATATTACTCTGCCATCTATGAATCTGGCCACAGCGTTGGCGCTAGAAGCAGACAGGATGTCCCATATTAGATTAACCAAAACGATATTTGATCGTGAAAAACAGGTGGTGCTCGAAGAGTACAAAGAGACCTGCTTGAACAAGCCATATGGGGACAGCTTTCAACTAATTTGTCAATTGGCTTACAAAAGACATCCCTACCAATGGCCTACCATTGGAAAGAACGAAGAAGCTATAGCTAACCTTGAACTAGAGGAGGCTAAACAGTTTTATCGAAAATATTATCAACCCGGTAATGCCATCCTGTCCATCACCAGCAATATTCCATCTGATCAATTGATGACCATGGTGGAAAAACACTTTGGTGCTATCAAACCAGGCACAGCCCCTCATAATAAGTACTTAAGCGAGAGGCCTCAGAAAAAACTCCGCAGGCTAATATCTAAAAGCAAAGCACCAGCAGATGCTTTGTATATGGCATTTCACATCGGAAGTAGGATGGTCAGAGAATTTTATATAGCAGATGTGATCAGCGATATTTTGAGCAACGGACATTCTACACGATTATATCGCAAACTGGTAAGAGGGAAAAAAATGGCAAGCACCATTGACGCATCCATCACAGGTTCTTTAGATCCAGGATTGTTTATTATTGAAGCTAAAGCGATACCAGGTAAATCAATTGAGTTATTAGAAAAATCTATTTGGGATGAATTGGAGTCGTTGAAAAAAAACCTTGTCAAAAGCAGTGAATTGATCAAGATAAAAAACACCATAGAATCGTCTCTGCTTTTTAGTGAAATAAACGGCTTAAATAAAGCCATTACGCTTGGTTTTTTTGAAATGCTGGGAGATGCCCGCAATGCAAACGAAGAAGGAAATATCTATCAAAGTATTACTCCTGCAGAGATCAGGTCAGTTGCAAACAATATATTCAGACCTGAAAATTGCAGTGTAGTTTATTATCCGAAAAGTGCCAACGGTGCAGGGTATTATGAAGAAGATGAAGAGGATGATTAGACATCAAAACCTATATCCTTGCGGAAATACTTGCCTTCATAATGAATTTGCTCAATTAAATTATATGACTGTTCAAGTGCTTGAGTCAATGATGGGCTCATAGAGGTAATGGCGAGCACTCTTCCGCCTGCGGTAATTGTATGGCCTTGATCATCCTGGGAAGTCCCGGCCTGGAATACAATCGAGCCGTCCGGGATGTAAGAAGGGAAAAATATCCTTTTATTCTTTTCATATGCCCCTGGATAGCCGCCAGAGACTGTGACTACTGTGCTAGCTGATTCTTGTGTGCTCTGAATGAGATGAGCATCAAGAGTGCCTGTATGAACAGCATGAAGCAGACTTACAAGGTCATTGGACAATCTCGGCATCACTACTTCTGTCTCCGGATCACCCATTCTACAATTGTATTCAATCACAAAAGGCTCATTATCAACCACTATTAAGCCTAAAAATATAAATCCATGGTATTTATATCCACGAGTTTGAAGTCCTTTGATGGTCGGTATGATCACCCTGGATTCGACTTTGTCCATCATCCCCTGATCTACGAATGAAACAGGAGATACAGCTCCCATACCCCCTGTATTTGGGCCATTGTCAGCCTCGCCAATTTTTTTATAATCTTTGGCTATGGGCAATATCTTATAATCATGTCCATCCGTCAAAACAAATACAGAGAATTCTTTGCCATTCAAAAACTCTTCCAATACAATGGTTTGACTGGCACTACCAAATTTTCCCTCCAGCATTTGACGGATTTCTTCTTTTGCTTCTTCTTTGGTAAGGCAGATAGTCACCCCTTTGCCTGCAGCTAACCCGTCAGCTTTTACTACAATGGGAGTATTCATGCCGTCGATATAATTATACGCCGCTTGAATTTCTACGCCTTGAAAAGATTTATATTTTGCAGTTGGTATGCCGTATTCCTCCATGAAGATTTTTGCAAACGCTTTGGATCCTTCGAGCTGAGCTGCTTGCCTGGTCGGGCCTATGACGATGAGGTCTGAATGTCTGAATCGATCTTCAAGGAAATCTGTGAGACCTGACACTAGCGGTTCTTCCGGACCGATGATTACCATCTGTACGGTATAGGATGAGATCAAGCTGGCTATGCCTTCAAAATCTTTTAAGGAGACTGCCAGGTTGGTACCTTCCAAAGCAGTTCCAGGATTTCCAGGGGCTATAAATATATGATGACCATCAGGGCTTTGCTTTATTTTCCAGGCCAGGGCATGTTCTCTACCACCAGATCCTAAAATTAAAATATTCATACAACGAAGGTAAGTCAATCAATCAAAATTCGGGTTCCTGGGTTCAACCTCCAATTTTTCTTAACCACTTAAAAGGACTCAATGCTTTGAAATTGAACACATAGGTGCATCGCTGTAAGTATTTGGAGTGAGTCAAGTTTGAAGGGCTCTCTCTAATCGACTGACTTTCGAAAGCTGGAAAATTGACTTCAAGGATATTTTTTAAACCTACCAGGCTGATACCCGAGGTGTAATGTATACTCCCATAGGTGTTTGTTTTTGGGGTTAAGGCCAGCTGGAAATAAGGTCTGATGAAAGGCAGGGTGGGTATAGATGACCTTAAAGAACTCGCCAGCATCCAGGAAGTGGATGAAACCATACTCGGTAAGCTCCTGAATGCCGCGTCTTTGATAAAGATCTGCCTTGAAAATGAATTGGTGGTCTCGGCACGACCTAACAACAATTCGTCAAATTTATAGTCCGATTCCTCCCCATTGAATGCAGTACCACCACTTAGTGTAAAATTGGAAAATGTTTTATTTGAATGATCTGTTGATTGTATTCCTCCAAAAACATGCCATTCGAGGTGAGCAGGAGCTACCGTATGATACCTGAATTGTTTGTTGAAATGGGAAAATAATTTTATAAACCCAGGGCCCTTTTCAGCAGTAGTGCTCCAATCATACGGCTGTAGAGCTTTGGAATTCAAATAATCAAATTTAAGTTCGTGGTATAATTTAGATTGTCCTATTGATTTATAGAGGCCCTGGTCAAAGTCAACACTCATCAGGGTTTGTTGATGAATATAAACAGGCCTATATGAAAATTCTTTTAAGGCACTGTGTTGAGCACCAGGAGTAAGTGATAGACTGATTTTTGGTGCCAATTTTAAATACCTGGAGGTGTATTCATAATGTGTATCCCGGTTATTTGAAAAGTTTCTGAGCTCTACACCAAATTTGATGCGATCGATATACGATTGATATGGGAAGATGGCATGTTCTATGCCGGCCAGTATAACAGGTTTAGTAGATTTAAATCCATAAGCCACTATGGCGCCTCCCAGTGTAGTAGCAGCAGGCAGTGTAAAATCATGCAGAGCCAATCCTGCCTGAAAACCATCGTAATCGTTATAGCCGATGACTGGACTGAGGTATAAATCATTGGTTAAAGAGTGCCCAATGCCAGGTATGAGATGCATCACAGTCTTTTTAGGAGTAAAAGCAGAAGGCCTCAGTCGGAGGATGTTATTGGTCCGTTTGATTTCGGGCAATAAAAAATCAGGATCAATAATGATATAGTCGAGCGAATCTGGACCAAATTTAAAAGGTGTACCACTGGTCAAATTAATGAGGGTGGTATCCAAAATTCTTTTTCCTTTATAATATCCAGCCATAGGTAGTGGGAGGTCCTTCGGGCCATGATGGTTAACTATAAATCCTTCTGAAGAGGCTTTATGAATGTCAATGTCTAGTTTTTTATTATTGGTCAGGTAGGTCTCTTCAAACCAATGAATGCCAATGGAATGGAACAATCCTAATAAGTCCTGCTGCTTAGGATGTTTAAATTTAAATGATTCAAAATATTTTTGCATCATTGATTTAAAGATCTGTTCTCCAACAGCCTGTTCAAGCAGCCTGAGTCCTTTGGCCGGTTTTTCATAGGTAGATAAGATGTAGCCATTGATAGCGTATTTTTCAACCGGCGCAAGCACAGCCATATCCCGATTATCAGCTGCTTGCAGATACCATAAAAAATCCGGGGGCACATCGTAATCAGAGTTTAGGGTGAATAGGCCATGGCCTATGAAAGGTGACATTGGTCTTTTTTGAAAATATTTATGCTCATAAAAAGTGACCAGGCCCTCATCCAGCCAGGCTTCCTCCCGTTCATCAGTGGCGAGAACAGCTTGAAACCAATTATGACCTAATTCGTGTAATATGACTTCCTCCAGATTTTCAGGAAGGTTATAATAACGATCAATTAAAGTAATCATAGGGTATTCCATGCCATCCGCACCAGCTTTTTGACATTCAACTATGGATACCTGGTCATAAGGGTATGGACCTACCTGGTAGCTAAAATATTCGATTGCATTTTTGCCATAAATAGAAGCCTGGTGCCAGGCGTTTATTTTTTTCGGAAGAAAAAAAGTCCAAATGTCTATTGTTTTATCCTCCACAATAGCCTTTGCCTTATTGACTAAAAAACGTTTGTCTGCAAACCAGGCAAAATCAATTACATTTTTGGCTTGGTAACTGAGTATTTTAAACCTGGTCGAAGATATCGGGGCTAAAATGGTTATATCAGCAGGTTCACCATTTTTCAGCTGACATGAATCAGCATAATCATCAAGAAATTTAAGTTCTTCACTATCGAGCAATGTACCTGTAGAGGCTACGATATAATTGTCCGGTAATTCGATTTTTACACGGTAATCACCAAAATCATTAAAAAACTCTCCGTATTCAAGGTAGTGCATGGTGTGCCAGCCTGAAGAGTCGAGCAAGGCCACTTTAGGATACCACTGGGTCATTTGGTAGCTTTGGTTCAAGTGGCCTCCTCTGGATATGTTTTTGGGGATATCTAAGGCGTATTTAATTGTAAAAACTCCGCTGGAGCCGCTTTGGATGGCCTGGTCCAAGCTAAGGGTGATAATTTCTTGCGTCGCGTCATCATAAGAAAAAGGTATCACTGCTCCTTGTAGATTGTAAAAATCCAATGAATCATACCCACCAAAGTCAGCTCTCTGGAGTACCCATTTTTGGCATCGCCCACGTGTTTTAATTGGTCATCAAAAGGGGAGTGTTTAGATTTAAATGCATTCATCCAAAGATGCAGCTTGACCTGATTTAATGCAAATGGGCTATTATTTTGATAGGTTACTTTAACCGCCCCTGTCAGCTGATTTGTTTTATCATCTAATCTGCATTGTATATCATAATTTATTTTTTGTTGCCAATAAGAGGCTGAAGCTATCTGTGAACTGAATACAAACCAAAGCCATACATACTTCATTGGGTAAAAATACTATTTATGGTAATCATATATTTTTTAGGCCTTCAATATGTGTAAATTTGCACGCATGATCGCAAGTTTAAAAACCTTCGTGACTATATTGAGTTTCTGTATATGCTCAGAATTATATGCCCAAAATGCATTGAAAGGTGTCTTGATAGACGATTCCAAAATACCTTTGGCAGGTGCGGTCCTTCAATGGAAGTCACAAACATACCATGCAGTCACGGATGAGCAGGGAGCTTTTAATATCCTAAGGGCAGACCTTGATTCAATATTGGTTATTAACTATGTTGGATTCAAAACCAAGGAAATAGCTGTGGCACCAGATATCTTGAAAATTTCCATCGTCTTAAGCGAAAACATAGATTTGCAACAGGTGGAAGTAAGGGCCAAACGAAGTGATACTTATATACCTGCTTCCAGCAATTATAACAAAGAAATCGTCAGCATCCGTGAGCTCAGAAAAGCTCCTTGTTGTAACCTATCAGAAAGTTTCGAGACAAGTGCTGTCATAGATGCCAATTATACTAACGCTGCTTTAGGCACCCGGGAGATCGAAATGCTGGGACTTCGAGGCATATATTCTCAAATCATGCTGGATTCGAGGCCCACGATGTATAATTTTGCTGCGCCATTTGCTTTTGATTTTATACCCGGGCCCTGGCTGAAAGGCATACAGGTCAGTAAAGGCGCTGGAACCGTAGTCAATGGTTCTGATGGGCTGGCTGGTCAAATAAATGTAGATATTATAGATCCCCAAAATGGACCAAAGCTGCATATCAATCTTTTTGGCAATCAACGATCAAGGTATGAAGCTAATATCATCACAAACAAAAGGCTAAATGAAAAATGGAGTACCGGTACATTAATCCATGCCAGTCAGGATCAACATCACCAGGACTCAAATGGTGATGGGTTTTTGGACGCTCCTCAAAAAAAGCAAGTCAATGTCATGCAGCGATTACATTATTATGGACTAAACTGGGAAGGACAGGTGAATATTCATGGTATCTGGGATCAGCGCAATGGTGGCCAGACACATCATCCCAGTCTTGCTCACCTGGAAGACCTGCTCACTTATAATCAATCGAATAAAAGACTTGAGATATTTGGCAACATTGGCTATATCGGATTTAAGGACCCTGGTCGTTCGATCGGCTTTCAGTGGCATGCTCAAGGTCATGAATATGAAGCTAATTACGCACGTATGGCGAATGGCAAAGACAGATCTTTTTACACAAATCTGATCTACCAGGACAAGTTTAGTACTGACAAACATATGCTTCAGACTGGTTTAAGTATGAGGCGCAGTATGACTAAAGAAGGATTTTCAGATTTTATATTTGATCGCAATGAATTCATACCCGGAGCATTTGCGGAATACTCTTATAATGCTGATGTCAAAGAATCAGTATTTGGTTATACCCTTGGCATGCGTGCTGATCGATATGGTTCATATGGAGTCAGAGCTACTCCTCGATTTTCTATGAGATACCAGGTGGATGAATATGGTACGATCAGGGCTTCAGCTGGACGCGCCTATCGAATGCCAAATATTATTTCCGACAACATACATTTTATCGGACTAGGGCGATATTTTTTAGTCCCCTCATTGGGCCTGGATATAGCCAATAATTACGGGCTAAGTTATATTCAAAAAGTATTTATTGGGGGACCCAATGAATGGAATATCTCCATTGACTTATATCATACTTTTTTTAAAAAGCAAAACATTCAAGATATCGAATCAGTGACCAGAAATATCATCAGTACATACACTTTTCATGGCTCCAGGATCAATTATGCTTTGATCCAAAACCAGTTTCAACTCGGTGTCAATTTTGGTTTTAAGCTAGCTTACAGATATACAGATGCCAAATATCGACTTCATGAAAACGCTGCGCTCATCTCCAAATTGTACTTGCCAAAGCACAGAGCTTTACTGACCCTGGATGCAAACTCCAATGAGAGTGTCTGGATAGGTAATCTTACTTTCCAATTGGTGGGCAAACAAAGATTATTAGACATATCAACCTATCCTACAGCAGGAAGCGCTGGCAGGCCTTCTACCTCTCCTGCATATCTATTGATCAATCTGCATGCCAGCCGCAATCTTGGGCGATTTGAGCTTTATGGAGGTGTAGAAAATGTGACTAATTATGTACAGGAATATCAAATAGTCAGCCCTGAATCTACTGGGTCAAAATATTTCGATGCCACCAGATTGTATGCGCCTAATATGGGGACGAGAATCTATACCGGCATCAAGTACACTATAAACTAAGAAATTCGGCCTTGTTTTGTTCCCAATGCCAGGCATGTGTCATGATGTCGTCCAGGGTATATCGTGGATGCCAGTCGAGTAATTTACTTGCTTTTTGATAATCAGCATAGATGGCCACTACATCTCCGGTCTTCTATTTGCAATTTTGTAAGCTAAAGGTGTGCCGGTGACCTTTTCAAAAGATTGGATAGCTTCAAGGATGCTGACTCCGGTGCCCGTACCAAGGTTGAACACTTCCATCTCCATACCATGGGAAGCCTGAGCCGAGAGATATTTTAAAGCCAGGGTATGTGCATGGGCTAAATCCATGACATGTATATAATCTCTGATATTGGTCCCATCCCGTGTAGGGTAGTCATTGCCATAAACCTGGAGTAGTGGTCTTTTGCCTTTACCGACTTCCATAATGAGCGGTACGAGGTTGCGTACTTCTTTGATAGCTGCTTCGCCCAATAAACCACTGGGATGTGCGCCAGCCGGATTGAAATACCTTAATGCAATAGATTGAAGCCCTGTAGTGAGTTTGGTGAGATTTGAAAGCATGGATTCACCAATTTGTTTGGTGAGTCCGTAAGGGGATTCTGCGGTTTGCCAGGGAGTTTCCTCTGTCACAGGCAGGTCCTGTGTATTGCCATAGACCGTACAGCTGGAGGAGAAAATATGATAAGGGATATTAAAGGCCACTTGCATTTCGAGCAAATGGATCATACCAGAGATATTGTTTTCATAATAAAGTGTTGGATGGGAGACCGATTCGTCTACGCTTTTATATGCTGCAAAATGAATGATGGCTATAATATCCTGGTGCTGTTCGAATAATGTTGATAAGCTTTTTTTATTTTTAATATCCAGACAATAAGAGGCGATTTTTTGACCTGTAATGGCCTTGATTCTTTCATAGGCGTGTGATGAGGAGTTGGATTGATCATCTAAGCCTATGACTTCAAATCCATTTTGTAGCAAGTCGATTACAGTATGACTGCCTATATACCCGGAAGACCCGGTCACCAATACTTTCAACATAGTGTGCAAAGATAGGAAGGTATTTTTTTGATTTTGAGTAAACTATTTCAGACCAGATTGATATTGAATGCGGGGGTGCCCATCCACCTCCGATAAAATTATTGGTCAGCAGTAGCCCAATAAAATTTTATGCATCCTTGCTGAAAGTAATTCATTCCTGGACATGCCAGGGATTAACTAAATTTGTGGTGCATAATGGATTATTTTCTACAATTGGATCTCCGGATTTTTCACCTCATCAATCAGGTTTGGGTACATCCTTATTTGGATATGATCTTATCCTTTAGCCGTAACCAGTTTGTCTGGACACCATTATATGCTTTCCTGATTGGTTTTTTTATATTTAATTTCGGGACTAAAGGTTTATACCTCTGCCTCTTTGCCATCGGATTAGTGATTTTATCCAATTTGATCAGCAGCGAATTGATCAAAAAGAATGTGAGACGGACGAGGCCATGCAATGAAGTGAGTCTGGAACAAAATCGGAGATTATTGGTTCAATGTGGTACAGGTTATAGTTTTACTTCTTCCCATGCGACGAATCATTTTTGTTTTTCAGTCTTTATCATTTTAGCTGCTGCATCGTATTTACCTAGAACAAGATATTTATTTCTTCTTTAGGCGGCTGTGATCGCATATGCCCAGATTTATGTAGGGGTGCATTATCCGATGGATGTGATTTTTGGGTCTTTGTTGGGGATTTTCATGGGGTGGATAGGGGCAGTTTTTATAAATTATTACCTTTCTCCAAATGAACTTAATACAATACGCTTTATTATGCTTTTGCTTATTACTGATAGGGGGAGTATGTGCTAAATTTATTCTTGGTCAGAACCGCAAAAAAATATTACAGGACATGTTATCCCTAAGCGGTGCCTACCTGTTTGGATTGTTGATTTTAGAGATGTTTCCAATTATTTTTTCAGGTCATAATCACTATGCAGGGTTGTGTGTTTTAGCTGGTTTTTTTATTCAGATTTTTATGGAATTTTTGACGGGTGGATTAGAACATGGACATATTCATCCGCCTGCACATAATAATCAGGCTTTGACTGTGGCTTTATTTGTAGGATTGGGATTGCATGCCTTGGCTGGACGGTCTTCCATTTGCCGGGGTCGGGGCAATATCAGATCACCAACATCATAATTTTTACTCGGGGATATTACTCCACAAGGTGGTGGAAGGGTTTACGATGTATTTATTGCTTGATATGATGGGTCATAAAGCGGTCCGTATCTGGCAGATTTTGATATTGTTTTCGCTTATCACACCGGCAGGGATGGTTATGGTAAACAAGATTCCGGTATTATTAGAGCATATCCTCTGGTATTGGCATTTGCTGGCGGATCACTTCTCCATGTAGCCATTACGATTCTTTTTTGAAACAGAAAACCTTCACCATCATGGTATTCCGATCCGAAAACTTATATGGATTGGGCTAGGATTGGGTATGGCCGTGCTGATAGCTTTAGTCTAAGCAGCTGGTTCTTAGAAAGGTAACCTGGGATGAGGTGTAATATCCAGAGGGCTTACTTGATTTTTGAGGAATTTGTAATGGGCAGCAATCCCAATCATAGCAGCATTGTCGGTGCAATATTCAAATTTTGGAATATAGGTTTTCCAACCCAGTTCTTTTCCCACTGAAATAATTTGGTGGCGGAGAGCACTATTGGCAGATACACCTCCTGCTATGGCTACTTCTTTAATACCGTATATATCGGTAGCCTTGACAAGTTTTTTTTCATCAAGATGTCGACAAGTTTTGACTGAAGCGAAGCACATAAGTCATGGATGTTTTTGTCAAGATATGCTGGATCTATGGCTTTCTGGGCTTGTACATGATACAAGACGGCTGTTTTGATGCCACTAAAACTAAAGTCAAGACCTGGTACCTGAGGTTCTGGAAGGGTGATATTGGCTTGACCTTTTTTGGCCAGAGAGTCTATTACAGGACCAGCCGGGTAGCCCAGGCCAAATATTTTCCCCCTTTATCAAAAAGCTTCTCCCACTGCATCATCTAAGGTTTGCCCAATAATCTCCATATCCAGGTGATCTCTGACCAAAACTATTTGAGTATGTCCACCAGATACCGTAAGGCATAAAAATGGAAAATTCGGGTAGGGAGCTTCAGCAAAATGAGCCAGTATATGAGCCTGCATATGATTGACTTCTATCAATGGGATCTTTAAGCTGTAAGCCAGGCTTTTGGCAAAACACACACCTACCAGGAGTGCCCCCATCAATCCCGGACCAGTCGTCACCGCGATACCATTTATATCTTTCAGTTCGATCTGGGCTTTGTGTAGCGCTGCCTGAGTCACTGGGATAATATTTTCCTGATGAGACCGGGAGGCTAGCTCAGGGACCACACCGCCATATTCCGAATGAATCGTTTGATTGGCGATTAAGTTGCTGATTACTCGTCCGTTATCTATTACAGCGACCGAAGTTTCGTCACAACTGGACTCTATGGCAGGATTTTGTCAAAAAGTAAAATTTGAAGCACCAAAATTAACTTTTTTATCATCTGAATATTTTTGTTAATCCATAGGATACTATATTTTTATAAAAAGTGCTATACTTGTGTCGTCAGAAAAATCGAAATACTAAAAACTTATGAAGTTAATTTTAAATGCTATCATCGTGCTGGTCATCTTAGGATGCCTATACCTGTTGTATCTGAGTATTAAAGAACCACTTGAATTCCAAAAAGAGCGTGATTCCAGAAATGCCGCTGTAATCTCCAGGTTAAAAACTATCAAAGATTGCCAGGAGATGTACAGGGATATCTATAATAAGTATGCTCCTACTTTTGAAGAACTTGCTAATGGCCTGAAGATTGGAAAATTCAGGACGATCAAGGTCATCGGTGATCCGGATGATCCAGATTTTAAAGGAATAATCACGTATGATACTATCTACGAATCTGCTGTCGACAGTATTAGAAATATAGGATATAACCTTGATTCATTGCCATATGTACCTTTTGGTAATGGTACCAAGTTTGATATGGTTGCAGATACAATAAGACAAGGAAATATTATTTTAGATGTATTGGAATGTGGAATTCAACGCAAAGCCTTTATGGGTAAGTATGCTGACATTTCTTATAAAAAGTTTGACAATCGATATGACCCTGATTCAAGATTAAAATTTGGTGATCTTCGTTCTCCAAGCTTGACAGGCAATTGGGAGAGTAAATAAATTTGACAAAAAATATAATTTCTGGAGTGGTTAACTCTCCTCGAAAGATGTCATTGATCCTGTTTGATGACATCTTTTTTGTTTTTTTAGAAGGATCAAACACTTTTTCAGAGCATAAAATCTTTGAGCTGGATGATTATTGTCAACAAGTAGACGAAGGAGAATCAGGTATTGATTGTTTTTTAAGTTCACCATATATCCTGATTCCTGAGCTAGCTCACCAGGATGGAAGTGAGGTGCTACTCATGCAGGCCTCTCATCCATACTTGACTACTAGGAGTACAAGATATACAGTGGACACCTGGGCAGGGAAGTATTGTAAATTGGTGTATTATATTCCTAACCTATTATTTAAGCCTGGCTTTAATAAAAAGCACTGGCTTTCCTGTTTGTCTGCTTATAACCAGGCTTTTTTTGATCAATGGCATACAGCTTGCTGGGCTTATAAATTAGCTAATAAACTTTTATATTTATCAGTGTCGAAAAATCTTTAAAAGAGGTCAAAGTGTATTCTGTATTGTCTCCTGATGACAGTACCTATTTTTGCTTAAATTATTGGAAAAGTATAAAACACATCAAAATGAAATGGTGGTATGGACCAACGAACCTGGAGAGCACCACCTGCATATATTAAAAAATTCATACCAAAAGTGATTTACAGCAAATCCTCCCAGGCTGAATTAATCCATGAAATACTTGATGCATCATGCGAATCATAGCCGGTGAGCTAAAAGGCCGAAGGCTGGATCCTCCAGCAAAATCATGGCCTACCAGGCCTACTACTGACTTTGCCAGGGAAGGCCTGTTCAATATACTCCAGAATAGAATAGATTTTGAAGAATTAAATGCACTTGATTTGTTTGGAGGTAGCGGAAGCCATTCTTTTGAATTGATCAGCAGGGGTTGCCCTACGGTCACTTATGTGGATAATTTTAAAGGCTGCCTGGAGTTTGTTAAGACCAAAACCAAAGAGTGGAAAGTAGAGGAGCATATCACCATTGTGGCAGATGATGTATTGAGGTTTATCAGGAGCGGTCATCAAAAGTATAATTACATATTTGCCGGCCCGCCATACCCCCTTCGGGAGCTAGGTCAGATACCACAGTTAATATTCGATAATGACTTGTTGGAAGAACACGGCTTATTTATCCTCGAGCACAATTTTAAATATGATTTTACCGGACATCCAAGGTTCAAAGAAATCAGGAAATATGGATCCACTTTGTTTTCATTTTTTGGATAAATTTTGATTGATCACTATTTGAAATGTGAAAGTGATATTTTTCTCAATAACTGGAACATTTAGACTTTTAAATGAAGTTGGGATCACGGCTGAATAAAAGGATACTGTATGAGCAATTTCAGCATTCTCAAATAGGTATCTACGTTTAATCGTAACTTTGCAATCTTTTTTATGATCAAAGAACAATTACAGTCCGAGCTAAGTGAAGCAATATCAATGCTTTATAACGTATCTATCGACAGCAAGGGATTGTTGGTGGTGCCCACTAAAAAGGAGTTTAAAGGAGATTACACGTTGACAGTATTTCCTATAGCAGGAAGAATAAAAAGGCACCTCCACTTGCAGCAGCTGAGATAGGCGAAAAATTAATAGAGCTCCACCTCATTGAGTCGTATGAAGTTGTTCAGGGGTTTCTCAATATGAAGCTCAACGAAGTGCGCTGGATCGAGACTTTAAAAAACATATACGAAAACGAAACCTTTGGGGCAGGACAGCCTAAAAATGAAAAAGTCCTGGTTGAGTTTTGTTCGCCCAATACGAATAAACCACTTCATTTGGGACATATCCGCAATATGCTATTGGGAGATGCGACGGCGCGGATATTGGATGAAGCTGGTTATGAAGTAAAAAGGATACAAGTGATTAATGATCGTGGAATAGCTATCTGCAAATCCATGCTGGCCTGGCAAAGATGGGCCAGTGGAGCTACCCCGGAAAGCACAGGCATCAAAGGAGACCATTTTGTAGGGGATTATTATGTACTGTTTGAAAAAGAATTTGGTAAGGAATACAAAGCCTGGCAATCTTCTGAGCAAGGTAAAACCGAGTATGGTGATCGTAAGGATCAGGCTATGTCTGAAGAAGTTTTTTTTAAAGAATTCAAAAACCAATATTTTAATAAGTATAGCTCACTCGGTATTGAAGCCAGAGAGATGTTAATCAAATGGGAAAAGCATGATCCATCGACATTGACCCTCTGGAAGACTATGAACGGATGGGTATTTGATGGGTTTCAAAAGACCTATGATCAGTTGGATATCCACTTTGATCATACGGACTACGAGTCCATCACCTATCTTTTGGGCAAAGAAACAGTCCAGAGAGGGCTCGACCAGCATGTTTTTATGCCAAACCAGATCATTCGGTATGGATAGATCTATCGGATATCGGAATGGATCAAAAAATTGTGTTGCGTAGCGATGGCACTTCGGTTTATATCACTCAGGATATGGGCACTGCCCAGATGCGATATGAGAAATTTAAAATGGATCGACTGATCTATGTAGTGGCAGATGAACAAGACTACCATTTTAAAGTGCTATTTGAAATCATGAAACGATTCAAGGAGCCTTATGCGGCGGGACTTTTTCACCTCTCTTATGGTATGGTAGAGCTCCCTGAAGGCAAAATGAAATCACGCGAAGGGACGGTAGTAGATGCAGATGACCTGATCAAAGAGATCCTGACCGAGGCTACTGAGACGGCTGTAGAAAGAGGAGATCTTGCTGATCAATCTCCGGAGGCTCAGCGACAAACAATAGAAGCTATTGCGATAGGTGCAATTAAGTTTTTATGCTCAAGGTGCATGCTAAGAAGAGAATGGTTTTTAATCCCAAAGATTCTCTGGATTTACAAGGCCAGACTGGTCCATATATACAAAATGCTTATGTGAGGATCCAATCCATCCTGAGAAAATCTATAACACTTACTTACGAAAAATATAAATCTTATACAGACCTCAAGGAGGAAGAAAAAGAATTGATCTCCCTGATCGAAACCTATCCTGAGGTAGTGGCCAAAGCTGCAGAAAACTATGAGCCTTCAGAATTGGCCAATTATAGCTATAGTCTCGCCAAGGCATTTCATCGATTTTACCATGAGGTACCGATTTTGAGAGCTGATGATGAAGCTGCTTTGCAATTCAGGCTGGTATTGGCTAAAACTGTCGGGAGTATATTAAAAAATCATTTGAATTACTGGGTATACCAATGCCTGAAAGAATGTAAGATCACAACAAAAATATGTCAGAATCACTAAACTTTATCGAAGAGATTATACAGCAGGATGTTGCAGAAAACAAACACCAGGGTAGGGTATTGACCCGCTTTCCTCCTGAGCCCAATGGATATCTGCACATTGGACATGCAAAATCCATTTGTCTCAATTTTGGTGTAGCTCAAAAGTTCGGTGGCAGGACTAATCTGCGTTTTGATGACACCAACCCTGAGAAAGAGGATATAGAGTATGTCGAATCTATCAAAGATGATATCAGGTGGCTGGGTTTTGAATGGGACAAAGAGCTGTATGCTTCCGATTATTTTGAACAACTTTATGCCTTTGCCGTGCAATTGATCAAAGATGGCAAAGCCTATGTGGATCACTCCTCAGCTGATGAGATAGCTCAACAAAAAGGTACTCCCACTGTGCCGGGTACACCCAGCCCATACCGTGACAGATCAGTCGATGAAAACCTGGAGCTATTTGAAAACATGAAAGCAGGTGTGTTTGAAGAAGGAGAATGTGTGCTCAGGGCCAAAATAGATCTGGTTACACCTAATATGTTGCTGCGAGATCCGTTGATGTATCGTATCAAAAAGGATCACCATCATCGCACCGGAGACCAATGGGTCATCTATCCGATGTATGATTTTGCACATGGTCAGAGTGACAGTATAGAGCAGATTACGCACAGTATCTGCACTTTGGAGTTTGAAAATCATAGACCACTGTATGACTGGTTTATAGCACAATTGGGGATATTCCCTTCCCACCAGTATGAATTTGCCAGACTCAATCTCACCTATACAGTAATGAGCAAAAGAAAACTTTTGCAGTTGGTCCAGGAAGGTTTTGTGAAGGGGTGGGATGATCCACGGATGCCTACCATCACCGGTTTGAGAAGGAGAGGTTTTACTCCGGAGTCCATCAGAGATTTTGCAGATCGCATCGGTGTAGCAAAGAGAGAGAACATCATCGATGTGTCTTTGTTGGAGTTTTGCGTCCGTGAACACTTGAATAAAATTGCTTCCAGGTTTATGGTGGTGCAGGATCCGGTCAGATTAAGGATCCTCAACTATGAAGAAGGCAAAACTGAGATGATGCATATCGTGAATAATCCTGAAAACGAAGCTGCCGGAGCAAGGCTCATTCCATTCTGTAATGAGCTTTATGTAGAGCGGGATGACTATATGGAAATTCCCTCCAAAGGGTATTTTAGATTATATCCTGGTGGTATGGTCAGATTGAAAAATGGATATATCATCAAATGTGAACGAAGTGTATCTAATCCTCACACTGGCGAGCTCGAAGAGATCCAAGCCACCTATTTTCCTGAAAGCCGCAGTGGGCAGGATACCTCTGGACTGCAAGTAAAGGGAGTGATCCATTGGGTGAGTGCTGCTGAGGCAGTCAACGTAGAGCTGCGCATCTATGATCGTTTATTTACTGACGAATCTCCTGACGGTCATGAAGACAAAGATTTCAAAGAGTTTATCAATTCTGACTCTTTAAAAGTCATCCCTTATGCCAAAGCCGAGCCTAACATCATCAATGCTCAGCAGGGTGACCGATACCAATTTTTACGATCAGGCTATTATTGTCTGGATGCTGATAGCCGGCCGGGTCATTTGGTTTTTAATCGTACTGTGACGCTTAAGGATGCCTGGGCTAAAAAGAAATAACTACCTGCGCAGTTTAATTTGGTCATTTTGATTCCACAGGGGAGCCGGTTCTTGCTTTAATTACCGGATAATTTTAAGGTGCCTTATTTGGCAGGTGTAATCACAATGTTTCGAAACTCTATAGCTCCGTGATCTCCCTGGAAATAGATTGGACCGGGTTCGCCTTCGTTGCTATCCAATGCACCTCCCGTGATACCGGGTATTTCCTGATTTTGAATGATCATTTTACCATTGGCTATGACAGTGACCCTTCTTCCGATGAGGGTGATATCGTAGCTCTGCCATTCGCCAGGATCTTTGGCCACCATATCGCTTGGTTTGAGGAAGCCATAAAGTGCTCCAAGACCACCTAACCATGGTTCAGACCCTTTGCTGTCTTCAATCTGTACTTCATAGCGGCCCCGGAGATAAACTCCGCTGTTGCTACCTTTAGGATATCGAAATTCTACATGAAGCTTAAAATCTTTGAAGGTTTTATCTGTTCTGATATTGGCACCTGATTTCGCACTTTTAAGGACGCCACTTTCGACCATCCATTGATTGGTACCTAGCGCGGTCCATCCGGTTAAGTCCTTTCCATTGAAAAGGGTGATTGGTGGCCCCCCCAAACAGGTTGTTTTACAGTCCTGAGGGAAGGAGCTCTCACGCCGGTAAAAGGGTAGGTATTACCGTCCGGCATGGTCATTGTTCCTGATAATTTGTCTGCTTCTACCCGTCCATTCACTTTCAAATCCTTGTCTGTATTTTCCCATTGAGGAGGAATGGCAAAGTGAAACATTGCGCCTTCTACAAACACCTGAGAGATAGGTCTGGCACTACCCCCGCTGCCTACAAAATGTCCAACCAACGTACGGATGCCAGAATGATTGACTTCGAGCCAGGAGGGTATTACTTTACCATTACTTGTAATACTAAGATCCCATCGCCCTTCGATAGCTGAGGGTTGGGGTGTTTCGTGTTGTGCATTTATCGAGCTGCACCATACTACCAAAAAGAGTAAGAATGCAATGCTAAAGTAGAAGAAGAACGATGGTTTTTTCATGTTTTTTTTATATTTAAATGTAGGTATAATATGTGATTCAGTGCTGAGTTCCAACGGCATTTATAGATATGATCCACGAATCATGGCAGGCTAAAATGAAAATGTGCCTTGAGAAGATTTTCTCAAGGCACA
This sequence comes from Saprospiraceae bacterium, assembly GCA_016709995.1. Taxonomy (NCBI): domain Bacteria; kingdom Pseudomonadati; phylum Bacteroidota; class Saprospiria; order Saprospirales; family Saprospiraceae; species Saprospiraceae bacterium. The sequence continues at coordinate 741,189 of JADJLQ010000001.1, forward strand.
TGCCGAGACAAATTAGTCTGCTTTAAAACCGATTTCTCAAAATTATTACAAAGCTTTTGCCGTTTTCTGTAGTGGCTTTCGCAAAACGATCACAGCTACCATCACCATAGTTTACCTGAACAGTATGTCCTTTTCGCAGGAATTCTTCTTGTCCTGATACCAGGTAAGGGCAATTGCCTTTTCGTACCAAGGGATCTGTAATAGTCGAAGAAAAGACTATTTTATCTTCTGTGCTGCCTTTTGTTTCGCCAGTGATTTTCCAAATATCATCCGCTGTGCCGGGAGTGAGCCCGCCTTCGATCTGGGTACGGGTGTGCGATGCCTCGAGGGTGAGGGTACCCTTGGGACCATTGACGGTGATACCACTGATTTTTCTCGAAAATTTATGATTACTGTCTGCATCTTTTCCTTCATTGGAGAGTGTGATCACTCCGTTTTTAACCCTAAAGCTATCGATGCCAAAATTGACAAAAGTGGTTTTTCTCAGTGCGCCATTGTGACTCATGGAGTCTGACTGTTCTACAATGATCTGCCCTGAGTGATAGCGACCTGACTTCGTCAGACATCCTGAGCCGAAATCTATGGTCACCACATTGGGAAAGCTGCCTCTCGGCTGGGTGCTCGAGATGGTAGGGCAAGTGCCATTGTCCCTGGCTCTAATAGTTCGTTTTCAAGTTCTTCTACAGATGCCAGGGCATCTTGTGCTTCGGTGGCATTGATCGTGACATTAGTAATGGCCTGATCAGAATCTGCGGTGGGCACTTCGGATGATTTTTCGCAACTTATTACGAATAGTGTGGACAAGGCTATGCAGCCCAATAAAAATTTACTTTTCATGGTTATAAAAATTTTATGAGTTTACCTGTATTTTTTGATCGAAACTATAATTGACAGCAATGAGACCCGATCAAAGTATGTAGATGTTTTTTGTCAAATAGTACAGTATAGACTATTGGATTCAATTAGGGTTTAATGCTTAGGATGTTAATTTTTTTAGTGGACGACTTTTTTAAATTTAGTTCTTATTCAGCGTAGCATTTTATTAAGAGGATCAAACAAAGCAATAAAAGAAAAGCATGTAAGCGAGTTGAATGTTGCCTAAATCCTGGCTAACTACTTTCCAGTGATTTCCTTCAATTTCAAGAAGAAAGCTTTTTTTCGAGATGAGTTTATACCCCAGTCAACAGGCACACTTTGATACCCTTCTTCAAAACCTTCCTCTTTCATCCTGTAGTCAAAATATCCCCAGGAGGCGTATGCTTTCACTGCTGCAGTAAAATTGCACTCATCTGCCTCAAAATTGAAATGATCATCTTCATTAAACAGTATTGGCTGGTTTCTATAACCTTCCACCTTTTTCGTCAATTCTACCATCTCGGTGATTCGTGTTGTTTCTTTTACGCCATTTCCATGGATGAGTATAAAATCTGAGACCTTTACTATTTCGCTATTGGGGATAGTGCCTCCCCCAAAACTCGTCCCGGCGAGTAGTTTATTATTGCTTAATTTGTTACTCTTGTTATTAAAGCCCCTACGTTTTGCGGTTTCAAGATCGGGTGGTCATATTGAATGTTAGCTTCATTGTTGATTTCGATGAGTAGGTTTCTGTATTTCTTTTGCAATAACCATTTGCTGATTTCGTCAACAGCATGAATCACAGCAGTTTCATTTTCCAGATGTTGGTCCTGGCCAAAATAGAAATATCCTACTATCACCACCATACCCAGAGAATCTGCTTTATCCAAAATTCGCTCAAGTCTGTTAAGGTAGGGGATTCTGAGATTACCTTTTTCATCAAACGTGGTGTTTACCCAACCATTATTGCCATAACCTAATGGACTTCCCCCCTGAAGATTGAGCGTGAATGCTAATAGTCCATGATCATACCAGTTAGACATATTTTGTATGAATTCGTTCGTATTGCGATCGGCATCCCACACTTTGGTATCTGCATAGGCAAATAGATCTTTTGTATTTGGATTCAGATCGTCAAATATGCCCTGAACCATTCTGCTATTCATCAGCAGTCCTTCTATTTTATGACCGTTCCAATACCTACCTTGATAAGTTATTTTTTTGTTGATATAAAATTGATTGCCTTTGATGGAGACTTGGGTCTTGCGATTTTGAGCTGAGGTCAAACCAATAAAAAGAAATGTGACTAAAAGCGAAACCGTTCGTTTTTTCATGTGTATGATAGCCTTATCCATAGCGACCAAAAGTAATTCAAATTCCAGAAAATTGAATGGGATAGATTTGTCAGATTTTTCGGCAATGGGATTATCTTAGGGTTTATTAAATTCAGTTTTTGTTCAAATTTTAAGCTATGCAAATAAAGTCTAAAGTAATTCAAATTCCAGAAAATTGAATGGGATAGATTTGTCAGATTTTTCGGCAATGGGATTATCTTAGGGTTTATTAAATTCAGTTTTTGTTCAAATTTTAAGCTATGCAAATAAAGTCTTCAGCCGAATCTCATCAATACGATGCTATCGTCATTGGTTCTGGTATGAGTGGGGGATGGGCAGCTAAGGAGCTGTGCGAGGCAGGTCTCAAAACTCTTGTGATCGAAAGAGGGCCTATGGTCAAGCATGGCGAATACCCTACTGCTAACTGGAATCCCTGGGATATACCCTATCGAGGGGAGATGCCATATCAAGACAATACAGACAATCCGGTAGTCAATAAATGTTATGCTTATAACAAGACGACGGAGCATTTTTTTGTAAAAGATCAGTTTCACCCATATCAACAAGACAAACCTTTTGATTGGATCCGAGGTTACCAGGTAGGTGGAAAGTCGCTCCTCTGGGCAAGACAGACGCAGCGATGGAGCAATTATGAATTTGAAGCACCCGAACGGGACGGCTTTGCGGTAGACTGGCCTATCCGATATAAGGATCTCGAATCCTGGTATAGCTATGTAGAAAAATTCGTCGGCATCTGTGGAGATCGGGATGGCATAGATAATTTACCGGATAGCGAGGTAATGCCTGGTTTTGCACTGAACTGTGTTGAAAAACATATCCAGGAAAAAATTCATCAAAAATATCAATCGACTCGTCGGGTGATCATCGGAAGGTGTGCACACCTCACAGAGCCAAAAGATATCCACCTGGAGCAGGGTAGGGGCCGATGTCAACGAAGAACTTTATGCGAACGCGGATGTCCATATGGTGGATATTTTAGTTCGGTCTCGTCTACCTTGCCCTGGGCAGCGAAAAACCGGCAAACTTACTATACAGCCTGACTCAGTAGTCCATTCCATTATCTACGACCAAGAAAAACTCAAGGCCTCTGGTGTGAGAGTGATCGATGTGAATACCAAAGAGGCTACTGAATATTTTGCAAAAATTATTTTCGTCAATGCAGCTACTATCAATACCAACCTGATTCTGCTCAATTCTATTTCAGATCGATTCCTCATGGTTTGAGCAATGATCAAGGTATCCTGGGTCACTATATAGGCTTTCACAATTATCGAGGTAATGTTTCAGCGACGATGGAGGGATTCGAAGACAAATATTATTATGGTCGAAGACCTACGCAGGCATTCGTCCCGTCTTTTAGGAATGTTCGTAAGCAAGAGACTGACTTTTTGAGAGGATATATGAGTTATTATATAGCTTATAGACCTGGTTGGCACCAAGGTTACGGAGAAAGTGGTTTTGGGGAGGATCTTAAGACTGCCATCAATGATCCCGGACCCTGGCAAATAGCGGTAGGGATGCAAGGCGAGACCGTGCCAATCTATGAAAATCATGTCAGGCTCAGTGAAAGTCTAGTCGATCCCTGGGGAATACCTCAAATCATCACATCTGTGGGCTACACAGCAAAATGATGATAAAATGGTGCAGGATTTTATCAGTCAGGGAACTGAAATGATGGAAATCGCAGGGTGTAAAATTAAAGCTGCGTACGACAATCATCAGGCCCCCGGTCTGGATATACATGAGATGGGTGGCGTCAGAATGGGTAGAGATCCTAAAACATCCATGCTCAATGAATGGAACCAGCTGCATCAGTGTAAAAATGTGTTCGTCACAGATGGGGCTTGTATGACATCTGTGGGCAATCAGAATCCATCGCTGACTTTTATGGCGATTACGGCCAGGGCTGCAAATAGGGCTGTAGATGAATTAAAGCGGGGAAATATATAACCCTGGAGATCAACAGGATTAATGCTATCTTATAGAACTCGGAACTATCAATGGACTGTAAAATAAGAGGTTATAGTTCCGGGGTTTTGACCACTTTCCGGTTATTTTTTATGATTGTAGTAGTACGAGCCCTATAGCTAGAAGGTCTATATATTAATCGGGGAGGCCCTGTAATCGAACGGATTGATTGGATCTGAAAAAGCCATGCTTTATGATACGGGGATACGTTTTTTGAAAGATAACTTTGCTCATTCGGGCATCTTTGGCTAGATATATCCTGCCGCCTGCATCAACTACCAGTCGATCCAACTTATTCAAAAGTGCAAATACCTGGGGCGTAATTTTAAAATCCATTGATAGAGTATAACCTTCCAGTGGAAAACTCATGACTGCATTGACATCTGGAGGACCCATGCGCTTCAACACTGCAAGGAAAATCTGCTGATTGCTGTTACGAACTTCTTTTGAATACTTTTTGATGGTGGTCAAGGCGGTAAGGACTGGAATGACGAACTGATATTGCAACATGCCTTTTTTACCATATAGTTTATTCGAATTCTGTATCTCATCCAAAGGGAAAAAATAGGATTGATAGTGGACTATTTCAATTGGCTTTTTAAAGTAATTCTTATAATAGTAATAAAAATTAAAACATTGTAGCGTCATTTTGTTGAGAACAAATCCAGGTAAATACTTATGGATGCGAGCAGGTAAAGATGAACTGTGGTGAGAGGTATTTGTAACCATTGATTCTTCCAGTTCTTCTTTCGACAAATGCATCCCAGGCTGGTTATAGTAGAAATTTTATCTCCACGAATAGAAGGCGCGTCCAACCAGGCAACCATATAATGGGTGTCCTTATATCTTTCTAAAACTTCAAAAACAGTTTGAAAATTTGATCCGAATATATTGGTCTTTTTATCAAGGGAGATTGAATGGAGCAAAGCTGCAATTTTGCACTTAGAATGATACCAGTAAGTCCCATGCCCCCACATGTGGAGTAAAATGTTTCACTGTTTTCTGATCTTGAGCAATCGAGAGCAGGGCTGGATTCAGTATATAAGCGTATGGATAGGACATGTTTAGCAAAACTCCCGGATATACTATGGTTTTTACCATGAATGTCAGCTGCTATGGCTCCTCCAATAGTAATATACTTTGTACCAGGTACTACGGGTAAAAAAAATCCTGCCGGGACTATTAGATCCAATATTTGTGAAATTAGTACACCAGATTGGACTTCTATTGTTGCCTGAGTTATATCGAAATCTATGATCCTATTTAGATCAAGGGTGCTGAAAACACGGTCATTGAGCGACGCATCACCATAGGATCGGCCGTTGCCACGGGCTATAATATTTTTGGATGAATTCAATAAATCAGCAAGGTCTTCTGTATTACCTGAAGCTACTACTGTCGCCTTTACGCTTGGATAGTTGTTCCAGTTGCTTATAGATTGTATCATGCAGCAAGCTTATAAAATATTTAATAATTCAGTACGGAAAAACTAATAATCCAAAATAAAATAATCAAGTGTAGCCAATGATCCTGCCATAATATATCTATCGGTGGATCGTATGGACTTATCCTGGTCGTTACAAAGTAGTATCTCCAATATCCTATTAATACCAATATGGCATTAATATAAACAAAGTTAGTCCCAAATCCTGACCTCACTTCATCAGAGAAACAGAACATGCAATATAGCACGAAAGATAATATAGCAAGAACTTTTAATGCAATGGAGATTTTTTTAAGACTGTAAAAACTTAAAGATTGCCTTATTTTAATCTGATGAATATTTTCAAGCATAAGCTCTTTTCTTCTTTTATCAAGCGTAAGGAACAGAGATAATGGAATAGTCATAACTACCAACCAAAATGACAAGTTTATCATTCCAGCCATTGCACCTGGATTTGTCATTATATCCGTGATCAATGATATTCTCCCAGTCCTTTCCGTTTATAATAAGGTTTTTGAAAATTCTATTTTTTAAAAAAGTGTGTCTCAAAAGAAGAATGGCATAGTAATGACATTGGAATCGAAGCTTGTTTTTGTATTCAGTCCACAAATAAGTTTTAAAATAGAAAGCTAATTTGGCAACATACAAATGCATTTTCATCTGCAAGGAGAGAGTGGTATTGGCAATCGGAAAATCATAAGGCAGTAGCTTTAATTCAGGTGCCCAATATGCCTGGAGATATGCATATTGCGCTGGACTTAAAATTGAATAGGACCTGTTTATTCGTTGATCTGTAAGCGGTTCGTCCAACCTTCCGAGAATCTGTCGCATGACTTCCTTATCTCGGGCATATTTTTTTCGGAACTGAAATGCCAACATACCTGGCTCAAAATTAATATTCAAAAAGGTGCAAATTTGTTGTAAAATCGGCTCAGGATTTCGAGTTAAGTCTTCGTAGGTGATCCGCAGTAAGTCTATTTTTTTGGGAAGATGATGGGATTGCATGTTCTTCAGTCCTCTTTTTACCGTCACGGCAAAATGATATAGCCACTTGTTGGGCAATGGCGACTTATCAGGTGACAATATTGCTTCTGTTAAAGACACCACTATATCAAATGGATTCCTCAAAATCATAATAAACTGACTTTCAGGAATAGCTTCATTCAAAGTCGGTACGAAAAATGTGTTTTCGGGAGTTTTTTCCCCAAACCAGCTCGCTTTTTTTTCTTTAAGATAGTCACCGATCAAAGCATCATACCAGGTATTCGTAGATATTGGAAATTTAAATTCTCTGATTGCTTGCCGGGCCAGACAAAGGTTAATTGAGTCTTCGAAAAGATTGGTTCGGTGGTAATAATAATTGATGATGAGCAGATGTTTCCATTTGTCACTGATTTCTTTGGTGGCATTTAAACGCCAATGTGTCATACCTGAAGACATTTCGGGACAAACCGCTACCTGTGAATGGGCATCGAGCATTTGTTCGAGAAGTGTTGTACCTGACCTATGTACGCCCAATATGAATAAAGCCGGCTTTTTCTTTATATTATTTATTGAAGCTTCCATGGCTGTAACAATACTGAATTATATACAACTCTTCAAATGAAAATTTGCAGCATTTACCCTGAACGACCAAGTCCATACTCTTTCTGTGTACATCCAAAAATTTATGATGGTTATCACGGAAAAATGAAAGAAAAGTTATTCGACTTTACGGCATGATTATAAATCAGTACCTGGTTTTTAATACGATTGCACCCAGATCTTTGATTTCGTCCTGTTCAGTAAAAAATACTTTTCCTTTTTTGGATAATACTTCCCAGGCTATATAGCTTGTAATGTCATCTATCACCTCTTTCGCAGAAGTATCACCGACCAATTCAAAGGTCCTGTCGCTGGTCATATGTACGGGTTGAGCAAAGTCCTGATGCACTATCAATAAGTCGCCACGACCGTCGATGGATGCTTGATAAATCTCCTGTAAGTCTGTCAAAACCATACCTTGTCCAACTGCTTCTCTTATATCGCTAATTGCTTCTGTTCTTCGTCTGTGTTGCAATTCACGTATGATTTCCCAGGCTTGTTTTGCAATATGATGTGTGGTAGTATTATTGCAGTTGATATGTGCCAGTCCGCTATAAACCGAAGGTTTGTCAGCTACTTGCTGAAGCCTGCTATAATTGTCTTCTGTTTGCGACTACCACAATATTACTTCCCGTCTCATTATAGATGGTATAATTGCTTTGTCTATTGTATTCAAATATTCACGCACTAAATCGTCTAAATGTTTAGAATCACTCCCTTTGTCGGGTGTGTATTGTAATGCCTGTTGTCTGGAAAAGGAAAGTCATCATTTTTAACTTCGTTGATGATTTCATCATTGAGTGCCTTATACAAGATGGTGCCGCTTTGAGACAATAAAAGGATGTAATATTCTTCAGTTCTGATGTACGATTTCATCAAAGGACGAATATCAAATCTATCGGAGATATGAACGCCATTTTGAGTAATGGGCCAGGATGACTTAATTGTTTCAATGGTGTCGTTGGAAACATATATATGCAGGCTATCCAAATTGTGGTTGACATCAATGTCGATCGTTGAAAGTTTTCTAAGGTGAGCTACATCCCTTTTGCCATATTCATGAATTACTCTTTCTTCTGCTTCATGAATAAGATTTTTAATACTATTTCATCCTGGATATTGTCTGGATGTGTTCTGTGCGTATTTAGAATTGTGACACAAGGTGAGTTTTTTTCTAAGGCTAATTGTTCTAAGTTTTGTTTGATCGTCATTATTTATTTTTTTTAAAGATAAGCAATTTGGATCTAGAAGATAGATAAGTTTTTAAGTATTGGGGCCGGTTATTGTATTTCGTTTACTGATATGAGCTTCTGTTCAAAACAATCCAAGTTGTACAAAGTAGTCTTAGCAATATTTTGTAGTGAGGTTTCAGTGAGGAATCCCTGATGACTGGTGATCAACACATTTTTAAAAGTCATGAGCCGGGCGATGGTATCGTCCTGGAGAATATCTTCAGAATGATCTTCAAAAAAAAGTCCTGCTTCCTCTTCATATACATCCATTCCAAAATAGCCAATATGCTCGCTTTTTAAAGATTGTACGACATCGTTTGTATTCACCAATCCACCGCGACTCGTATTGATTAACATGACGCCTTGTTTCATATTAGCTATACTGGACTTGTTAATTAAATGCTTCGTTTGTTCATTCAGTGGCAAATGCAAGGTGAGGATATCAGATTGTTTGCACAGTGATTCAAAATCAGTGTAGGTCACCTGATATTTTTGTTTTAGCTCCTCATTTTCGTTTTTGTCAAAAGCCAATAAGCGACAACCAAAACCGTGGAGAATACGGGCTATCACGCTTCCTATTTGTCCTGTGCCTATGATCCCCACAGTTTTTCCATTCATATCAAATCCGGTCAATCCATCCAGGGAAAAATTTTGTTCCATGATGCGATAGTGTGCACGTATCAATTTTCTATTGAGTGCGAGCATTAAGGCTATGGTGTGTTCAGCTACTGAATATGGAGAATAAGCAGGTACTCTTGCTACCCGGATACCAAGCTGCTTTGCTTTCAGAGATCCACATTATTATACCCGGCTGATCGCAGAGCAATGAATCTTACTCCCTGTTTATATAATATTTCGAGTACGGGTGCTGATGCATCATCGCTTACAAATAAACTTACCGCTTCAAATCCTGCACTTAAAGCAGCTGTTTCAATGGAGAGCGCAAGGTTAAAAAAATGCAATGCGTGATTGTCTGCTTTCGATTGTTCAAAATAAGGTTTTTCAAATTTGTGAAAACTATAGACCGCTGTTTTCATATACTTAGCAATTTGCCTCTGTGCAGTTTAATTAAATTTACTTTTGAAAGATATTTTCTAGAGGAATGAAAACTTCTAACAAACTATTTGATCGAGCAGTTTTTGCCATCAATCTAGTCACTTGATATGTAGACACTGAACCTCTACCGCTCAGATGATTTAAGAAAGCTGAAGATATTATTTCTTGATTTTTTATCGTTTTGACGACCGAGTGAATTGATGACTTTTCAATCTCCGAAGTTCTCCTCCAGATCATTGCATATCTCCACCGATGCTATAACTGCTATTCTCTTCGTCTTCACTCCCTATCTTCTCCTCCTCATCATCCAACTCAGAGCCTGGGACATCCAAATCTCCACCTGACAGGTCATCATTAAAATCCTTTTCATTTCTTGAACCAATACCTGTACTCTCGTTTGGGGTTTTTGTTTTTGAAATGTCGTCAGGCTTAATGGACGCCTCTTTTTTTGCATTGAAGTAGATATCCTGATCAGCTGGATAAGGTGGATATCCAGGTGTCTTTTTTCTTCCTTATTCAACGTAGGATCAGGAATGTTTTTGTTCTGCTCATTTTCATAGTGGTGTATTTTATTCAAAGGTAGGTACATTGCACCAGATAGGGTTAAATACTTATAAAATCAATCAGACTAACCTTGTGTTAGTCGTAGGCATCCGGGGCTTCGTCAGCGCTGGGGGCGGTCTCCAATCCAGGAGTAAAGCTACAAAGTAACCTAAAAAATATTTAAAAAGAGAAAGGGAAATCTAATAGCTATTTTCGTTGAAAAATATATCTTTGCACCCTCGTAATCGAGGACCAGAATGGAGAGATGGCAGAGCGGTTTAATGCGGCAGTCTTGAAAACTGTTGACGGCGTGAGTCGTCCCGGGGTTCGAATCCCTGTCTCTCCGCAAAGCTAAAACCATATAGCCTTGTATATCAATGATATATGAGGCTTTTTTGTTTTAGAGTTGTCGTTCTAGTTGTCGTAATAGCGTTATCCAGCTTCGACCAAAAAACAGTTTTATAGCCAATTAGACTTTAACAGCAAAGATTCTTATATTCAAGAAAAAGTATCTCACCAGAGTCATTAATTCTCAAAGCGGGATAGAAGTGGCCAGAAAGAATTCAATCCCGTAGGCTTTCAGTTCGTTGAACAACTATTTACTAAACTAATGATAATTATTGTAAAAACTGATGGCTTTTAAAACTAGAGTTGGCTTTTCATATTCCTAAAAACTACAGGGGGGATGAACGAAAAATACAGAAGAGGGGGGGATGGTCGATAGATACTTCAGTTCAAGAGCCATATTGGAGGGTATAAAGTAAGTTATCGATGACCTCATTGATCTTATTTAGTCTGGCATGATCACAACGAATAAAATATGTATCCTGTTACAAAAAGTAGATTATAGGATAGTCTCTATGAGGAGCTAAATATTAAACTCGTTTGCAACGGAAAAGAGTTGTCTAGGAAGTATGTCACAAGTACAAGCATGTTGGGTTGATAATTTAAGCATACCCTGAACCATCAATAAAATGCAATAGATTGATTTTTCCCAATTATTGGTAAAAACTACCCTAATTTTAACAATTGTTTCATCATAACTGCCTATAAAATGAGCCTTCAAGCTGTCCTTTCTAAAATTCTCCTCTGGACTTTTTGTACGATCTTATGGATTCCTTTAACTCAAGCTCAAGATCTTTACAAGACTCCATCGGGCAAAAAGTACCATCTGGCTTCCTGTAGAATGGTTGAAAATGTCTCAATGAAGTTATTGACCTTAGAAGCAATTAAAGACTTTGGTTTAGAACCATGTAAAATATGTAAACCGCCTTTGATAGCTGGCTCAAAGACTCTTTTGAATATAGGATCTTCAAATAAAGCCGTAGGAGTGGCAAATACTGTTCAATGTAAAGGCAAAACAAAAAAGGGCACCAGATGTCTACACAGGACAAGCATAGCCAATGGATATTGTTTCCAACATGTAAAATGACAGGTCTTTTTGCAAAGTAACTTTTTGCACGAAAAGCTGCAACAACTCAGATTCGGTAAGGATTCTCTATATCTACAGTATACTTCCCAGAGCGATTATGAGCAGCCCGTCGATACATGGAAACACGCCTGAAGAAGCTGCATCTTTAAAAACAGATTTCAATCAGATTCTTCTCAATAAATGATGTTGGCAAAAAAGGAAAAGTGCATCTCGCACAGGGTTCAATATGAGAAGGGAATTGAAGAAATAATCCGTCGGATGAAGGATTTTAGAAAACTGAAAAGAAACATCATATAATATGAATTAATGAGTTTTAACTATTATATTTGATTGAAAGACAAAGGATTATGATTTTAAATTCAACCATGTTTTCATTTTTATTATTTATTTCATCCTTTGCAATTCATGACACTGAACCAAAATATTACTTAATTTGTACGGGAAAACACTCCAAATCTTATCACAAAGATTATTCTAATCCCTCTGAGTATTGCAGAGGTTTAAAGTCTTGTGGTTCTGCAATTAAAAGATTGGAATCTAGGGAGGCTATTTCAGATAGACCAGATCCTTGTGATTTTTGTTTTGGACATTAAACTTCAATTGTCGATTCATAGGTTCATTTTGAATTAACTAAGTTAAATAGTTTATTTATATTAGCTTGTTTATTTCCAAGATATTAAAAACTATTATCAATGTTTGAATTCAACCGTGAAGACAATTTCAAACCATCAAGTCATGCTTTAAACTTGTGGCAATGGACACCTAAAAAGTGCTACCAATTCATATAAAGTACATCGGCCTGGATTATTTAATTATCCTAATTATGCATGGCACGGTTTAGGAGTCATATTAATTCTTATTTTAGAATTTGGTGCAACATATTATGCATTTTCTAAAGGAGTTCGTGTTGAGGCTATACTTGTTTCAATTGCTGTAGATTTTTTCCTCGCATTGACTTCTCACGTTTGGGTTTTAAATCTTAACAAGGATAAGAATGCTTTAGTTTTTAGCAATAATATTGAAATTCAAAAACTTGAAAGAAGAATTTCCAGGACAAATATAATAAGAGGATTTTTTCAATTACTTATTATTTGTTTAGGATTTTTTAAGTTTTTTTGGTTTTATTCGGTATATCAAATATTTGATGCAACGGCTCTCTTTATTTTTGTTTGTTACATGTTGGCTGCTGTATTGCATGTTTTATGCACTGGGTATTTCTTTTTCACATTGGCAGCTTCTTTTGTTTTAAGCTATCAACATTCGTTATATCTAAAATCAAATGGCAAGAATTTTCATTTTGATCCATTGAAACCAATGTCGTTTATGATAAATACATCACTTGATTTAACTGAATGTAACGCGGGCAGGCATTCAATACAAAAGAAAGGTAATAATTTCTATTTTGAAATTAATGGCATCCTACTTGATTCTGAATTAAATGATATGATTGGGCGTCAGCTCAAAGAAGAACAACAGCAGGTTGTTGCAATTGAAGGTGTCAGAGTTCAGTATAATATGCTTTAATTAAAATATAAAATATGAAATCAATTTTATACATTATCTCAGTTATATGGTTTTTATTTCTTTCTTGCAAGAATAACGAGCCAGTCTTTTATGAACTAAAAATTATAAGTTTTGCTTCAATCAATAAATTGGGTACATCAGAAGTAAATCGGGACATCAGTGAACTGATAAGTAGTTTAGAATTAAATGGAAGGCTTTATATTCCTGTAGTTACCATTCAAAGAGTGGGTGTGTCAAAAAACTTACAACTATTGGGAGAAATCACTGCTGGATGTGCAGGTGATTTAGGGAATAAAGAATTTGTTGATAAATCAATTTCAAAAGTTTTACAAGGCTTGACTTTACCAGAAGAATATATGGATGATAATATTATTTCAGAAGATACAATAAATTTATATTTTGAGAGATTGCAAAGAGATACTTTAAAGAAATTGATCATATTTGATCCTGACATACAGGAAGATAAAAGAAAGTATAAATTTTCTAATATTAAAAGCCTTCATCAAGAATTTATCAATATTCTAAATGGTAATATAAAACACCCAATTAATGTTATTTATAAACTACCAATCCCTAATGACCCAATTCAGGAGACTGAAAGAAAAATAATTGAACTACCTATTACCCCACAGAGAATTGAAGATGAAACAAAAAATATAATTCAAATTAAAAATATTACTAGGAGAAATTCTAAGTTGGATTCTTTATATAAATCAATTTCCAATCTAATCGACGATTCCCCTTCTGATTACAAATTGTATTTATTGAGAGTTTACAACAGAATTGAATATAATAACATGTTAACAGCGCTCAGAGATTTACGTAGTTCGGCAGTCGCAGCAATTAGCACAGGCAATTCAAGTGAGTTAATTAGAATTATGGAAATTGAAAAATCTTCTAGATTAATTAGACTTTATCAAAACAGGAAACCTCATTTTCAGTCTATTCTTTGGGCTCTACAGGAAGAAGATCCATCATTGATAGAAATTATTAAAGGTGAGCTTATGAAGGAAGGAAATTCATATATACTGTATTTGGATCAAGGTTCAGTGTTTACTTCAAGAACTTTTCCAAATTATAGGATATCTACACTAGGTCGGAAAACTGATGGTACAATAACTATGAGTTTATATTTACCTTGTGCGACATCAGAAAATTCAGAGCTAAGTATAAATAGAGATCTAATTATTGGACAAGCAATTTCAGGAAAGTATTGCAATGACACTTGGAATGTAAATATTGTCAATGAGAGTGCAATGAATAAAAGCTTTATTAAATTTAGGTTAATTGTTAGTCAATAAGGGTAAATTATTTACAGACACAAATATTATCCCTCACTTAATGCTATTAGACCAAATCGACAGACACATAATATAAGCCACTATAGTTTGTGGTTGTCTAACCCAAAACGATAGGGTCAAATGGAATTAACTGTCACTCATTCAATGGATTGGCTATGTGTCATAGAAAGATATTGAAATTTCATAATTGAATTGACCTTAAATGAACTTTAAACTGAGGGTCCAACCATATTGTCGACAATAACGCTTTTTATTGATTTTATCTTTATATTTGGTAATCTCTTTTATTATTCTGTTTAACTCATGATAAGACTAATGAAAATATTGACCTTAACAATATTTTCATATATTTTTAATTCTCAAGCCACCATTGCTCAAAATTGTGGTGTAGAACGCTGGAACATAAAGACCTTAACCGATAAAGATACAACACTAATAGATTTTAGTAAATTCATAAAATCAACGGTTCACGATCAAAATCAATTAGAAATTCCCGAGTCAAGGACTACTCGATTAAAGTCGGAGACAATCATTTATTCAATAGACTGCTTTATAGTCGGTTATAAAAAGGATGCAAATGACAAAGATATTCATATAATAATTGAAGACTTAAATACAGACGAAACAATGGTAATAGAAATTCCTAGTTACGAATGCTTTGAAATCCAAAAGTCAAGTAGATATGCATTGTTTAAGGAACTTCAGGAATGGTTTAACTCTAATGTTGGGCAACCTAGATCTAAATTTGAGTTCTTAGAAACTCATATCCCTGTAACAATCACTGGAGTAGGGTTTTTTGACTCCCATCACGGTCAAATTGGAATGGCTGGCAATGGCCGTGAAATTCACCCTGTTTTATCAATACAACTAAGGTAAATACATTTACATTAAATCATACCTCGAAATGAAAAAATTACTATTATTATTGATTCCATTTTTCTCATCGTTATTCGTTGATGCAATCTCTCAGACAGTTTATGTTACAAAGACAGGGAAAAAATATCATATAGAAAGTTGTAGATATTTGAGTAAGACTTCATATTCAATTAGTCTATCCGATGCGAAGAATAGGGGATATGATGCTTGCAGTGTGTGTAAACCAGTTTCAATTATTAAGACAATCCCACCTGCTAATTTGAAACAAACTGATAAAAATGAGACTCCAAACAATACCATTGCGACAAGGCAAGGCACAAGATCTGTCCAATGCTCGGCCAAGACAAAAGCAGGTTCTCAATGCAAACGGATAACTACGAGTTCAAATGGCAAGTGTTGGCAGCACGGGGGCAATTAGGCACGACAAAAGGTTATTGATAAGATGTACCCCTTAAATCATGTCCAGATTCTCGTATCAAGCTTTTTTGATTCTTACTTCTAACTTCAGAGTAATAATTTAAACTTGTGAACTCAAGATTTGAATAAGAATATTACTACTTTTAAGCAGAATAGAGACCATTGCAAACTTTTAGCCATGTCATAAATGTTAATTCTTTTTTATTGTGATCATAAAAAACAAAATATTATGAAAGTTAGTCTTATAGTTAAATTAATTTTAATAAGTATTCTAATAGTTTTCAATATCTACTTTTTGAGCTTTTTTTATTCGTGGTTTGCATACATGTCTAGAATTCATATGAGGCAATTTGGACATAATACTTATTTCTGGTCATATATACTTACGAACTCATCACTTTGGGATTTAATAAGAGCACCATTAGCAATTTTCACGATGGTTATAGATTGTGTTATTATCTTCAAATTAGCTAAGAATGCATTACAAGGAAAATTTGATTGATATCTCGCAAATTCGCATTAGAGGAACTTTTTTTAAAATTAGAGGGTATATCCTTATTTATTTGTCTTTACTTTAAGGTTGCACTAACGGATGCTGTCCAGAATGGTTACACCGTTGGCTATGCTGGTTTGAATGATGAGGAAAGATATGTGGAACGACTGAGATGGTTATGGAAGAGTTAGCGAAAATACACAATGTAGAGATTGGAGAAATAGATGATGATAAACAAAACTTAGCTTAAGTACATCTTTGCCCTTTGTGAGGTTTTTGAATTTTCAAAATTTAAAACAATGCATTTTAACTCATAAAGAAAAGATAAGATCAAAATGCTTAATTTTCATAACTAAATAAGCACAAAAAGTAAGCGACCACTCATAAGAAAGGAACAATTTTAAATACCTCAGATAAATGGCAAGATAAGCGATTAACTTTCGAAACAAAATGCTGGCAGGAATTCAAAATGATGATAAAGAAACAAAATGTTTGAACGACCAATACTAGACAAATTTCCAAATCTATTTCAATTCGAAGTTTATTAAATATTAAATCAAGCCCATAAATTATTCTTATGTATTTACATACACAAAAAGGTAAAATAGGATTAAACAGAATATTTCCTGATTCATGGAATCAAAAAGGCGTAAAATCAAGAATAGCATTCACAGCCTTTGAAATTACTCTACCAAAATCTCAATATAAAATTAATGATGATCCTATTAAATTAATTACTGCCACTTATATTATTATAATATTTTATGGTAAGTTAGAATTTCCAAAAAAACATAAAATGTATTCATTTGGATCAGAGAAAGCTAGTGTGTCCATAAAGAACACTATCTCAGAAATAGGATTTTTGATGGTATGTTTCATGCGGGACGAAGAGTTAAATATTCAAAGTTTACAAGCAGAAATTGTATTAAACGGCTATGCTGGAATATCTTCTTTATCTTTAGGCAAAAATGCTATATTGAGACATATAATTACAAACAGTACTGATTATACTTATTATAGTCCAATACAATTTACGGTTTCTGGAAGAGTTCATGGAATGCCTTTGTTCGAAGATATATCTGGAGCATTTATTTCAAATGATACTCTAATAAAAGCAGGTGAATTAGTTGAAAAATTGAACAAAAATTACATACGTAATAAAATTATACTCTCTACTAATTGGTATCTAAAGTCATTTTCAATGGAAGAAACTGACAGCTTTATTGCAAAGTGGATTTCTTTAGAAACTTTGTGCATGAAGAAATCTACTGATATTAAACCAATAAGGCACATCCTCTCCAAAGTCTATACCATTAACATGGGAGAAATAGATAAACTATTTGCGATTGGTCAAATTTTTGGATTAAGATCCAAGTTAGTCCATAACGGGTACAGAATGCCTATTGATAATAAACTATTAAATCTTATGGACTATTTAATTGAAGATTGCCTCTTATATATACTAGATGCCTCACCAAAATTTCAAGCCAAAACCTTTATAAATCAAATTGGTTTAAATGTTATGGAACATCTAAAAAGTGTCCATAAATTACTAATTGAGTAATTTATGTGCAATAGATTAAATAAGATCTGACAGTTGGGTTAAATTTTATCCCACCCTCTTATCATACAAATATCGCTGAAACTCAATAAACAAATCCCTAACCTTAGACAGATCACCTAGGACTGTCCCTGCATCCTCAAAAGACTGATATTTATTGGTTAATAGAATAGGTAGTTTTTCTTGGTCTAGCTCTTCTACACCTGTTTCGATGTACTTGCTTAATACAAACTCTATGAACTCCTTTTGCTTGTCATTGAGTAAGGCAAAAATGGTGGCTTGGGCAGCAGCGACTCTGGCTTCTCTGGTCATGGGCTTGATTTCACTGTTAAAGACATATTCCAGCACATCAAACAGGTCACTTTTTTCAGCATCGATAAGCTTTTGTAAGGTGTTCAACTCTTCTTTGCCAAAGCCCGCTTCGTCTAATTTCTCTAATAGGGTGCGTCTGGTGAGCGGATTGCTCCAGATAGTCCGAAGCTCTTCTTCGCTTTTAAAGAAGTCTGGAAGGCTGCCAAATAGATTGTGGAGGAATTCTTCAGCTGAAATAGGCTTTCCTTCGGAACTCCAGAATGAGGTGGACATCATGTACTGAATCTCTCGCTCTTTGCCATCACGTAGCTTAACCTTAATTCTTTTAGGAATCTCTCGTTCGGAGGGAGGAACAGTTGGATCAATAGGTTTGGGAGGATTTGGATTTGGACCAGGAGGTCCAACTGATACGGGTTCTACTGGTTCGCCATCCCATTCGGGGTCCGCAAAATGATGGTAAGCATCGACAAAATCATAGATCGTGAAGAATTCTTTGCCGTCAAATAACCTAGTACCTCTACCGACTATTTGCTTAAACTCGATCATGGAGTTAATAGGACGCAATAAAACGATATTCCTTATGTTCCTTGCGTCAACCCCAGTAGACAGCTTTTGAGAAGTGGTCAAAATAGTAGGAATGGTTTTTTCATTATCCTGAAAATCTCTTAGATATAGCTCTCCAAGATCACCATCGTTGGCTGTGACACGGACGCAGTAGTTAGGTTCCTCTGATTTTTTGTATTGATTTATAAGATCTCTGATGACGGCAGCATGATCCTGGGTAGCACAAAAAACAATCGCTTTCTCATTTTGAATGCAGTTGTCCAAATACAATTTTACCCTTATAGCTTCTCTGTCAAGAATTTCGATCCTTTTATTAAAATCTGGCTCTGTGTACAATCTACCTTGTTCTATTTCACCCTCGATGACCTGATCATCGCTGGTATAGATGTAGTCATCCAGGGTGGTCTTAATACGCTTTACTTTGAAAGGGGTCAGGAAGCCATCATTGATACCCTCTTTGAGTGAATACACATATACTGGATCTCCAAAATACTTATAGGTATCTACATTGTCATTTCGCTTAGGAGTGGCTGTCAAACCTAATTGAACGGCTGGAGAAAAATAGTCCATAATGGCTCGCCAATTGCTTTCATCATTAGCACCCCCACGATGACACTCATCGATGACTATAAAATCAAAATAGTCAGGTGGATATTCTCCAAAGTTAGGTGCAGCATTATCATCCTGATCAACGCCCGACATAAAGGTCTGAAAGATGGTAAAGAATATATTGCCATTAGTAGGGACACCACCCTTTTTTCTTATTTCATCTGGTTTGATTCTCACCAGGGCATCTTCAGGAAAGGCAGAAAATGCATTGTAAGCCTGATCAGCTAATATATTTCTATCTGCTAAAAACAGGATACGGGGTCTTCGACTACCATCAAACCTTAGGTTCCATCGGGTATGAAACAGTTTCCAAGCAATCTGAAATGCGATAGCTGTCTTGCCTGTGCCAGTGGCGAGTGTCAATAATATGCGATTCTTTTTAAAGGCGATAGCTTCTAAGGTCTTGTTTATAGCTATTTCCTGATAATACCTTAACTGCCAAGTACCACTACGATCTTCAAATGGTATGGCAGCGAACTTTTCTCTCCATTCATTTTGACTGGTAAAAGTCTTATTCCACAGCTCATCGGGTGTCAGATATTGGTCTACAAGGCCCTCCTGGCCAGTACTAAATGAGATACTATAGATAGCTCTCCCATTGGTGGCATAGGTGGTATCCAGGTCAAGTTTCTGAGCGTATTCTTTTGCTTGGGCTACTGCCTCACCAACCTCCTGCTGATCGCTTTTAGCCTCTACAATGGCCAGCTTTATTCCTTTGTAGACCAATACATAATCTGCCTTTATTCTTTTAGCTCTCAGCCCACCAGTTTGAATCCTACCAGCGGTGATGTAATATTCACGAAGGATTTTAGAGCCTTCTACAACGCCCCAGCCGCAAGCCTTTAGCTTGGGGTCTATGAGTTCTGCTCGTGTTTCTGCTTCGTTCATTCTGTTTCTATTACTTCCGGCATTTCCAAATATTTTTTACCATTCAGGAGATTACCTGTTTTCTTTTTATTTGTTCCACCCCATTGTTTAAAGAAAAACGCTATATCTGCCTGTTTGCATTGTTCCTTAATTTCCATTACCCATTCTTTTTTCATTGGGCGTGGAGTTCTTCCGCTCTCACCACCCACAATCACCCAATCAATTCCTTTCAGGTTCAAATCTGATAATGGACTGATTAGCGGCTCACAACTCAAAAACTTTGTTCTTGCATTCGTTTGGCGTAATAAGTCAATACGTTTCATGAATGTTTTACTCTCAACAGAAACACCCATCCAAATGTTATGTGTCCATTCTAACAAACCTTCTTTGTCGTAATACAAAAGCACATCAGCTCGTTTGGTCAAAATCTGAAAAACGTGTTGCGGATTCTCTTTCATTACCCTGAACACCTTTTGAATGAACTCAATAGGTACATCTTTATGAAATAAATCGCTCATTGAATTGACAAATACCATTTTCGACTTTTTCCAAGTGTATGGCGTTTTCAATTCATCTTCGTGAATAGCCAACTCAAACCCGTTGGCATATTTTTCAACGCCCATTGCTGTCAGGCGTTTTGCCATTACTTCGGCATAGCAGAATTTGCAACCTGCGGAAATTTTATCGCAACCCGTTGTTGGGTTCCAAGTCATTTCAGTCCATTCTATGCTTGATTGTGCCATTACTTTAATTTTATAATTGCCTTATTCGGATTTTCTTTAAAGTTAGAATAACTTATATAAAATGCCCCTTTAGGTGGTCGATTTCCTGTCTCATCTGTTACATCTAATGAATCTTGCAATGATTTTAAAATTTCAGTGCCATGCTTTGGTAAGTATCTATTGTGTATTATAAATTCAAACAATTCTCCGGATGTCTTTGATCCACTTTGAAGATATTTAATAATTAATTTTTGCAACTTATCGGTGTTTGCAATCTCACTTGATTGACTGAATAAATTATTCGTTTGTACCCCTTGCCAACCTCTTCCGTCTTCTCTATCTATCTTCCATTTTGCTTCTAACATTTTTAAATATCCTAAAGTATTAGAAGTAAAAAAGAATAGACAAAAAAATTGGTTTAATTCCCGTTTGATAACGAATGAATCTACAAAAACATTATCCCCCAACTTGGATTGAAAACCATTCATTACAATGTCAATAAATTCTAAGCCATCTACCCCCCTTATCTTATCTGAAATCTCCAAGTCTTCCATGAATCTTATTAAGCATTCAGGAGTTCCATTGTCCTTAAATCTATACATGTGATGAGTGGGCATGAATAACAGAACTTCAGTTTTCCCAGTGATTGTCAAATCGTAAATGTCATTTAAAGAAACCTCACTATATCCATACGGGTCAATAAATACAAACCCTCTTTCATTATTGAATTGATTTATTTCCTTTCTTATTTCAGCAAGAATAGCCTTATAATCTTCTGTACGATATTTGATCGCTCCAAAATTAGAAATGTCTAATTTCTTTGCGGTTATGTTGTTTTGTAGGTTAGTTATTTTTTGTTTATCCAAGTCATTAAACAAACAATTAAACTTTGTGGGTTTGTTTCTTGGTCTTGCAACTGATTCATGCGCATTAACTATCTCATTCAAAAAAACAATTGGACTGCCTTCACCTCCATTATCATAAATGCCTGGTCCACTGAACAAGTCATATAGAAATACTGCTTTAATCCAATCCGCATTTGATAAAATACCAAGATAGGCAGATATGTATTCTTTTAAAAGCCTAACCTTTGCAGCAGAATGTTCATACATGATACTTTTTGATTCGTGTTCCATATTAGTTAACGCTTTCCAATTTTTCAATTTTCAACTCCCCCGCAAATGCCTTTTGCAAGATACTCTTTTTCAGTTCTTCCAAATCCTCTATTTTCTTTTGATACACCGATTCCAGCTTTTGCGTTTCGGCTCGCAGGGCATCTAATTGGCGGACGATGGTTTGTTGTTCTTTGAATGGAATATAGGGGAAGTTGAAATTTCTTAATGACTTTAAGGAAACCGTTTTCTGTGCTGTTCCTGTTGCCGTTTCATTTGCTTGTGAAATTGCTTGTGGAGATAAAATCCAATAATAAAGCAATTTGCTATCAAGTTTTTTACTTGGTCTGATTAAACCAATGTGTCGTTGAAAACAAAATCTGAAATCATCTTCAATCAAAACGGGTATTCCGTAAGAACCTGTAACGGTGTAAAGAACATCTCCTTTAATTGGTTTTTTATTTGGCTTTAAATCATCATAGTATTTCTCTGGCACTTTGAATGTGGCAGAAAAGTCAATTTTATGGGTCTGCTTATTGATATTTGAAATGGTAATGAATGGTAAACCAAATTCAGATTTAGGCGGAGGCATATGGTCGCCATCTGAAATATCAGTAGCCATTTCAGAAAGTTTCACAAACTCCCAATCCCCATTCTCAAACACCCCTTGCAAATAACTTTCAAAAAGTTGTTTGGCGTTTTTGAGGTTTTGTTCGGCATTGGCTTTTGCCTTGGCTATGGCGGCAAAGGCTTTATCTAATATGGCTACGATGCGTTGTTGCTCGGGAAGGGGTGGAAGAGGGATTTTAGTATTTCTGATTTTTATTTGGGATATATTAGGTTGTGCTCCACCAACTGCTTGTGCAACTAAATCTTGCTTTTTTGAAAGAAAACAGTAAAATAAATATTCTGGGATTGTTTTTTCATTAGGTAGTATGCCACACACAGCTTGATTTGTGCAAGCTTCAAGTTTTAGAATACCAACTTGCCCAGCTGTTGCTCCATACATTGCGACAAGCACAGTGTTTATAGGAAACAACTTTGCAGATGAGTTTCTTAATCCCTTCTCAGTAATGTAATTTTTAGCTTCAAAAACTTCACCTTGGCTTACTTCACCACTCATTAACCAAGGAATAGTTCCACCTTCGTAATAGTCTTTATGTGCTTTTAATGGTGTTCCACCTGCACCAGTATCACAGACCTCACCTAGCTTTTTTAGTTCCCAACCATTCGGCAGTCTCAGCCCCTCGTCTTGTATCATATTAGTTCCAAAATTGAGTTTAAAATATCTGCACTTTCCTCGTCCAGTGCTTTCATTTCTTCCAAAATCTCCAGCGGTTGTCGTAAAGCGGTTTCTTCTTTTTTATTAGGGTTTTTTGAACTCAAATCATAAGTAGTTTGGTCAATGTCTTTTATATTAATGCTCCAAGAGTTTTCGCTGTCCTTTTTTGTTTTTTGTAACTCAATGAAGTCGGCTAAATCTTTTTCATTTAAGGCATTGGTCTTGCCGAGGTTTCTATCAAGATTTAGTTGGTAAAACCATATCTTTCGGGTAGCACTTCCTTTTTCAAAAAACAATACCACTGTTTTTACCCCAGCACCCGTAAAAGTGCCTCCAGGTAAATCCAACACAGTATGCAGGTTGCAACTTTCTAATAGTTGTTTACGCAAAGCCACAGAAGCATTATCAGTATTACTCAAAAATGTATTTTTAATAACCACACCAGCCTTACCACCTGCCTTGAGTATTTTAATAAAGTGTTGTAAGAACAATGAAGCTGTCTCACCCGTTTTGATCGGGAAGTTTTGTTGAACTTCGGCACGTTCTTTACCTCCAAAGGGAGGATTAGCCAAGACAATATCGTAACGGTCTTTCTCTTGGATATCAGCAAGGTTCTCGGCAAGGGTATTGGTATGGATGATATTGGGAGCTTCTACTCCGTGCAGGATCATATTCATAATGCCTATAATGTACGCCAAGGACTTCTTTTCTTTACCGTAGAAGGACTTTTTCTGAAGGGTTTCGATGTCCTTGGTAGTAATGCTTTCTGGCTTGCCTTTGCTATGTCTGAGATATTCGTATGACTCACAGAGGAAGCCTGCACTACCTACTGCACCGTCATATATTTTCTCTCCGATCTTAGGTGCTACCACTTTGACTATGGTCTTAATCAATGGCCTGGGGGTGTAATACTCTCCACCGTTGCGTCCAGCATTACCCATATTCTTTATCTTGTCCTCATAGAGGTGACTCATCTCGTGCTTTTCTGCATGTGTGCGGAAACGTAGCTCATCGATGCGATTAATCACCTCGCGAAGATTGTACCCACTCTGAATGCGGTTTTTTAACTCACTAAATATCTCTCCGATCTTGTATTGTATCGTATCTGCACTCTCGGCAGAGGTCTTGAACTTCTTGAGGTAAGGGAAGAGCTTATTGTTTACAAAATCAGTAAGGTCATCACCTGTCATGGCTTTGTGATGATCCAGATTGCCAGTTTTGTCTTTTGGCATAGCCCATTTGCTCCACTGATATTGTGGCTCAATGATGGTATCATAGGTCTTGCCAGCAAGTTCTGCGGCTGTTTTTTTGTCTTTTTCGAGATCATCCAGGTACTTTAAGAATAGCACCCAGGAGGTCTGCTCTACATAGTCGAGTTCGCTACCGCAGCCTGCATCCTTGTGGAGGATATCGTCGATGTTTTTGAAGGTTTGTTCAAACATGGATTGGGTTCGGTTTATTGATCCGAAGGTAAGAAAATGAATGGTTTTAGGGTGGCTAGTCTTGCAGGAGGGTTTGAAAAGCAATATTTGGGCCAAATTCTGACTAATATTGACCTCTAGTACCTCGTGAGTACGGTTCAGAGAGGCTTTCTTTGATTTTTAATGGTATGCCATCCAACAAGAGGTCGGATCGCTCAAAACCGACAAATAAAAGGTCCTCTGAATGAGCCAAAATACTGACAATAAACTAAATTTAGACCATCATAATGATAAAATGGATATCAATTGAATAAAATTTATACTAAAATGGCATTAATTTTAAATATGATAAACGAAAGATAGGCAATGAAACCAGAATTTCCGAAACCATTGATAAAAGATGGATAGACTATTTCGATCAGACCAAATTAATCTGAAAGACCATTCCTGAAATTACGGAAGTTTAGTGTTAAAAATTCCCACCATCACAAAGCGCCCGAAACATAGCTGTTATGTTTAAAAAAATGCAAAATTTCATGATTGAAAAATTCAATGCTTTGCTAAGAATGAAATTCAAGAAAAGTTCTAATCCGAATCTTTTTATTTGGCTAGGCCTTAGTGCTCTGAGTATTATTATCTATTCAATTAATCCTATCTTCTACCTAAATGAAAATCAAACCCTCTATTTGTTTTCTTCAGCTTCACAGGTTATTGCGGCAATTTTTGGACTGATTATTACTGGTTACATTTTCTTAAGAAATGAACTTGATCGAAAAGCAGAACGGGATGAAACGTTGGAAGAGATCATTTTTCTATTAAAGACAGATTATTTCGGTTCTATCAAAAGCATTAGTATAACGACTTTAATTTCTATTGCGCTTTGCTTTTTAGTTATCGTTGCTGAAAAGTATCAATATGCAAGTCTTTTAGATTATTTGATCAATTTATCTGTGGCTACAATTTTAACAGACCTAATCATTATAGTTTCATTTGTGATAAAAATATTGAACCCGAATAGTATTGAGTTGGCAAGTAATAAACTTAGAGATATTACAACGAAGGACAAGGCGAATGAAAGCGGCAGCCTCGAAGCTTTTCTAATGCACTACAATAATATTGAATATATACTTGAAAAATACGGTACAATTATTGTATACCCAGATGTTACTGATTATGATAGTGCGAAAAGAAAAAGAATTGCTAAGTCTAAACTTGTTAATATTTTATATAAGGAAGGCAAAATTAATTTGCAGCTAAAAAACAATCTAATTGAATTAATTTCTTTTAGGAATAGTTTAATTCATGGAACCGACCTTTTCGTTTCAATAAGAGATGTTGAATTGTCCAATCAAATTTTAGTCGATTTAAAAACAAGTCTTGGTGTGGCATGATGCTACTTTGTCTATTATCTATGCTTCATCATTGCATAAACAGCGAATTTATAGCGAATTTTTAAATTGATCTTTTAAGGATTGTGGCTTAATCTGTTCCAGAAGCTTTAGATTGATTCATTCTTTCTAACATAATTTTATATTGAATATTTCTTACGTTCATACTTTCTATTTCCTGTTCCCTTATTACTGAGTCAAAGACAAAATCAAAACAAAATCTGAGTTGCTCTATGGAATAATGTTCTTTCTTCAATTCTTCTACATTATAAACTTCAATCCGTATATCATATTGATTATTTACGTTTAGCGATGCTATTTTCGTAGCAAATGGGGCAATTTGTTTGAAAATAAAATATGACTTAACATCATAACCTAGCAGAATGACTTTTTTAATGGATATGATCTCTTTTTCTAATTCAGATATTATTTTTCTCATGATTTTAAATGACCCCTCAAATGTCTTTTTAATATTATGGTCAGTTATGTTCATAAAATTGGAAGGTAAATCAGGTTTTGGGGTATAAGGCGAATGCATTTTAATTCCAAAACGATCTCTGTAATCAAGTGCTTGGCCTTCGTATTCACAGAATGCCTTTGCTAAACTAACTAACGCTTTATCGAAATCCTTGGCCATAATTTGACTTTCAGCTTCTATCATATACTTTTTGATAATTTTGTCATTAATTAATTCGGCCATAGAAACATCCTCCAGATGTAAATCAAATATTAGAGGAGTAAAAGTCTTAATTAGCCGTTCTGATTCTTCATATAATGACTTAATATCTGTATCATCAATAAAAATGCTTGTATGTTTTAATTGATTTCTTAATTCATTGAGTTTTTTAATGTATTGATTACTAATAGTTTGCGATTTATTCGCTATCAAATATTTATTGATTTCAAAATGATAGGTCTCAAGAATTTTGGCATTAGGCTTCTTAATATATAATTCCAATTTCTCATTGGCTAATTGAAAATAGATCTCTACTAAATCATGCAATGATAAAATGGCTGTTGATGAAAATGGTCTGGGCAATCCTCTTTGATTATTAGCCTGGTACAACAAATATTTTATGTATATCAATCTTTGGAGTACGGAATCTGATAATTTATTCATATTCAAAAATTCAAGAGCACATTTACAAGTTAGATAAAAAAAGTAGAAGGCAGTTTAAATTATATATTAGATTATAAACGGTACACTAGCCTGCTTTTTCAAATTTATATGAGAGAAGTTCCCTATTGACAAGGCTTCACCACTCTGATAAGTAGTACAACCTTTATTGACATTACAATTCCCAAGGTTTTTCTGTGGTCATCTCCTGATCTGCTAACCTGCGATAATAGGTCTTTTAGGATGCCTCTAAGGCTTCTCCTGGGGCCGTAGTAACGACGATTTTTATACGGTTAAGGGAAATGGTCGAATGGCAACATGGATCGCTTGTAGAGCTTTTTTTTGGGTCTTATTATAGCTTTGAAATTAGCAATATTTTGGGCCTTGTCCTTTTATAGATCCTTCAACATTGCATAAACAATAATGAAGAAAGATATGACCAATACAATTGTAATCAACTTAGGCCAAGAATATACCCTTCTTTGGGTAGGATTGACCCACATTTCTATCAAATTTGAGGTTTCAAGTCTAATAGACCTTTGAATGTTTGGAATAGTGTGTATTAGGCTAATTTATGAATATGAGAATCATCCTACCTTTTTATTGGATTGCTGCGATACTTATCTTAATGCTATCGGAATGCAATGACCCAAATGAATCCAGGGTTGTATTGAACAATGAATTTTCATTTACAATCCCTTTCCAAATGAAGCCAATAGTGAGCTATTCGATGTAGTACATGAAGTAAATCCTGATGTCATTGGATTCTACTTACTGGACTTAAAGGATATGTCAAATACTCCTCTATGACAGTGTCTTGCTATACGGCTTCTGAGCCTATGTCACTAGATGAAGCATTTTTTAACGAGACTGTCGGTGCGGAACCCGATAATTTGGGCTCTCTTACTCAAGGATACAAGTTGATTTCATTTAAGCAATATAACAAGGCTGGTAAATCACTTTATCTAAAAGTATCCAGTCCCATTGAAGGAAAATGTAGTGTCATGTATTACTTCATGAAGGATAATCGGAGTACATCTTTGTATGAAATAAAGGTGGTGGGTGATATGGGTGAAAAAGAGAGTCTTAAGGAATGTGCGGAGGAAATTGCATTGAATGTCAGACTGTAGCTAAGAATTTATTCTTTAAATCGTACAATTGTACATTAACTTTACCGCGCACCTAATTTAATTTAATCATGAGAGACAGGTTTAGTCAAGTTAATTTTGACCCAAATTATTGTATTGTTTGGCTGGATGAAGGATTGATGCTTGGTGTAAATACGACAAATTTAAATGATATCGAAATATTTTATAGAAACAAAGGGTGGTTTAACAAATGGAATACTATAGATCGAGATACTAGTTTGGAAACTCTAAAAGCTGTCAAGGATCGAGTGATTAATTGTGCTGGAAAATCATCTAGAATGATGAAAGGTAAGCTGCCTATTGTAAACACTCACATTTTGCAATTATCGGCTTTATCAATAATGCAAGAAAGGATAAGAAACTGCAAATCTTGAAAGGCTAAATGACCTCTAATTAATGCGATTGAATTAGAACCCTGAAGATTAAATAAATGAAAGAGAAAAGAAAAATCAATATCCAAGATGCAGTTTTTTGCCAAAATCAGAATCTTTGGCCCAAATCGGAAGCCGCCGCCCATTAACTCAGCCTTAGAAGCTATCCAATGAAAGAAAGTGCCTTCTTTGTAAATTCCGCTGAAGCTCACCCCCTATCCCGTTTCAAGCTGACCCCAGTATTCCAGAATAGTACAAAGGAAAAATCAATGAATTTTGAATATATCAGGCTAGTAGTCAATAATTTAGATAATATCGGCTCTTAATTATGTGATTGAATGCCCTTAAGGCTTCATATGAGCCTCTGTGGGCGACGATCTCTCCGTAGTTGAAGGGAATGGTCGAATTGTAGTCTAAATCGCTCGTAAAGCATTTTTTGAGCCCTCTCTATAGTAATAATAACGGAACTACAGATTTATTAAAGTTGCTCACTTGACTTAGGCTGCATCTACCTGGATATTACTACAAATAGACTGGCAAATAGGTATCTCTTTACCATGTTTTGTCTTAATGTGATAGCCTGCTAGTCCAAAGATAAGATCTAACTCCAAAGCAAATATCTCTTTTACCTTCTGATAGTCGCTCACTTTACATAAAATAGAGTCATGCTTAGGTAGCACAGATAGTCCATTTTCATATAATTTGGGCAAACAAGTTTCTATAAAGATTTTACTTTCCAGCTCCTGAAGAATAATGGGTAAATAATCATTGCCAGCTATGAAAGGAGTTTTTATACTCTTGTTTTTTGAGTGGGTATATCTTTCCAAATCTGGATTCATGCCTGTTCTTTCATGTTCGATGAATAGCTTTACAAGCTCATTTTTAACGCTCTCCATCAATTTTGAAAGATCGGGAAAGACCCTATAAAAGGCCTCTTTCTCGTCGCTGGTATACTTATTGCTGGAATAAAGTGTCTTGATGAAACTATTTTTAGCGTATTGCCGTCTTTCTTCAGGAGTTTTATCAGGCAGTTCCGCTGATAACTGATTGGCAAAGTATTCATATAATTGACCTTGTTGGGTTGTCTCAATAAATACTAAAATATCTGAATGGCAAGCAGCTTTATCAGTCAATAGCGAGGGGAACAATAATGGTATTAGCCGATTGATAATATCAACTAGAAAACTATCCCCAAGGATAGTTTTATTATTACTAATTGTTTTATTTATTATATATCCTAATAATAGTGGTTGACAGTTACTTAAATCAAGTTCTGTTAATCTTTCGTTATCTATCTTAAGTACTCCTAATAGTTCAGATGGTATTGTTGTTATATTGTAATGTATTCTATTATTTGTATTGCTTTTACTAATGTAGTAGAGATGATTTTCAATATAAAATAAAGCAGTTCTCATTTCATTCCTAATATTAATTTGTTCAAATTTGAGGTACTGTTCTATATTATACTTCTTAAAGCTCTTCGAGTAACGCTTTTTTCGGTATTTGTAACTTAGTTTATTGTTTTCAACTCTAAATTTCTTAGCTAGTCTATCTTTGGATCTTGACTCAATTAAGTTATCAATAATTTGAGATTCATGATCAATTTTCAATTTATTCAAGACATCCTTAATCTGAGTGCAAACGATGGTGTCATCGACTTTTAGGTCTGCTGTAGTGATAAAGTGCGGGATGTATTCTACATCATCTTCCAACCAATTTGGTGAAATTCTGTAATGTTTACATTTACGCTTCGCAGTACTGTATGTTGTATTATTTGGTAGTCTTTTTACTTCAATAACCTTCAAACTTTCAAGTTTAGTCCAAACAGTACTGTATTTTTTAGTAGGTACTATTTTTTCCTTTCAGGGTGTACTATATGGTAAGTGATGTGCCATCGGAGCGCCATTCCGAGCGTGACTATGAATCATAGAAGTAATGATTTTTAGAGCATTATTATATGCTCCCTTTTCAAACTCCAGCTTTAATTTATCGATTAAGAGCTTTGGCACTGGGACTTCAATAGATAGCTTTAATTTATCCTTCATCTTAATTGCTTTTGAAGTGAAGAAATAGCCTCAATGTGGTTATACTTTTTAAGGCTTTTGATTCGCTCATCTATTCTTGGCGGTCAAACCTGGGTGAACCATCAAGGTCGAGTTTATTGAGCTTCCCTATTCTTGCCCATAAATCCACTGTGGATAGACCTATATTGAGGTATTTACTAACCTGAATCCTGGTTAGGTATCTGGTATTACCCAGATCAAGTTTTGAAGTTGGAGATTCAGATTCCTTCTCAATAAGGACCTCTTCAATAGCTGCTTTGAATTTGGCTATTAAGCAATCGACGAGCTGTTCTGTGACTATATTCATAATAATAGTTTTTAAAAAGAGATACTTACTATTCTCCTTTTATTTCTATTATAACACAGACTTTTTAGAAAAAACCTTTCAAAATTAAATCCTAGTTAGGATAAAATTATATGATTGATTATCAACAATTTAAGAGATGAAAAAAGGTGAAAAAAAGTTGATTTTTCGGGAACTCCCTTTTTTATTGTTCGAGAATTACTTTGTAAAAAACGCATGTTTAGCCATTAGCAAGGCATTCTCTTCATTATCGACCTTGATGTATTTTAGGAAGACTTCCGGCCTTTTATGGCCAGTAATGCGCATAATGCTTAGCATAGGTACTCCGGCTTTATACGCATTCGTGGCGAACGACCTTCGGGCCGTATGAGAAGAGACCATTTCATACTTTTTATATGACTCTTCATACATCTTACCACCTCTATGTTCTCTTTTTATTATTGTTTCATTTATACCTGCTGATTCACACAATTCTTTTAGATAATCGTTCATCTTTTGATTACTGATTGGCTGTGGAAGTATATTGTCATATTTCGTTAGTATTGGATCAACAAGCGGGTGCAGTGGAATGATTAGTCGATCCTTTGTTTTTTCAATAGTCGTATCAAATATTTTTACTCCGTCAAGCGATCTTAAATTTTGAGGCTTTAGGATGGAAAAGTCGGAGTACCGGAGTCCTGTATATGAACCAACTATAAATAGATCCCGTACTTTATCTAACCTTTCATTTTTGGATAGGTCGAGGACTATTAGTGCTTGTAACTCATTTTCAGTTAGATAGATATTATCTGCTACCGTCTTTGAGACACTAATCTTCCTGCTCTTGTATTCTAAATTCTGATTGTAGCCCCTTTCCGTCGCATCATTAAGCATAGTACGAATAGTAGTCAATATCTTATTTATATGATTATTTGAAAAGTCTTTATCATACAGATACTGGATAAACTTATGAAAGAAATCTACGCTGAGATCCTCAAATCTTATAGTTTTTGCTCTGGCAAACAGATTAAAATGCTTTTTTGCGGTGTTATACACTTGTACAGATCCGGTCTTATATTGTGAAGATTTACTACGTTCTTCTACAAATTTGTCAATGAATGAACTAAAATCTTTTACAGTCGATTGTGTTAGCTTGCCATGATATAGGTGGTCCATTTCGCTTTTGAATGCAAGAGCTGTCAATGCCTTATTTCCTGCCTTATACTTCCTGGCAATTTCCGTTGCCATAGATTCTATCTTATCCAATTCAAAATTAATAAAGGAATGCTCCATGAAGTCCTGTGTAGCTTTAGCTCGGAGTGCTTTATAATTCCAATATCTTGGCGGGATTTTTAACCCTGTAGAGAATACTAATCTTTCTTTAAATGGACGGTATATAAGTGAGATTAAAGTCTCCCTTTCAGCCTTATTCTTTAAATTGAATCTTGGTTTGTTCATGTGACAAATTTATATAGTTGTCGAAATAGTTGTCGCATTTATTAGTCTATATTGCCGGGGATAGGTCTATAAACTTCAATAATTGGCACCTTTTGAGCTCTTTTAGTGCATTTTAGGACTAATATAGAATAAAGGTTATGGTTCCTGTCTCTCCGCAGTGAGCCTTTTGAAATAGTAACTTTCAAAAGGCTTTTTTAATTTTATGAATAGTGCCGCTTCTTCTCATAATATACATCTATTTGACTGATCTACAGTATCTTACCATCTCGCTTTGATTATGAAATCCACTAAAAAGTTACATGCTCCTTATATCCTCAGGCACCATTTTGGATTAATAGATCAGACTGTAGGCCTAAAACTGCCAAAAGGAGTGGAGTGGTTAGTCCCATACTCCCAAATGGATACACGGCGCACAATGACCGCCTATTATAATAAGTACTACCTGGATAATCAGCCACGAATTATGATTTTTGGGATCAATCCAGGTAGATTTGGTGCCGGTCTTACAGGAGTACCCTTTACTGATCCTATCAAATTGGAGGAAGAATGTGGTATTCCTAATAATTTTTCAAAAAGACAGGAATTGTCAGCCCAATTTATCTACAAAGTGATCCATGGCTGGGGTGGGGTGGAACTGTTTTTTAAATCCTTCTATATCAGTTCTCTTTGCCCATTGGGATTTGTCCTCCACGGCGTCAACTACAATTATTATGATGATAAAAAACTACAACAGGCTGTAGAGCCATTTATACTCCAAAATATTCGGGATCAGGTGGCACTGGTACAAGGGAGAACAGATATCGGCTATTGCCTGGGGGAAGGTAAAAACTTTGCTTATTTTGAAAAAATCAACGCTGTGCATCATTTTTTGATAAAATCGTTCCACTTCCGCACCCGAGATGGATCATGCAATATCGCAGGAAATCGATGGAGACATTTGAAAATCTGTACGTAGAAAGACTGGCTCAATCTTCGATATAAAGCAAAAGCCCTTTGAGATAGGAGCCTTCCGGATGATATATATTCGTCGGATGATCGGGGCCCTGACTCAGATGTTGCAAAATTTTGACTTTTCTATTTGAATCCAGGGCAGCTGCCAGGACAGTTTGCTGGAAGAGTTCTCTGTCCATCACCTGGGAACAGGAAAAGGTAAATAAGAAGCCACCTGATTTTACTTTTTTGAGGACTTTGGCATTAAGGTTTTTATAGCCAATGAGGGCCTGATGTCTTTTGTTGAGGCTTTTGGCAAATGCAGGTGGGTCACATATAATGATATCGAAAAGATCACAATCGCGGATATATTCATTGACATTTTGGCAATAGCTTTGGTGGGTAACTCCAGTATTTTTAATGAGCGCTACATTGTCCTCTGTCAGTTCGATTGCTTTGGCAGAGACATCCACAGATACTACCTCCGTAGCACCACTTTCAAGGGCATAGATTGAAAATCCACCACTGTATGAAAAGAGATTAAGAACAGATTTTGCATGGCACCTCTCTGCCAATATTTTTCTATTGGCCCGCTGATCGAGGAAAAATCCGGTCTTTTGTCCGGTGACCCAATTGACTTTAAAACGATAGCCATGTTCTATGATGAGCGTTTCCTGTGTTTCTCCCAAAAAAAACTCATTTTCAATCACGGAGGATTGTTGTCCCAGTGATTCTTTGCTTTTATTATAAATCGTTTTAAGTCTTCCTTCAAAGACGCTAACCAGTGCTTCTGCGATCTTTTCTCTAACCTGATACATTCCCATCGTGTGACATTGGATGACAGCATGTACTCCATATAGGTCTATGATCAGTCCCGGCAAGCCATCACCTTCCCCGTGCACCAAACGATAAGCATCCGTCTTCGGATCGTCAGTGAGTCCAATCGCAGCTCTGAGTCTGAAAGCTGCAAGTATAGTCTGGCTCCAAAATTCGTCTGTCCAATCCTGCGCTCCAAACTGAAGCACCCGCACTGATATATTGGAATCGCTAAAGTGGCCAAAGCCCAATCTCTCTCCATTGGATGATTGAATGATGACCAAATCACCTTCTTTGGGTGTGCCGGTTGTTTTCTGAATGCCTCCGGAGAATATCCAGTGGTGGTTTCTCCTGAGAGATGCGTCTCTGCCGGGTTTGAGTATGATGGCTGGTAAGTTCATTATTTTTCTTGAAGGTGGAGTCTATGCATGATCCGATGGAAGACCGGTGTCAATACCAGGCCAAAAAGTCCTATCAAAATCACACCGGAAGATATGGCATAGACCGAAGCAAAAATTTTGGCCCCATCGGTAGTCAATGGATCCACCGGTCCCATGCCGCCAAGAATCATAGAGGCGTTATAAAGTGCATCTATCCAGGCCAGCTCGGCGATGAAATGGTAACCCAGGATTCCCAAGGCCAAAGCAAGTCCCAATATCATCAAAGCATAAGCGATGGTGGTAATCATGCGATTGATGAATATTTTTCTAAGAGCAAGTGGTTGCGATTTATGTTCCATCTCAGAATGAATTATTGATAGAACCTGGACAATCCCAGGAAATCTACCTTTAAAGTATGAGTTTGTTCGAGAATTTTTTGGGCTAAAATCTCACCGATCACAGGTGCAAACTTAAAACCATGGCCACTAAATCCCGCTGCGAACACCACGCGCTCCTTAGATCCCGGGAGGTAATCTATGATAAAATGCTCATCCGGTGTATTTGTATAAAGGCAGGTTTTGTATTCGATTTTCGAATGCTGAAGTTGAGGCATATATCGGTGTATAAAATATTTCATCAACGATTTATCGTGTTCGGTGATATGTCTGTTTACGTGATCAGCATCGGCAGGTTCGCCCGGCACATGTAGCGCAATTTTGATACCTGTCGGTGCATCAGGTTGACCTGCATCATGAATCGGAAAACCATAAAACATGCCATAGTCCTGATCATGAATGAACCAACAAGGAAAGTGTGGACTACTGTATTTTTGAACTTCAGGCGTTTGGACCCAAGCCAGGGTTTGTCGGGTTACATTTAATGGAAGTGCATGGTCAACAAGGATGGTATTGGTCCAGGCACCTGTAGCGAATACAATTTTCTTAGCTCTGTATTGATCTTTGTTCGTTGTCACTAAGAGGTCATCACCGGAATTTTGCCAGGAAAGTACTTTTTCATTCGTTCTGATAGTGGCACCTGCACCTACTGCTACATTATAAAAACTGGTTATAGCTTTATGGACATCGAGAAAGCCAGCATCTGGCTCCATAAAGGTATCCCAATCTTTTTCTATACTAAAAGGATATGTTTCTTTATGACTGATTTGATGCAAAGGGATATTATACAGTTCGCTTGATTGCCTACAACCTGTCAATACTGAACTAGTTGAGGCTCCCATGTACAAGATGCCTGTCTCAAAGTACAATTGAATGTCAGCGTAAGATTCCAGCGAGCTCCACAGATCATAGCTTCTTTGTAACAAGGGTACATAGTCCGGATGCTCATAATACGCTTTGCGGATAATGCGCGTATAACCGCTATGAGAGCTGAGGTCGTTTGGAATAGAATATTGTTCTAAAGCCAGAACATTGAGCCCTGCTTGCACCAGGTAGAAAGTTGCCGCTATGCCCATGGTGCCGGCTCCGATCACGATCACATCATATTTGTCAGGCATGTAATAAGGGCTTTCTAATGATTTAAACTTAAAAATCGAGTAACAAAAGTAGGGAAGGGTGTCTTTATTTAAGTAATTCTAACAAATCTATTGATTATCAGATTAATTATAATGAGAAATGAATCAGAAAAATATTGGAAAACTGCCGTAGGAAGGAGATATTTGCGCTCCCAATGTGCAACGGTCCCGTAGTTCAATGGATAGAATAGAAGTTTCCTAAACTTTTGATACAGGTTCGATTCCTGTCGGGACTACATTTTAAAGGGTTGATTTTCATGTGCTTCAATCTATAAAGTAACTTTTGAGGTTATTTGCGATCAAAAAAACCTCCTTAGAGTTATTCAACATAATGTTAACCTCATTTTTTGCAATTTTGTCCTTTAATGTCAAGCCAATACAAACTTCATAGACCCCTTGCTTTCTCTATTGTACAATCTTTGGAAGAAGTCCTACTCGAGCATAGACCTGTAGATAAGGTGCTCGAGCGTTGTTTTAAATCAAATCCCAAATTTGGAAAACGTGATCGGGGGATCATAGCGGAAAATGTCTATGATATCACCAGGCATTATATCTCGATCCTGCATGCCATTCCGGGTAAAACAGATTTTTGGTCTGTGCTGGGTGCCTGGCTGGTCATCAACGGCCTGGAACTACCGGAGTGGCGGGAGTTTAAAGCGACCGATAAAAAGTCGATTTTATCCAATTATCGCGAAGGAGTAAAGTCACCTGCCATCCAATATTCTATTCCTGAAGTACTGGATGAGCATGGACGCCAACAGTTGGGGAAAGGTGGTATAAAGAAATGAAGGCCATGCACCTGCCTGCATCCATGGTGCTCAGGGTTAATTCTCTTAAGGCGGCGACCCCAGAAGTGACCAATTATCTAAGTGATGTGCTGATCAAATACAAGGTATTGGACAATAAACATGGGGTCGAAGTAGAACAAAGAATGAATTTGTTCGCAAGTCAAATATTTAAAGAAGGTTGGGTCGAAGTACAGGACTATGCTTCGCAACAAGTAGGTTTATTCGTGAAACCCGCTCCCGGTGATTGGGTGATAGATGCATGTGCAGGAGGCGGTGGCAAAGCCCTGCACCTGGCTGCTCTGATGCAAAACAAAGGGAGAATCGTTGCCCTGGATACCGATCAATACAAACTTGAAAATCTTAAAAAAAGATCCAAAAGGGCAGGTGCCCAGATCATTGAAGCACGTTGGATTGAAAATAATAAGGTCATCAAAAGACTGGAAGGTACAGCTGATAAACTCTTGCTCGATGTACCCTGTAGTGGATCCGGTGTGCTACGACGCAATCCTGATGCTAAATACAGAATCACCCCTGAATACATAGCAGACCTCAAACTCAAGCAAGAGCATATCTTGCAAAGTTATAGCCGTATGGTCAAAATAGGTGGTGAGATGGTCTATGTCACCTGCAGCTTATTCCCCGAAGAAAACGAAGACCAGATCCAGCTATTTTTAAAAGCCAACCCAACATTTCAGTTGGTAGAAGAAAAGCATCTGTGGCCATCGGAGTTTGGGTATGATGGATTTTATATGGCCAAATTGACCAGGGTAGGTGTCTAGCTTGATAAAACTCATGTTTGAAAAAAACCTACATGGTCATCAATATTCTCAAACTCCAGATGATGACGATGATACCCAATAAAATGTAGGAGGTCTTTTTAGGTAGTTTTCCTACGAATTGTGCTGCAATAGGAGCTGCCAGCAATCCTCCAATGATCAACCCCAATATGGTCTTCCAATGACTCATACCTAAGAGCGTGAAAAAAGTAAATGCACTGGCCATAGTGACAAAGAATTCAGTAAGACTCACTGACCCGATCACATATTTAATGCTTCGTCCCTGATTGACCAGTGTACTGGTGACGATAGGTCCCCAGCCACCTCCACCAAACGAGTCCAAAAATCCTCCAAACCCAGCCAAGGTCCGGTAATATCTAAATTTTTTCTTAGGCTTGGGCGCGGCAAATGCATTGATAAAAAACTTTACACCTAAAAAAAGCGTGTAACAAGCCATAGCCGGGCGCAACCATTTGAATTCGGCATTGCCGAAATAGACCAATATCAATGCACCGGCTACGGCACCAACTACTCCCGGGATGACCAGGGCTTTGAAAAGTTTTTTATTGACATTGCCAAATTTGTAATGGCTGTATCCCGATGCTCCACTGGCAAACATTTCCGCGGTGTGAATGCTACCACTGATCGCAGCAGGACTGATTCCTGCGGAAAGCAATACAATGGCACTGGTGACACCGTACCCCATGCCCAGAGATCCGTCTACCATTTGTGCAAGGAACCCTGCCGCTATCATGATATAAAAGCTTTTGTCCAGGTGGGTTACTATATCAAAACCTCTATCGGATATTTCTTTGAGATTGATGACGGAGAATAAAAAATAACCGATCAACATCGAGGCAAACACCAGCAAGGACAGGCTGGCTATCCTTCTCCATTGGCGGGCTGCTTTTTCATTTTTTTGTTCCACCATGACTTTCGTGATATCATTCAACACCTTGACTTTGTATTGAAAGTCTCCCGTAAGATTTTTTCTAATTTCATGCAGATTCATGATGGTGGTATCGAGTGAATCCGGCAATGCATGATTCAGCATCTCTTTGATTCGTTTGGCTGCCGTGGGTGACATGCCGTTAGTGGAAATAGCCAGCTTGAGATGACCTTTTTGAACTACGCTGGACAAATAAAAATCACAAAGGTCAGGACTGTCAGCTGTGTTGACGAGCAGGTGGCGTGCGGATGCCATGGATCTGATGTCATGATGCAATTGTGGGTCATCCGTAGCCAGGAAAATAAGGTCCTTCCCGTCCAAGTCCCCAGGCTCAAATTTTCTCTGAATGATTTTACAATGGGGATGTGACTGTACCAAAGTGATGATCTCAGGTCTGATGTCTGGGGCGACGACTTCAATATTTGCTTGCGGCGAATTTGCAACAATGGCGTGAAGTTTTTCGAGGGCAACATTTCCACCACCTACGATCAATGACTGAATCTCAGAGAGCTTCACAAAGATGGGGAACAAGGTATTTTTATTGCTGGAGGTGGACATGTCGTTGTACATTTTTAGAAAGGGCAATAGTATAAACATGCTGATCGTATGCTTTTCTCATAGAATAAAAATATCCCAATGTAATCCCATAACCCTTTGAGGACTGATAAGCTAATAGGGCATATAATCTTACCTGATCCAATAGAATCTTTTCCCTGATAAGATTTTCCATCCATTCAGGCCCTAGTTGAAGGTTCCAGTTTTTAGAAAAGCGATATCCGCCTAACAATCGATATTGGAAACGGAGGGAATAATAAGGATCTCTGGTCGATGTTTTATCAAAGTGTTTCTCTTCCAGCCTGAATCTGTGATTTAATATCCATTTATTTTTCAATGGAGAAAGACGATAAACATCCTGCCACAGTCTAACTTCATGACCGAATTCGCGGGTATCTTTTGCAAAAGAAATTTTGCTATTGAAAAAACCAACGCCGCCTGCCATGCTCCAATGCCGATCGAGGCTGTATCTCACTCCGGTGCGAAAATAATTTTGATAGTACCTAAAATCAGATCCTATGGTCCTATATCCAAAATCCGTCACCGATGCCCATTGCTCATTAAGTTTTACGGAGACGAGTATGGATGCCCATTCACCGGAAGGGGCTTGTTGTGCCCAGCTAGTTTTTGCCAATATCACCAGAAGGGTAATCGAACAGATTCTCATACGGTGAATGTATTAATATTCATAGTTTTCGATCCATTTTTTAGCTTCCATTGCTGCATAGGATATGATGATATCGGCACCGCTACGTTGTAATGAACTCCAGGTTTCGAGATGAGCTTGAGCCCGATCTATCGCACCCAGATGGGCCATCGTCTCAATCGCTGAATACTCCCCACTCACATGGTAGGCTGCCAGGGGCATTGATATCCGTTCTTTGATTTTAGATATGATATCCGTGTATAAGCCAGCTGGTTTGACCATCAGAATATCGGCTCCTTCTTCCGCATCTCGAATTGCACAATTAATCGCATCCGAGGTATTCAAAGGTGAAAGCTGATATGATTTTCTATCCTTGAGTATAGCACTGTTTGGTGTAGAATGGCAGGCATCGCGGAAAGGCCCGTACCATTGTGATGAAAATTTTGAAGAGTAACTCATGATCACGACTTCTGTGCGATTTGCAGCCAATAATTGCTTTCGGATAGCTTTGACTCGGCCATCCATCATATCACTGGGTGCTACACAATCAACTCCTGCTTGCGCTAGTGTGGCAGCATAATCAGCCAACACCTGGACTGAATCATGATTGAGTACACTGTCGCCCGCTGGACTCAGGATCCCACAATGTCCATGCGTGGTATAGCTACACAAACAAAGGTCTGATGCCAGCCAGATGTCTTGACCATAAGCAGCCTTGATAGCTTGGACCACATTTGATGCAAAAGAAAAATCTGATGGTACCGACGATTTTAAAGTAGGGACTGGAAAGATTAAGAACTTACTAATACCGGAATCTAAAGCATCATCAATAGCTTTGAATATCGAAGATGGCGTTTCCACTTTTACACCATGCATATATTTTACCAGCCTGGGTTCTTTCAAATCTTGCTCAACAAATAATGGTAAAATAAAACTCTGATGTGACAGCCTCATAGGATTGACCAGAGACCTGATGAGTGCATTTGATCTCAAGCGGCGCAATGCGCTTGGGAATAGTCCTTTTTCCATTGATTAAATGCATTGATGGTGGGAAAAATAATTGGTTCGATGCCTTGGGCTCTCAGCGCTTCAGCGGTTTTGCCAGGCAGACAGGCATGTAGCTGGTCAGAAGTCAGGATGGATTTTACTGCATCGTAGTGTGCATAACAATTCCAAAAAACCAGTTTAGCAGCAGTCAGCTTATATTTATCGATCAGATTAGAATGATAATTGATCTCATAGGTTCCAAAAGCCTGATACCCTGCCTCAGACCACCTGGCAGCGGATTTAGAGTTGGTCAATAAAAGCATTTCCTTAGGGTCAACCCCGACTAATTGAGTTTTTAATAAAGCTTCAATAGATTCAAATCCCAAAGAGTCAGCGCATCCCTCTACCCAAAGACCCTTTGCTGCCAGTTTTATCCACGTGGCAGTACCTGCTGTCCAGATTCTATGACCTGAGAGTGTTGATATTTGAATATCGTCAATGGAAGCGGCATGAGAAATAAATAGGTTATTATTATTAAGTAGCGTCGAATCCAATGGATGATAAGACCTCATCGGTATATAACCCAATTCATCAGAAGAAACCATATCACTGGGTTCGATGTCAACCGCTGGGATATTCAGACCAAGCCAATCTTCAAACTCGTTGCCATTTTCTGCAACTCCTTTGGCGAGATAGACGGTTTGATGATCGATCATAAAACTCGAAACTCCAAATTTCTGGATACAGCCGCTCCCGTATTGATGTCCGATTCTTTTTTCTTCTGTGCAGATCACATTTAATTGCAGGTCATTGATTTTATTCAAGACTTCGACAGCCAATTCATTTTCAGGCAAAGCTTCCGCCACAATCGCTCCCTGACATGGTGCTGGAAGGCAATCTATCATGGGTAGCACCATCCACTTTTTATCAGCCAGGAGTGATTGAAAAAGCATTGATTCATCACTATTCAGCATTCGGTGAATACCCGCCACGGCGAGTATGATCCCATCGTATTGGCCACTATTTAATTTTTGCAGTCGGGTATCGATATTGCCTCGGATTGGCATTGGGGCCAGGTTGATTTTTTTTCCAAATTGAGGTAAGGCTTTAGACAAAAAACTGAATGCCATATGCTCCCTGCGAAATGAACACGTGCCGATACGAATGGGTACGCCTGATTTTAGTTTGTTCATAATATCAGGATGAAAAATGGCCATGTCTCTTTTTTCATCCCGATCGACCACAGCAAAATGATTGCTCCCAAAAAAATGGTCACTACTCATGTCTTTCAATGAATGGACAGCGATGTCTGCCTCCCCATGGCTTAGATCCATGAAGATGTCTTCTGTAAAAAAATCTGAACCTTCCAGCGTATGCAATGGAATCTCACTCAGCTGATCTCCTTTGCTTTCTTTGTATTTTATTTCAACCTCTACCAAAGGGACACAACGCTTTATTTTGTTTTTTACGAGGTCCAGTTGAACTTTAGAAAGCCTGGATCCTCTTCCGGTGAGAATGATTTTTCTTTTCAATACTTTGTGAAGTGCTTGTACCAGCGCAGCAATGTCAGCAGGACAATGCCTGGGCGTAATCGTGACCCGGAGGCACTCCTGACCCTCTACTACTGTTGGTTGATTGATGGGTTGAAGGTAGATGCCGTAATCTTTTAGAAGCCTATCAGAAATCTGTTTGCATCGTTTAGCTTCTCCAATGTGAATGTTGGTGATATGGGTATCCTGACCGGTAAAAGGTATCCCGTGATCAGTTAACGACGATCT
Source organism: Saprospiraceae bacterium (assembly GCA_016709995.1). Taxonomy (NCBI): domain Bacteria; kingdom Pseudomonadati; phylum Bacteroidota; class Saprospiria; order Saprospirales; family Saprospiraceae; species Saprospiraceae bacterium. The sequence goes on from JADJLQ010000001.1 coordinate 783,683, forward strand.
GAGTAAGTTCACATTATTAAAAAAGTTTTGACGGAGCTCACTATTGGAATCTATCTCTTCAATACTAGTTAAAGCGGCAGCACATATAGCCGGAGGAAGCGAGGTGGTAAAAATAAATCCACTTCCATAGCTTCTGATGAAATCTATCCACTTCTCTTTGCCTGCCAGGTAGCCGCCAAATACTCCGATAGCTTTGGACATAGTCCCATTGATCAGCGTAGCGCTATCTTCGAGCCCATTGGCCTCTAATAGCCCAGCTCCATGAGGTCCATACAAACCAACAGCATGGACCTCATCGATATAGGTAAGGCAATTAAATTTTCTGGCCAACAAAATTATTTCCCTAAGTGGAGCAATAGACCCTGAGATGGAATACACACTTTCAAATACAATAATTTTAGGGGAGGTCTCTGGCAGTGAATTTAATACAAACTCCAGGTGATCGAGATCATTGTGACGAAATACAATTTTTTTATTGTTCACAGCTCGCATACCCTCTATCATGGAGGCATGATTTTCTTCGTCAGAGATAAATACCAGGTCAGGCAAATGTCTGCCCAAACTAGTTAAGGCAGTTTGATTGGCTTGATAGGCACTGTTGAAGACCAGCGCTTTTTCCTGACCATGCCAGGAGGCTAGTTTTGTTTCCAATAGTTGGTGATAAACGGTGTTTCCAGATATGTTTCTGGTACCTCCACTACCGGTACCAGCTACAGTACTTGAAGAAATGATTCGTGCTATATTGCCTGGATGGGTGCTCATCGCAAGATAATCGTTGGTACACCAATTGACCGCTTCCTGTTTGCAACCTTGTGCATCAAGGTACATAAACCGAGGAAATGTATTACTGTCTTTTTCGATAGTCAGAAATTGACGATATGATCCATTTGTTTTCAGGGCATCTAATTTATCTTCGAGAAATCTATCGAAGTCAAATGAGGCGGGCTTAATATTTGGATCGTTTATGTTCATCTCGGTTAGGCTATACTTGAGGGCTTACCAAATCCGGATATGCATGGATAAAATCTCCAAAAGAAGCATGATTATTCTTCTCCTTACTGTATTTTTCTAACAGCGGATCGAGAATATTAAGGATGGTATCTTCATCTACTTGTTCGTAATATTTGGTATTAAGACGCATGCCTAGACGATCACCCCCTAGGTGAAGATTATAGTGGCCGTAGGATGTGCCAATCAACCCGATTTCCGCAACATAAGGCCTTCCGCAACCATTTGGGCAGCCTGTCATCCTTATGGAGATGGGATCTTGATCGAGATGATATTTTTTAAGGATAGGTTCTATTTTTCCAACCAGAGTTGGTAGATATCGCTGACCTTCGGCCAGAGCCAGGGGGCAAGTATTTAAGGCTACACAAGCGATGGCATTACGCCGGATGGGCGTAGCCTCGAGGGTGTGAACTACCATACCGTATTTGACCAGGATCTTTTCTATAGCTGATTTGTGTTCCGGCAGAATATCACTTACGATGAGTTTTTGATTGGCAGTGAATCTAAAATTGGCTTTACCGGTTTGTGCAATTTCGTACAAGGCAGTTTTTATGGCGACTTTTTCATCGACGATACGACCATTTTCGATGAAGGCTGTGAAGTACCATTTGCCTTCATGATTTTGGTGCCAGCCAAAATGATCGGTCCGATCTGTAAAAGTATGTGGCCGTGCTTCGTCTAATTTAAATCCACATCTCGATTCCACTTCGGCTTTGAAATTTTCAATGCCCATTTTGTCTATGGTATACTTCAGTCGCGCTTGTTTGCGGTCAGCCCGATTGCCAAAGTCGCGCTGGACAGTGATGATCTCATAGATTGCTTTTAAGGTTTTTTCTTCGGTATCAGTAAACCCAATCACGGTACCTAAGCGAGGGTAGGTGTCTTTGTTGCCATGGGTAGTACCTAATCCGCCACCGATGGATATATTGAATCCAAGCAACTTATTGTCCTCAATAATTGCGATCAGGCCAACATCGTTGGTATACACATCTACATCATTATTTGGAGGAATGGCAATGGCTATTTTGAATTTGCGAGGCAAGTATCGATCCTGGTACAACGGATCTATTTCATCTTCCTTTTTTAATAATGGTTCACGATCAAGCCAAATCTCATAATATCCATTGGACTTAGGCATGCCCATCGCACTGATCTTGTCAGCATACTTAAAGACCTCTTCGTGTACCGGGCTTTCTTTTGGATGAGCGCTGCAGATGACATTCCGATTGACATCCCCACAGGCGGCGATACTGTCGAGCCTTTGCGTAGCAAAAGATTTTAAAGTCGGTTTGAGATGAGATTTAAGAATGCCGTGCAGTTGAATGGTTTGTCGGGTAGTGATTTTTATTACTCCTGTACTGTGCTCACCGGCGATATGATGCATAGCCACCCATTGAGCAGGAGTCAGAAATCCGCCGGGTAGCCTAAGTCTGATCATAAAGGAGTATAACCATTCAAGTTTTTTCTGCGAACGGCTTTCTCTCAGATCACGATCATCCTGCTGATACATGCCATGATGTTTTATGAGCGTTTGATCATCTTCACGCAGGGCACCTGTGAGATGGTCTTCAAGGCTTTGCTTGAGCGTACCTCGCAGACCATCGCTATTGGTTTTTATTCTCTCAGCAGGAGTTAGATTATTTGACATGGGTTCTTTTTTTTAAAAATATTGATGCCGGTATAGGTTAATAATATTGTTACAAGTTCAGTTTGCTTCTTTTCAAAGATTGAAGATCAGTACACATCGGCTTTATAGATTCCAGATTCTTTGAGGTCATTCCAGTATGCTTCAGATTCCGGAGCGCTCTTGCCGCTGTGTGCATAGATGACTTCAATCATGGCTTTTTCTACATCTTCGCTCATCGGTGACCGGGTACCACTGACGAAGATATGGGCGCCATTTTTGATCCAATCATAGAGCTCCTTGCTTTTTGCTTTGATTTTATCCTGTACATATATTTTCTCTTTTTGATCCCTGGACCAGGCCAGATCTATCTGTTGCAAGGTCCCGCTGCTGGCATATTGCTGGATCTCTGTCTGATAGAAAAAGTCCGTAGTAAAATGCTGTTCTCCAAAGATGAGCCAGTTGCGACCTGATCCTCCGGCAGCATCACGCTCTTCTATAAATGATCGCATCGGAGCTATACCGGTGCCAGGCCCGATCAGGATGATATCGGTATCCGGGGCAGGGAGTCTAAAGGATTTGTTGCGGTGAATATAAAAATCCAAAGCACTGCCTTCTTCCAGGGATGACAGCATATCGCTGGCGAGTCCAAAGCGCTTTTCTTCTTCGATCGTGAAAGTGTTTTTACCTACCAGGATATGGATCTCATATTCCCTGACCTGGGGCGATGAACATATGGAGTATAATCGGGGAAGCATCTCCGTCAGTGAATGTACAAATTCGATAAACTGAGCTGGTCGTGTCATAGGATAGATCCGCATCAAATCCAGCAAGTCCATCCTTACCTTTGGTATGGCTTGTCCTACGATGTCCGCATATTTCTGGACCTGAGATTCTTTGAGATGGCAGATATTTAATTTATTGGTCAGCAGATCCATCAGGGTATGACCAGCTCCTTTGTAGGGGATGTTTAAATTAGGGTCGACTGGTAGAATTGCAAATAACTTCTCTAAAGTCTCCTCATTATTTTTAGGCATTACCCCCAACGCATCACCGGGTTCGTAAAGGATGGGTTCGATGGTTTTGATTTCAATATGATGGGTGCGCTTATTGGAGCCCGCTGCATTGAGATTGATATTGGTTTTGATGATGCCAGCATAAAACTTTTTACCTCCTGATGCCTTGGGTGCCTGCACAGCAACCGTTTTGATTGGTTCTGTTGGGAAGGACTTGAGGTAAAGGTCATACCAATTGGCGGCATCAGCCTGATAATCTACATCACATTTTTGAATTGGAAATACAGCGGTTGCGCCTAACTCAATCAGTCGATGATGTACATCCTCTCCGGCCTTACAATACATGGGATACGAAGTATCTCCCAGAGCGAGCACTGCAAATTCCAAATCAGGATATTTTTGATCTGTGCTCATCAGATGATCAAAAAACTTTTTGGCACTGGGTGGTGGATCACCATCACCATGGGTGCTCAGGATGATCACCAGGCTTTTTTCCTGCAGGAGATCTTCAGCTTTGTAGGTGTCCATGCTGGCGACTTTGACTTTAGCGCCTTGTTTTTTGCCGGCAGCATTAAACTCCATGGCCAGCTTTTTCGAATTGCCTGTGTCAGTGCCATAGAGTATAGTGAATCTTTTTTGAATGACAGCCCCGGAGTCTTTTGGCATTGATGTGGAGATCAATCCTGAGATATAGCCATTGATCCATATGAGCTCTTCTTTGGAAGTCTTTTCAATAAAATCGTTGAGTGTCCTGAGTTTTCCTTCAGATAACATGGATTGAAATATTTTTTGTGATGGAGTTGATTGGTTCGAACAGGGTGTGGGCATCCGGTGATATCTCTTGTGCCGATTGTAATGAATATTGCAATATGTCACCGATGATGATGATTGAAGGTGATTTGAATGCCAGGTCACCCTGATGAAAGGCTAAAGAAAATAAAGTGTAAAAATGGTTTTGTTGCATGGGACTGGTAGCATCTTCTATGATCACCAGTGGTTTCTCCGGTGAGGCACCGTATTCCAGTAATTTTTTAGTCAATAGTTTTAGAGCGGCAGTAGACATATAAAAGACCAGTGTATCCTCGGTCAAGGCCCAATGCTTTAACTCCACTTCGCCCGGTGGTTGAGTAACAGACATACTGTGATACTGCACACCAGGTGCTACACCCCGACCGGTGAGGCCTATCCCTAAGGAAGCCACAGCTCCTGAAGCGGTGGTGATACCGGGTATGATTTCGTAGGTAATTCCATGATCGGAAATGGCTTTGATCTCATCGAAGACATTGCTATAGATCGCTACATCGCCTCCCTTTAGCCTAAGTGTTTTGAGGCCAATCATGGCTTTAGCGATCAGCAGTTTATTGATATCTGCCTGATCAGTAGATTCTTTTTGATAAGCCTGTTTACCTACAAAAATGATTTCGGCCATTTGGGAAGCATATCGGCGAAGAATCTCCGGATTGACCAACCGATCCACAAGGATACAATCACACGTTTTAAGACATTCTACCAGCTTCATAGTCACCAAATCAGGATCTCCCGGTCCTGCACCTGCAAATATGATATGAGGCTGTTGTTTCATTTTTGTAAAAGGCTTAGTTCAAAGGTTGTTGAAACAGTATTGCTGCTACCGTTTTATGACTGGTTTCATCGATCAGGATGGCACTTCCTGTAGCTTTGGATTTTTCATAAATATCATAGGCGAGCGGTGAAGCAGTTTGCAGAGAGATATTGGCTACCTGGTTTAGCTCGAGTTTGTCTATGCCTGTTTCTTGTTCCAATGAGTTTACATTGATTCGGAAAGGAATGCCTTTGATGGCTGCTTTCACCATACGGCTGTGCTGCTGCAACATATATTTATTGCCTATGGTCATCGGTTTTTCATCCATCCAACAGATGATGGCTTCGTGCATTTTGGTGACATAGGGTAGCTCATCAGCCTTGACGATCAGGTCACCTCGGCTGATATCGAGATCATCTTCCAGGTGAATTACAGCTGGTTCGCCGGCATGGATCTGCTCCACTTCTTTTCCGTGATGCTCTATTTTGGATATGGCAGAATTCAATTCATTCGGGAGTACGATGATTTTATCTCCTTTGCGGAAGCCAGCGCCTGATACTTGTCCGGCATAACCTCTGTAGTCGTGCAATTCTTCGGTTTGGGGTCTGATCACATATTGAATCTGAAATCTAGCATCACCGGTATCATCTGCTTTGTGTAATTCAACATTTTCCAAATAGGGCAGGAGGGCAGGGCCTTGATACCAGGGCATCTGCTCAGACAAAGAAACTACATTGTCTCCTCCAAGCGCAGAGATTGGAATATATTGTACATTTTTGAGTTCTAGCTTCTCTGCAATCTTCGTAAAATCTGCTACGATCTGATGATACACTTGTTGATCAAAATTTACAAGGTCCATTTTATTGATCGTCACGACGACATTGGGTAGCTTCAGCAAAGAGGCTATGATGGAGTGTCTTCGGGTCTGCTCGATCACACCTTGCCTGGCATCGATCAATAATATCATCAATTCCGAATTGGAAGCACCGGTGACCATGTTGCGCGTATATTGTATATGGCCAGGAGCATCTGCGATGATAAACTTGCGAAGTGGACTGGAGAAATATCTGTAAGCGACATCGATGGTGATGCCTTGCTCGCGCTCTGCCCGCAAACCATCGGTCAGTAGCGCCAGATCGATCTGGGTAGTTTTTCTGGCTTTGGATACTTTCTCTAATTGTTCTATTTGATCTATCCAGATATTTTTACTGTCATAGAGTAGCCTGCCGATGAGGGTGCTTTTGCCATCGTCTACACTGCCTGCCGTGATGAGTCTTAATAATTCCATATTGCGATCAGCTTACTTTTTGGTTGGGATAAGATTAAAAATAGCCATTGATTTTACGGTCTTCCATGGCAGCTTCCGTCTGACGATCATCGATACGAGTCTCTCCGCGTTCACTGATTTTGCTGGCCAGGATTTCAGCGATTACGGTATCCAAGGTGCTTGCCTGGGATTCCACGGCGGCGGTGCAGGTCATATCACCCACTGTACGATAACGCACGGTTTTGGTCAGCCTGATATCGCTTGGTTCTAGTTTAATAAATGGAGACACAGCTATTAATTGGCCTTCATAAGCTATCACTTCGCGCTGATGGGAAAAATAGATGGAGGGTAATGGAATGTTCTCTGCCCGTATATAATTCCAGACATCGATTTCCGTCCAATTGCTGATAGGAAATACTCTTACGTTTTCACCTTTGGTGATGCGACCGTTGAAGATATTCCACAGTTCAGGCCGTTGTAGTTTGGGATTCCATTGGCCGAATTCATCTCGAACAGAAAAAATCCGCTCTTTAGCACGTGCCTTTTCTTCATCTCTCCGGGCACCACCGATACAGGCATCGAATTTAAATTCTTCGATCGTGTCGAGCAGGGTATGGGTCTGCAGCCAATTTCTGCTGGCAAATTTGCCGGTAGGCTCAGTAAGGTTTTTTTGTTTGATGGTATCTTCTACTTTTCTTACGATCAGCCTCGAATGAGTCTGCGCCGCCAATAGATCCCGATAGTCCAGAGCTTCCTGAAAATTGTGTCCGGTATCAATATGCACTAACGGAAAAGGGATTGGAGCTGGACTAAATGCCTTGATCGCAAGATGCACCAAAGTGATAGAATCTTTGCCACCGCTAAACAGCAGAGCAGGTCGCTCAAATTGGGCTGCAGTCTCCCGCATGATATAGATACTTTCTGCCTCTAGTTCTTTGAGGTGCGTGATATGATGATTGTTCATATAGTTATTTCTAATTGAATAGCCGGGTTATTGATGGGTGTGTAAGCCACATTCTTTGTTTTCTTTGTTTTCCCACCACCATCTGCCTGCACGAAAATCTTCGCCGGGTTGGATCGCGCGCGTGCAAGGCGCACACCCGATGGATACAAATCCTTTTTCATGGAGCGGATTAGTAGGAATCTCATGATGTCTAATATAAGATTTGACTTCTTCATTATTCCAGTGCAGGATGGGATGGATTTTAATCACCTGGTGGCTTTCGTCCCACTCTACTTGTGGCATGTGACTACGATCCGGAGAATGCTCCGCCCTGATACCTGTGATCCAGACTTTTTTATTGGCCAGTGCGCGGCGTAAAGGTTCCACCTTGCGGATAAAACAACATTGCTTGCGGTTTTCGATCGATTCATAAAAACTATTGGGGCCATGTGTTAACACAAAATCTTCTACCTGTTGAGTGGCTGGATAATATGGAGTGATCGATCTGCCATATTTTTCTAAGGTCCTGCTCCACGTAGAGTAAGTTTCCGGAAATAATCTGCCGGTGTCCAGCGTAAATATGGTGATTTGATTGTCACCGGTAGTGATATGATGATGCACGATCTGATCCTCCTCACTGAAACTCGTTGAAAAAACGACTGCTCCGGGGAAAAGTTGATCTACCAGGTTAAGCACATGTCGCAAATCCATGTTTTCTTCCAGTACCTGGTTTATTTTTTCTATTTCTTCAAGATGATTTTGCATAAAAATTTAATTAATTATAGAGACACCATATTGGCTCGCTCACGTTACACCGACTTAATGATTTTGGGAATAATAAAAATCTACAAAAAAGACGGTCGTTGATTAACAACAACGACAACAACAACAGCAACAGAACACATTGAGGGTGTCAAAACTGCTTGTATGGATAGATTTTTTATTCATTTGAAAAAACTAAACGTGGCAAAGATAATACCAAAAACTAAATTTGGTTATGAAAATAGCATGTTATTGTGTTTTCCAAAAAGTTAAGAATATATTAAGATAAATCATAATTTGTACTACTTCCATCAATTAGGATAATAATAATTTTGTCATATGTTGGCAGATTTTAGTTTATTTCCTGATAGATTTACAGACCATAAAATCAAAATCTTACACAAACATGAGAAAATCCAGAATGCCCCTGCTCGCGATCGTCTTTCTAGTCGGATATATTGCTTGTAAGCCCAAATCGATCCAGCCACCCGATGCTCAATTGTTGAGTTCCTTTCTCAGATCCTATACCAAAGGAGTTATTTCTTCGGCTTCACTTTTAAAATATGTTTTCGTCGAGGACATGGTAGAAGAAGAGGCTATTGGCAAATCGCTGGATCAAAATATTTTTAAACTAAAACCAGCGGTTGATGGCAATGCTTATTGGGAAGCTAAAAATGTCCTGGTATTTAAGCCTGGAGCTAATCTCCAGCCAGGTACCACATATCAGGTCTCTTTGGACCTTACCAAGCTTAAACCAGGATGGCAGGAAAAGTTAAAGACAATAGATTATTCCTTTCAGACTCGGGAGATGTCTTTTGTCGTAAGCAAGCCTAAACTCGGGCTCAACGCATCTAATCAGTATGATCTGATCGGTGAGGTACAGGTTTCTGATGAAATGGAATCTTCCAAAATAGAACAGCTCCTGCAAGCGGATCAGGACCATACCGCGCTTCAGATTTCCTGGCAACATCGGGGCAATAATATGAGTACCTATACGATTCACAATGCGATCCCTAAAAAAAGCTCGCAAGTCAACTTAAATTGGTCCGGTCAGTCTATCGGACTCCAAGAATCCGGTTTTCACCAGGTTTCATTGCCTGATCCAGATAAATTCACTATCCTGGATATTAGCCATGAGCCAGCACCTCAGTCTAGAATCATCACAGCATTCTCCGACAATCTCAAAACCACCCAAACGCTCGATGGGCTCATCTCCGTCAAAGGAGTTACGGGCGCTTTGAGGCATGTCATCGATGGCAACAAAATATATACTTACCTTCCGGGAGATCAAAGTGGCGATGTCACCGTCGTATTTTCTCCCGGCGTGGTTTCGATCCATAATATTAAATTAAGCGAAGGCGTAGAGTGGGAACTTTCAGTGTCGGGCACCAAACCCCAGGTTAGATTTTCCGGCAAAGGCAATATCCTCCCTCAGTCCAATGAGACTTTGCTGCCATTTGAAGCGATAGGCTTACAGGCCGTCGATGTCGAAATCTTTAAAATCTTTGACAATAATATTTTGCAGTTTCTCCAATCCAATCAATTGGATGAAAACAATGAGATTTATCGGGTAGGCAGATTGGTGTCTCAGACCAAGGTAGAACTCAAATCCCTTCAGAGTAATGCTGATATCACCAAATGGGGACATTATGCACTAGACCTTGGTCCACTGATCACGGTGTCACCCAATGCCATCTACCAGGTACGTATAGGATTCAAACCAGGCTATACTCTTCTGACCTGCACCAGTGATTGGGTTCAAAATATACCTGATGCCGAAGACAGTGAATTAATCAGCTTTTATGATGATAATTATTACGGACCACTGGGCTATTATCCAAATTATTGGTCAGATCGGGAGGATCCTTGCAAAGCAGCTTATTACAATACAGACCATTTTATTTCAAAAAATGTATTGATATCCAACCTGGGTATCATCGGTAAAATATCTGACCACCAATTGTTTGCGGCAGTGACTGATCTGCGGACCACCGATCCGATCGTAGGTGCCATGGTGGATGTCTACGACTTTCAACTGCAGAAGATCGCTAGTCTGACCACGGACGGAGAGGGCATCGCTCAACAATTGATGACTGACAAACCATACGCCATCGTCGTCAGTAACCAGGGAGATAAAGGCTACCTGAGAATGGCCGAAGGGCTCAACTTGTCCATGAGTGCTTTTGATACCGAAGGTCAACAAGTCGATCATGGCATCAATGGTTATCTTTTTGCTGAGCGTGGCGTCTGGCGTCCGGGAGATAGTATATTTCTCAGTTTTATATTGAATGATCGGGAGCTAAACTTGCCTTCCGGCCACCCCATCACGCTTAAAGTATACGACGCCAGAAATAAACTTGTCTTACAAAAGATTTCTACCCAACCTGTCGGAGCTATCTATTCTTTTCCGTTTAAGACGATGCCGGATGCCATCACGGGCAATTGGCGTGCCGTAGTCAAAGCCGGTGGCGCAGAATTTACCAAAATCCTAAAAGTAGAAGCCATCAAACCCAACCGCCTCAAAATCTTGTGGGACGCCGCTGCTGAAATCCTGCCTAGCCAAACCAATATAGGCCTGTCCGCTCAATGGCTCACCGGGATCCAGGCCAATAACCTGACAGCCAAAGTAAAAGCAAAATGGAGTGCTTCGAAAGCCTCCTGGCCCGCCTTCAAAAATTTTGAATTTCATGATCCTGCGCGTGCGCAGATAGATGCCTCGGAAATCGCTTTATTTGACGGGAAGCTGGATGCGCAAGGCCAGGCATTGGTACCACTCAAAATATCCAAGGATTTTAAGCCTTCAGGCAAAATGAATCTATTGTTTAACCTGGAAGTGGCTGAGCCAGGTGGTGATTTTAGTACCATGTCACAAGGTTCGATCTACCATCCTTACAAACAATATTCCGGGGTCAATCTACCTTCAGATCCATGGGGTTACCGCAGCCTTCAGATTAATAAGCCTTCTACCATACAGGTGGTCAGTATCGATCCTCAGGGCAAAGCGCAGTCTAAAAGAAAACTTACCATCGGTCTTTATCAAATGGATTGGCGATGGTGGTGGGAGCAGCGAGACAATGCCTACGCAGATTTTAATAGCAGTACACATAATAAAGCTATCCAAAAAACGACTGTGACGACCAATGCCAATGGACTGGCCTCCTGGGATGTCACCATCACCCAATGGGGCCGCTACATGGTCAGGGTCTGTGATGTCGAATCAGGTCATTGTAGCGGTGATTTTGCCTACGCAGGCTGGCCTGATGAAGGGGAGGGTGGCAATAGATTTGATATGGCTACCCTGGTCCGACTCCAAACATCTAAGGAAAAATACAGTGCCAATGAAACAGTCCAGCTTAATATTCCGGCGCCTGCCCTTTCTAAAATGCTCATTACGCTGGAGAATGGCAGCAAAGTATTAGAATCCCATTGGTTGACGGCCACAGGTAGTAGTGTCGACAAACCTTTTGTATTTAGTTTTCAGGCCAGCCCTCAGATGGCCCCGGCTGTCTATGCGCACGTAGAGATGATCCAGCCACATGGCATAAGGGCCAATGATCTTCCTATGCGTATGTATGGCCTTTTGCCCATAACGATTGAAGATGGTACTGCCCGCATCGAACCCAAAATCAATGCCCCTGCCTCTTTTAAACCGGATCGTGTGGAGACCGTCGAGGTCTCAGAATCCCAGGGGCGCGCCATGACTTATATCCTCGACATCGTCGATGAAGGTTTGCTTGATCTGACCAATTTTAAAACCCCTGATCCTTACAATCATTTTTATTCGAGGCCGGCATTGGGTGTCCGTACCTGGGATGTGTACGATTATGTCATGGGTGCCTATGGCGGTAAACTGGAGAGTGTTCTCAGTATTGGGGGCGATGCCGGGCCCATCAATAATAATACCAATGCGACTTCACGATTTAAATCTCCGGTGATGCACCTTGGACCCTTCCAGCTAAAAAAGGGAGAAAAGAAAAAACATGCTGTCACCATAGCCAATTATACAGGATCTGTAAGACTCATGGTGATAGCTGCCGACGATCATGCTTATGTCAATGCTGAAAAAGCTGTTGCCGTCAAAAGTCCCCTGATGGTATTGCCCACACTGCCAAGGATTTTAAGTACGGATGAGAAATTGACTCTGCCCGTCAATCTCTTTGTGACGGAGCCTTCCATTCGCCAGGTAGCCATCAGCGTAAAAGATCAAAATAACCAGGTAACCTTTATTGACAAAACGAAAAATGTTGAGGTTACCGGGGTGGGAGAGTCCATGGCCTATTTTGATTTTACGACGGGATCTGTGACTGGCCCTTCAAAAATCATCATCGAAGCCAAAGCCAATGGGGAAACGGCCAGGCAGGAGATAGACATCGAGACCCGCAATCCCAATCCTCCTTTTACTGAGGTCAACACCCAGGTCATAGAGCCGGGTCAAACCAAAACTGTCAATTTGTCTAACCCCAATACGGCCAATGTAATCAAACGAATCATTGAAGTCTCCACCCTGCAGCCAATCGGTTTGACCAAATACCTGGACCAGCTGGTTCGATATCCTTACGGTTGTGCGGAGCAAACGATATCTGCCATTTTCCCGCAACTTTATCTCGGCCAATTCGTCACCATGGATGCCGATCAAAAAAAAACCGTACACACCAATATCGAAGAAGGCATTGCCAAACTATCTAAATTCAATCTTAGCGATGGATCATTTTCGCTCTGGCCGGGATCTGGCCAATATGTCGACTCATGGGTCACGAGTTACATTGGTCATTTTTTGATAGAAGCGCAGAGTAAAGGATACCTGGTGCCGGACCATATTTTGCAAAATTGGAAAGCTTATCAAAAGCGAACTGCAAACTTATATGACCCTGCTCAAAAATCATTGTACAAAGCCAATCATGGCATCGATCAGGCCTACCGTCTGTACACCCTTGCCCTCGCAGGCTCACCGGATCTCGGCGCCATGAATCGCCTCAAAGAATATAATGAGTTGGGTAACAATGCCCGATGGCGCCTCGCAGCAGCTTATGCGGTAGCGGGCCAGGCAGAGACAGCCAAAAGCCTGATGACACGATCTCCGGAGTTTAACACAGACTATATCGAATCAGGCTATTCCTACGGAAGCACGCTGAGAGACCAGGCAATGGTCATGGAGACCTACCTGCATATGGGAGACAAAACTAAAGCTGCTGAATATGCCTCTGATATCTCCAAACAATTGAACGGCGACATCCTCTGGAATACACAAGCCCTGGCCTATGCCTTGCAAGTGCTCGGTAAATTCCAGGGTGCAGCCAGCAGTGCCGGCGCCAACTGGACTTTTAAATACCAGCCCCAGGGTGGAACCAAGCAGTCTATTAGTGCCAAAACATCTTCCTTTTTTATTCAGCCTGACCCTGCCAAAGGCAATTCCTCAACCATAGCTATTGAAAACACTTCATCCACTCCCATCTTTGTGCAATCCTCCGTCACCGCCCAATCTCTCGTGGATAACCGGGGGGATGAATCCAGCAATCTTCTATTGTCTGTAAAATATACCGATGAGGGTCACCAGGTCACAGATCCTGCCACCCTCAAAAAAGGCGATCAAATCAATATCGACATCACGATTACGCACCCTGGACAAGGTAAGCCTGCATACCATAACCTGGCTTTGACTCATATGCTGCCTTCAGGCTGGGAGATTATAAATGAAAGAATGCAGGACGGGCAGGTAGCTAGTAATTCTCTTTTTCAATACCAGGATATTCGGGATGACCGGGTACTTACTTTTTTTGACCTTCAACCGGGAGCAAAAAAAATAATTTCAATCCGTGCACGCGCAAGCTACGAGGGCCAATATCATTTGCCGGCCATCAGTTGCGAAGAAATGTATGATGTGAAGGTGCATGCGCGGGTAAAAGGCGACCAGGTTGAGGTATTATAAAAGAAAATGGATTTTTCATAAGGTTGATCTAGCTGACAAATTTGAAAAATGAGTAAATAGTAATATTTCAACTTTTCATTACACTATTATCAAAACGGTCTTATGAGAGTTAAACTGAACAGTCATTTCAATAAAGGTCTGCTTATATTAATAGGCAGCCTTGTCATTTCTTGTGCTGGCGATGGGGATGCAAGATGGTTCCAGTTTCATGGGGATGCCCATAATACCGGATTTATGAACCATCTGACTGTGCCCGCTACTCAAACCACTATAGCATGGAGCAGGCCTATCGGATCTACCGGTTTTTCTTCCCCAATGATAGGCGCCGATGAAATAGTTTTTGTCAGTACTGTTGATGGCAAGGTATTTGGCTTTAATCCGGATGGAGCTTTGAGATATTCTGTAGAATTGGGTGCAGATCTAAAATTGTCCTCACCCACTTACGGCCAGGATGGTATGATCTATCTGACCTCTCTGCGATATATCGCTGGTACTGAGCCAAGACAATATAAAAGCGCCCTGCATGTTTTGAGACCAGGCTTAAAACTAACCTTAGTAAAATCATTCGAGTTTCCTGAGAATACGATTACAACGGCGCCCCCAAAAACATACCGGTATAAGAATGATATTTATATATTTTCTCCCGGGTATAGCACTTTGGCAGCCTCCATACTAGTGTTCAAAAACTTATCCGGCATCATTCATAATGAAAAAATATCCTGCCCCGGAGATGTGGAAAATCATGGTGATGATACCTGGAAGATTATTTTAGGGGTGATTTCTGGTGGCTTAAGTGCACTAGTACCGGATTTAAATCCAAATAATTTTGAGATAGATGGCATACATCTTCGGGAGTGGACCCTGGATCCCACTTTTGCATATCTCGAAGACCCCGAAGGTTCTTTGGTTCTGGTTACTCCATTCAATGCATGTGGACTTCAGGCTTATCAATGGTCTTGCGAATCTGATCAATTGGTATTATTGTGGAAAAAATCAGGATTGGATGCTGTCAATTATGGTTCGCCCGGAATTAAATTGAATGGGGAGACGATCATTGGAGATCAGGATGGAAATATTATCTCTTTTCATGCCAGGAATGGCAATTATTTCAGGACTTTAAGTCTTGGAGAAAGCATTTTATCCTCGCCGGCCATCCTCCCGGGAGGAGATATCGTGATTTCGGGCGAAAAACATGTATATCTTATTGAAAGTAATTCCACTTTTGAAAAAGCTGATAAAGTATTTGATTTATCCTCCTCTACGGTGGCTTCTCCGAGTGCTTCCTCCAATTTTATCTACGCAGCTCATTCAAATGGTATCTTTACCCTGGATCATGCACTGTCAGGCAGTTTCTCCACGTTCTCGACTTCAATTGGTGGACTTTCCAGTCCTGCTATTTCCAGAACCGGAGTGGTTTATATTAATACTGCCAATGGTGATTTAGTAGCTTTTAAATGATGGAAGAATAAAAAAATAAATTTCCTCAATGATTTAAATGGAATTCAATTTTAATGATGTTATCAGGAAAAAAAATTGTCATCATCGGAGGTAGTGGGGGTATCGGCCTGGCTGCTGTCAAAGCTTTTATCGACCAGGGAGCAAAGGTGATGTATACCGGTCTGGAAGCGGCACCTGCCGAAAACCTACCCGGATCCTTTTATCTTCAGTCCAACAGTACCCACAAGGATGCCCTGCACCAGGTCATCCAGTCAGCGCATCGCACCTGGGGTAAAATAGATGGCTGGTACCATATTGCCGGCGGTTCAGGTAGAAAGCACGGTGATGGTCCCCTCCATGCTGTGACCGAAGAAGGTTGGGCTTATACACTCACCCTCAACCTAACCTCTGTCATGTTCTCCAACCAGGCCATCATACAATATTGGTTAGATCACCGCTGTGGAGGCACCATACTCAATACCGGGTCTGTCCTGGCAGCACATCCGGCGCCTCATTTATTCGCTACCCATGCCTATGCCGCAGCCAAAGCCGGCATTGAAGGATTTTCAAAATCCATTGCAGCCTATTATGCCAAAGACAATATCCGTATCAATGTACTTGCACCCGGACTCATAGCTACCAATATGTCACTTCGTGCTCAAACAGATCAGACCATACTCGACTATATCCGACTCAAACAACCCCTGGATGGTGGCAGGATAGGTAGTCCGGAGGATGTAGTGGGAGCAGCTTTGTATTTTATGAGCGATTTGTCCAGGTTTGTGACCGGTCAGGTGATCGGGGTGGATGGAGGATGGAGTGTGAGTGAGGGTGGTGGGTAGTGGTGCGCTTCAATTATAATTTGTAATGTCCTTTGGCAGAGTGGATTAATCCGAGATCGTTCATTAGAATTTCTATGAACGATCTGATGATTGATTATGAATGAATTGTGAATTATTTGATGAAAGAATTCATTTCATAAGAAAGGAAAAACTAATTTGAAAATGTCCAAATTATAAAAGGATCTAACCATAAATATCCATCCTATTTCCAAGGTCAATGACATCAATCATGAGGACTTGGTCAAAAATTTCATAAATAATTCGATAATCTGCGACACGAATACGATATCCATCCCTGCCTTTTAGCTTTTTGTATCCTTTTGGTCGTGGTGTATCTGCAAGGCTATAAATAGCATGTTTGAGGGCGGAATAATAAGGCTCGTTGAACTTTTCAAGAGCTTTGATGGCTCGTTTCTTTAATGTTACCTGATAAACCATTACCCGCGTTTGCGCTTGGCTTCAATCTTTTTAAAAGCTTTATCAATAGGAATTGACGGCTCATTGGATTTTTTAGCTTCATCATAAAGCTTAATATCTTCCAACTCATCCAACTCCTCCATAATAGCTTTAAAATCCTTAATTGGGAGTATTACTGATATTTTTTTTCCTTCGTTATCTACGATATATTTTGGATTTACTGCTATCATATCTTTAGATTTTGGTGGTACGATAAAAATTATACTTTGACTTGATTATAAAATACTATAACTCAGATATTAGCTCTTAAATAATTTTAATTTGCTTATGCGTACTATCCTATTCAATAACAAAGGTAGGGTAAAATTTATTTCCTTTATCCTCTGACTCTACGCTTCCATTGTGCAATATGAGCCACAATATCAGCATTGGCCCAATAAGAATGATACTCCAAATCCACCCACCATCCAAAATATTTTCAATAATTTCAACCCATGCTTATCGGTATAGACCTTGGTGCTACAGAAATAAAAGGAGTAGTCCTCAACGAGGAGCGACAAGTCATCAGACAGGCCTCCCATCCGACGGAAGACGCCGGCCAGGAAAGGCGTTGGATGACCAATGTAATAAAAGTGTATCAAGAGCTGAGCGCTGGCTCCGACCAATATACCGTCGGACTATCAGCACCGGGTATAGCAGCTGAGCACAATGATTGTATCCTATATATGCCTGGCAGGCTACTGGGACTGGAGGGTTTGATTTGGTCAGACTACCTTGGGGCCACGACCTCGGTGCTCAATGATGCCAATGCAGCCATGATCGCTGAGTCACGCCTGGGCGCTGCACGTGGATACGCGCACGCGATCATGCTCACCCTGGGCACCGGCGTAGGAGGTAGCATCCTGATCCGCGGTGAACTGTACACCGGGTACAGGCAGGTGGCAGGGCACCTTGGACATATATCTGTAGACAGGCGTAGTGACCGGGTGGCTATCACCGGCATGATCGGTAGCCTGGAGGATGCAATAGGCAATGCTACAGTGAGTCAGCGCACACTCCATAAATATCAATCTACCAAAGAGCTGGTCGCAGATGTCCAGGCTGGAGACGCACTAGCCATCGGATACTGGAGGGATAGTATCCAGGCCCTGGCGGTCGCCATAGCGTCCTATGCTAATGTACTCTCGCCGGAAGTAGTCGTGCTCGGTGGCGGCATCATGCAAGCGGGTGAGCTATTGTTGGACCCTTTGGGTGAATACCTGGATCTTTATGAGTGGCGACCCGGAGGAAAACGAACTAAAATAGTCACAGCCATGATGGGAGCTTGGTCAGGTGCTATCGGAGCAGCTATCTTCGCGCAAGAAAAGCGTAAGCCATGACCTTGACCGAAAAATATCTCGACTGCTGCCTGCATATGATCGATACGGTCAAATCACAGCAAGATGCCATTCGCCAGGCAGCTGCCTGGTTTGCTGAGTCCATATTGAAGGGCAGGGTAGTGCATGTGTTTGGGTCAGGTCATAGCAGGATCATGGTGGAGGAGATGTGGCCGCGATATGGTTCCTTCGCAGGATTCAATCCGATCGTTGAGCTGTCGATGACTTTTCACAATCTCGTGACCGGGGCCAATGGTCAACGCCAGGCTATGTATATCGAAAACATGCCCGGTTTGGCAGCACAGATCCTCCGCAATTTTAAACTATCACCTATCGACACCGCCCTGATCATATCTTCCTCTGGTACCAATATCGTGCCTTGTGAGCTGGCCGAGCTTTTTCAGTCCCAGGGTATCAAAGTAGTAGCCATCGTCACACGGGAGCACCTGGCAGCCAGTCAGAGCAAGCGGCCTGACGGCAAAAAACTGCATGATTTCGCCGATCTCCTACTTGACAATGGAGCCATCGCCGGTGATGCCATGATCCGGATACCGGGTATGGATATGCCTGTAAGTCCGGGCAGTACCGTCGGCAGCGTCATGCTCATCAATACCCTCAAAGCCGAGCTGGCCAATATCCTGACTCTACGCGGGTGCCCGCCAAAAGCGTTGGTAGCCACTTGCCTCGTAGGCAAGGAGAAAGCGGAGCAAGTCTTTAACCAGGCGTACGATGAGCACTCGACCCGGATGGCCGCCTTATTTGATTACAAAATCCCTATCCAGCTACCATGATTCAACCTATACCACCTATCCGGACTACCGTAGTCGGCAGTTATCCTTTTCCAGCCTGGTTAGAATTGGCTACTAAAAACCTGGCGGAGTTTGGCAAGTCTGACCTCGAAGAATTGATCGATGATGCCGTGCAGGTAGCCGTGCAGGACCAGTTGCAGGCTGACCTGGATGTGATCAGCGATGGTGAGCAGACCAGGCTCGATTTTAATCTTTCGTTTTATGGATTCTTAGAGGGCATCGAACGCGAAGCTGTTCCAGTGCGGCGATGGGGCCCCGCAGCGCACGACCAGCGGGGCAAACACAAAGTGATTGGCGACATCAAAGCCAAAACCGGACTCGGAGCCGTCCGGGAATACCAACGGTTAGTCAAACTAGCTGCTCATACCGGCAAAGTATTAAAATGCAGCATACCGGGACCTTATACACTCAGTGGTCGCCTCGACCCCAATGGGATCTACGAAGACCGATACGAAGTGACAGAAGCCCTGATACCCATCGTCAGCCATGAACTGGAAGCCCTGGTCAAAGCAGGCTGCCGGGAGATCACGGTAGACGAACCTTCTATGAGCTGCTATGCTTACAAAGAAGATCCGGAGCGGTTCGTAGATATTTTTAACCGCACCGTGGCGGCAATCAAAGGAAAATGTTTTTTGTCAACCCATCTTTGTTTTGGCAATTTTAAAGGACGACCTGTCGGTAAAAGAACGCTCCAGCCGATGCTGCCGGCTTTTCTCGAGCTCGACATACACGAAGTACATATCGAAATGGCCAATAGAGAATTTGCTGAAATAGAACTCTTGGCCAAATTTGCCAAAAGAATGCGCGTGGCGGCAGGCATCATTGATGTCAAAAATTATTATATCGAGACCGTAGAGGATGTAGTCGATCGTATCCGGCAGGTATTAAAATATGTAGATCCGGAAAATCTATCTGTGGCTCCCGATTGTGGACTAAGCCAGACAGCACGTTGGGCTTCCAGGCATAAACTACAAAATATGGTTTTCGGCGCAAAAAAGGTAAGACAATCCCTGGGCTTGTCCTCATAATATCATGATCCAGGCCTACAAAAAAGATCACGAACTCATCGCAGAGCTCTATGCTCGTCAACCTGATCAAAATCAGCTCTATATCTGGTGGTTAGGCCAGAGCGGTTACCTGATCTCCTGGAATGGATTACAGATCTTGTTAGACCCTTATTTATCTGATTCTCTCAGTCAAAAATATCAGGATACAGACAAACCCCATGTCCGCATGTCGGAATTGGTGGTGCGTCCGGAGCTCCTCACCAATATTTCCCTGATCACCTCCAGTCATGCCCATACAGACCACCTGGATCCCGGGACTTTGGCTCCATTACTGAAAAATAATCCCCAGGCTGATTTGATCATACCCGAGGCTCATCGGAAGATATCGAGTGATCGCGCTAGCTGTGCCCTGGCCAAACCTATCGGGATGGATATCGGCAGTAAGTATCAGGCAGGAGACCTATATATTATAGCAGTGCCGGCAGCACATGAGTCTTTGGAGAAAGATGAGCTGGGCCAGGCATTATACCTGGGTTATATCATCTCCCTGGGTCCTTGGACACTATACCACAGCGGTGACACCGTTTTGTACCCCGGTATGGCCGAGATACTCCAGTCTTATGCCATTGATATCAGTTTTCTTCCCATCAATGGAGCCGATCCGGCTCGCAGAGTAGCAGGTAATCTAAATGCAGCCGAAGCAGTGTGGCTAGCCAGTCAATTGCCTAGCAGCCTGACCATTCCCGGCCATTACCATATGTTTGAGTTCAACTCTGTGGAGCCGGATGAATTTGTGTCTATGGCCGAAAAACATGCTATAAATTACAAGGTGTTGGCTCATGGCGAATTATTGACTTTGGCAAAATAAGGTTTTGGTCAGGGAAAACTGGGAGCTATTGAACTATGCCATTTCTATTTTGTTAGATTATGGTCCCCTTTTGAAGAGTTGGACTGCTCCGCATGCAAATACAAGTCTAAAAAATTTAAATTAATTTAAAGGCTCCAAACCAAATGAAGTGAACATTCCCCAAAGTGAGTTTCCCAGGATAGTGATCATCGGTGCAGGATTTGCCGGCCTCATGCTGGCCAGGAAATTGGTCAAGCATCCCTTTCAAATCGTATTGATCGATAAAAACAATTATCATCAATTTCAGCCATTATTTTACCAGGTAGCTATGGCGGGTTTGGAACCCAGCACCATCTCTTTTCCTTTGCGCAGAATACTGAGATCAGATGCCAAAGTATTTATTCGGATCGCAGAAGCCTTAGCTATAGATCCGGTGGCAAAAACCTTGACTACGGATATAGGCAGTGTCAAATATGATTACCTGGTGCTGGCGACCGGAGCTAAGACGAATTTTTTTGGCAATAAAAACATTGAACAAATCACCCTGACTTTAAAATCCCTCTCCGAGGCCCTGTTAGTGCGCAATACCATCCTGGATCATTACGAATCCGCTTTAGTCGAGGAAGATAATGATAAAAAACAAGGCTATGTCGATATCGTCATCATAGGCGGCGGTCCGGCAGGTGTCGAGCTCGCCGGTTCCCTGGCAGAGATGAAACGGTATATTCTGCCAAAGGATTATAATGAACTCAATCCTAAAGAGGTCGATATCTACCTCATCGAGGCCAACAGTCGCGTCCTGGCTACGATGTCACTAAAATCATCCCAGGTAGCCGAGCGTTATCTCAGCAAGATGGGGGTCATGGTACTTAAAAATAATAGGGTATCCAATGTGGATGCTGATTTTGTATACTTGCAAGACGGATCCAAAATCATGAGTAAAAATGTGATCTGGACCGCTGGTCTCACTGGTGCAATTATCCCGGGTCTGCCTGTTGAAGTCATCACCAAAAACAATAGAATATCAGTCAATGAATTTAACCAGGTCCTCGGACACCCATCTATATTTGTACTGGGAGATCTGGCATATCACGAATCGCTAAAGTACCCCCAGGGTCATCCCCAGGTGGCACAAACCGCTATCCAGCAAGCTGCCAACCTGGCCTACAATCTTAAAAGAAAAAACAAACCAGGCTATGTATGGCGACCATTTAAATATCGTAACTTGGGCACCTTAGCTACGATAGGTCGCAATAAAGCCGTCGCGGAGTTTGGATGGATCTCTTTTTATGGCTTTTTTGCCTGGCTGATCTGGTTATTTGTTCATCTGTTTCAATTATTGGGCGTGCGCAATAAAATCTTTGTTTTTATAAATTGGGTCTCCAATTATATCTCCTATGATCAGGCCTTGCGCTTTATCATCAAACCCAAAAAAGACTTCCGCAGCGAACTAAAATCTGAAAAACCCAATTCAACTTCGTAGAGGATGATGGCCGTATTACTTATTTTTCAATTCAGTATTTATAAGGCAGTGCTCCTGGCTTTGGTATGCTTTGGAGCCTCTATACTTACTTTCTATTCGGGCTTTGGTTTGGGTACGATATTGTTGGTCGTTTTTGCCTTATGGTTCCCTATAGAACAAGCGATTGTGATGACAGCCATAGTCCATTTTATCAATAATCTGTTCAAGTTGTTATTGACACATAAAAACATTGATAAAAAGATCTTATTAAAATTTGGGCTTCCATCTATCATCGGTGGCTTGGGTGGTGCTTTTTTGCTCACACGCATGACCGATGATCGTTCACTTAAATTGGATTATGAATTGGTAGCCACTGATGCTGCAGCCCAGACAAATCTTATATCATCTTCTTCAAAAACGATTGCAGCTGCATCCTGGGATCAAAAAGCATTGGATCCGCTATCGATTAAAATGCCGGATGTGCCTGGTCTTGCTACCCTGAGACTCACCCTTAAAAACGGTCAGGGGCAGGTCTTGCATCGCAATTTTGTCAATTATGTCATCGAATCCAAAAACAATCCAACCCACAAACAGATCATCTCGACCAAACCCGGAGATTTTAAGGCACAGCAGTGGAGTCTCAAACAATGGGATGTACTCAACGGGTTAAAGGAAAATGGAGCAGGAGCAGGTTTTTTTGAATACGATATCACCATACCACCGGATTTGAAGACGGACCAGATCAAATCCAGCTACCTGGTGATGGAGCTGTCTTCCAAACCTTTGCTCGACAAAGACCGGGGTGAGGAGTTTAATAATAACCAGGATTATATGTTGGGCTCCAAAGTGTCACCGTCTAAAAACCCCAATGCCTATCCTATGACCGATGATGATCTGCACCCATCCACCGTAGCCATCTATCTCAATGGTAAAAAAGTAGTGACGACCACCCTGGCCGATGATCCTGCAGATCACCTCGGAGTCCTGTCCTGGCATGCTCAGCTTCAGGATAAAAAACTTCGGGAAGCTGGCACTTATGGATACCTGGTCAAAGTACCTTTAGATAAAACGACTTTAGCAGATAGCAAAAGACAGGGCCTTCTCCATCTAAAATTGGAGTCTATGGATGGCGGGGGATTGGCAGTCTATGGAGCGCAATTTGGCCGTTATCCTATTGACATCAACCTGGTCATAGAAGAGTGATGAAGTAATATCATCGGTCAGGTGTGGGCTCACCTGATAGGCGCGATACGCCCGATGTCAGAAATTTTTACTATCTTGACAAAGTTACCTTCTTGCAAAACCTAAGCTATCCTTTTAATCCTTATTGCGATTGCTGTAATAATTATTTTATCCATAGCTTCTTATAAATCATTCTTTCAATTTTTTAAAGTCTACTTTTTATGAATTTCAAATCAATCCTTATCCTTGCCGGTTTATTTATAATTGGCTCTTATTCCTGTACCTCGCCAGTTGCTGAAAAAATGCCGGTGGTGGATACAGCTTCTGTCAAAGCCGAGATACAAGCATTAGAAGACGCCTACGCCAAAGCGGAGATGGCGAAAGATGCTGATGCTGTGGTGGCATATTATGCAGAAGATGCAATCAGTATGCCTAACAATGAACCGAAAGTCATGGGTAAAGCCAATATCTTAAACAGGCTTAAAATGAATATGGCCAAAGATTCGACCCTGGCCAATATTGCGTTTGTCGTTGAAGATATTATGGTGGCTGGAGCTTGTGTCATTGAAACTGGAAAAAGTACTTCCACCAACACCTCTGGTAAAGTCACTGCAGGAAAATATATTTCTATTTTTGAAAAAAGAGATGGAAAATATGTTTGTGTCAAAGACATATTCAATGAAGACGCTGCTGAAAAGTAAATAATTGATGCAATAAAATCTAAATGGAGCTTTAGAACTTCTGAAGCTCCATGGATGATTGGATTCATTTATTAAGTTAACTTTTCTTGATTTCGAGGCCCCAGGTTTTTCCTTTGTCTACCGCTTTTACCCCGCTTTCTATCCATTTTGGTGCTGGAGCACTTTTGAGAAAATGATCAAAAAACTGAGCTTCGCGGATCGAGATATCTTTTTGATTTCGTCGCTCCACCAGGTTATGTGCCTCCCCATTGTAATTGAGCATCCATACCTTCTTGCCAAGGCGCCGCATGTCAGTAAATAATTCTATGCCCTGGTACCATGGTACTGCTCCATCGGCATCATTGGCCATGATAGCCAGGGGTGTGGTGATTTTGGGCAGGTGAAACAAAGGTGAGTTTTCGATATAAAGATCCCTCCGCTGCCAGGGTGTAGCTCCCAGGCGACTTTGAGTCTTTTCATACTGCATTTGTCGATTGAGGCCGCTTGCCCAGCGGATCCCACCGTAGGCACTAAACATATTGACCACCGGAGCACCTGCCCAGGCGGCTTTAAAGAGGTTGGTTTGGGTGATGACATACAAAGCCTGGTAACCGCCCCAGGACTGCCCTTGCAACCCGATATTAGCAGCATCTACCCAGGGATTTTTTTTGAGATACTCTACTCCGGAAACGATATGGTCATAGGCACTGGGTCCGGGATGACCTATCTCATATGCGATATCCGGAACCAACACCAGGTAACCATTACTTACAAAATAGGATATATTCAGTCGCGACGGTGTAGGAGCAGGAGCCTGGTAGGTGTATCGACCATCCGAAAGCTTTTCATAAAAATACACTATCATAGGGTATTTTTTGGAAGGGTCGAAGTCTTCGGGTTTGTAGAGCAGACCGCTCGTGGATTTTCCTTTTAAGGTCTTCCATTGGATCAGATCCACGGTGCCCCAGTTATAGCCTGCTTGCTGAGGATTGATCGCAGTATGTTTGGTCTCTTCAGTAAAATTAGTGCTGGTATACAGATCAGGGCTATGCTCATAATTGCCCTTGGTATAGGCCAGGGTCGCTGCATATTTGGCTTTGATCACAGAGCCGTAGGAGTGTCCACTGATCACAGATTTAACCGGAGACTGATTTTGATCTATAATGGAAGTATAAAAGCCTCTTTGTTTGTCCTTGTCTTGAAGTGCGGATAATAAAAGGCGTTGATTGGAAGTAAAAAATCGTTCTTCAGGATCTAACCTGACCACTCTTAGCTCCGTTTTGGTCGACCGTCCCAGATTTTTAGTAAAATTGATAGGTGCTTGTAGTCCTTTGGGATCTACTTCCCAGATATCATATCGATCATAAATATATACTTTTTGATCGTCCGCTTTCCAACCACAGATACCATATGCCCTGGGGTCATCCGGTGAATCATTTTCTTCATCGGCGAGGGAGGTCTTGATCAGTTTAGTAATAGGATAGGATTTGTCAGCAGTATTATCATGCACGAAATAGGTCCTGGTTTTATTTTCGTACCATAAGATGAATTTGCCTCCGGGGCTGATAGATACATTGCCATCGAGGTCATCTCTGATCAATTGCTTGGAGCCACTGAGCAGATCGATCAGGTATATATCTTCTTTGGTATCGCCCTCCCATTGCAAAGCCACTCGCTGACCTTTGTCTGTACGACCTAAAGCGAAACGGCCGTTTTCTTCATCAGACAAGACCACATTTTCCAGGTCTTCATCACTGACTTGTACCATGGTGTGATCACCTTCGATGAGCGCCAGGTAGTTTTTTTTCAGATCGCGATCCAAATTGGTCAATTGCATCGGTTGGAGATAGTCATCATTGTAGTGCCACACATCTACTTTGGCCTGTTCAAATTCAGGTACTGAAGTATCTTTTGCAGCCCGGATCTCAGCTGTACCGAATAAGAGTCTTTGTCCATTTTTACTAAACCGCACATTGCTGTTTTCGCTGACCTGCCAGCCGGGAGGAAGGCCCGGGCCTCCCGGAGCGACCTTAATGGTGGCACTATCCATGCCGGGACGATGATAACGGAGATGATGTTTTTTGATCTGCGCTGTGCTACTATCAAGTGTAGCCACAAATGCCAGTTGATCACCTTGTTCATCAAAAGCATATTTGGTGGCGCCAATCGATCCCCTGGCCAGCGTATCCACTTGTACATTTTGTAGATTCATTCGAGCTACGATCGCAACCAGATGGCTACTGTCTTTGCGGGACCCGGAAGTCTCGAACGCCAGGCTGTTTCCTGATTTGCTCAGTTTGTATTCGGTGACATAAGGTATGGTGATCGATTTGTTTTCATCAAGATATAGAATAGTCAGTGGGCTGCCTTCTTTTCCATTGGCTTCTGGTTTTTTGGATTTGCTGGTGTCAATAGCTGTTTTTTCAGATTGATAGACTACCAGGTTTCTGTCCTTTTCAGCGACTGCAAAAGATTTGACATTGGCAGTGGTAGTATCAGTTTGATGGACAAGATCGAAGATCAATAGAGCATCCTTAGGCATATCCTCTGGTTTTTTCTTGGCTATTTTAGCTTGCCGTATTTCCTCGTAACCTGGTTTTATTTTGACGATCACATGCGTCGAGCCGGGAGTAAATGCAGCAGCCGTTCCCCTTGCACACGAATCCAGTCTATTGGTCAAAAGGTTTTTTATATACAGCATACCATCTCCTTGCTGGGGATCGACTGTATAGGCCAAATAATGGCCATCAGGACTCAACCAATGATTGCTTATTTTTTGCCAACTGTCATATACCGTGTGATCGAGTGGTGGTTTTGATTGACCATGAAGGCTAAAAGATGCTAACAAAAAAAGGTAAACAACGGCACGAAAGATATTGCGCATAAAATTATACGGTTAATGTAGCATGAAGTTATGCATTTAGTCAGAATGATGGTCCACTCCAAAGAGATGGGTTTGATGTTAAAAAATTTGTCTGGTTTGTAAGTGGTTGACAGATTTTTCCAGGATCATTTCCTTAAAATTGAATTCCAAATTACGTAAGGCTACAAAATAAATTCGCCTACATCACTTTTTTCAGACTAGCCAGATATTCTACCAGGTCCGCTAATTCTTGTTCCGACATATTTTGATAAAGATTGGGTGTCATCAGCGACTGTCTGATGGCAATCCTTTCTTTGATTTCTTTTTTATCAATAGATTCTTGCTGGCCACCTACAGATTTCAAGACAATGGCTTCATTGGTTTCGCTGATTTTGATGCCCACATAGATGCCACCATTGGTAGTGATGATCTGTTCTCCTTCATAACCAAAATTGATGGCTTTGCTGGGTTCCAGGATAGAGGTAAGAATGCCGTCTTTGCCATATTTGGAACCTATCTCGTCTAGCCCCGGACCAAAAGCCACCCCTTCATTATGTACCTGGTGGCAAGTAGAACAAGTTTTCTGGAATACTGCTTTGCCATTTTCTACATTGCCGGATTGAGCAATGATATTAGCAGTATTGTACACAGGAAGATCTACTTGACTTTGAGCCAGATATTCTTTTGCTTTTTCTTTTATCGGCTTTCTCCAGGCATTAGCAGGACCTTCTACTGCAAAGGGAATATATTCTTTAGGGATCATCCCCTGGGTCAATAACTTAATCACATATTCTTCACCGCCCCCGCTTTTTCCCAGCTGACGATAAGCTTCCTGATGAATAACCA
Organism: Saprospiraceae bacterium; assembly: GCA_016709995.1. Lineage (NCBI taxonomy): Bacteria > Pseudomonadati > Bacteroidota > Saprospiria > Saprospirales > Saprospiraceae > Saprospiraceae bacterium. The sequence continues at coordinate 811,558 of JADJLQ010000001.1, forward strand.
TTGATTCATTTTTATTTAAAGCTATTTCGTGCAAAAACTTTAAAGATTGCTCTGTGCCGATGGGACCTACAGCTTGAATGATGCGCTTTTTAGTGACGGTATCAGCGGGGAAATATAGTTTTTCAATGTGGCTGAATCCCTGGCTTTTGATGATCGCCTTGCATGCCCTTACCCTCAATGAATTGTCATCTCCTGTTACCAATTGACTCAAGCGGGTCCCTTGGTTGCCCGGATTGAATCTATCTACCAAATCCAGATAATTTGATCCTTGAGATTTATCCAACCATTGATTCAGAATTTGCATCGTTCTTTTGTCTTTGTTGACAAAAACCGGGTCGAGTGATTTGACGATGAGCTCAGCGATGGTGGTGTCTTTGGTTTTGGTCAATATGTCTATCAGTGTTTTGTTTTTATCCGGCGAAGTCACAAACTCCATGGTTCGCAGAAATTTCATTTTTTCATTTAAGGGTTGTTCCTGACTGCTGACGATGGATGCCATAAAAGGCAATGAAAAAGAAGCTCTTGATCTCCATAGGATATCTTTAGTGGTCACCTGGGAGAGTGGATCAGGATGTCGCTTCAGCCATTGAGGTATGATCGACTGCCAATGTTGGTCACCTGCTATACCCAACGCCTCCAGGTACCAGCGATCCGTAGCGCTATACTTATCTGCAAGTTGGAGCCAGTAAGGCACCATGGTTTTTTCATCCAGGTTGGCGAGCGATATAGCACATTCTCTCCATACAGCGCTCGAAAGATTTTGTGTCAATAATTGATCCAGCGAATTGATCAGATATGGAGCTCCTTGTTGTCTTGCCATTCTGAGACCCGCGATTTTGATTTGTTCGTTTTGGTCATTAAAAGCGGTATCGATATAGGAGCCATTTTCAGCAGAGAGAATCCACAATGCCCTAGCCTTGAGTATAGGATCAGTATGGTGTGCCAAAGCTTTCAACGACTCACCGGCTACGATTTTACGTAAGGATAATTGGGCCTGACTTCTGATGCTTAGGTTAGGACTGGCCAAAGCTTTTACGGATGCTTCTACATTGGAAAAATCGATATCATCAAATTTATATTTTTGTCCTTTCGGTGCAATGCGGTAGATCCGGCCTTTTACCTGATCTCCTGCATAGTGCCCACCGACACCGGGATCATACCAGTCTGCGACCAGGAGCGACCCATCCGGCGCCACACAAATATCCACCGGTCTAAACCAATCATCTGTTTCATGTTTGAGTACTTCTTTTATATCAGCCGTATATCCTGCACCAGAGACTTTGGTTTGATAAGAACGGATCACATGATGCAGCGCTTCTGCATGTAGTACTGTCCCTTTGAGTTGAGGGATCAGATCACTTTCATAGATGACTACACCGCAAGGCGATCCTGAGCCGAGGTTCAAAAGATTAGGTATGACTCCTGGATCATTCTGATGCCAGTGTCTGAGAGGTATGGAGTCTTCCCAGTTGGTCCTGAAGGTCCTCCAGCCGGCATCAGTCAATTCATCCCGATAGCCGTATTTGCCATATTCGAGGATAAAATTAAACCTCGTGCCTTTGTTGCCATCATCATCATTGTCTGTCTGCCATACATTACCATATGCGTCCACCGTACATTCATAATTATTTCTAAAATTTTGTCCGATGACTTCCATGCCGGTGCCATCTAGATTACCTCTAATGGTCAGGCCTTGTTTGAAATGTGCTTTGTCGATGGGTTGTCCAGATATGGTGGAGATGATTCTATTATTTTTATCATAGAGTGTACTGGCTTCATTTCCCATAGCAAAATAAAACCGCCCATCCGGTCCTAAGGTAAAGGCGTGGACAGCATGGTCGTGCTGAATACCTCCGATGCCCTGGAAAAGAATTTCTTTTTTGTCGGCTTTGTCATCTCCATCAGTGTCCGTAAAGAGCCAAACATAAGGGCTTTGGGATACGATGACCTGGCGGCCAAGGACACAGATCCCTAAGGGAGCATTGATCTCCGGACCCTGGTAAAATACTTTAGACTCATCGGCGACTCCATCGCCATCTTTATCCTCCAGGATCATGATCCGGTCTCCTTCAAATTTGGTAGGTATGCCGGAGATTTGTGGTCTGTAATTATAAGCTTCGCAAACATATACTCTGCCCCGTTGATCTATATCTATATTGGTTGGGTTTTGAAGCATGGGTTCTGATGCGAATAGAGTGACTTCAAGCCCGTCCATCGCAACCAGGCCATCCAGGGCATGATCTGAACTGTGGCGTTGAGCAGAATCAAGGAGTAGAGTAGGGCCTGCGACGGATGGTTTGTCTATGGGTTTGCATTGACCAAATGATAAACCTAAGACTGCCAGCAAAATGATATATTTCATGACTTTTGTTTGAATGGTGAAAATAATCAATTTGTAGTTTAATATTTTCTGGTATTGATTGTATAAATGGTTTTCAGTAAATATGTTTTCGCCAGAAACTCAGTAATAAAAAATATCAGGCATAAAAAAACTAAATGGACATAGTCCTTTCATTAAAAATAAAACCGAAAGTGAAAGCATTATCGATATTATGGACCACTCTGATTATCTCAGACTTATTCTATGCAAGCCGGGCTTTAATTCGTCCAGGAGCAACAATTTTATCTCTTCAAAATAATTTCTCTCCTCTACAAAGTTGATTTGATCCACATCTATCAGCAAAATCGGATAATTAATCTCGTTTCTAAAATATTCGAAATACATATTTTGCAGACCTTGTAAGTAACTGGCATCAATGGTTTGTTCATAAGGACGGCCACGCAATGAAATCTGTTGTTTTAAATTGGGCACACTCCGATGCAGATATACCAGGATATCGGGTTTGGGTATTTGATCATTGAGCACCTCAAACATTTGATGAAACAATCGGTATTCTTCCTCTGGCAAATTATTTTTGGCAAACAACAGGGTTTTGATAAATGAATAATCTGATACGATATAGTCATTGAATAAATCACGGTGTAGCACATGGTTCTGGAGCTGCTTATACCGCTCTGCCATCAAAAAAAGCTCCATTGGGAGAGCAAACCTTTTGGGTTCTTTATAAAAATAGGGGAGAAAGGGATTGTCAGCAAATTCTTCTAATACCAGCTTGCAAGCCAATTCCTCAGCGATCATTTCACAAAACGTAGTTTTGCCTGCTCCGATATTGCCTTCGACACATATATATTGATATGGTATGGTATCAGGCATGCTTTACTTTTTTGACAGGTAATGAGTCAGGACACACATTCAAAAGATACAACATTGATTTTTGAGTAATAGGATGCCTGAAGTTGGGCGCAATCTCTACCAGCGGAACTAATGCAAATCTTCTTGATTCCAGGAGCGGGTGTGGCAGGATAAGTTCTTTCGATTTTATTTTGGTCTGACCATAAAACAATAGATCAATATCGATGATTCGGGGTCCCCACTGTGGACCGCTTGCCCTACCCATCAACACTTCTATGTTTTTGACTATTCGCAAGATCGTGATGGCTTTACGGGTGCTTTGTAGTTTGATGACCTGGTTGAAGAAATTAGGCTGATCGTGTGCGCCCCATGCAGCGGTCTTAAAGATCGAGGAGACTTTGATGATCTTACCCAGATGCTTTTGCAGCAGATCACGCGCGATAGCAAGTTGCTTCAGCGGCCGTTGTATATTGCTGCCCAGTAATAGGTAGAGTACGTGTCTTGACATTTAAATTGGTCGTAAAAATATATTTAAATATCTATTATATGAATTTTTTAAATGACAAAAAGAAGGCTGTCGGGGCGGCTCTCCGGTTTCATTATTGAATATTGGCCTTTTTCCTTTGCCTGGAAGCTATAAAAATGCCGGCCAGAATAAAAAGTAAAAGGCTAAGTAAATACACCTGGGCAAACGTGGCATAACCGCTGGATGGGTACCATACTCTTTTGACCATATTGGGGATGTTGGATACCAGGATTATCCCTAAAAATACAGGAGTGACAAATTTGATAATGAATTTGAAAAACCCAGGTACCTTAATCTCAGCACCTCTGGTGATCTCTTCCCACCCCTTTGTCATGCCAAAGATCCATGCAAAAATCACCAATTCGATAAAGCCAAAGATCACCAGGGCATAGGTACCAGCCCAATCGTCTATTTCGGTAAATACGCCTTCATTGTAATATATGATCGCCGGAAGCCCCATTAACAATACCAAAAAGCCAAAGATCATTGCGCCATACTTAAATGGCAGAGCGAACTCATCTTTCAAAAATCCAATCACCGGGGTACCCATTGCCAGGGAGGAGGTGATTCCGGCTATAAACAATAATCCAAACCACAAGACACCAGATATGGATCCTATCCATGTGCCCCATTGCTGGAACAAATAGGGCAGTGTCTTGAAGCCAAGGCCATATCCACCCATGGATTTCACGATGTCCTGCATGCGATCAATACCCAGGTAACCCACCGTAAGGGGGATAATGATGGCACTTCCTACGACTATTTCTACAAATTCATTCATCCAGCCTGCAGTCATGGCACCCAAGGCGGCGTCTTCATTCGGTTTCATATAGGATGCGTAGCATTGGATGGTAGCCATCCCTACAGCCAGGGTAAAAAAGATTTGACCAGCCGCTGCTATCCACACGGAGGGTGTCCAGATACTCGACAAATCAGGCGTCCACAAGAATGCCAAACCCTCCAGTCCTGAATTAATGGCACCCTTGCTGCCAGGGGTCAGTGAGAGTGATTCAATAGCCAGAATGATTCCGAATAGGATCAATAATGGCATGCCTATTTTGGCGACTTTTTCGATTCCCCCCTTTAGACCTTTGGACAAAAAATATACATTGATGCCAAGACAGAAGATAAAAAATATAATCGACTCATATGGAATGCCAGTCGTAGAGGTGTCAAGGTTAGTATAATTATCAAAAAATTGCCCAACCTGATCCTGGCTAAGTCCCCCAAAAGTGCCTACAACAGAGTGGTACACATAAGCTAATGTCCACGATTCGATATAACAATAATACCCGGCTACTGCAATATTGATAAACAGTCCAATCGCCCCTGCATATTTAATCCATCTCTGTGTAGACATGCGCTGAAGGATGAAAGGAATATTGTGATCACCCTCCGGCCTGCCTGCGTAGGGGGTGCCGGCAAACCGACCCATTGACCACTCTACAAACAACAATGGGATACCTATCAACACAAAGCATACCAGGTAAGGGACGATAAATGCTCCACCGCCATTATTGATCGCTTGTACCGGAAACCTAAGGAAATTGCCCAGTCCCACTGCATTGCCCGCCATGGCTAAGACTAATCCCATTTTGGATCCCCAGCCAGGTCGGGTACTCTCAGCATTGACAACTGGTTTATTAAAAATCTTCAGAAAAAAATATCCTGCTATAGCCGTGACCGTGATGGCTACAATAGCATAAATAATCACTCCAACATTAGGCATCATGAATGTATATGGTTGAACCAGTAAATTATAAATATTTCGTTAGCTCTGATAGACAGAGTTGTTTTAATTACGTAGCAAAAACAAAAAAAGCCGGCAAAAAACCGGCTTTCCCATTTTTAAACTAAAACTAAGTATATAAATACTGTTATACAAATATATACACATTATGATATTAAATAATATGTAAAACGTTATAAAATAATAATATTACATAAATTATTATTATTAAATACATATTATATTATTAATCAAATAATTATAAATATAATAATATAAATCTTTAAAAAACTTTAATTTAAAGTGATTTATGTATATCAAAATATGATAATATGTTTTATATTTGGATTGTGTAAGTTTTGGTTTTAATTGTAAAATTCGTTTTTTTCGTGAAAGCCTATGAAAAGTCATAGGCTTTTTCGCTTTTATACCAAATGATCATTAAGGTATTACCTAAAAGACTAACAGTTCAATATACTTCCTGGTATTGAATTGATAGGTTTCGGGAAAATCTTTGTTTTGCGCGTAAGCTTGCTAAAACTGAAGTTTAAATTTTTCGCCCTCCTTTTAATTTCTCTTGCATGGTTTTGAGTCTTGTCCATTGACCTTTGGCCAACAAAGTTGACTGTATCGGCCAGGTCTTAGGGTCTGCCAGTGAATATCTATTTCCAGCCTTATCCAAAATTTCCTGGATAGTCTTGGTTTTGGTTGAGGAAAGCTGTAACCAGGTTCTGATTCCAGCTTTATGCAAGAGCCCTTCTATCTTAGGTCCGATCCCTTCTACCAATTTTAAATCATTCAACTTGATCGTAAAACCAAGGACTGCTTGTGCTTTGGTCATATCAAGATGTTTTACAATTTTAGGCTTTGGGACGATAGTTGCCTTTGTTTTAATTGCTTTAGGTGGTTTGGCTATAATAGGCTTTGGCTTTTTCTTCAGGGAAGTGCCGGGAGTAACCTTCAAAGAAGTTTTCGCGGAAACCACCACTTTTTTTGCCGCTTTTTTCGCTCGCCCTGCATATAACTTATCCTGTAATTTTTTTAAGGCAGCCCATTCTCCCAAAGAAGCCAATTTGGCTTGAGCTGGCCAGGAAGTGGGTTCGGCAAGGCTAAAAGCGCTACCGCCTTTGTCGAGTATCACCTTCAGTTCCCGGATAGGCGTATTAGAGAGTTGAATCCAACTGGTGATTTTGTTTTTTCTCAACAACACCTCTATTTTAGGGCCAATACCCTCGACTACTTTGTGATCATCTATCTTAAATTTTTTGCCCAGGATGGAAGCTCCTGATTTTAAATCTAATGTTTTTGTTTGGGTAACCACTTTTATTTCCCTGGCAGGCTGCTGTACTTTCTCTACAATTCGCTTCTTTTCTACAGGAGGAGTTGTGACAGCCACCGTTTTTTGAACATTTTTGGCATTTGTGAGTTCGGTTTGCAAGCTTTGCATTTGTGAATTCAACTTTTTCGTTTCGTCATTGTATCTCGTAGTTAATTTGCTTTCTCTTTGGACTATCTCTTTCTCCAGGTCACTCAATCGTTTTTGCCAGGCTTTGACTTCCGCATTATATTTTGTTTGGAACTCTTCGTTTTTCTTGATGTTTGCAGATATCACGGAATTGGCTTGCACTGCTGCGGTGAGGTTTAACTGCAGGTCTGTTAGTTTAGCTTGAAGATCTTCCTTTGCAGATTCAGCATTAGAGGACTCAGATTCAGATTTTTTTAGTTTGTCTTCCAGGTCACTATTGGCTTGTTGCCATTGAGTAAGTTTGATTTTTGCATCATGGAGCTCAGCGCTGAGTGCACTTGATTTTGATTCAGCCTGGACTAGATCAGCGTTTGATTTGATGATCTGCTCATTGGAAGAATGCAGATCCTCTGAAAGGTGCATCACTTTTGCTTGCAGCTCTGATTTTAATGCTTCCAGTCCTGCCAGGCTATCGGCTGCTGCTTTATGATCATCGATAAGCATGGCATATTTTTCCTGGGTTTGATGCAATCTGCTTTGTTCTTCATGATATCGCTTTTCCCATTCGGCGAGCGCATGTTGATGGGCTTCAAGATGACTGGAAGATTCGGACAGAAGGCCTCGAAGACGCATCACTTCATCGTGAGATTCATTGAGTTGCTTTTGTTTTTCATTAAGCAGATGAGTGACTTCCGTAAGTTTATTTTCAAAGGAATGATTGGAAGACTGTGATTGCTCCAGTTTTTCATTTGCTTCAGCGAGCTGGCTTTCGATTTCTCCGGACCTGGACGATACTTCATTCAAAGCCCTGACTTTTTCTTCAAGCTGATGATTCGCTTCTTTTGAGTTTTCCTCCAGAGTTTGTATATAACCACTTAATTCATTTACTCTATTTTGAAGGGTGCTGACTTGCTCCTTGCTGGAGTGCAAATCATTAAGGACATCATGATATTTTTGTTCCAATGCACCATATTCGGCTGACTGACTTTCCTGTGATCCACTCAAGGCTTCCAATTGATTTTTAGCATTGATGATATCAGATTCTCTTGCACTCAGTAGTTGACGCAATTGGTCTCTTTCTCTTGCCATTTCACCATGCGCAACTTTAAACTGTTCTGCTTCAGTGGATGCTTCTTTCCATCGACCTTCCCATTCTTTTAGTTTTCTTTCTGAGTCTTGAAGACTGGCTGTGATTTTTTCCTGATCAGCCATTTTAGCTCTCAAACCTTCTGATTCGGCCCGATGAGATCCAAGGTTTTGTTCGAGTTGATGTATGATGGATTGGAGCTCATTGATTTTTAATTGACCCGACTGACTTGCATCTAAAGTTTGCGCCAGTTGATGCTGGACCTTTTCTAAATCGGCTTGTTTGGCATTGACCTCTGCTTCCATGGATTGCATAGAGCGATTCCATTCGTTTTCTTTTAAAGCCAAAAGGTCTTTATAATGATTTTCCGATTTGACCAAAGCAGCTGTTGTATCTTCTAATTTTTGATGAAGATCTATTATTTCATTTTCTTTTGCTTTTAAAGTATCGTCTTGATTGTTCGTTTGTGATGCATTAGACTCCAATTGGTGCAGGTGTAGGTTTAAAGCCTGCAGCTGAGCATCTTTTTCTTCAATGATACTATTAAGTTGATTTCTCAAATTCGACATGGAAGATTCTTTTTGAGCAACATCGGCTAAGGCATGGTTTAGTTGATCTTGCAAATGGCTGCCAGATAGCTCTGTCGCAGATATCATTAGGCTATGGTCGGCAATTTGTGCCTCAAGAGCTGTGACTTTTGCTTTCGCTTCGGCCAAAGAATTTTCTAAGCCTTTAGCCTCCAACAGTTGACCTTCCATGGACTTCACAGCATGCATCAAATTCTCTTTTTCAGCCAGAAGTTGGTCATATTTAAGGCTTGCTGCTCTCAGATCACGATCAAACCTGGTTTGCAGGGATTGGTGTTCATCAGGAGTCACATAGCTCGCATAGATGGAATGGCTTTGTTCCAGCTTATGAGTCAGATCGTTTATTTGTGATTCAAACCCTGATTTTTCAGCTGCCCAGACATCGTATTGGCCGGAGGACTTCTTAAGGTCTATATCTTGCTGATTGATTCGATTGCGCAGCGAGAGGATCTGACTTTCATATTCTTCATTTCTGTTTTTATGATTAGAGCCAAACCAACGACTCCATAAGTATCCCAATATCCCTGCTCCAAGCAATGCAGTCAATATTTCAAGGCTCTGATCTAAACAAGTCCTCCAAAACACAGTATCTATAAGTTTTAAAGTTTCTGAATGGTTTCTATTTCTGTCCTACGATTTTTTTGCCGACCTTCCGGAGTATCATTGTCAGCTACAGGCATTGATTCTCCTTTACTATCGGTATGTATTCTGTCAGCTGCGATCCCTTTCGATATCAAATATTTTTTGATTGCTTCAGCTCTCATTTTTCCAAGTGCAAGATTGTCTTTTTCTGAACCCGCATTGTCGGTATGACCTGTGATATTAAAGCTTGCATTGGTGTTTTTGTGTTGTGCAGCGAGCTCAGACAAGTATTTCTCAATATCCGGATCATTAATACGTTGATCAGAATTGTATTTGAAGTAGATCAGCGTCTTATCACCTACTTGTTCGACAGATTCGCTATGGTTGACGATCCGAATGTCTGAAGCTACAAATGGGTACTGTGACATACTGGCCCGTCGCTCTATCTGCAGAGATTTAAGGTTGATTCGGGATTGCAGACTATCAGGAAATAATTGTTTGATGGCATTTGCTCTGGCCAGGCCCATATTCTGAAAGGAACTGATGTTGGGTTCTTCAGCCAGGTAATGGCCTTCGATATCGATCTCTTGGCGGGCATTCAGATGATTGATAATGGAGTCGCGATATCGACTCCAGCCTTCTCTCAATAAGGTTATGCTATCATCAAGGTTGAATAATATCACCCCCTCTTCAGGCACAAGGATAGGTTCTACCGTTTTGGTGGTTTGATTGCATCCACAGGTAGTGCAAATTTTGCAAGTATACCATCTCCACCAAAATCCCATCCAGAGTAGACTGGCCAATAGCAGTAAAATTTTTTTCATGTCTATAACCTAGTTAGCCATGAAGTTAGTCATAGGAGACTAAAGATTATATAAATTAATCGTATATTTTTACTTTTAATATGATGTTTTAGGTTTCAAAAAGGGAATTGAATTTTGGTATTAAGGAATACTTTTGGGTTATGAATTTATATTCCGCATCTAGATACCTAAAACTCCAGTGGTGCTTCATCATATTTGCCCACTTTGGATTTTTTTCGCTAACTGCTCAACCTATGCCAGTTAGACAACTGGCACCAGGCGTGTATTATTATTTCGGAGATGGAATCAATCAAAAATCTGCGAATTGTTTGTGGGTAATATTTAAGGAGTATGTCCTGGTAGTGGATGCCAATTATCCGTGGGGTGCAGAAGAAATTCTACTTGAGATCAGGAAAACAACTGATAAACCTGTTCGTTTTGTATTTAATACTCATTATCACCATGACCACACTTTTGGAAATAGTGTTTTTGCAGATGCAGGAGCTATTATAGTCTCTTCCACTGAGACTGCCACGGAAATGCGTACGCTCGGACAGATCGAATGGGCTCGGGGCACTTCGTATAGCGGACGGAGTATGGATGGCATAAAGAGAGTATTTCCATCTCTGACTTTTGACCAAAGAATGGTGTTTGATGATGGGGATCATCGGGTAGAGCTCATTAAGATGGGGCCTGCGCATACCGCCGGGGATGCTGTAGCTTATTTGCCCAAAGAGAAAATTCTCGCCACAGGAGATCTTTGTGTGTATGGCATTCCATGGGGTAATAATGTTGCCGATAGACATGCATCCTATGACCAATGGTTAAGGGTCCTCGATACCCTCGTTACCTGGGATGTAGATATTTTAATTCCAGGCCATGGATTACCAGGCTCTACTGAAAACCTTCGTCAGCAGAAGGCGTATTTGGCAGACATGCTGGATCAGGTAAAGCAGGGGATAAAATCCGGAAAATCCAAGCAAACCCTTGTTCAAGAAATTAACCTCTCCGTGCATCCTGTTTATGGTGAAAATAAAGTCTCTATCCAAAGATCCATCAGGGACATGTATGACCACTTGACAGCAATCAATTGACCAATGATGAATTTAATTTTAGATTCGAAACCAATATTGAATTTCAATAAAAATCAAATGACTCCATTCAAGCTGACTTTAATTTTTGTTTTAGGCTATGCTATACAAACAGCTTATGCCCAATCGGATACCATCTATATCTGGCCTCATGAAGTACCGGGGGAATCAAAACCAAAAGCCAAACCCTTGTTGACACTCCTGCCCGATGGTACTAACCGCGTGATCGAAATCACCGATCCATTCTTGGCAGTTTTCTTACCAAAAGCAGCGCAGAAAAACGGAAAAACAATGATAATATGTCCAGGCGGAGGTTATGTCCGGTTGGCAGTTCAAAAGGAAGGTTATGCTATTGCCGATTGGCTTATAGGTCAGGGATACACAGTCTTTGTGTTGCAATATCGGGTGCCATATAAGCGTGATGGGGCAGTGCAAGACCTCACCCGTGCATTAAAATATATTCGGTACCATGCTGCTGATTATGGCATCGATGATCGCAAAATTGGGGCTATGGGCTTTTCTGCTGGAGCACATCTGGTGGTAAGAGCTGCTATGTCGGATACCTTGCCTCGGTACGAAAGGCAAGATCTTGCGGACCGCGAATCTGGCAAACCCGATTGTATGGTGATCATCTATCCAGGATACCTCAGCGGCGGCCCTGGCTCAAGTCTTAGCCCCGGCTTGACCGCCAATGAAAAGACAGTCGATACCTTTATTTTTCAAACCATGGATGATGGGAGCGCACTAAGTGCTCTGGCCCTGGCCAAAGCGCTGCAACAAGCAAAATCAAATGTGGAGCTCCATATGCCCCCGAAAGGTGGACATGGCTATGGCATGTATCCTGGTAATAAAGCAGCGGAGACCTGGCCGCGATTATTAGCAGATTGGTTGAGGGAGCATTTTTAATTTCAAATTGAGCGTTCTTAAATAACAAAGTGGCCACGCTCTGTGACTTTGCTTAAATAACAAAGTGGCCACGCCGCGTGACTTTGCTTAAATAACAAAGTGGCCACGCCGCGTGACCTTGCTTAAATAACAAAGTGGCCACGCTCTGTGAGGTGACCACCTTGCTTGAACCAACTTATGTACCAAAATGCATCTTTATCATGGCCGAATGATCGTCATCGGCGCCACAACTTTTATATTGTCTTCGTCTACAAATCGGATAAAATAATTTCCTCCGGGTAGCGAACTTATATCAAGGTTTAACTTGTTGAATCCTTCATTAAGAATCCAGTTTTTATTTATCACTACTCTGCCTGCTTGATCTATCAGATATACCTGTGAGTTTCGATTGAATTTACTATTTAACACGACATTAACATCAAATATTGCGGGGTTAGGATAAATTTTAAAAGATTTTTCTTCTTTGGAGATAATATTGATTTTTTTAATCTCAGAATAAGATATAACACCTTCATTATCAACCATTTTCAATCTATAATAGGATTTTCCACTTCTTGGATTTTTGTCATAATCTGTATACATTTTATTCCCGGTAGTGTCATCATCCATACTTTTTTGAAATAAAATAGAACTAAACTCTTTTCCGTCTTTTGATCGCTGGACTTCATACCTTGAATTGGCAGTTTCGATGGCAACAATCCAATCCAGTTCAACCCATTTTTCATTGACAACCTGGGCCTCGAATTGAACCAATTTGATAGGGAGTGGGGCTGCTCCAAAGCAAGAGGGATCTACTTTCGAAATACTATTTATTAAGGGTAGCTTTTGGCTGATGAAGTTATTAAATAAAGTATTCGTAAGTATAGCTTCGCTTGCACCTAACCAGTCCTGCAGAACAGTCGTAAAAACCTGACGGTAATCGATCTGCACTTCAGTAAATAACTCGTCTTCGATAGCACTGAAGTTCACATTTTTGCCGGTGACCCCGCCCTGTACCGGACTTCCGATGACAAACATAGGGGCGATGGTACCGTGATCTGTACCCATATTGGCATTTTCAGCAGGTTTGCGACCGAACTCCGAAAAAGTAACAGTCAGCACTTGTTGGTCTTTCTGCAAAGCTTTTAAATCATCCACGAAGGCTTTTATAGAGGCGGATAATTCTCCCAATAATTCGGCATGGTCCCCGATAGTGGTATCACTTTCCTCAACCTGGGCATTGTGTGTATCGTATCCATAGGTATTGACTAAAAATATTTTGGTTTTGCTCCCTCCGCTTATCATCCGTGCCACGGTCTTGAGTTGATAAGCAAGTCCGTTGTCCGGATAGTTGACGATGTTTTGACCGGCATTAAATACTGAAGAGATCCTGTTGGCATAAGCGCTTACATTATTTTGAACCCGAACCAAATATTCCAACTCTGTACCATAATCACCAGGAGGAAAGCTGGAAGGTGGAATGCCGCCAATTTCTAACACTTGATTGTAATATCCGGCAGGATCATTCCATCCAAGATTGACTGCTGCACTTACATCCAAAGGAGTGAGATATCCAACCGAAGGACGATCGTCACCTATCTGGATTCCCAGAGGGTCAGGCAATTCATTCGTAGGGTTGCCAATTTTTCCCGGAAAAGTACTCTCTAAATACCGACCCATCCAGCCGGAAGTCAGGTTGAATAATGCTGGGGTACTGTCCCCCCCGGTCAACCATAGATCTGTCGATTTAAAATGTGAAAGGTTAGGTTGATTATAGGAGACTCCTTGTACAACATTGAGCATGCCCTGGTCATAGAGGTCTTTCATCCCGGTCATAGCCGGATGTAAACCTATTTGTTGATTGGTTGCTAAGCCGGTTTGCAGTTTGAGCAATTTGTTTGAGGGCAGTTTTAATTTTGGCCTAAGGTTGGCATAAAGGTCATATTGGTCAAGAGGAACTGTGGTGTTGACTCCATCATTACCACCAGACATTTGAATGATGACCAGAGCACGATCGGCTACACCTTCACAAGCAAACATCTGTAGTATGGACGAACTGGCGAAAGTTCTAAGATTGAGCCCGTTCATCAATAATGGCATGCTCCCCATTTTTATAAAACTTCTTCTTTTCATGGTAAGTCTATTTTGATCGAATGATTCATAAGATTTTGAGCCACAAACAAACTCAGCCTAATTGATACTCCGGTGAGGAAAGTACAGCGGTCACCAGGTTGGTCAAAGGAATGATCACCTCGGTATCCACCCCGGAATTGATGAACTTCTGCCATTCGATCCTCCAGTTGATCGCACTAAGTTTATTGAGAAAGACCGTATTGAGAAAATAATCAAACCGGTCATCAGGTATGGCTTCCGGAAATAGATAATCTATAAAAAAATGGACCACATTGGCTGCTACATCTGTGCCTGGAATATTATTTTGAACAAAGGTGACTATGTCTACTTTGGACCCAAGATCACCACCATATAGAGTCTCTCCGTTCAAAAGCATAGTACCTAATTTATATCGTGCATAGATCGTACCTCCATTGAACCACGAGCGACTATAACCCGGAGCCTGATAATAAGCAGCATAACCAGCAACGTTGACGGGAGCAAAGATGTCCAGACCACCAGGCTCCAGCATATTGTGCATGATGCCATCACAATAGAACTGGTCATAATGTTTTACCGCATCGACCTGTACATCCGGTACCGCAATTTTAAGAAAGGACATAGCCTGAAGTACCAACTCCAGAGGCGATTTGACGATGGATCCAATGATTTCATCTTTGCTGTCCGAATCATCTTCATCGTAGAAGTGTTGACTTAAAAGTAATTGACTGAGCCATGGAATGACCTGATAATCATTGGATTTTAATGTGGTAGCCAAAGGACCAATGATATCGTTTTCTATTTCCGGCGTAATGTTTTTGCCTACCAGGTATCGGTATAATTTTCTTGTGATATTTTTTGCAGTTTCGTCCTGATCGAATATCATGTCATAAAACGATTGGAGCTCAACCCACATGCCTTCTGAAGAATCACTACCTGGGATATGTCGAGATTGAAATGCGCTGGTAAAGATCTTTTCTCCGGAGTCGTGGTTATACATATTAGCACCTCCGCGGGAGATACTGGTTTCAGGATCTTTCTCTTCAGATCTTTCTGCCCATCCAAATCCGGTCAGTAGCCGGGCAGCTTCCTGGATATCTTGTTCTGTATAAAAAGTATAATTGCCCGGGCCTATTTGAGGGCCTTTGCCGACGGTGAACAATTCAAAATTTTCGCGGGCAAAATTCTCATTCGGATTGTCTTTATAGTTTTCAGCATTATTGAGATAATATAACATGACTATATCTGTCGCCATTTTGCTGCAAAGTTTTTTATAATCACTCAGTACATAATATCTGAACAAGGACATATGATCCCAATAGCGATAGGAGTCAGTCTCCTGTACATTCGTTACAAGATTAGAATGAAAAAAGAAAATCAATTTGTGTTCGATGCCGGTATCTTTTAAAGCTTCATCTATCCACCAGGCCCGTAAATATCCTTTTAGTTTGAAATCATCCGTTTCCGGCTCCCGGTCGTTATTGAGCCAGGGCAGCCCCGTAGCAGCTTCTAAGGGCTCAGATAGCGTGGGAGGATTCTTAGTAAGTAAAATAGAGATAGCTTGCGTTGGAGTCAACAGCGCAAATTGATCGATTCTTGTTTTCGTCAGGTTATAGGTCGTGCGCCTCAAAAGATGAGCTGCAAGCCTTCGACCAAGGACAGTAGTCTTAGGTGATAATGATGCCATATCCCGCTTATGTTTAAATAGTCAGGCATGATGGATATACAAAAGTTGAGTTGGATTTCGAAAATAGATTAGGTCATTTGTCAGAACCATTTCTTTCCGATAGGTATTAAATACTTATTAAGGAAAGAATATTGTACGAATGCAGGAATTTATTATTTGGAGTAAAAAAAAAAGATCCGAAGTGTGAGCTTCGGATCTTTTAAATGATAATATTTTACTGGATTAGTTGCTTTTTTTGTCAGGCTGCATCGTGATGGTGATTTTGTTGCTTTCATTAAGATATTTGGCTAGATCAGCTTTTATAGCATCCGCATTGAGCGTTTTGATTTTTTGCTCCAAATTCTCCAGCAGGATATTGTTAGGATTAATTTTGTATTGATAGGCGTTTTGTGTTTGACCCATCCAAAATCTATTTTCTTTGAGCTGTTTGATTCGTGTTTGGCGTTGAGTTTCAGTGACTTTTTGGAGGTCTTTGTCATCAATACCCGTGGATCTTGCAGTATTGAGTACCTCCTGCGTAGCCTGGATCAATTCTTCGGTCCGTGGAGGGTCGCAGTTAAAAGAAATATTCATGGTGTAAGTCGGAATAGGTTCTAATTGAGCGCCACCATTGACACTTACTCCATATACACCACCTTTGTCTTCACGAAGTGCTTCTCTGAGCTTGATGCGTAGCAGATCAATCATTGAAGTCAGTTGATATCTGTTCTGATCATCCCAATCAAAGGCACCATGGTAAGTAATGTCCACATAGGATTTAGGAGCTTCTCCCCGGGTTAGGCTTTTAGTCACGACTCCTGTTGGCTTACGAACGCCAAGGTCTTTCCACATTTCTTTACGACCATTGCTCGGTAGATTTCCTAAATATTCGCGGGCAAACATTTTGATTTCATTTTCGTCAAAATTTCCAACGAAAGTAAAGGTAAAGTCACCAGCATCCGCAAACCGGTCCTTATAGATCTCGTAAGCACGATCAAAATTAAGCTTGTCAAAATCTTCCATGGAGGGCACCATTTTCTCCCGGGGGTGGTTTTGTGTTTTAATGCGATTAGACTCGATAATAAAATAATATTGAGGGTTGGCTTCAAGGTTCTTTACAAAGCCTTTTTGCTTTTCCACAAAGGATTGGTATGCATCGAGATCCTTCCTTGGTTCTGTAAAATATAAATAGATCAATTGGAACATAAGCTCCAAATCCTGCGGGGAGGCAGATCCGTTCAAACCTTCGTAGGTATTGGTGATATAAGGAGCCACTCTGACGATTTTGCCAGTCAATCTTTTCTGTAATTGCACCTCATCTAACTTGCCGAGCCCTGCATTGCTGACCAGGTCTGAAGCAAAGCTGGCATTGATCTCGTCTGCATCACTGTATTGAGATCCACCACCCGGACTAAAAGCACTCATCAGGATTTCATCATTTTTATAATCAGTCTTTTTTAAGACGACTGTCACTCCATTTTTCAGTTTGATTTCTTTTGTACCCAGTTGGTCATTGGCCTTTTCGCTGACGATGTCTGTAGCGACCAAATCCTGGCTAATCAATGCTTCATTGCTTACTTTATCTTCGTAAGCAGGGATATCCATCGTTTTTACGCCAGCCACCAGTTTGTTGATCTCTTCATTGGAAGGGTAGGTGAGGCCATCCTTTTCAGGGCCGGAGATGGTGATCACACGACCTTTATCTACGATCCATTTTTTAGGCAAGAGGTTGATTTCAAAAAGATCGACTGTAGGCATTAATTTTCGTGCCAGATCAAGCTCTTGTTCAGGGCTCATGATAAATTCTTGCTCAAGAAAATTTGCCACCAAACTACTGGCAATATTGCCTGATTCAGTTTTGTCCTTTTCTTTGACAGCGGATTCTAATTGTCGCATCAACTCTTCTTTTTGACGCTCAAATTCTGATGTTGTAAATCCATGTCTTGCAGCACGTTCGTTTTCGATCAATATGGCTTCGAGTGCATGGAGTGCTCCGCCTTCATTGGTGACGGCAAAACTGGAATAAGCATTGAGGTTGGCCAAAAAATCTCCGTATCCCGAATTGGCAAAATTAAATGGAGGATTGGGTTTTTGGCTGAGTTCGCTGATTCGGGCACCTATCATCGAATTGTAGAGATTGACCAGCAGGCCGTTGCGATAATCCTGGACAGTGGCAGGTGTTTTTTTAGTAAATTTATTAATGACTTGGATTTGAGTATAGGGTGCTTCTTTGTCCGTAGCGACCAACACTTTGGTGTCTTCGTGCAAGGGTACTTCATATTTTGTGCGAGCTCTTGCAGAAGCAGGAGATGATGGAATTTTGGAAAACCTTGTTTTTAATTCCATCTCCATTTTGTCCAGGTCCAGATCGCCCACCGCTATGATCGCCATCAGTTCTGGGCGATACCAGTCCTTGTAAAATCTTTTTACTGCATCATAACTGACTGTTTCGATGATTTCAGGTTTGCCAATAGGCAGTCGGTCAGCATAATGTGATCCATACAAATATAAGGGTAGTGTCTTTTGGCTGATTCGTTGAAAAGGGCTAAGGCCGGTTCGCCATTCTGATTCGACTACACCTCTTTCTTTATCTATTTCGGTGGGGTCAAAAGCGACGCCACTGGCCCAATCTTCCATCACAAGCAGTCCTTTCATTAATTTTTCTTCTTCATCTGACCTGGCCTGCAACATATACACAGTCTCATCAAAACTTGTATAAGCATTAAGATCAGCACCAAATCGGGTGCCTACAGATTCAAGATAGTCGACCAATTCTTGTTTTTTGAAATGGGTACTACCATTAAATGCCATATGTTCTACAAAATGGGCTACGCCCAGCTGATCATTGTCTTCTAATATCGATCCGGCTTTGACCGCGAGCCTGAGCTCAACTCTTTCTTCAGGCTTAGCGTTTTGTTTTATATAGTATAACATACCATTAGGCAATACGCCTGTTCGCACTGTAGCATCTACGGACACCTTGGAGGCCATGTCAAGTCCTACACCGGAACTAGTCGCGTTTGTAGGTGTAGGATTAGTTGGATTAGCCTGCACCATAGATAGGTGGGTTAGTCGCAGCAGGTGTTGAAGTAACTTTAGTTCCTGTCTTAGTACCACAAGCATAGAAGGTAAAGAGGCCAAGCACTAAAGCTCTGGTGATAAATTTCATAGGTATAGATTTTTTATTGATTAGTTTAATTAAAGAAAACAGGAATATTAATTCATGCCGCGCATATTCTGCATTTGTTTCATCATATTGCCCATGCCTTTGCCTGATGTCATTTGTTGCATCATGGTCTTCATTTGGTCAAATTGTTTAATGAAAGCAGTTATTTCCATTGTGGATTGGCCACACCCTTTGCCTATTCGGATTTTTCGATTCATATTCAAAATTTCGGGATTGGCACGTTCCTGTGGAGTCATTGATTGGATGATGGATTCTACTTTTTTAAATGCATTGTCATTGATATCCACATCTTTCAAAGCTTTACCGACACCAGGCATCATAGAAACAAGGTTTTTGAGGTCACCCATTTTTTTGATTTGATTTATTTGTTGTAGAAAATCATTGAAATCAAATTTGTTTTTTCTGATTTTCTTCTCGAGGACTTTAGCTTCTTTTTCATCAAACTGTTCCTGCGCTTTTTCGACAAGGGAAACGATATCACCCATGCCAAGAATGCGCTGTGCCATTCGATCCGGGTAAAATACATCGAGGGTATCCATTTTTTCACCGGTGGAGACAAACTTGATTGGTTTGCCTACGGTATACTTTATAGACAGGGCAGCACCACCTCGGGTATCGCCGTCCAACTTGGTGAGGACGACCCCATCATAATTAATGGCGTCGTTGAATGCTGCCGCAGTGGTCACAGCGTCCTGACCTATCATCGAATCCACGACAAATAGCGATTCTGTTGGATTGATAGCTACTTTGATGTTTTGTATTTCAGTCATCATCACATCATCGAGGGTGGTACGACCAGCAGTATCCACGATGACGACATCATGTCGGTTTTGTTTTGCAAAAGAGATAGCATGCTGCGCTATTTCGATCGGATTTTTGTTTTCGATTTCTTTAAAGATAGGCACATTGATTTGTTCGCCCAGGGTAGAGAGTTGGTCTATGGCCGCAGGTCTGTATACATCACAAGCCACTAGCAGTGGATTTTTGCCTTTTTTGCTTTTGAGATAATTGGCCAACTTGGCACAGAAAGTGGTCTTGCCACTTCCTTGCAATCCTGCGACCAAAATCACGCCGGGCTCGCCTTTGATATTGATGCCGGCACTTTGCCCTCCCATGAGCTCCGTAAGCTCGTCGTAGACGATTTTGGTCATCAATTCGCCAGGCTTGACGGATTTGAGCACATTTTCTGTGCCCATAGCCTTGTCTTTGACTTTGTCTGTAAACTCCTTGGCTATCTTATAATTTACATCCGCAGCTACCAGCGCCCGGCGGATCTCTTTGATAGCGTCTGCGATATTGAGTTCGGTGAGTTTGTTTTCACCTTTTAGAAATTTGAAAGCGTTATCTAAATTATCGTGAATAGATTCGAACATAATGAAATGAGTGATTTTGAGATTGGAATAATTTGTTGCAAAAATAGTTGAAAAAAGCGGACAAAACCACTCAATCGACAAAAGGAGGAAAGCGGGTAAAATGATAATTGGTCATCAACTTTGAGGTCAAACGCAATTTCTTTTTTTTGTGACAACCCCTGAGCGTGTTATCTTTATGAAAATAAATCATATATAAATGAAAAATATACTCCGTTTAGTTGGTTTTTGTAGCATCATCACATTTATGCATTGCAAAAATGAACCATCAGAGGCAGTTCACACCCCACAACTTTCCAGGTTTGTCGCAGCCAATTCAGATCCTGAAGCTATTATGATAGCTGACGCTGCTATCGAGGCATGTGGAGGCACCGAAGCCTGGAATGCAGTCAAGGGGTTAAAGTGGAATTTTTTCGGCAGAAGGTGGCTTCTCTGGGATAAAGAAAATCAACATGTCAGGATCGACAATACTCAAAATGATACCAAATTATTGCTCGACCTCAAAACAATGAAAGGCAGGGTTTACAAAGACGGGAAAGAATGGACTGAACCCGACACAGTGCAAAAATATACTAATATGGCTTATAAGCAGTGGATCAATGATATGTATTGGCTAGTCGCTCCGCTCAAAATAAAAGATGAAGGTGTCAGGCTGCGCTACCTGGGAGAAGACACTACCCAGACAGGTATAGCATCAGATGTGATAGAGCTAAAATTTGATAGTGTAGGGGTGACGCCTCAGAATATGTATAAACTATGGGTGGGTAAAAACAGCAAACTGGTCGCACAATGGGCCTATTATTCAGATGCCACTGATTCGGTACCTTCAATGATTACGCCTTTTGACAATTACCTTCGGTACGGCAATGTTTTCATATCCGGTGACAGGGGAGGCAAGCGTCAACTTACCGGAATCAAAGTATTTGAAGAATTACCAAAGGAGTGGTTTGAAAATTTTGACGCACTTGATTTTGAACATCTTTAATTTGAACGATAGCTTTAATCACTAATCAATAATCCTTATGAATCGTATTATCCTTATATGCACTTTTGGGCTGGCCATCAGTTTCTTTAGTTGTAAACCAAAAGCCAAAATGGCGCCATCAGTGAGCGTCACCACAGAAGAAATCATGGATAGCCTGGTCACCGAAAGCATCAAAGACCCTATTCAGCTTTCTTTAGAAAAATATGTCAAGGTAGATCTCAAAACCGACTTAAGTAAACTGACAGAAAAGGAAAAACTAATGATTCCGCTGATGATCAAGGCAGCTAAAATCATGGATGATATATTTTGGATGGAAGCCTATGGCGACAAAAGTGCCTTATTGGATTCGATTTCAGATCTGCGGTACAGAGAGTTTGCGGCCATCAATTATGGTCCATGGGATCGACTAGATGGCAACAAACCATTTATGGATGGGGTGATGCCAAAAGCAGCGGGTGCAGGATTTTACCCTAAGGATATCACCAAGGATGAATTTGATATAGCGACTTTAAAGGATAAAAAGGGACTCTATTCTATGGTCACCAGGGATACCAAAGGTAAATTGATGACAGTGCCCTACCATGTTTATTTTAAAGATCAGGTCAAAGAAGCATCTGATCTGGTCAAACAAGCTGCAGCATTGGCCGAAGATGCAGGCCTGAAAAAATATCTATCCTTAAGGGCCGAAGCGCTCTTGACAGATGATTACAAAGCCAGTGACCTGGCATGGATGGATATGAAAGACAATACACTGGACATGGTCATAGGTCCAATAGAAAGTTATGAGGACCAGTTGTATGGCTACCGAGCTTCGCATGAAGCTTTCGTATTAGTAAAAGATCAGGAATGGAGTAAAAGGCTTGCCAAATTTGCAACGATGCTGCCCGGTCTCCAGGAAGGTATACCTGTCGATGCCAAATACAAAAAAGAAAAACCAGGTACAGCCTCTGACTTAAACGCATATGACGCCATCTATTATGCCGGTGATTGCAATTCAGGGAGTAAGACGATTGCAATCAACTTACCTAATGATGAAACCGTTCAGTTAAAAAAAGGGACAAGGCGCCTGCAGTTAAAGAACACCATCGAAGCCAAATTTGAGACTATCCTAAAGCCTATGGCAGACCTATTGATAGCGGCTGATCAGCGAAAAAATATCAATGGAGAGGCTTTTTTCTCCAACGTGATGTTTCATGAAGTCGCCCATGGATTGGGAATAAAAAATACGATCAATGGTAAGGGCACAGTGAGAGAAGCGCTTAAGGAAAATTATGCTGCTCTGGAAGAAGGCAAAGCAGATGTATTAGGACTCTATATGATCCAACAGCTGCATAAGCAAGGGGAGATCACGGGAGATATGCAAGATTATATCGTGACTTTCGTAGCCAGTATCTTTCGATCTATTCGTTTTGGAGCTTCCAGCGCTCATGGCAAAGCCAATCTTTTGAGGTTTAATTATTTTAAAGAACAAGGAGCTATAGTGAGGGGAGCTGACGGTACCTATTCAGTTGACTTCACAAAGTTTGATAACGCGGTAGAAGGTCTGACGAAACTGATATTGCAAATACAGGGAGATGGTGATTATGAAGGTCTTTCCAAACTCATGAGTGAAAAGTGCATTTTGTCCGATGAATTAAAAGCTGATTTGGACCGATTAGCAAAAGCCAATATCCCGGTGGATATTATTTTTAATCAGGGTCTTGAAACGCTAGGGCTTATTGAGCAATAAGCATTTTATAATTTTTATGAATTGGCTTAAGGTTTTATTAAAGTCATCTCAAGTGCATGGCTCAGATGCATTTGCTATTAATTTTACAAGATGAGGTTTGATCAACTTGCTTGAAACCAACAGTAAGTATCAATACCAAGAACATATCCACGCTTTGGTCCCGAAAAGTCGGGACTTTTTTTTGTGTGTAATTGAGATAGCTCTATTTGTTCTACTTACCTATCATCCCGCCAAAACCTCCAGTACCTTATCATTGGTAAATGGCAAGTGTCTTAGGGGTTTTCCAGTTAAGGTCAAAAATGCATTGGCTATTGCTCCTCCCATCAAGGGCAGACTTACCTCACCCAGGCTTGTAGGTGGCAGCGAAGAAGGTATGAGCGCTATCTCAATACTTTCCGGAGCATCGGCCATCCTGAGGATAGGGTAGTCGTGAAAATTAGATTGTTGCACCTTGCCATTTTTAAAAGTTATGCTTTCAAATAAAGTGCTACTGATTCCCATAACGATCCCGCCTTCCATTTGTGCGATGGCATTATTAGGCTGTACGATGACACCGGCGTCTACTGCTGCCCAAACGTGGTGTACTCTGATCTGTCCACTGTCTGGATCCAATGCGATCTCCACTACGCCTGCGGTGTAGGATCCTCCATAATCTGAAAAAGCTAAGCCTTTGGCTCGTCCTTTTGAAATAGGCGCACCCCATTTTGACATGGTGGCCACTTTATCCAGAATGGCTAGGTGTCGGGGCGAATCTTTCATCAATCTGCGACGATACGCATAGGTATCTATTTTTTGATCGTATGCGATTTCACCAATAAATGCCTCCTGGGCAAATTTATTAGGCCCATGGCCTACTGATCGCCAGAAAGCAGTGCGCACGCCATGGTCTGCAAGATGTAGTCTGACCGACTGATCTGGAATCGAATAATAATCCATTTTTACACCCCCGGTTTGAAGTCGCTCATCGGGCCCAGCCACATCGTGTTGCCAGCCTGTGATGTTGCCTTTGTTATCAACCCCTGCTTTGAGTCTCTGCAGGCTGATAGGCCGGAAGGCCCCATATTGAATATCGTCTTCACGACTCCAGATTAATTTGACAGGCAGTTTGACTTGCTTAGCTATAATCGCAGCTTCGGATGAAAAGCCGGATCTTCTGCCAAATCCTCCTCCTAAATAACAGGTATTGAATTTAATCTTGCTCTCATCAATATTCAACACTTTGGCGATGGAATTTCGATCACCATCAGGCATCTGAGTACCCACCCAAGCCTCTGCACTCTGACCATCTCCAGCTACAGACACTACCAGGTTAAGTGGTTCCATTTGAGCATGACATAAATAATCTGTAAAATAGTCACCGCTATATACTTTGGAAGCAGATTTAATAACCTTGGCTGCATCACCTGATTCCAACACTACCTTTATTTTATCACTGGAGTTAGCTGTCACCATCGCTTGGTATTGACCAAAGCTCTTAGTGCTGTCATAACCTTCTGCCTTAGCGCCTTCGCTCCATTTGATTTGCATGGACTTTTTGGCTTTCAGCGCCTGACCATAGGTCTTGGCCACTACGGCGATGCCATGATCCAATGAGACAATATCTATTAATCCATCGGATTCACGTACCTCCTTTTCATTGAGTAGTTGCGGTTTGGTACCATTGATTGGTGATCTGCTCATAGATGCATACACCATCCCCTCTACCTGGGTATCTATAGCATAAGAAGCACTGCCATTGACTTTGGCAGGAATATCAAACCTTGGCATGACATGGCCTACCAATCTAAAGGTTGCAGGGTCTTTTAAATCTTGCTCTGTAACCGCCGGCAGAGGGTTTGGAATTTTAGCAAATGAGACGATCTCTCCATAACCTATCTTTCTTCCACTGATTTTATGCAAAACTGTACTTGGTTCTGTGATAAGATCGCCAATCGGAACTTGCCATTTTTCTGCAACATTCTGCAATAAAACTTTTCTTGCCTGGGCTCCAGCCAAACGCAAACCATTGTAATATCCTTTGATGGTACGACTGCCTACTGTCATCATAGGCCCTCCTAATTTGCCACCCCACTGCAGCCCATAAATAGCTGGTATCACCGGAGCATTTTCTATACGTACCATGTTCCAGTCTGCATCCAATTCTTCTGCGATGATGGCCGCCAGAGCAGTCATCGATCCCTGGCCCATCTCAGCCGCAGGGTTGAATATCGTGATCATGCCATTCTTGCCAATTTGCACCCAAGCTGTCACTTCCTCTAGTGGTGATTCAGCAGTTGTTTGTGTGCGTTTTTTTAAAAATCCGGGATTGATAGCTCCTGCAGTAATAAAAAATCCAAGTCCACCAGCACTTACGACGAATTGGCGCCGAGTGATTCCAGCAGTTTGGTCGTTATTTTTTTTCATTAATTTCCAGCTTTTGTAGTGACAGAAGAAGCTCTTTCGATAGCTTTGATGATTCTCAGGTAGGTGCCGCATCTGCACAAAACTCCATTCATATGGTTGATGATTTCTTCCCGATTGGGGGTTGGATTGCTTTTGAGTAAGGCTGCTGCTTGCATAATCTGACCAGATTGACAATATCCACATTGGGGTACCTGTTCGTCGATCCAGGCTTGTTGTAATGGATGTAGTTGCTCTACCCCCAATCCTTCAATCGTAGTCACGGATCTGCCGGCTGCCGCAGAGATCGAAGTCATACAGGATCTGACTGGTACTCCGTCCAAATGTACCGTGCAAGCACCACACAAAGATGCCCCGCAACCAAACTTAGTTCCAGTCAACTTTAAAGTATCCCTTAAAATCCACAGTAGGGTAGCATCGGCTTCAGAATCAACCTGTACCGGTTTGCCATTGAGTTTAAAACTAGTTTTCATCCAATATCGATTAGTGATTTAAAAGAAGTCTAAGATACCTTATTATCCAACAAAAATTAGTAGCCATCAGAATAAGTCTATATATTCGACTTAAATATGTCTGAAAAATCAACAAACTATATAAAAGGCAGGGGGGCTCAATTCAATCCAAACAACCCTTTCAATAAATGGATGCAGGATGAACACCTCGTCCTGTCTGGTGAGACCAAGTATATTCCTACCCATGCTAAAACTTTGGTCAATAAAGTAGAAAGTCCGGATATACCCATGCCATACTCCATGAATCCTTACCAGGGCTGCGAACATGGATGTGTTTATTGTTATGCAAGAAATACCCATCCATACTGGGGATACAGTGCTGGCCTGGATTTTGAGCAAAAAATATTGATCAAACACGAGGCTCCAGGCTTATTAAGAAAATTTTTGAATAACAAAAATTATCAATGTCAACCTATCATGCTTTCAGGCAATACGGATTGTTACCAACCAGCTGAGCGGGAATTTAAACTGACACGCCAACTCATCGAACTTTGCCTGGAGTACAAACAGCCTATCAGCATCATTACCAAAAATGCATTAGTAGCCCGCGATATAGATTTGTTAGAAGCATTGGCTGTTCAAGGTCTGGCCCAAGTCTTAATCTCTATCACCACCTTGGATGAAGGTATCAGATCTTTGTTGGAACCCAGGACATCTACTATTAGCAAAAGGCTTCAAACGGTAAGTTTATTGGCTGAGCATAATATCCCTGTATGTGTGATGATGGCTCCGGTGATACCCGGACTTACTCATCATGAGATCATCCCTATGGTCAAAATGTGCAAGGAGCGTGGCGCTCATGATTTTTATTATACAGTACTTAGATTAAATGGGGATGTCGAGGTTATTTTTAATGATTGGATTAAAAAAACTTTTCCTGACAGAGCTGATAAAATCTTAAATCAAACAGCAGCGTGTCATGGTGGTTCTGTGCAGGACAAAAGATTTGGTACCAGAATGAAAGGTGAAGGTGTTTTAGCATTGAATATTAAAAACCAGGTAAAATTGGCTAAAAATAAATATGGTCTGCCTTCAAGGGCTTATGCCGGCTTGGATTGCACCAGGTTCCAACGACCAGGTGCCCAATTATCCCTTTTTTGACAAATTAGAGATTGACTTGCAGCGCGAGGATATCTTCTATAGTCTCTCTGCGCCTGATCAACTGAGTGCTTCCATCGCTTCTAAAATATACTTCTGCCGGTCTCGGGCGAGAGTTATAAGGTGATGACATTGAAAAGCAATAAGCTCCAGCATTTTCAAATTCAAGGATATCGCCTGGTCTGATTTGAGCTATAGATCGGTCTGAAGCAAATGTATCGGTCTCGCAGATATTGCCTACCACATCATAAGTCAATAAAGATCCGGACGGATTACTCAGATTATTAATAGTATGATATGCGCCGTAAAACATGGGCCTGATGAGGTGATTAAAACCACTATCGACTCCTGCAAAAGTAATTCCGCCATTTTCTTTTACGCCGGTGCACGTGACCAAAAACCGACCTGCCTGACTGACAATAAATTTGCCTGGTTCAAAAATCAGGCGAAGTGGTGATCCATAATGGGTACAAAATTTCGAAAATCGCTCACTGACTATTTGGCCTAGCGTTCTAATATTAGTCTCTTTATCTCCGGGATAATAAGACACCTTAAATCCGCTACCCAAATCTATATATTCTAATTTTGGAAATTTTGGGGCTACCTCTAAAAGTACTTCGACAGCCTGCATAAATTGACCGGCCTCCAGGATGTCACTTCCACTATGTATGTGCAAGCCATTGATTTTTAACCCTTTGAGCTCGATCAGATCAAGGAGTGCTGGTACATAATTCATACCAATTCCAAACTTAGCTTTTGCATGGCCTACCGAAGTTTTTTCATAAGCTCCCGCCATGACCGAAGGATTCATGCGGAGGCCCATTGGAGTTTGGGGGCGATTAACCAGCATCCAATCGACCATCTGCATACTGTCTACGGTGAGCTGTATGCCCTGCTCAATGGCGAATATGATTTCTTCCGTTGAAGCAAAAGTGGGGGTAAATCTAATCTTCGAAGGTTCAAATCCAGCTCTGAGGGCGGTGATCATCTCTCCCTGGGACACACAGTCGACTCCAATGCCCTGATGCCTCAATGTATCCAGAACGGCTAAATTGCTGTTAGCTTTCATGGCATAGCAAAATATCAGATCAGGATAAGTAAAACTTGTCTTTAAAGTATCTACCTGATCTATAATCCTTTGTTCATCATATACATAAAGTGGAGTACCAAAAGTGGCAGTTATGTCAATTAATTTTTTTTCCATCATCGGTGAATTGTAAAATGCTCGTATCCGGGTGGCAAATTTAATAAACTATAGCCTGGACCAGGGCATGATTTGGAGGGATGGTTAAAGAAAGTTAGCGAGAAAGTATTATTTGCAATTGATCACCAATGGCGGCAAGGTGACTATATTACTTTGATTGCCTGATCTATCCTTGATGTACAATTGATAGGTCACAGTATCTGTCATAGGTAGACTGGGTACACTACAAGGATCCGCATTGGCATAATAGCAACATACATTAAACAAAGTGGTATGCAAAATGGTAATGGTACCTGCAACACCGTTATTCACTCCTTTTTGTGGAATGACAGGCATGCTATAAGTGATTTCTTTGCCGTCCCGATCGTCGATCATAAAGATATTGGCCATGTTTTGAGGGTCTCCAAGGTCTCCATCTCCATCAGTAAAAGATATCCTGATTAATAAGGAATCATCTCTGACTCTTCCCTGATCTATCACTGTTTTATTGATCCCTTCTATCTCAATCTCCGGGATATCCGAATACTTAGGGGCAACTATGCACGCACCTATCAGGAAGGTAATTAATACTGCTAAAAAGGCTCTGTTTGCCATAAACACTGTAAATATCAGTGATTTTTGATTGATGTGGGGGCTTACTTCTCCATATTTTTTTCCGATCATTGCCTTATGGACTGGGAAAAGGAAAGAATAAATCTGCAAAAAACGATCTTATCCAGCGATTTTGATTTTAATGAAATGGCTTTAAAAATATTTCAGCTTCAGTACAAGTTTAACGCAGTATATCGTATGTATTTGGATAAGTTGCACATTGATCCGAAGTACATTATAGAACCAGATGCCATTCCTTTTCTTCCGATCCAGTTTTTTAAATATCAATTGATCCAGACTGGGACATATCAGCCTGAAAAAGTATTTTATAGCAGTGGGACTACAGGTATACAGAGGAGTTCACATGGTATACGCTCATTATTTTGGTATAAAAAAGTGGCGATGCATTGCTTTGAGTATGCATTTTATCCCAGTACAGTCAACAGTCGGAAGCATTTGGCATTTTTGCCTTCTTATATGGACAATGATGCATCTTCACTCCTTTTTATGATTCAATCATTTATAGATGAAGGTGGAGGTGGATTCTACCACGAAGAAATATCTAAGCTGATAGAGGTATTGACTCAAAACAATTCAGGTGGACAGCCTGTCCTTTGGGGGGTGAGCTATGCTCTGCACCAATGGCCAGCGACTTTGGACCTGGCTGGCAAAGTTCAGATCATTGAAACAGGTGGGATGAAGGGTAGAGGAAAAGAAATGACCCGGTCAGAGTTACATGACCAGATTAAAGCAAATTTTGGTGTTCATGAAGTTTTTTCAGAATATGGGATGACTGAAATGTTGTCTCAGGCGTATGCTTCAAGCAATGGTCATTTCAGATTACCGCCGACACTCAAGGTTATGCCCAGGTCTATAACAGATCCTTTGTCAATGGAAAGTATAGCTCAGATCGCCGCCTTGAATATGATAGACCTCGCCAATCTCGATAGCTGCTGTTTTATTGCAACAGAAGATATAGGTAAAGTTTATTCAAATGGCGATTTTGAAGTAGTAGGCAGGCTGGATAATAGTGATATTAGAGGATGTAATCTGTTGATATCCTGATTTTTACAGTATTATTCTGCTGCGATACCATCATATAGCCATTCAGCGAGGGCCTGTCTGTTTGAAGAATACACGATTCTTTTCTGATCCAGTTGGTTTTGGATATTACCCAACTCCATATAAACAGTAGATGGCAGGGTATTGCGCATGACGAATAAATTACGGCTACTAATAGTTCCGGTATATTCCCTGCCGCTTTGTTCTTTATACTTTTGATCTAGGGTGTTTTGTATGCGTTTAGCTATGGCTGTACTGTTTTGATTTCCTTCCTGGTAATAGAAGTAGACATCTTTGCGCATATCCTCATGCCGGGAATCTATGTGGATGTGTACGGCAATCTGATCTTTCATATCCACACCTTGCTTTCGGTATTTGCGATACAGGTCATTGACAGCATCAGTCGTCTGAGTCAGTCTTAATCTTTGATTGAGCACTAAAGGATAACCGGTGATGCATTTTTCATCATGATCAATCTTGAGATAGGACTCATTTCGAATACCGTCGTTTGGATCTTGTACTATAAGATGCACCGTGGCGCCATGTTCCATAAGCTTGCGCGCCAGTCTTAAAGTGACATCATAGGCATATTCATCTTCGCAGAGGGTCATTTTGCTTCCCTTGTACATAGTGCCTGGATCCGGGCCGCCATGTCCACTGACTAGATAGTAGACTTTATTCTTAAGTTCTTCGCTTACGATTCTGATTTCTTGAAAATCTGGTCCGAATATTGGGACGATCTTTGTTTTGAGAGCGGTGGCATTGGTGGTGGTTTCAGTTGCAATAATTGCTTCATTTTCACGGATGTTAGGCTCTGTTTTTATGTTACCAGTCATATCTTTAACCGGAGCAGAGTTGATTGGTTTAATGTTGGATTCAGAAGATGAAGATGCAATAGTTGCTTTTGTTAGGGTTGATTTTTCCTTGGAAGCAACCAGGGTTGGTTTTGCAAGCCCATTTGGTTTAGACTTTTCGGCGACATCGGGTGAAGAACCCTTCTTACAACCCAATTGATCATAAACGACCCAAACAATTTTATTCTCCGTATAAGGAACTTTTTTTAACTTATTCTGATACAGAGACTTATTATAGTTCATGATTTTTACGGCTGTGGGGCGATCCATATTGGGTATGGAAGTAGTGATGCTTTTGCCATTATATTGATATTTAAGTATGGGCAGATTATAAGTAACCCCAACGAGTATCTTTTCAAGATTCTTAATGCGATTGATCTCCTTGAAGTGATTGATATTGCAGCTATTGGGTTCAATGGCATATTTTCTGAATAGCATAAACAAATTTTCTCCGGATTTAGGTTTGATCTGTACATAGGTGACAGCTGCAAACGAAGTAAATTCTGTTAAGAAAAAAATAAAAATTACTCCTAGCCGGGTAGCAAAGCGGGTATTTGACTGCTTCATGGGATAATGAATTGAATTACAAAATTAAACAAATGTATCTAATTAGTAATATATAAAACAATAAAAGTGCCATGTTTTCTTAAAAATGTATTTGATCAAATTAAATACTGTTAATTTCACACCTTATATTTTCATGATCAGGGATATAGCAACACTTATTGGTAAAGACCTACAAAGCGAATGGAGGAATAAGCAGTCCATTAACGGGATCTTATTATATCTTTTTTCTACTTTATTGGTTTTATATTATTCTTTGGTCAAAGTGGAAAAATTCCTTTGGACAGGCGTGTTTTGGATCTTAATCATATTTATGAGCATCAATGCATTGTCTGCTTCCTTCTCCAGAGAAGTGAAAGGGCGACATTGGTATTATTATACGTTGGCACATCCACTATCATTTTATTTTTCAAAGTTGATCTATAATTCCATCTTGTTGTCCGTTTTGACTGGAATCAGCTTATTAATGTTTCAGATTTTTTTTACTTTGCCTGAGATTGATTGGTCATTACTCGGAATTACTTTATTTGTAAGCATCATCGGTATTTCGGCCATTTTTACATTTATAGCCTTGATATCTAATAAAACCGGAGATCAATCTACGCTGATGTCTATTTTGTCTACACCTCTGATTTTCCCCATTTTGATGTCCGGTAGCAGACTATCTATGGTTTCACTGCACATATTAGCTGATTCAGCTTATCGCACCGACCTCATCACCATCATAGCCATCGACACTCTAGCCATTGCATTGTCCATTATTTTATTCCCTATATTGTGGCGAGATTGAAAGAAAATTGGAAACTTAATGTTTGGTGGAAGTGGTTGGTCATCATTTTCATTCCATATGTCATCCTGATGGGTTTTTTAATTCCATTAGGGCAAGGCATCGTCAAAATATCACCTTATAATATTAAAACGGGCCAATCAACAAGTCTCACCATCGAAGGGTATAACACGCAGTTTGACTCTGGCGATGACATCAAAGCCTGGATCAAGCACGACGACTGGCATCTTCAGGCATCAGCTGTAGAAATCATCAATCAACAAGAAGCTGTGCTTCATTTTGAGGTTCCCCCATTTATTGATAACACGTTGACTAATGTAGACTTAGCGCTTGTGATGGATACCAGGCAAGGTCCGATCGTGCTGCCCTCCGCTGTCAATCTCAATAATGCACCAGCTGAGATGAATGGTGTAATCGCCTGGTCAAAAGACAAGATTTCTGTGAGACCAGAGTCCAACTTTAATTATCCATTCAGGAATATATTGGGTGAAACGATTCGCAATACCTATTTCCATGTACCGTTATGGTTTGCTATGACAGTTTTATTTATGCTTTCAGTGTATTACAGCATCAGACATTTAAGATTTAAGCATCAGGAAGATGATCTTTGGGCTCAATCATTGGTCAGTATCGGTATACTATTTGGCATACTGGGCACTATCACCGGATCTCTATGGGCCAGAAGTACCTGGGGATCGTATTGGAGCTTTGATGTAAAACAAAATATGGCTGCCATATCCTTATTGATCTATGGTGGATATTTTTTATTACGCAATTCAATCAATGATCCTGACTCCAAAAGTAGAGTAGGCAGTATCTATAATATATTTGCCTTTGCTCTCCTGATTCCCCTGATTTTCATTATTCCCAGGAGATTTGACTCTTTACATCCTGGCAACGGAGGCAACCCTGCACTCGGCACCCAAGACCTGGACAATACGATGAGGATGGTATTTTATCCCGCTGTGATCGCTTATATCTTTTTAGGATATTGGTTGAGTCAACTGAGGTATCGTATAATATTGATAAGTAATAAATTATCTGACATTTGATCAAGTAAAACTTTATATGAATCTAGCTATTTTTTCTTTCATTTTATGGCTCGCTGATGCTGACTTTTTAAGAAGTACCGGCAAGATTTATACAGTAGCCTTAGTAGCTCTTGTGATTTGGTTGACCATTTTATTTTATTTAATCAGACTGGAGAAAAAAATTAAAAATATCGAGGACCGTCTTAAATAACAACATATGAAAGAAGAAACTCAAATTAGTTTTTATGAATCTGTGAGCCGCAATTTTGATAAAGCGGCGGATTTTACCAGTTTGCCAAAAGGTCTTTTACGCCAAATAAAAGTGTGTAATTCCGTCTATCATATGAGTTTTCCTGTCAAAATTGGCGGAGAATTTCAGGTCGTCGAAGCCTATAGGGTTCAGCATAGCCACCACAGGATGCCAACCAAAGGGGGCATCAGGTTTAGTACCCATGTCAATCAGGAAGAAGTAATGGCACTTGCATCACTCATGACTTACAAGTGTGCTATCGTCGATGTACCATTTGGGGGTGCTAAAGGCGGGGTCAAAGTCAATCCTATGAAATTGAATGCTGAAGAAATGGAGCGAATCACCCGACGATATACCCTGGAGCTCATAAAGAAAAATTTTATTGGGCCGGGAATAGATGTACCCGCGCCGGACTATGGTACGAGTAGCAGGGAGATGGCCTGGATCTATGATACCTATATGACTTTTAAAGGAGGAGAGCCGGATGCCATAGCTTGTGTCACAGGCAAGCCAGAAAATCAATTTGGCATTCATGGCAGGACTGAAGCCACAGGTCGGGGCGTTTTTTATGGGATTCAGGAGTACTGTGATCAAGCTTCTGAAATGAAAGCCCTGAAAATGAGCAAAGGCACAAAAGGAAAAACCATGGTTATTCAAGGGCTTGGCAACGTAGGGAGCTATACTGGTACCATCTGTCAGGATGAAGGCGGCATCAAAGTAATCGCTGTATCTGAATATGAAGGCTCGATATACGATCCAAATGGCATTGACATTCATGCACTGATAGAATATCGAAAACAAAATGGGACCATTCTTGGCTTTGGCAAATCCAAAAAACTTAAAAGCAGATTTGCTGCCTTAGAGCTCGAATGCGATATTTTAGTTCCTGCAGCGCTGGAAAACCAGATCACAGGCCTCAATGCTTCAAAAATCAAAGCTAAAATTATAGCAGAAGCTGCCAATGGACCGGTCACTTCTGTAGCAGAAGACATTTTAGCCAAAAAGGGCATCATTATTATTCCGGATATGTATCTCAATGCAGGTGGAGTGACCGTATCATATTTTGAATGGCTCAAAAACCTGTCCCATATGCGATTTGGCAGAATAGAAAAACGCTTTGATCAAAGAGCTTATAGTAACCTGGTGGACCTGGTCGAAAAAACGACAGGTAAAACCATCAGTGAGCGAGAAAAAAATCTGGTCACCAGGGGAGCAGATGAGATCGACCTGGTGCGATCCGGATTGGAAGAAACTATGGTCAATTCACTTCATCAAATCTTGGATATCAAAAATAAAAACAAAAAAATTAAAAGTCTGAGGACCGCTGCT
Organism: Saprospiraceae bacterium; assembly: GCA_016709995.1. Classification (NCBI taxonomy): domain Bacteria; kingdom Pseudomonadati; phylum Bacteroidota; class Saprospiria; order Saprospirales; family Saprospiraceae; species Saprospiraceae bacterium. The sequence continues at coordinate 846,237 of JADJLQ010000001.1, forward strand.
TTTGTATGTGCTCTAAATAAAATATCAAGTGACTATGAAAATATGGGAGTATTCCCGTAATTTTCGAAATTAAATTACCTATTTATATATTTACCTTTTATTTAAATTTTTTACAAATGACAGATTATCGATTAGACAAGACGGATTATCGAATCCTGAAGATCTTGCAGGAAAACAGTAAAATCGCTAACCTGGACCTCTCCAAAACCATTGGATTGTCACCAGCACCCACTCTCGAGCGAGTCAAAAAACTTGAACAGGCAGGGATCATTGCTTCATACCATGCTAAGTTGGATATCAAAGCAATGGGTCTTCAGGTTAAGACATTCGTATTAGTGTCCCTAAATTGGAAAAATCAGGACACCATGGATCGATTTCTTGAGAAAATCAGGCTGATCGATGAGGTGACTGAGGTCTATATCATCACCGGGGAAGCAGATGCATTGATCAAAATCATCTGTAAGGACATTCCTACTTATGAGCATATTTTGTTTAAGAAATTGTCTCAGATTGAAGAGATTGAGCGCTTAAAGAGCATGGTTACTTTGTCAACTGCCAAAGATTCTATGGTGCTTCCGCTTAAATACGATTAATACATGAAGGACGACCAGGCTTTGTTGTGGTATCTCCATCTCAAATCTGGATCTGATCAAGAAAAGTCTCCCGGGGCATATTTATTAGGCACTATGCACAGTGCACATGCATCTGCATTAATACATATGCCTCGGTTTACTCATTATATCTTACAGTCTAAGCATTATTATGCAGAATCAAATTTGGATAGCCCTATTTTTAAAAATGGGTTGAATCTGTCCTTACAGCCAAATAAAAATCTGGATGCTTTAATGGGCTCAAAATTATTTGCCAAAGCCAGTACACATCTTGAGCGCCATTATGACTTATTTCTCAATAGATTTAGTCATCTGCCTCCGATGATGATAAGTGCTTTGATTGGCGAAAAATTAATGGGGGCAACATCCGGACCAGCACTGGATATTCAATTGTGGAATATCGCAAAATCTCATGATTTGATCCTTGATGGCATTGAGTCTGCTCACGAACAATATGCTATTTATCGGCGCATTCCTATGGAATATCAGATCGGCCAATTAAAAGGGCTTCTTAAAAATATTTCTAAATCCACCTCCATGCTCTCTCGCCTGGCTGACGCATACCATGATCAGGATCTGATCAAATTATATAAACTCTCTAAAGCTAGCCTGGGCCCCATTCGGGATATATTATTGTATGAGCGCAATGAAGTCATGGCCAATCGAATTTTCTATTTGTTAAAAAATAATCAGGAACTCAGTTTTGTTGCAATTGGAGCTGCTCATTTGCCAGGTGTCAAAGGTGTTTTGAGGAAGCTGAAACAACTAGGCGTATCTTTGCAGGCCATCAGATTTTAAGTTTTGAATACAGCCCGATTTCCCTTAATTACTTTTCACTTTTTATCCTCCCAACTCCAGAATGTGTTGATTTTAGCGGCCACTGTTTTGTTTCTTTATCAGACTTCATATGCACAAGACTCTCAGCACACTATCAGTGGTTATATCAAAGATGTCGAAAATGGTGAGACCCTCATTGGGGCTAATATCTATTTAAAAAATAAGCCTGGTATCGGGACTACGGCCAACAATTATGGATTTTATTCTCTAACCCTGGCGGAAGGGGAGTATACTTTGGTGTTTTCCTATTTGGGGTTTCAGGATCAGGAAATAGCAGTCAAATTGGTCTCCGATAAAAAAATTAATATCAATTTAACATCCGGAGTCTTACTAAAAGAATTGATAGTAGAAGAAAATTCGAGTATCGACCAGGTACAGAATACTTCTATGGGGAGGATAGAGCTTTCTACGGAAAATGTCAAAAAAATACCTGCTTTGCTGGGAGAAGTGGATGTCTTGAAAACTTTGCAATTATTGCCCGGAGTATCGTCTTCTGATGAGGGTAGTGCGGGATTTTATGTCAGGGGTGGTGGTGCCGATCAAAATCTTTTACTCCTCGACGAAGCGCCAGTGTATAATTCAGGTCACATGCTTGGTTTTTTTAGCATATTCAACTCGGATGCTATCAAAAATACTACGCTGATCAAGGGCAGCATGCCCGCCAATTATGGTGGCAGACTATCCAGTGTGATAGACATTCAAATGAAGGAGGGCAATGACAAGCATTATGCAGCAGAGGGAGGTATAGGCTTGATCTCTTCCCGCCTGACAATAGAAGGCCCTATCGATCGGGAGCGAAGCTCGTTCATTGTGTCTGCCCGAAGAACTTATGCTTTGGATCTTGCACAACCTGCGATCAATAAAACTGACTTTGCCGGTACCAATTATTATTTCTATGACCTGAATGCCAAATTCAATTACCGGTTTTCTGATAGAGATCATATTTATTTTAGCGGATACTTTGGTCGTGATATACTCAGGTATAACTCCAGCGATTTAGGGTTTAAATTGAATATGCCTTATGGCAACAATACCGCCACTTTCAGATGGAATCATCTGGTCAGCAAAAAAATGTTTATGAACACTACCTTATTGTACAATGGGTATGATTTTAAGCTAACTGGTGAGCAGGATATATTTCAATTCCAGGTCACTAATGGAGTCAGGGATTATCAGGCAAAATTGGATTTGGACTATTATCCAAGACCTGGTCGGTTTATCCGGTTTGGAGGGAATATTATTCACCATAAGTTTACGCCCAACCTGGTGCAAGGGCGGAGTGGAGAGGTAGACTTTACCAGCGGTTTTCAATCCAAGTACGGTCTGGAGTCAGCCATCTATTATCAGGATGAGATCAAATTGTCCAGGGTCATTACAGTCAATCTTGGTTTGAGGTTGAGTCGATTTGATCAGGTAGGCCCTTATACATTTCCGGATAAGACTTATAATGATTTGCAGCCGATTAAGACCTATTCGGCACTGGAACCGAGATTGTTTTCTACCATATTGCTCAACCCGGTGACCTCCATCAAGCTTGGTTACAACCGTAATGCCCAATATGCTCACCTGGTAACCAACAGTGCCAGTACGTTGCCGACGGATGTTTGGGTGGCAAGTTCTACTGCAGTCAAACCCCAGATTGGTCATCAATGGTCCATAGGCTGGTTTAAATCTTTGGACAACGGATACTGGAATGTGTCTGTGGAAACTTTTTATAAAATCCTGCAAAATCAAATTGACTATAAGGAGACTTATACCAGTAATCAATCTGTGGAATTAGAAGAAGCTTTTGTATTTGGTAAAGGGGCTGCCTATGGGGCCGAATTATTTTTACAAAAACAAAAAGGCAGTCTAACCGGTTGGCTAGGGTATACCTATACGCGAAGCTGGAGATCATTTAAAGATATTGAAGGAGGTAGAAAGTATCCAGCTTCTTTCGAAAAACCGCATGATCTCGAGCTTGTACTCAATTATGAGCTTTCCAAAAAATGGAACTTCGGTTCTACTTTTGTCTATGGTACGGGCAAGCCCTTTACTCCACTCCGCAGTGTGTATTATATAGACCAGGCATTGGTGACAAGATATGGACCTAGAAACAGTGCCAGATACCAGGATTATCATCGTATGGACCTGGCGGCCAACTTTACTCCAAGACCCAATTCAACTAAAAAATTTAAAAGTACCTGGGCTTTCTCTATTTATAATGTATACAATCGTAAGAACCCGTTTTTTATTAATTACGACCTGGATTCTGACCTGGCCACCGGCAGAGCAAAAGCGACTGCCTACAAGATCTCCCTGTTTCCTGTCATCCCTTCAGTAACGTGGAATTTTAAATGGAATTAATGATCAACTTTTGTCGAAATATGCATAAATTAAATGGCTCCGGCCCGACATCTGTTTTGATGATTGTGCTGGGCCTTCTTTTGTTTTCAAGATGCCAATCAGAATTTATACCGGATAATATCAATCTATCTCCTGAACTGGTGGTCGAAGGTTTTATCGAATATGCAGATGATGCATTGCCTCCCTACATTTTATTGACTCAGAGTCGCCCCTTTTTTACCAGTCTCTCTGTGGACCAACTGGATAATCTGTTTGTACATAATGCTTCTGTTGGTGTCACTTTCGGAGCGAAACGAGTTCCATTGAATGAAATCTGCCTGAATGACCTCACCCCTGATCTAAAGCGTCAGATATCCTTCCAGCTCGGTATCAATCCCGATAGTTTGCAGGTCAATATCTGTGCTTATATCGATCTCTCTGGCCAGCTTATTCCTAAAGAAGGCGAGACTTACACTTTAGATATTCAATCGAATGGCCAGGAGATAAAAGCGGTCACTACCATTCCTAGATATGTGCCCTTAGATACTTTGTGGTGGAAAGAAGCACCCGGCAAACCGTCAGATACCTTGCTACAACTATTGACCAGGGTCAAAGAGCCAGCTGGTGAAAAAAATTTTTACAGATATTTTTGTAGTATCAACAATGGACAAGAGCGCAGCCCATTCAATTCCGTCTATGACGATGCCCTGATCGATGGCAAAGATTTTGAATTTAGATTGGTCAGGCCTGATGCACCTGGTGAAAAATTTGACCAGAGTACTTTCGGCCTATTTCACATCGGAGACAGTATCGCTGTAAAATGGTCTACCATTGACGAGGCTCATTTTAATTTTTGGAATACCCTCGAGTTTAATAAAGGCAGCCAGGGCCCATTTTCTTCTTATACCACCATCAATAGTAATATCATCGGAGGATTGGGGATCTGGGGAGGTTATAATTCAAGGACTTATCATCTGAAAGTACAGAGATAAATAGCTGCGGAGTTCTGCTTTGAAGAAAAAAATTACAGTAGTATCACTTACCAAAATATATATTACACCGTTTCTCCGTTCCAGAGGAGTTTCACTTCGAACTTGACTATTTTTATCCTTTCCGGAGTAGTTTCACTCCGACTCCAACGATTTTTAATTCAATACATCCAAGCAACACATTTGTTTTCACTTGACTAAATTTGCATCATGAAATTATTAAAACATATTCTTGTCCTTGCGATCATAGCTCCCTTTTTGTCTTTCGGCCAGGACCTTTCGACTCCCTTGATGAAAACCAAAGTCGATGTGGTCTACCTTTCATCAGATTTGCTGGAAGGTCGTGCGACGGCTTCCATGGGTGAACAACTTGCATCTGAATACATCATTTCCAGGTTTAAAGGTCTTGGACTAAGACCAGCAGCGCCAGATGGCACTTGGATTTATCCTTTTATGTATCGGGAAAAAGCTCATCCACATGATACTTCTAACTCCGGCCCGGTTAAGACAGGTCATAATGTATTAGGTAAAATTGATAATGGCAGTGCTACCACGGTCATTGTAGGAGCTCATTATGACCACCTGGGCATGGGTGGACCGGGATCGGGTTCACTAGCCGCCAACGAAATAGCTATACACAACGGTGCTGATGACAATGCTTCCGGGGTAGCTGCAATGCTGGCTATTGCAGAAAAATTAAAAAACAATCCCGCAGCAAAAAACAATAATTATTTATTCATCGCTTTTTCCGGCGAAGAGTTGGGACTCTATGGTTCCAATGCCTATTCTAAAGATCCGGCTTTTGACATGACTTCCATCAATTATATGATCAATCTGGATATGGTAGGTCGGCTCGGCACTTCTGACAAAACCATTGCGGTCAGTGGAGTAGGGACTTCATCTGCCTGGAAGCCCATGCTTGAAAACAACGCAGTGCTCCGTGGTATCAAAATCTCAGCGACCGAGTCTGGACAGGGCCCCTCTGATCATACTTCTTTTTACCTTAGAGGCATTCCTGTATTACATTTGTTCACAGGCCAACATAAAGATTATCACAAACCAAGCGATGATGCACCCCTCATCAATTATGAAGGTATCCTCGAAGTGGCAGACCTGGTCACGGATATCATTGAATCTAAAAATGCCGGCTCAAAACTGGACTTTATCAAGACCAAAGACGAATCTGGTCGTAGATCTACCAGTTTCAAAGTCACCATGGGCATCATGCCCGATTACCTCTACCAGGATGGCGGTATCCGCCTGGATGGTGTGACTGATGGTAAACCTGCTGCTTTGGCCGGACTCAAACAAGGAGATATTGTATTGAAAGTCGGTGATACAAAAATAATGGATATGAATTCTTACATGGAGGTTTTGGGTAAGCACGAAAAAGGTGACAAAGTCAAGGTCCTTTTTAAACGCGACGGAAAAGAACAGGAGTTGGACCTTGTTTTCTAGTGACAAGCAATGTTTCTGGCTACCTACTGTCTTGCGAATCACAAACAATTCTTCCTCGACATTTCATGTTGTATACTGATAGCCAAATAATCTACGAACGGAACATTTAAAATCTGTGTATCGAAAAAATTGACCGATGGCACCGCTCATATTTGGAAAACCGGATGTCCTGGATCTTAGCGCTTGAATAGACTTTTCTATTTCCAGCGGGCTGCTTCATCTTCCTAAGAATCCTTTTCTCACAGCCTGGAAGTCACATTTACAAATATTTATACATAACCGAATAATTTAATATACTATGTTTTAAGAGTAAAATATTGTATATATTATTAATATTTGTATATATTATTGATTTTTAATGATATAAGTTATAATAGATGACAAAAGTTTTCTTTCTTTATGTCAAATTCTTTGTGCACACTTCAAATCACAAAATTTTATAAATGTACCCAACAAGAACCATCATAAACTTTCCTTCTGGAATAATTCGGTTCTCTAATTTCTTTTTTTCCTTAAACCGTTCAATATGAACCTGAAATCTAGCTTATTCACATTATCACTTTTGATCTTTGGAGCTTATTATATCCTTAGACATGATGAAGTTCCTTTTTTAGCTAAGTCCATTGATACAAATCAAATAGATGTGCAATATCAATTTTCAATGCCTCCAACTTCTAATGTAATCTATAGAGAAGTTTTTTCATTTACAACGGATTCAGCTGCCGGAGGGCCCCAGGCCCTGGCACAAGGGTGGGAAGGATATCGCAACGGAGCGACCGCAAATTCATTTCAAATATTCAAAAACACTTTGCCTGCATTGCCACCACCCCATATGGTGGACATAGCTTCCAATCCCCAAGGCCTGGTAGATAGTAGTTTTGGTTTTTGGAGCCCTACCAATGTTTCTGGCGTTTCGATATATACATCTGAAATCGGCTCCCTTAATTGTGATGCTCAGTTAATTACTGGAATAAAATGGCAAACTAAGAGCAGCAACTCCGGAAGTGGTACCAATTATACACCTTTAAATAGCTCATCCACCAGTGGCAAGACCAGAGCACTGATTAAAGTCAATGGTGTCTGGTATGCATCAGCTGATTCGGTCAATATTGCCAACAGTCCTGATGATAATACCTGGTTGACATATTCCATTGATCTCACGACTACGCTTTGGGGTAGATTGTGTCTGGGTGGAGCAGATTGTGGCAATGGAGATGCAGCTGGCGCCAAAGGACCAAGAAAAATAAATTCAATATTTTATCCTTTACAAAATAAGCCTGTCGGAAATGTTGAAGCTATAGGGATTTTTGTTGATTTTTTTATTGGCAAATATCGAATGGGGAATTTTGAAGTGAGTGGCTTAAAAACTGCCCTAAAGACCAGCATCAATGGTGTAGCTGTAATTTCTAACAACCAGGATGGTATTTCTGACTCCGCTGCGTTAGAAGTCTGTTCATTTGCGAATAATATCGTCTTTGATTCATTCTCCGTTCAAAATGGAGTTAACGATCCGCTTCTCAAAGTTTACCAATCATATACAGCCACTAATGTTACTGTTCCATTCTGCAATAATTGCTCAGCAACACCAGCAGCATTTTTGGGTGCCATGGGTACGGCAGCTCTGATTGACCCGACTATGCCGGGAACTTTAATAATGTACTTCAGGCTATGGTCAGATCAAATTAGTAATGGTTCAATAGATATAACCGAACCGGTCGGTGATTCAATAGTTTACACCATCACTATTATTCCATCTGCTATCGATGGTAAAATTTATGTTGATTCTTCTGCAACCGGCCTTAATAATGGATTGACATGGGCCAATGCTTATACTGATTTCCAAAGTGCGCTTAGCTCTAATATTTGTAATGTTGACTCCATATTGGTAGCCAAAGGCACTTATTATCCTGCAGCTGCACCTCCACCAACCTATAATTTTTATACTGATTTCTGTAATGGCCAGAACAACGCAATTATTACGGCAGGTAATGATAGCATTTCTATTAAATTCCTTACAAACAATATCGAATATGTAAAAATTTGGAATAGTAGTTATTCAACTTTCATTCATCCTCAATTAGATATGAGCTATTTATGCGATACTACTACCTCGGGTCATGCTGTTCCAAATTGTGATCAAGGGATAACTATTTCTGTAAATCTACCACCTGGAACCTATAGAGTGGTAACCAATTATTTTTCCCCTGAAGTTGGAGATTGTTATGTCAATCATTCCAATGGCGATGCAGTCATTATACCTGCCATAGGACTTCCAGATCGCACTATTTCATTTAATATTCCGGACTCTACCGTAGTTATGGGTGGTTTTTCATCCGGAGGCATGGGTCCGAGAAACTGGGTATGCAATAAAACCATTCTCTGTGGCGATATAGACCAGGACGGCACCAATAGTAATAATAGTTATCACGTAGTGACGACCACAAATGTATCAGAGGCTACTGTTGTAGATGGTTTCTGTATCACAGGTGGCAAGGCGGATGGGACATTTCCAAATAACGGTGGAGGAGGCTGGTACAACAATGGTAGTGGATCTGGTAATCGATCAAATCCAACTTTGAATAATATCGTGATCAGTGGAAATGTTGCTAGTGGAGGTGGAGGTGGGATGTATAATAATGGCGACGAAAACGGCACAAGTAGCCCTATTTTAACCAATGTAGTAATCAGCGGAAATATTGCGGAAACTGGTGGAGGTGGTGGGATTCTTAATAGTGGCCTTCGAGGTACTAGTAGTCCCATTTTAACTAATGTGGTAATCAGTGGCAATATTGCCAATCGTGGGGGCGGTATGTTTAATGCTAGTGACGGTTTTGGTTCCCCAGGCACGTGTAGTCCCATTTTAACCAATGTGGTGATCAGTGGAAATAATGCAAATCTCTTTGGCGGCGGGATGTATAATTCTGCCACAAGTAATGGCATTAGTAGTCCCATTTTAACCAATTCTATTCTTTGGACTAATTCAGCACCAACAGGCCCAATAATCTCTGAAAATGATGCCTCTACTACTACTATCACCTACAGCATCATTCAAGCAGGCAGCCTTGATATAGGAACTACTATTTTATCACCTACCAATAAACCACAAGGCACCGATCCATTATTTGTTGATGCACCATTAGCCGGTGCTGCTCCTACTGCTGCTGGTGACTTTCATCTGACAAACAATTCTCCTGTCATCGATATGGGCGACGATGCTGCCAATACTTATCCGACTGATTTGGATGGCAAGCCACGTATAGTCCGCACCATTGATATGGGAGCTTATGAGTTTGATGGTATTTTTTGCGGTTTATTTACTTCCGGGCTTGTATATGTAGACTCTGCAGCCATTGGTATGAACGATGGATCTTCCTGGACTGATGCTTTTAAAGATCTTCAGGATGCCTTATTGGCACTGGCCACCTGTCAGGGAGTAGATACCATTAAGGTTGCAAAAGGAACGTATTATCCCAGCAGTCCTGACACCACCATAGATGTCTGTTCAGGTATGATGATGATCACCCCAGCCAATAGAGCGGAAAGTTTTAACATATTGGACTCTACAGTTATCCTGGGCGGTTATTTGGTATTTGAAGGAATTGCATTGAATCGGGATCCTCATTGTAATAAGACTATCCTGTGCGGCGAGATCCAACAGGATAACGATAATACCAATAACAGTTATCACGTAGTGACTACTTTCGATGTGAGCGATCAGACTGTGGTGGATGGCTTTTGCATCACCGGCGGTAGAGCGGATGAACAAACAATGCCTCATAATTCAGGTGGCGGATGGTATAATGATGGTTCAGGAGAGGGAAGTTCTAACCCAACGATCGTCAACTGCCAATTTATTGAAAACATGGCCAGAAATGGTGGCGCTATGATTAATCTTGGTACGGATGCAGGTGAAGCCAGTCCTCAATTAATAAATTGCGAATTTCTGGGTAATAGTGCAGCGAACCGAGGAGGTGCCATGGTCAATGATGCCAATAATGGTGGAACCAGTAGTCCTGAATGTATTAATTGTATTTTTTCAGGCAATAAATGTAATCAGGATGGCGGTGCTGTTTTTAACTCATCTTCTAGTGGTGGTCGCAGTCGTCCGGATTTTATCAATTGTTCGTTTAATGGTAACCTTGCAGTGGATAATGGAGGAGCGATGTATAACAATGCGACAGGTGCTCAGCAGAATTCTAGCAATACTGCACCAAGAATTGGCAATTCTATATTCTGGAACAATGCAGCAACCAATGGAAATGTATTTTTCAATAGAAAGACAGGAGGAAGTAATGCCGCACCTGCGGTAAGGTATTGCATCATCCAGGGTGGTCCTACAATCAATGATATCTCTGTAACTGGAGGAAATGATAATATTACCATGTCATCTGATAATAAATTTGTGGATCCTTTATTTATGATGGCGCCTTTGGCAGCTGCCGCACCAACTACAGATGGAGATTTCCATGTCATGTTTTTGTCTCCAGCCATTGATATGGGTAACAATTCTTATAACACTTTCGGGACAGATCTGGATGGACTAAATCGTATCGTTAACGGCATTATCGATATTGGTCCATATGAGAAGTTGTTAAATTGCGATACAGATACTTTATATGTTAATAAGGATGGTAGTGTACCTGATTTACCGGTTGATTCATTATTATTGGATACTATACCGGAAGGATATCATTTGATCGTAATGGATGATGGGGTTGCTTCAGAATATCTTGATACGGAGAGCATCCCTTTTGATTGTGATGATAAGGGAGCAAATGACCTGCAATTATGGTTAACCAATAACTGTGATACCATTGATTTATGTCATAAGATAGTGGTAGTCCTGGATACTTTCCCCAAAGACTTAGTAGGTAATGATCAGCTCAATGTCTCCCTCGATCAGAACTGTATGAAAGTACTTGGTCCAGACGATCTGCTTCAAAATGTACAAGGCTGCAGGAATGCTTTTGAGGTCACACTTATCTATCCCTATGGTACCAATACCTACGATCCACCCACCAAAGTAGACATCAGCCATGTCGGTTATTGTATGGTGTATAGTGTTCGCGATATAGCCACCAATAATAAAACCTGGGGCAAGATCTGCGTTGAAGACAAAGCCCCTCCACGGTTAAATTGTGCAAATGATACGGTCTCCTGTTTCGAATTCAATGACCTGCCACTCCTAGCTGAGCCGACTAATGATTGTAGCGGTGACGAAGTCAAATTACTCAGCGACAAATGGGTAGACTGGGGTTGTGACTCTGCCTACCTAGGTTATGTAGAACGAACCATCTGGGGCAGTGACCGCTGGAAAAACAGTCGTACTTGTACCAGTACGATTTATATTAAGAAGACCAGCCTGGATAGTGTAGATTGCCCTCAAGGATTTGATTTTCCTTGTACGATCACTCATCAATTGGGTAGTTATGCTACTCCGAAAGAATTGAAAGTACCTATTCAAATCGATCAGAAAAAATTGACTCCGGAATTTTTACTTAGTCTTCAAAAAGCAACCTGGGAGTTTAAAGACGGCACCAAAGACAAAGTACTCCATCCATCGATTTCGGTTGTGCCCAATGTGGACGGACACAGCGTGTACCTGGCCGCGTCCGGCATATGTAAAATCAATGCGACCTATACCGACAAGCCATTAGCCATCTGTGGTACTGGAGTAAAAATCCGCCGTGAATGGACCATACTGGATTGGTGTACCGTGACAGAAAAGACTTGTGTACAGTACCTGTCCATCGATGATAAAGTGGCACCAGTACCTACCAATAAAGAATTAGGTGTGGTAGCATCCAGCCCGCACGATTGCGGCCAATATGTAGATCTGCCGGCACTGGCATACAAAGATTGTAATGATGTCAAGCAAACTTATTCGGTGAGTATTCAGGAAGAAGGTATTACCCGCGTATTGAGTGGAGATCTGCCAGCCAGTCGTATCTGGCTACCGGTGGGATATTTTAGCATCGATGTCCGCCTGGTAGATGCATGCTACAATGAAAGTTTTGGCAAAATAGAGATAGCAGTCGTTGACATTACGCCACCGACACCGATTTGTGTTGAAGTGACTCAAACCACCGTTGACCCGGCTACTTGCTGGTCAGCGATCGCCGCCAAAGATCTGGATAATGGATCAAGAGACAACTGCTGCAATGTGTTACACTTTGCAGCTGCTCCTATGGACAGCATCACCTATTGGAGAAATTATTGGAATACTACCCTGGAAACAGAAGTGGGTAAAGAAGCCTTCTGGAAGGATAAAGACAATTATGATGCGCTTATCGAAGATTGGATCAATTGTTATGTATTCAGCGATACGGTGCATTTTGATGAGTGCGGTACGAATCAGGTAGTACTCCGAGTGTATGAAGCTTGTGGTGTACCAAGGTTTGACCCGCATATTTTTCCATGTAGCCCACATGCATGGTTCTGTTACAATACTTATTTGCACCTTGGGGATTTTAATTACAATTGGTTTGATTCTAAAGGGCCGAAATCGTGCAATTACAGGCCAGGCCTTACATCGGTCAGTAAACTGGATGAGCGCTATGCAGGTTATTATACCAAGGGCTATTTTGAACCCAAATATATAGGGGCAGCGCAGTACGACTATTGCCAGGTGCCTTTCTATTTCCCCAATCTAATCGCACAATGCGATAATGTGCATAAAGTAGAGACTCCACCAGGCAAATATTGTTCTCAAAGACTGTACAATGATTGTATGGTGACGGTATTAGTTGATGACAAACAAGCTCCGGTAGTCAATCATCTCGAAGATGTAACGATCTATTGTGATGGAGCTCCTGACTATGCCGGCTACCCAAATTGCGAACACAGCGAACGCTTTGATAAATGGCCTCTCCAATTAAAAGATTCCAAAGGAGTGGTGCATGGGTACTATGGAGGATCAGACTTTTTAGGTATTCATACGGATCCGGCCGATCACAGTGATCCGGATGCCTGCGAATTCAATAAAGGCTGGGCTCCGATCTATTGCAGAAGTTGGTTGTACATAGATAGCTTCCCTGCCCGACAGTCAGGCGGGATCAGGCAGGACATGTCAATCCAAAGATTATTTCTCGACATTGGTCAAGGTCGACAAAAAACGACCACTCGATCATGTATTAAAATCCAATGAGTTTACGATCACGGACAACTGTCGTTTGGATGATGCGACGCTTACCGTAGTGGATAATGGTACGCTCAACGGTTGCAGCGAAGGCTGGATCCAGCGCAGTTGGACGATCAAAGACAAGTGTGGTAATGCAGTAACTGCTACCCAGAAGATCATCGTCAAACATCGCAGTGATTTCGAAGTAATCTTCCCTGAAGATAAAGTAGTGACCTGTGATCCCGATGGTTCGGGATTGAATCGCACCGATACGGGTCACGCAGGAGTTCCAATAATTAAGGATGACGAGTGTGAACAAATCGGGGTGAGATATTCCGATGAAATATTCACGGTAGAGGATTCTGCCTGTTACAAGATTGTCCGCACCTGGACACTCATCGACTGGTGTATCTACGATCCAAATCAACATAGTCACTATCCTGATGTGATCGTCAATGATTCATTGAGGGCCAATAGTACTAACCGTTCATGTGTGTACCGCAATATCAAAGACAACAATGACGGATATATGACCTATGTGCAAATCATCAAGGTGATCGATGAGACTCCGCCGGTAGTGACTACCAGGGATACCACGGTATGTGTATACAGTGACAATTGTTTGGTAAGTGTAGTGATTCCGCTGAGTGCAACAGACAATTGTGCTGCCGCATCGGATATCAGATTCCGTTATTTCATCGACTTGAATGCAACCGATGCGGTCTACAATGGAAGACTGTTTGATAAGGCCAGTATAGATCAGGGTGGTACACAGTATGTCAAAGACTTCGTCTTTTTATTAGGCGCTCCTGGCAGACATGTGGTGCATGTAGTGGGTATAGACAATTGTGGCAATGCAGATACTTCCAGCTTCAGATTTGAAATCAAGGATTGCAAAAAACCGACACCATATTGCTACAATGGCATCGCCACGGTCATCATGCCGAGCAATGGCCAGGTCACCGTCTGGGCCAAGGACCTCAATCTCAACAGCAGTGACAATTGTACACCGGCTGCGGATTTGAAATACAGTTTCTCTGCTGATGTCACTACAGCCAGCAAACAGTTTACCTGTGCAGAAATGACCATCGACGGTCAAAACCAAATCTTTGAAGTAGAGATCTGGGTGACGGACAAAGCCGGCAACCAGGATCTGTGCAAGACCTATATCAAACTCCAGGACAATGCCGATGTAGCTGGTGGACTACCGCAAGGAGCTTGTAAAGATACCACCACCTCACTGGCATCCATCAGTGGCAAACTGCTGACAGAAGATCAGCAGGGTGTAGAATCTGCAACCGTGCAAATTAAATCTGCTACGCCATCCGGTATCCCAGCGTGGAAGAGCAGCATCGATGGCAGCTATCAGTTTAATTCTATTCCTACATCCGGCAGTTATAGTATCTCCGCCATGCGGGATGACAATCCGATGAATGGAGTATCGACCCTCGACCTGGTATTGATCCAGAAACATATACTTGGTACGGAGCGATTCACTTCACCGTACAAGATCATCGCTGCTGATGCAGACAATGATCAGAATGTAAGTGCGATCGATCTGATCGAACTTCGAAAATTAATCCTGGGTCTATACGACAAACTACCTAACAACACCAGTTGGAAGTTTGTACCTAAGTCTTATCGGTTTGATGATATCCTCAACCCCTGGTCCGCACCAAACGAAGAGCAAATCGTAGTTGCGCAAGGAGCTATGGTCAAGATTTTGTTGGTATCAAAATCGGGGATGTCAATGCCACTGCAGCACCTCACAGCCTGATGAATACAGAAGTAAGAGGCAGTGGTTCAGGATTGATCTTAGAAGTAAAAGATCGCACCTTCAAAGCCGGAGAGCGGGTAGAAGTATCATTCACTTCACCCAATTTTAAAGGAATATCAGGTTTCCAGGGAACTATGTCAATAGGCAATAAACAATTGGCAATAGACAAAATAGAACCAGGAAGTCTACATGTATCAGATCATAATTTTGGTCGAAGATGGGAAAATGAAGGCCTTATCACCATGAGCTGGAATACCAATCGTAGCATAGATCTTGAGGACAAAGATGTATTATTCACTTTAGTCTTCACTGCTCAGAGTTCTGGCAGCTTGTCAGAAGTGCTTCGAGTCAGTTCACAAAAGACATTGGCGGAGAGCTATGAAGGCAAAGGAGAATTGGGCAATCTATCGATCAGGTTTGTCAGCCAAAACGGACAGGAGATCACTACAAAATCAGCGTTGTATCAAAACTATCCCAATCCATTTGATAACCGTACCGTGATCGGCATCAATCTTGCTGAGCAGTGTAGAGGCACCTTCAAAGTGACTGACATCACGGGTCGTACGATCAAAAAGATCGAAAAGGAATGGGCTAAAGGATATAATGAAGTGTGGATTGATCGTCGGGAGATGAAAGCCAGCGGAGTGTTGTATTATAGTTTTGAAGGCGGATCTTTTAGGGCTACGAAGAAAATGATAATTATGGAATAATAGCTCCAACAAGCAATTGCATTGCGTCCTTTAGGACTATA
Source organism: Saprospiraceae bacterium (assembly GCA_016709995.1). Taxonomy (NCBI): domain Bacteria; kingdom Pseudomonadati; phylum Bacteroidota; class Saprospiria; order Saprospirales; family Saprospiraceae; species Saprospiraceae bacterium. Next base: position 862,105 of record JADJLQ010000001.1, read on the forward strand.
TTATTCCATGATTATCATGCTAACCGAAGCGTCAGTATGATTATTCTCGAATAGCCTTCATTATACTTCAAAATAAGAAAAAATAGCCTTTATAAATATAGAGGCTATTTTTTTTTGGTTTGTTAGCACTTGGTGACTCCTTTGTCATGTACTGATTTGGGTAGCACCATACTTCACAAGATTAGACGAAGTTGAATCAATTCGAGTGGTACTTCCAATAATCAGGCAGAATATCTTACATTTGGCTTAAATGAATTGAATATGAAAAATGTAAAAGGTAATGTCTTGTTTTGGTCTTTGTCCGTATCCTTAGGCGGTTTATTATTTGGGTTTGATACCGCAGTGATATCTGGTGGTGAACAAGCTATCCAGAAACTTTGGAGCTTAAGTAATTTTATGGTGGGCCAAATGGTGGCCATGGGCTTATATGGCACTATTGTAGGCGCTTTATTTGGAGGTATACCCGCTGAAAAATATGGACGAAAATGGACGCTGCTCATCATTGGTATATTCTTTTTAATTTGTGCTATCGGTTCGGCAATGGCCCCGGATGTATATACGCTCATGTTTTTTAGATTTATTGGGGGCTTAGGAGTAGGGGCTTCCTCAGTGGTGGCACCAATGTATATATCAGAAATTGCTCCCCAGGAAAAACGTGGTCAATTAACTGCTTTGTTCCAATTCAATCTCGTCCTTGGGATTCTATTAGCATATCTTTCAAATTATCTTATTGGCAACACTGGAGAACAGGCGTGGCGTGTCATGCGTGGGATCATGGCTATCCCTTCAATAGCTTTTATTATTTCTTTATTTTTTATTCCAGAAAGCCCGAGATGGTTGATCACCGTTAAAAAGAAAATAGAAGAGGCCAGAGCCATCCTGCATATTATAGACCCAACTACTGTGGAAGCTTCGATGGCTGCCATCCAGGCACCTACGAGCGGTGATGGATCTTCTTTTAAACAGTTTATTTCAGGCAAATTTAATTTCTCTATTCTGCTAGCTTTTTTGTTTGCATTTTTTAATCAATTATCCGGTATCAATGCGGTAATCTATTATGCGCCAAGAATCCTGGAAGAGACCGGACTAGGAGCTCAGACTGCATTGCTGTCAACAGCAGGTATTGGACTGGTCAATCTGATCTTCACTATGTTGGGCTTAAGAATGATTGATCGTTTTGGGCGTAAATATTTAATGTATATCGGCAGCCTTGGTTACATCATTTCGCTTTCAGCGATATCCATTGCATTTTTTTTAGGTAAGGGAAGTGCTTTGGTACCTATTTTATTATTTATGTTCATAGCTTCACATGCCATAGGCCAGGGAGCAGTGATCTGGGTCTTCATATCTGAGATATTTCCCAATAGAGTAAGGTCCTGGGGGGCATCCCTGGGTAGTAGCACTCATTGGTTATTTGCTGCACTCATTGCGGGTTTGTTTCCGTTTTTTAATGAAAAATTAGGCGGTGGGATCATTTTTGCATTTTTTGCAGTGATGATGGTTTTACAACTTTTGTTTGTGTGGAAAATCATGCCCGAAACCAAAGGAATTTCGCTGGAGGATTTGGAGAAAAAATTGACCAAGTCTTAAATACTGGCTCCTGTTTTGTATGGATACTAATCATGTAATCAGAATACAGTGTGCAGATAAAAAGGGTTTGATTGCAAAAATATCCGGTATTCTATTTGAAAATAATCACAATGTCCTGGTGATGAAAGAATATGTGGATGAAGTGACAAATTCTTTTTTTGCCCGACTTGAACTTTCTGGAGAACTCAATGTTGAAAAACTTGCTGTTGAACTTAAAACATTATTGCCTCAAAAAGCGATCATCAGTATCATACCTAGAAGAAAAAAAGGATTGTGATCCTGGTGACAAAAGAACATCATTGTCTTACTGACCTTTTGGTGAGGCATCATTTTAATGAATTGCATGCCGAAATCGTTGGTGTGATCGGAAACTACAGTGATTTAGAGCCGTTTTGTGCTATGCTGGGCATTCCTTTCTATCTTGTATCACACGCTGATAAGGACAAGTCGGATTTTGAGACGGCGCTCAAGAATTGTATAGAAGACCTTGCACCAGATTTGATTGTATTGGCCAAATTTATGCGAATTTTGTCTCCTGATTTTGTAGGCTCATTTAAACATCGTATCCTCAATATTCATCATTCTTTTTTACCTGCATTTGTTGGAGCCAATCCGTACAAACGTGCTTTCGAACGAGGAGTAAAAATCATAGGGGCCACAGCCCATTTTGTCACAAATGATCTGGATGAAGGTCCTATCATATCTCAAAAGACCATCGAAGTGGATCATGAACATGTGCTCCGCGATATGATTGAATCCGGTCACGAAATTGAAAAAGCGGTCTTGGCTGAAGCACTTAAAATTGTATTGGAAGATAAGGTCTTTGTATCGGGCAATAAGACGATCATTTTGGATTAACTGCCTATCTAGAAGGGGAGTGGCCACAGCACCACATCTACTCTCCTGTTTTTTAACCGTCCATCCCAAGTACTGTTGTCAAAATTGGGATCTTCGAGCCCGTGATCTTTGATAAATAATTTATTGGTAGGCACTCCGTCCTCTGTAAGAAACTCTAGTGCAGATTGGCTCCTCATTTTAGAAAGCCACTCATTAAATTTTACACCACCGATATTGTCTGTATGACTATGGATATGAATTTCAAAATTGCTCAGTATTTCTTTACTTAAAAAATCCCGGACTTTTTCTTTTTCGGTGTCGTCGACATAGTAGGAACCTCCTCTAAAAAATATACTGATGGTTTTATACTCCGTCTGAGGGCCTGGAGTAGATTGGGCATCTAACCCTAACGGAACGAACATAAAAAACAACAAATAATACTTCATCGAAGTCAAGATTAGCCATTAAAGATAATGGCTAAAATACAAGCATGCAATCAGGAAAGTTCTGATGGATTAAACTTTGCCTCTGAGAAGCATACTAAAGTTTCAACGCTTTACAAACAATACTCTTTGAGAGATGCATTAATTCATTTGATCCAAATAATAAAGCACAAACCCTTTCCGGTTGACAATTTTGAAAAAATGTAAGAATTATTTGCCTTCAAACATGCCTTCATAGCCTCCATTACCACGAGAAATTTTTTGAGGCTCATTGAGATTAAGATAATCAGAGGAGGATTTTTCTTTGCTGCTCATCAGCATCAGCGAGCTTTCTTTTTCCCACTTCTCTAACATCTTAGCGCCTTCTTCTTCGAAGACCCCATTTTGCAGGTCTACACTATTCATGAAGTTGGATGAAAGCTCCATAAATCGTTCCATTTCGCCGACTTTGGCCGCTACATCATCTGCTATGTTTTCCAGAGCTGCATCAAACATGGCTCGTTTGTCTTTGTCCCCTGAAAGCACCGACATGGCCGATCGCATCGCGCTGTGAGAAGCCCGGATGGCTTTTCTTTCCTCTTGTTTTATTTTTACCTGATCCCTGGTATCCTCGAGCAGCACTTCTGAATTAGAATACATTTTAGTGAGTACCCGGTACAGGATGTCCATTTTGGCTCTGAGTTCGTCGTATTTGACATTGACTTCTTTTAATCTGGCCGCTTTTCGGCTAGCGAGTATCATTTGGTTTTCCTGCCCTAATTCTTTAGCCTTCGACGCTAAAAGCATATTTTGGTTGATCTCCTTGATATTATCCTCTACCATCGTAGTCAACTTCCTGATCTGGCCTTTAAGATTGCCGATCTGTGTGCTCATTTTTGACAGATTGTCTTCAAGGTCATCTACATAGTTTTTAAGTATGCCTATTGGATCGATCGTGATGAATAATCCAGTGACCCAACGCATGATGCTTTTGTACCCATAACTCACCAGGTTACGCATTTTAGGATCGAGTACCATATAGATCACTGCCCCTAAAGCAAGCAACATCAAGGAGAGATATAACATATTGCTAGCCAATGCAATAAGTGTTGGTAGTGCTTTGACTAATACGTACCCGCCAGCAGCCAATAAGCCCAACAAAAAAACGGTGCCTGTGACGCCTTCGGGCCTTTTCCAAAATGTTTTAGGAGTGGCGGGGGCAGGATTAAATGGTGTTTCAGCCATGATATTTTAAATAATGTTTGTGATCTAAAATTATAAATATTTATTGAATGTATCGTTATCGTCTTTTAACACTTTCTCATAATGAGTATAGGTCTCTTCGAATCGAACTTTTGTTTCTTGTATTTTTTGTCTTGCTTCTTCTATCTCTTTATCCGCATTGTCTATTTTGGCTTGAAATTCCTTTATTTGTTTTTCAAGTTCAGCGATTTGGGCTTTGTGGGACAGAATCTTTTCTTGTAAAAAATTGGTCTCACTTTGTTTATGGTTTATTTTGATGTCTTTTTGTTTGCTATGAGCAGCATCAAATTCGATTTTTTCTTTATGTAGTATTTGCACATAGTGCTGTATACTTTCTACCAGTTTTTCCTTGGTGACTCCCAATGTCGATGCAGTAGCAAAAGTAGATCGCACTGCTGATTCCTCTGACATGCCCATCGAAAGTTGCAGCGTAATCACTGATTGTTTAAACTTAAGATAATCAAAACCTTGCAGGGTATTCGCTTTTAAAGCATTATTCAAAAACTCAACACTTTTAGAGTCAAGAGCAGAGGCGTTAAATATATCTTCGAGTGTATAGGACATTAATTATATATTTTGATTAAAAAGACAATGATCGGGGTATTATCTCACAACTAAAAGGCTTATCGTCAAGTGTGTTAAATCGCCATACTAATGTAGGATTTTTACGGATCAAAATATTTTCCTCTTCAGTCATTTAGAAAAACCACCATTTGCCTAAAACAGAGCAGGATGATTTAATATTTAATACTCACCGGGTAGGTCCAGCACACTTACGGAAGGGATGGCACTGCCCGCTATGCCTTTGACACTACCATAAAACTCTGAAGTATTGATCATTACTTTTTCAATCACTTTTTCTCTTTGAGCCCATATCCGATGCATCGCTATTTTTTCTTTTTGAAGATCTTCCTGCATTTGACGAAAACCTTCGACAATGGCCTCGATTTGCATTTTAAAGTCATTTCCAGTGAGGTAATCGTATAACATGGTTAGTTTATCTGCTTTATTTTCCTGCGAATGCATAGCCTCTGCTACCTGTATAAGTCCATGGCGTAGGACAGGAATAAGCGGTTTGTATTCATCAAAACTACAGATCCATACACCTTGTCGCTCGCCCATGTGCGGCATATCCTTAGGCATAGTTTGGGTAATAAGGATGCCCAAATCGGCCCCAACCAGTCGCATATCATCTTTTAATTTTTCGATCCAATTTGCCTGAAAGTCTTTGGTGCGCTTACTCTCATAATAGATGGTGCCGGCATTAGCGATATTTCGGGTATGCACTCTTTGGAGGCAGTCTGCACCTCTGGCACCTTTTCGAATTTCTTCTATTTCGTCCATCGGGAATTGGTCCCTGAGAAATTCTTCAATGGCCATCTCTTGCACCTCTCCTTGTAATTGCATGGATCCTTGATGTGACTTCCGCTGAAGGGAGTCAATTATTTTGCGCTGATCCTCTAGTTGTTTTTCGTATTCCTTTTGACGCAATTCTGATCTTTTTTGTTCATCCTGTCTGATATCCTCCTTTTGGCGGTTGAGCTCTTCAGTAAGCTTTTCTTGCATCTTTAGCTCGATCTGCGATTGCATAGAATCCATCTTACGCTTTAATTGTTCATTTTCAATGGCTGCTTTGGTGAGTTTCTCCAGACGCTCAGACATATCCTTACGCTCGTTTTCCATGGTGAACAGACGAAGCTGGTAGTCTTTGTCATTTTGAGTTTTTAGATGCTCTATGATTTTTGATTTCTCCTTCTCTAATTTTTCAGCAAAAATTTCATTTTCCCGAAGCTTTTTAGATTCAAGTTCTTTTTCTTTCTGTTCGAGAAGCTGAAGCCTCTTGTTGACTTCATTCTGGAGAGCATGTTCTTTTTCGTGAAATTGTTTTTCTAATTCACGCGTAAGTTTTTGACTAATGACTTCCTCCGCATGAAAACCATGTCCACAAGCCGGACAATTTATTTTTTGCATATAGATTCTGTTAATTTAGAGTCTGCAATATATATATATTTTTAGTTATATGGGGTTGCGGCTTGGGTATAATCATAATGATTCCTAGATTTAAGTTCATTATGATCACCTCGCCGCTCCCTCCATCCATTTCTCTTCTATAACACAATCATCCTGTTAGAAATTAGCCCTCACACTAATAGTCAGATTTCTGCCAGGGGCATTGATCCCACTCGAAAAAACTCTATACTGAGTATCAAATATATTTTCCAATCCAAGCCCAAGTTTAACATTGGGCATTACCTGGAAGGAACTCATTATATTGAATACCAGCCATGCCGGCATACCATCTGGGGTGGCATATTGTTCATTGTCTTCTCCATTGAGCAGGTAATCATTGATTCGCTTCCAGGCATTTCCCAATAGGTTAAATTCTAACCTGGTTTGTTTTTTATCATAGACCACTGACAATGAGCCCGATATTGGCGGAATATGATCAAGCGGTGTCCTTGTGCCCTGGTGCAGGATCCGGCCTACAGTATAATTGCCACCATAGACAAGACTTAAATCATTGGCAAAATATGCCTGGCCATGCATCGTAAGTCCAAAGATGCGCGCTGAGGATAGATTTTGATTGGCCAAAACCTTGCTGGATACTCCCTGGTAATCGACTAGGTCACTGCCATTAAATTTAAACGGCCTGGTCACTATGACATCAGTCAATTGAGTCAGATAAATACTTGAGCTAAAGGATGACTTCTCGTCTGAATAGTTCAGCTTATAGTTTAATTCAAAAGTGGTCGATTTTTCAGGTTTGAGGTCTGGATTGGGCACTACCAAGGTGCCTGGAGCAGATTCGAAAACTTTAGACAAGTCATCGACATTGGGCACCCTGAATCCGGTAGCAATCACAAGGCCCCATCGGGAAAATTTGGTGTCCAGGTAGTTTAAACCAATATTGCCGGAATAGACAAAATTATTTTGCCGGATATTCTGGAACGGAAACTTAAAAAACTCGTTGGTGCCGAAATCTGATGAAAGCCCCGTGTAGCCAACGCGTACACTCTCCTGAAGATTAAACTTGGGCTCAAGATTTTGAGTGAATATGGAGTAGCCCCCTAATCTCATCATTCGATTATAGCCGGAAGGATATCTGGTGTCCAGAGCACCCCTTTCGGCACTGATGATATTTGATTTATAAGCGGTAGAATGGGCAGTTTCATATTGACCATCGATACCAATCATCCATTGGTTTACCCCCTGGCTTTTATTGTGAAATAAGTCGAATCCAAGGACATCAATCTGCTCTGTTCTATTGCGTAGGGTAGGAGTATTTATTTTTCGATCATGTCTGCTTTCCTCGACAGATTGATAGTTGATATTTAGTTTAAGAGGAAAGCTTCCGGTGAGGGCTGTCTCATAGCTTGCCAGCATTCGTTTTTGCGGCCCATAATACCACTCAGCCGAATTGTACTGAAAATCCCGATTGGGATCGGTGAGCCGATCATAACGGGGGATATCTGTCGAATTGGAATATTGCAGGTTTATCAGATGTTCGAGGTTTTTAGATTTTAATTTCACTTTCCCCATTAGATCAACCTGAGAGTAACCTGAAGGCGTTTGTATCCAAGGGGTAGCAGCATTATTGATCAGTACATCTTTGCCGTTTTCTATACGATAATACCCTAATCGGTCTCCATATTTGGAAGCATAGAACATATTTTTATTTCTGCCCCCTTTTAAATCACCATAGTCAGAGACAGTAGCTGATAAAATGGCAGCTATTTTATTAGACCTTAATTCGAGATCATAGTGCAACATCTTTTCATTGTTTACGGTACTATACCTGGAGGAAATGTGTGAAAATAGTTTTTTCATATCTCCAAAGGAGGGGCTCTTGGTGATCAGGTGGACTACACCCCCTAAGGCATCCGACCCATAAACTGATGATGCTGGCCCAAACAAGACCTCCATTCGGTCCAGCATATTAGGATCTACGGTGATAGCATTTTGTAGGTGCCCCCCCCTGTAGATAAGATTATTCATCCGGACACCGTCTACGACTAAAAGTACCCGGTTAGCTTCCATGCCTCTAAATTGGGCTGCCTCCACCTTGCTGACTTTTTTGCACAGTCACTAAGCCGGATTTTTGGAGTATTTCCGGTACAGTCTGAGGGGACATATTGATGATTTTATCCGATTGGATAGAAAATATAGATTGTGCTACCTGCCGGTAAGTCATTGCAGTTCGGGTTGCACTTACCGTGACCTCTTCCAGATTTTTGCGGAACGAAATTGAATCCTGTGCAGTCAAAAATGGAGGTAACAGGAGCAGGAAATATAAGATTAGAATATGATGTTTTTTCATATGAAGATTTGTTTGCAATTCGATAAAATGAATATTTTACGCAATGTTGTCACCCTTATTAAAAAGTGATCAAACTTGAATCAGTATGTCTCACTATTCAAATCAATAGATGAATCTTTGATAGCACGTAGCTAAAACCTGACTCGATTGATTCAAATTGAAAAATGAATGGCCAATATAGACTGACTCAATCCACGGACATAAGTCCAGGGCTTTAAAGAAGGAATGATTGATCAGGAGGCGGATACCAGCAGTTACCAGCCAGGGTACTCCTTAGATTATGAGTCCGGGGTACTAAATCAGATGAGATATATAATAACTTTGCATTGAGTTGTGGTAAGGATGTTGTGCTCCAATCAGGTTGCATCAAGTGTACAATCAAAGGATCATCATTTTTTTTCGAGCCATGTAAATCGGCCATTCGTTCAAGAAGCATATCTTCATAGCTATCACGGACAGCGCTGATTTCGAAAGAATCCAGACCAATTTGTTTGATTTCTACGATATCATATCTAGTATCCTTATAAACCATTTCATGGTCATCAATCTGATACGCTCTTAATGCTGCAGCAGGAAAAACAAACACATCTACGTTTGTTCCCGTTTGAATATGTGGTCCATGCATATATGACCGATGAAGACTAACCTGAAGGTCCAGGTAAATCATTGGCATGGCAGGGAATAATACTACACTGGATAATAATATTCCTAACGACCAATAAATCAGGCTACGTGGCATTGCGGTACAAATGTCAAGATTCTTCCATAAAATCGACATCTTTTTTTATGGGATATCTCATAAGCATGTTGATCCCTTCCATGATATCCATATTTTCGTAGACTACTTTGTACAGGATCTCGATGATCGGAGATCTAAGATCGTATGCCTGAAGGAGAAAGTATACGATCTTTAAGGTGCGCACACCTTCGGCGAGCTCATCGCTGGTACCCATGATTTGGTTAAAATTTTCACCTTTACCCAATCGCTTGCCAAATTGATAATTCCGGCTATCGGGGCTGGTGGCGGTAGCGATCAGATCACCTATGCCGGCTGTTCCTAAAAATGCCGTGTTGCTAGCTCCCATTTTTTGACCAAAATGAATGATTTCACTCAGTCCTCGCGTGATGAGGATAGCCTGGATATTTTTGCCCATACCGAGCCCATCCAGCATACCGCTGCCAATGGCGATAATATTTTTTAAAGTACCTGCTATTTGTGCACCTTTGAGGTCGTTACTGCCGAATACAAAAAATTTCTTGCTACTCAGCACTTGAATTCCGACCTGGATCACTTCATCAAATTCACTCGCGATCACTGTGGCAGTGGGCTGATCCACTAATATTTCTTTAGCCAGGTTTGGACCACTAAGACAGCCTATTCTCAATACCGAAGTTTCTTTCCTTATCAAATCACTCATCGTAAGTACCTGATCTTTTCTGAGGGTCTTGGCTACGAGTTCGGTTTCGTCTATACCTGAAAGGACAAAGCCTTTGGTGCCATGTATCAGGATATGAGCTGGAGTCAAAAAAGCAGACGCTTCTTTGATCATTTGAGGAAAGTTGTCGGAAGGAATGATAGGGAAAATGAGTTTGCTGGATGCGATGCCTTCTTCTAAAGATTGGGTAGCCCTGATACGTGTAGAAAGGGGAGTCTGAAACAAAAAATGGTCTTCGTTAATCTTCTTCAATGTATCCGGACTTCTACTCACAACCAGGACATCGACATTATGGGACAGTAACTTTGCAATGGCTATCCCAAAGCTGCCAGCACCTATCACTGCTACTTGGTTCATACGTGTCTAATGTAAGCTGTAAAATTTACAATTCCTATCTTGCTTTCCAAATCAATTGGAAATAGTTTTCCACTCAGTCTGCTCCAGCCAGGATTCGACCTTCGAAAGCATATTTTTTAGCTCAGTAGGTGCGGAGTGATTGACGACAATGGATTTAGGGGTCTGCTTATTTTTGAGATAAATCTTTGTCAGGGGGAAATCAGGTATAAAATCGTTGGACCTGGGATACTCTGCACTCATCTGTGGAGCATATTCTGATATCCATTGACTTAAAACTTCAATTTTATCATGAGGGAGTTTGGTAATAAAATTGCCTATTCGGGTAATATAATTTTGGCCATGCCAACTCACAGATCCGTCATTAAGAATAGTATATGAGTACACAGGGCAATGTCCCACACAAGCTCCTGCAGAAAAAGATATCAAAGTATCAATTTTAAATGCTGGAGGAGGTATCGTATCAGATATGGAGGTTTTAATGGCAGGTTTTGGTGGGGTCACTTGAGTAGTAATAACTGGCGAAGGATTTTGCTGGGTTGGAGGCGATGACTGTGCTGATTTTTGGGTAGCAGAGCATGAAAATAAAACCAGTACACAGGTGATAAATAAAAACGACTTTGAGATCATTTTTTACCTTGTTTTGTTTTTTGATCTAATTTTTGCTGTTGTTCTTTCATCATAGATTCCAGGCGGTCCTGAAATCCTCCTTTTTTCTTGGGTTTGTTTCGTGAAGCTTGTAGTTCCGCTTGCATTTTAGGTAAAGGAAAAAACAAAGCTTTGCCGCCTACGGTCTGAATGATGTTCAAAATGTTGCTAAATGCCATATACGCAGTCAATCCGGATGCAGAATTGTTGAAAAAGAATAAGAAAAATAAGGGCATGAGGTACTGCATATATTTCATAGCAGGATTGACAGAAAAATCCTGGTCTTTGGTGCTATAGTGGGTAAATATCAAGGTAGACACTACCCAGATTAGGGTAAATAGGCTGACATGCGAACCATAAAATGGTAATTTCATCGGTAATTTGGCAAATACATCATAGGAAGAAAGATCATTGGCCCACAGGAAACTAGACTGGCGAAATTCGATCGAAGCAGGGAAAAACTGGTAGAGAGCAAGCCAAATGGGCATCTGCAACACCATAGGAAGACAACCTCCCAATGGGTTGACACCATACTCACGGTACATCTTCATGGATTCCACCTGCATGCCCTGGGCGTCGTCTTTAAATTTATCTTTAAGGTGAGCCATCTCTGGTTTGAGGGCACCCATTTTTGCCTGAGAATGGAGCATTTTATAACTCAATGGAAACAAGATCAACTTAACGATAAAGGTCAACAACAAAATGACGATTCCTTTATTTGAGAAAAATCCTGATAAAAAATTGAATACGGGTCGTACAATCCATCGATTGACAGTGCCCAAAATACTGGCGCCAAAAGCGATGATATCTTCCAGGTCATTTCCCTGATTTTCAAGAAGTTTATATTCGTTTGGACCGATAAAAAGCCTGAGTTTGGCCGATTCATTGTTTGCCAGAGAGATATCGGCCGAAGTATTGAGTTTGGCCAGGTATTCGGTCGGATCTTGAGCATGTACCGCAGCGACCTTAATATTTTTAAATGATTGGTCAGCGATAATGGAGGTGTTGAAAAATTGTTGAATATTGGCAATCCATTTAACTGCCCCGGCATAAGCCTCCTCATCATCTCCACCAAACTTCAAGTGTTCTTCTCTTTCATTTAGCGGTTTGTAATGAGTAGTCGTACGTGTCTTTTCGTATGCAACTCCTTTTTCTTTGGCGTCCAGGATATTCTGCCATTGGAGCGTCGCAGTAGGGTTGGGCATTAGGGCATTCAGACCAGGGGCATCAATGGTATAATCTATAGAATAGCTATTGCCAAGATTATAAGTTTGGATGATTTGTTGGCCGGAGGCCGTACTGGCCATAAATTTTATGGAATGAGCTGTTGGATTTTCAACTTTGAATACAATATCCTTGGTTTGAACAGCTGCTCCAGTGAGCTCAAATCGAAGGTTCCAGTCATTCCTTGGATTGTCCAGCAGGTAAAGTGGGGTCTTGAGATCAGGCCCTTTTTTCATTTCTACCATCTTAAAATACTTCTTCAATTCTGCTTTGGTGATTTTACCACCCAGGCTGTTGAATGTTAGTTTTATTACATCATTTTCTAAAATGTATTCACCAGGTTTTGCTGCAGAATCTGTGTTGAAGATACTTGTTGGTAGATGGGTCACCGGAACCACTCCATTCGTAGCAGATGGGGTAGTGGCCTCTATGGTAGCGGCTTCGGGATTGAGGATGAGCTTTCTGAGGCTGTCTTCTCTGGCCTGTACCATATCTATTGAATCCTGAATTCGTTTTTGTACCAGCTGTTGTTGTGTTTGCTTGGTATTAAAGTACGACCACAACATGAGGACGACGAAGATCAGGGCAAACCCAATAATATTATTACGATCCATGTATTTGATTAAAGGCGGCAAAGGTACTATTAGTTTGGGCGATGGACAAGGATCATCTATAGAATGTAAGTTTGTACCGACTGAAGGTAATTGAATGTGGGTCAAGACGGTAAGCAGCGGTCGGGCCTGGACGGATTTTTAATAATAATTTAATTTGAGGAATCTTATAAAATCACGCCATCATGGTCGTGACCTGGTTTGAGGGAGGATGCAAATGTACAGGTGAGATCTCAAAAGAATTCTGATTGGCAGACCTCCTCTTAAAATTCAGATATGCTTTTTATGTGTGTTCTCTTGATTTGGAGTCTAAGCAAAACTCCAGGAATAAGCTTGATCTCTAACATAGTAATAATCTTTAGCGGTATTCTTTTAAGATTTGTGATAGTTGTGTGATAACATCCTGCGATATTTGTATCGTGAAATCAAAAAAAAACATCTTATGAATAACTGGTTATTAATCCTCATGCTATTAGCGAACATGTCACAATGCAGTGAAAATGGGTCCGCTCCAAATACTTCTGACGCTGCAATGGCCGCCCATGAACACTTCGACGAAATCGTCAATTCCGATATCGATACTTCCTGGACGGAAAAAGTGGTCAAATCTAAAGCAGAATGGAAAAAAATCCTGACTGCCGATCAATATTATATAACCAGGGAGCAGGGCACAGAGAGACCTTTTTCAAGTCCCCTCAATGATAATCACGATAAAGGGGTATTTATCTGCCTTAGCTGTAAAAATCCTTTATTCTCTTCTGAAACAAAATTTAATTCTGGTACAGGATGGCCTAGTTTTTATGCCCCTTTTTATAGTCGCAGCCTCCAGGTGTCGATGGATAACTCCCAAGGTATGGTCAGGGATGAAATCTCCTGCGCCCGCTGTGACGCTCATTTGGGTCATGTATTCAATGATGGCCCAAAGCCTACGGGTCTCAGGTATTGTATGGATGGGGTCGCACTCCAATTTGTAAAGAATGCTGTGATTCAAACTAACTCCAAGGCAGTATTTGCAGCTGGTTGTTTTTGGTGCCTGGAGGCTGTGTTCGAAAACATCAAAGGAGTTAAATCAGTGGTTTCAGGTTATGCAGGTGGCACGGAGAAAAATCCTACTTATGAGCAAGTGGGTTCAGGAATGACCGGTCATGCCGAGTCAGTTGAAGTCGTTTACGATCCTTCGCAGGTAAGTTTTAAAGACCTCGTCCGGGTGTTTTTTGCTGCCCAGGACCCAACACAAGTGAATGGACAGGGTCCTGATCATGGTACTCAATATAGAACGATCGCTTTTTACAGGAATAGTGAGGAGAAAAAAATTATTGAAGACTATATTGCTTCTATAAAAGGTCAATATTCAAAACCTATTGCCGCTCAAGTGGTACCCGTTGCAACCTTTTGGTTAGCAGAAGATTATCATCAAGATTATGTAAAACATCATCCTGAAAATCCTTATGTGCAACATGAATCGATACCCAGGATGAATCGTGCTTTTGCTGCTGTAAAAGATCTCCTGAAGAAGGGAATGTAAATATGGTCCACTTCCGAAATTAGCAAAGCTAAAAGAAAAAGGGGCTCCAGATCAATCTGGAACCCCATCTACCTAATCATACAAATCGTTAAACTAATCAAATTCTTATTGTTTCTCTGGTCGAAGGCTTCGAACCACTTTGCCAGCTTGCCACATTTCTGAATCTCTGAGTTCAGCCAGTTCGACTTCGAGCTTAGCCCTATAATCAGGTTGACTGTTACTGTCTATAGAACGTTGCGCTTCGTCTCCGCGCGCCACAGAAGCGTATAATTCTTTAAAAACCGGCGCAGTGGCATCTCTAAATTTATTTTTCCAATCCAGGGCGCCACGCTGAGCGGTGGTACTACAGTTGGCATACATCCAGTCCATACCATTCTCTGCTACGAGCGGCATCAAACTTTGAGTGAGCTCTTCTACAGTCTCATTAAATGCCTCTGAGGGAGAGTGCCCATTTTCTCTAAGGACGGTGTATTGTGCTTCAAAGATTCCTTGAATGGCTCCCATCAAGGTGCCGCGTTCTCCGGTCAGATCACTGAATACCTCTCGCTGAAAAGTAGTTTCAAAAAGATAACCGGATCCAATACCGATACCCAACGCAATAGCTCTATCCCGGGCCTTACCAGTAGCATCCTGGAAAATGGCAAAGCTGGAGTTAAGTCCACGACCTTGCAAAAACATACGCCTCAAGCTAGTGCCTGACCCTTTGGGGGCAGCAAGTATGACATCTATATCCGCAGGAGGAATAATGCCGGTCCTTTCTTTATACGTGATACCAAAGCCATGAGAGAAATACAAAGCCTTGCCCGCGGTCAGATGAGGTTTGATCGTTGGCCATGCAGCTATTTGAGCGGCATCAGAAAGCAAATATTGGATGATGGTTCCTTTTTGAGCTGCTTCTTCGATAGAAAAAAGCGTTTTTCCTGGCTCGAAACCATCCCGTATTGCTTTATCCCAGGTAGGAGAATTGCTTCTCTGACCTACGATTACATTAAAACCATTGTCGCGTAGGTTCAAGGCCTGTCCGGGACCCTGCACACCATAACCAAGAATCGCAATAGTTTCGTTTTTAAGCACTTCCCGTGCATGTTCCAGTGGAAATTCGTCGCGGGTAACTACATTTTCTTCTACTCCGCCAAAGTTTAGTTTTGCCATTTATTAAAGTTTAGTGTTTATTTTAAAATTTTTAAAAGATCTGATTACATAGAAAATATCTTGTCTTGCTGGTTTAGGAATTCGTTTTCAGCAGCATCTTCTCCAGGCTCGTGGGACTCAAATTCTTTTAGTTTCCTATGAAATCCCTCGCTGTCTTTGATGATCGCCACTCTGGCACTTCGTACAAATTCGATCAGGCCATAGGGCTCCAGGATTTTGATCATTTTGTCGGTCTCCTCCCGTTGACCAGTGACAGAAAATACGGTGTAATCTGTCCTGATGACTACTACTCTGGCTCCATAAAGACTTAGCAGACGCTCTACTTGTACTTCTGCTGCTATAATATGCGTTGGCACTTTATATAAGGCCATTTCCTGCCAGACTATTTCATCATTTCGATTGTAATATGCTTTCAGTACATCTACTTGTTTTTCAATTTGCCGGCAGAGCTTACGTACGACCTCTTCATTTTCAGTGATGACGATATTGAACCGGTGTACAGAATCAATTTCACTTGGAGAGGTGTTGAGGCTTTCAATATTTATTTTCCTGCGGGAGAAAATAATCGCTATTCTATTGAGTAACCCTACTTGATTTTCAGTGTAGACGGTCAATGTATATTCAGGCTTGTCCATTAATCAATTTTTATTTTATTTGAAGATCCTCTTTACACAGCACGACTTCGGATACGCCTTTGCCTTGTGGCACCATGGGGAATACATTATTTTCTTTACCGACCATCACTTCTAATAAATAGGCTCCTTCATTCATTAGCATGGTGGTCAAAGCGGGTATCAGATCTTGCCGCTGTGAGACAGAGGCAGCCGGAATGTAATAACCTTTTGCGACCTGCACGTAGTCAGGACTAGTGATGGCGACGAAACTGTACCGGTTTTCATGAAATAATTCTTGCCATTGCCTCACCATACCCAGGAAATTATTGTTCAGGATGATTATTTTGACATTTGGTTTAAACTGCATAATGGTGCCAAGTTCCTGGATGGTCATTTGAATACCACCATCACCTATAATCGCTATTACTTCACGCTCCGGGGCACCATATTTAGCGCCGATGGCTGCAGGCAAAGCAAAACCCATGGTCCCCAAACCACCACTAGTAATATTACTTTTTGATTTTTTAAATTGAGCATATCTGCAGGTCACCATCTGATGTTGGCCTACATCGGTGACAATGATGGCCTCCCCCTTAGTAAGAATATTGAGCTGTTGTATGACTTCGCCCATCGTCAGCTCATTACTGGTCGGATTGAGCTCGTCAAAAATAACTTTCTCTGTTTCTAATCTGGTGCACTCATGAAATCTTTGAAACCACTCGGGATATTTTTTTTGAACAAGTAATTGGGTCAGTAAGGGCAAAGTCTCTTTACAATCACCCCACACCGGCACAGTGGTTTTTACGTTTTTATCGATTTCGGAAGGATCGATGTCAAGATGAATGACTTGAGCTTGTTTGGCATATTTATCCAATCTGCCGGTCACTCTGTCATCAAACCTCATACCGATAGCAATGAGCA
Source organism: Saprospiraceae bacterium (assembly GCA_016709995.1). Lineage (NCBI taxonomy): Bacteria > Pseudomonadati > Bacteroidota > Saprospiria > Saprospirales > Saprospiraceae > Saprospiraceae bacterium. Next base: position 879,020 of record JADJLQ010000001.1, read on the forward strand.
CATCACATTCATTGGTGAGCAAGTTTGGGCCATAATTACCATGCATCCCTAACATACCAACCGCATTTGGGTGATCAGTGGGTATCGCACTCATACCTAATATGGTCCAGGCAGCAGGGATGCCCGACTTTTCTAAAAAAGCAGAAAATTCTGCTTCGGCTTTACCGAGGATTACCCCTTGACCAAAAATAACCAAAGGTTGTTTTGCCTCGTTGATTAAAGTGGCAGCTGCTTGAATGTATTCTTTTCTTATGACTGGTTTTGGACGATAACTCCTTATATGTTTGCACTTTACATACTTTGAGTTTGAAATCATTTGCAACTGGGCATTCTTGGTGATATCGATGACCACAGGGCCGGGCCTACCAGTCTTAGCTATATAAAAGGCTTTGGCCAGTACAGCAGAAATCTCACTGGCGTCAGTGACCTGATAATTCCATTTGGTGATTGGTGTAGTGATGTTGATCACATCTGTTTCCTGGAAGGCATCTGTACCTAATAAGTGGGCAAAGACTTGTCCTGTGATGCAAACCAAAGGGGTACTGTCTATCATGGCATCTGCAAGGCCAGTCACCAGGTTGGTGGCACCAGGCCCGCTTGTGGCAAAAACCACTCCTGTACGGCCAGAGCTTCTGGCATAGCCTTGGGCGGCATGGATGGCACCTTGCTCGTGTCTGACAAGGATGTGTTCCAGCCGATCATTAAAATGATACAAAGCATCATATATTGGCATAATGGCTCCTCCGGGATATCCGAATATAACCTCAGTTTGCTCAGCAATCAGACCAAGCAATACTGCTTCAGAACCACTGATCTGACGATCTGTACTATCTGCAGTTTCTGCATTTTTTTTCTCCTGAATCAAGGTAGACATATAATGATAATTTAAATGAAAGGAGATGAGTTTGTTTTAAAATTGATCTGTCACGCAACCTTCGCTGGCAGAAGAAACGGTCATGGCATATTTTTTAAGTATTCCACTGGTAGCTCTTAATGCTGGTTTGTCCCACAGACGCCTGCGATCAGCCAGTTGTGCTTCAGTCAAAAGCACATCCATCGTATTGTTGGCGATATCCAATTTGATAATATCGCCATTTTTTACCAGTGCTATATTGCCCCCATCCTGTGCTTCCGGAGTAACATGCCCGATCACAAAACCATGGGTACCTCCACTAAATCTGCCATCCGTGATCAGTGCCACTTTGTCGCCCAATCCTGCACCCATCAATGCACTCGTTGGTTTGAGCATTTCCGGCATGCCGGGTGCTCCTTTGGGACCACAATAGCGGATGACAATAACTTCACCAGCTTTGATCTTTTGATCTATAATTGCTTGATTAAGATCTTGTTCTGAATCGAATACGTGGGCAGGTCCTTCAAATAACTCACCTTCTTTGCCGGTGATTTTGGCCACTGCTCCGCCTTCTGCGAGGTTGCCGTATAATATTTGAAGATGACCTGTAGGTTTTATTGGATTGGACCAGGGTCTGATGATGTCTTGATCAATGGACAAACTTGGTACATCTTTTAAATTTTCCGCAATGGTTTTACCAGTGACAGTCATACAATCACCATGCAGTCTGCCTGCTTCCAACAACATTTTCATGACTGCAGGCGTGCCGCCTATCTCATGCAGATCCTGCATGACATACTTACCACTTGGCTTGAGGTCAGCCAGAAAAGGAGTTTTGTCACTGATTCGCTGAAAGTCATCAATGGTAAGATCTATTCCGGCTGCTTTGGCGATCGCGATCAGATGAAGTACCGCATTGGTCGACCCACCCAAGATCATGATCAGTGTCATCGCATTTTCAAAAGATTCGCAGGTGATGATATCACTTGGTCTCAGGTTATGACCGATCAAATAATCGATGGTGGTAGCTATGTCAGAAGCTTCTAATTTTTTAGAAGGAGAAGCAGCAGGATTGGACGAGTTAAATGGCAATGCCATGCCCATAGCCTCAATGGCGGAAGACATCGTGTTGGCAGTATACATTCCTCCACAAGCACCAAATGAAGGTACTGCACGGTGGATCACTTCCTGATATTCAGCTTCAGTAATATCTCCTTTCACTTTTTGGCCCAATGCTTCAAATGCCGAGACCACATCCAGCTTTTTGCCTTTATATATGCCAGGAGCTATCGTGCCCCCATACACTAAAAGCGATGGGCGATTAAGCCTGGCCATGGCCATCAATGCACCAGGCATGTTTTTATCACATCCTACGACGGTCACCAAACCATCATACCATTGTGCAGAAACTACGGTTTCTATGGAATCTGCTATGATGTCCCGCGAGGGTAGGGAATAGCGCATGCCATCTGTACCCATCGAGATTCCGTCGCTGACACCGATCGTATGAAAGACCAAACCTATTAAATCTTTTTTATTGATTTCATCCCTGATGTTGGCGGCCAACCCATTGAGGTGCATATTACAGGGATTCCCTTCCCAGCCTGTACTGGCTATGCCTATCTGGGGCTTTTTCATATCCCGATCAGAAAGCCCTATCGCATGAAGCATCGCTTGTGCGGCAGGCTGTGAGGGGTCTTGAGTGACATGTTTGCTGAATTTGTTGAGTTCCATTTTGAAGTTCTAGCTTGAATAAAGACCCAATATTGTCTTTATTATCAAAGTAACAAAATATCCCTCGATTATTTGGAACATCTTTTTAAGGATTTCTACGATGGCAAAAATGACCTTCGCTATAAGGTTGGACTGGCTATATGATTGATTTTGAGCAAGTAATCTGAGGTTGAACCTTGTTTGCAGCATTTAACGAATGAATATCACCAGGCCAATCCGGCATAAAAATCTCTCTAGCTTCAACTGCTACATTTGAATCCGATTTTTTGTTCATTGGGTTCGAAATTTTTCTTTTCAGGCCCAAGATAAAAAACCTAGCCTTATAAAAATTTATTACACATTAAACCTAAAGTGCATGATGTCCCCATCCTTGACTTCGTACTCTTTACCCTGGACCATCAATCTGCCGGCCTCTTTGACTGCCAACTCTGAACCGTATTTGGTGTAATCGTCATAGTTCATTACCTCGGCACGAATAAAACCTTTCTCAAAATCAGTATGGATCACTCCGGCTGCTTGCGGTGCCAAATCGCCTTTATGAATCGTCCAGGCCCTGACCTCTTTTTCTCCTACGGTAAAGTAAGTGATGAGATTGAGTAATTTGTAACAAGACCTAATCACTTTGTTTACTCCGGGCTCATCAAGGCCAATGGCTTCAATAAATTCTTTGCGTTCTTCTTTGGTATCCAGCTGAGCAATTTCAGCTTCTATCGCAGCACTGATCAATATCATTTCAGCCTGGGCATGTGGGCCGGCTATTTTATTTTCTGCATCAATGACTTGTTTGAGTGCATTAGTATACTTGTTTCCGGTATGGACGGACGGCTCATCTACATTGCAAACATAGACGATGGGTTTACCAGTCAATAGGAAAAGCTCATCTACCAGCGGTTGGTCCTTAGGTTCACAAGAAAAAAGCCTGGCAGCCTTGCCTAATTCAAGATGTTTTTTGAGCTCCAGGGCGATCTCTAGCTGTCTCGCTTCATCTTTATTCGAGCCCTTCGTTTGTTTTTTTAATCGCTCAATCCTTTTATCAAGTGTCTCCATGTCTTTAAATAAGAGCTCTATATCTATGATCTCTTTATCCCGGGCAGGGTCTATTGAGCCATCTACATGGATCACATTGTCATCTTCAAAACACCTGACCACATGCACGATAGCTTCTACCTCGCGAATGGTTGCCAAAAATTGATTGCCTAAGCCTTCACCCTGGCTTGCTCCCTTGATGAGCCCGGCTATGTCTACGATTTCAATGGTATTTGGGATCACTTTTTGGGGCTGAGCTATCCTGGCAAGCTCGTCTAACCTCGGATCCGGGACCATAATCATCCCTATATTAGGATCTTTAGTGGCAAAAGGGTAGTTGGCAGCGAGCGCTTTGCCGGAAGTCAGCGCGTTGAACAAAGTTGATTTGCCTACATTTGGTAAGCCGACGATTCCTCCTCTTAAGGGCATATTTTTACTTTTTTGAGGTGCAAATGTACATCTTACAACCCTGATTGAGCCCATATCTTATAAGTTTAGCCAGATCCTGCTAAAGTTTGAAGACAACTTTTTCAATATCTGAACGGTTTATATGTATGCAGGTTGATCCTGCTAGCCTCAAATTAAAATGGTTAAGAGCAGTGTATAATGTATGAATCACCTTTCTCATTTATTTTTAACAGGTAATGACCACCACCTCTTATTGGGCAATTTAATAGCCGATTTTATAAAACCAAATCAAATAACTCATCTTTCTTCTGATGTAGTGTCTGGTATAAAATTTCATCAATTTATTGATCTATCCATTGATACCAATGAGGTATTCAGATCATCAATCGGACTTTTGCGAAAAACTCAAGGCAAATATGCGCCTGTGGTGGCAGACATGTTTTACGATTATCTTTTAGTCGACCATTGGGCCGCTTACGCTGATAGGTCTTTTGACTTATTTAAATCTACGATGTATGAAAGTATCGAAGCTAACCTTCAAGAACTGGAAGATGAAATAATCATACGTAGGGTAAATCGAATGATATCCAATGATTTTTTATCATTGTATAAGTCAGCTGCCTTGATACCCACCACCTTTGGTTATTTGCAAAAGAGGGCAAGATTTCCGAATCATTTTGATCAGGCGGAGATTGATTTTAACAGGCTATATCCTGAGTTGGCAATACATTTTAATCTAGCCTTTCCAGAAATGGTCAAAAAAACTGAACATTATAGACTTAACCTTCAAAATTAAAGGAGATCGTCAACGCTCTGGACAGGATTTTTTCGAGCACAGACGACTCAGAGTTGTTACCATTATAAATCAGGATATTTCCCACTCCCTGGGAAAATTTGATCTCGGGAGAGAATATAAAATAAGGGAAAAAGAATTGCATGCCTGCCCCGATTTCGGCGGAAAAATCATGCGGGGTCAGTTTGATTAAACTAGCAAATTTTTTGGTGCGCGATTTATTGGAAATGTCATAAGAATATTTAATACCACCTACCAAAAAAACTTTCATGTCCTTATAGGGTAGGGAGGTAAATCTTATGTGGAGGGGTAGCTCCAGAAAGGTGGATTCTATACGACGATCGATCTCACTTACCCGGTCATTGTACCTAATATTTCGATTGGCAAAAGAAAAAGTAGGAATAAAACGAAAATCAAAGTGATCTCCAAATTTGGCATTGGTGATGATCCCAACAGAAAAACCCGGGTTTTTTAATGATTCAGTCACTAACAAACTGTCTTGCCTGATAAAATAATTTGACCGGTACAATTTATAGGTAGAATTATTAAGGCTTAAGGAAAGACCGAAATAATAGTTTTTCCCCAAAAACTGGCGATAATTATTACCTGAATATTTATCCTGTGCCTGGCAAAAGAATGCCATCCAGGCCAAAACAGAGACTAAAATTATTTTTCTGCGAGGTAAGCAGTACATATGCCGAGGGTAAATGGTTTGAGTTTGACGAATTTAAAGCCAGCTTCCTGGAGTTTAGTAGCAAATTCTGTACCGGAAGGGAAAGCATGCATAGATTCGTGCAAATAATGGTAGGCGTTGAAGTCCATGGAGAATAGTTTTCCGATCACTGGCAGTATATAACGTGAATACAAGAAAAATAATTGTTTCATTGGGAATCGCTCGATTCTGCTGAATTCAAGTACCAGAAATGGAGCTCCTGAGGTCAGTACACGATGTATTTCTTTGAGTCCGGCACCTAAATTTTCAAAATTGCGAACTCCAAAGGCAACTATAGCCCCATCGAAAGAGCCTGCTTCGAAAGGTAAAGCTTCTGAATCACCTTGAATAAACTCAATATTGGCTCTGTTCTTTTTTTTTGCTATTTCTAACATTTGCGCTGATAGGTCCAGTCCGACGATCCGATCCGGCTTTAAAATATCAGCTGCCATCAACGCAAAGTCCCCGGTACCGGTAGCTATATCCAGCAGATGATGTATTGGATACTCTTCGAGCATTTTGAGCGATTTTATTCGCCACGACACATCAATACCCAGCGAAAGAAACCGATTAAGAAAATCGTAGGTAGGTGCTATTCCATCAAACATTTCCCTGACCTGTTGCTTTTTGGATTGGTCATTGGAATAGGGCTTGATCATAGGACTTTAGTTAATTTTTGGTAAAAATACATTACTACTAGCCTGCTTAAAAACCTGGCTGAGCAGAATTAAATAAAATTACGACAATAAGCTCGTCAAGTTATTGATAATCATTCTATTATAAATAGTAATTTGTTTTTAGTATATTGATGATTTCTGATTAATTATTACTATTTTTGCGTTCCTTTTATAAAATTATATGGCAGTAGACAAGATTATATCTGTAAATATCGAAGAAGAGATGAAAACTGCCTACATCGATTATTCGATGTCGGTGATTATATCCAGAGCTTTGCCAGATGTGCGTGATGGACTGAAGCCGGTACAAAGAAGGATTTTGTACGCCATGTCCGATTTGGGATTGGACTACAACAAACCATTTAAAAAGACTGCTCGTATCGTCGGTGAAGTTTTAGGAAAATATCATCCTCATGGAGATTCATCTGTTTATGAAGCCATGGTCAGAATGGGCCAGCCCTGGTCCTTACGATATCCACTGGTAGACAAACAAGGCAATTATGGTAGTATGGATGGTGATGGTCCTGCGGCTATGCGATATACGGAGGGCAGACTGATCAGGATGAGTTCAGAGATGTTGGAAGATCTGGATAAAAACACGGTGGACTTTAGGCCCAATTTTGATGATTCTCTGGACGAACCATCTGTGCTGCCATCGAAAGTGCCCAACTTGCTTTTAAATGGTGCATCCGGTATCGCAGTTGGTATGGCGACTAATATGCCGCCCCATAATCTCACAGAAGTAGTCAATGGGATCATTGCCAGCCTCGATAATCCGGAAATCACTATCCCGGAATTAATGGAGTATGTCAAAGGCCCCGATTTTCCAACAGCCGGCATTATATATGGTACGGAAGGGATTAAGGATGCTTTTGAAACCGGCAGAGGACGCATCATTCTCCGTGGCAAAACCGAGATTGAGACAGTGCATGGTCATGAGGCGATTATTATCACTGAGATTCCTTACCAGCTTAGCAAATCAACCCTGATCGCCAAGATCAATGAGTTACGCATACAAGAGAAAATAGATGGCATCCATGATGTTAGAGATGAGTCCGCCCGTGACGAACTCAAAATGAGGCTGGTCGTATCCCTAAAAAAGGACGCTATCGCTCAGATCGTACTCAATCAACTGTACAAATACTCCCCTTTACAATCCTCTTTTGGTGTAAATAATATAGTGTTGGTCAATGGGCGTCCCCGGCTACTCAATCTAAAACAAATCATCCAGGAATTTATCAAGTTTAGGCTGGAAGTCATCGTACGCAGGACCAATTTTTTGCTTAAGAAAGCCCAGGACAGGTCCCATATCCTGGAAGGTTTGCTGATCGCGATAGATCACCTGGATGAAGTGATCAACCTGATCAGAGCCTCTGCTACCCCTGATGAAGCCAGGGACCAATTAATGGCTCGCTTTTCCTTGAGCGAGATCCAGGCCAAAGGCATACTGGCATTGACCCTTCGCCAATTAACCGGCCTGGAGCGTGCCAAGTTAAAGGACGAATATGACGAGCTGCAAAAAATGATCACCAGGTATCTTGAAATCCTGGGTGATGTCAATATTCAAAAGGAGATTATCAAAGAAGAATTATTAGAGATCGTATCAAGATATGGTGATGCCAGGCGGACCCAGATATCTATCAATGAAAGTGAGATCAATATCGAAGACATCATCCCTAATGAAGAAGTGGTCATCACGATATCTCACCTCGGTTATGTCAAACGGACCAAAGTCACCGAATACCGATCCCAGGGAAGGGGTGGCCGTGGTTCAAAAGGTAGCAGCACCCGGGATGAGGACTTTATAGAGCATCTTTTCACTGCTACTACGCATGCCTACATCTTATTATTTACCCAATTGGGCAAATGTTATTGGCTGAGAACATACGAAATACCAGAAGCCGCTAAAACAGGTACTGGTCGCGCTATTCAAAACATCATATCGCTGCCGCCCGAAGATAAAATCCGGGCATATATCTCAATCAAAGATCTGAATGACGAAACCTTTATCAATAATCATTATATCGTATTGTGTACCAAAAAAGGGGTCATTAAGAAGACATTATTGGAAGAATTCTCCCGTCCACGCACTTCTGGTATCAATGCCATCACCATCAATGAAGGAAATGAATTATTAGAAGCCCGATTGACCAATGGCGCTCATGAAATCATCATCGCCAATAAACAGGGTAGGGCCATCAGATTCAATGAGTCCAAGGTAAGATCTATGGGTAGAAATGCAGCCGGGGTCACAGGAATGGATCTGGCAGAAGAAAATGATGAAGTCATAGGCATGATTTGTGTAGATCCTGAAGATAAAAATATCACCATACTGGCCGTCTCTGAGTTGGGCAGTGGCAAAAGATCACTTTTAGAGGATTACAGGGTCACTAATCGGGGTGGTAAAGGAGTTAAAACCATCAATATTACTGACAAAACAGGGTCACTGGTGTCTGTAAAAGCGGTCACAGACAAGGACGATTTGATGATCACGACCAAACAAGGCATCACCATAAGAATGGAAATGGAGGCTTTGCGGGTGATGGGAAGAGCCACCCAGGGTGTCAGACTCATCAGACTAGATGATAATGACGAGATAGCAGATGTAGCTGTGTTGGCTCAGGAAGAGATACTTGAATTGGAAGAAAATGGTGCACTGATAGCCAATGATAGTCCTATTGATGATATCGCTGAAACGAACCTGGAAGCCGGAGATCACGAAGTGGATGAGTCAGCTTCAGAAGCTGATTTAGTAGATCCCACTGAATAAAATTCATTTGTTAACGAATTTTTTTTTAAATTTTAACTTTTTATAAACTTTGTAGATCGATTATCTTCGTCTAACATTTAAAATAAACAAAACCATAAAATGAAAAAATTCTTTTTGTTGACTTTACTTGCTCTAGTAAATTTCACCATAATTTATTCTCAGGAAGATCCTGAAAAAATGATTAAAAAAGCTGTCAAAGCGTTTAACACCTTCAATGTAGAACAAACAGCTAAAGGGGCATCCCTGGATGAAGCTAAAAGCATCATCGATCAGGTCTTTCAAGCAGAAGCGATGAAATCTAATGTGAGTGCCCAATTGGCCAAAGGCCAGATCTACGCTGGCTTCATTTCCAGAGATCAGACAGCCAAGCTTTTAAATCCGGCATATAAAAGTACGCTTGATTTTCCTGCCTCTTATATTGCATACCAGGCATATGCTGAAGCACTAAAGTTAGCACAGAAAAAATTTGAAAAAGCGGATGCCATCAAAGGCCTGCAAGGTCTCACCGGCGATCTGAATAACACCGGCAATGAATTGTACAATGTAGGCAACTATGAAGGTGCGTTTAATAATTTTGTTGCCTCCTTAGACATTCATGATAAATTGAAATCAGTCAGTGAAGTAAGCGTATTGGATAAACCTGAAGATTATAATAATCAGTTGTTTATCATCGCAGCCGCTGCTGTGAAAGCAAAGAAATATGCTGAAGCCAAAGTATACAATGACAAATTAATAGCTGCTGACTACCAGGATGGTGGAATCTATGAAAACCAATATGAGATCGCTTTAAATGCAGGTGACAACAAAGCGGCAGAAATGGCTTTGGAAGAAGGGCGCAAAAAGATGCCGGACGATGTAGGTTTAATGTTTAAGGAGATCAATCACTTCATTCGTTTAGGAAAATTAGAAGCCTTAGTTGAAAAATTAAAGGCTGCTATAACCAAAGAACCAAATAATGTGTCTTTATATACTACCCTTGGAAATGTATATGACAATTTGTACCAAAAAGATTCTATGATAATGGAAAACAAAAATGGCACTTATACCATTCTGGCTTCTATCATTAGCAATACCAACTATCAGAATGCAGAATCCTATTTTACGAAGGCCAGCGAATTGGATGCAACCAATGCTGATGCTCATTATGGACAAGGTGCATTCCATTATAATGTTGCTGCCAGGATGACGGCTATACTCAATAAATTGGCAGATGATTACTCAAAAGAGGGTACCAAAAAGTATGAAGCTATCAAAGTGGAAGTGTTCGGTATGTTTGACAAAAGTTTACCTTCATTTAATAAAGCTGAATCTTTAAATCCTAACGACAGAAACTGTCTGATCGCACTTAAAGAGATTTATGCCAGAAAAAATGAATTTGATTTGTCCAACGAATTCAAGAAAAGACTTGAAGTGCTGGAAGCTGGTGGAAAAAATGAGACCAGTTACAATAAAAACTAAAAATATTCTGAGCTATTCAGCAATACAAAAGGCGCAATCTAAAGTTGCGCCTTTTTTGTTCCATAGAGGGTTGCTTTTATTAAATATCTTATCCCAACTTATGGGTAAATTTGTGCTTAAATAGTGCATAGTTCATGAAAGAATCTGCTATCGGGATATTGATAAATCATCAGGAGCAAGGCTTGATTTGGGACAAGATCCAGGCAGGCAAAAGACTGTTACCTGCTGATGCGCTGTACTTATATGAAGAAGCTCCACTGGGTTTGACCGCTGCGATGGCAAACTGGGTCAGGGAGCAACGACATGAGGATAAAACCTATTTTAATCGTAACATTCATATAGAACCCACTAATGTATGTATTTATGATTGTAAATTTTGTTCCTATTCCAGGCTGATCAAAGAAAGGAATCAAGGCTGGGAGTATACTAAGGACCAAATGATGGATATTCTCAGGACTCAAAAAGATAAACCAATTACGGAAGTACATATCGTTGGGGGAGTGTTGCCACAATACGATTTGGATTTTTATATCGATTTATTTAAAAGTATCAAATTGGAGTACCCACATCTCCATATCAAATCACTGACGCCTGTAGAATTGTATTATATCTTCAAAAAGGCCAAAATATCCATTGAAGCAGGACTAACATCATTAAAATCTGCCGGTCTAGACTCACTACCTGGTGGCGGAGCAGAGATCTTTGACGATCATGTGAGAAACGAGATCTGTGCTGATAAATGCGGCACCGAAGATTGGCTCAAAATCCACAGCGCCTGGCATCAACTGGGAGGCCGGTCTAATGCAACCATCCTATACGGTCATATCGAGACTTATACTCATCGTATAGACCATATGGACCGGCTTAGAAGTTTACAAGACGAGACAGGTGGATTTCAAACCTATATTCCTTTAAAATTTAGAAACAAGGAGAATCAGATGTCTCATGTTCCCGAAGTGACCTCTTTGGAGGATATGAAGAATTATGCAGTGAGCAGGTTGTATCTGGACAATTTTGATCACATCAAGAGCTATTGGCCTATGCTGGGTAGAGATATGGCGCAATTATCTTTGTCCTATGGGGTAGATGATATCGACGGGACTATAGACGATACGACTAAAATTTACTCGATGGCAGGTGCTGAAGAACAAAACCCAGCTATGACTACAGAAGAGCTGGTTCAGCTCATCCAAAAAGCAGGCAGAAAGGCAGTAGAAAGAGATACCCTGTATAATGTCGTAAAAGAATGGAATGAACCGATTGCAGCCGGTCGACTTAGATCTTATTTTGCTTTACCTGTGATAGAAAATTAGATGCCTGAAAAGTACAAAGTAGCTATAGTCAATTACCTCAATACCAAACCATTTATTGAAGGCATTAGATCACATCCGATTTGCGATCTAATCGAATTAATAGAGTGTTCCCCGGCAAAGTGTGCCTCTTTATATTTAGAGCATGAGGTAGATATCTCTTTGGTTCCGGTGGGTGCTTTGATAGGCCAGCCTTTTGAGCGAATATCGGATTATGGCATTGCCAGTGATGGTCCGGTATCCAGTGTTTGTTTGTTTTCACAGGTGCCTTTGGAGGGAATTAAAACGATTTATCTGGACTACCAATCCCGGACCTCTGTGATGCTGGTGCGACTTTTAAGCCAGGAATACTGGCATATCCGACCAAATTTTGTCCAGGCAAGTGCAGGATATGAACAAAACCTGAGTGGTGCGGAAGCTGGTTTGATTATAGGTGATCGGGCATTGAAGGTCAAACATAAATATCCTTATGTATATGATCTGGGCGAGGCATGGCAATCAATGACTGGCTTGCCGTTTGTATATGCCGTTTGGTTGGCCAGGGAAGAAACGGATCTTGATTTCCTTAAGGCGTTTAACGAGGCTCTGAGTTCAGGCGTAGAGTCCATTCCGACCCAGGTATCTCAATGGAACGGGCCTGAGGGCTGTGACCTGGTCAATTACTTTGCTCAAAATATCCGCTATAAGTTAGACCCATCGTATGACGAAGGGTTGAAGACATTCCTAAGGCTCATCGAAGAAAAAGTGTTGAAAGGTGCCCCGGCTTACACGGAAGCCCTTTAATAATTCTTTTTGTCCAGGCGCATGCCCACCCTGAGGCTCACAAAGACTCCGGAATAGATATTTAAGGTGTTGGATGTCGTGGTCACAAAGAGGTCACTCCAATCCAGCCGTTGACTCAACTGGTAGCTCACAGAGGGAGATATCGTCAGCAAATTAGATAAGCCTATGTCGAGTCCGACACCGGCTCTGCCAAATAAGATCGTTTCGTTGACTGCGTTGATCGAGGTTTGTTTACTACTCAGCCTGCTCAGGGCTACACCAGGAGTAATATTGATGAATAGCCCTTTTTTTAAAAACTCTCCTTGTTTAGAAAAAGTAGGGCACGAACAATCATTGAAAAAATCAAGTGGATAAAATTGAACAGAGGGCACGAAATCTATCACAGACCAGTTGAGCACACCTTCAATATTCTGATCCAGATCCAGGCGCTCGTGGCCGTATTGAAAATGCACTGCAGGTAAAAACTCTAGCCGATAATTTTTCAACCTAAACCAATAGTCGACGCCCACCCCGGAGATGAAAGGAAATAATTTATTACCGGTCGAGATTTGTGCGATTCTATTCTTAGGAAAAGTACTTACCGCCTTAAAACCAAATTGACTATAACCCCGAAAACTGCAGAACACAGCGATGATGATAAAGATTCTGGACATAGAGCTCAAAGTATCAAACGGTAAAAAATATTAAGAATTGCCTTAGGTAAGCTTTACTTTTGTATAAATTTATTACAAGATAGTGAGATCAAAGGGCCATCAGCAAAATAAAGTGCATGTCATTACATTGGGGTGTTCAAAAAATACAGTCGATAGCGAAAATCTAATCACCCAACTGAGGCACAATCAGTATGATGTCGACCATGATGCCTCGGCTTCTGATGCCAATATAGTGATCATCAATACCTGTGGATTTATAGAAAATGCCAAAAAAGAATCAATCGATACGATTTTGCAGTATGCGGAGGCTAAAAACGAGGGCAAAGTAGACCGGCTATTGGTCACCGGCTGTCTATCTCAGCGATATAAAAATGAACTGCAGCAGGAGATCCCGGAAGTGGATGCCTGGTTTGGCACCATGGATATGCCGGCATTATTGGCTTCTTTGAAAGCGGATTATAAAAAGGAACTCATCGGTGAGCGGATGATCACTACACCTGCTCATTTTGCTTATCTCAAGATCTCCGAGGGGTGTAACCGTACCTGCAGTTTTTGTGCTATCCCTTTGATGCGAGGCAAACATGTAAGCAGAACCATAGAAAGCCTGGTGCATGAAGCCACCTTTTTAGCAGACAGGGGCGTCAAGGAATTGATATTGATCGCCCAGGAATTGACTTACTATGGGTTGGATATTTACAAAAAAAGGAAACTCCCCGAATTGTTGAATGCACTGAGCGAAGTGAATGGGATTGAGTGGATCCGGCTACACTATGCTTATCCTTCTAAGTTTCCTGTCGAGATTCTGGATTCGATCGCCCAAAACCCTGTTGTTTGTAAATATTTGGATATGCCCCTACAGCATGCCAGCGACCGGATGCTCGCCATGATGAAGCGCCAAATCACCAAACAAGAAACCATTGATCTGGTCAATACGATTCGGGCCAAAGTACCGGGCATCACCCTGAGGACGACGATGCTGGTTGGATTTCCCGGCGAAAGTGAAGCGGATTTTGAAGAATTATGCCAGTTTATCAGAGAATACAAATTTGATCGTTTAGGGGTGTTCACCTATTCTCATGAAGAAGATACCAGCGCGTACAAACTGGAAGATGATATCCCGGAATCCGTCAAAATAGCGCGCCAAAATAAATTGATGGAAATCCAAAGAGAAATCTCCCTGGAGCATAACCTTAAAATGGTGGGCCGAGAGATGAGGGTGATCATCGATCGAAAAGAAAAATCAGGTTATAGTGGTAGATCTGAAGCGGACAGCCCGGAAGTAGACCAGGAAATACATATATTGAATAAGAAGTTGAAGTTGACAGCTGGTCAGTTTGTCAGCGTACGAATCACCGAAGCAGACGACTATGATCTGATAGGCGATATCATTGATTAAGCAAGACAGCTCTATGTATCAACAATTTTTACAAAAAATTAAAAACCCTTTTCTTCAGGCATTCCTTGTTTTGGTGCTTTTTTGCCTGAGTTATTTGGTCAGTAGGGGATTTGAGGCGGAACAACGCATAGCCTGGACCCTGGCCATCGCATTTTTGCTGCTATATATCCTGTACAATGTGATGATAGGACTGGCGATCGATCAAGGTCCATATTATTGGATCTATTCGTTGGCTGGATTTGCAGGGTTGATATTTGCATTTATTTTACTTGCACAAAGATTTAGTGGCCTCCGCATGGACGAAGCCGGCAGTTACCGATGGTTATTCTTTATTTTTTGCCCGATATACTTATTGTTTATTGCGATGATAACGATTATAAAAAAGATTGTGCAAATGGCAGAAAAGGAAGATCAACGATTTGATAACCAAAACTGATTTGATCTATGCGACTGATATATTTTCTTTTCGGTATCTGTGGGTATGGCTTATGTCTGAGCCAGGGATTGGCAGGCGCCTACCAGGGAACCGTAAATGGTGATCCCACTACTGTCAATATTATATTAACTGGAGAACAAATCAGTGGGACCTATGTCGAAACCTCCAACGAATATGATATCAAAGGTCAATTCAAATCTTCTACCCATTTTGAAGGAGAATTATTGATTAAAAATACCGGCTTGCAGCTTGGCACATTTAAAGCCATGCTGGATAGGAATGTCTTGACCATGGATATGCTGCTGCTGGGCGTCACTCCTTTAAAAGCAAGCTTTACCAGGATGGGTTTGGAGTCCAATCAATCAAATGCCGCCATCCAGCAGCCAACGGTCACTGCAAAGGTCACTGCACCCCATGATGGCTTTGAAAGGGACCCGGCAGTGATAGGTCATTGGTCACAACAGGAGGTGATGAACTCAGGCTTTGGTGACAATGCCGCAAGTTTAGCTATGATTTATTTTCTCACAATAAATGCGGATGGCACCTTTATCCAGGAAAAAGCCAGTGCAGGCGGCGGTTCTACCTGGAGCTCTAACTCCCGACGCGAATTAGATGTCCAAGGACATTGGTATACCAAAGATCAGATCATGTATGTCCGTCCCGCCGGCCAGGCTCAATATATACGACTCAACCGGTATCTCTTTCATGAAGGTGCCCTGGTATTTAAGACCGATCAGGGTAAATATCTGATTTGGAATAGAGCTAGTAACTGATAGCATGGTCTGCTTTTGCGATCTTGGATTGACTATGGCGAACTTTTGGATCTTGAATTAATTAAGTTTTGCAAGAATCTGGATTATGACCTATTTTTATATTTCGAATTTCATGAACAGCCAAATGAATATTTTAATATAAAGGTTAAAACGTGTACTTTAAAAGGGGGATTGGTGATGTATAAGGATGAGCTGGAAATAGTTTTAAAGAAGAGGGGAACCGATTTGGCTAGAACATTAGTGATAGATATCCTTAGATAAAACTCTGAAATGTGGGCACCACTTCTGAAAAATGTATCAATATGGGAGGGTAAATGGATATTACCGTTTAAAACCGCTAAAGTAAGAGTAATATACTGAAAATCAATGAATAGTAAATTATATGGTTGGGATGCATAAGAGGGAAGAGATGCGTGGATATAAGGAAATATACGCAGTAAACATTCGTAAACACAAATGTTGAACCAACATTGCTTCGCAACGGGTTTTGCCTTAAATTTTGGCTTATCTTGTTAAGCTAAAATTTAATATTATGCAAGAAAAAAAACTTTATCGCAGTATGCAATCAATGCATTGCAACGCACCAAAGACCTTTTAAATCTAGGTGAATATGGCCCCGGAACCATTCGAAGTTATTTAAGTGAACTTCGATACCTTTTAGCTATTATGGAGATGTCAGGCCGTCTCAAATTACCTATGAAGACTCGCTTAATTATCTCATTTATCTGAATAAAACGCTAGGGTTGTAGCAGGGTCAAATCAAAAATGGCAGCCAATAGTTTTGCTTTCTTTTCAGGCAAGTTCAGAATAAACCTTACAAAATACCAAGTATATTATTTGCGGCTCATAGTCACAAGCTGCCTCCTGTTATGGAAGAACAGGAAGTTTTTAATGTTATTTCCACAATAAAAATGTTAAACACAAAACGTTGATCATTCTTTTATACAGTACAGGAATGCGTGTGAGTGAAATTACCAACCTTAAACTTATCGATATAGACAGTAAGCTCATGCGGATAAAAATTGTGAATGGAAAAGGAAAAAAAGACAGATTTGTACCCTTATCACCATTAGTTTTGGACCAGCTTCGAACGTATTATTTATATTACAAACCTGTTAATTATTTATTTAATGGCTATAGAACTGCTAGCAAATATTCAGTTCGGTCTATTCAGGTTATTCTTCAAAAGACATTAGCAAAAATCGGATTAGGAGGTAAAAATTATACGGTTCATACACTAAGGCATAGTTTCGCTACACATCTGGTAGATAACGGTGCAGATTTGCAAGTCGTACAGGAGATGATGGGCCATAGTCATCTATCTCAAACTACTCAATACCTACATTTGAGTAGTAAGCGTCTAAATCAAATCATGAATCCGTTTGATGCAATGATCTCCCATATTAATAAAAAGCCCGACCAAACGCCATGAATACTGCTACCAGCCCAAAGGTAGCCACTGTTCAGTCCATATTAAATAAATATCATACTCATTCAAAAATCCTCATGTCGAGCATGTCCTCAACCAACTTAAGAGTTGCAGGACTGCACAACTTGGCTACCACTTGTATAAATGCAACAATAACGACTGCATGAAATTAAAATACCAGTACCACAGTTGCCGAAACCGCCACTGCCCTGCTTGTGGTTCGATGCAAAAAGAACAGTGGGTTGATGATCGGAGAAGTGAGTTATTACCGATTAGCTACTACCATATAGTATTCACTTTACCACATGAACTAAATAGTATAATATTGGGTAATCGTAAAGTACTTTACAAGCTGCTCTTTGATGCGACTGCCGAAACACTCCTTGATTTTGCAAAGAACCCAAAGCATTTAGGGGCTATTCCTGGCATTCTGGCTGTTTTGCATACCTGGGGACAGCAACTTAGCTTTCATCCCCATCTTCATTGCATAGTTAGTGGAGGTGGTATGATAAAAACCAAAGACGGAATGATATGGAAAAACGCAGTACGAAACAAGGATGATTTTCTTTTCCCGGTAAAAGCTATGGCAATTGTGTTCAGAGCAAAATATCTGCACGGATTGAAGAAGTTAATTGCTAACCAAGATGTAACAGTGCCATTTCACTTAGATATCCAGGAGTTTATAAGTCCCTTATACTCTAAAGATTGGGTGGTCTATGCAAAAAACCGTTCGGTGGGCCTCAACAAGTCATCGAATATCTCGGAAGGTATACACATAAGGTAGCCATCACTAACAATAGAATCAAAAAAATCGATATTAATTCTGATACTGTAACATTTGATTATAAAGACTATACAGCAGAGGGTCAAGTGAAAGAAATGGAACTCGGGGCTAATGAGTTTATCCGCAGGTTTGAACAACATATTTTACCTAAATATTTTACTAAAATCCGCAGTTATGGTTATCTCAGTAATAGAAATCGTAAAGCTAATATCGAAGAGATTTCTTACTATTTAAATCTCCCTTATCATCCTGCAAAAGTAAAAGTCCCTTGGCATGTGAGATTATTAGAAAAGAATAACATATGGTATAACCAGTGCCCTCATTGTCAAAAAATTGTCACTGATCTTGGTTGCAGTGTGTTTTAAAGATGATTCATAATTGGCGAGAAGATGACCAGAGCAACACCCTCTAATATGCAAGGCAGCTTGCTAGTGCAATCTATTTCTAAAAATCAAAAATTGTAATCAAATACGTAAATTACAAGGTAAAAAATCATAAATTTAACATTCAAATGAATTAAAATTGTCTACAACCCATCAACCCCAATAAAAATGATAACAACTCACCACCTTAAGCTACATCATGCATCCATACTTTACACCTTAGATACTACCACCTGCTTGTCGGTCAACATAAAAGTATACCGACAGCCCTATAAGAGTAACGTGGAGCATAGCCCTTTTTTGTGGGCTGTCGGATACTTTTATAAATGTTATATGCAATCAAAAGGAAAATATGCTGGAACACTTTCAAAAGATGTTTGAAGAATTTAGAAGGGCAACAGACTTGAAAACGGGAGAACTAAAGATGCTTCTTCACGGACAAACCAGTGTGAAGGCAAAATAAAGAAAGCTTACTCAAAGAAACGGAGTTTAAGATTATCGAATTTGAATGGATGAAACATGGTGTCTTCAAGGATGGATAAAACCCTTTTGAATTTTAAAAAGGTTGGAAAAGGAGCAGCATCAACATTTCTTTGGATTTTGTGATAAACACGATACATTTGTTCCAAAAGATTAAAATAATCCTGTCGATATCACAGATATGAACATAAATTTCTATTATGCTAAGAGCTGCAGCGAGAACTATCATCGAAAATAGAACAAGTAAAATCATTTCAACAGCCTTATTCAATCACCTGAACTTAGCTGATACAACAAAGTGGAATTACTGAAGTCAAGCGGCTGTAGATGAACTTGAAGAACATAGAACTTTACAAACAACATATTAAAACAAGTAATTTAAGAGATCTAAGAATTTTGTACATACTGTAGATTATCAAATTCCGATTGCTTGCACATCAGTTATGTCTCCAAAATTTTACTTGATACTATTTTATAATTTTATGATCCAAATGTAAAGTAGGAACATGTATACTTAACAGTTCACCAACAGAAAATAATACCACATATTATATGCTTGTATTCCAACCCAAAAAGGCAATGAAATATTTAGATGATTTAGAACACACCTAATGATTTGAGATCCGTAACCTGTAGCCTAATGGTAAAATGAAATTTGAAAATGGATTTATATCACCAGCAATATTTGACAAACTATCTCATGAAGAACAGAAAAGATTAATAGAAGCCATTGAATTATCGGATAAAATTGGTTTTATGCATCCTCAGTTTTATCACTTAGGTTTCAATTTCTTTGACGAAAAATATAAGAAAGAATGCACATAACAATGTACATGACGTCAACCTCCTATCGTGCACGCCGCACTGCCAAACCGTTGAACAAACCCTTTTGCTAAAGTCTGTTTCATCATCGCTTTTTTCATCAACATACTCGTCATAGTATTTACATTTGAATCAATGAATTCAATCACTAAATCTATATTCTATGATATTGTATGATTCGCATTTACTAGAGTACAAGAATTTTATGATTCTTAAAAATTTTAGCCCCCGGACTATCAAGACCTATTATCAAATAGTGCATTATTATCTTCGATACTGTCATGATCATCATCCCAACGAAGAGTTAACTGACGACATAGCTAAAGAATATATATTACATCGATATGCTCTAGGTCTTGACTGGCAGACCGTGAACAGTGACTATTCTTCTATTCAAAATTTTATAAGAATATAATCTTAATGCCCTGGAATATTAAAAAAATACCTAGACCGCGCAAAGAGAAGAAACTACCCACTATATTATCCAAAGAAGATGTAGTCAAAATCATTGAGAATGCCCCTACCTATAAACAACAGGTATTACTCACCTTCATTTATACCACAGGCATGAGACTCAGCGAATCTATTAATGTATGTTTTGAAGACATTGACAGTAATAGATTACAGATACGAGTAAATAAAGGCAAGGGCAATAAAGATCGATTTATATTGGTGCCCCTGTACTCATTGATCTTCTACGAGATTATTATAAAAAGTAAAACCCATAAAATATTTATTTAATGGTATTCACAAGGGAAAGCCTTACTCTCCCAGATCTGTACAGCTTACCATGGCACAAAGTAAAAAGTTGGCACATATAAACAAGAAATGTTCTATACACTCACTACGAAACTGTTATGCAACCCATCATCTCGAAGGTGGCACAGATTTAGTATTCCTACAGGAGCAAATGGGGCATAAAAATCTGCGTACCACCATTCGCTACATTGGATTATGTGTAGAAAGGCATCGATATATCAAACACCCAATCGACTCTCTACAGATCCGTTATCAACCAAATCGGGGTATTCCAACACCAATAGCATAGGTGCTCTTTTCAGAGACCATGGTGAAGAGTATATCCGCATCTACAAACCTTCGATTCAACAAATAAAACTCATACGCGCGATTCGGGTATGCAAAACGCCTGCTTTAGGTGGTCATGTATTTATTTGCAAAGATTGTGGTCATAAACATTTTGTTTATCATAGCTGTGGTCATAGTCACTGCATGATCTGTCAAAGCATCAAGCGTGAACAGTGGCTGGATAAGCTCAGCAATACTTTACTACAAGTACCATATATCCATTCCGTTTTTACGTTACCTCATCAGCTCAATGGACTTGCTCGCAACAATGAGTCTATTATGTATTCACTTATCCTTCGTGTCGCATGGCTAACTGTAAAATCAATTATGGCCAAATACTGTGCTACGCCTGGCATGACTTCAATACTCCATACATTTGGATCAGACATGAAGTATCATATTCATGTCCACGCTTTGGTCACCTTTGGCGGATTATGCAAAGCATCCTGCGGAGATGTACACACCAACCAATGGAGGTTTCCGAAATTCAGTGATAAAATCGAGCGGTATCGCACGATCTGTAGCACCTATAAAAATATTTTTATTCAAGAGTTCTTATTGCTTTATCATACTCATAAAATAAATTATCACTTACCCATAGATGATATACTCCATGAAGTTCAAAAATAAGATGGGTAGTACACAGTACTCACCCTACCATGAATACTATTGTAATCGAAAAATATCTTGCCCGATATATTAATCGCGTGGCCATTTCCAATAATAGATTACAATACCTCAAAGACAATCATAAAGTAATCATTCTGTATAATGATTACAAAAATCAGCTGTCTGGCTGCCCTGCCCCCAAAGCGTTTAAAGAACTCGATCCTATTCCCGCTATTCATCAGATACTAGAACATGTACTCCCCCTCATTTTCAAAAAACCAGAAAGTATGGTCTTCATCACCATTCATTTAAATGCACTCATACTATTCCCGATGCTTTACGGAGAGAGTCTGATACTGTGAGGACTTTATTTCAAATCATTACTCAGCTATGCAAGCAATCCGCCTTCAAGTGTGATCAATGTGGCTCTGATCAGCTTTACATGGAAATCGTAATACCTGACAATAATTACATTTTTAAATTTATTTCTTTAGATTTTCTTAAAGCTCCTCCTCCAATGAATCCAGATATTAAACCCAATTTTCAGAATAATATGATGCAATCACCTGGTGCTCATGCTATTCCTATTCCATCACACAAACATTTCATCCATTCGAATGCATAAAAGAAGATCAATACGACTAACTTTTGCACCACATGATTCAGCTACATATTTTTTGCTATGCAAGCCATCATATTTATCCTTCCGTAAGGGGTCAAAATCGTTTTAAACCACCATTCACTCTTATCACACTTACCCTTTACTGGACTAATTGAGATTTTCTTTGCCAGGATAGCGGCTTCGTTCAACTTGGAATGTTGATGAATCCCACTTTGAAAGAATTGCTTATTTTTGGACGCAGCATGAGGGAATTCATTCAACATTCCTTTGTGTTACAGGCAAGCGTAGGACGACCGTGCAACCTTGACAATTCCGACTATAATTGGAATAACATATGGTATAACCAGTGCCCTCAATGTCAAAAATTGTCACTGATCTTGGTTGCAGTGTGTTTTAAAGATGATTCATAATTGGCGAGAAGATGACCAGAGCAACACCTCTACTATGCAAGGCAGCTTGCTAGTGCAATCTATTTCTAAAAATCAAAAATTGTATTCAAATACGTAAATTACAAGGTAAAAAATCATAAATTTAACATTCAAATGAATTAAAATTGCCTACAACCCATCAACACCCAATAAAAATGATAACAACTCACCACCTTAAGCTACATCATGCATCCATACTTTACACCTTAGATACTACCTCCTGCTTGTCGGTCAACATAAAAGTATACCGACGGCCCAATAAAAGTAACGAGGAGCATAGCCCTTCTTTTGTGGGCTGTCGGATACTTTTATAAATGTTATGCGTCATTCAAAAATTAAACAATAAGAAAATCCTATGATAAAGTTCTTTCGAAAAATAAGGCGAAAAATTTTAGATGAAGGAAGCTTGAAAAGATATATTATTTACGCAATTGGAGAAATTATCCTTGTGGTAATTGGAATCCTCATTGCAGTGCAATTAAACAACTGGAATCAGGAAAGAATCAGAAATGCTGAATTGGAAGTTTTACTTGATAAAGTAGAAGAAGATTTGATACAGAATATTAAGGCGACCAGTGATGCTATTGAGATTTATTATATAAATGATTCGCTGACAAGAAAAATAATTAACGAAGAGGTAACAATCAAGGATTATTACAATGATAAAATGTTAGGTAACCTATTGTTTAGGAACCAATTACTGAGACTAAACACTGAAAACATTAATAAATTGATAGAAAAAGAAGAGCTAATTTCCTCTAAATATCAAACTATCATAAAGATCGCAAAGGAATTAATTAAGTCAATTATTTATAATGACTATACAGAGGAACCATTAAAAAACTTTTTCTATGGTAACATAGATTTTCTAATGTCTAATTGTTTATGGATAGCTAAAGCAGATTCTCCTTCAATTGAAAAGCGTTACCACTTTTTTATTACCGATGAAAACTACAAAAAAAGGGTACTTAATTATTGGGCAAAAACTTCAGAAATGACATTGACTACTATGTTTCACAGAGGTGTTACAATGGAATTATTAGGAAGGATAAAAGTCATTCGTCATAATTACGACGCTGGTCGTCTGCATCAATTGTATAAAAGTTTAAACCTAAATTCATTCAGGCAGATAAGTTGTGAAGGTTTGGTTTCGAGAAATAAAAATCAATTTTATAGAAATGAGCGATTTCTTGTTTCAAACATGAGTGAGAAGCAAATCCATTTATCAGTCAAAAATAGTTCAAGTGAAACAATTGGTGAAAAGGATATTGGGCCAGGTGGATATGCTATTTTTATGGAAACTTGGTTAGAAATTGGTGCAATTGATGATGATTTCTTTAGTATTGTCGAATTGTATCAGGATGGCCAATGCATTACTAAATATGTAGAAGAGACGAATGGATATTTAATAGTAGAATAAAAACGAACCACCAACATTTTGTTAAGTAATAGCAGAAAGTGTCTACATATCAAGGTTTGCAGCCCGTTCAAACTGCGTAGCGGTGAGACAGGAATGTACCACGCTATCTGACACTACTCATACAATTTACCGTTATGCGTATTGCTAGTCGACGGTGGCCAAGTTCAAATTGTATCGAATAGACGACTAAACCGGAAGTTAGAAGCAATTAATATTAAACACAAAAATAAATAAAGGTAATATGAAATCCATAACAGAAAAATCAACTGGTGAAACAATCACCTTTGTAAAGACAAGTAAAGACACTCAAGGTGCTTTTACGGAAATTATCTGCACTATTCCAGCTGGAAAAGATGGTCCACCGCCACACATTCATCCATTGCAAGATGAAATTTTTGAAGTTATTGAAGGAAAACTTGAACTTTCGGCTAAAGGCAAGAAAATTGTTCTTGAAGAAGGACAAAGTTTTAATGTTTCAGCAAACACGGCACACACCTTTTCAAATCCACTTGACAGAGAGACAAAGTTCAGAGCGACATATAAACCTGCACTTGACATTGAATATGTCTTGGTGCAGGGGTTTGAAATAATAAACAGTCAAGCTAATCCCAATAAACCGGGTTTTCAGATGTTAGTTGATTTTGACTATTTGCTCAAGCAAATTCCCGGACAATACAAGTTTGCAGGTGCAGCGGGCACCATATTCACGATGTTTGCAGCTATTGCAAGATTATTTATCAAACCTAAAGTGAAGTCGCTTAAAGACCACAAAGCTTCGTTCTAAAATTGTGAAACAATTATTCAAACAACTTTATGAGGAACCGATTATATCTGTCCCAGACTTGGACTGAAAGAATTTTCAACTCCTCAACCTGCATTTGCTATGGCTATAATGAACGCCATTGTTCCTGTTGTAGGCAAGCTATCGGATTGGGATAAATTGGTAAGAAAATACAGACAATAGATTAGTCCTAATTGAATATGCCATAACTGTATTCATCTAAGAAGACGACATACAACTCCAATTATAGGTAGACAGAAGGACATCCGCTAACAGCACCTAAAATCAATGCTGGCCTTATAGTTGGGGAAACCTTATATTTCCAATTACATTTGTCGCAGGTTGAAAGATGACTATCAATCTATCCATATTAGCTTCATATGTTGATCCAGAGCCTCCAGCCCAAAGTCATCGAATACACTCACTGAATCACTCCTAAAACCCTCCCCACCTTTGTAAACGCCCGCACAGCCTTGTCCAGATGCTCCTGCTCATGGGCAGCAGATATTTGTACCCGTATCCTGGCTTTGCCTTTGGGCACCACCGGAAAGAAAAATCCTATCACGTAGATGCCTTCGGCCAGGAGCTCGGCGGCAAACCTTTGAGCGATCTCGGCTTCATACAACATGATAGGCACGATGGGATGTGTGCCGGGTATGATGTCAAAGCCTGCTTGGGTCATGGCTGCTCTAAAATACTTCGTATGCTGTTCCAGCCTGTCCCGTAAAGCCGTAGAAGCATTTAACAACTCTAGTACTTTTAAGGATCCTCCTACAATGGAAGGCGCAAGGGTATTAGAAAATAAATAGGGTCTTGATCGCTGCCGCAATATTTCTACGACTTCTTTGCGGGCAGCTGTAAATCCACCGCTGGCTCCACCCAGGGCCTTACCAAAAGTGCCGGTGATGATATCTATTCGCCCCATCACCTTTCTGTATTCATGAGTGCCTCTGCCGGTAGGACCCATAAAACCCGTCGCATGACATTCGTCTATCATGACCAGGGCGTTATATTTTTCAGTCAGATCACAAATCTTATCGAGCTGAGCGATAGTGCCATCCATCGAAAAGGCTCCGTCAGTGACTACCAGGACTCTTCGGTGTTGGGAGGCAGCTTTTAACTGGACCTCAAGATCATCCATGTCATTGTGTTTATACCGATAGCGATTGGCTTTACACAATCGGACTCCATCGATGATACTGGCATGATTGAGTTCGTCTGAAATGATGGCATCCTGCTCACCAAGTAAGGGCTCGAAGACACCGCCGTTGGCATCAAATGCCGCTGCATAGAGTATAGCATCCTCCATCCCCAAGAAATCGGCAATCTTCTGCTCCAGCTGTTTGTGAATATCCTGTGTGCCACAGATAAATCTAACAGAGGACATGCCATACCCGTGGGAGTCTATCGTCGCTTTGGCAGCCTGTATGACTTCAGGATGACTGGATAGGCCCAGGTAATTGTTAGCACAAAAATTGATGACCTCGCCGGCTGCTGCTGTTAGGATCACAGGGCCCTGAGGGCTGGTGATGATGCGCTCTTTTTTATATAAATTGTTTGACTGCAGTGATTGCAGTTCTGACTGAAGTTCAGATAAAAAATGCTCATTCATTGTAAAGACTTTTTTTTAAAAATGCAGATCAGGATTTGGGTTTTTTGCTCATGGTCCCGGGATATTTTACATTTTTTTCCATCCAGTTATCCATTTCAAATAACATATGTAAGATGCTTTCTTTGGCCGTGTAGCCATGGCTTTCATAAGGCAACATCACTAACCTGGCAGTACCACCGTTGCCTTTAATGGCGCTGTATAATCTTTCACTTTGTATGGGAAAAGTGCCGGAATTATTATCTGCCTCACCATGAATCAAGAGAATAGGCTCATTGATTTTATCCGCATGCATAAAAGGAGACATGGCATTGTAGATTTCCGGTGCTTCCCAATAGGTGCGTTGTTCGTTCTGAAAACCAAAAGGAGTGAGTGTCCGGTTATAGGCTCCGGACCGGGCTATACCTGCTTTGAATAAATCGGAGTGCGCCAGTAGATTGGCGGTCATAAAAGCTCCGTAGGAGTGACCTCCGATACCAATTCTGTTGCGGTCACCCACACCCAGCTCTACGATCTTATTGACCGCGGCTTCTGCATTTTGTACCAATTGAGGTAAATACGTGTCATTGGGTTCATCTTTGTCTTCGCCGATGATAGGCATTTCGGTTTGATCCATCACAGCATAACCCCTCAATACCCAAAATAGTGGTGAACCGGAACTCACCCTGGTAAACATATATTTTGAGCCCCGTACCTGGGCAGCATCTGTAGAAGATTTATACTCCCGGGGATAAGCCCACATCAGGACCGGCAGCGGTCCATCCTTAGCTTTATCATATCCTTTTGGGGTATACAGCATAGCTGTCAGGTTGAGTCCGTCAGCCCTGGTGTATTGAATTTTTTCCTTTTTTACTCCATCCATTTGCGGCTGTGGATTGGGAAATCGGGTGATCTGAGTCGGATTAAGTCCTTTGAAATTTCTAAGAAAATAATTAGGCACATCTGTGACAGACTCCCTCGAAGTAAAAAAAGTACCCGACTGTAAATCGATCACTTGCACGGGGATTTCATAATAAGGAGCTTTGCATCTCCATAAGATTTCCTGCGTCTTTTGTTTAAGATCAAAAGCAGCCAGGTAAGGCATATTGCCATCCGGAGAAGCACCCTGGCTGATGGTATAAATCTTTGATTTGGTGTTATTACTCAGGGCTACTTCGCGATGATAATCATTGAGAGTCGTGACGATTCTCCCGGGATCATTATAAGCATCATCTGTAGAATAATTAAATAAAGTATCAGCCCGCAAATCCGGCAGCATGGGATTAAATCGTTTGATCATTGATTGCCTGGTACTAAACATGCCTTCGGTCACGATGGCCATTTCTTTGTCACCCCAGTTGATATCTCTGAGCCTGAGGTCGGACTTATATATGGTGAATGGATTGCCAGTGAATGGAGCTTGCAGCTGGAGTATAGCGTCTCTGAATTCAACCTCTTTTTTTGCATCTCCTTCATCCAAAGCCTGTACCCAGGCGATGGTGGCGGATTGGTCGTCTCTCCACAGGAAGTTTCGTGGATTTTTGGTAGTAGCATCAAAACCTTTCGGTCTTACTTCGTCTACAGGGTTATCAGCCAGGACCCTGGTAGATTTACCATTGAGGTCGATGATTTCGATTTGCGATGCAAAACGTGAATAGGGTACTAAATAAGAAAAAGGCTTTTTTACAACATTCAGTAAGATATATCTCTTATCAGGAGAAAGATCAAAACCCGAGATGATCTTGTTTTGAACGATATTGGTTGATCCTGTAGCACTGATTTTGGCCAAATCACTGGAACAATAATATTCAAATTGCATAGCGTCACCAGGGTTTTTGAGCAGATCCTGGTAGGTGGCAGCAGGAGCGGCTACTCCATCAGTCTCTTGTATGGTAGGACCGGTAGGGATAGCACTTATCTGTGGTGGCGAGTTGGATAGCCTCACGGTTTTGGCTAAAATGTTATTATCATCTATCCATTGAAATGGTTTGCCTATCGTAGAGTTTAAGCTGGCTTTGCCCCATCTCTCGGCAGACCTGGTATTGATGTCAGCTACCCAAAATTCATTTCCTTCAGTGCCCTGGTGAATAAAACCTACTTTTTTTTCAGATGGAGAGAATTGTAAATTGGATATTTTTGAATCCCTGGGCATGCCCTTAATGACATATTCTATTCCACTTTTGACATTTTTAAATTTTACATCGACAATAAACGGGATTCGGCTGCCCGCAAAAGATTTGGGATTGATGCGCAAGCCGGCTATTCTGAGTTCAGGTTGAGCAAGGTCTTCGATACTCATAAATGCATTGCGTTGCATGATCACCATCCAGGTACCGTCAGAGGTAAACAATACCGTAGGGGTGGGGGGCGCCGTCGCTAAGTCCATGATGGCTTTGGGAGGCAGCTGATAGTTTGTTTGTTGATCTTGACCGAATATACCTGCCATGCATAGTACCAGGCATATATTTGTTAATAATGGTCTCAATTTCATGATTGATTTATTTTTAAAAAATACATAGAATATAAGTCTAAGAGTATTGCATCATGATCAGGCATGGTAATAGTGTTTTAAATGCATGATCATGTCCTGTGACATGCTCGTGATATCAAATTTTTCCTTCCATCCCCAGTCATGACGAGCTTCATGGTCATCTATACTTTCTGTCCAGGTATTCGCTATTTCCTGCCGGAAATCTACATTGTAAGTCAGCTTAAAATCCGGGTAATATTTAATGATCTCATCGTACAAACGCTTAGGACTCACCGGGATACCTGCCAGGTTATAGCTGGTCCTGATACTGATATTTTCTTCAGGAGCTTCCATCAACTCGATCGTGGCGCGTATAGCATCATCCATGTATAACATTGGAAGGGTGGTATCCGCATTCAAATAACATTCATACTGACCGGATTTGATGGCTTGATGGAATATCTCTACGGCATAATCAGTCGTTCCACCGCCAGGCAGACTTTGCCAACCAATAATGCCTGGATATCTGAGACTACGGACATCTACTGCATAACGTTGATGATAATACTGACACCATAATTCGCCGGCCAATTTGCTCATACCATATACGGTCACAGGTTCTGCGGCGGTATGTTGAGGGGTATTTTGTTGAGGGGTTGTTTTGCCGAAGACGGCAATGGTACTGGGAAAAAAAATTTTATCCATCTGGTATTGATGAGCCAGTTCGAGGATGCTGAGTTGGCCATTGAGATTCACATTCCAGGTCTTTTTAGGATTCCACTCACCATTGGCACTGAGTACAGCAGCCAGGTGATAGACCTGGGTGATATGATGATCTTCTATGATTTCTGCCATTCGTTGAACATTGAGGATGTCGAGCATTTCGAAGGGGCCATGTTCTACTTTGGGTTTCCGGATATCGGTGCACAACACTTTATCTTCTCCATAATGTTCACGCAGTGCTGCTGCCAGCGCTGTACCTACCTGGCCATTGGCTCCGGTGATCAAAATTTTGGTGGGTCGCATAGGGTAAAGTTAATATTCCTGACTGATAAATATTTTTTGGTTTATTCCTTTTGGATGGAGTCAAAGTCTATTTCGTCAATTTGTTGCCAAAAGCCATTATGGTTTTTATTGAAAAATTGATGCACCAATCCATTGGTGATACAAAGATAAGGCGCCTCTAAAGCCTGATTGTACCTGACGACTTGAGATACCACTTTGTGGTCAAGCTGAATATCCGGAGACTTGCACTCAATAATCACTTTTGGGATCACCTGATGATCATAGAGGATGATATCACAGCGTTTAGATTTTTTGGATAGTTTTATCTCTTTTTCGACCGCTATCCTGGAGAGCGGGATTTTTTTTTCAATGAGTAGATATTGAATATACAATTGTCGCACCATCTCCTCAGGGGTAAATACCACCCATTTTTTTCTGATGAGGTCCCAGATTCTTTTCTCAGGAAGACTTTGATCGAGTTTTAAAGTAAAGTTTTTGGATAACAAATTTAATTCCATGTCGGCTTGACTTAATGGACCATACCTCCACTGATTTTTTTCCCGTCCTTAAAAGTTTCTTCTATTTGCAGTTTGCCATCCTCACCATAAAACCTGTACAGTCCTTGTTGTATTTCACCTTTGACCTGCATTTCATATTGTAAGCCACCATGCATATAATATTTTCTGGCCCATCCATCTTTGACACCGTCTTTAAATTCAATTTTCTCATCCAGATGGCCGTATAAATATTTGATCACCTGGCCGTGTAAACTATTGTCTTTGAAAGAGCCTTGCTCGACGATATTGTTACCACCATTGAGTTTGATATAAGGACCTTGTTTGACATCTTCGATATAATTGGTGATGTCCATGATCCCGCCTCCGGGTGCGTAGGTGATCCAGCTACCATTTTTTTTGCCATTGATGACATTTCCTTCTATCAGTTTCTGACCCAGGCTATCATATTTTATTAAAGTCTTTACATCGCTGTCTTTGACGGAGATCATGTCATATTCCAGAGATTGTGTTTGCCGGGGTGCCTTGTCAGATGTACAATAAAAAAATAAAAGGCTACACGAGGAGACCAGTATGAAAATGAAGAAGTGTTTTATTTGCATTCAGGGGTATGGGCTTGATGATTTATAACAAACTGGATGAGTTCTTCCAGCGGAATACCAAGTCGGGCTGCTCCATCTGCTATGTCTTCTCGGGATACCTGGGCTGCAAAGGTTTTATCTTTAAGCCGCTTCAAAACCCCCTTCACTTCCATGCCTTCGTAGCCTCCGGGACGCATCAGGGAATAGGCATGCAAAAATCCTGACAATTCATCAAAGGCATAGAGCATTTTGTCCAATTTATTCTCAGGTTCTACGCCAAAGTGAAGCGGGCCATGAGCCGCGATGGCATGTATGACTTCAGGGTCTACATTGCGGGATTCGAGTTCTTCGACTATTTTTTGACAGTGCAGGTCAGGCCACTGATCCCAGTCAGCATCATGCAACCAGCCTGTGAGCTGCCATTTCCATTGGTCTTCCTCAGGTAAAGATTCTTTTTCTGCAGCCCAACACTTTAATAAATATCCCACTTGAAACATATGGTTTCTAAGTTTGATATTGGGTACCCAGGATGCTAATAAATCACCGGCTTCCTCCTTAGTGAGTAACTTTCCTGTATGATCAGGGGAACCAAATGATTGCCTGCCTAAGATTCTGGTCATAGCTGTAAATGTAGCAAATTAGGTCAA
Source organism: Saprospiraceae bacterium (assembly GCA_016709995.1). NCBI lineage: Bacteria > Pseudomonadati > Bacteroidota > Saprospiria > Saprospirales > Saprospiraceae > Saprospiraceae bacterium. The sequence continues at coordinate 910,452 of JADJLQ010000001.1, forward strand.
AAAAGAGGTGCATAAGTCAATACAACAGGGGAGGAGGCCATAATTTGATTTTTAAGATTGGCATGGACAAACAACAGAGGCTCCATAGCTTATCTAAAAAGGTGTAAATTTGCTATTTATGTTAAAGCAAGAAGTCAATGGCTAAAATCATCGCTATCGCCAATCAAAAGGGAGGAGTAGGGAAGACTACGACAGCTATCAACCTGGCCGCCAGCCTGGCGATTTTGGAAAAACGCATATTGCTGGTGGACTCTGATCCTCAGGCCAATGCCGGCTCTGGTGTAGGTATCGCAGTGGATGATCTGACTACTACCTTATACGATTGTATGATCAACGACGCAGATCCTCAGAACGCCATTTTATCCACAGAAACCCCCAACCTTGATATTTTGCCTTCCAACCCCGATTTGGTAGGAGCTGAAATAGAATTGGTTTATAAAGAAAATCGGGAGTTTATCCTTAAAAAATTACTGGACAAAGTCAGCTACAAATACGATTACATCATCATAGATTGTCTACCCTCCCTAGGTTTGATCACGATCAATGCTTTGACTGCGGCGGATAGTGTGTTGATCCCCATTCAATGCGAGATATTTGCCCTCGAAGGCCTGAGCCGGCTCAAAAGAACAATTGCCCTGGTAAAGGAAAATCTCAACCCGGGGCTTGAAGTCGAGGGCATCATCCTGTCAATGTTTGATCAAAGGCTTCGCCTGGCCAATCTCGTGGTCAATGAACTTAGGACAAATGCACAAGACTATATATTTAAAACAATTGTACATAGAAATTCAAAAATCGGGGAAGCCCCAAGTGTGCACAAACCTGTTTTATTGTACGATGCTGCTGGAAAAGGAACCATCAATTTTTTGAACCTGGCTGACGAATTTTTGAAAAAACAACCGGTATTACAAAGCATATAGACACCATGGACCAAAAAAAAGAATTAGGTAAAGGGATCCGGGCGCTGCTTGGAAATATGGATACAAACAAAACCAGTCCATCCACCTCGGTGTCACCTTTGGCCAGCGTGCAAATGATCCCTATCGAGCAAATTGAAAAAAATCCATATCAACCCCGAAATGAATTTGAGAAGAATGCGCTGGATGAACTCGCCGCTACCATTAAGATTCATGGGATCATTCAACCGATAACCGTTAGAAAAATTGCGAATAATCGATACCAGCTCATATCCGGCGAACGCAGGACCAAGGCAGCCCAATTAATCGGATTAAAAGAACTGCCGGCCTATATCAGATCAGCCAATGATCAGAGCATGCTTGAAATGGCCCTGATTGAAAATGTACAACGGGAAAACCTCAACGCTATTGAAGTCGCTATCTCTATGGCAAGGCTGATAGAAGAATGCAAACTTACCCATAACGATATGTCTTCCAGGCTGGGTAAAGACAGGAGTACCGTCACGAATTATTTGCGATTGCTTAAGTTGCCACCTGATATTCAACAGGCAGTAAAAACGAAGAAAATATCAATGGGTCATGCAAGGGCTTTGGCGGGTATCGATAATCTGGTGCTGCAAATAAAATTATTTAAGGAGGCCATATTGCATGAATGGTCAGTGAGACAACTTGAGTCTACCATCAAATCATATGAGGGGACCAAAACCAGCAACAGACAAGAAAAAGACTCCAAACCTGCTGATCATTTTATCAAGCCTTATACGGATAAAGCCAACGCTATATTTGGAAGGAAAACCATCATCAAAAGTGACAAAAAAGGAAGAGGCTCGCTCACCGTGCCTTTCACCAGCCTTGACGAATTGAATGAACTTCTCGACCGGATTTCTGTATGATCTTTAGTTTTGAAAGAACCCTTTTTTCAACGCTCCTGATTATACTCGTGATCGGGACTGTGGCAGGACAAGCAGACAGTATTACCATCCAATCAGCTACTATCGTTAATAAAGCGATACGCAGTGCCGATCCCGATTCCACCAGCAAACCTAAAAAACCAGGTTTGGCCTTTTGGTATGGACTGGCTATTCCGGGTGCGGGTCAGATTTATAATAAGAGGTGGTGGAAGCTGCCTCTCGTTTACGGGGCCTATGGTGCCGCCTTATACAATATAAAATATAGCCGGGATAATTATGCAGAATGGAATGGTTATTACACAGAAGCCTTGCGGACCAATATGCCGGTATTAGTCAGGCCCGATATATCCTTTAATGCCAAACAAATAAAAGTGTATCGTGACCGCTTCAGAGATAAAAAAGATGTAGCTATTTTTATGACCATTGGTGTCCATTTATTGGCCTCTTTGGAAGCATTTGTAGACTCACATCTTAAGAGTTTTAGTATGGACGAAGATCTTTCGTTCAAAACTTTCCCCGAGACAAGATCATTTGGCCTGGCCTATAATTTACATTAGGCCAAAGATCTTGGCATATTTGATGAGTTCTGACGGATTACTGATTTTTATTTTACCGGTCATGACCGCCATCATTGGATTGATGTCTTTGGATACGATACCCATCAAGGTCTCTGTAGAAGCTTTGACCACACATTTGGGCTCGTCACACAGACCCTGATCTACTACAACCTGCCCATCTTTTACATATACGGTGAATTGGCCTCCGCCTTCTCCGGTAAGATCAAAATGAAAGATGGTATCTATTCCTTCCAGTAATTCAGGTTTAACTTTAGAAGGTAAGTCTTTTAAAAAATCTGCTGCTGTCATGATATAAAAATAAGGATTTATCCTTCAATGGTATAGTAGAATATTTCCAGACTCCATGTACCATTCAAAGGGTATGATCAATATAAGTGAGGATTAAATATTTTACTAAAGGCCAACTAGAATTTCATTCGACCAGGGTACCATTCTGAAACTGGTGGTCATAATTGAGGCTATCCAGGCCCCTTGAATCGGTGAGTGAATCCAATTCGGGCATCAAACCTGGGTTCTGCTGCATCATGCCCGCCACCCTGGTCAGTTGTGAATTAATACAAATTAGCCTAAGATCTTGTATCTGATTAGATTTAGCGGCTAAAAACACGATATTTAGGTCAAAAACAGTGATGAGTTCATTAACGTACGACGATATCCGAATAGAAGAAGATCATGGTATCTATATCATTACGATCGATAGACCTTCAGCCTTAAATGCATTGAATCTTAAAGTCTTTATGCAATTGGAGCAAGCCCTGGATGCACTCAAAGAATATGATGAGCTTAAAGGAGTCATTATTACGGGAGGAGGGCAAAAATCGTTTGTAGCCGGAGCCGATATTTCAGAATTTTCATCTATCCCGCCTGGAGGAGCAAAAGCATTTTTATCCACCGGCAACAGAGTGATGAATAAAATCGAAGGATATCATAAGCTAGTGATTGCAGCGGTCAATGGTTATGCATTGGGGGGCGGATGTGAGCTGGCCATGGCTTGTCATATGAGAATAGCCGGGGAGGGAGCTAAGTTTGGACTGCCTGAAGTCAATCTGGGGATCCTGCCTGGGTATGGTGGTACACAACGGCTTCCACAATTAATCGGTAAGGGTAGAGCACTGGAAATGATCCTCACTGGAGAGATCATAGGTGCAGATCAGGCCAAATCCTTAGGATTGGTCAATCATGTGGTGCCGGCTGGCGGCGAATTGGCTAAGGCTAAAGAAATTATTTTGTCTATCGCGGATAAGGCTCCGCTTGCCGTGGAAAAAATCATTGCTTCAGTGAATTATTATGATGCAGACCTTCACCAGGGAATCGGGTTTGAAGGAGATCAATTTACAGCTCTTGCAGACAGTCACGATTTTAAAGAAGGTACTCTTGCATTTTTGGAAAAAAGGAAAGCACATTTTACCGGTAAATAAAAAACACCATAAATAAAAGATGGAATGGTTTGAACTAAAAGATATTTCGAATATAGATTCGCCTGCTTTGCTGGTATATCCATCGAGGATGAAGTCCAATATCGCGGCAGCGATTAGTATGGTAGGAGATCCTGCCAGGTTGAGACCCCATATCAAGACCCACAAATCATTGGAAGCCGCCCAAATGATGTTGGATGCCGGTATCACAAAATTTAAATGTGCCACCATTGCTGAGGCTGAGCTCCTGGGAATGCTGGATGCACCCGATGTATTGCTAGCCTATCAACCTGTCGGGCCTAAAGTAGACAGACTTTTTAGCCTCATAGAGCGATATCCATTGACTCAGTACTCCTGTCTGGTAGATCATCCGGATGCTGTGTTGGCCATTTCCAATATCGCTTCAAAAACAAATAGTACCGTCAATGTATATCTTGATATCGATGTAGGAATGCATCGCACCGGTATCCTTCCAGAGTCTGCTTATTCTCTTTTTGAATTATGTAATCAAAACCCCGGCATCAGCGTGAAAGGATTACATGCCTATGATGGGCATATTCGGGATTCAGATCTTGAACTGAGAAAACAACATGCGGATGAAGCTATCCTGCCTGTTTATAAACTATTGGAGCATATGCAAGGTCATTCACATCTTACGTATGATTTAATATGCGGAGGATCACCTACATTTCCAATTCACGCTGGAAGATTCTTCGTAGTATGCAGTCCGGGTACTTTTATTTACTGGGATCAGGGATATGGTGAATTATACGAAGGCAAGACTTTTCAACCTGCCGCTGTATTGATCACACGAGTGATTTCTGTTGGAGCTAATCATATTTGTACAGACCTGGGGCACAAATCAGTGGCATCTGAAAATGATATTAACCATAGGATTTATTTCTTAAACGCAAAAGATCTAAAGCCAATAGGTCAAAGTGAAGAACATTTGGTCCTTCATCATGCCGCACCCAACGAGTTTCATATTGGTGATGTATTATATGGTATTCCACACCATATCTGTCCCACGGTAGCCTTGTACGAACGCGTCTACAGTGTGGAAGACAATGGACTTGCAGGTGAATGGTTCAATATAGCCAGAGATCGAAAAATCAATATTTAATCAAAATAATTTCAGTTTATGTTTATAGTAGACGCACACCTGGACCTATCGATGAATGCCACCGAATGGAACCGTGACCTCACCCAATCTCTTGCTGACATTAGAGCAAGAGAAAAAAACATGAAAGACAAAGCGGATCGTGGCAATAATACGGTTTGCTTTGAAGAACTCAGAAAAGGTAATATAGGTTTAGTGGTAGCGACACAAATAGCCAGGTATGTTGCCGCAGATAATCCGCTACCAGGCTGGCATTCACCCGCGCAGGCATGGGCTCATACGCAAGGACAACTGGCTTGGTATAAAGCGATGGAAGCCCAGGGTGAGTTGCGAATGATCAGGAATAAAACTGAGTTGGCTGCGCATATTTCATATTGGAATGAAGACTCCAAAGATCAAAGCCAGAAAGCAATTGGATACATATTGTCTCTCGAAGGAGCTGACTCCATGATCGACTTGTCTTATTTACACACAGCTCATCAATATGGCCTCAGGGCACTGGGGCCGGCACATTATGGTCCTGGCAGATATGCGCATGGTACAGATGCTTCAAGTCCATTAAATGCTGATGGCAAGGCCCTTATCAGAGAAATGGAAAAATTAAATATCATTTTGGATGCTACACATCTTTGCGATCTGGCCTTCTGGGATGCCTTGGAGATATTTAATGGTCCTGTGTGGGCCAGTCATAATAATTGCAGAAGCATCGTGAATCACAACAGGCAGTTTTCCGATGATCAATTGAAGGAGTTGATATCCAGGAAGGCGGTGATTGGGGCTGCATTTGATAGTTGGATGATCGTACCCGATTGGGTAAGAGGCAAATCAGATTCGAGAGCATTAGGATGTAATCTTGATAGGCTGATAGACCACATCGTTCATATTTGCGATCTTGCGGGCAATGTAGATCATGTTGGTATTGGATCAGACTTAGATGGAGGATTTGGCACGGAACAAAGCCCATATGACATACAGAGCATTGCAGATCACCAAACTATACCAGGAAGATTGGCTGCCAGGGCATTTACAAGTCAGGATATAGCAAAAATAATGTCAAAGAATTGGTTGGATTTTTTGGAAAGGAACCTTGGTTAATTGGCTAACACATGAATGTCTACAGGAGTTTCCAGGTCTGGAGTCTTGTTAATAGATGTATAGAGATACAAAGGTCTGAGATATCCGGCTGTTTTGCTTGACTGAAATCGGGTTGGAATCGAAACCCATCTTCCATCTATAAATCTTGCGACAGAAAAATGCAAATGCGGCATAACCGTATACCCGGTATTGCCACTGTATCCGATCTGTTGACCTGCATAGATGTATTGCCCCTGAGTCACGGTTACTCCTTCAAAGCGCAAATGACGATAACTTGCTCTTGTACTGTCCTCATGTTCGATCATCACATAATTTGCATCAGGTCGATATTTTTTATTAAACCCGCCCTTGTCAGAATCACTTTTTGTGGAAATGACTTTTCCACTGCGAGATGCGTACACGGGAGTACCTACTTTCATTTTAAAATCTATGGCGGCTTTATGCTTATGGGTATGCCTGCTATAATACCCCTGGATCATCCTATGCCTTGTATCTGGTGCAAAAGGCATTTGATAAAGTGTGCTGGTATCTTCCTGTAAGGTATGATTTTGATAAAGTCGGGCTTCGGCTTGCTGAGCGGTTCGCGGTGCATAACAGCTACTGAAAACCAAGACGCTGGAGAAAAATAAATATAACCTTCTACACGGAAACATTAATGCAAAATTACTGCTGATTTTCTTTTGTAGGTTTCTTTTTAAAAGGATTCCAGTTTTTTAATTTTTCATTGATGATCTCAATCTCTTCTTTGGCTTTCTTTGAAAGCAGTGTATCCAATTGAGTTTGAATGGCGGAATCCAGGACTTTGGTAGTTTCTTTTTTTATGATAGAATCCAACAAGATCTTAGTCTGCTTTTCAGCCATTTTTTTTAAAGAATCTTCTACTACTTTGGTCAGGCTGTCTAATTGTTCTTTCCTTTGAGATACTTCACCTTTAATCAAATCGATGATACTGTCTTTAGTTGATTGCATTTTAGCCTCGGCAGCATCTTTGATTGAATCTGTTTTTTGTTTAATAGAAGTGGTTATATCCTCTTGGATTTGTTGTGCCAGAGATTTTCCTGCAGGATTTTCTGCAAGATTCAGCGTGTAGGATGGTTGACTAAAAGTGCCTTGAAGATTAAATGATACAAATATGGTATCCAAAGCGGTAATGTTGAGCCCTTTGGAAGCGGCCTGATTTCTTAGCCAATCCAACGTAGCATTCGTACTCAAGCCTACTTTATATTTGTCAAATGTTTTTCTCGGGATTGACATCACTACATTATAATCCATCAGCTGATCTATTTGTTGCGATCCGCTGATGGTCAGCAATATATCATCCTGTTTTATGGTGAAAGGTTTGATCGTAATTTTTCCGTTTTCAATTTCAAACCAGTTTTTCGATTTTTCCCATTTAAAAAAATTGAGAATGGGAAGCTGGATTTTTTTGCTGATTTCTTCAAGGGGCTTAAATTTTGAGAATAAACCATTGACCGTCTCCAATACACCTGCAGCATCAAATTCACTCCATATCGGTTCCATATCTTTATTCAATCCACCTTGCATGATCAGAGAGGAAGAAAACAAGCCTTCCAAAAAGGCGGCTACCGGGGCAATTTGGGCAAATACCTTAGAAGTTTTGAACATGTCCTCTATGCGCAGTTTGGCGAGATCCAATTTGAGGTTAAAATCCGGGGATAGATCATGCTCACTATACACTCCACTGAGATTGATTTCACCTCCAAACAGCGATGACTTACCTTCTTGTATTTCAAGGACCTGATCTTTTAAGACACCAGCGAAGTTGACACCTTTGAGCACCCAACCATCATACTTTGCCTGATCCAGTTTTGCACTGACGATTAGATTGGTCGATGGCGGTAGATTTTTAATGAATAGAGAATCACTTATGGTGCCATTGCCAGCGTCATTGGACATCCATGGATCCACCTCAAATAATTTAGATTGCAGATGGATATTCCCGGAGAGTGTGCCGGCATCATTGCTCCATCTGTATGGATCATTAAGTTGTCCTTGGGTGTTGATCTCGGATTGATTGAGCAGCATGCTTAAGCTACTTAAAATGAGGGTGTCTTTCAGATATTTACCGGACCCAGTGACATGACCAATCTCATAATCTTTATACAGCATTTTTTGGATGACTGCATTGAACAGGATATTGGTCTGAAACGCAAAATCTGTTTCACTCAAGCGGGAATTATTGGTCGAACCACTCGCTCCACTGCTAAGTTCATCTATATCCATCAAATTACTTTGAATGGAGACTATATATTGGCTAAGAGATGGCTGCGCAGTTGTCAATGCCAGGGGATTCTTGATTTCGACGCTGCCTCGCATATCAGTTTGCCCATAATAGACCGAATCCAATTGGAAAATGCTTTTTACTGGATTTAGGGTGGCAGTAATTTTCCCCGCCCTGAAGGGTTTGTAAGGTAATAAATGAACAAATATTTTATCTCCTTGCAACCGACCATCCAGGGTCACCTGGTCTAGCTTGTTTTTTAAAATGTGCTCATTGTCGAAAGCGTAAGTTGCATCAAAATTCAAATGTCCGGTCATCTTCAATGAATCTATGGGCAGAGCAAGCTCAAGACTATGTAGATCGACACGACCTTCAGATTTTCCGTTAATTACGATGTTTTTTTGGTTGGATCTTACTTCAAGATGACCTTCCACGGCATCATCTAACACCTGGAAGTGATACTTGGGCACCTTCAGTTCGTAAGCTGTAAAAGTGGTATCAAGGGTCTTAAAAGTGTAATCGAGGGCAATGTGGTCGATGGGGTAGGGCAAGTGACTGTATTTTACCTGGCCATCTTTGATATGCATGGATAGATCCACGGAAGGCCTTCTTCCATTGCTGTTGTACTGCCCTGCGATTTTGCTGTCGAGTAAAAAGGATCCCTGGGTCGTAAGCTGATCAAAATGATGTTGATAGGCTCCCGGAATAAGAGATACCAATTGGGTCAAATCATTTTTAGGTGTCTTTAGGTGTAAGTTCAGTTCAGTATTGAGTTCATTAAATGTCAAAGAACCTTCGATATCTGCTTTCAGTAGATTTAATAAGATGGCGTTTTCGATGAGATCTAACTTATTGGAATCAAGATGGTATACCATAGTACCATCCAACTTTCCTTGTACATCGGCCAGATACTTTGTAGACCTGGACAAAAAATTAAGACTATCAAAAGTGCTGGTTTGGAGGATGGTCAAATCATTTAAGTCATACCGCACACCACCATCGTGATTCAAATTGGTCAAGTAGACATATGTCTCCGCACTGGAATCCCTGTATCTGAATGTGCCGTTTTTGATCCTCGTCTGCTCAATCTTAAATGTCAACGGAGATTGAGTCCTGGTGGCTGCGGTTGAATCAGTTTTGGTCAAACCATCTAAGTTTGAAGCTCCAGATTTTGAATATAAAATATTGACGGTTGGTTGGTCCAAAGACAGTTTGTTCAATTCAAATGATTTAAAACCCGAGCGGATCAGTTTGATTAAATCAAAATCAAGCGCGACTTCTTTGGCGTCAAATAAAACTTCCTTCATGCTGTCCTTTAAACTCAAACTATCAATTTTCAACCCCAGGTCAGGAAAACTGCTGATGATCGAGATGGACAAATCTTTGAAGTCAACCTTAATTCCTGAAACTTTCGAAACTTCAGTTTTTAAAATTTCTTTGGCTTTGTTCTTAAATAATAAAGGGAAAAGCAGGGCTGCTATAAACAAACCCATAAAAGAAAATCCAATGATTTTGATCCATTTTTTCATCAATACACAAAATTAGCCTTTTTATATTAAACGATTGATAATCAGTTTGATAATTATACAGAATAGCTAAATTGGGCAATAATTATTTCCCATAATTAATATTATGTTAAGTAGTTAGAAAATATTGACTTTAGAATTCTATACCTTTAAGTGGTCTTCAATACTCACTAAAAAAACCATCTTCTAATTTGATGTTCAAGTGCAATTTACATTATTATTTAACTTGCAGAGATTTGAGATATTCTTGTTTATTCTTTATTCTTTCTGTTCAGCTCACCATAAGTTCATCAGCTACAGCACAGTCGACCTCCAGCGCTTTCAAAAATCTCTACGACTCCTTAAAATCATCTGAATCTAAGAAAGAATATCCCTTGGCAGCGGCCCAAGCCATACGGTTATTGGATATGATGCCCGCAGATGACTTGGATACTTTGTATGTACAGGTACTTAAATCACTTACCCGGGTATATTATTACGACGGCAAACGCGATACTGCAGCGATCTACGGAGAAAAATACCTTAGATCAGCTCAAGCAAACCAAAATCTTCCTGAGCAAGCCTGGGCTTATAATTTTTTGGGATTGATCCACAAAAACCTGGGGCTAATGCCTCAAGCCATTGACCATTATTTATCCAGCATCCGCGTTAAAGCTCAACTCAACGACCAGGAAGGACTCTCCAGTACTTATAATAATATGGGCATCCTCTACCAGGACATCGGCGATTTTACCAATGCCCGGGAATACTATGAAAAAAGTCTCACCATAAAAGAACAACTAGGAAGTGATAAGGACAGGTTGGCCAATTCGCTTAATAATTTTGGTGAACTGCACCTGGCTATGGGCCTGTATGACAAAGCAATAGAGTATTATTTTAAAGCACTTAAGTATTACGAAGAAACACAAAATGCCTGGGGTCAGGCTGCTACTTTCAACAATATTGGCATCATCCACAGCGAGCAGAAAAATCACAATAAGGCTATTGAGTATTTCGATAAAAGCCTGTTTTTATCTGAATCCAATAATTTTAAAGACCTGCTACCTAAATTATATATGAACCTTGGCAAGGTAGAACAAGAGTTGGGGGCTTATGACAAAAATATTGAGTATTTAAAAAAGGGACTCGCGATCGAACAAGCCAACGGCAATCCAAACGGTGTAGCTGATATGTACCTTAACCTGGGAGTAAGTCTGTGTGATCATGGGTCCACGGAGGAGGCCCTAGCCTATTTGCGACAAGCCAGAGAAGTGTTCTCGTCATTAAAATATGGAAAAGATATAGCCAATGTAGATGTAGAAATCGCGAGGTGTATGATTAAAAGAAAAAACTATCCAGCTGCTCTCGCTCAACTCGCCGGCGCTTTGAAAACAGCTCAAAACAATCATTACCTGCCAGTCGAAGCTGCTGCATTAAAGGCATTGGCCAATGCCAGTAACCTTATGGGCCAGTATAAACAAGCCTATGAATACTACACTAGCTATACGCTGGTGCAGGATAGTCTCGATAATGTTCAGAAATCTAAAGAGATCGCAGAAGTGCAATCACGCTACGATCAGGAAAAGGATAAAGCTGAAATTCAAAAATTGTATGCTGATCAAATAAATAAAGAACTTAAAATCAGCGAACAAAAGCGCAATCAGAATATCATAGTAGGCACTTCCCTACTCCTTTTGCTTACCTTATCAGGGATGTATTTGTTTCTCAGATTGAGGCAACACAGAAAACAAATTCAATTTGAAAAATTAAAGACCCGCCAATTGCAACACATTGATCAAATTAAAGATCAGTTTCTGGCCAATACTTCACATGAATTGAGAACACCTTTAAATGGTATTATTGGCTTAGCTGATTCATTGATCGACGGGGTCACAGGTCAATTAGCCCCAAAGACCATCCACAACCTTCAGCTAATCTCCTCCAGCGGAAAGCGACTTTCAAGCCTGGTCAATGACATTCTCGATTTTTCAAAAGCTAAAAACAAAGATCTTAACCTGGAATTAAAGCCTGTCGACCCTTATGTGGTAGCTGATCTGGTCATACAATCTTCCAATATCCTTATCGGCAAAAGATCCATCTTATTGCAGAATAAAATGCCTCATGATATACCACTTATCGATGCTGATGAAAACAGGTTTCAACAGATTTTATACAATCTTATTGGCAATGCCATCAAGTTTACTGACCAGGGTAAAATAACCCTTACCGCTGAGAAAAAGGAAAAAACGATCCTTTTTAATGTGTCGGACACGGGGATCGGTATACCCAATGACAAACTGGATCTCATTTTTAAATCCTTTGAACAATTGGATGGGACCGAGACAAGATCTTATGGTGGTACAGGGTTGGGTTTGGCGGTTACTAAACAATTGGTTGAACTGCACGGTGGATCGATCGGGGTACACTCTATTCCGGGAGAGGGATCAGTTTTTTCGTTTGAATTGCCTATCAGCCAGTTACATCGGGATGAGTTGGTAGAACACTCTGAAACTTTGATGAAAATCAATACCATAGAGACGGAGGAAGCACCACCGGATCTATTGACTGGGGAACAGACCACATCAGGTACCATAGAATCATCCGCCTCGATTCTGATAGTAGATGATGAAGCAGTAAATATCCAGGTGTTAGAAAATCATCTGAGTTTGCGCGGGTACCAGGTACATAAAGCTTTTAATGGACAGGAGGCTTTGCTTAAGCTTCAAACTCAAATTTATGACCTTGTGATCCTCGATGTGATGATGCCCAATATGTCTGGCTTTGAAGTATGCAAAAAAATCAGGGAGACTCATTTAATGAATAAACTACCGGTGATCATGCTCACTGCTAAAAACACCATCTCTGATCTGCTAAAAGGATTTGAAGTAGGTGTCAATGACTATCTGACAAAACCATTCTCTAAGGATGAACTCTTGTCACGAATTCACACCCACCTTCGACTGAAAGATTTTTACAAAGCATCTGATAAGTTTGTTCCAATTGAGTTTCTGAATGCCATAGGACGAAACTCGATCACCGAAGCTAAGATCGGTGATTTTACCAATGGCCAGTTTACTATAGTGTTTTCTGATATTCGCAATTATACCGGATTAGCAGAAAATCTGAGTCCCGAACAAAACTTTAAATTTATCAATGGGTTTGTGGGACGCATGGGTCCGATCATTAAAAAACATCAAGGATTTGTCAATCAATATCTTGGTGATGCTATCATGTCGATTTTCCCTGCAGCCGTAGAGTTTGCATTGGATGCTTCGATCGAAATGCATCATACTATACATGATTACAATGTGGATCGAAGCTCAAAGGAACGGGCCTCTATCGAAGTTGGTATGGGCATTCATACAGGACCTCTCATCATGGGGATCATTGGCGACCAGGAAAGAGCAGATCCTGCCACACTGGCTGACACAGTAAACATTGCTTCCAGAATCGAAGGCCTGACTAAATATTTTGGTGTAAAAATATTGATCAGTCACGAAGTATACTTGCAATTGGTTGATAAAAATAGATACTCCTTCCGATCTTTAGGAAAGATTCAACTCAAAGGAAAGTCACGATCTATCACGGTGTATGAATGTCTTGATGCTGAGAGAGGGGACATATATCAAGCAAAGTTAAAAACACTCGAACTTCATAACCGGGCAATGAAATTTTTTCAGGATGGTGAGTTTGCACAGGCAAGCGTCATTTTTCAAAAAATGATTGATGAGTATTCCAAAGATTCGGTTGCCCGATATTTTTTGACCCGATCATTAAAATACCTGGCCATGGAAGAGCCGATCAATTGGACCGGAGTTGAGATCATGGCTGAAAAATAATTGCTTATTCTTCCTCTGCACTGGCTGAACCGTTTGTTTTAGGGTCTCCCACTGCAAATAGGATCTGGTCCACCCCGGCACCACCTAACGATTTGTCAGGCTTAATCATTGGAATCACATAGACATCTTTGGTCGTAGTAAAACTTTCAGTTGCATTCTGTTTAGGATTGAGCAAACCCAGCAAGAAGCCATTCTTAGCATTAAATATGCAGATCATAACGTGGCCCCGGCGATCCTCTCTGGTGATACTGATTGTAGTACTCATTGACCTGTCAGGCTCCACTTTGAGATACTTTTGGCTACTTACAGCGGTTCCTACATTTGTCGAATTGACTGTCAATATTTCCGGGGTTGCTATTTTTAATAAGATGGGTGGACCTTTGCTGTCTAGTTCCGGGCTACCTGCCGCGTTATTAAAAGCTATAGTCACTACAGCATCATCTACATCCCCTTCTCCCCCATCTTTACCAAACAAATAATTACCAGATCCGGCAGCTGATATCACATTGTATAACATTGGAATAGCCATTAAAAATGATTTTCTACCTTTTCCCATGGTTCGGTGCTGGCCCGGGCCTATTCCCTCACTATTTCTATTATCGCTGGATAGCATGGAGATAGCATCTAGTTTAGTCTGAACATTAAATCTTATAGACTTGCCACTTGCAGGGTCCTTTGCAAAATAAAGATCGGTAGGGATTTTTAAATTTAAGGAGGTAACACTTTGCGCGATTAAGCATAGCGATGAAGAAAACAGAATGAACAGTGTAAGGATTTTTTTTGAATGCATGGTTGGTTGGTTTATATCATTTGCTAAGTTAAAAAATTAAGTTAATATATGCGATCAGCTCCATCTTGCTTTACTTTTTCTGCACCGGTCGACAACTATGTTTAAATTTTTTCTAATTAATTTTATGCAGATTCCATTCCCCAAAATATTTGGTAAAAATTCTTGTAAGATTATAAGCATCATCTATCGCCCGATGCAGGGTGCCTTCAAATTCAAGTCCTTCTGATTCTGTGGCATGTTTTAATCCTTTTGGCTCATATAATTTTTTCACTTTTTGATACTGTTTTTTAAGATCGGTATATGAGGAGATCCATTCGGTATCTATTTTGTGTAATAGGCAGTCTGCTTTTAAATAATCCAGGTCCTTATCTCCCCAGGCTATCAAATAATGTGGTTCAATATCTATCTCAGCCCAATCCATAAATTCTTTAATCACTTGTTTGAAAGGCTTGGCTTGTGTGATCATCTCTTGTGTGATGCTGGTGAGCTTGGAGCAAAATGGTGATAATATCGGATACATCACCGGCTTGACAAATTTGCTGAACTGACTTTGGATATGGCCATAAGGATCTATTTTGTATGCTCCTATTTCTATGATTTCCTGAAACCTGCCGGCCATATCTCCTTCCCAACAAGTCAATTCGAGGTCAAATACAATATAATTCATGACTTTCAAATATAGGCATCTTTTAAAGGACCTTTACGAGGCACCAGATAGAGTCTAAAACGGCAGACAATCAAGTGTATTAAATCTTTAAAAATATTTTATACCGGTACAAAGCATATAAGAAAAACCATACCAGGATCAAAGCCCCCAGGTTTTGAAAAATAGAATGTAAGCGCTCAGGAGCATTGATGTATAGCCCTTCAAAAAGCAATCTGGAGGTATAGCCAAAATCAATAAAATGATACACCAGGTAGATCGTTATGCTGTTCATGCCTATGACCACAAAAAAGAAGGACCATTTTTTGTATTTCAAAATGTCGATGATCCAATAAAATAAACCTAACATTAAAAAAGACATACCGCCGGTGAACAGGATAAAGGAACTGGACCACAGCCGTTTGTTTATGGGGAAATGAAGACTCCATAAAAGCCCAATCCCTATACAAAGGACACCGAGTATCAGTATCCTTTTAAGTTTGCCATATTCTGTAAATGCTTTGTTTTGAAATATATCTCCCGCGAAGCTCCCTAACACTGTCAGGCATAATGCAGGCAATGTCGTAAACAATCCGTTTTCATCAAAGGTGCCTTGAATCAATCGCCCGGGTAAAAAAGTCCTGTCGATCCATCCATGCAGATTGCCCTCGAATGAAAGATCTCCAGCGCCAAATCCCGGTACAGGTATCAAGAACATACAAGCGTAATAAAACAGCAAAATACCGGCGACCCAATATGCTCTACTTTTAAAACTAAAATTCAGATAAAGGATCGTTGTAATAAATCCTGCTATACCAATTCTTTGCAAAACGCCTCCTAGTCGAATCTGAGACCACTCAAAAAAAGGAAATGGCAGGTTTTTTTCAAGAATTCCAAGGGCGATTAATATCAACATGCGTCTGAAAGCCTTTTTGTATAAACTTTGTTTTGACCTTCCTTGTTGAAGTCCTTTGTTTAATGAAAATGGGATGGATACTCCAGCGATAAAAAGGAATAGAGGGAAAATAAAATCATAAAAAGTAAAACCATGCCAGGTAGTGTGTTCAAATTGTATGGCGACATGATCCACCCAAGACCAACCAGTTTTGTCTTTTAAAGAATATATAAAAGCACCTGCTCCTGAGATCATAAGCATATCGAATCCCCGAAGAGCGTCTATAGATTGTAGGCGGGATACTGGAGCATCGTCTTTGTTAGATTCCATTTTAAAAATAATTACAAGCTAAAGCTAAAACTTTTTTAAAATCAAAATGGGAAGAATGATGTTTATAACAAGGCACAAAATGGTCATGTTTTATCTCATGCCCGTACAGGAGAACAGTTCTTACAAGGCGTTACTTGTCTAAACAAAAAGAGTATTAACAAAAAACCCTCCCAGCAAGCTGAGAGGGTTTTTTGAAACTTTATTCTTATCGATATGACCTCAAAATCTATTGAAGCATGATCATTTTCTTAGTTGCGCTAAAGTCCTTAGTTTCCAGAGTATAATACATCAATCCGGTACCAGGTATATCAGACTTGGATATTTTGAGTTGGTTATAACCCTTTACTCCATCCTGATGATAGACCCGCACTACCCTACCAGTGATGTCTGTGATTTTTAAAGTCACTTTGTCAGCTTTAGCCAGTTCGTATGCAATCATGGTGGAGGAAGAGAAAGGATTAGGTGTATTTTGATGCAAAGCATATCCTAAAGTAGACCGGCTGCCTACTTCGAGGGTCACCCCTAAACTGGATCCTGACACCGCTGTTGATTTGTATGCTTCAGCGTGCGTATACTTAGAATTGATAAACATACTTTCACTCAAGGTAATGTCTCTGGCAGCTTTCACTTTGATGCTGAAGAGTACATCGGTCGATGAAGCATTGATCCCAGTATTGTCATTCCAGGAGGTCGTGATATAACCCTGACCGAGTTTGGTCAAACCAAAATTATTATTACTAATCTTCAATAATCCAGGCTCAATTGATTTTAATTCCAAACCATTCATCGCCAGGGTAAATTGATAACCCTCGATCTGGCGGAAGTTTTCAGCAGTAAATTCTACTACTGTCTCCTCACCTGCTTTAAGTGATTGATCGATGATTTTGAAACGCAATACATCCGCTGCTCCACGGCTTTCAGCACCCAATAAACTATGAGGTACAACAGAGCTGTTGAGATCACCCACTTTGATACCGATAAAGTCACGATTGATTTCATCTTGGTTCAGGTTAGCGAGGTTAATTTTCTCAGGAAAACCCCATGGACTAGCAGGATTGCTGAATACATAATCTTTGGGTACAAACCTCCAGGACTCTGTATTTGGCATCTTATCATAAACCGTTAGTATCAATTTTCTAAGTTCTACCAAATCGATGGCACTGATATCATTGCTCTTATCCACATCCGCTGCAATCAGCTTATAAGGTGAAGTGATAAGTTCTTCGCCGAGGATATGCTTTTGCATTAATATCAAGTCAATGGTGGTGACACCATTTGTAGGATCATCATTGCGTTTAGGTACGATAGCATAATCATGATACATCGGTAGATCTGAAAAAGCATAGGTGCCTTTGGCATCGGTTTTATAAGCCGGCAGGGGCTTGGTATCAATAGTCTGTAAAGTCACGTTTTCCACTGCCTCAGTGCTTTCAGTCATTACTTTACCTGATACATCGGCTACTACTCCAGCCAGGTCTGGACAGATATTGCCGCTACCATCCTGGATATTGAGATAAGTCAAACAATGGTCTTTATTGCCTGCTGCATCCCAAACGTAGATATTAACTTCATTGATCGCACTTTGTCCGCCCGGCACATCTGCACAAGTAAATGTATCGCTCAATTGTTTGCCATCGGCGTCAAAGCTAAACTTCAAATCAGCCTTTTTGGTACAGTTGTCATAGCTGCCGGCATTTAGATCAGTTGCCCAAACAATAACAGAACCGGTGGAAGGCATGATGACTGTAGCAATACCATTATAACAGTAAGGAGTTGGTTTCTTACAATCTTTCACTTCTATCTTGCAGGTAGTAGTGTCTTCTTTACCACAATTGTCTTCCGCTATAATCGTCAGCAAGTGCTTGCCGGCAGTAAGCTTCAAGGTTGATGGGAAAGCTGCTGAAGTGAATCGTTTTTGATTAGGTCCGCTTTTGAAGTCAATAGAAGTTACGTTGTACTTCTTGCCGTCGTAATCACTGGTAGATGCATTTAAATTGACTTCATACCTGAAGCTGATCAAGGATGTTTCTGTGCAATTATCCGTTGCCACAAAGTCAGGGCCTATGTATACAGGTACACTGCACATTGGATCTGGCTCTGCACCGGCTCCGGTGTAACCGTCATAAAAACAGAAGGTTGTATCACGGCAAGTTACTTCAGGAGCGATGGTATCGATCACTTTGATGATCTGGGTGTAGGTCACAAAACCATCACCATCATCTTTTAATTTTCTGTACACACAATATCTATCTGCACTGGCTACAAACCGGTCGTCTACGATCACATCCGGATCATGGTCGTGTGCGTTTGGATCGTATTTACACCAGTCGATTAACTTCCAGGTACGAATGATTTTATAACAAGCATCCGGTACGATGTCAAATCGTTCATCATCGTATTGTACCCCTACTAACTCACAATCATCATCCATGATCATGGGTCTGCCGGTAGCATCAGGATCCAGAGCCGTTCCACCTCCACATACAGCGACTACATCTTCAGGGAACATTACCTCAAAGTCAGATCGATGCTTCATGATAATCTTTTGCGTGCAGGAGACACTCGAGGTCATACATTTGTCTCCAACTGTCCAGGTGCGGCTGATCCAGCCATTACCACAATTGTCAATATACTCTTGATCTACAACTGTCGGTGCACCACCAATCCAGCAATTGTCCCAGATCTTAAAGTCTCCTTTCTCATAACCTGCAAGTGGAGTGCCATTAGGACCACCACTCAACAAAATGGGTTTGGAGAAATAATCTTTGGGATTGAGTTTGCCAGCCTGATCTGTTTTGTCAAGGCAAAGCCAGGTATGGCAATAGATTGGCGACCATGAATTAAGATCCTTGCGGTTGGATTCAGTTGAGTTGGGAACACGGCCACTGCCATAATCTCGACTCACACAAGGGTCTATCTCTCCACCATGTTCGTCCTGATGAACGGGGCCATAAATGCTGCAACCGTACCATCCAAAGGATTTTACTCCGGTTCCATCTAAGGTGTCTGACAAGTCACTATCATTTTCTTTTTTACATTCGATATTGTTGTAAGGTTTGCCGTAAAAATCACGGCAGGTAAAGTCTAATGCATTGTCTTTATCATCATCGTATGTATATCCAGTATCATCACAAGCGGCCCGAGCATACTCATAATCTCTATCTTTTTGCTGCTTACCCCATCACAGTACCAGAAGATATCCTCCGGAGTCTCGCAAACAGGTGGAGTTTTGTCATCCACTAAAATATTGATCATACAATCATTATAGATCGATTTGCAGAGCGCCAGTGCAAAAGGCACAAATCCTGTGGCTGCCACTGCTGCCGTTATATCTTCACCCACATGTTGTTCAAGATAGGTCTGGATAGCATCCCCCTCAAATGGAATCGAAATCTTAAACTCTGGTATACAGAAACTTCCGATACCTTCTTCCTGGATACCTTCTATCAAATCGATGATGACCGTTAAATTAGGATTGGAAGGATTCAATGGTAAAAATCCAGGTACAAATTGTCTAACAAACTGCCTGAAAACAGACAATACTTTGAGGGTAACCAACCGCTGGCAGTCAGCTTCAGTTTTATTGTGGACCTTGAAGGAGTCAAGTTGTGCATAAGCTTCCGGGGCCAGTACTTTCTCCAACTGTTTCAATAACAAACTATTCGGATCAAAAACATGGTAAAAGGTAAAGTAATAGCCATAGATCTGGGCCATATACCATTTATGTTCTGTTAGCTTGGTGATATGGGGGTCATACAAAGCGGTCTTACAATTATCAAATACCCTCAATACCACTTGTCTTTCACCACACTCGGTCAGGTCTACATAATCCTTAAATACATAGGTGCTGAGGTATTCCTCTACAATAAATTCAAAAGAAGTCTTCATCTTTTCATAATTGGCCCAGCCACAGATGAGTTTAAGATGATCAGTATACGCTTTTCTATAATAATCTACAGAGTCCATATCCGCAACAGCATAATGCAGATTGTCACAACAATTGTCTTTACTACTAGTGTTAAGATCTTTGGCATATACCCTGGCCCAACAGGTAGCGGGATCAACCGTCACCTGAGTGGTCTCTATACAATTAGGGGTAGGCGGCGTCATATCTTCCACAAAAACCACCAAGGGGAAATTGCAGGTATTATAACAAGCATCCGTAAGACTCATTTTACCAATATGTATACCTACCGGCAAAGAGATCGGAGCTCCGGTAGGGCCAAGATCTTTAGTCAGCACTACTGTTTTGCCAGGATGACCTGGATCTGCGTAGACGAAAGTATATGATTGTTTTACATCACTACAATCCCATACATTCATTCGATTAATGTTAAAATTGGCATAACAGTCGTGAGGTCCTACTGATCTTAAATAACCAACAGTGTCTTTTAGACCAGTGACAATTTGAGTGATCGGGCCTGGTACATTCTGGGAACCAGCAACCACTATACTCGGATCAACTTTGTCTTCGATGGTGATATACTGAACACAGATTTTTTCTTCGCCGGTACACCAGTCATAGATACGCCATTCCCGTCGAATCTTAAATCCTGCTCCGCAGATGTCCAGCGGCTTATCCACATAACTTACTATGATCTTGCAAACACCACCGAGTTGTGGATACATTGGCGTTTTGTCCTTTATAATGGTACAAAATGCTTCATTTGGCTTTTTAACTATTTCAAAACCATCATCATTTAATTCAATTTGAACCAGGGTCTTTTGCAGATCCAGCACGGAGTCTGACAAATAGGGCACTACCAGACTATCCGGATTTATGCAGAAATTTTCATTACTTCCAAAAACCAGGTTAGGAAGAATTAAATTATCAAACAAAACTTTGGTGCCTCCCCAACGCGCTGGAAAAGCTCCAAGTTCAACCATTGGATCTCCCTTGCCCTGCAATTTTAACAAAAATTCTGGTGATGGATAATTTGGGCTTTTGGGATCTTTAGAAAAAGTTACTAAATCCCAATATTTGACATTTAATATTGAAGATGGGTTCAGGTTACCACCGGTTGCAAATAGTTTTGTTCCATTGAGGCAATACATCCTGCATGGCAAATTAATCATGCTGGCGCAACATACACTATCCAGCACATTTTTTCTTATGGTCAGGGTATCTGTACAAGTATTTCCGTTACCCCAGGCATCACTAGTTTGAATATTGCGAATCGCCAGACCTAAAATACCTACACTATCGCATCCATAATCTTTCCAGGTGATGTTGGAGATGACATTGCTTACATCGGAGCAATTGTCTTTTGCTTCTGCAGTCACCTGATTGATAGCAGCAAGTTGGAAGCAACTGATGGTGGTGCTTTTGCAGGGGACGAGAGGACCGGTTTTGTCTTCGATCGTTACATATCCCCAACAGCTATTATTAGTGGCTGGATCCTTTACTTGATAGACTACAGTATAACCTAACAGATCTCTATTTGCCCTGGTTGGTGGTATGCATGGTGCCACCTGAAATGGATAAGACAAGACCACTTCATATCCACAATCTCCAGGATTTTCTAAAAAGTCATCTGCTATAAAATCCCGGTAACAATCATCTGCATTCATGCTGGCATGAACATGATCATTACATACTAGGACACATTGTGCTGTGAGTTTTGAAAAAATGCTTAAAGTAAATAAAGCAGAAAAAAGTAAAAACTTTTTCATGTGTAATTTTTTTTGGGTCAGTAAAAAGTAAAAATTCGGTCTAAAAGTAATAAACTAAGATGAAAATCAATCAATTAATTAGATTTTTTTTAACTTTTTATTTGGTTTTGAGTTCACACTTGAGCTAATCAATAGGATTAATCTTCAAATTTTAATAGCTAATTGGTCATACAAAATTTTGAGCCTAAAGATCTTTGGAGTACCTTCTATTGTGTGCAACTAATTATAAATCAATGCAATAGACAAATGTAATTGATTAGCTTATTGAACCTGCAAGGATGGTCTTCGACTTCCAATGATCGCTCAGAAATTCATAACTGTCCAGCCTATTGTGATAGAAGTATAATATCTTGAGGCTACCACTTATAATATCACCGGCTTTGGTATATTTTAAAGGTTTGACGGAGTGAAAGACACCTAATTTATTGATAGCATCTGCAATACACTCTTTTGGCGGCAGGAGGGCTGAAGCATCTAATCTTATCAGACCTTCGGCGGCTTTAGAAATTAACAGTTCTTGTACTTCGCCTAGTTTCAGGGAAATGTCATCGATTGGAATTTCAATCTCCGACGGATCCATCCTTAGTAGTGCAAAAACATCTAACAAAGGGTGTGTGGCCTGCATATATTTGAAGGTACAATAGGACACCAGGTTAGTACTGAATACGATGTTATGACAATGATAACTTTCAACGATTTTCTCCGCTAGAATAGAGGTGTACACATTGTCCCGCTGATGTACATTTTCCTCAGATTGGTCTGCAGATCCAAAATAATCCTGGAGATTCAATAAATGATTTTTGGGATCGATGCTTTCACCTTGATCGTTTACATTATTGCCTATGACATCCAGCGGTTCACCAAAAGAAAGTGCTATCTCGGAGCTTTTGGACAACAATCTGTACAGGAAGACAAATACATTTTTGATACTTTTAAACTCATCTCTGCCTCCTGCCATATAAGCATCTTTACCGGTGGCTCTGAGGTGTTGTTCGATTAAAAATCTGGCTTCCAGGACACAATGATAATTGAGCACCATGGGTACCACATATATTTTCCTGAACTTTGATCCAGAGCGCAAAATCTCTCGTTGAGCCTCTACTGCTGTACCAAGCAGGCCTAACTTAAGCTTTGTCTCCAGACTGCCTGACCGTGACCTGGTACCACCCGGAAAAAACAACGTGTTGGTACCCCATTGAAGAGAGATATTGGACATGGCCTTGAGCACTTCAAGATAAACCGGATTTTTTTTGCGTCGATCTACCCGATACGCTCCCAGCCTATTCATAAAATACCCCATTAACTCTGAATTGTAGAGATTGAGACCTGCTCCATATGAAAAGGCCGGCAATCCAGCTATTTCGTCCAAGGCATACCCAATCATAATACTGTCCATATTTGATGAGTGGGTGGGTACTATAACCAGGACCCCATCTTTGGAGAGCTCTCTGATTTTTGCTATTGGCCCAAACAATTTAATTCGCTCATGAATCTGGAATTTGGATCGAAAAATATAGAAAATGTTTTTGGCATTGGCAGCATTGAGCAATCTTCGAAAAAAAAAGGACAAAAACCTTCTGGCAAAAAGGAATGTTTTCGTTTTAAAGCCGCCGGCTACTTCTTCTGCATACCGTTCAACGATCTTTTTTAACAGATATTCACTACGACCCTGGATTTCATGTACATCAGCATTGTTGTCAGGGAGCGATTTTTGGATTTTTTTCCAAAATAAGGGCTCGTTTTGAGGATCAGCGCTCCAGGGCTCTTCTTTCATCCGGATCTTTTCCATGTAAATCGTCCGAGCGAGTACTTTGTCCAATTTGCCTACATATTTTGTCTTAAGGCTGTTGATCGCAGATTTATTAATCTCTTCTATGAGCTTGGGTCTATGATCATAGAGCTGATGTATAGGCCAGTCATCGATCTTTTCTATTACGTGTGGTAGGGATTTGATAGGTAACTCCATGTAAAAGTGTAAAGCTAATCGAAATCTGGATTACTTACACATGTCTTCGATCAGAGATCTAACTTCCTGATTGCCTGTCAGTTTGACAGCAGAGTGTCTTAGGATTGGTGGCAGTTCTTCCCAGGATTCTAGCAATTTTTGGGAAAACTCGTCTTCCAGGGCTTGCAACTTAAGAGGTTTGGTCCTGTCACATTTGGTCCTGACGATGACGAATGGGATACCTTGCTCACCACACCAGTTGATAAATTCTAAGTCTAAGTCCTGGGGAGAGATGTTGGCATCTACCAGGATAATGACACTAACGAGATTATCACATCCGGACAAAAATTTATTGGTCATATCAGTCCATTTGCCACGCAACTCTTTGGATACTTTGGCAAAACCATAGCCTGGCATATCAACCAGGTAAAACTGCTGGTCTACTATATAATAATTAAGTGTCTGAGTCTTGCCGGGGTTGGCTGATATCCTTGCCAGCCCTTTTTGGTTGCACAATGCATTGATAAAAGAAGATTTTCCGACATTGGATCTTCCGATGACCGCTACAGTTGGTCTTTGATCAGCAGGTAATTGACTAGCATCGACATAACTGCCTACGTAGGTGGCAATCCAATGATGTGCTTTAGAAGATTTGGATTTCATCATAAGTTTAATTGTGTTAACACTGATATTAATTGGAGGTTAATTCCATTCATATTAAACAATTGTTTAATATAATTGGCACGATTTTATCGTTATCAGATCAAAACAAGTCTGCAAGATGAAAAAAATAATCGTGTTCTTAGCCATTTGGGTGTCTGTATCGACTCAGATTCACGCTCAATTGAGAGTTGGATTGAAGTTTGGAGCTTCCAGCAATAATTTGTTGACGACTCCATTAAATATTCCCGGCCAATCAGATTTCAGTGATTTTAAACTATCGCTAAAACAAGCCAATTACGGGGTGCACGCAGGCATATTTACCCAGGTAAAAATAGCGGGCATATTCATCCAACCAGAAGTGATGTTTAACTCCAATAGTGCAGATTATAAGATCAGTGATGTCACTGCCGATCCACTGGAAATCATCAAAAGGGAAAGTTATCAATATGTAGATGTGCCGATACTGGTCGGTGTAAAACTCGGTCCTTTACAACTAGGCTTAGGCCCAGTAGGGCATTTTTTCCTCAACAGTACTTCAGAACTGTTTGACATACAAGGTTATACTCAGAAATTTAAAGAATTTACTTATGGCTACCAGGCAAATGCTGCGTTGGTGATAGGCAAACTATATATAGATGTACGCCATGAAGGGAATTTTTCAAAATATGGTGATCATATTGAGTTTTTTGGGCATCAATATAGTTTTGACAAGTCACCATCGAGGTTGATTGGGAGTATAGGGATTGCTTTCTGAGGAATTTGGGGTGAGTCGGATGGATTTCGCACAAAGACGCAGAGTCGCAAAGGGCCTGGGTAATTCGCGCAAAGACGCAAAGGAACCGAGTATTTCGCCCAAAATACCTGTGTAGGGAAGTCGCATAGGATTATGGGTGTGGGTAGGATATTTTTTTTGATTACCTAATTTTTGGAGGCAAGCATTTCATATTCTTGCAAAACATCAGGATTTCTCATACTGCCAGTGATTCCTTTTCTATAAGTTCAATCAGGGTGATTCCTTTAAATAGCTTTTTATGGGAGCTTCCATTTTTTTACCGCTCAGGGTATAGGGTATATCTTTTACAGCATAAATTTCATCGGGCACATGTCGGGGAGAGCAATGGGTGCGAATTGTTTTTTTTATGGTTGTCCTTAAGTCTTCATTTAAAGCTACCCCACCAGCAAGTTTTACAAAAAGAGGCATAAACGGTTCTCCCTGGTCTGAGTCAATATGAATAATAAGGGAATCTTCAATATTGGGTAAAAGGTCTACTGCTGCATAGATCTCCGCTGTTCCAATGCGTACTCCATATCGTTTTAGAGTAGTGTCTGATCGGCCGCTGATGATCAGTCCCTGGTGAGGAGTGAGCGTGATCCAATCGCCATGTCGCCAGATGCCGGGAAAATAATCAAAATACGAAGCTTTATACTTTTCTCCAGTAGGGTCATTCCAAAAATATATCGGCATACAAGGCATAGGACTTACTATGACGAGCTCGCCTTCTTTATTGAATAATTCATGGCCATGGTCATCAAAAACTTTAAGGTCACACCCCAAGGCTCTGCATTGAATCTCCCCGATATAAATAGGTTTGATTGGACATCCACCTACGAAGGCTGTACACATGTCTGTCCCGCCGCTCATGGACCATAGATAAAAACCATGTGATACAGAATGATACAGCCATTGATATGCTTCAGCACTCAAGGGGGAGCCTGTGCTGTTGATACTCCTCAGATTTTCCAGTGCCGGGAGTTTGAGTTCATCTTTGATACAAGCATGGATAAAAGGCGCACTTGTACCAAAATGATTGATACCCAGCGACTCAGCCAGACTCCATAAATGTCCCGAATCCGGGTAAGTCGGATGACCGTCATACAAGATGATGACCGCCCCAGCCAGCCAGGTGGCGTGCAGGTAATTCCACATCATCCATCCTGTTGTAGTGTACCAAAAAAATACTTCCCGTGATTTTACATCATTGTGAAAGTGAACATACTTGAGGTGTTCAAGTAACATACCGCCGTGACTGTGTGTGATCGCTTTTGGCAAGCCGGTTGTACCGGATGAGTAAAGGATCCACATGGGATGATTGAACGGCACTTGTTTGAATTCAAGATTTTCCTCCCGATCATCCGCCATGATGTTTTCCCAAGTATATACTGGCAAATCACTTGAAAAATCATGCTGCATGCCTTGATCTCCATTGACGAGAACCACCACTTCCAAAGAGGGTATTGACTGGATAATGTCTTTTAACTCTTGTATTCTATTAAATTGTTTACCACCATACGTATATTTTGCCACTGCAATCAAAACTTTTGGCTCTATCTGTCTGAAGCGATTTATTACACTTGCACTGCCAAAATCAGGGGAGCAGGAAGACCATACTAGGCCAGTTGAGATCGTTGAAAGCAGGCTGATAGTAGCTTCTGGGATATTGGGCAAATAAGCCACTACCCTATCTCCCATTGCCAATTTTTTTGACAATAACCATTTTTGTAATGTCGCTGCTTGACTTTCCACATCCTTCCAATACACATATCTGGGAGTCGCAGACTCATCACACGCTATGAGGGCTATGTCATCGGGAAGTTTATTCCGCAGCAGATGCTCCGCATAATTTAAAGTGATCCCATCAAACCACCTAACTCCGGGCATTGCATCAGAATTAGTAACATTTAAATAAGCACCTTGATAGCTGACCTTAAAATAATGAAGGAGATCCGACCAAAAAGCCTCTTTATGTTCTACAGACCATCTCCACAAGGCATCATAGTCCTCCAATTCGAGCAGATATTTTTTATTGACCCATTGTAAAAAATGAAAAAGGTGTGATGACTCAATATCCTCATTGGATGGCGAAAAAATAGGCGAAGCGGGATAGGAATTCATAATTTTTGAAAGTTATCGTATTTTGAGGTTTTGATGCCAAAATTATTAGTTGCCAACAGAGGTGAGATAGCCATACGGATCTTTAAGACCGCTAAAAAAAAGGGTTGGACCTGCGTGGCAGTGTATTCAGAAGCTGATCAAAACAGCCTGCATCTGGATTTTGCAGATGAGGTATATGCTCTTGGGCCAGGTCCTGCCAGTCAGACCTATCTCCATATTGAAAAGGTCATAGATATAGCTATTCATGCAAAAGTGGATTTTATTCATCCAGGGTATGGATTTTTGAGTGAGTCGGCGGCCTTTGCCGAGGCTGTTGAAAAAACTGGGATCGTGTTTGTAGGTCCATCGGCAAATGCCATGAGGCATTTAGGAGATAAAATATCTGCTAAACAAACCGCTGCTGAGCTTGGCATACCCATGGTGCGGGGAATCATAGCAGGTATCAATGGAATAGAAGAGGCTTTAGAACAAGCCGACAAAATTGGGTATCCTGTGATGGTTAAAGCAGCAGCAGGTGGTGGAGGAAAAGGCATGAGAGTGATCCATAATGCCGAAGACCTCAGTGATTCATTGGATAGAGCGAAAGCTGAAGCTCAAGCTTCTTTTGGCAACGATATTATATTTTTAGAACAATACATTCACTCACCCCGGCATATAGAAATACAAATCATTGGTGATCAACAAGGCAATGTCCTATTCCTTCCGGAGAGAGAATGTAGCTTACAACGGCGACACCAAAAACTAATGGAAGAATCGCCGGCCAATTTCTTGCCAGATACCCTGCGACAATCGATGAGCCAGGATGCTGTGAATCTGGCTAAATCCTGTGGCTATTACAGTACCGGGACAGTCGAGTTTATGGTAGATCAAAAGGGTAATTATTTTTTCCTTGAAATGAATACCCGGCTTCAGGTAGAGCATACTGTGTCAGAGATGGTCACTGGTCTGGACCTGGTCGATATGCAACTCGAAGTAGCTTCGAGAATGCCATTGCATATAAAACAAGAAGACATTCATGTTTCAGGGCATGCCATCCAATGGAGGATAAATGCGGAAGATCCTTTGCAAAATTTCGCTCCTTCTTCAGGACACATTACGCATTACACTACACCGGTTCAAGCCCATGTAAGGATAGACTCAGGGTATGAGCAAAATAAAAATGTTCCGGTGCTCTATGACCCGCTGATTGCAAAATTGATTTGTTGGGGGGTAGATCGACCTGATGCCATCCAGAGATTAAAAGGGGCACTAAATGCTTTTGATATAGAAGGTATATCTACTTCCATTCCATTTGGGCTGCAGCTGCTGGATCATCCGGATATAGTAGCCGGACATTATGGGGTTAATTTTTTAGAACTTCATCTGGAAGAAATTTTAAAAGGAAAACAGCAGGAAAACCATTTAAAAGCAGCAGCTGCCTTAGCTTTGCATTTGTATCTTGAAGAATTAAAAAATCTGTCTATCCCTCATAATATATAGTCATGCAATACCATTTCATTCTGAATAAAATCGTCCATCAGGCTGAAGCCACTATCTCGGTATTTGACCTGGGATTGCTCAGGGGATATGGCGCATTTGATTTTTTTAAAGTACATGCAGGAGTGCCTGTCTTTATGGATGATCATATCGATCGATTTTTTAATTCGGCAAGATTACTTCATTTGACAATAGCATATAGTAGAACTGAGTTAAAAGAAGTCATCTATCAATTAATTAAAAAAAATGAAATGGTCGATGGCACCTTTAAAATGGTGCTCACCGGAGGTGTATCTTCAAATGGATTTACAATGGATGGCGACCCCGGCTTGATGATTTTAGCAGGAAAATTAAGTTTTGAAATTTATTCAGAATATGATAAGGTCAAAACCATGCGGTTGAAAACTTTAGATTATGTCAGAGAGACGCCCACCGTAAAGACTTTGAACTATCTCATACCGATGATGCACTGGAATGAAGTTACAGCAGGGCAGTTTGATGATGTGTTATATGTCAAAGATGGATTGATATCGGAAACCTCCAGAGCAAATATATTTTTTATAACTCAGGATGAAAAACTAGTTACACCAAATAAAAATATACTCCCTGGTATCACCAGAAAATACATTCTGGAGCTGGCAAAAGAAATGCCTGTTGAAGAAAGAGAAATCAGTTTGAAAGAAGCATTGACCTGTAAAGAAATATTTCTCACCAGTACCACTAAACAAGTCATGCCGGTGGTTGGTATTGATGAGTGCCTGATTGGAGAAGGAAAACGTGGGGAGCTATCAGGAAAATTATTTGATGATTTCTATGCTTTGGAAAATAATTTTATCCAAAAACATAAAACTCAGTGGATTTGAAATAAAGTATCCGCCATCATCATAGATCTGCTGAGTTCTTTCCAATCAATATCAAGACCTGCATCGATTTCGTCAAAAAAACTGATCATTTGTTCTGTCGGCATATTGCCTGTAAGTTCGTCTTTGGCCATCGGGCAGCCGCCCATGCCCTTCATCGCACCATCAAATCTTTTGCAGCCACCTCGCCAGGCAGCCTGTACCTTTTCACGCCATGTTTTGGGCGTGGTGTGCAAATGAGCTCCAAATTCCACATCAGGATAAGGAGGAATAAGATTGGAAAATAAATAATGAATTGATTCTGGAGTAGACACCCCTATCGTATCGGACAGAGAAATAATTCGAATACCAAACTCAGCCAGTTCATCTACCCATTTTTGAGCGATATGAACATTCCAAGGGTCACCATAAGGATTGCCAAAACCCATAGAAACATAGATGACTAATTTCTTATTTTTTGAGGAACAGATCTCCTGGATCTCTTTGACGGTCTCCAATGCTTCCGCAATCGTACTATTGGTATTGCGCAGCTGGAAAGTCTCTGAGATAGAAAATGGGTATCCCAGGTATTGAATTGGAGCATACTCACATGCTTCTATTGCTCCCCTTCTATTAGCTACTATTGCCAGTAATTTAGATTTAGTATCCAGCGTGTTTAAAGATTGAATTACCTCATGAGTATCGGCCATTTGAGGAATAGCTTTTGGAGATACAAAACTTCCAAAATCTATGGTATCAAAACCTACCTTGAGCAGTTGATTGATGTAGTCAACCTTCATCTGCGTAGGAATAAACTCTTTAATGCCCTGCATAGCGTCTCTGGGACACTCTATCAACTTTACCATTGTATGCAAAGATCAGGTAATTTGCAGCTATTTGTTTTAGAAATTAATTGATGAAGCAAGACTTGAAGTATTAAATTGAATTAACTAGCTTTAGTGCTAATACCTTATTCATTTTTAGCATGGCAAATCATCACTTAAGGATCCTGGTATTTTCAATATTAACGCAAGGGTTAATTGCTCAGGCGGTCCCGAAAAATGTATTGATTTTGTTTTCCGATGATCAAAGATATAATACGATTCATGCATTGGGAAACAATGAGATACAAACCCCCAATCTGGATTTTTTGGTGCAACATGGTGTGTCGATGACCAGGGCGCATACTATGGGTGGTATGCATGGTGCACTCTGTGCTCCGAGCAGAGCTATGCTCCATACTGCCAAATATCTTCACGAACTTAAAAAAAGTGGAGATAGTATACCTCCTGAGCACATCATGCTACCTGAATACTTACAGACTCTAGGTTATAAGACTTATGGTATCGGTAAATGGCATAACGACAAAGTTGCATTTAACAGAGCTTTTCAAAATGGAGCTGCGATATATTTTGGCGGTATGCATTTTCAAATAGATGGTGGTCAGGAACATCCGCAATATAGAAATTATGATCCTTCAGGAAAGTACGATACACCCAATCAAAAAGCAGATAAGTTTTCATCAGAGTTTTATGCTGATGCAGCCATTGATTTTCTGAAAAGTAAAAAAGACTCGCAGGAGCCATTTCTTTGTTATGTAGCATTTACCTCCCCTCATGATCCACGCACACCTCCTTTAAAATATAGGGAAATGTATAATTGGCGAAATATCTCTTTGCCTGCAAACTTTTTACCTCAACACCCATTTGACAATGGTGAACTCTCCGTCCGTGATGAAGTATTATTGCCCAGGCCGATGAGTGAAGAAATGGTAAAACGAGAGTTGGCTTTGTATTATGGGATGATATCAGAACTTGATGATCAAATTGGAAGGATTATAAAATCTTTACAAGAAAATGGTCAATTTGAAAATACTTTGATTGTGTTTGCCGGCGATAATGGTTTGGCTGTAGGCAGTCATGGACTTTTGGGCAAACAAAATCTATATGATCACAGTATGCGTGTACCGCTTATTTTTTCGCACCCTGCCCTTCCTCAGGGTTTACGAATAGATCAACTATGTTATTTGTCAGATGTTTTTCCTACAGTGCTGGATATTCTTCATCGCAAGAAGCCCAATCTCTCCAGCGAAAGTCTCTTTAATTATTTTCAACATCCTCATAAAAACGGACGCAAAAATGTATACTTCGCTTATCGTGACATTCAGCGGGCGGTACGCACAGAAGACAATTGGAAATATATCCGATACCAGGTAGGTGGCATCGCTACTCATCAGTTATTCAATCTGAAAGTGGATCCTTATGAGACCCAAAACCTTGTTTTAAGTGAAAAAAGAAAGCTGAAGGCTATGCAAAAGAAATTGATCCGTGAAGCGAATAAGTATCATGATTTCCTGGATTTAAGGATTGATGATTGGGGTACAGGGAATAGGCAATAGGCATCCCGAAGTCTCGGGAGGCAATTAGTAATTAGCAAGATATAGGGAGACTTGGATTCTGGAGGTTAGAAAAGGAGGTTTTTGACGAGACAAAGTTGGAGGCTATGGTCAATGGTCGGAAGGTAAATCGTTTTTTTACGTGATGGCCTCCGCTACGCTGTAAAATATCTTGAAGCGTCTCTATGGTTTGAAGGATATGGTTTCCTTTATTGATCATCACACAATCTGCCATGGCTGCGTGTGCTGCATCCGTGATTTCAGATCTGGTAGCCAGTCCTGATTTATTGAGTGTTTCTAAAACTTGTGTGGCCCAAATGACGGGTACGTGCGCTGCTTCGCAAATCCAGAGTATTTCTTCCTGGATCTCACTCATTCTTTCAAAACCTATTTCTATGGCCAGATCTCCTCTGGCTATCATTACTCCGAAATTTTTATTCCGCATGCCGGCAAATAGCAGGTCAGGTAGATTATTTACTGCTTCAAGGGTTTCAATTTTTAAAATGAGCGATAAATCCTTGTGAGTATCTAGCATTTCCTGTAATTGAAGCACATCTTTTTCATTTTTTACAAAAGAATAGCCAACCAAATCAGCATGTTTTAGAATAAATGGAAGGCATTGTAAGTCATATTCACTAATGGCAGGTATAGTCAGGTGACTTTCAGGGAAATTTATACCTTTTTCATTTTTTATAAATGGTTTTTTTGAAGAAATACGTATCACTTTAAGCTTGATGATAGCACCTTCTATATTTTGAACAATCGCCTCGATAAGGCCATCATCGAATAATACCTTCTCCCCCTTATGTATTTGATCAGAAATGCCCGCTACAGAGCATCCCAATAACTTCGGATCATCCTTTAAGTGTTGGGCATCAGTCATGTAAAAACTTTTACCTTCAAAAACCTTCAAATGGGATTTATTTTTTAAAATTGTCCTGATTTTTGGACCAGCCAAATCCATATAAATTTTACAGCTTAAACCAGTGGCCTTCACAGCTCGTTTGATATGCAGGATCATCTGTAGCCATATATTTTCATCATCATGGGCACAATTGATTCTGGCGATGTTCATACCTGATTGAATCAAGTTTTTGACTTTGGCGTACTCTCGGGCTGCATCACGATCAAGAGTGATCATGATATAAGGAATTGTGTCAGTTTTTTTAGAACCAAAAAGACCTGATGACCTATCAGCTAAGGATTTTTTCCCTGTTTTATAATTGAATACTCCTTTGGGAGTTAATTTTTTCTCATCTAGTCTTTGAGTAATAGCCACTAACTGGCCCCGGATATGGCTCTCAGAACTAGCCATGGATGAGAGCCCACCCGTATGCAATCTATCTTGTAATTCTCTGATATCCAGACTTCTAAGAATAAGATAATGCAACAGGTTTTTGGCCGTCTTTTTGTTAAAAGGATGTGCAGCCTTCAACAAATGCTTGAAAGAAAATTCTGAATCTAACATGAGTGAATCAATGCCATCCAATTCGAGGGCCAATCGCTTCAGATCTACCTCCATAATAAAATATTTCAGCTAAGTTGAAGCTAAAAAACAATGATAAGAATGACTTTAATCTTTTGAGGGACTGATTTTTATTGGTTTTATAAAATATTAAGGGCTTTACACTGAAAGGCCTTTAATATTTTAGATATAGGATTTTAGAAGCTCTATCAAGATCTGTAGCCCAGATTTGGATGGAGCAAAAACTTGGCATCACGACCGTCGCCATTCCTTTCAAGCAGTAGAGTGTCAAAAGTGGTACTATTTTAACTTTCATACCATTGGGTCGTTCAGAATAATATTTTATATATAAAATATTCAGTAAGTTAATGTTTTATTTATATAGTAATTTTACACATATAAATAAATAAATGTCAGATATTTATGATATATTAAATCCTTAAATAATCTCGAAATAATTTAGAATTTTTACCTTCATTGCAATAGAATTCTTCTATTCGTTGGAGTCTAAATACCTTTGAAAAAAAAAATCAACCTTTTTGGCTAAATCAGGAAAAAATAAGTTCCCACAAGGGGGGGATGATGCCCAGGCGACTCCCCTGATGGGCCAATATGCCCAAATCAAAAGCAAATATCCTGATGCCATCCTCCTGTTTAGAGTAGGTGACTTCTATGAGACCTTTGGAGAAGATGCCATCACAGCAGCAAGGGTGCTGGGCATCGTACAGACAAAACGCAATAATGGGTCAAGTGCCATAGAATTGGCTGGATTTCCACACCATTCACTTAATATATATCTGCCTAAACTTGTCAAAGCAGGATACCGTGTCGCTGTCTGTGATCAAATGGAAAAGCCGGTTCCAGGCAGGATAGTCCGTCGGGCAGTGACAGAGATGATCACTCCTGGGATCATCACCGGGGATCAAATGCTGGATGTCAAGAAGAATAATTTCCTTGCCTGCGTCCATTTTGGAGCAAAAGACCTTTTGGGTATAGCGCTGATCGATATATCTACCGGAGAGTTTTTGGTAGCAGAGGGTGATATGGGATATATGGACAAATTGTTGCAGAGTTTTAACCCGGCTGAAGTCATCCTTGCAAAGAATACAAAGAAAATATTTGATTCTAAGTTTGGTAACAAATTTTATACGTATAACATTGATGACTGGATTGTCCAGTACGATTTTGCCAGGGAGCAACTTTTGGCCAAATTTGATGTACATAGTTTGAAGGGTTTTGGAATTGAAGAAATGTTGCTTTGCCAGGTCGCCGCAGGAGCTGCCATTCACTATTTAAAGAATACAGAACACCAAATCGAACATATTCAGAACATTCAGCGGATCCCGGAGCAAGAGTATATTTGGCTTGATAGATTCACTATTCAAAACCTCGAATTGCTGGACAATAATCGGGACCAGGGCAAATCCTTCATTCAGGTTTTGGATCATACGGTCACTCCCATGGGCTCACGATTGATGTACAAATGGGTTATATTGCCTCTGATCGATCCAGTGAAAATCAATAAACGTGCTGCGGTGGTTGAATACCTGGTGCTGCATCATGACCTGTTTGAATCTTTGGATACTACTCTTGTCCAGTTTGGAGATCTTGAGCGACTCATCAATAAGGCCTCCATGGATCGGATCACACCTCGTGAAACAGTACAACTCAAA
The DNA here is from genome assembly GCA_016709995.1 of Saprospiraceae bacterium. Classification (NCBI taxonomy): domain Bacteria; kingdom Pseudomonadati; phylum Bacteroidota; class Saprospiria; order Saprospirales; family Saprospiraceae; species Saprospiraceae bacterium. The sequence goes on from JADJLQ010000001.1 coordinate 945,751, forward strand.
AGAGCTCTGTCAGCGCTACCGCGACTTAAAAGTATCCTGGTCCAGACCGATCATAGTGAACTGACACAACTTAGTGTAGCGATGCTACCTTGCGATGCTATCTACCAGGTCATTGAAAACCAGCTTCATGAAGACGCACCGGCTTTTGCCAATAAAGGCGGCATATTTAAGGATGGAGCTAATGGAGACCTGGACACTCACCGATTTGTGGTGCAAAATGCTCAAACACTATTGATCCAACTGCAACAAAAGGAATCAGAGCGCACTGGTATACCGGTTAAAATCGGATTTAACAGTGTCTTTGGGTACTATTTGGAAGTCACTAATAAATACAAAGACCAGGTACCTCCCGAATGGATTAGAAAACAAACCCTGGCCAATGCAGAAAGATTTCTCACGGACGATCTCAAAAAGCTGGAAGGTCAGATACTTGGGGCCGAAGAAAAAATCAATGACCTCGAAGAAAAATTATTCAGGGAGTTGGTGATACAGATCAAAGAATTTGTGCAACCCATCCAACACAATGCTGCCTTGATCGCCAGGATAGATTGTTTATTGTCTTTTGCTAAGATCGCGGTGCAAAACAAATATCATCGGGCTACTATCCATGAAGGATTCAGCATAGAGATCAAACAGGGCCGGCACCCGGTCATCGAAAAAAATCTAAAACCCGGGGAACAATATATACCCAATGATCTTTACCTGGACAATGAAACCCAACAGATCCTGATGATCACCGGGCCGAATATGTCCGGAAAGTCAGCCATCCTTCGTCAGACAGCACTCATCTGCCTCATGGCACAGATGGGCAGCTTTGTTCCGGCAGAAGCCGCTTCACTTGGCTTGATAGATAAAATTTTTACACGGGTGGGAGCTTCAGACAATATATCAAGTGGTGAATCCACCTTTATGGTAGAGATGAACGAAACTGCGCTTATACTCAATAATACTTCTGCCAGAAGCCTGATCTTATTGGATGAAATTGGTCGTGGCACGAGCACTTATGACGGCTTGTCCATTGCCTGGGCCATCGCCGAGCACCTGCATGATCACGACCCGGGAGCCCCCAAGACATTGTTTGCTACTCACTATCACGAACTCAACGAATTGGCCGATAAACATAGCCGCATCAAAAACTTTCATGTAGCCACCAAAGAAATAGGCAACAAGGTCATCTTCCTTCGACTCTTAAGAGCAGGTGGAGTCAGACACAGTTTTGGGATCCATGTAGCCCGTATGGCAGGCATGCCTTCGAGTATCGTCCTTCGGGCGCAGGATATATTAAAACATCTTGAACAAAAATCAATAGAAGCAGCTGATCAGCACAACCTGGGGCAAAAAGTAAAATCAATCCCAGCCAATCTACAGCTCAACATATTTGAAAGTGCAGACCCTCGAGCCCAGGCAGTGATCAGGATGTTGGAAGAAACAGATCTGGATCGGTTGAGTCCGATAGAAAGTCTGATGAAACTACATGAGATCAAAGGAATACTCAGATCATAAAATAAACTCACCAACTATTCTTTCCTAGGGGGTGTAGGACAAATTGCACTGAATTCTATGCTTTTACCCCATCCCTGAAGGGAGACCATCAAATTAAAAGTGCAATTTGTCCCACACTCTTTCTTAGGTCATGCGGAAAGATTTCATAAATATTAATTAATTTCATAGCTTCCTGATCATTATTTCAGGCACAAAAGATGGATAAATCTAGTCTTGAATACTGGGTGAAGGCATCAAAAGCTGGAGATCAATCAGCCTGGAATTATATTTTCAAATATGTACATCCTCATTTACTCAATATGGCCCTGCATATCTGTGGCAATACTCCTGAAGCTAAAGATGCAGTCCAGGATGCATTGTTGATAGCGTATTTAAAATTGACCCAATTAAAAGATCCTTCAACTTTTCTACCCTGGATTAAAAAAATTTGTATTCACAGTTGTTATAGATCCCACAAAATTAATCGGCACTTTACGAAAAACATTCCCATTGCCTCTATCAGTGACTCCTGGTGGGAAAATGAATTTGAAAAGAAGTTGAATGTTTGTACCCAACAGACACAAATATTCGATGTACTTGCTAAATTACCCGAGGACTTACGCAGTACCATGTTGTTGAGATATTATACAGACTGTCAGTCTTATGAAGAGATCTCCAAAATATTATCAATCCCGATTGGCACTGTCCGCAGCCGGTTAAATCAAGCTAAATACAAAATGTATGAATACTGGAACATAGAGGATCATATCAATGAAAGGCCCTTATTACTTGGTGAAGAATGGAATGGTTTCTACAAAGAATATTTTGGTAATCTACATCATTCCCAGCAAGCCAGGAATACTTTTATCAACCATTTGACTAAAGATTTGAAAATTATAGCCGGCGGTAAAATAAATTTTGGACGAATGAATGTTGAACAAGAGATAGCCGATGACCTGTCGTATGGCACCACCTTTGGGGCTTTGAATGTAGTATCCAGTGAAAACATTACCGTATTGGAGGCACGTAATATCAACTCAGTAGAGTTTCCCGACCGATGTCCTGAAACTACGGTATTTGTCTTGTCGCGTCTTGGTCAGACAGTCTCCCAGATTCATTTGTACAATTCTTTGAAATAATATTTTTAGCTGATTTCGAACTTTTTCGTTGGGTTCTGTCTCAATATATGAAATGAACTTTTGGTTCAGTCGACAGATAGCAACTTATGCGGATCTATTCTTTTTTTAATTGAAAATTATGGTCACCCGGGTTTGAATAAAAAACATCTAATTATTAACTATGAATTTTACACAAATACTCTTCATACAATGTATTTTAATAGCCAGCGTTGGCATGGAATTTCAGAGTCAACCCGATCCAATTTGGATTGACACAGATATAGGAATTGGTAAATTAAATAAAGATGTCGATGACGGCATAGCACTTATCATGGCGTTAAAATCTCCAAAGGTTGATATCCGGGGTATCAGCCTGGTAGGGAACACTGATTATGGATATAAGATCTGCATGCGACTAATTCAATGGTATCATGACTCACCTATAAAAATCCCTGTTTGTAAAGGCGCCCGGAATTCAGACGATTCAGAGACTGAAAATCAAGCAGTCAGGTCAATGGCGGAGGCATTGAGCCATGAAAAAATGACCATTATTGCGCTAGGCCCCTTGACTAATATCTCCCATCTATTAATAGCACATTCTGAATTAAAATCCAACATCATAAAAATCATCTGGTGTGGTGGAAGATCTCCGAATACACATTTTAAGCCTGGTTCCGGGAAGGTTTCTGTCTGTGATTGTAATTTTGATCATGACGATGCTGCAGCTCAGGTAGTAATAAACACTGGTGTGCCTGTGATTTTAGCAGGTTATGAGGCTGCTGAAAATATCTATCTGTCAGCTGAGGACATACTACCGCTCAAAACAAGCACGTATCCAGGTGATCAATGGGTCTATCAGCAACTAAAAAGTTGGCAAAATCTCTGGTCTATATTTTTAAATTCCAAATCAGGATTTATACCATTTGATGCAGTCACCATGGGGTGTTTTTTATATCCCGAGTTGACACTCACTCAATCACAAGTACCAGTACACATAACGGTCATGAAAAATGATACTCCCTGGCGATTGTTTAAGCCTGAAAAAAAATATTTACTTGCTGCTTCAGGCCTACCGTCTTCGCATAAGGTTGATTTTTGCGCAGAGACTCTGACAGGCATGAAGGCTGAAATTCTAAAGTTATTAATTTGTCCCCCTCCTAAACAGCAAGATGATCATGATTCAAGTTTTTTGACCGGTATCGACCCTATCACAATAATAAAATGATTAAAAACCAGGGCTTATGGTCTTCCCAAAAAAAATGATTCTTTTTTTTTAAACACTCAAACTATAGTTTATGATACAAACATTAGCTGATCTTCAACCCATCATATTATTTGGGTTGTTGATTACATTCTACAGCATTGAAAATCTTATCCCATATCTGGCAAAACCAGCCAACAAAAAGCAACACGATATCCACAATTTTATCCTGACCATAATATCCATTGTAGTGAATGGTTTAGTTGGAATAGCGGTTATATCCACAGTAATCTATACATCAGATCATCAATTAGGGTTATATAATCAAATTTTTTTACCCGCACCAATCGAAATTTTGGGGAGCATCCTGCTCTTAGACTTTGGCAGCTACCTCAACCATCATTTGTTACATAGGGTCCCCTTCCTTTGGCGTATTCACAGGGTACATCATTCCGATCCAGGTCTCAATACCTCGTCATCCCTACGATTTCATCCATTAGAGGTGATCTATTCTCAAGGAATCTATGTTTGCATTGCGATCGTAGTATTTGGCGTCTCGATGACTTCATTTATTCTCTATAGCACCCTGGGGCTGGTATTTGTCATTATTCAACACGCCAACCTCAAATTTCCAAATTGGATAGAAAGATATGGCCGATATATATTTTCTACTCCGGGCTGGCATAAAATTCACCATTCAAACGAACAGTATCTTACCGACAGCCATTATGGAGACATTTTCACCTTTTGGGACAGGATATTTGGCACCTGGCACAAAAAAACTCCTGAAGAGATAAAGTATGGTCTTACAGAATTTGATGGTGTTAAAAGTCAACGGGTTGGTTATTTGCTTAGATCACCATTTATGGATATGGCATCACCAGGAAATAGTGATTAAAGGGGTTTATAACTATTAATCCTGCTTCAAATTCGAACCTTATGTACATTCTTAGGAGAATAGCCATTTATATAAATAATTGGCGCATATTTTAACTATATCTACGCTTACTAAATCAACTTATATTAGGGGTGTGGATTCGGCCAATTTAATGATTTGCTTATTTGGTACAGGATTGGATTAATTAGCACAAGGTATTGATAGTCAATTTTATGATATCATTTTACAGTTTTCGCTAATGCTTATAAACCATGAATTTGTATAAGCGTTTATAAATTTGTTTATAAAAAATAGATTGGTTTAAATTTTCTAGCCTTCCCGTGAATAAATCCTGGTCAGCTGGTATCATGGCCTCCTCAATTTAATTCGGTGATCAAAAGTTGTATCGAAAGGATTGATCTTCTGTCATCCCTTTCAATCTAAAATTGCAAATTAGGCGATTTGCTATAGCATAAAACCCAAAAAGTTAAAATTTGGCACAATTTCTGTGATACACGGATTCGTGGTAAACATAGAAGCTATTAATCGGAAACATATCATTAAGACGGACTGTCTGTACCGTGTAGGTTATGGGTTGAAATCCAGGTTGTTAGATTTTAACAATGGAATATTTTACCTGGAAGTCATTTTTGGGAGCCGGTGGCATAATAACTATTCTGCTACGGTGTACGAACTAGCCCACTGCTGGAAAGATAACAACCCCGAGCTGGAAATGGCCCAGGGTTGTAAAGTGTTTATTATCGATGGTCGTAAAGAACCTGAGAAAATAGAGCTCCACCAATCTGGCATTCGGGTAGACTATGATGCCCGCAAAGGCATACTTTTTCCCCCATTTACTCTCAATTAAAGTAATATTATCCTTTTTGGAGGATACCACTCTCCTATCTTTTCTTACAATCTCAAGATGATACCGAGAAGACTTTTGTGTCGATGTCGTCTGTACCTGTGATGATCATTGCGATCACACTCATTTCTACGATATTCAGGCCGTCTCGATTTGTATCGATCATTTCTGTACCTATCCCCATCTCTATCATTGTAATGGTGTCGGGAGTCATTATGATACACATGTCCGCGATGCGGAGTATAGCGATTAGGATGCCGTTGTTCCAGACGATCATTTCGGTAATAAGCCTGGCCGTTGCTGGCCATGGGGATCAAAGTACAGTAGAAAGCAATGAGTGAGATACCAAGTGTTTGTTTTAGATACATAGGCTATAAATAAATTTTTGGTTAAAAAAATAAAGTTAGGTGAATATGTACCAGCTGTATTTTAATGCCAGGTTAAAGGCAATTAATTAAATTAACAAAAAAAGCCCTGAACACGATTAGTGACCAGGGCACAATTAAATGCAGAAAGTATGATTATTTACTTCTTCTCCTCAGGAGATTTTTGAAGTTTTTCATTTTGTTTGTGCGGCATAGCATCTGGTCTTTGACTTCGAAATGATTTCATTTTATTCTGAAGCATTTCTTTTTCTTTAAGATCCATGACACCATCTTTCCAGATCTGCTCTTTGAGCGCCTTAAGCTCAGGATTTGGCTGTCGCATGCCCCGACCCTGAGCGCCCTGATGCTGAAAACCTCTACCTTCAAATTGATTGCCTCCAGCTCCTGGTCTGTTCCATTGGTTGCCTCTGCGACCCTGGCCTTGGAAATTATTTTCAAATCGCTGACCATGATATCCCTGGCTGAAGCGTCCTGCTTTAAAACCTTGACGGTACATATAGCTGTCTCTAAAGTTCTGAGGTCCCTTGAAGTCGCCACCGTGGAAAGATCTTCCTTGAAAGCTTTGTTTACCTCCGAAATGCGGACGGGTGCTATCCCCACGGCGACCAAAGCGGTCAGCCCCTGTATGGTCATTGGATTGATCTGACTTGTTTTGGCTTCTTTGTTCTAATTTATCTTTTTTTGCAGTCTTGCCAGCCTGATCATTGCTCTGCGCCATCATTGGAGCATATAGCGCCAAGGAAAAGAGGGTCATCAAAGCCATTGAGTTTAAAAATTTGTTTTTCATTTTTTTATTTATTTGTTATACCTGATAGACGAGACAAACCGCGGTTAGTTTAATCCAAAAGATGATCTGGTTTGTTTAATAGACAGATCATTGATATCAATAGACAACTAAGGTTGCGGACCAGTCACTCTCTCACTGTGAACTAATGCATGACAAACCTGAATTCTCGAATTTGCTCAAGCCTTTTCTTACCTTTGCACGATATGGAATTTAATTCGGCTGAAATAGAAAAGAAATGGCGTTCTTATTGGGAAAAGAACCAAATTTATAAAGTACCCAATGGTAGAAACAAACCAAAATACTATGTATTGGACATGTTTCCTTATCCTTCAGGTGCAGGCTTGCATGTGGGGCACCCCCTGGGTTATATTGCTTCTGATATTTTCTCCAGATACAAACGGATGCAGGGATTTGAGGTATTGCACCCAATGGGCTTTGATTCATTTGGTTTGCCTGCAGAACAGTATGCAATTCAAACAGGGATTCATCCGGCATTGTCGACCAATGAAAACATCAAACGATATCGCCAGCAACTTGACAATATCGGGTTTAGTTATGATTGGAGCAGGCAAGTGAGCACCAGTGATCCGACTTTTTATAAATGGACGCAATGGATATTTATCCAGCTGTTTGAGCATTGGTATGATCAGAATACTAATACTGCCAGGCCAATATCAGAATTGCAGAAAATATTTTCAGAGTCAGGCAATCTCAAAATCAATACCGCGCATTCTCCGATAGCCAATTTTTCCAATGATGAATGGAATGCCTACTCTAAAAAGACACAGAGTGATGTCCTGATGAATTATCGCTTGGCCTATCGCAAAGAGGCTTTTGTCAATTGGTGTGAGGCCCTGGGTACCGTACTGGCCAATGATGAGATCAAAGACGGAGTCTCCGAACGCGGAGGCCATCCCGTGGAAAAGAGACCTATGACTCAATGGTTTTTAAGGATCACTGCCTATGCCGCGCGATTGCTCAATGACCTGCAGGAGGTTGACTTTAGTGACTCCATGAAAATCATGCAGTCTAATTGGATCGGCAAGTCCACTGGAGCCCAAGTATTTTTCAAAATAGACGGACACGAAGATCATCTGGAGATTTATACGACCAGGGCGGATACTATCTATGGAGCCACCTTTATGGTCATCGCTCCAGAACATGACCTGGTACCTCAAATCACCACTCGGGAGCAACGAACTGACATCGATGCGTACTTAAAATATGTGGGGTCCAGATCAGAAAGAGATCGAATGGCTGAGGTCAAGGAAGTCAGTGGGGCTTTTACGGGAGCTTATGCCATCAATCCTTTTAACCAGGAAAAGATACCCATCTGGATAGCAGAGTATGTACTAAAAGATTATGGTACCGGTGCGATCATGGCAGTGCCAGCCGATGATTCGAGGGATATGGCTTTCGCCAAAAAGTTTCAATTACCTATAGTCGAGATCATCGATAAATCAATGTACCCCGGCGCAACGATTGAAGACAAGCTAGGAAAAATGATTAATTCAGATTTTCTCAATGGCATGGAAGTGATGGATGCTATCGACGAGATCAATGGTAGATTGGAAAAAATGGGCATCGGCAAAAAGCAGATCAACTATAAAATGAGAGATGCCAACTATTCCCGCCAGCGATATTGGGGCGAACCTTTCCCGATCATCTACGATAAGGACGGCATACCATATACTTTGGAAGAAAAAGACTTGCCACTGCTCCTCCCAGACCTGGACGATTTTAAACCTACGACGAATGGAAAAGCTCCACTAGCCAAACTGCACGACTGGACTCACCTAGCCAATGGATATACCCGGGAGACTGACACCATGCCGGGCTTTGCAGGATCTTCGTGGTATTTTTTAAGGTATATGGACCCACACAACGCAGATGCTTTTGCCAGCAGGGAAGCTATACAATACTGGCAGGATGTAGATCTGTATGTGGGTGGCACGGAGCATGCTGTTGGACATCTTTTATATTCAAGGTTTTGGCACAAGTTTCTATTTGACCTGGGCTATACGGTCACTAAAGAGCCGTATAAAAGATTATTAAACCAAGGCAAAATTCAGGGTATTTCAGAATCAATTTATAAAAAGAAAGATTTGGAAAATGGTCTGCATGTTTTCTATTCAAAAGAATTGGTGATTGATCCTGAAGATAAGGATTTTATCACGCTTCCTGTACCAATAGACTTTGTGCAGGATTATGGCAGCATGAAATCTTTTTTAAATGCTTCCGGCATCAAAAATATATTGAGTTTATGCCCGCTTATGCAAGCGCACTCTTTAGAACTGGTTCAGGTGATTATACCGCGCTTGATTTTCCAGCGGATGCCAAAATGAATACACTTGGAGAACTTGCCAAAATGTCCAAATCACTCTACAATGTGATCAACCCTGATGCGGTCGTGGCAGAGTATGGTGCTGACTGCTTTCGGTTGTTTGAAATGTTTCTCGGGCCACTGGAGCAATCCAAACCCTGGGACACAAGGAGTATAGATGGTGTGGGCAAATTTGTACGGCGTCTTTGGGCTATGTTTTACACCGAAGGTATCTTGACTGTCTCTGACGACCCTGCTTCAATGGATGAACTGAAAATATTACATAAGGGTATCAAAAGAATCTCGGATGATATCGAACGGTTCTCGTTCAATACCTGTGTGTCCCAGTTTATGATCGTACTCAATGAGCTCAAATCAAGTAATTGCAATAAGCGGGAGATATTAGATCCATTGGTCCGATTGATTGCACTTTTGCACCTTTCATCGCAGAAGAGCTTTGGGAGAGCCTGGGGCATGGAACTTCAGTGCATTTGGCCGGCTTTCCTCAAGCAGAAGCAGCATACCTTGTCGAAAGCAGCATCACCTATCCTATCTGTGTCAACGGTAAAAAACGGGGCACTTCAGAATATCCGGCTGATGCGGACCCAAAGGCCCTCGAGAACATGACCCTGCAACTTGATTTCGTTCAGAAATGGTTAGAAGGCAACACACCTAAAAAAAGTAATCGTAGTACCAGGAAAAATGATCAATATAGTGATGTAAAAGCTGCTAGTTGAAAAACGAATTTTTAGCTACATGAAATCATTATTATTCGCAACACAGAATCAAAACAAAGTACTGGAGATACAAGCTGCTTTGCAAGGTCTGTATATCATCAAGTCGTTAGACGAAGTAGGTTTTAAGGGTGAACTGATGGAACCTTTTGACACTTTTGAAGAAAATGCAGCTGTCAAAGCCAGGCAAGGGTATGATATATTCGGTCTGCCCTGTTTTGCAGAAGACGCAGGACTGGTGATTGAAGCTTTAGACGGCCGACCGGGGGTGATGAGTGCACGTTATGCAGGAGAACAAAAAAATCCGAAGGATAATATCGATCGTGTATTGAAAGAACTAACTGAAAAAACTGATCGTCAAGCCTATTTTATCGCGATCATCGCATTTTATGATGGAGTTAAAACCTATTTTTTTGATGGAAGAATTGATGGACAAATATTAAGGGATTGCCAGGGTCAGGAGGGATTTGGATATGATCCTATTTTCCGACCCGATGGCTACGAGCTCAGCTTTGGGGAGATGCATCTTGATCAAAAAAAACTAATGAGTCATCGTGGCATCGCGGTTAGAAAATTCATATCCTGGCTAAAGAATCAATCCTGATTTTTCTTTAATACCCTTCCGTACCTTACTTCTGATATCATATCTCCCTCCTTGGCAATTCTGCCATTGATCATCACCAGGTCAAATCCGCTAGCCAGTTGGTAAGGATTTTCGTAGGTAGCATTTGCCTTCACTTTTGTGGGATCGAATATAAGAAGGTCTGCTACAAAGCCTGGTTTTAAAAATCCTCTGTCTTTCAGTCCAAGGGTCCTAGCTGACAATCCTGTCATTTTATAAATGGCTTCCTGCAATGAAATCGCTTTTCTTTTAAAGACAAATTCTTCAATGATTTTCGCAAAAGTGCCATAACCTCTTGGGTGTCTCATCCCCGGACTTCCATCCGAACATACCATTACTTTTGAAGACTGCAGGAGCCGCTGTTGTAATTCTTCATTCATGACAAAATAAGCGCCACTGGCTCCTTCGGGACCGATCTCATCTACCAATATTTCAGCGAACGGTTTGTATTGGGCCAAAGCCACTTCAGCCAGGCTTTTGCCGGCATACTTACCCGTGCCAAACAAAGTAGCCTCCGGACCATTTCTTTTATTGACTTTCGCAGTTACATAATCTAATAATTCGGATCTCCTGGTCAGTCGTATACTGTCATAATCTACCGGGGCAAGTGCCCAGGATGGAAATACGATGCCGATGCCTGTGTAACTGGCAGTATACGGATAGAGATCTGCGCTGAGTTGCATGGCATTAGGATGTCGTTCAATAAGTTGTAACAATTGCTCAGCTCTTTCGACGCCTTTGCCATATACATCTTTAAAATGAGCGATGTGCACTTTACAATATCGACCCTGATCGAGTAATTCATTAATGGAAGATTCCAGTGCCTCATCATCTTCATTACGCATATGGGACATGAGGATACCGTCATATTGCCCAACTACTTTTGCCAGTGCCAGTAGTTCGGCGGCTTGAGCATAAGTGCCTGGGACATATTCGAGTCCAGTGCTCATACCAAAACTACCTGCACGCATCCAATCCTCCAGTTGTGAGACCATTTTATGTATTTCTAAAGAATCAGGGACCCTTTTAAATTTGACTCCGGTTAAAAACCTTAGAGTCCCATGTCCGCCTAACACCGCAATGTTTACGCCAGGCCTCGCTTTCATCACTTCAGTATACCAGGATGAAAGGTCCTGGTACATAGGTCCATCACCGTCTTGTCCAAGCACAATGGAGGTGACGCCCATAGCGATAAAGTTTTTAAATTCTGGTGCGGCTATCGGGTCCCCGTGGGCATGTGTATCGATAAAACCCGGGGTCACTATCTTGCCGGCGGCATCTATGATCCTGCTTTGTTTCGACTTAAGGTGCTTTTTAATTTTAACGATCTGTCCTGCATCATTAATGAGAATATCTTGCTTACCGGGCTTGTGATCAATACTGCCATCGTACACAACCCCATTTTTGATCAATATGCTTTGGGCGGCAAGATGATCTGCATTCATCAGGTGCAGCATGCCAACAAGTAACCATCTAAGACATGATTTCATGAGAGCAAAATAAGCCAAGACAGTCTATTTTGCTTAAGTTTTTTTTCAGAACAGGAGATCAAACCCTATCAACAGCCCATAGATCACACTTGCAATGCCATTGATGGTGAAAAAGGCTAAATTGATTCTGCTCAGGTCGCCGGGAGAGACCAGACTTTGCTGATACATCAACATGCCGATAAAAAAGGCTGCACTCACCCAAATCAATATGCTGGCGGAATCATATTTGAGGCTAACAGTTGACTGCAAAACAGAATAAGGAGAGCACACAGGACATGTAATAATCTACTCACCAACAATGCTTTAGATTTACCCAATTTTGCTGGAATAGAATACAATCGATGGGTTTTGTCAAATTCTTCATCCTGGAGCGAATAAATAATGTCAAACCCACTCACCCAATAAAAGACGATGCCGGAAAACAAAAGTGGAATAACTGAAAAATGACTGGTAACTGCCAGGTAAGCACCAATAGGCGCCAATGCTAAACCGGTGCCCAGGATCAAATGACAGATTGCAGTCCATCTCTTGGTCAGACTATAACCTAAAATCGTCAATAAGGCAACCGGAGAGAGGTAAAAACAAATTCGATTGATAAAAAAGGTGGTAATAACAAATGCGATACAACTAACCAGTACAAACAATACTGCGGATCGACTGCTGATCACACCGGCCGGAATCTCCCTTACCGCAGTCCGTGGATTGAGCACATCAAAGCGAGCATCGGCCCATCGATTAAAAGCCATCGCAGCACTACGTGCAAAAATCATACATAGGATGATTTTAAAAAACAAAGTGACCGGAAGCGGATAGCCGTCTTTAAAACCTAATACTGCTCCAATCATGGCAAATGGGAGCGCAAAAACGGTATGACTAAACTTAATTAAAGAGAGATAGGCTTTCATCAGCTGGCAAAAGTAGATAGATTCCTAACGTTTCGGAAAGCGTTTTTTCTCAATTCGAAAATAAGAACAAGTAAAATGAAACGGACGACTGTTTTTCGACAGTGCAAGGTCAGGACTAAAAACACAAAAGCCAACCCTGAGAGAGCCGGCCTTGGTTTTTGAAGTCGGGCTCCACAAGTGAAGCCCGATTATTCAATGATTCTTTTGGTGCTGATATTAATGAGCAGCAGCTCCTGCAGCAGCATCTTTTACAGTCACATCAGAAACGATTCTGATAAATGATTGTGGAGGATTGGTGTTTGCTGTGACAGTTACTTGTTTAGTCTGAGCACCTGATTTACCGGCGCTGTTAAATTCAACTACTAATTCGCCAGTTTCGCCAGGAGCGATTGGTTCAGTAGGTTTCTTAGGAATAGTACATCCACAAGTAGCTTTAGCATCTGTGATGATTAAAGGCTCAGAGCCTGTATTTTTGAACTTGAAAGTGTGAGAAACTACTTCGCCTTGATTGATCGTGCCGAAATTGTATTCTTCTTCCATAAATTGCATGGTTGTAGTAGGTCCTGAAGGAACAGTTGCTGAAACTGCACTAGGGTCAGCCATACTAGGGTCAGTAGTTGCCGGAGTAGCGCTTTCGATGGCAGCACGAGCTTCATCACGAACGGCGCTATTTTCATTCTTGCAGGCAGATAATAATCCAAATCCTACAGCAAATAAGAAAAAAGTTTTTCATGTACTGGTTGTTTTTTTAGTTTAATGAATTGAGTTATAAATTCTCTACAAAAGTAAATTGTTGATTGTATAAAGGCTTGATTTATATGCCAATGAATTGTTAATAATTACTAATAACAAGGTGTCGGGAGTCTTAACATTAGGGTAGCACTACCCTCTTAACGCGTTACTTAGAAAATTTGACCACGGCAGCCCAATGGCATAATGCTTCATAATAAAGGGCACGAGATCATCGGCAAGGATCAATTGATCATTGTTATAAGTAGCGTTGAAATAAAATTGTTTGTTTGCTATCAAAGATTCGACTTTGGCAGCCTCTTTAAACTCAGGAGGTAACACTTTATTGACCTCACCTTTAATATGACCGAAAGTCTCAGAAAACTTTTTATCTGCTTTTAATTTTTTAATTTCTTTGGGTGATGTGGCTATCGCAGTTCTGATTTTACTAAGCTGCTCTTTATCAGGCTGGTATACTCCTCCATAGATCGACAGGTTGCCAGGTGCCAGCTCCAGGTACAAACCCGGATTGGTCATATTTTTTCTTCCTCCATGGCATATCACGGCCGAAACTGTCAAACCATTCTTTATGATTGTTTTTGTTCAAAGACTTGAAGAATTTTAAAAAGTTTTCATCAAAATAAGCCATATCTATTTACTTTTATCCGCTAAGTTATAAATTCAAATGAAGATTTTAACCTCCATAATGATGATCTGTGCTTTGCACATTTTATCGTGCAAAAACGACGCTGCAATGCAATCTGCTACCTCTAATGCTATTATTCCTGTCAGTTACCCTGTGACTGATACCGACCAGACTATCGAAGACTATCATGGGACTACAGTAGCTGACCCTTACCGATGGCTGGAACAAGATACCGCTGCCAGGGTGGAGGCATGGGTAAAAAAAGAAAATGAAACTACCAATGAATATTTAAGTAAAATTCCATTTAGAGAAGACATCCGCAAGAGATATTCAGACCTTTTTAATTATACTAAAGTCTCTTCTCCCCGAAAAGTGGGTGATTATTATTTCTATTATAAAAATGACGGTCTTCAAAACCAAGCAGTTATTTATTTCCAGAAAGGCCATGAGGGAAAACCGGAAGTATTTATAGACCCAAATACCCTTTCTGACAAAGGCACTGCTTCCATCAATTTGCTGGGAGCGTCTCAGGATGATAAATATATTGCCTATGCACGACAAGACGCCGGCTCAGATTGGCAAGAAATACATGTTAGAGAAGTCAGTACCAATCGGGAATTGGACGATGTGGTAAAATGGGTAAAATTTAGCGGAGCTAGTTGGGACGAAGCTGGGTTTTATTACAGTCGTTATCCGATGCCTGAGCCAGGTATGGAGCTATCTAATGCCAATAAATATCATTCAGTATACTATCACAAAGTAGGTACACCCCAAACTCAGGACCGCAAGATATTTGAAGATCTAAGTCAGCCACTCATGAATCACAATGCAGGTGTGACGGAGGATGGTCGATATTTGATATTGTATGCTTCGGCAGGCACTTCAGGATTTGAAACCAGGTACAGACTGGTTAAGGACATCCAGGCACCATTTAAAATACTCTTCAAAGGATATGATAATGAAAGTACAGTGATTACTAATATTGGTGACAAATTCTTAGCCTCCACCAATGTTCATGCTCCTAATATCAAAATCGTAGAAATAGATCCTAAAAATCCCGATGAAGCCCAATGGAAAACGATTATTCCTGAATCAAAGCATTTGTTGAGCAATGTTTCGACGGGAGGTAAAAAACTATTTACAGCTTATTTGGAAAATGCTTCCTCCAAGGTGTATCAATATGATTACGATGGCACCCAAAAAGTAGAAATACCTTTGCCTGGATTGGGCAGTATAAGTGGACTTGACGGGAAGGAAAATGATCAAACCTTATTTTACTTTTTCACATCTTTTACTGATCCCGGTTCGATATACGAATATGATATTGTAGCTCAAAAGTCGAATACTTTTTTCAAACAGAGCTCAAATTTGATCCGATGGATTATGTGCAAAAACAGGTTTGGTACAAAAGCAAAGATGGTACCTCTGTACCCATGTTTATTGTTCATAAAAAAGGAATAGCTATGGATGGCAACAATCCCTGTTATCTCTATGCTTATGGTGGATTTAATATTTCTTTGACTCCGACATTCAGCGCGTCCAGGCTGATTTTATTGGAAAATGGAGGTATCTATGCCATGCCTAACCTTAGAGGAGGTGGCGAGTTTGGTGAAGATTGGCATAAAGCCGGAATGCTGGAAAAGAAACAAAATGTGTTTGATGATTTCATCGCGGCTGCAGAGTTTTTGATCAAAGAAAAATATACTTCGAAAGAAAAGTTGGCTATCTCCGGAGGCTCGAATGGTGGATTGTTGGTTGGTGCCTGCATGACCCAGAGACCTGACCTGTTTGCTGTGGCCTTTCCAGCAGTTGGTGTGATGGATATGCTGAGATACCATAAGTTTACCATTGGTCATGCCTGGGCTGTCGAGTATGGATCCAGTGACCATCCGGAACAATTTAAGTACCTCTCAAAATATTCTCCCTTGCATAACCTCAAACCCAATACACTTTATCCTTCGACGATGATTACTACCGCTGATCATGATGACCGGGTAGTGCCTGCACATTCATTTAAGTTTGCTGCTACGCTACAGAAAAACCATATTGGAGATAATCCGGTGCTTATACGCATTGAGACGGATGCTGGTCACGGAGCCGGCAAACCCACTTCTAAAATTATTGATGAACAGACAGATATTTGGTCTTTCTTTTTCTACAATACCAATAGTCCTGTGAAGTATATCAAAGGCTAAATGGGGCAAAAGAAAAGCGGCTGCTCAATCTTTAATAATCTTTGAACTAAAATGGGAGCCGTCATCAAAGATCAATTTGATGATATAACTGCCTTTAGATAAATCAGCGAGTGTCCAGGTATAAAGTCTTTTTGCTCTCGGAAATACATTTCTAATTTGTTTTCCAGTAGTATCATATAGTTGTGCACTTAGCAGGGTCTCATTGCTATCCCAGTTCAATGAAAGTTGATCTACAATCGGGTTGGGAAATATTTTTAAAGCTTTGGGAATATCTATTGACTGGATTCCAACCGTGTTGGACAAAGTGTAGATATCAAAATTGTCGAAATAATAGGTATGGCCGGTAAAACTGTTGGAAGCAAATAAAAGAATCAGCTGATTGACCCCAAAATCACTAACCGTATTGCCTGGTTTATCTAAAAAATGGAATGCGAGTCGTTCCCATTCGTTTTGTTTTGTGGTGGTGACCATGTATCGGCTATGTCTACCTATAGGATAATTGGCTGGCAAAGCTTGATTTTTGTTTTCCAGTTGTAAAAGTACTTGTGTACCAATGGGGGCATCAGTATAAAGATCCAGGTAAAACTTGGATGTACTTGAGATAAAATCTGCAGCGGATTTAATGTCTTCGATATCATAGGCGAGCACATCATATTGTTGTGTAGCACTTCGCACATATTTACCGCAAAGGTTGGAAGCATTGATTGAATTGGTACCTGGGTTGGGAATATCCCTTGACAACATGCCGGTAGAAGAAATCTTTTTAATCCGCGGAGATTGATCAAAATTTTCCAATATGATACTTCGCGACAATTCGGGTTTGATAGAGATCTCCAGCTGCAATAGCTTCGATTGAATGCAATCAGTTGTAAGATTGACCATGATCCTCCCAGGTCCACTACCCCATTCTACCTGGAGATGATCGGTACCTTGACCTGACAATATTTTAACCAATGGAGGTACGATCCAATCCACTTTTGCATTCGTGGGCAGGTTTAGAATCTGATAAGTCTGCCGATCTCCTGCCTTGATACTGGTGACTCCCGCAATAGAAGGCTGATCAAGATCCTCGTACACGCGCACATAATCAACTTCGAAAATCTGCGGAAAAGTGGTACTTGAATTGGGATTGCCCGGCCAGTTTCCGCCTACAGCAAGTTTAAATAAAATATGAAATTTTTGATCAAAAGGCCATCGTAGTCCATTAAGATCATTGGTGGACTTGGTTGAGTAAAGGTATCCATCTACAAACCATTTGATTGTATTGATAGACCACTCAATAGCAAACACATGAAAGTCTTGATCGAATCCAGTCAGGGTATTTGTAAAATCTTTGGTAGTGGAAGCATTATTTGGCCAGGGGTTTCCATAGTGCAGCGTGCCATGTACTGTATTCGGCTCATGACCTAAATATTCCATGATATCTAATTCGCCACTCTGAGGCCAATCGCCATATACATTGTCAGTGGGTAACATCCAGAATGCAGGCCAGATGCCCTGTCCCACTGGCAGTCTCATCCTGGCTTCTATCCGGCCAAATTTAAAATCTCCTTTTTGAAGACTTCTGATCCGGGCTGAAGTGTACGACCTATTCTGAACGTTTTGTTTTCGTGCTATCAGTTTTAAGGTACCGTCTGAAACTTCGAGATTTTCCTTGCTGGAGGTATACCATTGCAATTCGTTGTTACCCCATTGGCAGAGATTGATATCACATCCATCCCCAAGCTGAAAGGACCATTTGTCTTTGTTGAGTTCGGTTCCGTCAAATTCGTCGGACCAAATGAGTTTGGGACATTGAGCCCCCAATAAATAAAATTGCAAAAGAAAGATACACCCTAATATATATTTCATCTTTTAATCGATTAATACTGTTTTACAGCATCCTGAATATTCGTTGCGTAGGCTTTAGAAAAATCCTTTTTCTGTTTTTTGCCAATCATGTATTTCATGCAATCTACCAGGTAGTTGACAAAAGTTCCACCTTGATAATCCGAAATCGCATGACCAAGGGTCGTGATGTAAATGGCCCCTCCATCATAGTTCTGTTCCCAGGATATCGGATAATATCGATCATAGGTGCCTTTGTTTAAAATTATTCGCTTAAGATCGGTAGTATCCGGATGCAATGATTCAAGGTCTACGGACAATAATCCGGTAATTCCAGGATACAATTCTTTTGCAAAATAACATTCATCTTCTTTTGTCCATAGGTCGGGCAACACGCTCAATGTTGGATGACTGGCGTCCATTTTCACCAAGTCAAAGGGTCTGAATTTAGGATGCCAGGCGAAAGTGCCTCCAAGCATTTGTTTGAACCAGGTCCAATTTCGCTCTGTGCCCATGACAGAATGTATGCCAAAAAACTTACCTCCTGCTTCGATATAATGCCGAAACGCCAGTCGCTGGGCATCCGTATCAAATACATCGTTGTTTGTACTGGCGAATATGATCAGATCGAAATCCTGTAATCGGCTTTGAGTAAATATTTCCGATTCAGCACTCTTAACTAAGTTAAAGCCATAAACCTTAGACAATGAATCAAAGCAATTTACCGCTGCCGGGATATTGTTATGGATATATCCTTTGCCATTGCGGGTATAGAACAAAATATCTTTGTGTTTTAAGGATTGTCCCGAAGTGGTCACCCAAAATGTCATTACTAAGAGGCTGAGTAAAATATTTTTCATAAAATTTTTGATTTAGTGTAATTGCTTATTGAAATCTGTTGATAACATTGCCAGAGCACTACCCCAGCACATACAGCTATATTCAGAGAATGTTTTATACCTGATTGGGGCACTTCAATACCAAAGTCACAAAGTGAAAGAGTCTGATCAGACACACCATGTACTTCATTACCAAATAGGAGTACCAGCGGCAAATAATCCACACTTTTAAAATCCTGTAGATATATGCTGCCCTCTACCTGCTCCACAGCAGCTATCTTATATCCATTGTTTTTTAACTCCTTCAATCTGGCTTCCAGCACAAGCGTTTGTGACCATTTAACCGACAGCGTGGCATCAAGTGCAGTTTTTAGAATTTCCCTGTGAGGAGGTGTGACACTATATCCGGCCAATATGATTTCCTCCACATTAAAAGCATCTGCCGTGCGAAATACCGACCCTATATTGAGTCCTGATCTGATGTCTTCCAGTACTACAATCACGGGCATTTTTTCCTGAGTATTTGCACCTGGTATAGCCCGATGCAGGTCAGCCATAGATTTTTTGTACAAGGACATATCGCAAAGATATCATTCGCCAGAAATAAATCATGGTGTATATTGGAGCCGTGGAGATCACCAGGAAGTATTTTGAGCAAGGGTGGCCGTATGTAGCGGTCTACATGCTACTGCTTTTGGAACATGGTTATCTTTTTGGATCCAATGACCAAATGGATTTTATGCCTTATGCACGGCACCTCCAGGATCCAAGCTTATATACATCCGACTTTTATATCAATTGCATTAGTCAACAATTCAACGAGCGCTGGTTATTAGGGCATTTAATAGCATTGATCCCGCATGGTGTATGGCCAGGCTTTTTTCTATCTGTTCACTTTGGATGTACAGTGCTTTTGATGGCGGGTATGAAAAAATGGGCAGCTCATTTTGTAAGTTCATCGGCAGCCCAATGGACAGCTATACTCATCACGCTGATCGTATTATACCATCGCAATCTCGGCGGCAACGAATTGTATTACAATATGTTGACAGCTAGTAACCTGGCCAAAGCTTTTGCGATCTGGGCACTTTGGTATGCGTTTAAGGGCAAAACGGGGCCATCTTCGGTCCTTATCGCCTTATGTACCTATTTTCATCCCATAGTAGGTGCCCAGGTCTTTACCCTATCTATGATCTTATCACCTCCTGGCCAGAATATTAGACTTGCATTTATTTCTTTGGCATTGATATTACCGTATCTGCTGAGTTTATTTATACATCTTGATGAGTCGATATCGGCATCACTTTTTAGCGATATCATGTTTGTCCGCAATGCACATCATTTTTTCCTGCCAGTTTTGGTCTGATCAATTATATCCTTCTTGCACCATTTTTCTTGTTTGGTACATATAGATTTTGGATAATTGACAAGAGGATGGCAATGATGTTAACTGTAATTATGGTAGGCTGTCTCTTTTATTCATTGGGGATTCTGATGATGCCCAAATATGTGATCATGACACAGTGGTTTAAAACAACTATTTGGTTAAAATTCTTTTGTGTTGTAGCCACAATTAATTGGATTAAAGGATTGCCAAATGGCTCGATCATGAGCTATTCGATTAAGCCCCATTTCATTTTATTTGGACTGATTATACTGTTCTGTGTTACAAAAGTGATAAAGAATTATTGGACCGACAGCCCTTTATATCAGTTACCCTGGAGCCAAAGGAGCGAAGATGAAAAAACTGCACAAAACGCCAAAATCCTGAGTAATCAGAATGAGGTGTTCCTGGTGCCTCCGGACTTTACAGCATTTAAATATTATGCCGAACGTTCCACTTATGTAGATTGGAAAGCGCTTCCCCACAATGGAGTTTGCCTGGGAGATTGGTGGCAAAGAATATCAAAAGTGTATGGTATTTCTTTGGATGACAGGGGGGGCCTTAATAGTATTTATCTTAAAGCCAACGATCACTTATTCAGACTCACATCTGAGGATAAGGCAGAATTTAAATCAAGAGGTATCACTTTCATTGTTTTTAAATCTGGCCAGAGCGGACATTATTCTATTGAAAAATTGTAAAGAGCCGTTGTCGGAAATAGTAATTACCACATGCTGGGGTTGTAAATCTTTTTGATTGATGGGAGAAAGTTTTGTTGTAATCTTTATTTCCGGATGGTATTCTGTTTCGGCCTGTATTACTGCCAATAAATTCGGTTGAATTCCGGCGAATTAATTCACCGCTCCATGCCTGAAATGCATTATTCACCAGATTTAATATTACGCGGCCTAAATCCTGAGCGATGACATTTACTTTGTGTAAATCAGGATCCAGCTCAATTTTTATTTCGCAATTAAATTTGGGGTCTTTGGCTCGCATAGATTGGTAGGCCGGTTTGATATATTCTTCGCAGAGGGCATTGATATAGGTTGGTTCTTTGATGCCGGTGGCTTTACGGGAGTGTTCGAGCAAGCCTTTGACTATATTGGAGGCAGCTGACCGTGCAGTAGGAAGGATACTTCAAAAAGGAATTAATTTTAGAATAGGGGATCCCTCCTCTATTTTTCCCATGACAGGCATTTATTTTTTACAGACTTCTGTTGATAATAAAACTGTAAGAGTAGAAAAAATGATGATTTCTAAGTAGTATTAACCATTAACCAAAATCCCAGTCAAAATTAAAAATAAACAATTTAAAATATATGAAAAAATCACCAAAATGCTTCCAGATTATAATCCATCCCCCCGATCTAATCTTCTATATTCATCTAAAATAATCAGGGGGTCAAAGTCATTAAATGACGGGTTTTTTAAAAGATTCAATAATCTTTCTGATGCTTTCACCAAGTCGTCAGTACCGTAAAAATTATCTCTCAGAAAATGTACGTATTTCATCATCATGAATGCATCTATTTTTTGATAAAATCGTTTAACGAAGCTCTTGAAATTACTTGTATTCGACTTAAGCTCTTTCAGGATTCTATCAAATTCAATAGAAGTCAAAAAAGCCTGGGTGCTTTCATCTAATGACCGGGGAGACCAATATTCGTCCTGATACATCGACGGAAGTTCACTCAATAATCGCTTAAGATCTTCAAAAGCCTTTAGAGGATAAGTCAATGTTAATTCAGATTTATGCGACAGTGCTTGCTCCACAGCCCGGCCTGTACCAAACGGTACTCTGTGTGATCGCCTTGAAGATGGTTTGACTGTAGTACTATTAATCTCTGAAACCTGGTCGTTGATAGAAAACTTATGGATAAAATAAAAATCTTCACCAGCCTGTCGCTGAGGCATACCGCCCAGTGCGGCGTAAGCATTTGCCTGAACACAAAAAGCAGACCCTAATGTTTGATAAGCATGCGGAAATCCGGCAAAACGCAAAGCATTTATATAATATCGCAAGTGGAGCTCATAGTGAGTGATGGCTTGAAGATGCGCCGAGCCAAAGGTCAAAGCCAGATCATGCTCAAAATAAATAGTTTTACACGGGCGATTGTTTTGTGCATAGGCTTCAGCAATAGCGGTAAAATAGTTGGCTTCCACGATCGTATCTGCATCCATACTGCATAAGATACCATCAGTCATTCCCATCAGGTCAAAACGGTAAATTCCTTCATCCATGCCAATTTTTCTGGCGTATCCCACTCCTGCTTTTTTGGAAAGAATACCCGTTTCATAAATGAAGTGGGCTGGCACTTCATTTTTCCTTGTCTCCAGGTATTCGACGGTTTGCTTATTTCGTATTATCACCTCTGGCTGCTGGTGTATTGCATCATTGATCACAACGATGATCTCTACTGCGCCATGATAAGGTCTTGCGGCCAACTCCAAAGATTGAAGCGTAATTTCCAGATCTGGTTCGTCATGACAGGGTATGACTACAATGAATTTTAAGTGGTCAACTGGATCGGCAGACAGTCTTGGTTTAAAATTTGTTTTTCGAAGATAGTCCTTGATAGAACTCATTCAGCAGCGGTAAATCTATACCCTACACCATGCACGTTTTCGATTTTTATAGAAGGGTCCTTTTCAAAAAATTTTCTCAACCTGGAGACGAATACATCCATACTTCTGCCCAGGAAATAATCATCCTTGCCCCATACAGCTATCAGGATATCCGATCTTTTACTCAGTTGATTTTTATGTTTAAAAAAGTACAACAAAAGCTCTGCTTCCCGTTGAGTCATGTCTTGCTTGCCGTCAGGGCCGGTGATCTGATAGTTTTCCGGATCAAAAGAATACTGTCCCAGGTTGATAATGCCAGAAGTCCGGTTTGGATCTACAAATCTTCTGCGAAGAAAAATCTCAATCCGAAGCACCAATTCCTCTATACTGAAAGGTTTAGTAATATAATCATCAGCGCCTAAAGAAAGTCCCTCAATACGGTCTTCTTTCATAGATTTGGCAGTAAGAAAAAGGATAGGAACCTCCTTGCTTTTAGCCCGGATCTCCCGAGCGGCTTCAAAACCATCTTTCTCCGGCATCATGACATCGAGGATACACAAGTCAGGCTTTTCTAATTCAAATGCTTTGACAGCCTCTACCCCATTATTGACCAGGATGACATTATAACCTTTAGCATTTAGATTGTCTGCGGTTACAAAGGCAAGGGTCTCGTCGTCTTCGGCTAGTAGTATTTTTGACTTGTTCATTTTTATTATTTGGGAATCTCAATGTACAAATTTGTTCCAACTCCTAATTTACTTTCTACTTTTATTTTCCACCCATGTGCTTTGCAAATCTGGTATACATAATGTAATCCCAATCCAAATCCTTTGACATTATGCACATTGCCGGTAGGTACTCGGTAGAATCTTGAAAATATTTTTCTTAAATATTCTTTGGGTATTCCCTGGCCATGATCCATACATTTAATGACCATTTTATCGGCTTCGTCGTAAGTGGAAATTTCAATTTTAACATTCCCATCTGTAGAATATTTAATAGCATTGTCCAGGATATTCTGAGTGATGTGGATAAAATGAATTGGATCTGCTTTTACTACCGGGGCCAATGCCTTCAAATCCATCGTGATTTCGCCATGCCGGGCTTTGATCCTCGGCTCCATGCTCGATACCAGGTCAGTGATAATCTGATGGGTATCCACAGGCTCAGGATTGATCTGGAAATCAGTTTTCTCCATTTGAGCTACCTGCAGCACTCTTTCGACCTGGGTGTTGAGAAGTTGGTTTTGATTTTTAATAATTTGGGCATATTGCTTTAATCTGGGGTTTTGGCTGATTGTTTCATTCTGAAGTAACACATCAGAAGAGATCATGACTGCGGCTATCGGTGTCTTAAACTCATGTGTAAGATTATTGATAAAATCCTTCTGCATCTCTGCCAGGGTCCTTTGCTTCAATATGATCCATAAACTATAAGCAAAAAATATCAAAGTGAGTAACAAAAGCCCCAGGCTGGCCCAGGTATAGGTATAAAAAGGGTTGACTTTCCTGTCAACAAATCTCACTCCAAAATAATAAGTAAAATCCCTGTAGGTGGGCAATTTGGCCATTTTTTTTGAAGAAGATTCATTTTCCTCATAGCTTACGGACTGATTAAACACCATATTGTCTTTGTCACAATCATAGATACCATATTCAAAATTTTCGCGAAGTCCGATGCTACGGAATTCTGCTTTGAGATAGGCATCCAAAGTATTGACATTGATATGGTCATTGATATTGACTACAAAGTAATTTGATTCAGGTATTTTTATGAGCTGATCGTTGGCAGGGAGTTGTTTTTCAGATTTTGCTAACTTGCGTGCGACATTATACAGAGCTGTGAGCGCTTTATTTCTAAAAGCCTTTTCTTCAGAACTTTGCTGCTGTCTGATGATATAAAACTGAATAAATAGGGTCGATAAGATGGCTATCGAGCCCAGGATGATCAATCTGGCTATGACACTGGATCTCATGAATTGTACAAAATTAACATTAGTTGGCTATAACTTCGCCTCTGGCAATTAAACATGGGATGCCATCCTCGAGTTTATAATTTTTAGTTTTTATGGAGCAATCGACTATATCATCAATCCATACCCGATTTACTACACAATATTTTCCTGATATTCCGACACTTAGACACATGTTTTCAAGCCAGGTGGTGCTGATAGAAGCTGCTGAAACCTATCAGAAAAACAGCCTCCGAAATCGGTGTTACCTCGCATCCAGTACTGGAAAAATCATGTTGTCAGTGCCACTGTGTAAGGGCAAACACCAGCAACTTGCAATCAGGGAGGTCAGAATAGCCCATCATCTACCCTGGGTCTCCAACCACCTCAGGACTATATCCAATTATTATAAGAGAGCTCCATTCTTTGATCACTTTTTCGGAGATATTGAAGCTATTTTGGGCAGAAAACAAACTTTTTTATTGGATCTGAATTGGGACTTATTGCATTATATATGTAGTTGTTTTCATTGGAATCCAGATATTGCCTATGCGCTTGATTTTGTACCTTCCAGGGAAAAGGATCCTCTCGAACTGAATGATCATTTAGTCTATCCACAATTGTTTCAAGACAAAAACGGCTTCATAGGAGGATTGAGCACGCTGGATTTGATGTTCTGTATCGGGCCGCAATTAAAATATCTATCTGCAAGAAATTAAATACCATCATATTATCGGATATTTATAAAAAAATAGAATCACGTGAACTTATTTAAATTCGACCCTAAGCTGGAAGTCTATCAAAGCCTAATCGATGAGTCTGTCAAAAACCTTCATGACTTGACGATGGATATTAGACACAAAGAACTGATGGAGACAGTCTCAGAATTAAGAGGTCGGGTTAGGGATCCATTTATGTTTGTAGTCGTCGGTGAAGTCAAAGCTGGCAAAAGCAGTTTTATCAATGCTTTGCTCAAAGCTGACCGCGAAATCTGCAAAGTAGCTCCAATGCCAATGACAGATACGATCCAACAGATACTATACGGTCCGGAAGAGATGGAGGTATTTATCAATCCGCATTTTAAGCGAATATTTGTCGCCGCTGACATATTAAAAGAGATAGCGATCGTCGATACTCCAGGCACTAATACGATAGTAGCACATCACCAGGAAATTACTGAAAGATTCATCCCATCTTCTGATCTTATTGTCTTCGTCTTTGAATCAAAAAATCCATATCGGCAGTCTGCCTGGGATTTTTTTGACTATATAAAAGAAGAATGGCGCAAAAAAGTGATTTTCGTCCTTCAGCAAAAAGACCTGATGAATGCTGAAGATCTGGGGATCAATGAAAAGGGCCTGGCAGAATATGCTCACAAAAAGGGTATGTCTGATATAAAAATATTTTCGGTGTCTGCCAAACTGGAACTAGAGGGCAAGGAAAACGAAAGTGGTTTTGTTGAGCTCCGTGCCTACATCAATGATCATATACTGAAAGGAAAAGCACCTTTTATCAAATTGTATAATAATATCTCTACTGCCCAAAACATCAATGAACGCATCTTCAAAGGGATCATTGACAGGAAAGAACAATATATCTATGATGTCAACTTTAGAAATGATATCAGGACCAGCCTTGATGAGCAGGAGTATAAATCTAAAAATCAAGTTGAAAACCTGGTAGAAAACCTGCTGGCAGCGTATGATCGGGCTACGATGAAAACAGAAAAAGAGCTCGAGGAAGGCTTGGGTATATTTTCTTTATTTAAAAGGTCTATTGTCTCCGTCTTCAGTAAAAGTCAATCGGTAAAAGAATGGTTGACCGTCTTGCTCAATGGCCTGGAAAAAGATCTACAGATAGAGTTGCAAAGTAAATTGTCAGGAGGCATTGCAGACATTGCGGACAATGTGCAGCAGATGGGAAAAATCATCGACCTCAAAATCCGAAACAGTCGCACCATTTTAAAAGACAATCACGAATTATTTGCAGAGATCGCTGAGCGAAGAGCCAATGTATTTAGAGATCTGCAGGAATCGTTCAATAACTTCCTCAATAAGTCTGAAAATTTTAGCCAGGCAGAAATGTTTCCCGGGCAAGAATCAATCTCCCCCCAAATCGCAGGAGGTACCGGAATGGGTATAGTAGGTATCGTATTGGCGGCAATTACCAAAGGGGCTATTTTCGATGTGACCGGAGGAGTAATCTCCGGATTAGGATTTTTATTTGCCGGAGCTTTGGCATTTTTCCAAAAACGAAAGTTCATGGATGCTTTCAGGAAAGAAATCGCCAAAGGCAGACTCAGCCTGGAATCTGATGTACGAGTCAAACTCAATGATTATATCGTCAATATCCGTAAGAAAATAGAGAGCTCATTTAATGATTTTGACGGCTTACTTCAATATGAAGAAGCCCAATTGAAAAAACTGGATGTCAGTCATGAAAAAATAAAAATTGATCTCCATAAGCTCGAAGGAGAGTTAAAGCAGTATGATTTGGTATAAATCGCAGGCTCATTTGACTATGTCAAAAGTCATTGTTGTTCCATTTCCTCTTTAAATATTCCGTTTCTTTAATTCTTCTACAGCATACGCACATGCCCGGGCTGTCATGGCCATATAAGTCAGGGAGGGATTGACACAACTGCTGGAAGCCATAAAGGATCCATCCGTAACAAAAACGTTTTTCACTGAATGCATTTGATTAAAGCCATTGAGCACAGAAGTTTTGGTATCTCGCCCCATCCTGACAGAACCCATTTCATGATTAGCATTCCCCGGAAAGGAGATAGCATAATTAGGTTTGACATTTTTATACCCTGCAGCCTCAAGCATTTCAGCTGCCGAATCTGTCATATCTTTACTCATCGCTTTTTCGTTTTCTCGAAATTCTACATTGGCTTCCAACATATTCATTCCCCATGGATCTTTTTTATCCTTGTTGATGGTCACTCGATTTTCTGAGTAAGGCAGGCATTCCCCAAAAGCACCGAGACTGATCGTCCACCCTCCTGGCTGTGCTACCGCCGCTTTGAGTTCTTCGCCAAAACCGTGATTTTTTACATGATCACCATTGTTCCAGCCACTCCTGGATGCCCCACCCTGCATGCCAAACCCTCGAATATAGTCAGGCCTCTGCTCGTGAATATTCCTAAACCGGGGTACATAAATACCGTTTGGACGACGACCATAATAATATTTATCTTCATACCCTTCAACCTGCGCTGACGCACTGGCAAATTTGTGATGATCCATAATGTTTCTGCCTACCTGATCGCTGTCATTGCCCAACCCATTCGGAAATCGGTTGGAGGTTGAGTTTAATAGTATTTGAGCAGTAGCGAGGGTTGCTGCATTGACAAATATCAGTTTAGCATAATACTGTACAACATTTTTTGTCTCAGTGTCTATGACTTCAACCCCAGAAGCTTTTTGGCTTTTTTCGTCATACAGAATTTGATTGGCCAGTGAATGCGGCCTTAAAGTGAGATTGCCTGTTTCAAAAGCTGCTGGCAAGGTTGACGCATTCGTGCTAAAATAGGCTCCGTATGGACAGCCTCGATGACATAGATTTCGATACTGGCATACACCTCTGCCTTTGACCGGCTCCGTGAGGTTAGCGCAACGACCCATAATAACTGGTCTCTTCATTTTATCATTGATGATCCGGGTGAAATCTTTTTCAACACAGTTCATCTCCATTGGTTTCTGAAAGTGACCATCAGGTACGATGGCAAGACCATCCTTATTGCCATTCACCCCAATGAATTTTTCAACATAAGTATACCACGGTTCAATGTCCTTATATCTGATAGGCCAATCGACCCCATGCCCGTCTTTGGCATTGGCTTTAAAATCCAAATCTGACCATCGCCAGGTCATACGAGCCCACAATAAGGACCTTCCTCCGACTACATTGGCTCTGACCCAATCATATCTTTTAGTTTCAATATAGGGATTGTCTTTGTCCACTATATAAAAGTGTTTATTGTCTTCTCCTATTGAATAATGCCTGGTTTGTACATAATATTTCTCCCGATCTTCCTGAGTCAGCCTATTGTGATGTTCAAAATCCCAGGGTGAGGTGGATGCCGTTGGGTAATTGGGATGTAATAGAGGCCCCCCACGCTCAAGCATTAACACTTTTAATCCTTTTTCACAAAGTTCCTTGGCAGCCCAGCCTCCACTGATACCTGAACCAATGACTATGGCATCAAAAGTATTTTGCTCCTTTAACCCGCTGTTTATATTTATTGTATCCATATAATGACTTAAAGATATAAATTAGCTGAGAGGTCTATATCTTAAAAAGGAGTAATAGTAATTTTTATTTCTGTGGGCCAGTCAATCAAGCTGATAATTTTTTCTTCATCAGCCAATGAGGAATCCCTACCTCTTCAAAGGATTTGCCGGTCCTTGAATATCCCAGTTTTTCGTAAAAAGCAACAGCCTCCTTCCTCGCATGGAGTACCATTTCGGAGTAACCATGATGCCTGGACCATGCCTCACTATACATCACTAGTCCTTTACCAATGCCTTTTCTTTGAAAGGCTGGTTTTACAACTACTTGCCGCATCTGAATCACTTTATTTTCTAAGGGTGTAAGTAATAAGTAGGCAGTCAGCCCACCATCTCCGGCGTAAGCAGCTAAATGAAACTGATTAAATTCTTCTGACAGCGCCTCGACCGTAAAATCTAAACCCAGGGGTTCTTTTAATACCTCATATCTAAGTTTGACCGCTTCGTCATAGGCTGGTGTGGCAAACTGTATAGGGCAATAGAGCATGAATGATTATTTTTATGATCAAAAATATAGAAATGATAAAGAAATCAATATTGTTTTTTATAGTTGTGATGTGGACGATAGGGCTTATAGCACAGTCAAAAACCAAATCCACTTCAAAATCTAAAGTCACGACCACGGCGGCCGTCGATATGAGATCAGTCATAGACAAGATGGCAGATGAAATAGATGCCGAAGTTTGCATTCAGAGGCATTGGTTTCATCAAAATGCAGAACTCAGTAATCGTGAATTTAAGACAAGTGAGCGCATAGCTGAAACCTTAAAGTCCATGGGTATTGAAACCCAAACCGGTATCGCTAAGACAGGGGTAGTTGGCCTTATACGGGGTGCCAAACCCGGCCCCACGATCTTATTGAGAGCAGATATAGATGGATTGCCAGTGACTGAACGAGTCGATCTCCCCTGGAAGTCAGTCAACAAAGCCGTGTACCAGGGTATGTCTGTCGGGGTCATGCATGCATGCGGGCATGATACACATATCGCAATGTTGCTTGGTGCAGCCAAAATTCTTAATTCTATGAAAGATCAGCTCAAAGGCAATATAAAACTTGTTTTCCAACCAGCGGAAGAAGGCGCTCCTGCAGGAGAAGAAGGAGGAGCCGGATTGATGATCCAAGAAGGACTTATGAACAATCCTGCAGTGGATGTTGCCTTCGGGCTCCATGTCAATTCACTCACCCCGGTAGGACATATCAATTATAAACCAGCCGGTATTATGGCAGCAGCAGACCAACTTAAAATCACGATCAAAGGGGTACAATCCCATGGGTCTACCCCCTGGAAAAGTGTCGACCCTGTAGTCATCGGATCAGAGATAGTCATGGCACTCCAGACCATTATAAGCCGTCAGGTAGATCTCACCAAAGAAGCTGCAGTAGTGACGGTAGCTACTTTTCACGCCGGGGTACGTAATAATATTATCCCGGAGGATGCAGAACTAACTGGCACTATCCGCACTCTGGATACTGGCATGCAGCGCATCATTCATCAAAAAATCAGACTTATTGTAGCCAACATCGCGGAGAGCATGGGTGCCGAAGCTGAAACTGAAATCATTATGGGCTACCCGGTCACATTTAATGACCCTGCTTTAACTGATCTCATGTTACCCACTATCAAGCGGGTAACCGGAGAAAAAAATACTCACCTGATCAAGGCAGTCACCGGTGCAGAGGATTTTTCCAAATATGCGCTAAAAGTGCCTGGCTTGTTTCTATTTGTAGGTGGTATGCCGGCGGGTAATGACATTAACCTGGCACCTTCTCATCATACACCTGATTTTTATGTTGATGATAAAGGGATGAAGACCGGGATCAGAGCACTCTGCAATTTGGCGATCGATTATGCTGATCAGTGGAAGTCTGCAAATGGACTGATGTCGGTCAACCCTCAAAAGTAGTCTTGACCATTAAGCAAAAGTTAAAAAAAGTAGTTTTGCCAACTCAATAATGACGCACTTCGTCTTTATATGTATGAAAAACATATTAATAATCGTAATTGCAATGGCCTCCTTTAGTTGGATGGCATGTGAAAAATCTTCAAATACAGAAAATGCTACTGGAATAACAGGTACCTGGAACCTTGTGGCCGTCAGTGGGGGTATCACCGGTCAAGGCTATGCAGCAAAATTTGATGCCATAAGATTTGATGACACCAGTTTTGATTTATTAAAAAACAAAGCCAGCATTTATAATGGGGCTTACATTCTGCAACCTAATGCAGTCACTCAGGATTCCCTTAAGATTACGAGCGCTCCGACGGATGCAGATTTTTTCTTAAATATCACTGCCAAAGGCATTGTGATAGACAAAAATAAATTGGTGCTGACAGAACCTTGCTGTGACTTGTACAGTTACGAATTTTCGAGGACGGTCAACTAACCGTATTTATTTTTAACGCTTTTTGCAAAACGAGATCAATTCATTTGCTGTCATGGTATTGAGACACAATGATGCAGGCAAAGCTCCTCGTCTGGCCGATATCAGACCATAATTAATATCCTTGATAGAAGTTTTATTATGCGCATCTGGATTGATAGCTACATACACTCCTGACTCTACACACTTAGTGATATGACTGGCATCGATGTCCAGTCTTTGGGGGTTGGCATTCAGCTCTATAGCCACCTGATTGGCTTTACATGCGTCTAAAATTCTGGCATAATCAAGTGGATACCCCTCTCTGCTCAATAGCAATCGTCCGGATGGATGGCCGATGATATTGGTAAAAGGGTTTTCGATGGCTCTTATAAGCCGATGGGTAGCCTTAGTCTCATCCATATTAAACACACTGTGGATGGATCCGATGATGAGTTCAAACCTGGATAAAATCTCTTCATTGTAATCCAGGTCACCATGTGCAAGGATATCACATTCTATCCCCTTGAGTATTTTGAATGGATGTAGTTTTTGGTTTAGATGGTCGATCTCCAGCCACTGTGCTTCCAGCTGCTCTAACTTTAGTCCATTGGCGTATGCTGCAGCCTGTGAATGATCCGTAATGACCAGATACTCATAGCCACACACTTGAGCTTCGGTCGCCATAGCTTCTAAAGAATGAATGCCATCACTGTAAGTAGAGTGACAATGTATGATTCCTTTGATATATTGGTGGTTGATCAGCAAATCAAGTTCTTTTTGAGACCATTTTTCGATGTGCTGGATGTCCCTTAATTCAGGACTGATATAAGGCAGGTGCTTGGATTTGAATAATTCAGTTTCTGTGTTAAAGGATTTGTCAGGGCTATCGAGTACATGTTGTGCAAACGACCGAGGCCCTGTCGTGCTCACCAGGTCATGAATCAAATCATGTCCGGTCGTAAAATAAAAATGTATTGGCAAAAATTCTTGCCACATACCTTTGTCATTGTTTTTTGAAGGCAAATCCCACTCAAAAGGTTGATTTTTCATAAACTTTTCAAGCTGCACCCTGGAGCAGGTCGTCAATAATTCCATTGTCTCTACGATTGGTACACCACGACGAAGTGAGCCAGTGAGGATGGTGACCGAACCAGGTACGGCTAGGCCAAGCATGTTAATGATTTCATTGGCATGATAAGTGACCAAATGGTGGAGATATTTTCCTTCACTTGACTGTAGAAATCCAATGGCTTTGATGATCGCACTTTGAGTCTTCTCACCAAAACCTTTAAGCTCAATGAGCCTGTTTTCATTGCAGGCATATAGTAATTCGCCTGGTGAGGCAAATCCATGTTCATGCCAGAGCGTAGCTACTTTTTTTGGTCCCAGGCCGTTTATTTTCAACATTTCCACCACTCCGGGCGGTGTTTTAACCAGGTATTTTTCCAAAGTAGGCATGCTGCCGGTCTTCACCAGGCTTTGGATTTTTTCAGCAATGGCTTCGCCAATACCTTTAATTTCCATCAATTGTTCCATGCCAAAATCCGCCAGCGGTGTATCTAATTTTCGAAGAGTTAGATAGGCATTTTGGTAGGATCTGATCTTGAATGGATTTTCATTGTGCAATTCCATGATTTTGGCTAGTAGATCAAAAGCATTGGCTATTTCTTTATTACTCACAGCTCAAAAGTAATTTTTTTGGATTTCAAATACTGGCAAATTCAAGTTGAATTTTGTATCAGAGTAGTAATTGGGGTAATTTTTTTTAACTTATAATGGATATGCATTTGTATTTTTGATATATAATTTAAATAAAGCATGAAAAATTTTCTAAGCAAATTATTCGGAAAAGCCAAACAAGTCGGAGAACAGATAGCTGATAAAGCAGAAGATGCTTTTGAAGCAGCCAAAGATAAAGCTGAAGATTTGATGGATGATCCTAAGGTCCAATCTGCATTAGCCAAAGCCAAAGAAAAGGCCCATGACCTGGTAGAAGATGCCAAAGACCTTGGCCATAAAGTAGCTGAAAAGGCAGATGATGTTTGGGACAAAGCCAAAGACAAAGCTGAAGACATTTTGGATGACCCAAAACTTAAATCGGTGATCCAAAAAGCCAAGGATAAAGCTGCTGACCTGGTAGATGACGCAAAAGATCTTAGCCATAAAGTAGCTGAAAAGGCAGACGATGTCTGGGACCAAGCCAAAGATAAAGCAAGTGACCTCGTTCAGGATGCAAAGGACCTGGGATCTAAGCTCGCTGACCAAGCAGAGGATGCGATGGACAAGGCCGTGGATAAAGCTGAGGACCTTGCTACCAATATAGGTTCCAAAATCAGTAGCAAAGCTGAAGAGGGCCTGGGTAATCAGACTACAGGAGAGGATCTGGCTGATCCTGAGAGTGCCAAGCCTGAAGACAAAGTTTAGTGATATAGTTTATCATTGGTAGCTCCACTTCTGCTGGTCTACCTGCATCGTGATGGTGGGGACAGGACTTTCCTGACCTTCTACTCTACCTATAATTTGATTAGGGATATTTAATGCTTCTGCCATAATTTGTACCCGCTCCAAAGCTGATGCCGAACCATATATTTCCAACCGGATGCCCATATTAAATACTTTATACATTTCCTCGACAGAAGCTTGACTGCATTCTTTAATTATTTGAAATATAACTGGAGCTTCCGGCATATGGTCCTTAATGATGTGCACCCCTTCAACAAATTTCAACACCTTGCTATGCGCGCCACCTGTCCCATGGATGATCCCATGAATACCCTCCATGTCTGCTCGCATCATTTGATGTAAAAGGGGCAGAAAAGTTCGGGTAGGGGACAATAATAATTCACCAATAGTCTTTTTGACATTTGGGCCCAAGTCTATTTGATCAGTCATCCGGTATTTTCCGCTGTATACCAAAGAGGAATCTATGCTTGAGTCAAAAGATTCTGGATAATTGGAGAGATAGTATTTCGATAAGACATCGTGACGAGCACTCGTCAGTCCATTACAACTGATACCACTATTATAAGTAGACTCGTAACTGGTCTGTCCGGCAGAGCCAAGGCCTAAAATCAAATCTCCAGCCTGAATTTGATTGACAAACACCTTTTTGGCATTCAAGCGGGTATAGGCGGTGTATCCAACATCAATAGTCCGGATCACATCCCCTACATCTGCAGTCTCCCCACCAGCGTGTATAATGTCTATGCCAAGAGGCTTAAGCACATGGGCAAACTCCAAAGTACCTTCTATTATAGCTTCAAGTACTTCGACGGGAATCAATTTTTTGTTGCGGAGGATCGTATTGGATATGATAAACCTTTCGACTGCTCCGCTACAGGCCATATCATCCACATTCATCACCAAAGCATCCTGGGCAATCCCCTTCCATACATTGAGATCACCTGTCTCCTTCCAGTATAAATAGGCGAGAATGGTTTTGGTTCCTGCAGTATCGGCATGCAAAATGATATTATCTTCAGCATTATTTGAAAACGGATCGGCCAATATTTTGCAGAAGGTATCTTTATAGAGGCCATGATCCAGCTTACGGATTGCTTGATGCACATCACTTTTATCACTGGATACTCCCCTGGACTCATACCTAGAATTATCTGTCACCACGGTTTAAGATTGATTATTGAGTAAAAATTTTAATCAAAGATAGTTTTCCATTTGCGACCGTACAAAGCATAGGCCGACGAAAGAAAGATAATCACCCAATAGATGCTCTCTGATCCCCAGGCCCAATTCAGTCCCATTTGTTTTATTTTGATAATATAAAATGCTACTACCATATAAAAAATAGTACAAGCTATTTGTATTATCAATGCTTGCAGAGATGCACCTGTGCCGCTCAACCCATTAAAGAAAATCGTCGCTACAGAAAACATGAGCAACAATATGAGTATGATTTGAAAAATAGGCTTCGTATCGTACACCAGCTGCATATCATCAGCTCCAAGGATCGGATAAAATAGATATTCTGGGAGCAGTAAAGCCGGAACAGCTATGATGGCTGTGGTGATAAAAGCTAGCACGGCAGTTTTTTTGATGATTGGGATCACCGCATTTAACCGGTCCTTGCCGATATAGCCACTTACCAAAGTCTGGATACCGGCAGCATAACCCCAGATCGGCACACTGAGGATTAGGTAGACGATTCGGCCAAGGTTAGAGATGGCGAGCTCTTTTTCGCCCATATTCTCAATCCAGGAAAATAGCAAAAACCAAGATCCTAAACCCACGATAGATTGTACTACAAAAGGTACTGAAACCTGGATGATCTGACGGATGATTTTCCAATTGATAGGATGCAGGTTAAAAATATGATATTGGTATTTTTTATTGTCCAGAAAAATAAAAAAAGTAAATATGATCAGCGTGATTGCCTCCGCCAAAGTACTGGCCAGGGCTGCCCCGCCTATTCCCATTGAAGGCAAGCCAAAATGGCCGAATATAAACCCATAATTAAGTATCAAGTTAATAATAATCAACACAAAGGTCTGATAGCCAATCACTGCAGTTCGAGCTACCCCTGCATACAAAGCAATATAGACCACCCCCAGGTAACTAAAAAAAGCACCTACAGACCTATACTTGATGTAAGACAGACTATGTTGGATGATGGTCTCCGAAGAGGCT
Organism: Saprospiraceae bacterium; assembly: GCA_016709995.1. NCBI lineage: Bacteria > Pseudomonadati > Bacteroidota > Saprospiria > Saprospirales > Saprospiraceae > Saprospiraceae bacterium. Next base: position 981,984 of record JADJLQ010000001.1, read on the forward strand.
AATTTGGTAAAAAGCCATTCACTGCCATACCTCATGAAAAAAAACATGACAGTAGCCATCACCAATTCAAATAAAACCATCATATGTACTATTTGACCGATCGCTACTTTATTTTTCTCCCCCATTTTCCTGGCTATCAGGATCTGCCCGCCTCTGGAAAAACCATATCCAATAGCGGCAATGATCAGATAATACACTCCGACAAAGCCCATTGCAGCAAACATCAGCTGATCATAATGATATAAAAATATACTATCTGTGAGCGCTATGATGTTTTGAGATGCTCCACCAATCATAATCGGAGCTGAAATCTTAAGTATATTGCGGTAAGAGGTGCTTAGATTCACATTGGATATGGCAAAATTAATTTACCCTTGCGAAGAAAGTCATTTTTTCTTAAACACTGGCAGATAAAATATTTCAAAAATTTATTGAAATAAATTGAGGAAAAAACAGAACAGCGTATAAATTTGTCGCTGTAAGTAAACTAAAAATAAATATCACCAAGATTTAACAAACTCTTGTATGAAAAAAAAAGAAGATCCTAAGGCAAACAAAAAACGTGTAGTCAAAGACTACGAAAATCTTTCACCTGAGCTGCTTTCGTTGATGCATGCTGCTTATCCAAATGGATTTGATGGTGCGATGATATCATTCTTCGATCGTGATGGCAAGAGAGTTTCTGCCATTCCTTTCGAAACCGATGAAATTTATTATCTCATCCGATGGGTCGAGAGAAAGGCCAAGCCAGCAAAGGTAGACCCTGATCTTGAGGCTGATCTGGATACCGAAGGCTCCTCCGAAGGCGATGATGAAATATTTGCAGATGATGAAGAAAGTGATGACTCTGGAGATGTTTCACTGGATGATATCGAAAATGCAGAAAACTCATTTAGTGAAGACGACAATTACTAATGAGATTTTATCACCTTCCATTTACATTGATTGACTGATCCGGACGATCCTATTGAGCTATTCAGGAAGCATGGACACCTTCTTATAGATTTTATCGCTAACTATTTGACCGATTGCAGCAATGAGCATATACGGGTCACCCAATTGATCGACCCGGAAGATTCTTACCATACCTGGCTGGAGGAATTGATTCACCCTACTTTGTCTGTCTCCCAATTAAGTTCAAAAATCATTTCAGACTCTATACACCTGCACCACCCAGGCTATGTAGGGCATCAGGTGGCCAACAGTCATCCTTTTGCTTTGCTGTCAGATTTATCAGCGGGATTACTTAATAATGGCATGGCAGTCTATGAAATGGGGCAGGTCTCTGTGGCCATGGAACGTGCTGTTTGTGAAATCCTTACCTCCTTGGTATCCTGGCCAAAGACATCAACCGGATTTTTTACTTCAGGAGGCACCTTGGCCAATCTTACTGCATTGCTCACTGCCAGGGAAATAGGCTCTGGTGGAACCTATTGGAATAGTGGTCATCGGAATTCTAAATACGCCATCATGGTATCTAAAGAAGCCCATTATAGCGTCGAAAGAGCTATTAAAATTATGGGACTAGGCCAGGATGCGATCATATCCATTCCGACCAACGATGATTTTCAAGCTGATGTATCTGTACTGGAAGATTTATATCTGCAAGCCGTCGATCGGGGCTTCAAAATATTTGCTATCATAGCTAATGCAGGGAGCACGGCGACCGGATCCTACGATGATATTGAAGCTTTTGCCCTATTTGCTAAGCCAAAAAAGATTTGGTTGCATGTAGATGGTGCTCACGGTGGAGCAGTCTGTTTTAGTGATACTTATAGACACCTGATTAAAGGAATTGAAGAAGCGGATTCCATGATTTTGGACTTTCATAAATTACTACAGACTCCTATCTTAAGTACTGCATTATTGTATAAATCCTATCAGTCTTCCTACCAGACTTTCACACAGGGAGCACAATACCTTTACGAACAAAAAGACCAGGAATGGTATCAATTGGGCAAACGGACATTCGAATGTACCAAAAACATGATGGTGCTCAAAGCTTATACCTTGATACATCAGTTAGGCATAAAAAGACTGGGCCTGGATATCGATTATCGATATGATCTTGCAAAACAATTTGCAGACTTGATCAGAATGGACTCTTCATTTGAATTGGCGACCTATCCTGCTTCTAATATTGTCTGTTTTAGATATAAACCAAAGGAAGTCGATGATGAACAATGTGATGAATTAAATCGCGTGATTCGTAAAAATATACTGGCTACCGGCAAGTTTTATTTGGTTCAGACCGTGATAGATCATAAAACTTATCTCCGTACCAGCCTGATGAATCCTGCTACCACCCTTGATCACTTAAAGAAATTATTAGCCCTCATCAAAAGTCTGGATCCTCTAAGATTATGACCCCTATCTCTATCTACCAAGTGGATGCATTCACAGAAGCATTGTTCTCAGGTAATCCTGCTGCAATCTGCATGATGGATTTTGACTTACCTGATCAGGTCCTTCAATCTATTGCTGCAGAAAACAATCTTGCAGAGACTGCCTACGTATGGCAGACAAGGGAAGGTTTTAAAATAAGGTGGTTCACACCGACTATTGAGGTGGACCTTTGCGGACACGCCACCCTGGCCGCAGCATATGTCATATTCAGTCTACATCGAGCCGAGGGTTCAATGATCAAATTTGACTCGAGGAGTGGGCCTTTGTTTGTCACTCAGAAAGCTGACAACACCCTGGAGCTGGACTTTCCTGCTGATGTCTTCTACCCTGTCACAACTCCAGACCTTATCGAAGCCGCTTTGGGGTGTACAATAATAGAAAGTATTAAAGGCAAGAGCGATTATCTGGTCAGAATAATAAATGAAAGTACTTTGGTTTCTATGAAGCCGGATTTTAGCCTAATCAAAAGACTGCCTACCAGAGGGTTGATTGTCACCGCACCCGGAGACACAATAGATTTCGTGTCCAGATGCTTTTTTCCGCAGAGTGGGATAGATGAGGATCCTGTGACAGGCAGTGCTCATACTACGCTAACCCCTTTCTGGGCTTCAAAATTGGGCAAAACGGATTTTGTCGCCAGGCAGGTATCGTCACGTGGTGGTGACTTGTATTGCGTCCTCAAGGGGGATCGGGTACTGATCGGAGGTCATGCGGTACTATATTTGGAGGGCCACATCTTTGTCAAGCCTGCATAGACTCAAAAATAACCGAAAGCTTGTCAGATTCATGACCCCAATTTAAAACCTCTCTTGCTTGCAGACAGGCAAAATGCATTTTTACATAGCGGTCATAATCCTCTGATAATTTTATGATTTCACTTTCCAAATAAGCAGATTGAACAGGATCGTCCAGTAAAATGGATACCTCCCATCGATTATTGATCAGGCGATACTCAGGAAAATTCATTGTTATGCTTGGCAATCCTGCCATGATATAGTCCAGGTTCTTGTTAGCCAGCGATATTCTGGAGTTTTCATGCCTTCCTTCGAGTAAGCTTATACCCAAAAATGCTCTGGAAGTCACCTCGAATAAATCATCAGGCGCCAACATACCGAGGAAGCGGACCCGATCTTGGAGCCATGCTTTGTCAGTCAAAGTCATCAGTTGATTTTTCAAATGTCCATCACCTGCTATGCAGAGCGTAAAAGCCGGGGGCAAATTTCCAACCATTAAAATCAAGGTATCCAGGCATCTGCCTTCGTTAAGATGCCCTTGAAAAAGGATGATCTTGCTATCAAACCTTTCCCGAATAGTGCCGATCAATTGTCTCATAACAGGATAGTTGTGCACGATCTGAGGGCTCAATCCAAATTTTTTAAGATGATCACAGACCCCAATGTTTACGGCAATGATTTGTTTTAATCCCGGTAAAAAAAGTCGCTCTACTCGATTCCAGAATCCCCTGATTAGTGGTTTGCTGTATAGTTCAGGAATCGAAGGATATATCTCATGACAGTCCCAAATTAATTTTTTCCTGCTAATCCAGGTAGCTAATCTGATACCTGGCAACGTATCAAGATCAACAGCCAGATATGCCTGGTAAGACGAAAAGATCGTCTTTGTAAAAAATATAACATTGAGGATTAAATAAAAAAAGATTCCATTCCGGGGCCGTATATCCAACCGCTCTATGGTATACCCATTTCCGCTAAAAGCTAAACTACCAGGTTTAAGCGTGCCGACAAGATGAACTTTCCATTCATGATGTACCAACCACTCAGATATTCGGATCATTCGTTGATCGGTGGCCAAATCATTAGATACAAAAATGCAAATGGATTTCACAGCCCAAATGTACTCAACGACAACCAATCGAAAATAAAGAGCTCAGTATGGGTCAATCAGGAATGGCATAAATAAGCTCATGATCTATGGTCAGCTGCAATTCCCCTTCTAATTCTTTTAAAGCTACCAGCACAGCGTCCTTTTGTATAGCGGAAAACATATTGAGCAGATCCTTCAGTTTTATCGGCGATTGACCTTTGACGGCGTTTAAAATATTTTTTTTGTATTCAATAAATATCTCAGGATCACTTTTTTTTCTTTTAAGACAAAGGTCGCAGATGCCACATTCGTCTGCATCATGTTCACCAAAATATCGCTGCATAGCCATACTGCGGCAATGATCCGCTTCCACATATTTCCATACGTTTTGAATTTGATGTAGAGCACGCTGTTTTCGAAAGTCATACCATTTTTGATCGATTTCTAGAGTGTCACTCCTGACACGTGAACCTTTAAATATAATTTTAGGAAGATCACTTCTTGGTTGATAACGGATGATGCCGGAAAGGTGCAGGCTTTGCAAAAAATAGACCACATCGTCCTCACTAATTTCTAGTTGCCGACTTAGCTTGTATTCGGATATCTTGACTGGATTAAAAAATACCCCTTCATAAGATCTCAAGATCAATTTGATGAGGGCATCTTCTTCCGCATGTTTGACCTGATATCGATACAAAGTCTCTTTATCAGCTAATACTTCCAGCTCTGATGGCTGATAAATTGAATCATTCAAGACGATAAAACCTCCATGCTCAAGCACTTTAAGCCCTTCAAGGGTGGGCAGTATCTCAAGTCTGTATTGCTCACAAAATGCTACTACATCAAAATTAAATGCTTGACTGCTCATGCTGCCGGTAGCGATTTGATAATGCACACTCAAGGTTTTATATAGCTGCCTGATATAGTCAAGACTTGGAAAGTTAGCTTCAAACCGGGAGACCATCATCTGTTTGTCACCGGGGCCGATGAGTACGACAGCATAGGCTTTGGCCCCATCTCTGCCAGCTCTGCCAGCTTCCTGGAAATAGGCTTCCATACTGTTAGGTAGATCCAGATGGACTACTGTTCGCACATCAGGTTTGTCTATCCCCATACCAAAAGCATTGGTAGCACAAATGACTCTGACCTGATTGGCTTTCCACTTGGATTCCCTGTCTATACGCTGCTCCTGGCTTAATCCGGCATGATAAAAGGTAGCACTTATCCCAATTTGTGTCAAATAATCACTGCTTACTTTGGCAGACTTTCTGTTCCTGACATATACGATAGCACTGCCTGCTGATTTTTGTAGAATTGAGCCCATCTTACTCAATTTGTCTTCTTCCTTCAGCACGATATAAGAAAGGTTGCTTCGGGCAAAACTTGATTTGATGACATTGTTTTGCGCGAAAAGCAGTTTTTGCTGGATATCATTAGTGACTTCTGTAGTTGCTGTGGCAGTAAGCGCCAAAACCGGCACTTTGGGCATCCATTCCCTGATCCTGGCTATTTCAAGGTAGGCAGGCCTGAAATCATAACCCCACTGACTTATACAATGGGCTTCGTCTACAGCTAGCAGATTGACATTCATTCTGATCAATCTCGACATAGCTTTCTCAGAGGACAGCCTCTCTGGTGATAAATAAAGCAGCTTTACTTGTCCGTAGGTACAATTGTCCAATATCCGGTCTATATCCCTATTGTTAAGGCCTGAATGAAGTAGTTCTGCAGAGATATTTCTTTTTTTAAGATGCATGACCTGGTCGTTCATCAAAGAAATTAAAGGGGAAAACACCAAACAAATTCCAGGCATGCATAGAGCTGGGATCTGATAACATAAGGATTTGCCTCCTCCGGTTGGCAATAAAGCCAGGGTATCCACACCTTCCATCACAGATCGGATGATCGTCTCCTGGCGTACCCTGAAAGTTTCAAAACCCCAGTATTCACGCAAGACATCATATGGAGATAGATAATTCATTGGCTTCTAGCGCCAAAGATCAGGGTATTTACTGAATAATCTTAAAACGTTGGACAACCTATATTTTTGCTATTACCTGTAGCTGGGGCAAATGAGTAAGAAATACCCACTTTTAGAGAAGAATATGTGTCTTTGGCTGAATTCAATCCTTTAAAACCATCCAGACAATCAGAATTGGTCAGTACCTGCTCAAAATGTAAAGACAAATATATATTGTCATTGATCCTGGTTCGAATCCCTGCGCCTAGTGGAAGAATAAGATTCAGGATCGGACAATCAGCAGCTATATCCTGGTTAGAAACAGTGGATTTTGAAAAACCAAAGCCACCAAGGACAAAAAACTCAATAGGTCGCTTGTATTGGTTAATTGCAAAAAGTCTGTAATCGGCAGTGATCGTAAATTCAGACATAGGATATTTAAAAAAAGAGGGGTTTCGAAAGCCCAGCAAAGAAGGATCAAGGCTGTCATCCCCTTCAAATTGTGAAAAATAAATCGACCCTTTGACTGCCAGTTTTTCCCCGATCGGTTTACGTAGAAATATGCCAAAACCTGGATTAGCAAGGATGGTCAAAGTATCCTTCAGTCGATAGGAGGGAAAATCACCCTGGTAGATAGTCATGCCACCGATTAAGCCGACTTGAACATCCTGAGCCTTACTATCCAGACTATATAATATTAAAAAGAGTACCAGGTAATTACTAAACTTCATGGATTTACAATCAACTGCAAAACTAAATGAAGTATTTTATAGCTTCTCTTTTATTTTCTATAATGATGTAGTGAATTTTGTGTTAAAAGACAAAAATTGTCCTGACCTTGTGGCAATTAAAGTGTTCTTTGTATTATGAAATTGAAATTTGTTTTAGTTGCGATCTTGATACTCGCTATTTGTTCTCCAAACTTCGCTCAACTGTCTGAAAATGATCTAATTAACTGGCAGCTGCGAAACGCTGATGGCAAGATACCCGGTACTGGAATAGAAGATGTCTATAAAAAACTGCTCAAAAATAAGGCTGGTCATGAGGTCATCGTTGCTGTTTTAGACGGTGGTGTCGACATCAATCATGAAGATCTCAAGCAAAACATCTGGGTCAATCCTAAAGAAATACCAGGCAATAATAAGGATGATGATGGCAATGGTTATGTAGATGATGTCTATGGTTGGAATTTTATTGGGAATGCCTCTGGAGCCAATGTACAATATGACTCCTATGAAACAACCAGGACCCTGGCCACCCTTAGAAAAAAGTACAAAAACACCAAACCTGAATCCGTGCCGAAAGAACAGCAGGTAGAATTTAAACGATATCAGGATCTGGAGCTTGATATAGAAGGGAAAAGAAAGAATGCTGAAACACAATGGGAGGAACTCAAAAGAAATGAAGGATTGCTATTACAAGTCATCGATGCTGTAGCCCAGGAAATTGGTTCCCAACCGCTCAGTCTGAAAACACTTGAGAAAGTCGACACCAATAAAAATGTATATATCAATATTGGCACCAAAATACTGACTCAGATACTTCAAGAACAATCTTATATTAATTCTTTTGACCAAATCAATCAATCTATTAAAACCGAATACAGTGCTCCCCGGGCCGATCTTGAAGCGAAGTTTTTATATCAATACAATGCTGACTACGACTCGCGTACGATTGTAGGCGACCATTATGATGACCCATATGAAAAGTATTATGGCAACAATGATGTCAAAGGTCCGGATGCATTTCACGGGACCCATGTGTCCGGGATTATTGCTGCAGTTCGAAACAATGGCTTGGGTATAGATGGCATCGCCACTAACGTAAAGATTATGGCTGTCAGAGTAGTACCCGATGGTGACGAACGAGACAAAGACATCGCCAATGGTATTCGATATGCTGTGGATAATGGTGCCAAAGTCATCAATATGAGTTTTGGTAAAGGCGAATCTCCATATAAAAAAGCGATTGATGATGCGATACTATATGCTGCCAAACACGATGTGCTCCTGGTGCATGCAGCAGGTAATGCCGGTGAGGACAATGATGCTACCCTCCACTTTCCAGTAAACAAACTGGATAGGAAATGCCTTTTTTGTAAAAAGGAGATTAAAGGTTGGTTAGATATAGGCGCATCTTCTTTTACCAAAGATGAAGATCTGGTAGCTTCATTTTCGAACTATGGCAAAAAATCAGTCGACATATTCTCCCCAGGTGTACGAATTTATAGTACCACTCCTGAAAATAAATATGAGTTTGCTGATGGTACCAGTATGGCATCCCCTGTGATGGCAGGTGTCGCTGCTGTGATCAGATCTTATTACCCTAAACTCAGTGCCAAGCAAGTACGTAAAGCTATTATTAAAAATGGCAATGCATATAACGGTAAAGTGATCAAGCCGGGTACCAGCGATTCAGTACCGTTGAGCGAATTATGTATTTCAGGATCTTATGTAAATGCATTTAAGGCCATTGAGGCAGCCTCTAAAATGAAAGGCAATCGACCTGTTACTTCCAGTGTAGTCAAACCTAAAGCCTAAGTACCTCGATTTGGCGCAGCGGATGATACTGCGAGTTTTCCTTTATAAATATCCCCGCATTTAGGCTAACTTTGTTGGTTATAGTAATGCAAAAGCCGGATTGGAGATATATCGAAAATTTTGTTGACCCTGACTTGTTCCAAAAAGCATATGACCTGGTGGAGCAATATGGCGATCAAGTAAAACTCACTAAAGGTGAATTGGGCTTATATACCCTCGAGTGGTCAGATTCAACGGAAGAACTTTCTACGGAGATCAGTTTTGGCAGGAAATATATCAAAAAATCCAACTGTACTTGTGGAGCAGCAGGCAAAAAAATTTGTATTCATTTGATTGCCGCCATCATCCTCCACAGGCGAGTCACCGAAAAGGATCAAGACCTTACACCTGCCTCCAGGGAAATAATGTTGCCTTCCCGTATTTCTATCCCCACGATTTTACAGCAAATCCCCAAAGAAGACCTCGACAGGTTTTTGCAACGATATGCGCGCATGAACAAACAATTTGCCCAGGCCGTAAAATTGCATTTTGCCAGCCGTATCCAGGTCAATTCGCCACAGCAGAAGTATCATGATTTGATTAAAAGTATGACTCGCCTGACGCCTAACTCCATGGGAAAAATAGCGAAACATGCATTGCAATCACTTTTTTGGATCAGTGAAGAACTGCTGCTGCAGGTAGATGATCTTATTGCTATGGAGAATCCTATAGAAGCATTTGCGATTTGCATTGAATTGATGGAAAAATTTCATTCGATCTACCGTAAGATGGAGCTTTATTTTGGAGAATTTGAAAAGTATTGGATCCTTATACATCAAAAACTCAAAAGTATTCTGGACATGAGGCTTGCTCCCGATTTCAGAGCCGAAGTTGAACAAAAATTGACGGAGTTGTTTAGCGACCCCGCCTACCCTATGATTCATTCTCCGCATAATTTATATGAGCTCCTTATCTATAAATCCGACCTGGATACTCAGGTAAAAATTCATGAATATATTATTAAAAAAATTGCACGAAAAGAGCTCAATCCCATTCCTTTATTGGCCTTGGTAAAAACTGCAATGAAGCTACAACAAGAATCTATGTTGTATCAGGCTTTTGAAATAAACAGTGACTATTCGAGATGGTTATCTACCATGGATCTGCTCAATAATCAACAGCGTGATTCTGCTAAAACCCTCGGGAAATGGTTGACCAAAATAGCTCCGGATGAATTTTGGAAAAATAAAATTTTGGACCGTATCTGGACGCTGTTTCCTGACGAACCTTCTTCTATCAAATATGCACTCACACTTCTGGAGAAAAACGCTGAAGAAAAATATTTAAAATATCTGACCGAACACAAAATAAGTAAAGACCTGATCGTCAAGTCGCTGACACAATCCAAGCATCCAAAAAGTAAACTGCTGTTGGCCAATTATTTTATTGAAGAAGGTCAGACAGAAGAAGCCCTGGTTATACTTTCAGATCATTTGAGCCTAGACCTATTGAAATCGTATACTCAAAGATTGATAGTGATTGCTCCGGAATGGTTGGAACAGGGTTATAAAAAGATATTTACCCAATATTTAGAAACCCATGTTGGCCCTACCCCAGCAGTAAAAATTCAAAACATATTGGCCTATTTACACATGGTAAAAGCACATTCCTTGGCAGATCAGCTTCAAAAATGGCTAAAAAAGACCTTTCAAGACCACACCAGTCTTTCCGAAAGATTATAAACATCTATTTTTACAAGCTGAATTAAAACTACTTTAATCGTTGTCGTTATTAAACTTTATATCTCCTTTTTTATGAAAATATTTTCTATCATTTTCCTGACTATCTTATTATTCACAGCATGTCGCCAATCGTCTCCTACTGACAAACAAAGTGCTGTACCTGTGACGAGCAAACCGGTAGAGATCACTGGCAATCCTGAATGGGATGATCAGGCTGTCATGTACGAAGTCAATCTGCGACAGTATACTCCGGAGGGCACTTTCGATGCGTTTGGCAATCACGTAGATCGATTGGCTAAGATGGGCGTGGATATTTTATGGCTAATGCCAATCTTCCCAATCAGTGAAGAGAAAAGAAAAGGAACCCTCGGTAGTTATTATAGTGTCTCAGATTTTATGGAGACCAATCCTGAGTTTGGTACTAAACAGGATTTTAAAAACCTGGTGGATAAAATACATCATGCTGGCATGAAGGTCATCATCGATTGGGTGCCTAATCATACCGGCTGGGGCCATGTTTGGCTTAAAGCTCATCCAGAATACTATACCCAGGATTCTATGGGCCAAATCATCGATCCAATAGACCCTGAGACGGGGAAGTCCTGGGGATGGACTGATGTCGCAGACCTCAATTATGACAATCAGGCTATGCGTCAGGCTCAGATTGATGCCATGCAGTATTGGCTCACCGATTTTGATGTGGATGGGTTCAGATATGATGTGGCCCACAATGTACCTGCTGATTTTTGGCGCACCGTATCCGACAGTCTGCGATCGATGAAATCTATCCTTTTATTGGGTGAAAGTGAGATTCCTCAATTTCGAAATGACGGCGCTTTGGATGTAGACTATGGATGGGATTTCCATCATCTATTCAATGATATTGCTAAAGGTAAACAACATGCTTCGGCTATTGATTCACTGCTGGTAAATGATCGCATTAAAAACCTTAAAGGTTATCATATCTATTTTACTTCCAATCACGATGAAAACTCCTGGTCAGGTACTGAATTTGAGCGCATGGGTGCTGCTGATAAAATCATGGATGTACTGGCCTTCACTTTCGATGGCATGCCGTTACTCTACAGTGGACAGGAAGAACCACTCAAAAAACGGCTGGAATTTTTTGAAAAAGATTCAATACCCTGGAAGAACTATGCGTATGCAGATTTTTTTAAAACTTTGTTTGATCTAAAACAGCGAAATAAAGCCCTGGGTAATGGTTCTGCCGGTGTCCCACTTGAAAAAATAGCAGTACATAAAGATGTTTATGCTTTTGAAAAAAACAAAGACGGTGATAGAGTTATCGTTATGCTCAATCTGTCTGCCAAACCTCAGACCGCTATGATCACTAAGGATATACCTGCCATGCAGGATATTTTCACCTTGCAAGCTGCCAGCTATAAAAAAGATCAAAAAATCACTCTAAAACCCTGGGAATATCGGGTGTATTCGACCCGATAAGTATGAAATTTGAAATTTGGGCGATCGGTAAGTGTGCCCATTCTTACCTCCAGAATGGAATAGAATTATATTGCAAAAAACTCAAACATTACATTCCTGTAGAATATGTGGAATGGCCGGAGCCTAAAGCAGCCCGCACTGCTGATAAAGAAAAGTCCTTAAAATTGCAGGCCGACTATATCATAAGCAAAATTACCTCTGAAGATTATTTGATCTTATTGGACGAGCAAGGTGCACCTTTTACATCCAAGCAGTTTGCATCTCAAATCAATAAATGGATGCTCCAAAGCTCTAAACGGATCATATTTCTCATAGGGGGAGCATTTGGGTTTCACCCATCGATCTATGATCGGTCCAAGGCTAAAATTTCTCTATCCAACATGACATTTTCACATGATATGGTTCGATTAATTCTTTTAGAACAGGTATATCGAGCCTGTACCATATTAAAAAACGAACCTTATCACCACGATTGACTTTTTATTAATAACTTAAACTATGAGCGTCACCATCGTTATCATCATCCTCAATGTATTGATCTCCTGGCAAGCATTCCAGAATCATGATTTGTTGCAAAAGCTCAAGCATTGGCCCTTTGCTGAAAAGAAAAATTCGGAGTACTACCGGATCCTCTCAGGTACTTTTGTACATGGAGATTGGATGCATCTGGCTTTTAATATGTATGCCCTATATAGCTTTGGCACCATTTTAGAATACCAGTTTCAGGAAGTATTTGGCCAGCTCAATGGCCGGGTGTTCTACGTGGTACTTTATCTCGTCAGTGGTATTTTGGCCAATTTGATGACCTATTTTCAGAAAAATGATAATCCTCAATTCGCCAGTGTTGGCGCTTCAGGATCCGTATCAGGTATCATGTTTTCGTTCATTATTTTCTACCCCTGGGTCCAATTACTATTGTTTTATGTGATTCCTATTCCAGGGGTGATCGCCGCTGTACTCTATCTGATTTACTCTACTTATTCAGCTAGAAAGGGAGGAGGTATCATAGATCATACTGCCCATCTTTGGGGAGCAGTGACAGGTTTTGCATTGACCATTTTGTTCAGACCAACCCTTTGGACTGACTTCATTCAGATGGTCAGTGATAAATTTTAACGAAGCAGGGGTTAATGCACGCCTACTGGAATGCCATATTTCACTGGATTTTCGTTGATGGTATCAGATTCAATCGCTCCATCTTTTAATCTTACGATTCGATGTGCATGTAATGACACATCAGGTTCGTGTGTGACTAATATGATGGTATTGCCCTGGCTATGGATTTCCTCGAAGATGCGCATGATCTCATCACTGGTCTTTGAATCCAGGTTGCCTGTCGGCTCATCAGCCAATATGATACTGGGATTGTTGACCAAAGCTCTGGCGATAGCGACCCGTTGGCGCTGACCACCCGACAACTCATTGGGTTTGTGGGTCATACGATCACCCAATCCAGTTATTTCAAGCACATGGGAGGCACGCTCTATTCTCGCTGATTTACTCATGCCTGCATAGATTAAGGGAAGTGCAACATTGTCAAGTGCACTCAACCTGGGAAGTAAGTTGAAAGTCTGGAAGACGAACCCAATTTCTTTATTTCTGATCTCAGCCAGTTCAGAATCATTCATACTGCTGACATCGTTGCCGTTAAGCATATAGGTTCCGCTGGTGGGTGTATCCAGGCAGCCAAGCAGGTTCATTAAAGTAGACTTGCCACTGCCCGAAGGTCCCATCAATGCGGTGTATTCGTTCTTAAATATTGAAAGGTCTACGCCCCTCAAGGCCTGCACGGTATCAGCACCCATAATATAGGTTTTTGTCAAACCCTGTATTTCGATTAAAGCACTCATTTTTCAATTACTTTAGGTACCAGAAAAAAATATTCATCTTTTTGAGTTGCATTGGACAAGGCAGCTTTCCTGTCCAATTGGCCCCCGGGTATATCGTCCCTCAAAGCAGACTCAGTTGCACCCAGGTGGACCAGTGGTTCTAAATCGGTAGTATCGATAGATTGCAGTTTATTGACCATGCCGATGATATTCTGAAGGTCTTTTTGCAGCAAGGCACGTTCGGTGGAATCCAGTTCGAGTTGGGCTAACATTTCTAGCTTTAAAATTAACTGATCAGAGACTTGCATAAGGTTTATTTAGATAAGTGCTTGGATTTGATCGCCAAAGGTACGTTTTTAGGCATTTATGATTGAGCTCCTCCTTTTGCCTTGGTCAGATTTAAAAGGAGGCAATTCAACATAGTGGGTTTAGATTTTTCTGTTCCATGTCTTATCTTGCGACATATTAAATGAGTACAGCAATCAAGCACATAGCCGTAGCAGGCAATATCGGAGCCGGCAAAACCAGCCTGGCGGCGCAACTGTCGAAACATTATAGCTGGGATGTTATGTTTGAAGATGCCTCCGACAATCCTTATCTCTCAGATTTTTATTTTGATATGAGCAGATGGTCTTTTAATCTTCAGATCCATTTTTTACACAGCCGGTACAAGCAGATATTGGCTATCCGTGCAGGAGAAATGCCTGTGATCCAGGATCGTACTATTTATGAAGATGCCAATATCTTTGCTCCCAACCTCTATGAAATGGGGCTTATGACCAAGCGTGATTTTGACTCTTACCAGCACTTATTTCACACGATGTCTTCACAAATAGATCCCCCTGATCTATTGATTTACCTTAAAGGCAATATCTCCACTTTGGTGGATCATATCCAAACAAGAGGAAGAGATTATGAAGGCAATATGAGTCTTGATTACCTCAAAAAACTGAATAAAAAGTATGACGAATGGATCGATGGCTATCAATCACAATTGCTCATAGTACCTATAGACGACCTTGATTTTATCAATCGATCCGAAGATTTAGGAAAAATCGTCAATATGATCGATGGCAAAATTCATGGCTTATTTTCCTGAAATTTTAATCTTCATCTGATGAAAAAAAATTGGGTCTTACTCTTGGTTATTTTTTCAATGAATGCTTGCATACCTAAATCTGATCAAAAAAATATGACCAACTCTATCAATCTTTTTACACCTGAAAAATATATAGCTCCTACTGCCGCCGAAAAACCCAAATCTTTGACTGTGGGCGTGGATACCCGTCAGGATCCATATTACTGGCTCAACGAACGAGATAATGCGGAAGTCATCCAATACCTCAATGATGAAAATGCATACACAGACAGTGTGCTCAGTCCCGTCAAAACATTGAAAGCAGACTTATTCAATGAATTAAAGGCCAGGATCAAAGAGGATGACAGTTCGGTTCCTTATTTTAAGCATGGCTACTTTTATTATACCAGGTTTGAGACGGGCAAAGAATATCCCATATTTTGTCGTAAAAAAGGCAGTTTGGAATCACCCGAACTTATCCTGCTCAATGTCAATCAGTTGGCTGAAGGCCACCAATATATGCTGGCAGGTGGTATCAATGTGAGTCCTGATGACCGATATATGATGTATGTAGTAGACTCCACAGGTCGCAATCTTTTTACTGCTTATGTCAAAGATCTGCAGACAGGTTCCTTGTTGCCAGATCAGTTTGAAACAGCTGGTGGCTTGGAATGGATCAATGATTCTAAGACCATCATTTATGATACCAAAGACCCTGTCACATTAAGGTCTGATAAAATCTGGCGTCATACCCTGGGCGGAATAAAAGATGAATTGCTCTTCAACGAAATTGACGAAACAGCCTACTGCAGTATATCAAAATCCAAGTCAGATAAATATATTTTCCTCAATCATGGATATACACAAAATGTCGAAACCCATGTCATGTCGGCAGACGAGTCCAAAGGATCATTTGATGTGATAAAACCAAGGACAAAAGACTTTTATTATTCTGTGGATCATTTCGGGGATGAGTTTTATATCTTGACCAATAAGGACGGCGCGAAAAATTTTAAACTCATGAAGACGCCCGTATCGAAGGTAAGTGTCGATCACTGGATAGATGTCATACCTCATGATGAAAATGTACTGATCGAACATTTTGAAATTTTTAAAAACTATCTCGTCGTACAAGAAAGAAAAAATGGGTTGAATCAGATGTTGGTCAGAAATTGGTCTGATGGTGCTGAACACTATATCGACTTTGGAGAACCCACCTATTCGGCTGGTTTTGGAGAAAATCCTGAGTTTGACACCGATGTATTGCGGTATGTCTTCAATTCTTTCAAAACACCTCCTTCCACGATTGATTATAATCTGGCAACTAAAACAAAGGAGATCAAAAAAGTCCAGCCAATACTAAACGGTTTCTCTTCGGATAATTATGAGACAGCGTTTGTATGGGTTGAAGGTCAAGATAAGACCAAAATCCCTATGTCCCTGGTCTACCGCAAGGGATTCAAAAAAGATGGCACAGCACCTTGTTACCTGGTGGGCTATGGATCATATGGATCCACCTATGATCCAGATTTTAATAGCAATTGGATCAGTCTGCTTGATCGGGGATTTGTGTGTGGGATAGCCCATATAAGAGGAGGCATGGAGATGGGCTTTAAGTGGTATGAGCAAGGTAAGATGATGAATAAGATGAACACTTTTACCGATTTTATAGATTGCGGTCAATGGTTGGTGGATCAAAAATTTACTTCAAAAGACAGATTATTTGCGACAGGAAGAAGTGCGGGAGGCTTGCTGATGGGCGCTATCACCAATTTAAGACCAGACTTATTTAAAGGAATTATCACCGGAGTACCTTTTGTAGATGTATTGACGACGATGTCGGATCCTTCCATTCCTTTGACTACCGGAGAATATACCGAATGGGGCAATCCCAATATTAAAGCTGAATATGACTATATGAAAAAATATTCGCCATATGACAATATTGAGACAAAAGAATATCCCAATATCTATGTGTTTACTTCTTTAAATGATTCACAAGTTCAATATTTTGAGCCTGCCAAATATGTCGCCAAGCTTCGAAAATTGAAGACCGACCATAATACTTTGGTGTTAAAAACCAATATGTCAGGCTCACATGGTGGGTCCTCAGGCAGGTTTCAGAGGTTACATGAGCGTGCTGCAGAATATTCCTTTATGTTAGGTCTTCTTGGCATTCAGGATGCTGGAATTAAAAATTGACTTATACCTAGTAGGGCATGATATTAAGCTTTTGGCTTTAGTTTGTCTGCCAATGATTGATTTTCGATCTTTTCAGTGGCAGGTTTGGCCTTTTTATCAGGCATACCGACAAAAAACAAAGCTGCCAGGATAATGGCATGAATCAAAATAGTTACTACCATGGCAGTAGCTCGATCCTTTTTCTCATTTCTATCAGATGGTTTCATATATATTATTTGAGTAAAAAACGTGCCAAAGTAGTGTTCACGGTATTAATGATTGGTTAAATAATTAAAGCGGGAAACAAGCCCACACCTCATTCATAATGTTTTTGAAATCTACAATTTTTTGTTATTCTTCTTGGAAACATCTGTCGAAAATGGAGGTAGTTATGCCTTTAAAACCATGGTTTTCAACTACCTTGACAGGAATTGTCAGCTCAAAACAATTTATTTTCTACTGACACGATGATCGACTATGGCTACAAAAATCAGCATCTACCACAAAACAATATATCACTTTGACCGGGCGGTAAAACTTTATCCTCATATTTTCAGACTAAGGCCTGCAGCACATTCAAGAACTCCAATCGAAACTTATTCCTTCAAGATCACACCTGAAGATCATTTCATCAATTGGCAACAAGATCCTTTTGGTAATTTCCAGGCAAGAGTGGTTTTTCCCGAAAAATCTACCTTCCTTCAGATAGAAGTCGAGCTGATCGCCAGGATGCAGGTCATCAATCCTTTTGACTTTTTTGTCGAAGAATCGGCGGACATGTTTCCATTCATTTACGATGATAGGCAGAAAAAAGAATTAAATCCTTACCTCGAGTTGGAGATGATCGGTCCCACCACCCAAAAATTTATCGAGCGATGCCGGCCAATCTCTCCACTCAAAACTATTGATTTTCTGGTAGATATCAACCGGCAGGTGTACCAGGCACTCAGCTATAATATTCGCATGGAGACCGGAGTGCAATCTTGTGACGAAACTTTGTATAAAGGGAGTGGTTCCTGTCGGGATTTTGCCTGGTTATTGGTGCAAGTACTCCGAAATTATGGATTGGCAGCCCGTTTTGTTTCTGGCTATTTGATCCAATTAACGCCCGATATCAAATCTTTAGATGGTCCTTCTGGTCCTGAAAAAGATTTTACAGACCTTCATGCATGGACAGAAGTATACATTCCTGGGGCTGGTTGGGTTGGATTAGATCCTACTTCTGGTCTTTTTGCCGGCGAAGGACATATCCCATTGAGTTGTAACCCCGATTATGCCAATGCTGCTCCAGTGACCGGCGCAACAGATATCTGCGATGTAAAATTTGAGTTTGAAAATCGGGTCACTCGTATTTATGAAGATCCTCGCGTCACCAAACCATATAACGATGATCAATGGGCCAAAGTCATGTCGGTGGGAGCAGTCGTAGAGCAAGACCTGGTTGACCACGAGGTAAGGCTTACTATGGGAGGTGAACCAACATTTGTATCTATAGATGATTTGGAATCTGCTGAGTGGAATACTGAAGCTGATGGCCCACTAAAAAGAAAGCTTGCTTATGATCTGGCCAATCGATTAAAATCCCGATTTGCTCATGGCGGTTTGTTGCATTTTGGCCAAGGAAAATGGTATCCCGGGGAGCTTTTGCCAAGGTGGCAATATGGGCTTTATTGGAGGAAAGATGGATTGCCTATCTGGAATAACGAAGCCCTGGTGGCAAAAGAGGGTCAAACCCCCTATACGTTTCAACATGCTGAAATATTCATCCAGGAATTGACCAGCCAGCTCGATATTGCACCTTCGTTTACACTGCCTGCTTACGAAGATCCTATTTATTGGGCACTTGAAGAAGGTAAACTCCCTCCCGAGGTTGACCCTCTGAAAACGAATCTGAAAGACTCCATTCAAAGGCATACGCTCGCTCAAATATTGGAGAAAGGCTTGAACAATCCAGCAGGATTTATATTACCCTTAAAATGGAGTTTAGAAGAGGCCAAATGGAACTCTTGTGCATGGACTTTCCGGCGAAAAAATTGTTTCCTTATCCCTGGCAATTCTCCTTTAGGTTTAAGGCTACCCCTGGAGTCTCTTCCCAAAACCACAACCAAAACTGCTCAAATCATTTTACCCAGAAGCCCTTTCGAAGAAGTACCTGATCTTGCTCTATCTCTTTTAATCAAAAGCAACGTTGCAGCCATCGATGAGCCGGATTTAACTTCCAGTGAAATAGTCGAAACTTTCACCATGGCATTGTGCATCCAGGAAAGACAAGGCATAATATACGTGTTCTTGCCACCGGTAGATCATCTTGAACAATATCTTGAACTGATAGCGCATATTGAACACATATCCAGTAGATTATCCATGCCGGTTAGAATCGAAGGCTACACACCTCCTGCTGATAATAGATTGGAGAAATTAATGGTGACTCCAGACCCCGGAGTCATAGAAGTAAATGTGCATCCTACCCAAACCTGGCAACAACTGGTTGATAATACCACCGCCTTATACGAAGAAGCATTTTTGGCAAGACTTGGTACAGAAAAATTTATGGTGGATGGTCGACATACAGGCACAGGTGGAGGCAATCATGTGACATTAGGTGGAATCACTCCTGCCGACAGCCCTTTTTTGCGTAGACCTGACCTGTTGCGAAGTTTGATTACTTACTGGCAGCACCACCCCGCTTTGAGCTATTTATTCGCAGGTCCATTTATAGGTCCTACCAGCCAGGCACCCAGGGTTGACGAAGGCCGTGACGAAAGATTATATGAACTGGAGATCGCTTTTGAGCAGATTCCTGACCATGGACCAGTCCCTTTCTGGTTGGTTGACAGGATTTTTCGAAACTTATTGGTTGATATCACAGGCAATACTCATCGGGCTGAGTTTTGTATTGATAAGCTGTATTCGCCTGATTCCAATACAGGCAGATTGGGTATACTGGAAATGCGTGCATTTGATATGCCCCCGCACAAACAGATGAGCCTGGTGCAAACCTTGATGGTCAGAGCACTGGTGGCCAAATTTTGGAAAAATCCCTATAAGAAAAAACTCATCCGATGGGGTACAGAATTGCACGACAAATTCCTATTGCCGCATTTTGCCTATATCGACATGATTGATGTGGTCAATGATCTTAAAGATGCAGGATACGCTTTTGACATCTCCTGGTTTGACCCTTTTTTCGAATTTAGATTTCCGCATTATGGTAGCATCACCGTGGACGGCATTCATCTGGAAATCCGTCTTGGTATCGAACCCTGGCATGTGCTCGGCGAAGAGCTCTCCAATGCCGGGACTGCCCGATTTGTAGATTCCTCCCTTGAAAGGATCCAGGTCAAAATATCAGGCATGGTGCCTGGCAGACATATATTACTTTGCAATGGATGCCGTACGCCACTTAGAACTACAGGTATCAAAGGCGAGTATGTAGCTGGTGTCCGATACAAAGCCTGGAATCCTCCATCTGCACTTCATCCTAAGATTGGTGTAGATGCCCCGCTGACATTTGACATCCTCGATCTGTGGAATAATAAAATCATAGGAGGTTGCAAATATTTTGTTAGTCATCCGGGAGGACGGAGTTTTGATACCTATCCAATCAACAGTTATGAAGCAGAGTCCAGAAAAATCAGTCGCTTTTGGGAATTTGGGCAGACCCCATCATCCTCTCTGGAACAAACAGCTCCAGTGATTTTTACACCCGGCGTATCGAGATTTGTGGCAGAAAACAAAACCAATCTCAAAGCAGGGACACCCTTAGAGATCATCAATCCAGAGTATCCCAACACCCTGGATCTAAGGCGTTATTGGTTAGCTCATCCTCCTCAATTGTAGGGTCAAAGCAATAAATTAGATTATTTTTGTTTGCATTAAAATAAAAACTAACAGCTATCCAATTTGCAGAAAAAATATCGACCCGATTGCTCACTGATTATGTAGCCAATCTTTCAACTTATGACGAAGTCATCGATCAAAACGGTGATGTAAAACCATATTGGAAATCGTATTTTGATAAGTTAGACCTCATTGGACTCCAGGAACTTGGCCTTCGAAACCAGGAGATCGTCGAAAAGCTCAAAGAAAACGGCGTCACCTACAATGTATATGATGCTGAAAATGGCATGAACCGACCCTGGAAACTGGATCCAATCCCTTTTCTGGTTCACCAACAGGAATGGCATAAAATTGAAGCAGCCATCATCCAAAGGGCACACTTGCTTGATTTGATTTTAAAGGACATTTATGGACCACAATCATTGGTCAAAAACTCGATTATCCCTCCGGAATTGGTATTTGACAATGCGGGCTATTTGCTGCCTTGTTTTAATAAAAATGCGAAACAATCTCCCAGACTTTCGCTGTATGGTTGTGATATGGCTCGAGGACCTGATCATAATATGTGGTTATTAGACAACCGTACTTCGTCACCTTCAGGCACAGGGTACACTTTGGAAAATAGAACGGTGATTAGTCAGATATTTCCAGATATTCATGCCAATACGTTTAAGCAAAGTCTGGCCCCGTTTTTCAATCAATTACAACACTCCATCAGTAATTTTGAGGGGCCTGCCAGTGAAAATGCTCATACTGTCTTCCTGACTCCTGGTCCTGGCAATGAAACTTATTTTGAGCACGTATATTTGTCTACTTACCTGGGATATACCCTGGTGCAAGGATCAGATCTCCTTGTGCGGGATGGATATGTTTGGCTTAAAACCATTGAAAAACTCTCCCGGGTGGATGTCATCATAAGAAGAGTGGATGATGCCTGGTGTGACCCACTGGAGCTCAGAGAAGACTCGCTGTTGGGTATTCCCGGCTTGCTCCAGGTGGTGAGGTCCGGCAAAGTATCTGTGATCAATCCTATTGGTGCAGGGGTATTGGAAAATCACGGTTTGCTGGCGTTTATGGAAAATGCATGCAAGCACTTCCTTAACGAGCCATTATTGATGAATTCGATAGCGACCTGGTGGTGTGGTCAGGAAAAAGAATTAGACTTCGTCGTTGCCAACCTGCACCGGCTGATTATCAAAAAAGTTAATAGAAAAAAAGGATTTAAATCCATTTACGGTCGTACACTTTCAAAAGATGAGCTTTCAAAATTAGCCTCTATGCTTCGTCAGCATCCAACCGAGTATGTGGCTCAGGAAGAAGTCAGTCTATCCACTACCCCTTCCCTTATTGATGGCAAAATAGTGCCGCGACTGGCTGCTTTGCGTTCGTATGCAGTATTTGATGGTCAGGATTATAAGGTAATGCAAGGAGGACTTACCCGAAGCTCACCGGTGCAAGACAAATTTGTCATCTCCAATCAATTGGGTGGTCTGTCAAAAGATACCTGGGTGGTGACTGACCAGGCATCTTCCGTTTTGGATCACAGTGTGTCGAAGACATCGCTTATCAAAGAACAAATCCACGCGTTACCGAGCAGGACTGCTGAAAATTTGTTTTGGGTTGGTAGATTGTATGAACGTACGTTAGCTTTTACCAATTTTCTACGGATAGTCATAGATCGGCTTAATAATGCAAATTATCAATCAGAGCATCAATCAGAATATATCACCCTTATTTTAAAAGCAGTTACTCACCTGTCCAATACTTACCCGGGTTTTACAGATGAAGATTCAGAGATACAACTCCAACCTTTTAATGAAATTTTTTCATTGATCACCGATCAGCGAAGATCCGGCTCTGTTAGTTATGATTTGAGGTCGTTGATCGAAACCATCCATGTGGTGAGTGATAAATGGAATAACGATTCCAGCAGGATCATTGCTTTGCTGAGAGATACGCTTCAGTATCTTCTGAGAGCAAACCCTGCCAATATGAATAAATTGACTCACAGTCTTGAAAAACTAAATATTCGATTACTGGCTTTTTATGGCAATATATCATCCACTTTTTTGAGAGATCATGGTTTTTATTTGCTGGAGACAGGAATTTACATCGAAAGGATCCAGGGCTTGATATCTGTCATCAGATCTTCATTTAGCTTCAAACAATCAGATGCCGCTGAGCATGAATTAGTAGAAGTGGTCTTAGAAAATCATCATCTTATAGCCCACTATCGAAATCTCTATAAATCCCATCTCAGTCTTTCTACGAGCCTCAGAATGATATTGCTCGATAGTCACTTGCCATTCACCCTTTCTTATCAATTGGACATGTTAGCTGATTGCCTCTCCAAGCTGCCTAAAAACAAAGATGAATACGGGCTCAGTAAGGCGGAGAAAAATGTACTCGAAGCCAATACCTTGATCAAATTATCTGACATTGACTTATTGATCCAATACGAAGAGATCTCTGAGTACAGGCCAGCCCTGGATAAATTGCTCTCAAAAGTTTATAGTCTTATATCTGCTGTTACAAATCAACTGACTAGTCAGTATTTTAATCATTCTACTTTTCACCATACTTCCATGGAGTCGGAGGATATCTCAGAGACAGATGCGATATAAATTAAAACACCTTACTACTTACACTTATGATCACCCCGTAGACAATTACCATGGTGTGTTTTGCCTTCAGCCCCTCAATTTAAAAAATCAAATCTGCCATTCTTTTCAATTGCTGGTCAATCCTATTCCCAACTCGATTACATCCAGGTCGGATTATTTTGGAAACACTAAACATTATTTTTCATTGCATGAAGCGCATAAAAAACTGGAAGTGACCTCTATTAGTGAGGTGGAGGTCATCTCTATGCCCCCCTTGTTGATCAATTCCATTTCCTATCTTGATGCCAAAGGTTTGTTCCAGCAGGATACTGCATTAAGAATAGAATTGCTCCAATTTATGCTTCCTTCAAGATTCACCCAATGGAACGAAGATGTTATCGCATTTGCCCATTCCTGCTTTCCCACTGATGTTACATTGTATGAAGGCGCCAGAAGCTTGTGCCAGAAAATTTTCACTGAATTTGAGTTTAAATCCGGATTCTCCACGATAAATACACCGATAGAGACTATTCTCCGGGAGAAAAAAGGTGTTTGCCAGGACTTTACTCATCTGGCTATAGCATGTCTCAGGAGCTTGGGGCTGGCTGCCAAATACGTGAGCGGGTATCTCGAAACCAAACCGCCTCCAGGCAAAGAAAAACTCCAGGGTACTGATGCTTCTCATGCCTGGCTGGCAGTCTATATCCCGGATATGGGATGGATAGAATTTGATCCAACCAATAATTTGATTCCGACTGACCGACATATCAGGACCGGCTTTGGCAGGGATTATAGTGACATCGCTCCTGTAAAAGGCATTTATTTTGGTGCAGGTGACCAAAAAATAAAAGTGGAAGTAGATGTCCTACCCTTGTAATTACGGTTTGTCCACCATTTACATCACTCCTGCCTTTTTGTTATTTCCAATATTCGTATATTATAAATAAAAATATTTCACTAGCGAAACTAATTTCAACAAATCTTCTATATTTGTGCCCGTGATGAAACAATCTTATTTTGGTTTTTATTTTAGCTACTATTTTATACATAGTAGGATGACCAAAGTTTGATCTGATACCATCAAAAGAAATAAACTGAAGGGAGTCCTTGAAAAATCGAGGCTCCCTTCATTTTTTTTATGCATTGACTAATACTTTATGAGTAAAGAAAATACGGATACGAAGAAACCTCAGCCCTCTCCACTCAACGGCGTGCTGAGAGTTGCTATACAGGGATATAAAGGTGCTTTTCATGACATCGCTGTGCGAAAATACTTTGGAGACCATGACATCGAAGTGATGGAAATAGACACCTTTGACAAAGTCGTCGACATGGTCAAGCATCGTGAGGTACATTTTGGTGCCATGGCGATTGAAAATACAATATATGGCATGTTGATGCCCAATTTTAATCTACTCAATAGGTCCAATATATTTATAGATGGAGAAGTCTACCTGCGCATCAAACAAAACCTGATAGGCTGGCCTGGAACACGTGTAGAAGATTTAAAAGAAGTCTATTCCCATCCCATTGCTATCGAACAATGCAGAGCGTATTTCAAAGCCTATCCTCATATCAAACTTATCGAAAGTGTCGATACAGCCTTAAGTGTCCGTGAAGTGAAAGAAAAAAGAATCAAAACCAAAGGGGCTATAGGAAGCTCACTTGCAGCAGATTTGTATGGCCTCGATATTTTGGCCCCAGCTATAGAAACCAACAAGAAAAACTTTACCCGTTTTTTAATCCTCGAGAAAAAATCTAAAGCTGCTCCTGAGCCTGGTTCTAACAAAGCATCCATCATTCTGACAGTACTGGATCAGTTCGGTAGCCTTCACAAAGTCCTGTCCGAACTGGCGATTCGCAAAGCTAATCTCACTAAAATCCAATCTATCCCCATCTTAGGCAAACCTTTTGAGTATGCTTTTTGGATAGACCTGGTAGGGGAAGATCAAAAGCATCTCAACGAAGCCATAGACAGTGTAAGATCCTTGTCCCACGAAGTTAAAATCTTAGGCCTATACCCAAAAGGAAAACACTATGATCATTGAACCTTCTCATAGAATCGCTACCGTCGAAGAATACTATTTTTCGACCAAACTCAAGCAGATCGCGCAGATGCGCGCGCAAGGGGCTGAGATTATCAACCTGGGTATAGGGTCTCCGGATCTGCCACCACACCCTGAGGTGATCGAGACTTTGAATACCTGGGCTCATAAGCCCGATGCTCATGGCTATCAGAGTTATCAAGGCAGACCTGAGTTACGCAAAGCCATGGCCGATTTTTACAAAAAATATTTCCATACTGAGCTAAATCCAGACTCGGAGATACTACCTCTGATTGGATCCAAAGAAGGTATCATGCACATCTGCATGGCGTTTCTCAATCCTGGCGATAAAGTATTGGTGCCTGACCCTGGTTATCCGACTTATAGTGCCGCCATCAAACTGGCAGGTGCCACACCTATATATTACGATCTGTCACCTGACAAAGAATGGCGATTAGATCTGGATGACCTGGCCCATGTACAACCCGGTGAATACAAAATGATGTGGATCAATTATCCACATATGCCTACGGGCCAATCTGCAGATAAACCTTTTCTCGAAAAATTATTGGCCTGGGCCAGACAAAAAAATATCATTCTGTGTAATGACAATCCATACAGTTTTGTACTCAATGAGGACTATATCTCCCTCTTATCGATCGAAGGCGCCAAAGACCAGGCCATAGAACTCAACTCAATGAGTAAGGCCCAGAATATGGCTGGGTGGAGAGTTGGCATGGTCGCTACCAATAAGACCTGGATCGACTACATCCTGCGGTTTAAAAGCAATATGGATAGTGGCATGTTTTTACCTATGCAGATGGCTGCCGTCAAAGCTTTACAATTGGGTGATGATTGGTATCAACAGCTCAATCTGATCTATTATGAGCGTAAACGGCATGCCTGTCGCATTTTGGACTTTCTTGGTTGTACTTACCAGGCAGATCAAAAAGGTATGTTTCTATGGGCTAAGGTTCCTGATAATATCAAAGATGGTTATGAACTGAGTGATCGTATCCTCGCGGACCACCACGTATTTATTACTCCCGGTGGCATCTTTGGTAAAAATGGATTACACTACGTGAGAATATCTTTATGTACTACGACGGACATTTTTGACCAGGCTTATAATAGAATTGAATCACAACACAAACAATCGTAATAAAAAGTATGAAGACGATGACCGTGATCGGAGTAGGACATATAGGCGGCTCTTTTGCATTGGCTTCCAAAAAAACAGGACTCATCGGAACGGTGATTGGTGTAGATCTCAATGCCAGTCACCTCGATCAGGCACTTCAATTAAAAATTATTGATCAGGCTATGCCGATGGCTGAGGCTATAAATGTATCAGATCTGATCGTAGTAGCTGTGCCGGTTAATGTCATTCAGCATTTATTGCCCCAGGTATTGGACCTGGTGACACATCAAACCGTTATTGATGTTGGTTCGACTAAAGAAGCAATCTTAAAAACCATCGAGCATCATCCTAATAGAAAAAACTTCATAGCTACCCACCCGATGGCCGGTACAGAATTTTCAGGTCCCGAAGCAGCCGAAGCTGATTTGTTTTTTGGAAAAACCTGTGTACTTATAGATATTAAAGACAGTGATCCGGCCAAAG
Source organism: Saprospiraceae bacterium (assembly GCA_016709995.1). Taxonomy (NCBI): domain Bacteria; kingdom Pseudomonadati; phylum Bacteroidota; class Saprospiria; order Saprospirales; family Saprospiraceae; species Saprospiraceae bacterium. Next base: position 1,009,099 of record JADJLQ010000001.1, read on the forward strand.
TAAGCCAACTGGAGTCTTTACTTACTGCGATAGGTGTCAAACTCGTGTATCTCGATGCCAAGTCACACGATGTACATGTAGCCTATGTATCGCATATATCCCATATCAGTTCTTTTGCCTTGGCACTGACTGTTTTGGCCAAAGAGAAAGACGAAAATGCCATATTTGAATTAGCCAGTGGTGGTTTTAGCTCCACCGTGAGGCTGGCAAAAAGTAATCCTGATATGTGGATCCCCATCTTTGAGCAAAATAAAGACAATGTCCTGGATGTACTCGACGAACACATTAATACCCTCTCCAGATTCAGAAGTCTATTGATCAAAAAGGATTTTAAAACCTTCAGATCCCTAATAGAAGAAGCCAATCAGATCAAAAAAATATTAAAAAATTGAAATAACTATCATCTCATTAATTTTACATTTAAATTATGGAAACAGCAACATTATCCACACGGCCATTCGTAGAATCCGGATTTAAAAGGCCATACCTCATCGCAGGACCTTGCAGTGCTGAGACAGAGGAGCAAGTATTGGCCACAGCGGCTCAAATTCATGCTCAGGGGATCATACCCGACCTATTCAGAGCAGGTATTTGGAAACCACGTACCAGACCTGGAAGTTTTGAAGGCATTGGCCGTCCGGGTCTTTCCTGGCTCAAAAAAGTCAAAGAAGAATATGGCTGGAAGACTGCCACAGAAGTAGCCAATACGCAGCATGTGTTTGATGCCCTCAAAGCAGGAGTCGATGTACTGTGGGTAGGTGCTCGTACCACTGTCAATCCTTTTTCAGTTCAGGAGATTGCTGATGCCCTGGTGGGAGTAGATATCCCTGTCCTGATTAAAAATCCGATCAACCCTGATATGTCCTTATGGATCGGAGCTTTGGAACGCCTGAAAAAAGCAGGAATCACCCGGTTAGGTGTCATCCATCGAGGGTTTTCAGCTTTTGGCAAATCGATCTATCGAAACACTCCGCGCTGGGAGATCCCTATAGAATTGATCAGGCAATATCCTGACCTTTTCATTATCTGTGATGCCAGCCATATCTGTGGCAACAGACCGGGTCTGTGGGAAGTAGCTCAAAAAGCGCTCGACCTCAATTATGATGGGCTGATGATAGAGACCCATTGCAATCCTGATGTTGCCTGGAGTGATGCTGCCCAACAAGTCACTGGCGAAGGCCTCAAAAACATTCTGGGTCGACTAGTAGTGCGCGACGAACAATCTACCGATCCAAAGTTTTTGGACAATATCGAAGATATCCGTCATCAGATAGATGTGGTCGATGCAGAATTGCTCAATATGCTTGGCGAAAGAATGAAACTGGCTGACAAAATTGGTATGTTTAAAAAACTCAATAATATCAGTATTCTTCAATCTGGCCGATGGAATGAAATCATCGAAAAGACCCAGGACCAAGGAAAAAAATTAGGCCTTGGCGAAGAGTTCATCAGCAAAATCCTTAGTGCTATTCACGAAGAGTCGATAGACCATCAGGAGAGAGTGATGAATGAGTCATAGTGGTATTCAGCGACACGCTTTTTAATATCCACTCCACATAATTAGAAGCACGGAAGAATTCATAATAAATTTTCCGTGCTTTTATATTTAATCAAAGTTTTGAAACGACTTTCCCCATCAGCCCCTTAATTGTCGACGCCATTCTGAAAGGACAATTGCCGTCGCATTGGCCGCATTGAGCGATTCTATATTTGTTGAATATGCAGGTATTTTGATACTACTGGTGATCAGGGCTCTGATTGGAGCTGAAATGCCCTGCCCTTCATTGCCAATGACCAGGACACCATGAGCGGGCAGCTTAACCGTATATAATGAGGTGCCACTCAAATCAGCCCCAATGATTGGAATGCCAGGTATCAAGTTTGGCATTGAAAGTTCGCCATACCAGGTATGGACCCGGATAAAGCTTCCCATGGAGGACTGAATGACTTTTGGATGGTAGATATCGGCACATCCTTCACTGATGCCTATTGACTTGACATTAAACCATTCTGCAGTACGGAGGATAGTGCCCATATTGCCTGGGTCTTGTATCTGGTCGAGGTATAGATGAATTCCTGAATGAAGCAAACTGGGATCTGGTGATGGTTTAGCCGAAATATGACCTATGAGTATGATATCCGGGATAGATTCCAGGTTAGAAATCTGCTCAAAATCTTTTGTTCCTATCAGGACTAACTTATCTTTTACCTTTGTAAGTAAATTAATATGTTCGTTTAAAATTTCCTCGGACACATAGATCGTATAGATTTTGTCAAAACCTGCCTTCAACATGTCCAGTACCGTTTTTCTTCCTTCAGCTATAAAAAAATTGTATTTGTTTCGATACTTTTTGTGGCTGAGCGAACGTATTAATTTTGCATTACTTTGGGAAATCATTAAAGGTAAAAATAACTATATCAAACAGATAAACCAATATATACCACTTGCTGCCATCCTCTTGTTTCTCGTACTTTCATCAGGCTGTGCTATCAATAAATTTATACCGGATGATAAAGTCTTATTGATCAATAACCAGGTCAAGCTCAAAAAATCAGAGCTCACCCGGCGCCAGCTTGATCGAGACCGGATTAAATATGTGGTACCCAAACCCAGATATGGTCTAGGTAAAGGGTATTTAAATGTTTATTTTAAACACTCCGATCCGCAGGATACCTCTTGGTGGGATCGATTTGTACTCAAAAAACTTTCCGAAAAACCGATGTGGTATACTCCCGAAGGGGCTGAGCAAACCAAAGAAGATCTGATAAAACATCTCAATGCTTCGGGTTATTACCAAGGGGAAGTAACCTACAAAGTAAAGCAAAATGACAAAAAAGCTAGTGTCGTTTATACAGTAGCTCCTGGTGTACCACTGAGGGTTAGCAGTATTGAATATATTTCAGACAATGCCATCATACAACATATCCTTGATTCTATCCAATCTGAACTCAGTTTGGCCGTAGGTAATGCCCTTGACGAGCAGGTGCTTATCCCCGATCAGGCAAAAATCATTCAGGCCCTTCAAGACGCAGGTTATTACCAAATCAGCAAATCCAGTTTTGACTACTATTATTCCGACTCGACTCATCAATCTATCGACCTTAAATGCACTGTGTCACCTTTAGAAGGACAGAACGATTTTAAACAATACCATATCTCACAGATCAATGTATATTCATATGATCGTCTGACCGATCCAGCCGCCCAATTTGATACGGTGATAAATAATATTCACTATGCTTCTGGCAGCAGAAACCCCATACTGAAGCCTGCTATTTTTGAGAAATACATAGATATCCGGCAAGGAGAATTATTTAATCTCAGCGCATTGCAACGTACCCGCAACACTTTTCAGAATCTCGGTATATATAGAAGTGTCAGCATTATTCCTGAAGTGACTGCCTCAGACAGCCTGGCGATCAATCTATACATGCCGGCTGTCAAAAAAAAATACGTGCAGGTCGATCTGGAGACCAGCTATGTCACTAACAAAACCCAAGTGGGGGGTAACAAGCTCCTGGATCTCAGACTGGCATTGCAATATAGACATAGAAACCTCTTCAAAGGTGGAGAGCAATTTACAGCCTCTGTGATTCCTAATATTGGATTCCAGTTGGTCGAAGGGCAACTGCTGATACCAAGAGGACTCAATACACAGCTGAGCCTGGCTTTGCCTCGTTTTTTGGAAATTGGGTTTGTAAGGATGGCACGACAAGCCAGATTAATCTCAGATAAATTATATTCAGATATAAAAAATGGTTCTCGTACACGCATCAATGTCGCTAATGTCTATGACTTGTTTTTTAATTCATTTGAGGGGATTACTGAACCTTCTGTCCAGCGGGAATCCAAGATTAGTTTTGGTTATGAATTTACCAAAGACAACAGGATATTTTACCGCTTTAATCCTGTAGGCTTTGATTATCTCAATTATGATCTGTCAGCAGGATTTCTTAAGGTAGCCCCTGAATTTCTCAAAAAAAGTTTTGAAGACAGGCTCCTCGCAGGATTGGTGCTCAAAGAGATCACCATGGACATTAATAATCAGTATGCCAATCAAAATTTTTCAAGAGTATTACTCAGTTTTGAGTCCTCCGGCATAGAGACCGGATTGGTCAGTATATTTACTAAAAATCCAGTGTTACCCAAAGTCTCCAGGTTTGGTAGATTGGACATCGATGGCCGATTTACTTGGAGATTGTCTGGCACAGATCAATTTGGCTTTCGTCTTGCCACGGGTATAGCCCTACCCTTTGGATCCTCAGACAACAGTATACCTTTTATCAGGCAGTTTTATGTTGGTGGCCCCAACAGTATCCGGGGCTGGGCTATTCGGGAAATTGGTCCAGGTATCGTCAAAAATGATATCCAAAATAATCGTTTTAGTTTTTACCAAACCGGCAATTTTAAGCTCGAATTCGGTTCTGAGTATAGATTTGATATCTTTTCCGTTTTAAAAGGGGCATTTTTATTTGATGGAGGCAATGTTTGGTTATTGAAAAAAGATCCTTTGCTCGAAGGTGGTGAGCTGTCATCCAAATTTCTTTCTCAAGTGTATCTGAGTTCAGGAGCCGGTATTCGTTTGGATTTTGGTTATTTTTTGATCCGGTTTGATGCTGGTTTAAAATTGCGCACGCCTTACCTTCAGGAAAATGGCACCCACACCCCTACTTTCAGAAAACTCAACGACCTGCAGTTTAATCTTTCTTTGGGCTTGCCTTTCTAATCTTCTAAACAGATTATTAAACTTAACCTTAGGCGACTAAGTACATATATTGATAGGTATTTTTATGGATGTAACTACACTATCGCTATGGTAAAAATCACATCCTATTCTTCAACCCATAAACCGAACAAATCGGACACTTCTCCTGCACATGCCCACGGGCCGGGCAATATTTTCTTCCAAACAAGATGATTTGAAGATGGCACTTGATCCAACGGGATTGCGGAATCAATTTTTTCAAATCTTCTTCAGTACGTTTTACGCTGGAGCCATCACTGAGACCCCATCGGTACGCCAACCGATGGATATGAGTATCTACAGGAAACGCAGGAATATTAAATGCCTGACACATCACGACTGAAGCAGTCTTATGACCCACACCTGGCAGAGTTTCGAGTGCTGCCAAATCAGCGGGCACCTCACCATTGAATTTTTCCAGGAGTATTTTAGAAGTAGCATAAATTGCTTTTGATTTGGCTGGCCCCAGTCCACAGGGCTTGATTATTTTTTCGATTTGGCCCGGGGTAAGTTTAGCCATATCCTTCGGATTGTCAGCCAGAGCAAATAATTGTGGCGTCACCTGGTTTACCCTGAGATCGGTGCACTGCGCAGAGAGCAGCACCGCTATCATCAAGGTGTAGGGATCTTTGTGCTGCAAAGGCACTTCCACTTTGGGAAACAAATCTTCCAGGATATCCAATATCCGAACCGCTTTTTCTTTTCGGGTCATAGCCTTTGAAGAAATTGTAGGGTATCAACCTGATCCGCATAATCCTCCAGGGAAGGGCATTGTGCCTGACCCGGTGACAAAATCGGCACACCAGGCAGGGGCTCATGACACACCATCACCTGGATCTTATCTTTGTTGCTCTCATACCTGGTGATCACTTCTGACAGGTCCTTATAATAGGTATAGTGGATCACAGCCAGTCGGGATACTATCTCCTCACTTTCTACAAACAAAATAGCATCATTGACTAAAAAAGGTACTTTATTCATCATGTAGATCGCCATATTGTAATCGTAATTATTGGAGTATGCTCGATTATCCCTGGCAGCGGCATATTGGTCCCATGATTTACATAGTCTGGTGATGTCATATCCCTCCGGCACCATTAAGGAGGACACATTTCTACACCCAAGACCATAATACTGAAATACATCTTGCCCCAGCATCAGAAGGTCATAGTCAGATTCTCTGCCAGTAATCACTGCCACCCCTACCCTGTTATTCCTAATGATATGAGGATGATGTGCAAAATAATAGTGAAAATAACGGGCAGAATTATCACTGCCAGTAGCGATCAGTGCATCTATATCATTCAACTTTTCGACCAGTTCAAAAAAAGGTCCGGTGCGAACATCTATTTGACTTAGAAGCCCAATCACATAAGGCCAGAGGAGGCTGTCTTTATGAGAAAGCTTGATTTTACTGTAATGTCCGGCCATGAACACGGACAAGACATCATGAAATCCTACCAAAGGCAAGTTGCCAGCCATGATGATACCGATCCTTTTGGGCTGTCCATCTTTTAAATGATAGGGCTGTATCCATGAGGAAAGCAAGTCTTCTGTGAGAAAACCTTCAACTATATTTTGAACGGCGAATAGGACTTGCTCCTGGTCAAACCATATATTTTCATTCTTGACTTTTTGTAACAGATCCAGCTGTAATGGAAGATCTGTGATTAATTTTTGTCCCAGTTGGGCACATGCCCTTATCCGATCAGTTAAATTCATGTTTTTAATAGTTTCTGATGTTCGACATAATGACGCCATTTCTGTACTACCTCCTCCATTTCTGCTGGTAGAGGAGAATCAAATGATAGCGCTTTGCCTGTAGTCGGATGCACAAATCCAAGGGTCCTGGCATGCAGTGCATGTCTTGGGAAACCGGCAAACACATTGTCCACAAATTGTTTATACTTTGAGTAGACGGTGCCTTTTACTATTCTATTGCCCCCATATCTTTCGTCATTAAAAACAGGATGACCCAGTGACTGCATATGTACCCTGATCTGATGCGTACGACCTGTCTCCAACTTACATTTTATCAGCGAGACATAATACATACGCTCCATCAACTCCCAATGAGTCACCGCATGTTTTCCCGCATCCCGTTCAGGAAAGGTTGTATACAACTGACGGTGGCGGGGATGTCTGCCAATAGGTAGGTCTACCGATCCTGCATCGTCTTCTGGCGATCCCCATACCAGGGCTACATATTCTCTCGATGTAGTATGATCATAAAACTGCCGGGCCAAATGCGACAAGGCATATTCATTTTTAGCTATAACCAATAATCCTGAAGTCTCTTTATCTATTCGATGCACCAGACCCAATCTTTCAAAATTCGGACTCGATTTTGTGCTGCTATCGGGGCTAAAATCAAGATAAAATGAAAGTGCATTTAATAAAGTGCCTCGTGGATTGCCTATGGCCGGATGCACGACCATACCTGAAGGTTTGTTGACCACGAGCAAGTCTTCGTCTTCATAGATGATATCCAATGGAATATCTTCGGCGACGATATCATAGTTTTCATGATGAGGCAATATTACTTTGATTGCATTCAGTGGCATGACTTTATAATTGGGCTTGACAGCTTTGCCATCTACGGTGATGGACCCAGCTCTAAGACCATTTTGAATTCTGGTCCTGGACACATTTTTAATTTTTTCAGTAAGAAAACTGTCAATCCGCACCGGCGATTGTTTTTTATCAATAGTGATGATGAGTTCTTCTTGTAAGTCATCATTTTCAAGGGTGGGAGCTTCTTCTGTAGGATCGATAGACATGGATAGCAAAGTTAGACATTGATGGGCATCCAATCATTTATTTATGATTAGCTCAGGCTACCTCTTGGTCCCAATTCGATGATTTCCAGATCTATCAGTTTATGGTCTTTGATTTCAAACCTCGTAGCTGTGCGTACAGCGTGAAATCCTTCGTGCCCACAGGCTCCAGGATTGATGTGCAGGTGGTTGTAGATAGGATCTTTGATGATCTTGAGGATATGCGAATGCCCACAAATAAACAGATCTACCGGGTTGGCCAAAAATTGTTTTTTTACCCTGGCCGCGTACTTGCCCGGATATCCTGCTATATGAGTCATATATACTTTGAAAGCTCCGATATTCCAGTATAGATCCAGTGGAAACTGTCGTTGGATCTCTTGGGAATCTATGTTTCCAAACACTCCTCGCAGCGGCTTGAATGCCTTAAGTTGATCGATAACTTCCTGGGATCCAAAATCTCCCCCATGCCATATCTCGTCCCTGTCTTCAAATAATTCCAATAAGGATGGATCCAAAAAAGAATGGGTATCTGATAGAAGGCCAATTTTCATAGGTATTCATTTTGGGCATAAAGAAATAAAAATATTTTGGTTTAGAATAGTCATAAGAGGATACCTTGTTTTGACTGACACTTGGACGGCTCAAGGTTGGTTTTCACCGTATTCCACCTCATTCAATCGAATCAAGTCTGCATACACACCTCCTTGTGTCTGTAAAGTTTCGTGTGTTCCTTCCTCTACTACTCGACCGTCCTTAAGGACAAATATATGGTCTGAGTTAACGATTGTATACAGTTTATGCGAAATAGTGATCACCGTTCGGTCCATCTTCAGCTTATCGAGCGCCTTGCAGACCTTCATTTCAGATTCTATATCCAGAGATGCAGTTGGTTCGTCCAAAAGTAGTATAGGCGTGTTGCGCAAGATCGCCCTGGCTATTCCTATTCTTCGTCGCTCACCACCTGACAAGGTAATACCTCTTTCGCCAACAAAGGTTTGGTAACCTCGAGGTAAACTTGAAATGAATTCATGCAACTGAGCGATTTTAGACGCTTCTACGATTTCATATTCTGTCGCATCCGGTTTGCCATAAGCTATATTGTCCCGAATAGTACCATAAAAAATCAAGGTCTCCTGCAACACCAGTGAGATGTGACTCCGTAACCCATGCAGGGTGTAATCGGTAATATCCCTGTCATCGATGTTGATTCGACCGGAGGTAGCTTCGTATAATCTTGGGATAAGATGGATCAGAGTGGACTTGCCACTGCCGGTAGGGCCGCAGATGCCGATCTTCTGACCTGGGTGAATATGGAGGTTGATATCCTTTAAAACAGGCTTGTCCTGATTATAAGAAAAATATACGTGATGAAATTCGATATCACCAGTAAGAGTAGCTGGGTTTATAGCATTAGGCTTTTCGGGAATTATCATATCCGCATCCAGGATCTGTTGTATTCGCTCTAAAGCCACTATCGCTTGAGCGATATTTACAGTCATTTTTGCCAGGTCTTTAACAGGATTAAAAAATTTATTGAGATAGGCTAAAAACACGGTCAGGGCACCTATGCTCATTACATCCGAGATGACAAGGGTGGCTCCTCTCCAAAGAACAAAAGCAGTGCACACGGACACGGCTAAGGTGAAGACCGGAGAGATAACTGACTTAAGCTTTCTGGCTTTAAGAGCAGCCTGCAATGTGTCTAAACTAATTTGCTGGAGTTTATTTTCTTCTAATTCTTCCCTTCCGAAAGCATTTACTGCTTTCATCGATTCCAATCCCTCTTGAATGATCGTTAACATCTCTGCCTGATCTGCGCGTACTTCATGAGTCACTGTCTTCACTACACTTTTGAATCGAATGACAAATATCAACAGAAAGGGGGCCACACTCATTGCTATCAATGCAAAATCCCATTTAAGATAAAACATCAATGAGAACATGCCCACAATACTCAGTGCGTCGATCAATATGGTCACCAATGTAGAAGAAATAAAAACCTGGAACGTGTTCACATCTTCCATAATCGTACTTACCAATTTTCCTATCTGGTGGGTGTCGTAAAAAGCCAGGGATAACCGATGCAGATGATGGTATATCTTGCGTCGAAGATCACTGGCAATATTTTGTGCCACCCTCTCTGTAAAATAATTATCCAGGTAGGCAGCCAATCCATCGAGAACGGTCAACATAACCAAGGCTATACCAGACAGGAGAGCGAGTGATAGGGCCGTTGATCCGAGGGATATATTCTGAGCCCATGTCAACCATTCGGGCAAAGCCCGGCCTCCGATGACATTATCGATGATGATCTTTAAAGGCCAGGGGGCTGCTAAACCCATCACCGTTTCTGTCAGCATCGCTGCTACAATCACCAACATCCACAAATAATAAGGTTTTAATAATTGGAGTATAAGCCGGGTCAGCTTATCAAAATCACCTGGTTTGTATCGGCTGGAATGCGAATTCATATTTATGCCCATATTCACCTGAACTTGATACCTCAAGCTGATAGCTGATTTTTTAGGATAAGTATCAGATGATGTAATACTTCATTAACCCTGCATCCGGTCGTTAAGTGCTATTTGAACAGGTGGATTTGCAAAATGAGATTATTTTAGAATGGTTCTATGTAATTTTATCCTTTTGTGAGCTCCCGGGTTTAATATCTAATGGCTAAATCGACATTTCACAACGCACAGATCGGCAAGAGATTGCTAAAACTCAGCAATCTTGAAAAAAGTATTTACAAAAAAGAAGGTATTCTCAAAGCAGAGGTTATTCAATATTATCTGCAAATTGCGCCAACCATTCTAAAATATATCAAAGGACGCCCACTGAGCCTCATCAGATATCCTGATGGTATAGAAGGAGAAGTATTTTATCAAAAAAACAAACCAGACTGGACGCCTGAATGGATAGATAGCGTGCCCTTGGGAAAAGAAGAAACCAAACATTATATCATCGCTGATGAAGAAGCTACACTGGTGTGGATCGCCAACCTGGCTGGATTAGAATTGCACATCGCCAATTGCCGTCGACCCAATTTCACCAAACCGGATGTGCTGGTTTTTGACCTCGATCCGCCCGAAGAAGGATGGTGGGATCAAACCAAGACTATAGCCCTATCCTTAAAAGAGTTTTTGGAACTCCTGGGATATACACCTTTCGTGAAAACGAGTGGCAACAAAGGATTGCATCTATTTGTGCCTATCGATCCCTCCCATGAATATGAAATCGTCATCGAAATTTTAAAAAAAATCGTAGAAGAATTTGTGGCCGCTCATAAAGACACCTGTACACTCAATATCCGCAAAAACCAAAGAACGGAAAAAATATTTATCGATATCCAACGCAATCATGCTTCTCAGACCATCATTGCACCCTATTCCCTTCGAGGCAAACCAACAGCTCCAGTATCCATGCCTTTTGAGTGGAAATCTTTAGCTAAAATAGAAAGTGGTAAACAATTTAATATTCACAATGTCGTAGACCTGGTAAAACAACAAGGTGACGCCTGGGATGGATTTTATAGCAAAGCAACCGAGCTCCATCCTTTTCGCAAGCTGACCCCTAAAAAGACTATTCCAGCCAATCCTGAAGGAATCAAACATAAAAGTCCAGAGCAATTAGCTTCCTACCAGGAGAAAAGAGATTTCGAAGTAAGTCCTGAGCCTAAAGGAGAATTGCCAAATGAGTACAACACGCCTAACGCCTTCGTGATCCATCGACATCATGCATCACGACTTCATTATGATCTTCGCTTGCAAATAGATGGAGTATTGCGATGCTGGGCCGTACCACGTGGAATGCCGGATCAACCAGGTATCAAAAGAATGGCAGTCGAAACCGAACCACATCCCATCCAATACCTACATTTTGAAGGGGTCATACCGAAAGGTGAATATGGCGGAGGCCCCATGTGGATATTTGCCCAGGGTCGTTTTGAAATCACCAAACCCAAAAAAGATGGCTTTTATTTTAGATTGTATAGTGCAGAATTGGAGGGTGAATTCAGAATGCACAATACCAAAGGCAAAGAATGGTTGCTAGAGCGTGTAGATCGTAGCCAATGGGATAGAAAGACACTTATAGAACCAATGCTCGCTACTGCTGCCAGTGAAATACCGGCCTCTTCAGACCAATATCTTTATGAGGTCAAATGGGATGGCATCAGGGTGATTTTGTACATTGACGAAGAAGGAATCAAAATTTTGTCCAGGTCCGGCAGAGACATCACTGCTCAATTTCCAGAGATGGTCAAAGCCAGGGATAATCTCAATGTCACGGTGGCAATCTTAGATGCGGAGATAGTATGTCTTGATGCCAAAGGAATACCTGTGTTTAAAGATGTGATCTCAAGAATGCATGCTGGAAGCTTTGCCATCGATACCGTCAGGAAATCTAAGCCTGCCTTTTGTTACATTTTTGATATTATGTACCTGGATGGCAGGCATTTGCTCAGAGAACCATTGATGAGGCGGCAAGAATGGATAAAAGATATCATCAAGTCCAAAACTGTCTTTAGATCAAGCGATGTTTTTACAGACGGCCCTAAATTGTGGAAGGCGGCAGAACAATTGAAATTAGAAGGCGTGATGGCAAAAAGAAAAGACAGTATTTATACACCCGGCAAGAGAAGTTCTGATTGGCTAAAAATAAAATTCAGAACCACCATGGAATGCCTTATAGTAGGGTATACCTACGGTAAAGGTGATCGTGAAAAACATTTTGGCTCGCTGCAACTTGTATCAAAGGGGGAAGATGGCACTTACACTTATCGAGGGAGGGTTGGGTCCGGATTCGACGAAGCCATGCTCCTGGAGATTAGAAAAAATGTATTAGACCCTATTGTAACCAGCTCCAAACAGGTAGAAATACAAATGGAAGAAGAAAAAAATACTGTTTGGTTAAAGCCAGAGCGCCACTGCGAGATACAATACGCTTCCATTACACCAAATGAGACACTTCGTGAACCTGTGTTTGTGCAGTTCAGGCCAGACCTGGATTAAAATCAGGCCACCTTGGAACGATATTTGTATACTTCCCTCTTTGATCAGCAAAATTTTAAGCTTATGAGATCAGTTTGGAAAGGTCATATCAGGTTTTCATTGGTGACTATACCGATAAGATTATACAATGCAATCGAAACCTCTCAATCAGTGAGCTTCAGGCAGTTGCACAAAAAAGATATGAGCCCAATCGGCTATGATAAGAAATGTAAATCTTGTGGTGAGAGTGTAAAATCAGAAGATATCGTCAAAGGATACGAGTATGCTCCGGATCAATATGTCCTGATGGAGTCTGCAGATCTGGAAAAAATCAGGCTTAAAAGCACAAAAATCATTGATATTGAAGCCTTTGTGGATAAATCTGAAGTCCATCCTGCATTATTTGATACTCCCTATTTTGCAGGTCCTGATGGAGAGGTGGCCACTAAAGCATATGCCCTGCTGAAATCTTGTCTCGACCAGTCTAACAGATTGGCAGTAGGCAGAGTCGTACTAAGGGAAAAAGAAGAAGTGGTACTGATTGCGCCCAGCGGTCCTGGACTGATGATGTATATGCTACGATATCCCAATGAATTGCGAAATATCGAATCTGTCCCTCAGTTGGAAGGAAATGCCCAGATTGACGAAGCTCAGCTAAAATTGGCCAATGTGCTGGTAGAGACCATGTCTAAGTCATTTGGCGACCTGGAGTTGAAAGATCGTTACTTCGAATCGTTGATGGAGATCATTCAGGCCAAGATAGCCGGCAAAGAAATCGTCTCAGTCAAAGAAGAAGAAACCCCAATCGTAGATATCATGACCGCCCTGAAGGAAAGCATCAATCAGGCCAAAGCGGACATCAAACCTATGGTCAAAGCTACCGGTGAACAAGAAGAATCAACCACAGCCGCAAAAAAGAAAAAATCAGCCTAAACGACAGATTTTTAGCAAATTAATTAAAAAAAAATAATTGGCAAACCTGCCTTGAAGTCGTAAATAATCCTAAATTTACGGCACAAAGCAATATAGCCTATGAAGTTTTGTTCTACCCTTTTGCTTGTATTTGTATTTTTTGTTTTTATTTCATGTGAGCATGAAGTTAAACCTGATACTGTATTAGAGCAAGATTTAAAGACTTTAGTGGCCTCTCACAGTCCTACCAACGACCTAAGTTATTTTGTGATGCCAGAGAGTTATGATCTTCATCATTTACCCAACCAGGACAAAAAAAATCCGGTCACAGAATCTAAAGTAGCCCTCGGCCAGCTTTTATTTTTTGAGACTGGTCTTGCATTAGGAGCTAAGCATGACATCTCCTTAAATACTTATTCATGTAGTAGTTGCCATATTCCATCCGTTGGATTTACCGCCGGCAGATTCCAGGGGATTGCTGATGGTGCCATCGGATTTGGTAAATCTGGTGAAGGAAGAAAAAAGATTGATCTTTATGATGGGAATGAAGTTGATGCTCAAGGTGCCAGACCACTCCCTACCATTAATCTTACTTATGTGACCAATGCATTGTGGGCAGGTTCTTTTGGTAGCACCGGTGTCAATATTGGCACGGAATCTGTATGGAAGCAAGATACACTTATTGAAATAAACACAAAGATTTTCGAAGGTCTGGAAGCTAATAATCAAAGAGCACTGATCGTGCATAGACAGGTAGTAGACAAACCTACGATGGACAGACTAGGATACACTCCTTTATTTGACGCAGCCTTTCCAGAATTTCCTGTAGCCAAAAGATATTCCAGAGAAACTGGAGGATTAGCGATAGCAGCGTATTTCAGGACTGTATTGACCAATCAGGCTCCGTTCCAAAAATGGCTCAAAGGCGATGATCTTGCATTGACCACCAATCAAATGAATGGTGCAATGTTGTTTTTTGGTAAAGCCGGCTGTGTCAATTGCCATAAAAGCCCTTCGTTTAATTCAATGGAATTCCAGGCCATTGGTGTAAAAGATTTGTACCAATCTGAGAATACACCATTCGCTACAAATGCCAATGATAAAAGGAATCTAGGCAGAGGTGGTTTTACTTACCGTGATGAAGATATGTTTAAATTTAAAGTACCTCAATTGTATAATCTTAAGGATGTCGGGTTTTATTTCCATGGTGCCAGTAAAAATTCACTTAGAGAAGTAGTCGAATACTTTAATAAAGGCATTCCAGAAAACCCAAATGTAAGCCCAAACAGAATTTCGGAATTAATACGACCACTTGGCTTGACTGAAACCGAGATAGATCAATTGACAGACTTCTTGGCTAATGGTCTTTTTGATTCGAACTTGCAGCGTTATGCTTCGGTACGGATTATGTCAGGAAATTGTTTCCCTAATAATGACCCTTTGTCGAGGTCAGATATGGGCTGTAAATAAATCTTCCATTGTAACTGTTGTTTAAAAAAACGAATTAACTTTTTCGCTAATTTGTTGATTGAAATTTTTATAATTTCACATTGTGGCAAAGATCATTCCTTATCAAAAGCGACGCTTTCAGCCTATAGATTTTATTCGTGCTGATGATCTTATGAGCACTGGGCCTGCTGGACAGCTAAATCTATTTGCCCCCCCTATTCCATCGATCGAAAACAATACCCTGCCCCTATCTGAAAATGTCTTTGATTTCGCTCTCAAGCTTGATCTGCGTAATGACCCTACTGCGGAAGATTATTATCTCCGCTCAATAGAAAACAATGAAAATACGGCTCCCTCCTTGTGCAATCTCGGAGTGATCGCAGCTCATAAACAGAAAATGGTGGAGGCCTTAGATTTTTTTACCAAGGCCTTGATAGAAGATCCAAGACATTTTGAGTCTCATTTTAACCTGGCCAATGCCTACTTTTCACTTGGACAGTTTAGACTCGCTATTTTACATTTCCAATTGGTTATTCAAATTGCTCCTAATTTTGCAGATGTCTATTTTAATCTTGGTCTTGCCTTTTTGGAAATCGAAGACCTCAAAGCTGCCAATATTGCTTTCCAGAATTACAAAGATCTAAAGCCAGACCAACATACTGATCATATCAACCTCCTATTGCAGTCACTTGCTTCCCTCATTTAAGCCTTGAATTAAATGAAGCTCAAAGTAATCTCCTGGAACATCAGGCAATGAGGAGGTACCCGGACAGATGAGATCGCCAAAGCACATTTTACGCCTTCAAATACTAATATTGATCAATTTTAATAAACGCGTTTTAGTAAAAATATCCTAATTTGGAGGTGAGATAAAGCCTATAAAGATGCCTGCCCAAAATGTTGAATTTATATTAGCCCGCCAATTATCAGAATATCTGTCTACCCCCATCGCCTTAGTGGATCACGACGGCAAAATGATTTATTACAATGAATCTGCAGAATTTTTACTGGGAAGAAAATTTAATGAATCCGGTGAAATTGAATCCCGGGACTGGGACGACAGGTTTTACGAAGACGAGCAACATGGCCTGACCATCAAAATACTCGACCTGCCTTTTGTAAAAGTATTAAGTAGCAGGAGTATCATGCAAGGCGAATACTGGATGCGCAATTTTGAAGAAATAGAACAAAAACTCCTTGTTATTTGTATACCTCTGGTCGGGCTCGCTCAAAGGGAGTTAGGGGCCATCATTTATTTTAACCTGATCCAACGATAACCATGACCATACGATTTTGGGGTACCCGTGGCTCCATCCCAACTTTTAATAATGATACCCAGACTTTTGGTGGCAATACCTCCTGTGTGACTATAGTCGATGATGGTGTCATGGTCATCCTTGACGCCGGTTCAGGAGTCAAGATTCTTGCGGATAGCAATTATATCAAATTTTTCCATGAATTTCATATTTTACTCACCCATATGCATTTTGATCATATTCAGGGGCTGGGTTTTTTCACACCGTTTTTTAATCCCAAAAACAAAATCAACATTTACGGGCCAGCCTCCAATTCGGATGAATTGATCATGACCCTCACCAAATATCTTTCTCCACCTCTTTTTCCTGTCCGGATTAGGGATTTTAAAGCCGAATTACAGTTTTTCGCAATGCCTCGAAGAAGTTTAAAAATAGGTCACCTTGAGATTGAATCCGCTTTTGTTTGTCATCCCGGGCCTACTCTCGGATATCGAATCAACGATGAAAAACATACGGTCACCTATATACCGGATCATGAAGTCTCACTAGGCACCGGAGATACACCCAAAACGCATGATTGGACCTCCGGATTTGATTTAGCTCATCAAGCGGATGTGCTGATCCATGATGCTCAATACGATCATAATCAATACCTTGAAAAAGTAGGTTGGGGACATAGTTCATTTCCGCAGACGATTCAGTTTGCACGTGAAGCCAAAGTAAAAAAGTTGTATTTTTTTCACCACGATCCCATGCACTCTGATCAAAGGTTACAGGAGATGCATAAAATATATGTGCCTGAGGATCTTCCGTTTGAAGCCAAACTAGCCAAAGAATCAGATACCATAGAATTAGGCTAGCCTTTTTGAATTTTGATGGAGTTTTTGCCTTTTATCCTTAAAAGTTCTCTCTGAGCATAGTGGTCAAAGAGTTCTTCCTGTTCTTGAGATGACAGTGTAGGCTCATCATAATATCCCTTTAATTTTCGCTGGCGATACCCTTCGTACAAAGTGACGGCACAGGCTACCGATATATTCAGGCTTTGAACCATTCCTACCTGAGGTATAATAAAATTGCCATCTACATAAGACAGTGCTTCATCGCTTACACCAAAATGTTCGTTTCCAAACAAGAGCGCTATTTTCTCCGTAAAGTCAATTTCATATAATCCTTTACTGCCGGGCAAAATTTTAGTCGCCCATATTTTCTCATATCCTTTGCTGCGGACATAATCCATCCCTGTTTTGATATCATCAAATTCATATACTTCAACCCACTTTCTGGCACCTGAAGATGCTCTTTTGCCCAATATGAATTGTTGATGTTCTTCGGCGTGGCTATAGATTAGAAAAATTTCACGAATACCTACTGCATCACAAGTCCGCATGACTGCACCAATATTATGTGGATCCCTTACATTCTCTAATATGACAGTAAAATGCGATTGTCGCTGCCTGATAAGTCTTTTGATCTTATCTTGTCTTTTCTCCAGCATATGCTGATTATTGGACTTTATTGAATCGGAACTGGTCAAATTGAACTATAAATAAAGCTTTGTTTTCAATGCATTGGATATTCAACAATCGGTCATCAATCGGTTTAGAAGCGTCTATGATTTTCTCCAATCTAAATCCTGAAGCTAATCCATATTGGGTACTTATATCGCCATAAATTGGGAATTTTCGACCATAGGTAGCCAACATTTTTGCCAAATATCGTATAGCATCGTATCCTTCATAGGCTTCTCTCATAGGAAAAGTTTGATACGCTTGAAAAAACGACTTTTTAAAGGAGGCCACTTCTGAGGAATTAATATCAGCGAAAGAAGAAGTAGTAATTATTACATTTAACTGCGAAAATAAACTATAAAAATCCCTGGGATAGTCCAGCCAGG
The DNA here is from genome assembly GCA_016709995.1 of Saprospiraceae bacterium. Classification (NCBI taxonomy): domain Bacteria; kingdom Pseudomonadati; phylum Bacteroidota; class Saprospiria; order Saprospirales; family Saprospiraceae; species Saprospiraceae bacterium. The sequence continues at coordinate 1,027,126 of JADJLQ010000001.1, forward strand.
ATGGCATCCCAATCACTGTCACAGCACGCTGTTTCCGCATCACATTGATATGTCTCAAAAAGTTAAACACAATATTGGGGTCGTCAAATTCGGTTACGATGTACACCGATTTAGTAGTGTCCATATACTTGTAGCCCTCTTCAAATTTGAAGTCATCCTTAACAATGCTTTGAGGAAGGTTTATTTTTTCTGAGCCCGATAATTTTTGAAGTTCGTTTTCAAAATAAGCCATCAAAGCTTTTGACCTCTCACGACCCACTACACAGATATCCGACGGTTTAAACTTAGACATTATAAATTTGCTGAGCTCTTCACAGTGGGTCGGCAAAGATGCTTTTAACAACACATAATTTTCACTGATGTTTTCGAGCGTCCTGAAAGAATTCCATGGTGCAACCATAGGCACATTCATTTCTTTGGACCATTTGGCTGTTTCACTGAGGTGGTCTCTACGCAAAGGGCCTATTACCAAATCGGCATTAGCCATTGTAGATCCTTTTAATATCGGAATGATAGCATCCGGGGCTGCTTTGACATCGATGACATCAATATTCATTTTAACTGAGGTATCCAACCATCCGGCAGCTCCCATTTTCATCCCAGCATAATAGTGAAAAAACTTCTCAGTTCCCTCGCTGGCGAGATCGCGTCCCAGGTCATCCTCCGAGACCGGCAGCAATACGGCTACATGGTATTCTTTCTTTAATGCATTGTTTAGCTTATCCTCAGAAATGGCCTCATCTTTGATTAATGGGCCTTGAGTAGATTCTTTCCAGACTACTGTATCAATATGGGTATTTTGGGCGTTGGCAGGTTCAAACTTGCCGGTTTTGGGATTATAAACCTCAGGCTTAGAAGTCACCACCTCCGGCTTAACTGGTGCGACTACTTTGGTCGGACCGGAACAAGCAAACATTAAAAGCAGGCTGATGGAGGCTATGACTGTACCCCAATTATTCCCACTCAATGGTAGCTGGCGGTTTTGTGCTGATATCATAAACTACTCTATTTATCCCTTTAACTTTATTTATTATTTCATTGGAGACTTCCGCCAAAAATTCATAAGGCAATTTACTCCATTCAGCGGTCATGCCATCCATCGAATTTACCGCACGCAATGCCAGGGTAAATTCATAAGTCCTTTCATCGCCCATCACTCCGACTGAACGCACGGGCAGGAGTATAGCGCCAGCCTGCCAGACAGCGTCGTAGAGTTCATATTTTTTCAACAGTGATATGTAGATCTCATCAGCTTTTTGAAGAATATCTATTTTGTCCTGGCTGATATCGCCCAATATCCTGATAGCTAGACCAGGACCCGGAAAAGGATGACGCTTCAATATAGAATCGGGTATGCCCAATTCATGACCTATCTTTCTGACTTCATCCTTAAACAACATTCTCAACGGCTCAAGTACTTTTAAGTGCAATTTTTCAGGTAATCCCCCAACATTGTGATGTGACTTTATCGTCACCGTCGGGCCATGTACAGAAACGGATTCGATCACATCCGGATAGATGGTCCCTTGTGCAAGCCATTTGACCTCACTCAGGGAGGTAGCTTCTTTTTCAAACACATCTATAAAAGCTTTTCCAATAATCTTGCGCTTTTGCTCAGGATCAGAGACCCCTTTGAGTGCTTCGAGGAAATGAGTCGATGCATTGATCGATTTGACATTAAAACCATGTTCCTCGTAAACCTTCATGACCTGGGCTGTCTCGCCTTTCCGCATCAAACCATGGTCGATATACACCCCATGTAGGTTTTTTCCAATAGCACGGTGTATCAGCGCTGCAGCTACCGTACTATCCACTCCTCCGGAAATAGCGAGCAAAACATGCTCATCACCTACAGCCTCTTTAATTTTTGCTACTTGTTCTTCAATAAAAACAGCGGGAGTCCAATCGCCCTTAAAGCCGGCGATATGGATAAGAAAGTTCTCTAGTATCTTTTTTCCTTGCAGAGAGTGAGTCACTTCAGGATGAAACTGAATAGCATATACTGGAGCCATGTAAGCTTCAGATTTAAAAGCCGCTACCGGAATAGATTCAGTCGAAGCAAGCAAGGTAAAATTGGAAGGTATTTTTTTGATGGTATCTGCATGAGACATCCAAATTTGAGACCCCGCCTTGACCCCATCAAAAAAGCGGTCAGCCGTTCCCACCAGGTTTAATTGGGCTTTGCCATATTCTCTATGGTCTGATTTGACCACTTCACCACCTAAGCTATCAGCCAATAATTGAGCCCCATAACAAATGGCTAAAACCGGTACCTTCCCCAATAGGTCTTCCAACGGAATTCGTAAGGGGTTTTCATCCTTGACAGAACAAGGGCTGCCGGAAAGGATGACAGCCTTAGTATGCTCATTGATTTGATATTGAGAAAATGGTTTGATTTCACAATAAATATTAAGCTCCCTAATTCTACGGGCAATGAGCTGGGTGTACTGAGAGCCAAAATCAAGAATTAATACTTGTTCGTGCATATTATTCTGCGAGTAACCCTCTGCCGGACTTTTTAATTAAATTCTTTTGAAGGAGATCTTTCATGATCTTATCCAATACTCCATTGATGAACTCTTTGCTTTTGGGGGTGGAATAAATTTTTGAAAGCTCTACATATTCATTGAGCGTGGCATTGGTAGGGATCGATTCAAAATTGAGAAATTCTGCAATAGCCATTTTAAGTAATATCATGTCTACCACTGCAACCCTTTCAGCTTCCCAGTTTCTAAGAGTTGGCTTGATGATCGCAGCATATTCTTCATCGTTTTCGACAACCGCATGCAAAAGGGACTTGCCAAATGCCAGAGTATCAGTCTCCGTCAGCATATACTCTTTATAAAATTCATCTTTGGCTGGCAATGACTTCAGCGTTTTTTTGATAGCGCCGATGATGAGCGAATCATCATCTTCCCAATTATAAAGTTGATCTTCGACAGTCTCATTGAATAACACATTTTTTCTCAGAAAACGGTAGAGTTCAAGAAGGGTCTCAAGGTGGTTTTTATCTTCTGTAGCCTTATCTGCATAAGCCTTGTACCAATCTAATTTGGCAAACTCACTGTAAATATTCTTAAGTACATCTTCGTCAACCCATTGTACAAAACCGCCTTTGTCAAATAATTTTTGAAGCTTCTTGTTCTGCACCAGGCTCTGGATCAATTCGTTTTCATATAGAACGGGAACAAAGTTTTTATCGTCCACAGACGGCAAATATTTATTTTGGATTTTGTCTGCTACATTTTTGGCCTGTTTGCAGATATGCTGAACCAGGTACAATTGAAACAAATACAGATTAAAAGAATTTTGGATCGACTGATCAAAAATTTTGGGAAGGTGTGTTTCTAGCAGGTAAGGATCTCTGTTTTTGGCAAACAAGATCTGCATAACCTTGACTCTTAAATTTCTCCTACTTAACATGGGCTGTTGTCGTCACTTCTGATGGCACAAATATAATGAATTATACTATATCCAATTTATTAATTCATAGTTCAATGAAGTCTTTCCTGTTCCCAAAAACAGATCTATACTTTTTAAACTTAAGAAGGGTTATTTCATCAACGCACGAAGCTCTTCCAGGCTCGGCAATTGTTTATAGTGCCATTTTTGAATTATTTTTCCGTTTTTCCATAAGATCAGACCTGGATTAGATCGCATAATTGTCTTTAAAAGGATATCATCTGCCTGATAAATTGGGTAAGCTGCATTAATCTTTTGTGCAAAATCATTCATATGGCTAGACCCTAATCCGCCAGTTACCGCAAAAGTCTTTATTCCTTCCTTTGTGAGCACATTCACCAGCGGATTGATCTGCTGATCAAAAATGTCAAAATCTGCTTTGGTAGGTTCAAATTGGTCCACTTTATTTGTGACTTGGTTCGTTCCTGCAAAGATTTTCAATCGCACGGTGTCCTTATTTTGGATTACCAAAGAGTCAATAAATATACTGTCTGTCTGTACTTTATCTACAGTTATAGTATTACCATGTATTTTATAAGCATTGACCATCAGCGAATATCCCTCGTTATTTAAAATATCCAATGTAACATCAGTCCCATGCTCGTCTAGTATCTGAAATTCACTGACTTTAGTTTTAGTGACAGTGGACTCACCATATACAAACTTGGTATCCCAATCTTCTTTAGGATATTTCTTAAATTCTTTCATATAGGTGGCATATGGCACACTGAGGATTTCGCCGGACTTTTTATTTTTCACTTGCGCCTTTTCAATCTGTACGGCCTGTGCAGCATCAAGTTCCATCTTACGGGTAGTCGCTATATCGGCGCCATTTCTAAATGGTCTAAAATCCCAAATTGGTTCATTCATAAAAGTATTGTACGAACAAAACAACAAACTAACCAACAGACTTATTACCATAATGCCTCGTCTAACACCTACAGTCCAGAGTTGATGCTTAGCTTTAGCCCAAATCACAAATAGGACACCGGGGATCAACAAGAATAGATCCTTAAAAAAGGAAACTTTAGGATCCAACTTGAGAAAGTCACCGAAACAACCACAATCTGATACCCTCATTTGAAGAGGTTCGTAGTCTCCCCAGGCACTAAAATCAAAAAAATTGGAATTGGACGGAACATATCCGGTCAAATAAGTAAAACCGGTGAGTTTCGTAAAAAAGATCAATAATATAAGCAATATCCAAGCGGTGAGTTTAGGAGCATATCCAATGATGAGGGCTACTCCCAAAAGTATCTCCAACAAGATCATAAAAATCGAAAACGATACTGTATAGTGAGATAAACTGGAAAATAAAGGCACCAGGAAGCTGGCCTTAGTCGCTTCAAATGTTTGCTGAAATGCTGCGAAATACTGTTCCATTTTAAAGGCAGTGCCCATCGGATCCACCGCCTTGACAAAACCTGAAAAGATAAACCAGACCCCTACAAAATTCTTTAAAAAGGATAACCACCAATGATCAGGTTTCTTCACCCATTTGCCAAAAATATAAGTCAAAAGCAGGCCAATGGTGGCAAAAGCAAATATTAATGTACTCAGCGTCATCAGAAATTGGGATTTAGTGATTGGTTTATCAAGATCAGTGCAAAAATAGCGTAATTCATGATGTCCATAAAATTGGAGTCTACCCCTTCAGATACGAGGGTATTCCCTTTTTTATCTTCTATTTCTTTGATCCGGATTATTTTCATCAGTATAAGGTCAGTCATGGAGCTAATTCTCATGGATCTCCAGACCTCATCATAATCGTGGTTTTTCGCCAGCATCAATTGATAAACCTTTTCAGCTTTTTCGTCATAAAAACCGACCACATTGGATTTACGCAGTTCATCTGCAATGATTCCATTCTCCCTGTCCAGCTGTATGAGGGCCATAATACAATAATTGACAATCCCAATGAACTCATTTTCAATGCTATCCTGTATTTTTTGATCCTTTTTGGTATCAATAGATCTGATCCGGGCAGCTTTGATATAGATCTGGTCAGTAATAGAGGATGACCTTAAAACCCTCCAGGCTGTCCCGTAATCGTGGTTTTTTTTGAAAAAAAGTTCTCGACATTCGTTTAATACAGCAGTAAATTGCCGGGGAGTTTCACTCATGCCGCAAATATACAAATATCAAGAATTGGCTGAGCAAGGGGCCGACCCAATCATGAGCCGATCTAATTCTTTGGTTTCCTGATCGTAAATACTCGGGAGATATTAAACCCAAAATGGATATCGCCCTGTCCCCAATCACCTACCGTTTCAGCGATATACCCTTTTTCTATCATGGAAGTCGAATTGGAAGCGTGCAATTGAAAGACATGACCTCCGGTCTCTATATCGAAACCTATGGACAATGAAGGTTTATATTCTGAGGAGATTTGATTAGGCAGAAGATAAATATATTCGGCATTCAGAGAAGTTCTTTTGGACAGTTTTATTCGCCCTCCAGCTCCGACGGCTAATACATCATTTTTTTCATTGGTAGTAAGGGTTAGATTCCTGTGAACCACTGTCGGGGATATTTGCAATGAAAGTCCCTCAGTGAGTTTTGAGCCTATGATTAACTGACCGGTGTAAAACAGGTTATTGACGAAAAAATTGGTACGATCAGGTGTGGTGTTGACCGTTTTAATCGCAGATCCACCGAACACACTCACAGTCAAAGGAAAAGACTTGTAGCCGGAAGTCTGTTTAAACAAGCGCCATTTAAAATAACCATCTACTGTTTTTTCAAAGGAGCTTCGTCCAACACCAATCATTAACCCTTTGGAGATACCATATTCTCCCCCTATTCTGATGGAAGCCTGATCCAGGCCGAAAAACTCTCTGACCCCACTGCTGAGGAACCCGAATCTGTGGGAAATCTTAAAGTCAAAAACCCCAGCAGCAGTTTGCTCTATGGAGGGTAAGTTGATGACTCGGGTGGTCTTGAAGGTGGCTGTTACAGGTTCTTTGACTTTTGCATCAAGAGAGTCATTCAAAAGTGAAAGGAGATCTTCCTGACTATATAATGAGATGGAAACAAAGCTGCAAAAAAGGAGTAGTATGAATCGGTTCATAAAATTGGATAAAAATAAAAGTACTAAGATAGGTTATTGAGATTTCTTGAGTTCTTGAAGTTCAACTTGAATGGTGACTTTGGCAGTTTTGGCCACTTTATCACTAACGAGTGAAGGTATCGAGATATCAAAGTCACCTACTGTAAGATTAAAATCAGTATCGGCTGTAATTTTACCTCCACTCACCCTGAAATTGACCACATTGTCAACAGACTTGGTGACGCCATGAATCGTTATTTTTCCTTCAAAATTGCCTTTATACTTGCCATCTTTTAAAAATTGTACTTCTTTGATATTTGAAATGGTTCCCTTAAATATAGCTTTGGGAAATTTGGTTGATTCCAAATAATTTTCATTAAAATGTTCCTGCATCAGGGCTTTGTCGAAATTGAATGATTTGATGAGTACGGCCATCTCTACTGCTCCAGTTTCTGCATTGAGAACACAGTTTGCAGATTTCGCTACAGCTTCGATTTTTTCTAATGGAGAACTGGCTTCAAAATTAACGACCCCGGTTTTCGTGTAATAGATCTGCCCGTGAAGGGGTATCAGGCCAATGAAGACTAAAGCAAGGCTTATAAAACTTATTTTTTTCATTTTTTTTGATTACTTGATTAAAACACATCGGTCAATAACTACATCTGCGAGATATCCCGAGCAGATACCTTTGAAACGAACTTCATCTCCAATTGTAAAAAGATGATCTTCATGTGCAGAAAAAGGGTCCAAATTGCAGATAACAGAAGAAAGTGGATCGGCAGTTTCCAACATAACTATCGTCTGCTCCCCTTCTTTTTTTATTTCTCCGATTTTACCACTGACAGTAATTACTTTATCAAGGTGCTTTTCATTTGCAGCAGCTTCATTTTTGTTAAAATCGGCCATGAGATCAGTAGCATTTATACTGGTTTGAGATTCTGCAGAAGTCATATCTGTGTGCGGCTTGTTATATATTTTGTAGCCAATGAAGGCCCCAATGATGCCAAGGAAAACAATCGTTAAAAGAATCTTTGATTTCATAATAATCTATTTAATTATCCTGGGCTCCTCCAGCCACCCAGGATTCTAATTTGCTGATATCGCAGGATGATCTTCTTGGAGTAGAAGGTGGCATTGGCGAAACCCCAGATTCATGTTTAATACTTCTCAACATCTGCCCGTTGGAGATATAAGTCTGTGTCTCAGCATAGTTATCTAAACTTATATTTCCATTTTTACTTCCTTTCACATGACAGGTGCAATTAACATCCAAAAACGGTCTTACAAATCCCTTATAGGTAACATTTTCACTGTTACATATCCCTGGATATAAAGTCTCTTCATTATCATAATAACATCTGGTCATCGTCAACACAAGCCCAAGTATCAATATCTTTTTTACAACAGACTCTTTATTCATCCCTGACAGTCTAAAAAAAATCATAATTTTTTCCATTAGTTGTTCACTGATCCATTTCGAACCCAAATTTCGATCTTTTTTATGTCACAGCCAATCAATTGTGGTAAATCCAATGGCATCCTGATATAACCAGGCTCCCATTTCAGCGATCCGAGTAACCTACCTGTTTTCAAAGCATCTACCACATACTTATAGCCGTCCAATCTAATTCCGGAATAACTGGTGATAGAACCATGACATCCTGTGCAATAGCCTTCAAATATGGGTAAAATGTTCTTTGTAAAAGTTATGTTGGTAGTGTCGCATGTCGATACTGCAACGCAGGAATCGTTGGTGAGCCCTCCGGTGATCCAACGATTAATTAGACTTATTTGTTTGCTAGTCAACCTATTGTAAGGAGCAGGCGGCATCACATCTTTAGCTTTGCTGGCTGTAATGACACTATATATATTACTATTCTTCGGTTTGCCTGATATCAGCCCCTTTTTAACAATATGTGCATAATCTGTAAGGACATATCCTTCTTTGGCAGATCTGGCATCATGGCAGCCTGTAATGGCACATGAATTCCTGAAAATAGGCAGTATATCTCTATTAAAATAAATTATGCTTGTATCACATCCTGAGTCAGAACCAGGAAAAGTGGTAGTATCTACAGGATCTGGCTCCACTGCAAGACTAAATGGATCGTGAGTACAAGAAGAAAATGTCAAAATAATCAAGCTAATGATAATAGCAACGGATAAAAATATAGATAAAGTGCTGTTTTTCATTTTTTAAAGTAGAATCTATTCAATTATCAGAATACCTGTTGGAAACGAATCTATGATTAACATTGTTTTGAACCACCCAATCATTACTCATAACGTATTCAAAAAAATTGTAAATATGTAGTTAAGCTATAATATACATGATACGAAATATTAGCTGGTTAAGTTGGCTCACTCTCTATAAAAAACTAAAGCATAATGAGCATATAGCCTCTTACAATAAATTTAGGTATCAGATTGACAGAATGGTTGCATGTCAGGCATATAAAATTACTGTTGCCACCTGAACACAATCTCATTTTTTCAAAACACAGGTGTATATGCGAGCTTTAAGAATGATATTGGTTGAGGTTTGAATGCCAGTCTCTAAGAATATCCAGATCGAATATCAGCCAGAAATCGTGAAAAATATCTAAAATCAGGTTCTGGAAAGGAATTTCTTAAAAGAGTTATCAATTTAGACTCAAACGCCGGTATTTCAGATTGAATGCTTTTCACTGTATTGATTCTTTTTGATTAAATTTGCACCGCTTTATTGAAATTTTGGTCCGGTAGCTCAGCTGCCTGCCTGCAGGCGAGGGGCAGGCCTGCCTGCCGGCGAGGCAGGGATAAGCAACTGCCTTCTAAGCAGTAGGTTATGCAAACATTTGTTTATGTAATTCAAAGTTCAAAAGACTTCAGACTCTATGTTGGGATGACAGGGAATGTTGAAAAACGGATTGAAGAACATAACAAAGGATTGACTCCTTCAACACAATTTTACCGTCCCTGGAAATTGGTATATCTGGAAGAATATCCAGATCGAATATCAGCCAGAAATCGTGAAAAATATCTAAAATCAGGTTCTGGCAAGGAATTTCTTAAAAGAGTTATCAATTTAGACTCAAACGCCGGTATTTCAGATTGAATGCTTTTCACTGTATTGATTCTTTTTGATTAAATTTGCACCGCTTTATTGAAATTTTGGTCCGGTAGCTCAGCTGGATAGAGCAACTGCCTTCTAAGCAGTAGGTCACTGGTTCGAATCCAGTCCGGATCACTTTTATAGTTTAAACTAAGGAATTTTTAAATAACTTATCTTACCTGAGATACTATTAATTTTATCCCAATTTTATAAATTTCATGAATAAATACCTTTTCTTGCTTACCTGTGTTTTTGCATTTTCATGTAAAAAGAATGTCCCTCAAGCATTACAGGCCATCGATAGACTGGAACAGGAATATGACAAAAATAAGGACCCTAAGACCCTCGAATCTTTACTGGCGGAATACATCAACTTCGTCACAGGCAATGCTGGTGATAAAGCGCAAAAAATAGAAATCCTGGAAAAGGCTGAAAAATTAAGTGCTTCAAATAATAGATATTTCGAATCAGTTACTTTTCTCAACACCTTGATAAAAGAAGATCCGGAATCAGCCAAAAATCCTGATAGAATCTTACAATTGGCTGATCTTATGAAAAATGTCATCCGCAATGAGAATGCAGCTAACACTTTATATACCGGATTTCTGGACAAATATCCTCAACACCCCAAATCACCGGAAGTACAAAAAATCATTGGCGACCAACACCTGCCTTTAAAAACAATGATTCAAAACCTGGCTGGCAAGATGTATGACGATACTTTACACCAATTCAACGAACTGGCTGCTACTCAATATGTTGACGCTACAGAAGCCTATGTATTGATCAATCCTGATGATCCCGAAAGTCCCGATTTATTAAACAAAGCAGCCGAGACAGCCCGCTCCTTAAAAACCTTCAATAAAGCAATCTCTTTGTATGATTGGGTGATAGAAAAATACCCTACGAGCAAACTGGCATCACAAGCTTTATTTTTAAAAGCGTTTACTTTTGACAACGAACTTCATGACATTGAAAACGCAAAATTCTATTATGAAGAATTTATCAAACGCTACCCTACCAATGATTTTGCTGATGATGCTAAAGTATTGATGGACAACCTGGGTAAGTCTGACCAGGAGTTTCTGCAGAGCATCCAGGGGGAAAAGAAGTAAATGCCGTTTTTTTTTCGGTACAAGAAAGCATTTCTATAATACCTTATTTATCAGTACTTAAAGGTTTATATTGGATACATTGAGCAGATTAAGTTGATCAATGGTATCAATTGCTGTCCATCTAGAAGGATAGATATCCGAACAAAATAATTGACCTTCCTGTTTGGCATCGTTCCATACATCATAAAAACTTTCAGTCGGCCTGGATATTTTATTGAGCATACATGGATTAACTATCTGTATACCAGAGCAATATAAATTGGTGGTGATTTCACGGGATAACTGGGTGACTCTATTATTCTCATGCAATATATAGTCACCCTCCAGGCCCGGAACAGGGACCACAGGCACTAATAAACATGCAGGTGAACCCAAATTAATATATTCTTTATATAATAAATCCAAATCTAATTCTACTATATTATCACAAGTCAGTACCAACAAAGGTGCATCAAGATATTGCAATAAAGTATTATAAATCCACCAGGCATTTCCTTTCCCATCAGTATTAAAAATAGTGCTAATTCCTTGCTGGACTGTATGTTCGGCAACCATATTACCTTTATATCCTACAGTGATGTGGATGTTAGCGATATGTTGTTTGAGGAAGTTAATGCCATGAGAGATCAGGCTATGTCCATAAAGTGTCACCATTGGCTTGGGTACAGAATCTGTCAATGGCATCATACGCATACCCGGCCGGCGGCCATGATCAGCGCGTGTTGAATAGAATTATACGGTGGGTTCGCGATTTATAAATTCTAATAATTCTTCTTTAGAAAATTGTGGTGCGGAAGAAGAGATGAGGTGGTCTACAACAGGGTGATCCGGTCTCCTGTTAGGTGTAAACAAATAGTGTACAAGTCCATCCAGCTCTATTCTTTCGCTATACTCCAATTCCGAATCTCCAAGCAGATATTCATCTACACGTTCTCCGGGGCGAGCAGCTATCTGCTCCCAACTGACATGTTTTTGCTCAGCAAACAAATCCAGAATATCTTTTATAAGCACTGCCTTCATATCGGGTATCAAGATGCCGCCTCTGATGAGGTCGATATGATTGATAGCTCTTATGACCAGATCAGCCGCTTTTTCTACACTAATAAGGTACCGCCTCATATGAGGACCGGTTGATTGGATTTTACCATTCAATTGGACCATTTTTTTCCAAATCGGGAATACAGAGCCACTAGACCAGGCAATATTGCCAAAACGAACGCAAGCAAAGCGAGTATCTGACCGGGTGTCAGAAGCGCTAAATAATCGCTCCATGAGGGCCTTGGTCAGTGCATAGGTATTGGATATCGGTGGTGCGGCCTTATCTGTTGAAATACCGATGACCATTTTACAACCTTGATCAATAGCAAGCCTGGCTACATTGGCGGATCCATTGACATTGATATCAATGGCTTCGAAAGGCTCTCGCTCTGAGATATCGACAAATTTGGTGGCTCCGGCATGTATGACTATATCAGGCTTTACCTGATTAAAAGCATCTCGAATCGACTCCATCGAGGAGATATCAGCCGGTATAGCCTGACACCCTGTCGTCATTTGAGCGAAAGAATTTTGTGTATTATTTCTACCACACAGATATACTTGGTAATTGCTTTTTAGTTTTATAGCCAGCGCCCGACCTAAAAAACCGGTTCCTCCTGTGATTAGGATTTTCTCCATCATATGCAAAAATAACCTAATATCTGAATATTTTTAATATCGAGGCATAGACCAAATCTAGATTTTCAATACCAAAGTCTGGCTTCGACCTTTTTTAAGTAAGCGAAGGCCTCTTTGGATAAGGGTGCTCGCACCGTAGTTGAAGGTATTCTCATTATTTGTTTGATACCTGGTATAAAGTAACTATAGTCTCCTTTCGATTCCCTCAAGTGCTGCATAGCCCAAAAAAAAGCTGTAGAGTAATAGTACTTTTTAGGGAGATACTTATAACTAATGCGGGATTTATTGACCCAATTTAACATGGATCGCTTTGGCGGTGGGAAACGCTCCAAAGGAGACTCTTTATGTAATACAGTCACCTTATCCGTGTATATAAAACAGTATCCAGCGCCGATCAACTTTAAAGCTAAGTCATATTCCTCCTGGGCAAATGAAATATCTGTGGTATAAAATCCGGTCTTTTCTATACAGGACCTCTTGAGTGCACATGCTCCTCCAGGGAAAAAATAGGTTTGAAATGAGGACAATCCACCGTATTTTTAAAATTTTTATGGGGAAAGCCTGACCATTGTATCTGGTGGTTGATGTGATAAACCAATTTAAATACTACAATAGCTATTTCTCGGTCAGTATCCGTTCTTTCAAATTCACGAACGATTGATGACAAGCAATTTTTGTCTTCCATTAAACAATCATCATCGGGCATGACCACATATCTGCCTTTGCATAACTCAAACGCTTTATTCTTACCACCGGTCGCACCAAGATTGGTTGGAAGAAGGTGATATTTTACACGAGGATTGTCTAGTTGGGCAACAAAGTCTTCCACTACAGCATAACTGGAGGTAGACCCATTGTTGATAATAATTACATCTTCGATAAACTCTTCAAAATCGTCCAGGGCCATAATATTATGTAATAGATCGAGCAGATCATCTGCCCTATTGTAGCTACTGATCGCAAAACTGATATCCCTGATCATGAATTTAAAATTCTTCTGATATTTCTAATAGTAAAGTCAGTCAATTCAAATGTTTTCCGTTGGTAATAATGCCATTGTCCCAATAGCCTATGACTCCTGTAACTTGACACAGCGTGGAGTGTCGGCAAACTTTTCACAATATTGGCTAAAAATGCCGTTAAATTCTCCTCTTTTACAAACTCATTCGGTTCGTTATTCAGAAAGTATGGTTCATTTAAATATTGAAGATAGAGATCATCATTATTGTCTACATCTATGATATGATTGATGGCTGCATGGAAGTCTGGAAAATCGTGGATATTGATAAAGCTTTAGTATTAAAGTCCCGACCTACCAGAGGGTTCCCCCAATATATGGGCAGACTATGCATCATCATAGGTTGAAAAATCTTTTCTGTGGTATATCCGGGAAAACTGCTGTTTTCAAAAGCCAAAGTAAATTTATAATCCCTTACAAACGTGTTTTTATCTTCCACCAGATGACCAATATTGTTTTTGAATCTCCCGCCCGAATCAACTTTTTTGTATTTATTAAGAAGATTAAAAAACTTGTTTCTTTCCTTGCCCTGGGGATTGGACACTACAAAATTGCAAAATTTGGTTTTGGAAATCAAAATTTCCTGTGGGTCCTTTGGAAAGCATAATTGATGTACATCTCCGTATAATGCATACAGTGGAAAACGATAATTTTTTTCGCTGACCGGGTAATCAAAGGACAAAGAAAAGTCACAGGCATCATAATCCGGTCGGATGTTTTCACCGGTATAAAATATTTTTGGACAACGATATTTAAAGTGACCATTACCATAGTATGAATAAAACACCAGGTCAGGGTGTTCGTGGTCGATCTGAACTTGAGTTATTTTCCTTAGACAATTGATGAATATATTGTCCTCCATGTTTAGTTCAGGCCAAAAGTCACAAAATGTTATGCCTAATTTATTGTCCATATCAATTTACAACCCTTTGATCCCAGTCACTGTCGTGTACTTGAACGACAATTTTTTATCAGGATAGATATACTGAAAAGCCGATTGGCACATCAGGGTCGCTTCATGAAAACCGCATAATATAAGTTTTAGTTTGCCCGGATAGATATTGATATCACCGATCGCGTATATCCCGGGAATATTGGTACTATAATCCAGCGTATTCACAGAAATAGCTTGATGATCGAGCTGGAGGCCCCATTCAGCGATCGGCCCAAGTTTTGGGGTAAGCCCAAAAAGCGGTAAAAAATAATCAGCCGGTATAGCCATATCTCCATCCACATCGTGTTTAACAAGAACAGAAGTCAATTTTTCATTGCCAATTACATCAATGACCTGGGCCTGAGTCACCAGCTTGATTTTGCCGGATTTATGGAGTTGCATTACTTTTTCTACAGAGTCTGGTGCCCCTCTAAACTCTGTTCTTCGGTGGATCAAAGTCAGCGAAGCAGCTTGCTCGGCTAAAAATATAGCCCAATCTAATGCTGAATCACCTCCGCCAGCAATCACCAAATTTTTGTCTGCATATTTCGATGGATCTTTAATAAAATAATCGATTCCCTTATCCGCTAACCTATCTATGTTGTCTATGGGTGGCTTACGTGGCTCAAAACAACCCAATCCTCCGGCGATGACGATGACCGGAGCTGTTATTTTTGTGTCTTTGTTGGTGATTACAATAAAGCTACCGGTCTCGCTTTTAATTATTGTCTCAGCCCGCTCGCCCAGTGTGAAGCCCGGTTTAAAAGGTTCTATTTGTTTTAAAAGGTTGGTCACCAGGTCACCCGCCAATATTTTCGGGCAACCCGGGATATCATAAATTGGCTTTTTAGGATAAATCTCTACCAACTGGCCACCTGCCTGGGGCAAAACATCAATCAAATGGCATCTTAATTGGAGCAAGCCAGCCTCAAACACTGCAAACAAGCCACAGGGTCCCGCACCTATTATTATAATGTCTGTTGTAATCATATAAAGCGCGCAAAGATAATTAGATGATGTCAAGGACCATACGATTCTGATTATATGATTTTTGCCATTTTTAAAAATATATGCTCCATTTCCAACCAAATCTTATAAAGATGTTTGTCCTTTTGAACATTCTTTCTATTTTTAATCCGAGATTCAGCTATGTTAAAGTCTTAATTTATTAATTTTGCATGGCAATATCAACGTTAAACTATCGTTAAACTGAAAAGTTAGTCGGACAAATTATATCCCCAGAAAAATTACTTTTGTTAAACCCTGAAAATTTAACCAAACTACATGAAGTTTATACCGATTACTTTACTTGTTGTCCTGGCCAATTTATTAAGCTTTTATCCTAACCGCAACTATTACAGTACTACCTTCACGCAGCATAAAGAAGGTACTCCAGAACATCCTTTATTTAAGGTAAAACAATCCAATCTGCGATCCAACCAGTTTGCTGGCCAACTGAAAAGAGGCACCATCCTTCAGATAGATAGTAGCAGGCTCCATGAAATAAAAGATGCTAAAAGTTTTAAATTAGAGCTCGATATTCCTTTTCAAAATCAAATCATCCAGGTAGAATTGCACCAGGTCAATCTATTTGCAGATGATTTTAAGGTCAGGACCAGTGACCGCAATGACCCCTACCCTGTCACTCCGGGGCTATTTTATTCCGGCCATGTCAAAAATGATCCCAAATCTCTGGTGAGCTTTTCTATATTTGAGGGCGAAGTAAATGGGATTTTTTCCTTGCCCGAGCTTGGAGATATCGCATTGGTAAAGACTACCTCTGCTGAGGATGAATACATGGTATTTAGCGACAATGACCTTACCGGGACACCAGACAAATTTGAATGCCTCAACCAGGATAATGATACAAAACTAAATAAAATAAGATCCCAGGTCGAACAACACCTGGAAGAACGTGCTGCGGGATGTATCTCGGTAGATTTTGAATTTGATGACGAAATTTATAAGGATTTTGGCAGCAATATTACCACTGTCACCAACTGGTTTACTTCTTTATTTAATCATATCAAGACCATCTATGCTAATGAGCAAATCGAGATCACCATTAAAAGTCTATATATCTGGACCACCGCAGACCCTTATAGTTCTACTGTAGGCACAGCTTTAGACCAGGTGATGGCCTCCAGGCAGAATGACCCTAGTTTTACAGGCAATCTTCATCATCTTGTTTTGGGATACGTATCACAAAGTGTAGGGATTAGTGGTGTGGCTTATGTAGATGTATTGTGTTCACGCACTTACAGGTTTGGCACTACGCGGTTGTACCAGTACACTACCTGGAGTACTTTTCCTTCTACTTATCAATGGGACATCGGATCGATAGCCCATGAGATCGGCCACAATTTCGGGTCTCATCATACTCAATGGTGTGGATGGACAGGAGGTCCCATAGACAATTGTTATGCTGTTGAAGGCACCTGCTCACCAGGACCTGCTCCTGTCAATGGGGGAACCATCATGTCTTATTGTCACCTCAATACCAATTATCCAATGTCCAATGGCTTTGGTCCACTACCACACACAGAAATCTATAATAATTTTGTAGCTGCGACCTGTAAGTCGACTAGCTGTAGTGGGATAGTGACGCCGACGCCAACTTGTAGTGATGGGATACAGAATGGGGATGAGACGGGTGTGGATTGTGGGGGGAGTTGTGTGGCTTGTGGGGGAGGTGGTGGATGTACACTTGGCTCAAACTTAAGTCAAGGAAGAATTACTGTAAGTCAATCTAGTACATATTCTAATTCCTATCCAGCACCAGCTGCCAATGATGGAAATCTCTCAACATTTAATCATACTTCAATAGAAACTAGTCCTTGGTGGCAAGTTGACATAGGTTCAGTTAAAACAATTGGCAAAATGAAGTTGTAAATCGAGTAGGATGCCTGATTGTCGTTCAAAAAGACTTGAAAAATTTAAAATTTTTGTTTCTAACTCACCTACACCTTCGAATAGCGATATTGTATATACCAATTCTTCAATCATTGGTGATGGTCAGACCGTAAGCATGAACATTACTCCAACACCTGGAAGATATGTAAGAATTCAATGTGATTTTAGTGCTGGAGCTAATTATTTACATATTGCTGAATTAAGAGCCTTTGAATGTACATCTACTCCTAACATTTGTGCGAATAATCAATCACCCACTGTATCAGTTTCCTCTTCTGCTTCATATCCTGAAAAAAGTAATTTTACTGTGTCAGCTTCGTCAATGATCCAGATGGAACTATTAGTTCTGTTGAATTTTTTAACCGGATGGATTTCAAAATGGAGCTGAGACAGGAATTGATTGTGGGGGTAGTTGTGTGGCTTGTGGAGGAGGTGGTGGTGGATGTACACTTGGCTCAAACTTAAGTCAAGGAAGAATTACTGTAAGTCAATCTAGTACATATTCTAATTCCTATCCAGCACCAGCTGCCAATGATGGAAATCTCTCAACATTTAATCATACTTCAATAGAAACTAGTCCTTGGTGGCAAGTTGACATAGGTTCAGTTAAAACAATTGGCAAAATTGAAGTTGTAAATCGAGTAGGATGCCCAGGATGTGTCACTCAAAAAAGACTTGAAAAATTTAAAATTTTTGTTTCTAATTCACCTACACCTTCGAATAGCGATATTGTATATACCCACTCTTCAGTCCTTGGTGATGGTCAGGACAGTAAGCATGAACATAACTCCAACTGGAAGATATGTAAGAATTCAATGTGATTTTAGTGCTGGAGCTAATTATTTACATATTGCCGAATTAAGAGCCTTTGAATGTACATCTACTCCTAACATTTGTGCGAATAATCAATCACCCACTGTATCAGTTCAATCCAATTCTGCTTCATATCCTGAAAAAAGTAATTTTACTGTGTCAGCTTCAGCAAATGATCCAGATGGAACTATTAGTTCTGTTGAATTTTTTAACGGCAGTACATCATTAGGGGTGATTACTTCCGCACCTTATACATTAACGATAAACAGCGCTTCTGCTGCCACTTATAGTTTTACGGCCAAAGCACTAGACAACTGTGGAGCAATTACAACTTCTCAGATATTAAATATTTCGACAACTAATAGCTGTACAGATGGATTTCAAAATGGAGATGAAACAGGAATAGATTGCGGAGGTACGTGTGGCCCGTGTAATAATAGCTGTACAACTTTAACAAAGTTAAGCAGTAATAAACCTGTCACCCAAATTAGTACCTATAATAATTCATCATATTATGCCGGGGATAAAGTTCTAGATGGTTCTAACCAAACCTATAATCACACAGGACCTTCGACAAATCCTTGGTTACAAATTGACCTTCAAAACAATTTCAATATTTCCAGCATTATCATTAATAATAGATCTGATTGTTGTGGGAATATTATCAAAAAATTCAGAGTCTTTGTTTCTAACGCCCCAGTGACCGATTTTAATGCTATCGGCAATGTCTTTGAATATAATAATTCTTCCGGAATGCCTGTGGGTTATGTTCAGGACATTATAAATTTAAATGTTAGTGGCAGATACGTTTCTATCTGTGTTGATAATGGAGCTACTACCTAGCCTCTAACACTTTCAGTTAAAGTTTACGGTTGTTCAAACATAGGGGCAAATTTGAGTAAAAACTTTAACACTGATCAAACAGAAATACAAAATCTATTCGGGGATATTAAAGTTAAACTTTTCCCAAATCCAGCAATAAATTTTATAAATATAAAATTTGAAAACCAAAGTATTTTCCTAAAAGAAGTTTCAATTATCGATATTTATGGGCGAACGATACTAAAGAATTTTAATACGAATAATGTAATTTTTATCACTGATTTGTCACCGGGTTCTTATTATATAAAAATGGTAATTGAAAATAATATTATTATTAAAAAATTTATTAAAAGTAAATAAAGAAAATATTCTAAGAAAAAATGATTCATATATTTCAACCTATGGTAAACTCCTACAGATCTATATATAAATATTTGCTCTAAACCACCTTAGAGAATAT
Source organism: Saprospiraceae bacterium (assembly GCA_016709995.1). NCBI lineage: Bacteria > Pseudomonadati > Bacteroidota > Saprospiria > Saprospirales > Saprospiraceae > Saprospiraceae bacterium. The sequence continues at coordinate 1,046,483 of JADJLQ010000001.1, forward strand.
TTGTTTATTCGATTTAGAGATAAAAATATGGACCTTGAAAAATTAGAATTTTAGGATATACTTATTGCATTGGCCCCAATTCAGATTGGCTAAATCGCAGTTTAGCAAGACATTTGGCATCATTAGGTATTTTAGGATTTCATTCCAATTAATTTATTTATAAATGAAAAATAAGGACAGATAAAAAGCGTCCTTCTATTTATATTAAAATATTATTAATATTTCTAAAAATATGCAAGTTTCTTTTATTTGTGTATAAAAACAATCCATATTTTTTTGCTATTAATTCAAGACTTGATTTTGAATAAATGAAATAAAAAAAAAAAAAAAAAAAAAAAAAAAAAAAAAAAAAAAAAAAAAAAAAAAAAAAAAAAAAAAAAAAAAAAATGTTGGATTTTCCAAAAGTGCTTTTGGGGGAAAATCCGGGTATTACCACCAGAATTAGTCTTTACTCTAAACAAAAAGAAAGAAATTCGGGAAGGAATTAATTCAGTAGTAAATATTATATTTCTTGAAATAGAAAGCATTTTTTTACCTCTTCCAATGGATTTAAAATATGCTCAAATAGTTCAAAGGCAGTAATTGCTATCAAACATTCATCCCTTTTTTTTTTTTTTTTTTTTTTTTTTTTTTTTTTTTTTTTTTTTTTTTTTTTTTTCAAAATTTTTTTTTATTTTTTCAATTTAATTTTTTTTTTTTTTTTTTTTTCCCCCCCCCCCCCCCCCCCCCCCCCCCCCCCCCCCCCCCCGGGGTGTCTATTTTGTTTTTTTTTTTTTTTTTTTTTTTTTTTTTTTTTTTTTTTTTTTTTTTTTTTTTTTTTTTTTTTTTTTTTTTGGCTTTGCTTGCGAACCCCTCTCGCTCCCGGGGGGGAATAAATTCTGGGGCAAGGGTAATTATCTGACCAATAGTAGTCAAATCCATAATCTCTCATTAACTTTGTAAAAATTCCATAACCACCGCACCGTAATCAAGAAATTTGGCTTTTTTAGAAAAAAGTACTAGTAACAAAAAATCTAAGTTTCTTTGAATAAAATAAACCCCCGGGGGGGGGGGAAATTGCGGGGAAAGAATCCCTTTTTTTTTTTTTGGGGTATCCCTCAATATTTATAGCACTGTTATATGATTCTTGCAACTTTTTCAGGAAGTTGGGTTTTCTGTACAAACATAAAATTACAATTCTGACATTGATAGTACTTAGCTTCATCAATTTATACAAACTGTAAATGTTTAAATCTAAATGTTGTTAGACTATCATTAAATTTTACAATTCATTTAAATTGAATTTTTTTAAATTTAAATAAATTTTGATAATACCTTTAACTCATAAGTATAAATTCTAGGGCTAGGTCTATGAAAAGAACTTTTTTTTTGGGGGGGTTACGGTTACTCCTTCTCCAGAAGTCCTTTTTTTTTTTCCCGCCATTTAGCTTATAAAAAATGAAGAAGAGTTCTTGGGGGGGCTTTATTATTATTTTCTTTAAAAACGACAAATTATTAGTACCATAAGTTTTTTGATTCTAAAAAAAGGATATTTTTTTGAAACCCATTTTTTGGCTGACTTTTTAATACGTAGTAAATACTTCCAGATGTAAATAATGTAGTATGTGTAAAATCTTCATACATCCAGTAGGCACCTGTGACGGATTGAGCATTTGGTACCATAACAACAAATGACCCGCTTTCTGCTAATAAGTATGATTTGATTGTGATCAAAGTATCTATTATATTAATTTTTTCAATATGTTCTAATACGTGACTCATGGTTATAAAGTCATATTTTTTATTAAACTATTTTCAGCAAATTTCTATAGTATCAATTTTAGTTATAAAGATTCCTTTTTGCTTTACAGGCTTCAACCCCCGTGATTCATCCGGTTTTTTTTTTTTTGGCGTTGGGGGATATATCTATTCCGTGAATATTAATATATCCTTTTCAATTTTCTAAGCTCGTTTAAAAGTGACCAAGCCCACACCATCGATATCCAAAATATTAGATTTTGTATCTTTGGGAAGTACCTCCCAAAAAGATATTTTGGTATCTTATAACTTTATAAAAACTGGCATCTAATAAATCAAGTATCACATTCCATTACTGTAAAAGTACTGAGATTCTTTGATTTTATCATCTGTTTGCATACTAATTTTAAATTTGATTTTAAGACACCCTAAATATAATAACCTAGCGGTATATTTGCTAACAAATAAAAGAATTCATTCTCAATATGTTAAATAATTTAAAGTATTTAGTTTATGAAGTAGTATTGTTTATTTCCAAAATTAGACGCAATAGACAATCTTTGGATAAAAATACTATCTTATTGGTAAAAACTGACGAATTGGGTGATTATATACTTTTCAGGAATTATATTCAATTATTTTGTGACACATTTGCATTTGACAAAAAAATTATCCTGATTGGAAATGATCTTTGGAGAGAGTTCTTCATTGAATTTGATGACAGGCCAAAAATAATCACAACATACTGGATAAATAAGAAAAGATTTAAGCGTGAAATGCTTTACCGGTATAAGTTTCTACAAGGGATAAACCGGTTAAATGTTGAAATAGCAATTAACTTTGTATACTCAAGATCGCTAAGGATCGATGACGCTATATTAAGTGCATCTTCTGCCACGACAAAGATTGGCTATTTGGGAGATGGTGAAAATGTAGTACACATTTTGAAAAAATATTTTGGCAATAAACTATGACATACTTATAGATGTACCCTATCAATTACATGACTTTTTGAAACATCATAAGTTTTTGGAGAACTTAATGCGCAAATCATTGCCTATCCCTATATTAAGCATTCAGAATAGGGTGACCCTTCTAATATATTAATTAATACCCGATATGCAGTAATTTTTCCTGGTTCAGGCAATCCGAGCAGAATATGGAAAACAGATCACTTTTGCAAAGTGGCAGATTTTTTAAGCAAAGAATATACCTTAGATATTTGCCTTTGTGGCAGCAAAGCGATGAAATTTATGCTCAATAACATTATCAACACACTCAAATATCCCGTTATAGATTTATGCGGTAAGGCAAATTTCTCTCAGTTGATTTCCATTTTACAAAATGCAACCTGCATAGTATCAATTGATACAGGAGCTATACACCTTGCTGCAGCTTGCAATGTTACTTGTTTTGGAATATTTAACGGAGAACGTTATGGTCGCTTTGCACCTTATCCGAAAATAATGAACAAAAATATGTATTCTATTTATCCTCAAATGTTGACATTCAATTGCAAAACAATAATTCCATAGTCTCATATGGAAGTTATAATGAAGTGAATTCTGAAAAAGTAATAAAAGTAATTACCCGTCATTTTAACGCGCCTCAGTGAAGTTGCTATCAATTTAGTGTAATTAAAATAAAATTAGAAAGCTTATGAATATTAAAATTTTGTCATCGAAAATATTGGAATTTTTAAAAAGCTCAACCATTCGGACTGCCAATCAATTTGGGTTTGAAATATCTAGGATCCCAAAAGGATCTTCCTTAGATTTGGAATATGAGCCGGTGCGTCCATTCGCAACTTACAGTCCTTGGAATAAGGACGATTTGTTTCAAGAAGTGATTGCTTCTGTGCAAGGATTCACTTTAGTAGACAAATATAGGTGCTTTGAGCTTTGGAAACTTATTGAACAAACATCAAAATTGAAAAATGGTAACCTAATTGAGGTCGGGGTTTGGCGTGGTGGAACAGGAGCGATCATTGCGAAGAAAGCCAAGAAGTGTAAAATTAGAGACAAGGTTTACCTATGTGATACATTTACAGGCGTTGTAAAAGCGGGAGAAAAAGATTCTACTTACAGAAACGGGGAACATGCTGATACAAGTCTTCAAGCTGTATCAAACTTGCTTCTCAAGCAAATGAATTTGGACAATGTCGAGTTATTAGAAGGTATCTTCCCTGATCAGACAGGTCATCAAGTGGAAGGGATGCAATTCAGATTCTGTCATATTGATGTAGATGTTTATCAATCAGCTAAAGATGTAGTCGAATGGATTTGGGACAAGATGGTTCCCTGTGGTGTTATAGTTTTTGACGATTATGGCTTTTTTGGTTGCGACGGAATTACCAAGTTTGTAAATGAGCAAATGGAGTATAATGATAGATTTGTAATTCATAATTTAAATGGTCATGCAATCATCTTGAAGCTTTAACATATTACTTATTTATTAACCTCCAAATAATTAATCAGATCTGACTACAAAAACACCTTTGCAATTTATTGAATGTAAACGATGTGAATTTGAAGAATTATAAATCAGGTAGTGGAAGGTGTTTTAGCCCCCTAAGAGATCAGACATAATTACGAAAAAAAATTTGTAATTATGGACATGAAAAAGACCGAAAAAGGGATTAAAAAGTTCACTTCAGCTGAAAAGCTTTCGATCATTAAAGAAGTCAAACAGCGTGGCCTCAAAGTGACCTTGGCCAAGTATGACCTGTTTCCGGCAACCTATTATTATTGGAAGCGCAAGTATGTCGTGTATGGGGAAGAAGGCTTAGCTCCCAGGACTTCAAGGGATCGAGAGGCGAAGATTAGACGGCTTGAAAAGCAAAATGAGCAGCTGAAGCTACTATTGGCTGAAAAAGAGCTGGAAAGCAAAATGAAAGATGAGATAATAAAGAAAAAGTATCCCGAATGGAAAAGGAGAACTTAGTGCGGGACTATATGGGACAGGGGTTATTAAGAGACCAATGTTTGGAGATAGTAGGTTTGAGTAAAAATCAATTTTATTATCTGGCAAAAGGAACGAGACCTGGCAAATCTTCAACACTGACTACAGCCTGGCGAAATCCAGAGACTTATATTGTACATCAAGTAGATAATCAGGAGGTAGTAAAGAAGGTCGTAGCCATAAAGTTGGATCCAGATCATGCTAACTGGTATCAAATGATAACTATTACTCTTAAAATACAAGGCTTTTATATAAATCATAAAAAAGTGTACCGCTTAATGTTTGAACATCTTTTATTAGAAGATGAGGTTAAAGTTAGAGGTAAGGATTATGTCAAATACAGGAGAGTAGCACCGATACGACCTCTCCAAATTATCGAAATGGATATCAAATATGTATGGGTATACGAAGAAAAGAAATATGCATTTGTATTGACCATCATTGATACATTTACTAGATATGTTTTACTTTGGTCTGTGGGCTATTCCATGAAGGGTGAACAAATAAAGCAGGCTTGGGAATTTGTTGTAGCTGAATACTTTCAACCTCAAAAGATGGCACTTAATGAACTGGAAGTAGAAGTGAGGACAGACAACGGCAAACAATTTGAAGCCAAAATAATACGGGAGTTTTTTACAGAAAACCATATCAATCATGTATTTACTCATCCCTATACACCTGAAGAAAACGGACATGTAGAAAGCTTCCACAGTATTTTGACTAAAGCTATTTCAAGGGATAAGTTTAATCGAATAAGTGAACTGGAAACAAGACTTGATCGATTCTATTCCTGTTATGTGAACGATAGAAGTCATAGTGGTACAAAAGGAATACCCCTGCAAAATATTGGGCACTTTACGACATGGGTAAAATTCAAGTAATACCCATACAACACAATGAAATTAAGGTAAGGCTAAAAGTAGCTTACCAGGAGATCCTCAGTTTACCGGATATCAGAAAATATCAATACCGGTCAAACCGAGCCTGAGAGATCCTTGCCTTAATTTTCAATCCTCAATGGGTTGAAAATTAAAATAGAAAGAATTGGCAGGCCTGCACAATTGTTAATAAATCAACTCCGGTATAAACTTCACCGTCGATTGATCCTCGCCATGCCAAATCTATTGAATATTTGAAATTATTTTATTAACCTTGTAATTCGGGAGATTCGGGAGAACCGTAAATAGCTGAAGGCTAAGCATATATTACAAAAAAAGTCATATAAAACCCCGAAAACACTACTTTAAGTGTAAATTCGGGGTAAAAGAAACCCAAAATTGTATGACAAAGTTAATCGAGATGCGGGAATAATATTTCCCCAACCGCCATTTTTAAGTAATCAGGATCAAATGGCGAATACGAAGAAAACTTTTAGGAGAAGTGAATTAGGGAAGATACTTACGCCGCAATACCTAGGTGAAATTGTTCGAACAATTCGGAAAACTAAGTAGAAGGAGAAAGAAAGGCCCTGCCTCGATGTTCGATATAAGGGGAAAAGTGGCACTGATGTTTTTAAAGAATTATTGCAATTGTAGTGATCAGGATTTGATCAATCGATTGAATAGTGACTGGAAATTGCAAATGTTTTGCGGCGTATTAAGGCCAAGAAAGCATCTAACTTTAAAGTAGTAAGTACGATTAGATGTGAGTTAGCAAAAATATTGGAAGCAGAAGGATATCAAAATTCCAAGAGATATTTGCCGAGCTGGAAGCCGTACATGATTCATCCCCATATAGCACATATGGATGCGACAGCTTATGAAAGTAATTTGCGATATCCAACAGAGTAAAACTATTATGGGAGTGCTGCGAATGGATGCATAAAAACTAGTATGGTGGTATGGAACTTTGGGTATTCCTCAACCTCGCATGAAATTTAAAGAGCAAAAAACAAAGTATTTAGCTTATCAAAAAGTCGAAAAAGACATATAAAATGGCCAGGAAGAGGAGCGGAGTTTGTTGTATTTATTGAATAAGCTAAAAACTTACCTTCACGAAGCAGTGTTGACAAATCAAGGAATAGGATACATGACCTTGATCCGTCTTACAAGAAACGATATTGGACGTACATGAAGTGTATTTACAACAAGAACATTTGTTTGAGGGGGACGATAAGTTCAAAAATAGAATAGTCGGTATACATAAATCATACGTACAACCTATCGTGAGAGGGAAAAGAAAACAAACCGGTAGAATTTGGCGCCAAAGTACATATGGTTCAAATCGATGGATTAAATTTCATTGAGCACTTCAGCTATGAAGCATTCAATGAATGTACCGAAGAAAACTTACAAGCGCAATATTTCTAGTTCGAAAGTATACAGGTAAATGTACCCATGTAGGGGCTGATGCTATTTACGCTCCAATAAAAACAGATCTTATTGCTCAAAGGAAAACATTCATACTTCTTTGTTCGAAAAGGCAGGCAGGCCTTCAGAAGATCAAAGAAGTAAAAATGCAAAAATTATTGGCGAAAGACAGATCTACTCGAATGGAAGGAAGCTTTGGCACAGAAAGAATCACTATGGACTCAGGCGTATTATGGCCCGCACTGCACAAACGAAAGCTTTTCTTTGGGGTCCATATAGCTAATCTCTGCCGGGTCATCGAGAAAATACCAAAGAATATTAGCTACAACAAGCTGCATAGAATAATATTTGCACCTTTTGGGCAACAAGGGATTCTATGCCTTATCAACAGGTTTATTCACATTTACATCATAGTCCCAAAAAAGCCCAATAGTGCGCTGTACTTGTTCTTGCACTTTGTTAGAAGTGAATTATTATACGCATTTACAGTATATAATTTGGGGATCAAAAATTGTGTCTTACTCCCGAATCTCCCTAATTATTGTCTGATTAATAGGGGCTGATCCATAAATCTTTAAAATCCAAGAGAATGTTTAATTCCATAAAGCCAATTACCATACACACTTTTTAACATCTTATGTTTAAGCTTTAAATTCATTTACAACTCGACATTTGATAGAAAACCAAATAAAGATTCGCATACTTTAATCTGTTCTTCTAAGGAACTTTCATATTTAACTGAACTTATGCCAGTATTGTCAAAATAAGCAATAACACGATTAAAAAATGTATAAGGTTCATCTTGAATTCTACACATCATTTCATAATCCATTGCAATTCTATATAATGTATTATAATTTCCTAATTTCTGATAAATTGCTCTATTTACAAACCAGCTTGGATGAAAAACACTTCGCATGCCTCGATAAAGTTTGCTTTTTTCAAAAGGTTTGCCAACGGATACCAATATACCACCTCGGATTGTATTAATTTTACCACTTATCCAATTAGCTTCGGGTGCTCACCAAGAAATGTATATACATCAGATAGAACTTCTTCGTCTACATATTCGTCGCCAGAATTTAACAAATGAATGAATTGAAAGGAAGCATTTTCAATCCCATGATTAAAATTACCCGCAATATGCTTATTTTCCACGTTTATCCATCGACGATATTTAGGTTGCTTATTATTTAGCAACCAATCATATATTTCTGATGTATTAGAACCATTTACAATCAAATGTTCATCAGGATGTTTAGATTGTTTATCAACAGACAAACACGTAAGTTTTAATTATTAAATTATTAAAACAAATAGTAACAACACTAATAGTCGCCATTTTAAATATTCGTATTTTAAGTTATTTTAACCTATTTTCCATGATTCAAAAATTTCTTGAAAAGTAACATTTAGATCCTTGGTGATTGACCAATTTGGATAATGTGATTTAATTTTAGACAAATCTGAAATATAGCATATATGATCACCTTGCCTGTTTTGGGGCGAATATTCGTATAACATATCGATATTAGATAAAGATGATATAATATTAAAAGCCTCCAGAATAGAAACTGAATTTTCACGCCCCCCACCAATATTGTAAACTTCGGCGATCCTGGGAAATTTCAAAAACTCATAAATAAAATTGGCAACATCATATGAATGAATATTATCACGGACTTGCTTCCCTTTATAACCAAAAATAGTGTATTTTATTTTTTCTAAATTGCATTTAATTAAATAACTCAAAAAACCATGTAATTCGACTCCGCTATGGGATGGCCCAGTTAAACAACCACCTCTCAAGCAACATGTAGGCATATCAAAATATCGACCGTACTCCTGTACCAAAATATCACCTGCTAACTTTGAGGCCCCAAACAAAGAGTGTTTTGATTGATCAATTGTAAAATTCTCTGCAATGCCATTTTTATATTCATCTCCTACAAAATCATACCTTGAGTTTAATTCAATTAATTGTAATTGATTTGGGGCATCTCCATATACCTTATTTGTTGATAAATGAACAAATGGAGCATTTTTACCAGATTGTCTATTTGCTTCCAACAAATTAAGTGTTCCTACTGCATTTACATCAAAAATCATCAAAAGGCCTCGAGGCAGCTAAGTCATGACTCGGTTGGGCCGCTGTGTGAATGATTGCGTCAAATTTTTGTTCTTTACCAAAATCTACAACGGTAAATCGATCTCTAATATCAATATTAAAAGACCTAAAATTATTGTAAGTTTCCAGCATCCTTTTCAAATTCCAAGTAGTGTCACCTTTTGGACCAAAAAATCAGCCCTCATGTTATTGTCAATGCCTATGACAGAAAGTCCTTTTTTGCAAAAAATGAAGCAGTTTCACTTCCTATAAGACCGCCTGCACCGGTGATTAGAATTTTATTTAATTTCATAAAAATGTGAATATATAAATCTTGTGAATCGTTTATTAAAACTTGTACTTTATTCTTGATAAATTCCTCTTTTACTCATCCTTCCTTTTAAAAAATATTATACTAAATCAAGGTTATATAATAAAAACTGATTAAATCGTTCATTAAAAAATAATGCCTTTCAGTGAGATTTTGAAATTATTTTTTCTCAAATTTAAGATATTATATTGGAGCAACTCATTTTCTTAACTTCATATCTTTAAATTTACTTGCAGTAGCTTTATCATTTCTAATGGGTACATTTGTTTTTCTTTGGGTGACATCAACTTATTCCTCTTATAATCCTCATACAACCACCACCCTATTCCACCCAACAATATCAAACCCACCAAATTATTTATCCACCAGCCCATATTCATCGCTGTCAGCATCTGCTTAGGTTCAAACTTAAAATCAATGGTATGCTGCCCACTCGGTATTTTTAATCCTCTAAGTATGTAATCCACCCTAATATGCTCTACTGGTTTTCCATCCACGTATGACTGCCATCCTCGGCCTGACCCATACCAAATCTCTGAAAACACGGCAAACTGATCTCCCTGAACATTGGTCGTATATTGCAAGGCATTCGGGCTATATTTTACGAGGTCTATATTTCCTGACTTTGTATAAGAAGTGCCGGCTGCAATATATCCTGGAAACTCAGCGTCCAATACAGCAGCAGTTTGCAACGGATCTATTTGCTCTATACTGGCAATCTCCTCGTCAGGAGAATTGACTACTTTAATATTATTCACCAACCAGGCATTGCCGAATGCTTCTGGTCTTGGAATGACTTGTTCTTGCTGATCGATGATATACTTTGTATTCAGCATATTCAGTACTTTTTCATCCCCTTTAACCAGGTAAGCGTCTATTATATCCTGGTATCTCCTTAGCTTGGCTGGACTATACCCTCCAACCATTTTATGAAAATAGGCTGAGGCTGCACTTTGAAATGGATCGCCGGTACTTAAATCATAAACTCTATAATGCAAAGTTTTGTCTAATAGTATCTGCTGATCGCAAGATCTGGCTGTGATTGGATTGGACAAGGCACTGGCCGGCTTCCAATCTTCCGTACTGATATATCTCCTTGCTACTCCAAATAAATCTACCAGCGTAATCAAGGTCAATAATCCGACTGCAAGGTTCTTTTTAAGTTTTTCTTTTTGGTAAAAATATAAAACGAGCAGCCCCAGTGCGACAAAAATCAAGGTGCGAATAGAATCCTGCGATAAATAAATACTTCTTGCTTCTCTAAATATGGAGGCTATTTTAGGATCATACCGACCATCAGAGACTGAAGTAAAATCAAAAAACATACCCCCTCCCAGTCCAAAAACGAAAATAAATGCTAATAATCCTCCGCCTACTTTTAAAACCAGATTAGATGCCTTTTTATGATCCGGCGTATCAAGAAAATTCTTTAAACCCAACATAGCAAAAAGTGCGATAAGACAAACACTCACATTGTGAATGGAATTAGGCGTTCTGAACTTATTTAACATCGGCAGATAATCGAACAAAAACCGATTCAGAACTTCAAAATTTTTGCCTAAGGACATCAGGATCAACAGTAAGGTGGCACTCACCAGGCCCCATTTTAAAGGACCTTTTATGTAAAACAATCCCAGTAAGAATAACAATATGATCACTCCACCGACATAATCAGGCGAAGCTGTAAATGCCAGGTCGCCCCAATAAAGTGGCAATACAGGTTGAGGCTGTAGTCCACTCTTTCTGAGGAGTTGACTAATTTTTTGATTCCCCTTTACTTTTTCTGCATTTGATCCACCGACTGCACCAGGAATAACAAATGCCAGAAGATCCCTAACACCATCACTCCAGCCCATGGCATATTCAAATCCTAGTCCATTGTCACTACTAACAGAACGGCTGTTTGTAGCAGGATGGGAAGTGAGAATACTACCGCCTCGCATAGTATCCGCTGCGTACTTGCGCATGGTGTATGACTGGTAAAGATTGGCTCCTAAAGCCATAAGGATACCTGCTAATCCTATGATAGCAACCATTCCTAAAGATTTTATCGATTTCTCTTGTAAAGCTCGGAAAGCAAGAAACAAGGCAACTACCCCGGCAGCCAACATGCTATAATAGGTCATTTGGGGATGGCCCAATCCCAAACTTAACGCTATACCTAAAGTAAAAGCTAATCCACCTAAGACATAATCTTTTAAAAATAATCGGTAAATACCCGCCAGGATAAGCATAGAAAATCCCGCACTGGCAAGTTTGGAGTTATGCCCAGCTTCTAAGACCCCGATATGAGTAGTAGCGAAAGTAGCAGCAAGTGCGCCTAGCAAAGCAATCCATGGCCCTACACCCAGAAATATTAGTCCCAGAAACGAGGATAGAGCAAAAACCAGGAGGTAGCCCAAAGAATCATTTCTGAAAAGCATCAAGGCTGAGGCTATATAATTTGCTACCCCTGCTTTAGGACCACCATACATGGCATAAGTAGGCATGCCTCCAAACATGGAATTGGTCCAAAAAGTATATTCCTTATGCTCCTCATAATATTTTTTAGCTTCCTGAATCATTCCTGCATTCTGAGCTCCTTCACCCTGGATCACTTTGCCAGAAAGTTGGGGGGCTAAAAAAACCATACATACTATTACAATAATCCCGACTCCAATAAAGTAAGGCAAAAGTCTTTTGAAATATGAATTCATGATAAATTATTGAAAAACAAATATATAAAATTTAGCAATATAAGCTCTTGTACATATAATGTCCCGTCTAAGTCCACCTTATGTTTTATGTTTTAATATTTATACCAAGAAGTTTAGATAAAATCGTCTCAACAACAATATTTATGTCTTTCGATATTCGAAGCTTCACCACGGCAATAATAAAAACTAAAGCAAAACAACCGGACAAAATTAGTCTATAATACCATCCAGATTGAATGTTACAGAGCCACAATAAAATCCCAAATAAAACTGCAAACATCCCTAATAAATAGAGGGTAGGTACTGAAAAGGGAAAAAGATTGTAGGAGCGGTATAGAATGATCATTCGGATCACAAACATGGTCACCAACAATATTAAAGTGGTATACGCTGCTCCTATCATACCAAATCTATTGACCATAAAAATATTAAGCGGAATCGCCAATACTATGTTGATAATTGAAATGATGTTTTCATACCTCCATTTTTTTGAGTACGCAATAATAACATTGGACAAACCAGTACTGAGTTCAAAGACCCTGGCGGTGATCAAAACAGCAATAATAGAAAAATCAATATCAATATTTTTACCGGTTATCTTGTTTAATAAATCCAGATTAGGAAGAATAACCCCTACCGCCAGGAGACCAAAAGCCAGGTAATTGGTACTGGTCCGTTGATAGACATTTTGAATTCCACTTAAATTACTTTGCATCCACAACTGTGAAATTTGAGCACCCAGGATAGATATGGTAGCCCGTACCGGAACCTGGACCAGTGTAGACACATAACTCATGATCTGATATTCGGCCACTCCTTTAAGCCCGATGATCCCTCCGATGACCAAAGTATCCAATACAGGCACTCCGGTAGTTACAATAGTTTGGACTATTCCCCAGGATGCCATTTTGGACATAAAAGGAAGCAGTCTTTTGGTGGTCCTGGTAATTCCGACTCCAATTGGGGAAGGGTATTTTTTGTAAATCGCTATCACTAAAATGATGACCGGGATCAGGTAGTGGCCAGCATATAACCACACAAATTGACGAAGCGAGACAAAATAAAATGTTAGCAGTGTCAGCGCTAAAACGATGATCCTGATCAGTATCTCCCTGGTGAACGATTGCAGAATAGCCTGGCCTTTTGAAAACAAATACAACTCCAACAAGTTGTAGATGATGAAAAAGTAAGCAAATAAAAAGGTGGCATAAAAGTAGGTGGAAAACAAAGGTGATTTGACCTGAAAATTGGCTATGATGTCAGCCCTGAATAGGTAACAAACGCAAAACACTACCAGCACCCCAATATGCGTAACAATAAGGAAGAGTTGTAAAAGGTCATTACCACCCGGTTTAGAATATTTTTCAAAATAGGGTCCAAATCTGTAAAAAGGGCCCGCAAATCCCAAGCCTGCAAAAGCGGTCAGCATGGCCGCAAAATCCTGAATTAACCTCGTGAGTCCAATATATTCAACCGGCAGAAGTCTAGGTAATACATATATCAGATTAAATGCACCCAGCAAAAAACCGCTATATATTATCAGGGAAGAAATTAAAGTCTGGCGTCTGATTTGACCCATAGTGTCGTCCTAAATAAGCTGAACAGTTATTGATTTAATTTTAACTTCCACATACAATCCATTTCCCACCAATCCTCAGGCACCTCCTGAAAATGGTTTTCTTTCAGATTCTCCCAGCCTTTACTCACCAATTGATAGTTTTTGCTCAACAATTCGTCAAATCCGGATTCGGAATTATCCGGTAGGTCCATATAAGAGTTTTTATATTTGTCTTTTGCTACTTCAGAGGTAATCCTCATGATTTTTCCTTGTTCGATATAAGGCTGCATTGTTTTCAAAACAGCTAAGTCATTACCCTGGATATCACTGACATAGTCTGTAATAAATTCGATATTTTCTTTTCGCACATAGTCGTATAAGTTGATGGCTGGTACTGTCACAGATTTGACCATCTTGATGCCGCCAAATGCTTCTTTTAATTGGCCCAGGCTGCTACTGAGTCCATGATTGTCACTGATATTAAATGTCACCTCCCCATTAAAAGTAGTAGCGGCAGCATGCACTAATTGAATATGCTTATTATACCGGTACCTTTTTTGTAACATCGCATAAAGGTCAGGGTTAGCCTCAATACCTATCGCTTTGGTATACTGCCAGTGTAGCTTGTCAAACCCTTTACCATAGTTGAGGCCGAGATATAAAAGCACCCCTTTCTTCGGAAGAAAAAGATACTTGATGCTCAACAATTTATAATAAAAATCAAAAAATAAATTCCTGAAGACATTATACCATACCTTACTCTTAACGGACTGGTGTAGATTCATTTTTTTAGCTAAAATTATGTAGCTCAAAGATAATCAAATTATCAAAATGATTAATATGTCTCGATTATATACCATGGCGCGGCAGCAGTTTATTAGATGTGAGGATTCGCTGGAATTCCACTATATCAATACTGAAGCTACTGGGTCAATTTAAACGCTGCAAATACATAATTATTGGCAGCTCCAATCATCTCATATTTGAGATAATAACTATCTGTAAAGTTTTTCCAGGCTAAAAATTCGTGAGATGGGACTGAAAACTCATCAAAGAAGATGATATCACCAGGCTTAAGCAATGGAGCGAGCATCGTCAAGACATACAACGTGGAGGTATATAGATCAGCATCCATATGGATAACCGTCCTCGATGTAAAATCTTTTCCATGCAGAAAACCTGGCAGCGTGTCCTGAAATAGTCCTTTAATAAACCCGGCACGACCATCTTGAATAGCAGGAACATTTCCATGGGCGGTCATAGAACCTGCAGCGAGATGACCCCATCGCTCAGGCAGCCCTTCAAAGGTATCAAAGCCGTAAAATTTTGAATCCTGGTGATTTTGATGCTTTACCCACCACTCGAAGGATTGACCTCCAGCTACTCCAAACTCCAGGTAGGTAATGGCCTCCCGCCCACAATATTCTTTCAGGATAAATTCATACAATCCAATTCTTTTAGTATAATCAAATTTTGAACTGTAAAAATCATTAAACGCCGGCTTCTTTTGATTAGAGATCCACTCTGCCATTAAGGATAGGTTGACTATATTTCTCAAACCAGCAGAAAATGGTTTGACTAATCTATCGATCCTATATTTAATCCAAAGCGGTTTGATTTTGCGAATGAGCGGTAATAATTGATGCATCAAAATGTATAAAATTTAAGTGCGCCAAAGGTACCTCTTCTAAAATCAATTGCTTAATTTTTGGATTAAAAATGATAACCTTTTATAATGTTTATACAGTTGGCTATTATGACGATATAATTATAATAGCCCCATCCATTTCAATAATTTTACTACCAAGGAAAAAAATAAACTCACCAAAACCATCGTCGTAAGAGGGAAATAAAACCTAAAGTGCTCTTTTTCGATCTTTATATCTCCAGGTAACTTGCCTAGCCATTGAAAATATTTTCCTGCATACATCCAGGACAGTCCTACCACCATGATGATAAATCCTATAAGTATTAATATTTTGGGGCTTAATGAATTCATTTTTAAGATGATTTGAATCAGCAAATGAAGATAACAAAAAGTCAATTGGTCAGTGTAGATGTAGGTGGGACATTTTGTGATGCCAGCTATGTGAACGGTGATAAGGTAAGCAGTCTTAAAATATTGAGCAATAGTAGATTGAGAGCCACGATCCTTAGCATATCCGATGCCTGGACGGTTTGTATAAAAGAGTCGTGGTCTCTACCCTACCCTCAGATACTTCAAGATTGTATTTGTTTTCAAGCCAATGGTATTCCTATTGATATAAAGACCTATGATCCTATAGCACAAACCCTGCATTTTTACAAAAAACACCAGATATATGTGGGTGAGGTGATTGATATTGGTACAAATGCAGAAGCTCCGGTGTTTGCTGCACATTTATTGACAGGTATACCGATGAATAGCCCTCTAAAAAATATTGAACTCAGAATAGGGACTACGAAAGGCACGAACGCGCTACTTGAATTGAGGGGGGCGCCATGTGTTTGGATCACAAACGAAGGATTTAAAGATCTGCTGTATATCAAAACTCAACAAAGGCCTGACCTGTTCCAGCTTAATATCCCTGAACCAAACCTCCTGCATAATCAGGTCATAGAAACTAAAGCACGAGTAGATGCTAACGGCCTGGAGCTCCAAGCAATGAACAAGAAAGAATGGGAGAGAATAAAAAAGGATCTGCCGAAAGACAAAAATACTCCCCTTGCCATCTCTTTAATGCACTCCTACCAATACCCGGAGCATGAAAGGATATTGAAGAAAAAACTCAGGCATGCGGGATATACATTTGTTTCTGTTTCGTCAGAATTGTTGCCCATCATTCATTTTTTGCCCAGGAGTGAAACTGCGGTGTGCAATGCTTATCTAAGTCCAATACTTCACCGATTTGTCGATGCTATCCAATCAGGGGCAAGGCCTCCATCTTTGTACATGATTTCTTCCGCAGGCCAGGCTATGCCCTCAAAATTATTTCATCCGAAGGATAGTCTTTTAAGCGGACCTGCAGGCGGAATCAAAGCAGCAGAAAACTTAGCTCAATATTATGGCATCAACAAACTGATCACCTTTGATATGGGAGGCACTTCCACTGATACAGCGAGGGTGGAAGACAGAGCTCAAATCAAATTTAACACCCGGGTAGGTGATATTGAGATTGCATCTCCTTCCTATGAGATCGAGACAGTCGCTGCAGGAGGAGGAAGCATCATAGATTTTGAAGATGGCAGGTTTTTAGTAGGTCCTAAAAGTGCCGGGGCTGATCCTGGCCCGGCTTGTTATGGTAAAGGAGGTCCTTTTACGATCACTGATTTAAATTTGTTGTTAAGTAGACTGGTAGAAGGAGCGATGAGTATACCAATATTCAAAGAGCATGCGATGATTAGATTCGACGAGCTACTCTCCAAAGCAAATATCCTGGCTGACTCCACAGATAAGAATAAAATTTTATATGGCATCGCTCAAATAGCCAATGAAAAAATGGCCGAAGCGATCAGAAAAGTGACCATGGCAAAAGGTCATAATCCCAGCCAATATAACTTACTAGTCTATGGAGGTGCCGGAGGGCTGCATGCGTGCGCTTTGGCGGATATTTTGAACATCTCTACGATTATAATACCTTATACTGCAGGCATATTCAGTGCTACAGGAATAGGAATAGCCCCGATTGAAAATATATATATCAAACAAATAAATCTGCCGCTATCGCAATGTGCGCGATCCTTGCCGCGGAGAATAAGAGAATTATATGCTACGCATCGTTCGAATGACTATGCTTTGGTGAGCAAAAAAATTTACTTAAAATATTTAGGTCAAAATCACACCATAGAGGTGGATTGGATCCCGGGTGTGGATTTGAAAAAGACTTTTGAAAAAGCTTATAAGCAACAATTCGGATTTTGTCTTAATCAAACCATAGAGGTTGACAAAATATCGATCACCACACAGCACAAAAGAAAAAAGCGCCATAAAACCCAGGCTCCAATATTGCATAACAAATTGACTATCAAAGAAAAAAGTGTGGATTGGTCTTCGTTGTCAACGGGAAAATCTATCTCCGGGCCAGCTATCATCTATCATCATCAGGCGACCGTATATTTAGAGCCAGATTGGAGCGCTAGTGTACAAGCAAATAAAGACCTTATCCTCAGTAGAAAAAAGAAGTCACAATCCATCTTGACCTGGAGCCCGGAGATAGAATCTGCTTTATTTGGAAATCGGTTTAAATCCATTGCGGAGCAAATGGGAGTACAACTTCAGCACAGTGCTTTTTCTGTCAATGTAAAAGAAAGATTGGATTTTTCATGTGCGCTGCTCGATCCTAAAGGCAGATTGCTCGCCAATGCACCCCACATCCCTGTACACCTGGGCAGCCTGGGCATTTCTGCGAGATTGATTTTAAAAAAGTATTCCATCCAAGAAGGGGATATCATCCTTTGTAATCACCCGCTTTATGGTGGTTCTCATTTACCAGACCTCACCCTCTTAAAAGGCGTCTTTGATACAAATCATCAGCTGATCGGCTACGTAATAAATCGCGCACATCCTGACGAGATCGGGGGGATGACCCCCGGTTCTATGCCTCCGTTTGCCACAAACCTGGAGCAGGAAGGGGTGGTATTTGCTCCGACTTATATCCAAAAAAATGGAAAATCCAACTGGCCTATGATCCGGAAAATGCTACAATCTGCTACCTACCCTACCAGGGATGTATCTGCCAATATATTCGACTTAAAAGCAGCCATGGCAGCACTCCATGCAGGTGAACTTAGGCTGAAAGAGATGGTAAAAAATTACGGGCTGAAGTATACTCATTTACAGATGAGTCGCCTTCTAAACCAGGGTACTTCAGAGATTCAAAAATATATCAAAAAGCACGATGGCAAAAGGTTTACGGCGATCGAAAAAATGGATGATGGTCGTAAAATCAAAGTATCAATTAATATGGTATATCCCCTGATGATCATTGACTTTGCAGGGACAGGACCAGTACACCCTGGCAACCTCAATGCCAATCCATCTATCGTCTGGAGTGTAGTCCTGTATGTACTCAGACTGCTCTGCGAAAAAGATATTAATCTGAATGAAGGACTCACCCGGAATGTCAAATTGCTCCTGCCTACTGGCTTTTTATCCCCATTTTTTCCAAAAGATCCCGCAAAATGCCCCGCAGTAGTTGGAGGCAATACTGAGGTAAGCCAACGATTGACGGATACCCTGATCAAAGCATTGGAATTGGCGGCATGCAGCCAGGGTACCATGAACAATTTTTTATTTGGTGATGAATCCCACAGTTATTACGAAACCATCGGTGGAGGTGTAGGAGCCGGGCCTGGTTTTGAAGGGCGATCTGCGGTCCATCAGCATATGACCAACACCAAAATCACCGATCCTGAAGAATTGGAAGTAAAATACCCTGTCATCCTGGATCATTTTAGCATACTGGAACAATCAGGAGGGGAAGGTCAATATTGTGGAGGAAATGGGATCTCAAGAAAAATTACTTTCTTAAAACCCATGACGGTAACCATCCTTGCTCAGCATCGCATCCAGCCACCCTATGGGCTTAGGGGAGGTGATCATGGTCAGTGTGGTCAGCAATTTTTGATTCGAGGCAACACTGCAATCGCATTAGACAGCAATCAATCTTTATCGGTGGAGGTTGGGGATTCGATTTTGATAAAAACACCTGGCGGTGGGGGTTGGGGCAAAAAAACATCGAAAAACACATTAAAATAAAATATAATATAATTGGTATAATTTTGCGGCCATGTCAAAATTCATCTCCTTTAAAAATGGATTGAGTAGTGTACTGGTCTGGTCAGTGATCTCAGCAGCATTTATTGGTCCAGGAACTGTGACTACCTGTGCCAAAGCTGGCGCACAATATGGCACTCAACTGATCTGGGCATTGGTATTTTCCACCTTAGCTACTATCCTCTTACAAGAGCTGGTAGCAAGAGTCAGTATGGCGACAGGTAAAAATATCGGTGACATATTATCCATAAAATATCAGTCAAATCATTCTTTAAATATATCCAAATTACTGTTTTTTGCCATCGCTTTTGGATGTGCTGCCTATGAATCTGGTAATATCCTCGGTGCTGTGTCAGGTCTTCGTTTGATCTATCCCCTGCCCACTGCTGTCTACACTTTGATCATTGTCACTCTATGCTATTTTTTACTTTCCCGAGGTAGTATTTCACAGGTATCTAAAATCATGGGGGTCGTTGTATTTATCATGGGATTGTTGTTTTGTTACCTGGCGATGACTTCTTCTATTGACATAAAAGAAATACTGGCGGGGCTTCAACCAAGGATACCTACTTCTGGAGGCAGCCTAATAATAGCCTTGATCGGGACTACGATCGTCCCTTACAATCTTTTTCTGGCCTCGGGCTTAAAATTTGATCAGTCCATATTTCAAATGAGGTTGGGCTTGGTCCTGGCCATAGGTCTGGGAGGTTTGATCAGTATCGCTATTTTATTAAGCTCTGTTTCTGTACATGGCACCTTCTCCTACCAGTCTATGTATGAAGCCATTGAGCATAAAGCAGGCACTACGGGTGCTAACTTTTTTGCTTTTGGATTGTTTGCAGCAGGATTTAGTAGCTCGATTACAGCACCTCTGGCTGCTGCCGTTTGTGGCAAGTCATTATTTGTCAATAGCGTAGCTAAAAGTAAAAATAATGATGCCAATATATATAAGTATACCTGGATCACAATTCTTAGTATAGGAGCACTGTTTGGGTTATTGCAAATCAAACCAATACCAGCCATTATAGCTGCTCAAGGCATCAATGGTCTGTTGTTACCACTTGTGTGCATCGCTTTGTATCTGGCAGTTCATGATCAAAATTTGCTTTCACGTGCATATAGACACCATCCTCGATGGAACTATGTATATCTTTTCATTATCTGGATCATTACTATGTTGGGCATTTACAATGTGCAGCATGCCATCCTGAATATGTTTGCCATAAAGTCATTTCAAGAATCGCGTATTATTTTGCTATCCGTATTGCTGAGCCTTGCATTGACTATAATTTTACAGCAGGATCATCGTACACAATCACATCAAAAAAATAATAATTAAGCTTTAAGAAGTTTATCACTGAGCTCTTCTCGCAAGAGCGGTAGGTGTCTACTCACCAATTTGATAAATGCAATCTGGGTTTGTACACTAACCAGATTAAATCCGGCATAGGGTTGTTTGTAATATATATCGCCTTCAAGGTGGTCCGTCAAAAACCTAATCGCCTGCTCTAAGGCCATTCTGACCATAGAATCAGGTATCGCCAACAATTCGCGATGAGTCAGCGTTCCTGTGGTAGCAGAGAGGTAACCTTTGATAAAATTATGATAAACCAGAGTGTCAAATCCTACCGGGCCCATTCTGCCATCTTCACCTGAAGGATTGCACATCGTCCGCAGCACATCACCAGTATCAAAAATGATCTCCCCAGACATCATGGTGTCCAGGTCAACCATACAAATGCCTTTGCCCAGATCATCAAAGAGCATATTGTTCAACTTGGTATCATTATGAGTCACTCTTTTGGGCAATTTTATTTCAATTTGCCACTGTAAAACATCTTCACCATTATTTTTTAAAAATTCAACTTCCTCGCTGCATCCTGCTAATCTATTACAAGGATCCTCTTCTACCACTGTAATAAATTTTTGATATCTGACAGATAAGTCATGAAAAGAAGGAATGGTATCTACCAGTGTCCCGGGATTCATACCTGCTAACTGAGAATGAAATTCACCCACCATCTTGCCTGCTTCGATAGCTTGATCAGGATGGGTCAATCTTTCATAACTGTGGCTATTTTTTATATAATGCATGATTCGCCAGAAATACCCATCAAATTCTATTGCATTTTCACCGGAAGCAGTAGTAAGGAATGATACAAATACTGCATGAGGATGCGCTATCCTGATATGATCTTCAACTTTACCGATATTTTTCATCAACGACCGGATGTCCTTAAAAACATGATGATTCAATCGTTGTATGACCAGTTTTACTTCACCAAGTACATATAGATAAGTATCGTGTATGAGCCCATCGCCAAACTTAGCGATGTCTGCAGCAGGATCTAACCCATAAGCTAAAAATAGTTCATCGGGGATCATGCCCATAAATTCTCTGGATAGACTCCTTTATCTAATAATGACTGCAAAGCTAGCATGACCGCAGGCTTGTCTTCAGGATAGGTCACTCCAAACCAGGTCGATTCAGATGGCAGCACTTCTACGGTGGCTAAATTATGTTCGATCATATAATCCATTAAGGTGGGGATATAATATTCTGATTTTGGGTCTAAACCATATTCTTGGAGAAAGGTTTTAAAATGGCGATCCATAACATTAAAATAATGAGGCACACAGCCCCACATATTCATGGAAGCAAAATCATCATCATTTAGGGGCATAGGATGCTCCGATTCGCTATCATATCGAATAATACCATCCTCAAATCGCCTGATTTTTGTCCGTTCGTTTACTGCAACCAGAAAGTTGTGCTCATCGACAGTACAAATTCCACGATTGACGGTACCATGCTCTGACAAGGTATTTCTAAGATAATATCCTACAGTACAATAAGAAGATTGGTCATTTGGCGCCAGCTTATTCAAAAAATTGGCCAACGTGATATATGATTCTGCTCCATAAAAATCATCAGCATTGATCACCCCAAAAGGCTCCCGGATAAAATCTTTGGCCACCCAGACCGCATGGGCAGTGCCCCAGGGCTTCGTCCTGTCTGGATGTATCGGAATACCAGAAGGTACCATGGCAATATCCTGGTTGACAAAATGGTACTCAACCCTACCCTCCAATTTGTGTGCAAAAGCTTTGATCATATCAGATTTGAAGCTTTCACGAATGATAAATATAATCTTTCCAAAACCCGCCTTGAGTGCATCGAAAAGAGAATAATCGATGATCGCTTCCCCATTGGGACCAAACTGGTCTAACTGTTTCAAGCCTCCGTATCTGCTACCCATGCCAGCTGCCAAAATGATCAAAGAAGGTTTCATCATTCAATATTATTATTTAGAAACCCAAAAGTATAAAACTTACTGCAAGACTCTGACTATTTGTATCTTGTTTTACCTAATCTAAAATATCAAATGGAATCAACTCAAAATCAGATTACTACTAACACACAGAAAAACAGCTTTGGCCCTATCATCATTATCGGCATCCTGTTCTTTATTTTCGGGTTTATCACCTGGGCCAATAGTTCGTTGATCCCTTACCTTAAAATAGCTTGTGAATTGACGACTTCGCAGGCCATCTTGGTCACTTTCGCCTTCTACATTTCTTATGCTTTTATGGCTTTCCCTTCCGCCTGGGTACTTAAAAAAACCGGATACAAGAATGGGATGGTGGTTGGATTATTGGTCATGGCATTAGGTGCTTTGGTCTTTATACCAGCGGCTTCAGCCAGATCCTTCGATTTGTTTTTATTTGGCTTATTTGTGATCGGTGGAGGTATGGCTTTATTGCAAACTGCTTCCAATCCATATATCACCATCCTGGGTCCGATAGAAAGTGCCGCTAAAAGAATCAGTATCATGGGTGTGTTTAATAAGGCTGCCGGTGCTTTGGCACCCATTGTGCTGGGTGCGATCATTTTGAAAGATTCAAGTGCTCTACAAGCTAGGCTTGCTACGATGGAAGCAGCGGCAAAAACGGCAGAACTGGAATTATTAGCATCAAAAGTGGTCATGCCCTATGTGTCCATCGCTATAGCATTGATCTTATTATCAATTTTTATATATAAATCAAGCATTCCTGAGATCAGGGCAGAAGGTGAAGACGACCAGGGCCCTAACACAATCAACCGCAAAAGTATATTTGACTATCCTTATCTCTGGTTGGGATTTATCACCTTATTTCTTTATGTTGGAGCAGAGGTATTATCAGGTGATATCATTCAGATCTATGGCAATAGCCTCGGTATCCCTCTTGACATTGCAAAGTATTTCACAACTTACACGATGATTGGATTATTGACTGGTTATATCATTGGGATTTTTACCATCCCTAAATACCTTTCTCAATCTACCGCGCTCAAAGGATCTGCTGTATTGGGTTTGATATTTAGTGCCCTTGCCATGTTTACAGACGGATACATGTCAGTCCTATTCATTGCCTTGCTGGGATTGGCCAATGCTTTGATTTGGCCCGCAATTTGGCCATTAGCCATTGAAGGATTGGGCAAATTTACGCGTACAGGTTCGGCTCTACTTATCGTTGGCATTGCTGGAGGAGCTATCATTCCCAGGGTATGGGCAATTCTAGGTGAATCCATCGGTTTAAAATCTGCTTTTGTTATTCTTATCCCCTGCTATTTGTTCGTATTGTATTTTGCTACTTATGGACATAAAATTGGCAAGACTGTAACTTCAAAGTAAAAATGAATACAAGGTCGTTTATCGGATTGGTTCTACTTATAAGTCTTTTTGCTTCAACACCACAGCTTGCCCAGGAGCAAACCAAAAAACTCACTCCGGGGGATATTTATAAATTGAAAACTGTAGGGAATCCGGAAATTTCACCTGAAGGACATTGGCTTTTGTATACCCTTACCACCACTGATTCAGCAAAAGATAACAGAAACTCAGATATATGGATGACATCCTGGGATGGCACCAACTCTGTTCAACTGACCAATACTCCTGAAGGGGAAAACAATCCAAAATGGAGCCCGGATGGTAAATTTATTTCGTTTACTGCATCCAGAAATGGTGGTAAAAACCAAATTTTTCTTTTAAATCGATTGGGTGGCGAAGCGATCAAACTGACTGATATTAAAGGGGAGCTAAGTGATTATGATTGGAGTCCCGATAGTAAAAAAATCTTACTTACGGTAAAAGATCCATTAGATAGTACTCAGAAAGCTGGCCAACCTTTCGTGATCGATCGATATCAGTTTAAATGTACCAGGCTCTAAGATCGATCGGCACACCGACAGAGCTGATAATCTATCCTGGTCAATACCATGGCCTAACAAAACCATCCTATATCAAAGACAGATTCGAGCGATATGGACAATGGTATGATAAATATGTCATGGGGGTAATGCCTAAAAGTTAGTAATATCTTTAGTCATAATGTCCTTTACAACTTATTATGACTATTTCATCCAAATTGGAAATTAAATAAATTAAACGATGCTTCTCAGTGATCCTTCTGCTCCACAAGCCACTCAATTTATAATTAAGAGCTTCTGGTTTTCCTTTACCAGTAAAAGGAGTTCTTCGGATGGCGAGCTAAAATCGCCATCGGAAGCTTGCCTCGCGAAAATTTAAAAGTGGAGCTGGGGAGATTCGAACTCCCGTCCAGACAAAGCACTCATTAGCTTTCTACATGTTTATTCTTCTATTTGAGTCTTAGTGATGAGGTAGGATAGAGACACTCCCATGTTCATCAAGCAGCTTCCGATTAATTTCGCTCTATCTCCGGTGGCGTCGAGATAAAACTAACCTGAGCACTCCTAAGAGCGGGTTTGAATGCGGTAGATCCTGTATCAGGTGTCAGATCGACGGCATAAAGCCGGTCTAATTCTATGAATTAGGCAGCGATAGCATAAGTGTTGCCACTTAAAGGTTGAAAGTTATTTTTTACGGAGTAACCTCTCATGCTCCGACATGCTTACTAACCAGCAGACCCTCCTGTCGATTCCAGTCAGCCCCATTATTTTCAAAGAACTTATCTTTAAACCTTTCAAAGGTCTTAAAAGTTCAATATAATTCCTTTCGGAGAAATTCAAATCTAACGCTTATACCTTTCTCTCCAGGGAAAGAACCGGAAAAACAGCCAGGAGCCAAACCATAGTATGCTCCAATAAAAAAACTCGGAGCCCCAGGCCCAAGGCAATGATAAGTGCTTGATTTTGATTACCGTATAAGTATAGAGCACATAGACCCCTACGGTGACAAATTCAATGGCCAGGTTGATTCTCGTCAGTCCGGTGCCGAGGATGGCATTGAGCCAGATGGACCCTTGTGACATAATTAAAATGGCTACAGTAACTACCCTGATGACAGGGATAGCCTCATGGTTAAACGCATCAGATGCTGAATACAGTTTAAAAAAGACCTCTGGAAACAAATTAAGCGCAATACAACAGGGTAATACCAGGAAAAAGCTGAGGGAAGCAATACGCTTTATCAATGGAATCACTTGATCCAAATGGCCCTGCCCGATAATATTACTCACCATATTGTTACTGGTAGCCGCAAATGCCCAGATAAATACTCCGATCACTCCAAACACATTGCGCATCGTGTTGGATATAGCCAATGCCCGTGGACCAAGATCTTCTATCCATAAATAAAATAAAAACCAACTTACGATACTGATCAGATACTGGAAAATCAAAGGAGCTGACCGGTCAAAAATATTGTAGGTAGCTGATCTATCCCACCCTTTAAAGCTTAATACCCGAAACTCCTGGGGCAGCTTTTTATACCACAAAAAACTATGCACTACGACCATACCGACAGCTTCAGCGATGATAGAAGCCCAGGCTGCACCCTCAAAGCCCATGGGTCTGAAACCAAAGTGGCCAAAAATCAGGATATAGTCGAGAATGATATTGGTGGCAGCCTCTGCTATCGATCCGATCATTAAAAATCGGGTATTGTTGGTAGAGATCAGGAATGAATTTCCAATCTGGTAAAGGAATAAAAATGGTAACCCCAGGATTCTAATTTTGACGAAGGACACTGCTAAATCCAATACTTCCCCGTTCTGTAACTGGGACTTCATAATGTATGGGGCAAATAAATAAGTAAAAACGACTCCGGCTATGCTCAGAAAGCAAATGACCTTTATAGCCTGGGCCAGATATCTGCCAATCTCTGCCTGATTTCCTCCTCCTGCACTACGAGACATTAAGGATTGAAGTCCATTATTGAAACCAAATCCTATGACTGTAAATATCAGATAATATACTCCTGTGATACCAGCCGTGCCTAACTCGGTCTCTCCAAGTCTGCTTAGAAATACATTGTTGGTGATAAAATTGACTTGTGGTATCAATATTGAAACTGAAATCGGCAAAGCAAACCGAAAAATATCAGCAAAAGATGTCTTGATCTGAAGGGTCGACATAAAAGGGATGCAAAGATCATATTTTTGCAGTTATTGAATAGTCACATCATTTTTAACCTTCTGAGGACTAAATGCACAGCATCTATACTTTGTCACCCATTCCTGAACGGGTATAATTAGTGACAGGCTAATTTTCCAGACACTTCCTTAACCGTTGCTACCAGCCAGCCATCCTGTGGTCCATGCAGCCTGAAAATTAAAACCGCCTGTCAAAGCATCTATATTCAACACTTCTCCTGCAAAATAAAGCCCAGGTATGAGCTTGCTCTGCATAGATCTCATATCCACTTCTTTCAAATCCACTCCACCACAAGTCACAAATTCTTCTTTAAACGTACTTTTCCCATCCACCTTGAACTTCATAGAAGTAACTGTATCTATCATCGACGATATATCTTTCAAGGAAACTGATTGCCAGAGTTTTTCACCCATACCAATTTGTGACATCCATATCTGCCATACTCTGGATGTAAATCCCGGGATAGGCGTATTGATCACAAGTTTATTTTTATTTTTTTCTTTAAGCGACAATAAGCTCTCCTTTAGCTCATTCGCTGACAAAGGGTATGCATAATTGACCTCCATCTCAAATTTGTAATCAATATCATGAAGAGCTACAGCTCCAAATGCAGAAAGTTTTAGGATGGCTGGCCCGCTGAGTCCCCAGTGGGTAATCAATAAAGGGCCGGTACTCTTGATTCCTAAGGAAGGCAGTGTGATCTCGACCAGAGGCCAGGAGATACCAGGCAATCCGAATAATCTTTTATCCGAAATATTAAAAGTGAACAAGGACGGGACCGGAGCACAAATATGATGTCCAAGTTTTTTCAATTCATCCCAGATCAATTGGCCGGAGCCGGAAGTTAGGATCAATTGATCCATCAAATATTGTTGATCATTGGAAAACTTCAGTTCAAACTGTGTACCAACACATAAAATAGTTGACAAGGAGTGGCTCATAAGTAGCCTAACCCCAAGTGCTTGCGCTGTGGTGGTCAGACAATCCATAATAGTTTCAGACTTGTTGGTTATCGGAAACATCCTGCCATCCTCTTCGGTTTTAAGTAGGACTCCCCTAGCCTCAAACCATTGAATGGTATCAGATGGCTGGAACCTGTAAAAAGCGCCTTGCAATTCTTTTCCCCCTCTTGGATAATATTGAATTAAATCTTTTACGTTAAAACAAGCGTGGGTGACATTGCATCTACCTCCTCCGGAAATTTTTACTTTCCCGAGTACTTTAGTGGTCTTTTCGAACACTGTCACCTCATGTTCAGGAAATGTTTCTTTATGCCTGATGGCAGCAAAAAAACCGGCTGCACCCCCTCCTATTATAGCTATTTTCAGCGTAAATATTTTTTAGTATAGTTTATTAGAAAGATATGATCATTAATGGCACTGGCTATTTGTAAACAATCAGGAGGACAATAAATGGTCAATATAACCAGATATCATGGCCAAAGCCGGCTTAAAAGAGTCATTATTATTGACGATGATGTCTACTTCATCTTTATGCGGCAGGATATATCTTTCAAAAGCGGGTAGCACGTGCTTTTCATATCGGTACAACACATCCTCCAGGGGATAATTGCGCTCAATTTGGTCTCTTTTTATCCGTCGGATTACCTTCAGATTTTCTTTAGCTTCTATATATATTTTCAAGTCAAGCATCTTACGAATCATAGGGACAGAGAACACAAATAGGCCTTCGACGATGATGATCGGGGCAGAATAAAAAGTTAGAATTTTAGGTTTGATTTTTTTATTATTAAAGGTATATTCTTCCAGGTTAATAGTGTGGCCGAGCGTGAGATCCTTGACACTATTGGCAAATTTTTTAAGGTCAAGTGAGGTGGGAAGGTCAAAATTGACCACGCCCTGCTCATCTTTTTTTTGATGTTGTCGTGGATGGTAAAAATCATCCTGAGAGATAATGCAAACCTGTTGATTGTTATATTTTGATCTCAATTCTTTGATAAAAGAGGTTTTGCCAGAACCACTACCCCCTGTGATCCCGATCAGAAATGGTCTTCGCTTTTTCACCGTGCTAATTTAGGAAATATATTGATCGGTGCCGAATCTATAAATCCCTCAAATCGACCAGATGATAATTTGAATCATTTAACTATCTTTCTCACTTAATTTTCAAGAAAAAGCATACTTCATGAATATCAAGATCAGGATAGTGGTGATGAATTTTTTACAGTTTTTCATCTGGGGTTCATGGTTGATTTCTCTGGGAGCATACCTGTTTAATGTATTGCACTTCAGTGGTGTACAAGTGGGAAGTATATATGGTACTATGGGACTGGCTTCCTTGTTTATGCCGGCTCTTTTGGGTATAGTAGCCGATAGATGGATCAATGCAGAGCGCGTACTCGGACTATGTCACCTCCTGGGAGCTGGTTTGTTGATCTGGGCGTCCAAAGTGACTGACTACCCCACGCTGCATACGATTATGTTACTTAATTGTATGGTCTACATGCCGACATTGGCACTAAACAACACGGTCTCTTACATCATCCTGGAGCAGAAAGGGTACAATATCGTCAAAGCCTTCCCCCCTATTCGGTTTTGGGGCACTATAGGATTCATTGCGGCTATGTGGGTGATCGATTTTGCAGGCTGGACCAAAAGCCCTCTGCAATTATATATAAGTGCAGGGGCAGCTTTACTATTAGGCCTTTATGCTTTTACCATGCCAGCTTGTCCCCCAGCTAAAACCCAGGAAAAAAGAGGTTTCATATCCGCTATGGGACTGGATGCATTTGTCCTCTTCAAGAATAATAAGATGTTGATCTTTTTTATTTTCTCCATGCTTTTAGGTGCTGCACTACAGATCACAAATGCGCTGGGCGGCGCCTACCTAGATGATTTTAAATCCAGTTATCCTGATTCATTTGGAGTCAAACATCCTAACCTGCTTTTGTCAATCTCACAGATCTCCGAGACACTTTTTATTCTGGCTATTCCCTTTTTCCTTCAACGATTTGGCATCAAAAAAGTGATGCTGATCAGCATCTTTGCCTGGGTATTTAGATTTGGCTTGTTTGCTATTGGCAATCCGGGCAGTGGTCTACCACTCCTGGTATTGTCTATGATCATCTATGGGATGGCCTTTGATTTTTTCAATATCTCTGGTTCGTTATTTGTAGAAAAAGAAGCCAATGTCAATATCCGGGCCAGTGCTCAAGGTTTGTTTATGCTCATGACGAACGGTATTGGGGCCTTTCTTGGTACCTGGATATCAGGCTATGCTGTCGATTATTTCACCACTGGTGGCATCAAAGATTGGGGCAAGATATGGAATAGTTTTGCGCTGTATGCTTTAGTCCTCGGTATGGTATTCCCATTCATATTCAAGTATAAGCACGATCCGAAAGCAATCTAAGCAGATATATTATTTTTCGAACCAGTCTTTGCTGATTTGAGGACATTTGACATTTGAATTTCTAACTTGTCCTTGTTTTCTATCCAAAGCGATTGAAATGCCAAATTTCAAATAAGCAAACTGGTCGTTTTTAGTGGGGTTACCTCTGGGTGTACCTGCTGAAAAATTTGGTGAACCGGGAGGCAACAATTCGGTATGTCTATCTGCCAACCTGGCTGCCAGGTCACCCCTATATTGACGCAAAAGATCGTTGTCATAATAGACACCACTGACATCGTCCAGGTAATCTGTAGAAGTAAAATATTGAGTCAACTCGATATCGAAATAAAATTTCTCGCTAATCCGAATAAAAATTCCACCTTGAATAGATAAAGCAACCTGGGTAAGTGAATAAGCCTTAGCGGCACTACCCGGCAATCCTTGACCTTCCGTACGAAGTGGATGCAACCGAACCCAATGGTTATCTATCTTGGCTTGTGGATCAAAATTAAATCCAGTGATACCTACTCCTCCGGTAATACCAGCCCTTTTTTTTTTAACAACCCAAGTCTAAAACCTAACAAGCCTGACAAACTAGTTAAAGGGGATTTAAAAGATAAGTTCCTTGCCTTTCGACCTTCCGAAGTTTGGTCTTTGTCATCGGCTGACACACTGCTTTTTTCAAAATCTAATTCAACATACACAGGATCTAATACTCTTTTTGAAAAATATAAACCAATACCTGGCTTTAGTTGAGAAAAACTTTGCTTTAAATTGTAAGGAGCCAGATCTCCAAAATAGGTGCTAATCGTGGGACCACCACCTACAATTATATTTTGAGCAATACTATTTTTGCTACCATTGAAGAGCAAAAGTATAAGAATTAAATATCTGTTCACTTGACCAGTTCCATTTTAAGTATCAACATTTATTAAGTAACTGTATAAAGTAAGATTGACCAAATTCAGGGACACGATAATCAATAAGTTCAGAAATTATTTAGTGAACTATTATGCACGTTCAACTGGGGTTAAAGGTATTACTTTTTATGTTTTATAAGGACTCTTTACCCATTTAAATGCACGATGCTGTTGTCCTGAACAAGTTAAAGGCTTAGGATAGTTAATAAATGAAATTTTAGGGTAATTTTATCAAAATTTTCATGATGAATCGAGCTGCAATTGTAGGCATATTGCTTTTACCTTTTATTATGGGGTGGAGCCAGGTAATAAAAGCTCCAGAAGTTAAAGATGGATCAGGGCCATATCCTCAACTTATTATACGAGGAGCAACGCTAATCAACGGCAATGGAGCACCTCCAATCGGCCCTGTTGACATCGTGGTAGAAAATAACAGGATCAAAAGTGTCACACAGGTGGGATATCCGGGTATAGCTATAGATTCAGCAGGCAGACCCAAATTATTGCCTGGTGGCAAGGAAATTCAGGCAGAAGGTCAATATGTGTTGCCGGGATTTGTAGAAATGCATGGACATATCGGAGGCAATGCGCAGGGGGCTGATGCGGAGTATGTCTTTAAGCTTTGGATGGCTCACGGCATCACGACCGTAAGAGACCCAAGTGCAGGCAATGGTTTGGACTGGGTATTGGAAGAAAAAAAGAAATCTGCTCAAAATCTAATCACAGCACCACGCATTTTCGCCTATACTGCCTTCGGTATGGGTGCAAAAGAGCCGATCACCACGCCCGAACAAGCACGCCTTTGGGTGAGAGAAAATGCAGCAAAAGGAGCTGACGGGATCAAATTTTTTGGAGCCAATCCTGATATCATGCAGGCCGCACTCGAAGAAAACAAAAGGTTGGGCTTGCGGTCTGCCTGCCATCATGCTCAAATGAATGTAGCCCAATGGAATGTGCTCAACTCTGCCAGAGCTGGCCTCACCACGATGGAACATTGGTATGGTCTTCCTGAAGCCTTATTCGATACCCGTACCGTACAGGACTATCCTCCTGACTATAATTATGCCAATGAACAGGATCGGTTTGGCCAAGCTGGCAAATTATGGCTCCAGGCTGCCAAACCAGGTTCTCCAAAATGGAATGCGGTTATGGACGAATTATTGTCCCTTGACTTTACCCTTGACCCTACTTTTAACATCTATGAAGCCAATAGAGATCTCGCCAGGGCAAGGCTCCAAGAATGGCACCAGGACTACACCATGCCCAGTCTTTGGAAATTTTATGCACCCAGTAGGATTTCGCATGGTTCCTATTGGCATAGCTGGGGCACGGAGCAAGAAGTTGAATGGAAAGAAAACTATCGAATTTGGATGATGTTTGTGAATGAGTATAAAAACCGGGGAGGCAGAGTAACTGTAGGTACAGACTCAGGATTCATCTATCAGTTGTATGGTTTTTCATATCCCCGAGAACTTGAACTGTTGAGAGAAGCAGGATTTCATCCTTTAGAAATCATCCGAAGTGCTACTCTTTACGGAGCTCAGGCTTTAGGCATAGATAAAGAATTGGGGACGGTAGAACCAGGCAAATTAGCTGACCTGGTTATCATTAAAGAAAATCCTCTAAAAAACCTTCAAGTCTTATATGGTACAGGTGCAGTCGCCCTGGATGATTCTAATCAGGTAAAAAGAATTGGCGGAGTACTCTATACGATTAAAGATGGTATAGTGTATGATGCCAAAAAACTATTGGAGGATGTAAGAAACATGGTGGCTGAATCTAAAAAGGATTCAGGTGAACCTATTACTCAACCAGGAATAATTAAGAAATCATAACCTAACCATTCCTCCAATCCAGAGTACCAAGGTAGTCAAGCTTTAAAATCCTATAAATGATTTTTACGCCACAGAGTGTTTCCTTTTACAAAAAAACAAGAATCCAGGTTATAGAACATCTGGCACCCGACAGTATTGCCATCTTCCACAGCAATGATAAGATGCCATCTACAGGGGACCAATATTACCCTTTTCGGCAAAATAAGGATTTGTTGAGATTGTGTGGTATCTACCAGGAGGACACTGCCCTCGTACTATTTCCTGATCATCCGGATCAGCATAAAAGAGAATTGTTGTTCATCAGAAGGACAGACGACCATATCAGAATCTGGGAAGGTACCTGCCTGGATAAAGCTCAGGCGGAATCAGTATCAGGCGTAAAAAACATTTATTGGTTTGATCAGTTTGAGTCCATAGTCTATCCACTCATTGTCAGGGCCAAAAATGTCTATCTTAATAGCAATGAAAAAGCAGCTTATCCTTTAATCATAGAAAATCGGAATGAACGATATGGTAAACACCTGATGTCGCAATTCCCATTCCATCAATTCCATAGGCTGCAGCCCATTTTAAAAAATTTAAGTTTAGTCAAAACAAAAGAAGAAATACAAGCCATCAAAACTGCTATCAAGCTCACCGGTGATACCTGGAAAATCATCGATGCACTGATCAAACCAGGGATGCATGAATATGAAATCGCTGCAGAGATCAGCTACCAATTTGAAAAACAAGGAGCTATACATGCATTCGAACCCATTGTAGCCAGTGGCTCGTCAGCGTGCGCTTTACATTATAAATCCAATCATCAGATTTTAGCGAAAGATGATCTTATCCTGGTAGATTTTGGAGCGGAGCTCAATGGCTATGCTGCCGATATGACCAGGTGCAAAGCAATAGATGGGACTATGAATAAAAGACAGTTTGAAGTCTATGATCAAGTGCTTAGTGTCTTCCTTAATGTCAAACAAGTGGTCAAAGCCGGTTTAACGATTGCAGAATTGAATGATATAGCGGAGGAAAAAATGGGCGAATCATTATTGCAACTTGGGCTGGTACCCTCATCAGAGATAGCTGAGAAACAAAAAATTAAAAAGTATTTTCCTCATGGCGTAGCTCACTTCCTGGGTATGGATGTACACGATTATGGTGATAGATATACCGAGCTGCAACCTGGAATGATCATCACCTGTGAACCCGGGATCTATATTACTGAAGAAAGCATTGGCATCAGACTGGAAAACGACCTTTTAATTACCACAGAAGGTTGTATCGATTTGATGGAAGAGTATGAATTATAAGTTGAAATAAAAGCCGAACTTCGTTCATCAACCTTATCTACTGGTTTTACCAAAAGTGATGCCTGGCCAATCATCGGTGCGAAAAGGAATCATAGGCAAACCATCGCGACTATACATATTGCATACAGGATTGTCAGCCCAGGCATATCTAATAGCCACTGGATTGGAGATGTGGTCACTCCAAACCTCCATCTGCGTTGAACTAATGATTTTAGCTTCAGCCCATTCAAATCGTTTATCCTCACCTGCGATCGCAAAACCTTTGGGCTCAGGTGTATCAAAAGCGTAAAGCCCTTGTCCCACATTATTAAAAGTAAGAATGATTTTGCCCTTGTCGATTTGCATTGTTTGATAAGTGGGCCCGCTAAACAATATTCCTTTATTGTAATCTTTGGCCAAGGCCCATCTAGCCAACCTATCAGCTACAGTTTGTTTGTGTCGTGGATGAATGTCCCGCCCCTCACCCAAATCGATGATGACAGCCTGTCCTGTATTGGACAATCTATCCATGGTCATCGTCTGCGCTTCGCGCAATTCTGCCCAGCTGCTTTCACCAGTCATATCGGCCTCTTTTTGAAAATCAGCCAATTGTACATAATAAAACGGAAAGTCGCCTTGACCCCACTCCTCGCGCCAATTTTGAATCATCAAAGGGAAAAGATCCCGATATTGATATGCCCGACCTGCGTTGGATTCTCCCTGGTACCAAATTACTCCTTTTATACCATAGCCTATAGTCGGGTGTAATACCCCATTGTATATATTGGCTGGTCGCTGATTGCCTGACATTAAATCACCTGGTCGCTGAGGCCTGGGTGTGTTTCGCAGGCCGGATGGCAAGGCTTCCCATGCTTCCAAAGATTTCTTCCAATTAGTGACTTCCAATTCGTAATTATAGTGTAGTTCCTTGTCTTTCCACCAAGCCATGAGGTCATTATACTTAGGGTCTTTTAACAATATATCTTTATTGACCCAGGCTTCAGCAGCAGACCCTCCCCAGGAATCATCTATCAGTCCTATGGGTACATTTAAGGCATCGCACAAACGACGACCAAAAAAATATCCAATCGCAGAAAAGTCTTTTACAGACTCAGGAGTGCAAGCAGTCCAGGCACCCTCAAAATCGTTTTTA
Organism: Saprospiraceae bacterium; assembly: GCA_016709995.1. Taxonomy (NCBI): domain Bacteria; kingdom Pseudomonadati; phylum Bacteroidota; class Saprospiria; order Saprospirales; family Saprospiraceae; species Saprospiraceae bacterium. The sequence goes on from JADJLQ010000001.1 coordinate 1,081,872, forward strand.
ATTTGATCAGTGCCGACCCTAGGCACCGTGATCAACCGAATATTTGGCGCATTGGCAGTCAATATAGCCAACTCTGCACTATTGGTATTTTTAACAGGCCATTCCATATTCGATTGACCGGAACAAATCCATACTTCGCCTACAAGCACATCGTCGAAAAAAAATTTTGATTTTTCTCCGGCTATATTTAATCGGTATGGACCACCAACCGGCAGGGGCATTAGTTTTACTTTCCAATTACCTTTAAGATCGGATTTTGTAGTTTGGCTCTGACCATTAATCTCTACTGTAATCGTTTCGCCGGGAGTAGCCCATCCCCATACTGGATTGATTTGTTTTTGTTGCAATACCATATGGTCACCGAATATGGCTGGCAGTCGGAGTTGGGCTATCGACATTTGCAGACCCAGTATCGCAAAACAACAAGTGAACATTATTTTATTAATCATTGCTAGATATATTTTTAAAATTTGCATCAATTATGCCTTACCAAGATAACATGACTTGCCCTATTGTCAAAGTAATTATAAATTTTGTCAATTGAATCCCATTTATCCATGATGCTGCTCACAAGAAAAACATAAAAACCCCTCTTCAAAGCTCTCCTAAGAATGTCGAGAAAATAAAAAGTGCATTCAGAAAAAAAAATTATCTCAAATTATTAAAAACTAAACATTACAACTAGCATTCGATTTATAAAGTTAAATATTATCTTTCCACATATTAATTCATTTTACATCATATGAAATCAATCGTTTTCTTTTTAGCAACTTGTCTTTTTTTTATAAGTGCTTGCACCAAAAAAGAAGAAAGCCGTACACCAAAAAAAACGAATATCCTGTTTATCATGGCAGATGATCATGCCTATCAGGCGATCAGTGCTTACAGCGATCATTTGATCAAAACGCCTAATATCGATCGGATCGCAAAAGGAGGCATGTTGTTTTCAAATGCCTGTGTCACCAATTCGATTTGTGCACCTTCCCGTGCTACCATTTTGACGGGAAAGTTTAATCACCTTAATGGAAAAATTGACAATAATCTGCCTTTTGATACTACTCAGCTCACTTTTCCGCAATTATTCCAGCAAGCAGGGTATCAGACTGCCATGTTCGGCAAATTGCACTTTGGCAACAATCCCAAAGGCGTAGATGAGTTTATGATTTTGCCTGGACAAGGAGATTATATCAACCCTTCTTTTAATACTTCACGTGGAGATACTACCATAACGGGTTACGCGACAGACATTATCACCGATCTCACTTTGGACTGGCTTTCAAAGAAAAGAGATACTACCAGGCCATTCATGATGATGTATCTGCATAAAGCACCTCACCGACCCTGGTGGCCAAGGCCTGATAAAATGGCTGAATTTTCTACGAAAACCTTTCCAGAGCCCGCTACTTTATTTGATGATTATAAAAACCGGGGTACTGCAGCTAAGTCAGCGGAAATGAACATATTCAGGCACATGATGTATACACACGATAGCAAAATCAGGCCAGAAACTTTGGCATCAATGGGCAAAGTGCTCCCGGATATGCCAATGATTAAAGATGGTTTTACTGGTCCCTACAATCGTGCTAATGCTGATCAAAAAGCCTTATACGATCCTATTATCGATTCGATCAATGCTTCATTTAAAGCCAGATGGCCCAAGATGAATGATAAAGAGAAAATGCAATGGAAGTATCAGAGGTACATGCAGGATTACCTGGCTTGTATTTCTTCAGTTGATGACAATGTTGGCAGGGTACTTGACTATTTAGACGAAAGTGGGTTGGCAGAAAACACCCTTGTCGTGTATACTTCTGACCAGGGATTTTATTTAGAAGAGCATGGCTGGTTTGACAAAAGATTTATCTATGATGAATCATTTAAAACTCCTCTTCTGATTAGATGGCCACATATGATAAAACCTGGCACCACCAATGACGAAATGGTTCAAAACTTAGATTTTGCTCAGACTTTTTTAGAAATAGCAGGCATCGTAGCTCCCAAGGATATGCAAGGAGAAAGCCTGGTGCCTTTGTTGAAGGGCAATGATACCGCCTGGACCCGGGATGCGGTGTATTACCACTACTATGAATATCCGGCAGTACATATGGTAAAACGACATTACGGTGCTGTGACGAAAGAGTATAAATTGGTGCACTTTTATGATGATGTCGACGAATGGGAATTGTATGATCGCAAAAAAGATCCGCAGGAAATGAATAATGTATACGCTGATCCTGCCTATGCCGACATCGTCAAAAATATGACTGCAAAGCTGGCAGATCTCAGAATAAAATACAAAGATTCAAAGGAATTAGATCAGCACTTTATTAATATTTATAAAGAGAATGGATGGTATAATCGCCTCAATCGAAAATAAAGAAGGCCTTTAATCCTTATTCCCTTTTTAAAATACGATGGTAAACTAATTGATCATCCAAACCTTTGAATGAGTAAGCTGCTTTCAATTTAAATGTTCCGGGGAATTATTAATTACTTGATTGTGTCTATTTATTCTTGATTTAGGTCCAAAAAAATTTCTAAGCATATGTCAATAAAAGCAATATCATTTTTTGCCCTCCTCGTACTATTATCTTCCTGTCAGTCTTTATCTAACGCCCCCAAACTTCCTAACATTATCATTATTTACTCAGACGATTTGGGCTATGGTGATATCAGCGCTTATGGTGCCACTGACTTTAAAACACCCAACATGGATAGATTGGTGCGTGGTGGTGTAAAATTCACAAATGGGTATGCGACTTCAGCTACCTGCACCCCTAGTCGGTATGGTTTATTGACCGGCATATATCCATGGAGAAACCAACAAGCTAAAATTTTGCCTGGCTCTGCACCATTAATTATTGATACTTCGATCAGTACTGTTCCTAAAATGCTAAAAAGTGCAGGCTATACAACAGGGATTGTAGGCAAATGGCATTTGGGTTTAGGAGCAGGTGACACGGACTGGAATCAACATATCAGTCCGGGACCCAATGAAGTTGGTTTTGATTATTCCTATATCATGGCAGCTACACAGGACCGCGTGCCTACAGTATATATACAAAATGGCTCAGTAGTCAATCTGGACCCCTCCGATCCAATTGAGATCAATTATGATAAAAATTTTGAAGGTGAAAAAACCGGTCTTGAAAATCCGGAATTATTAAAAATGAAGTGGCATCATGGACATAATAATAGCATCATAAATGGCATCTCCAGGATTGGTTTTATGAAAGGAGGTCAAGCAGCTAAATGGATCGATGAAGACATGGCAGATACTTTTTTGAAAGAAGCCCAAAACTATATCGTTAAAAATAAAAAGCAGCCGTTCTTTCTATATTATGCTTTGCAACAGCCGCATGTCCCCAGGACCCCGCATCCAAGATTCGTTGGTGCTACCGGGTTAGGGCCACGTGGCGACGCTATCGCAGAAGCCGATTGGGACATTGGAGAATTGTACAGTACGTTGGAAAAAGAAAAACTATTGGACAATACATTGATTATCCTGTCCAGTGATAACGGACCTGTCTTAAACGATGGATATTATGATGATGCAGTTGAAAAAAATGGCCATCATCAACCAGCTGGAGGTCTGCGGGGTGGAAAATACAGTCTTTTTGATGCTGGTACCCGGGTCCCATTTGTGGTGTATTGGAAAAACAAGATCGCTCCTAAAGTGTCCGATGCTTTGATTTCTCAACTCGATCTTTACGCTTCACTAGCCAAACTGGTAGGTAGCAAAGAATCTACTCAGGATAGCGAAAATTTGCTGGAGACACTATTGGGAAAAGATACTGTCGGTAGATCAGCCTTGGTACTGGAAGCTACTTCAAGAACTGCTTTGAGAGCAGGTGATTGGGCTCTTATACCTCCATACAATGGCCCTACGATCAATGAGTTCGTCAATATAGAACTCGGAAATTTTCTGGAATATGCACTGTACAATTTGAAGACGGACAAAGGTCAACAGGAAAATCAGGCTGCTAAGCATCCTGAAAAATTAAATGAAATGATAGCCCTGTTTGAAAAATTGAGGGGCAAAGCCTATTCAAATTCTGACCAGTTGGAAGTAAAATAAGAAAAAGCCATTACTGATTCAAAATACATTGTACCTATAAAGAAGCAAGCTGCTAATCCATCATCAATAAAGGCTGAGTATACATGTATTACAGTTGAATGCCAATTTCTATAATGAATAAAAATAAATTTATTCAAATATTTGTGATTTTTAGGATCCTGGTTCGAATAATAATGCATAATACACTTGATGGTACATTCAGCAGAAAAATCCGAATTATTTGTTTCAGTTATAGAGGCGCACAAAGGCATCCTTTTTAAAATAACCAATTCTTATTGCAAAAATGCTGAAGACAGAAAGGATCTATTGCAGGAAATAATCATTCAGCTCTGGAAATCATTTGACCGTTACGATAGCCACTTTAAGTTTTCTACCTGGATCTATCGTATTGCTTTAAACGTATCTATAACCTATTTCAGAAAGGCCAATCGCAGAAAACAGGTTTATGGTGCGATAACGGATGACATACTTTGGATGAGTGAAGAAAATACATCTAATACTCTTGAAGCAAAAATCAACTATTTACATCATTCGATCTCAGAGTTAAAACCATTGGATAAAGCACTAATGATACTATATCTTGAAGAAAATAGTTACAAAGACATTGCCCTCATCATGGGTATTTCAGAGACCAACGTAGGTACTAAAATCAATAGAATCAAAGCGGCACTAAAAGAAAAATTCTCCACCATTAAAACTTTATAATAGATGCAAGACACAGACCTAATCCAACTTTGGAAATCCTATGACAAAAAGTTAGAAGAAAACCTGGCCATCAATAGGCAGAATACCTTCGAAATCACCAAATTAAAACTAAAGTCGCACCTCCTGTCTATGAAACCTCTCAAAATGTTTACAATTGTACTGGGTATCTTATGGGTGGTATTTCTAGACAGTTTAATTGTAGTTCTTTTCCATTTTGCAAGTCCATTCTTATTGATTTCAGCAGGCTTGGTTTCTCTGCTCAATAAGCTAGCCATTGGGATTTATATTTATCAGATGGCACTTATCTCCGAGGTAAACATTGACGCTCCGGTCATTTCAACTCAAGACAAGTTGGCCAGATTAAAATCAAGTACTATTTGGATTGCTCGTATACTATTTCTCCAAATTCCATTTTGGACAATTTTTTATTGGAATTCACAAATGTTTGAAAATGGTAATGCTCTACTATGGACACTTCAAATTTTAATAACTATCTCCGGCACTTACCTGGCATTATGGCTTTTTTTCAATATCAAATACGAAAACAAAGATAAAAGCTGGTTCAAACTATTATTTTCCGGTGCCGGTTGGAATCCGGTTGCTGAGTCGATAAAACTTTTAGAAGAGGTGGAAGATTTTAAAGATGAACGATAATTCTATTTGAAGTCTTTGTGCCTAGTTATAAGATTTTTAAGCTCCAATCCCTTTAAAGAACGCATTGTAACTATTTATCAATCAATTGATTACGAACTTTATTATTCCTAAGTGACTTTGGAAACCAATATCTCTGTCCAATTTTGTGATATTTTGCGACCCCCTGAATGTAGGGACCAAGATGTAAGATGTTTATTTTACCGCCATTCAAACCAAACACCAGGGCATGCACCATACTAAAGAACGAAAAAGACTCGCAGAACGAATTGATAATAAAGGTTGGAAAAAATGGGGCCCTTATCTATCTGAAAGACAATGGGGTACAGTAAGAGAAGATTATAGTGCTCATGGAGACGCCTGGAATTACTTTTCCCATGACCTGGCCAGGTCCCGCGCCTATCGCTGGGGCGAAGATGGTATCGGAGGCATCTCGGACAATAAACAATTCGTATGTTTTGCGTGTGCTTTTTGGAACCATGAAGATAAAATCATAAAAGAAAGGTTATTTGGACTGACGAATATCCAGGGCAACCATGGCGAAGATGTAAAAGAGGTCTATTATTACCTTGACAGTACACCCACACATTCTTACATGAAGATGCTGTATAAATACCCGACCAAAGAATTTCCTTACGATGAGTTCATCGAGCATAATGAGACAAGGAATACCACCCATAGTGAATATGAGATGCACCAGACGGAAATGTTTAAAAACAATGAATACTTTGATATTTATATAGAATACGCCAAAGGCGATATTAATGATATATGCATCAAAATCACCGCCACCAACAAAAGTGAAGCCCCTGCCCCACTGGTGTTTTTGCCCACGCTGTGGTTTAGAAACTATTGGTCCTGGGGATATGAAGACCTAAAAGCCAAACCAAATCTCCACGCAGTGACAGACCAAACGATCTCCTTACAACACATGTATTTTGATAGACTACATCTTTATTGTGATGGTGCTGATGAACTGATATTTTGTGAAAACGAAACTAATATCAAAAAGGTATTTAATCAAGATTCGGAAAATGGATATCCTAAAGATGGGATCAACGATTACATCACTTTAAAGGATGATACTTGCATCAATCCCAAAAAATCCGGCACCAAGGCATCAGCAGTTTTTCGCAAAAATCTTCAGCCTCAAGAAACGGTCGTTGTGCGTTTACGATTTACCGACCTGATTTACCTGAACTCGCCATTTAAGGAGTTTGAGGAAATATTTAAATTACGAATAGCTGAAGCTGATGAATTTTATGCTACCATTCAGCGAAAGATCCAATCTCAGGAAGAAAAAAACATCCAAAGGCAGGCCCTTGCCGGCATGATGTGGAACAAGCAGTTTTATTATTTTAATGTGGAGCAATGGTCAGAAGGTGATCCAATCATGCCCCACAACTTTGAATCGCGCCATTGGGTTAGAAACAAAGCCTGGAAACATGCTTATATGGCCAATATCCTTTCGATGCCGGATAAGTGGGAATATCCCTGGTTTGCAGCTTGGGATCTTGCCTTTCACACAGTGACTATTGCTATGGTAGATCCTGATTTCGCCAAAAGGCAACTGGCGGTGGTTCTAAGGGAATATTATATGCACCCCAATGGCCAGATGCCTGCTTATGAATGGAATTTTTCAGATGTAAATCCGCCGGTGCATGCATGGGCAGCATTAAAAGTATATGAGATCGAGAAAGAGCAAAATGGCGGAGTGGGTGATTTGAGATTTCTTGAAAGAATTTTCCACAAACTGCTCCTCAATTTCACCTGGTGGGTCAATCAAAAAGATGAGGATGGAAACAATATTTTTGGTGGTGGCTTTTTAGGTTTGGACAATATCGGCGTGTTCGACCGCAATGATCAAATGCCTGGTATCAAACTGAAACAAGCAGATGCTACCGGTTGGATGGCCATCTATACCCTCAATATGCTTAAAATCGCATGTGAAATTTCCCTTGAGCGCTCTGCCTACCAGGATATGGCTTCTAAGTTTTTTGAACACTTTTTATACATCGCTGCCGCTATCAACAAACCACTGGATGAAAAAGGAATGGGTCTTTGGGATGAGGAGGATCAGTTTTACTATGACAAAATTCACACTCCTGAATCCAATACTGTGTTTCTTAAATTAAGATCCCTGGTGGGCCTGATTCCGTTGTGTGCTGTGGTAGTCATCGACGACCAATTATTGGCCAAACTGCCTGATTTCAAGAGACGACTGGAGTGGATACTAAAAAACCGACCTGACCTGGCCTCTTTGATTTCAAGGTGGCATGAAGAGGGCAAGGGCAATTCGCATTTGTTATCCCTATTACGAGGACACAGGATGCGGATGGTTTTTAGTAGATTGTTTGACCAAAATGAATTTTTGTCTGATTACGGTATTCGCTCTCTTTCAAAGCATTATCTTGACCATCCGTACAATTTCAATCTCCAGGGGCAAAGGCTGACTGTGACTTATACCCCGGGTGAATCCGATCTTACCATGATGGGGGGCAATTCAAACTGGAGAGGACCGATTTGGTTTCCCATAAATTACCTGATCATAGACAGCTTGCATCAATACTCTTATTATTACGGGGATGCCTACGAAGTAGAGTATCCGGCTGGTTCTGGCCACATCGTCACTATCAGAGAGGCTGCTTATAGAATTTCTCAAAAGCTCATAGATATATTTCGTAAAAACGATGATGATGAAAAACCATATAATGCTGAGTCCAGGATCTTTGACAAGCATCCGGATATGAAGGATTATTACCATTTCTATGAGTACTTTCATGGTGATTCTGGTCAAGGGTTAGGGGCCTCACACCAGACAGGCTGGACAGGATTAGTAGCCAACTTAATTGCAGAAACAGCTGAGTATAAAGCGAAGTTTTTAAATGAAGAGTAGTAGCTAACCCCTATTTAACCTCTCCCATCTCAATTTTTGAAGGATGCTTCTTATCACTGTATATCCTGATCTCTGCTTTTTTATAATCACTCGCCTGCGCAGTTGGAATATTTATAAACTGGTGAGGGTTGCGATCAACCAAAGGAAACCAACTACTTTGCACCTGGATCATCACCTTATGACCTTTTTTAAACAAATGGTTGATATCAGGTAGTGTATACTTAATCAACGAAGCTATATTGGGTTTGAAAGGTTCAGGATGAACATAATCATTTCGAAATTTTCCTCGGATGACCTCCGCACGTACCAATAGTTGAGCACCAGCATTTTCACCGGCATCTTTGGGTACCTCATCGATGACTTTCACTACCAAGTCCATATCGGTGCCCGAAGTAGAGACCCATATCTCGGCAGAGACAGGACCTGAGCACAACATATTCCGGTCCAGGGGTTCAGATGTCCAGGACAATACATCAGGCCTGGAGGAGGCAAAACGCTGATCCTCAACCATATAAAGATTATTTCTATGCTCATCCGTCTTGGAGGAGTATGGCACCGGATGAGTTGGGTCGCTGATATACGATTGATACGCTTTGTTTTTCTTACTTTTTACCCCAGATAACGTTCCTTCTTTAGTCAGATAATATGATTTTTGATTCAACTCCATCGGTGGCCAATGATTATAAGACTTCCATAGATTGCTTCCTGTCTCAAATACTTTGGCTTCCGGCATTCCATATCGTCCTTTGTCTTTTAAAAAATGATCAAAAAATGGGGTCTCTATCGAATCTTGAAAATAAATGCTCGTGTTTTGATCAAAACGATATGGTCCCCAATGACTCCATTCTTTACTGGCCCAGGCTCCATGGGTCCACGGGCCAACCACTAAAAAATTGGAATTGCCACTACTCTGGGTTTCTATTGCTTGATAGGTTTTAAGGGTACCAAAACAATCTTCTGCATCAAACCACCCCCCTACCACTAAGGTTGGAATAGTAATATTTTTTAGAAAAGGCCTGATATTCCGGGCTTGCCAATAATCGTCATTGGTGTCATGGGCCAGGTATTCGTCCCAGATATAACTTTTATGGTCAAACAATGATTTAGTCTGGGTATTACTCAAAGGCCCTAATTCCAGAAAAAAGCGGTAAGCATCATCAAAGGTGGTGTCAAATACCGGTTTTGTATAATCCATCACAGGTCCTGAGCGCGGAGCACCAAAATAATTCATAAATGAAAAATTATCCATCAGGAAAAAAGCACCATTGTGATTGACATCGTCACCGATGAATTCGTCTGTGACAGGTGCCTGGGGGCTTACTGCTTTCAAGGCCGGATGAGCTTGAGGCAGTGCTGCCGAGGCATAAAATCCAGGGTAAGAAATGCCTCTCAATCCCACTCTGCCGTTGTGATTCTTAAGCATCTTTAAGAGAAATTCTATCGTGTCATAAGTGTCTGAACTTTCATCTACCATTTGGCCTGAAGTCTTCATCTGAAGGTGCGGAGTGACTTCAAGATGAACGCCCTCACTCATATACCTACCTCTAACATCCTGAAATACAAGAATATATCCAGAATAGAGTAGTTTATGGTTTGACCCTGGAGAAGCTGGATAATTTTGGTTTCCATAAGGTCCGGCAGAGTAAGGAGTGCGCTGCATGAGGATCGGATAAGACTGATTGGTATCCCTGGGTATGTAGATTACAGTATAAAGCATCTTGCCATCGCGCATGGGTATCAGCGTATCAATTTTTTGAAAAGACTCAACTGGAGCAGTAACTGTTTGACCCAGGCTTGCCCAGGAATTAAAAAGTATAATGATGCACCACACCGGTCTATGGAATAATCTCATAAAGGATTTTTTTAAAATAATCAACTTAGACTAAATTTTTAATTGTTAGAAATAAGCTCTGCATCAGCGCTCAATAAATAATTCTAAAAAAAATGCATTCTTTTTTAAGAAATTATAGGAATGTTAAGCTTGTTTTTCGATATTTGGCCTACCAATTTATTTATACCAACCGATAACTAAAAATGCTGATACTCACGATTATATTTGGAGCCTCCTTGCTCTGTTTGTGTCTTTATGGTTTTGCCAAAATGATTGGCCGAAAGATTTGAGACTTTGATTTCGGCCTTAATGGGTAGCCGGCGCAGCACAATCTTCTCCAGGCTTTCTACCACAAACCACACATTCACCAATTTGACTTTTTAGCTGGGAGCTTGCATTGGCACAAGTACCTCTGAATTCTTTTCCAATCATCCAGTAGCGAAGATTGATCAACATAATTGACAAAAAGAAACATCCAAAGATGATAGTCAGTGTGTAAAAAAATTGTGACATGGTATAAGATCTTTAACTTCACACAAAGATAAGTGAATTAAAGAAGATGAATACAGGTACTGATACTAGTGCAGCTTTTATGCGATTGGTCGGGATCATGAACGATCTCAGAGAAAAATGCCCCTGGGATAAAAAACAGACTATCCACACTCTCCGCAACCTCACCATTGAAGAGACCTATGAGTTGGCCGATGCGATCATGGACTCTGATTATGAAGGCATCAAAGAAGAAATCGGTGATGTGATGCTTCACCTGGTGTTTTATGCTCGAATAGCTGCTGAACAAAATGAATTTACGCTGAGCGAGGCTATTCAAGGCGTGTGCGAAAAGCTGATTCACCGTCACCCGCATGTATATGGAGATATCGTAGTGGCAGACGATCAGGAAGTCAAACAAAACTGGGAAAAACTCAAACTGACAGAAACTAAGTCATCAAAAGGATTAGCCGGGCAGCATAAAAAGTCTGTGCTAGGTGGTGTGCCTATTTCCCTACCGGCTATGGTCAAAGCTTACCGAATGCAAGAGAAGACCAAGCAGGTTGGTTTTGAATGGGAACACGCTGATCAGGTCTGGGCCAAAGTAGAAGAAGAGATTGAAGAACTAAAATCTAGCCTCCAAGATCCTGACAATCAAGATCATATAGAAGAAGAATTTGGAGATGTACTATTTGCCCTTATTAATTACGGAAGATTCATAGGTGTGGAAGCCGAGACTGCCCTGGAAAGAGTCAATAAAAAATTTAAATTTCGTTTTGAATATATTGAACAGCAGGCAACCAAGCCTCTTTCAGACATGACTCTGGATGAGATGAATATGCTTTGGAACCAGGCGAAAAAATTAAACTTTGAATAGATTGGTCCTTAACTTTTTTTGACAAGGATTGGCTTTTTTTTTATCCAATACGAGGCAAGGATTATCCAATACTATCAGATTCAAAAAGTTTGGCACGATTGCCCAGTTGAAGCCAACTCCATGAAAAAACAAACAAAGTGATACCCATTTGATTGGAAAGGTTGACTTCATACCACATCATAAGTACTTGAGCTAAAAATAAGTATGCAAATACTCGGTCATCTTTCATTCCAGAATATCTATAAATCCACCAGAGACCAATGCTTAATAAGATCATGCCCAGCCAACCGCTCCCACACCAGTACATCAGCCATTCGTTAGAAGGTTGTAGCCAATTATAAGTCTCCAGGTGAGCTGAGTGAGTCTCGTGCCAATCATCAAACACATCATGTAAATCTCCAAAACCAACCCCCAGAATAGGATGAGTATGGGCGATCTCAGCTCCTGCTTTCCATGACAACACCCTGGCTCCATCTGTCAGTCCATTGATAAAACTTCCTTGTGCATACTGATTAAAATCATACAGCGTATAATGCAACCTGTTTTTAAAAGTTGGTATAAAAATATAGGAAAGGAATAATAGACCCAAGGTCAGCGGAAGGATCATAATTTTATAAAAACTTGAAATTTTGCCTATTCCTTTTTGAAAAAACAAATAAAACAAACCGGCATATAATAAAATCAAGCCGGTCTTTGCTCCCAATACATGAAGAAATAGCATAAACCAAAGCGCAATTGCCCCAAAAACAAACTTGCTATATTTTCTCCAATACGATATTAATACCTGCCAATCATAGAGCATCAGCCCTAGTGTGATAATGATCCAAAGACTAAAATGCAGGTGGTCATCTAAATACATTACTTTGAGCGTCTTTGCTCTGAGATAACTCTCGTTCACGTAGTCAGCACTAAATAGGTAATGCCCGATACTATATACGGTACCTGCCAATACCAAACCAATATTGGTTACACTCAACCAGAAATATTCCCTTTTGTCCAATTTGGGAGCAAGCCAATAGGACCAGGCAAGTGCTGGAAGCATCACTTTATTGAGCACCACCTCCAGCCAGTCATGCATGTTTTCAGACCAGAAAAAAGATAAAAATGGAATAAAAAAAAGCAGTAAAAACCCTACAATCGGTTTTGGAGGAGATGCTATCAGACCTGGATTAAGGACTATCTGCCATACTGCCGAACCAATGATGAACACAGATCCTATACTGATCATCGCTTTCGAACACAAAAGTCCCAACAACAGGACCACATGTCCAAGCATGAAGAAATATTGATGTTTTTTTTCAGCGTTCATGTCACAGGTTCAGTTTGAAAGGAAGGTGACAATAAAATTGGAAGTAAAAGCACAGCCGCACTGATTGTTGATATCAAAGGCACAAAAACTACAAAGTGTAGAATTAAAAAAATCGCTAATGGCAAGGCCGTTTTGTGATGATCATTATACGATTTGTAAATCATCACCAAAGCCACCACCGCTATCATGCCACAACTTACTGCGAAATGCAAAAAACCTTGAGCTGGACTATCTGGCACCTGCAGACCATGGGTATTATATTCATTCCACATGGCATGGATATAATCTCCCAAACCGACGCCGTTAAAAGGATGCATCCACCATTGGTTTATAGAAAAATGGGCATCCTGAAAGTATGCTTCGGCCATCAAAGGCATATTTGATTTGGTATAAAAACTTAATCCGGTCTCATACCACATTAACAAAGTGGAATGTGATGCATCAAACAAAACCCAGGCACTAAAAAAAATTGTTGGTAGAAAAACTCCAAGCTTGACCCAAAGATCATTTGGACCTGCACCCAGCCTTTTTCGGTCAGAGATGATATACCATATGCCGGCAGAAATCAGCAAGCTGAGATAGCCGAGATACATTAGCCCAATCCCTAAAATAAGCATGAGTATGATATGTAACCAGGTTCTTTTATATAAGATCAGCAGGACCAATGCCGACCACCATATCCAGGCATTTTTACTCGCTGTGTAAAAGAGGGTCAGCGGAGAGGTAGAATGCCAAGAGAATAAATGCAGTCCATGATGGGCCCAAAAATGTAAAAGGACAGATGTACTGCACGCTATAGCAAAGCCGATGATTAATTTGGGTTTTTCTTCCTCTCTAATTAGAAATTTAAAAAATAATGGCAAGATCAACAATGGGGTCATATTAGTCCATTGATGCCAGCCGCGCATAAAGTCATGGGTATAAAACAAAGAGAGCAAATATGCGATGGGGATCAGACACCAGGTCAAAACGGCGTCCATCCTGATCGACTGAAGCCATGTGTGATTATACCCATACCAACCGCAGATCACCAGCACCATCAATCCAAGGCTAATAGAGTGAATGGCTATAGAATATGGGGTGAATAGCAAAAACACCCATAAAATAATGCTACTGACCTTCGTCCATATGTCTTGTGGTATATGCAAGACATCAAAGATAATGCACCGATATGCACCACCCTAATGCGTCAAACTTGAATTGACCTGTTTGAGTAAAGCTTGTTATGATTGATTAATGGATAAAGTTCTAATTTTGCAATTACTTTTAAATACAAACGTTTTGACCTTAATCAAATCAATTTCCGGCATCAGGGGTACGCTTGGTGGCAAATCAGGCGAAAATCTAACACCAAATGATATCGTAGCCTTTACAGCGGGGTTTGCCCAAATTATTAAATCGAGATATGCCAGTGCTACTATCATTACAGGCCGCGACGGTCGCAATTCCGGGCTGATGGTGCAATCTTTGGTCAATGCCACACTCATAGCTATGGGTATAAATGTATTGGACGCAGACCTCACTACGACTCCTTCTCTGGCAATGGCGATCATGCACCAAAAAGCTCATGGAGGGGTGATGGTGACTGCCAGTCATAATCCCATGGAATGGAATGCCCTTAAATTTATGAATGGTGAGGGTGAATTCATCGATAATGCTACTGGGCAGGAAGTATTAAGATTAAGTTCAAACCCTATTGAATATGTGGTATCTGACCACATTGGGTCTATAATCCCCCTCAAAGACTCGATAGCAGGACATATCCAAGCTATACTTAAACTTCCATTGGTTGATACCGCGTTGGTAAAATCCAAAAAGTTTGTCATCGTAGTAGATGCCATTAACAGCACCGGGTCCATTGCCGTACCGCCCCTACTCGAAAAACTTGGATGTGAATGTATTCTGATCAATGGAGAGATTAATGGCTCATTTGCTCATAACCCCGAACCCCTGCCCGAACATCTTGCATCCTTGTCCAAAGCTGTCTTAAAACACAAAGCCAACCTGGGCATAGTTGTAGATCCAGATGTCGATAGGCTCGCATTTGTATGTGAGGACGGCGAACCGTTTGGGGAAGAATACACGCTGGTGGCCGTAGCTGATTATATCACCTCAAAACAGAAAGGTAACACCGTATCCAACTTGTCTTCGACCCAGGCTTTAAAGGACATCACCCTCAAACACGGAGGTCAGTATTTTCCATCTGCTGTAGGCGAAGTCAATGTGGTTGAAAAAATGAAACAAGTGGAAGCAGTCATAGGTGGTGAGGGCAATGGAGGCATTATTTATCCTGCACTACATTATGGCAGAGATGCAATGGTAGGCATCGCTTTATTTTTGACCCACCTTGCAGAATATGGAAAAACATGTAGTTTCCTCAGATCGGAGTATCCTAACTACGAAATCTCTAAAAACAAAATTGAATTGACCTATAAAAAGGATATGGACACTATTTTAGCACGATTGAAAGAAAAATATAGCCAGCATCCGGTCAATACGGAGGACGGAGTCCGAATAGATATCGGCCAGGATTGGATTCATCTCAGGCAGTCCAATACTGAACCAATCATTAGAATTTATGCAGAAAGCAATAGCAAAGTAGTAGCTGACAATCTGGCAAAAAAAATAATTAACGATATTCGCCAGATTCAACAAGAACTCAAGGAGTGAATAAAATTTAAATTACTACAGTATGAAAAGAATATACCTGGACAATGCCGCTTCTACCCCAATGACCCCAGAAGTTTTAGATGCTGTGCAAAAAGCGATGTCCGACTTTTATGGAAATCCCTCTTCGATCCATGCTGAAGGCAGGACTGCCAGATCTAAAATAGAAGAATCAAGAAAAAAAATAGCCCGCCACTTTAATGCATCCATTGGGGAGATATTTTTTACCTCAGGTGGAACAGAGTCAAACAATACTGCTCTCAAATGCGCTGTCCGAGATCTGGGTATCACCCGCATCATTACTACCAGTATTGAACACCACGCTATTACTCACAGTGTTTCTGCTTTGCAGAAAAGTGGTGTCCAGGCAATCTACCTTTCGCTCGACGAATTTGGACAAATAGAATTGGCGCAACTGGAGGATTTTTTAAAAAACTCACCCGAAAAAACATTGGTGAGTATCATGCATGCCAATAATGAAATCGGAACCATCAATGACATTGTCCAGATAGCTGATATCGCAGAAAAATATGGTGCTTATATGCATACAGACGCTGTCCAGACTGTGGGCCACCTGCCATTAGATCTACAAAATATTAAAGTACATTTTTTATCAGCAAGTGCTCACAAGTTTCATGGACCTAAAGGTGTAGGTATACTTTATATAAGGCAAGGGGTACACATTAAACCGCTGCTGGATGGAGGAGGACAGGAGAGAAATATGCGCGGGGGCACCGAGGCGATTCATAATATTATAGGCCTTGCTACAGCTCTAGATACAGCGATCCATGAACTAGATAGCCGATCGAGGTACATTCAATCGTTAAAAACTTATTTTAAAAATCAACTAGCCGGCCTGCATCCTGACATAAGGTTTAATGGCCCCCCCGATTTATCGCTTTACACCGTATTAAGTGTATCCTTTCCTGCAGGTCCCAAATCAGAATTATTATTAATGCAACTGGATATGGCAGGGGTCAGTGCTTCCGGGGGCAGCGCCTGTTCATCAGGTGCAGAAGCTGCTTCTCACGTGCTACAGGGCATCAATCATCCTTTGGATAGAAAGACGATTCGATTTTCTTTTTCGCATCTCAATACCTTTGAAGAAATAGACCAGGTACTACAGCTCATTCATTCGTGGTACCCAGTAGAGGCATTATGAATGAAGCCGCTTTTATGAACAGATGCTTTCAACTGGCCAGGTTGGGATTAGGGTTTACCCTTAAAAATCCTTTGGTCGGTGCTATCATCGTACATGGTGATCGAATCATTGGAGAAGGATACCATCGGACTTATGGCCAGGATCATGGGGAAATTCAAGCACTCAAGTCAGTAGATTTTAAGGATCGGGATTTAATCCCTCAAAGCACATTGTATGTCAATCTTGAACCTTGCAGCCATCATGGCAAAACACCACCTTGCGCTGACGAGATCATAAATCAGGGCATTAAAAAGGTGGTCGTCGGATGCCTGGACCCAAACCCAAAAGTCAATGGTGAAGGCATCCGGAGGCTACGTGCACATGGAGTAGAAGTCATCCTGTCTTCTCTCCAATCCGAGGCTATCGATCTCAATAAAGTATTTTTCAAAAACATCAATGAAGGTCGACCATATGTCATCCTTAAATTTGCTAAAAGTATCGATCATTTCATTGGCAATTCTGAAGGTCAGGTGCAGATATCTAATCTTTGGTCCAGATACCTGGTCCATAAGATCCGACATCAGGTAGAAGCTATTTTAATTGGTACCAATACAGCCTTGATAGACAATCCACGATTGACCAATAGGTTGTATTATGGCAAAAGCCCGATTAGAATCGTTCTGGATCAATCTGGCAGAATTCCTGATCATTTTCACGTATTGTCAGATGGTCTTCCAACCTGGTTGATAACTAATAAAACAAACCACTCCTATCCCTCCAATGTGAGGGTGATCCCCTGGATTGACGATATCAGAAAACTACTGACCTGGCTATATATGGAAGGTATCGGTTCCTTATTGGTAGAAGGTGGTGCGCGCACCTTGCAATCATTTATTGATCTCCATACCTGGGATGAGCTGTGGCAAACTACTGGAGTTAAAACCATAGGGTCAGGAACCAAGCCTCCCCACTTCAATGGTATTCTTACTAATCGGTTTTACATCCATGATGACTGCCTGGAGGTTTACAGACCAATTATTGACCTTCCAATCGAATAAAAAAAAGATCCTTATATTCATTTTTTAAATAGAAAATCCTATGAGTACCAGTTAAATATGGGTCATATTTCACATATTCGTTAAAGTTGTTTTAAATATGATTGGAATATACCATTTACGAGGCTCGATTTGTTGATATGGTAGTATTTTTGAATATCGATCTTTTGAATAAAGTATGATAAGAAGAATAAGTCAACCAATTTATCTCTCTTTGCTTGCAGTCTTTACCATGGGAAGTCTTTCCGTGTTTGGTCAAAATCTGTATTCCCCTAAGATCAAATGGCTCAGTTTTGAACAGGCAGAACAATCGGAAAAAACGGAAAAGAGTCCTAAGAAAATCATGGTAGACTTGTATACCGATAATTGTGGATGGTGTAAAAAGATGGATCTCTCGACCTTTCAAAATGAATTTATTTCACACTACCTCAACGAAAATTTTTATCCAATTCGATTTAATGCTCAACATAAAAAAGATGTCGTTTTTAATGATCAGCTTTTTAAGCTGGACAAAAGTGGATATCATGAATTGGCGATAGCTTTAAGTATGGGAGATTTAGGTGTACCCACCCTTGTTTTTCTGGATGAAGCCAACCAAATCATCCAACCCATCTCTGGTTATCAGACAGTGGATGAATTGGAACGCATCATGTTTTATTTTGCCAATGACATGTATAAGACCACTCCCTGGAATGAGTTTGTACAACATTACAAACCCTCTAATACCAAACCAAGGGCGAATATGCCTAATCCTTTTGAAAACAAGGATATTGAGACTGTCAAAAAAAAGAATTGACCTTTCTATTTCTGCCTTAGAACCATTTAAATCCAGTCGATTTTGCCTTTTTCCTTGCAGTGGTTCTTACACCCAATACCCCTAACAATCCTCTTGTGAGCTCTCTGGCGACTGTCCTTCCTACCTGTCGGGTCACTGTACTGTCCATAATCTTCTCCATGGTACTTTTTTCAGGACGCTCCCGTTGGCGTTGCTTTTGCATTTTATTGCGTTGATCTTCATCGCCAGCTTCGTTCAATATGGCAGTTAGTATTTCATAAGCACTTTCTCTATTGATCTTTTCGTTATAATACCCCACTTTTTCAGATCTGCTGACGATACGATCAATTTCTTCATTAGTCAAAACATCCATTCTGGAAGCAGGTGGTCGAAGCATTACCTGAACCAGGGGAGTTGGGATTCCCTTTTCGTTAAGGGTGGTAACAAAAGCTTCCCCAATACCCAGCTCGGTGATCAGCTGATCTATATCGTAAAAATCTGTCAGAGGATAGTTTTCGGCTGCCTGCTTGATAGCTTTTCGATCTGCCGCCGTAAATGCTCTCAGTGCATGTTGAACTTTTAATCCCAGCTGACTGAGCACAGATGCAGGTATATCCCTGGGGCTTTGAGTTATAAAAAAGATGCCTACTCCTTTAGATCTAATCAGTTTGATCATCGTTTCTATCTGGTCCAGCAATACATCGGAAGCTTCGTCAAAGATCAAATGAGCTTCATCTATAAATAAACAAAGTTTAGGTTTTTCTAAATCACCTTCTTCAGGAAAGGAGGCATATACTTCTGCTAACATCTGAAGCATGAAACTTGAAAAGAGTTTGGGTTTGTTTTGTATGTCCGTCAGCCTGAGAATGGAGACCATACCTCTACCCTTTTCATCAAACCTCACTAAATCATTGACATCAAAAGATCGTTCGCCAAAAAACTGCTCAGCTCCCTGTTGTTCCAATTCAATAATATTTCTGATGATCGTGCCTACGCTGGCGGTGGAGATTCGGCCATATTCCTTTTCGATATCCGCTTTTCCTTCATTTGAAAGGAAAGTCAATACTTTTTTTACATCATCCAGATCTAGCAGAGGAAGATTCTGATCATCGCAATATTTAAAGATCAAGGCCATGACTCCACCTTGCGTTTCATTGAGACCCAATATTTTGGAAAATAATACTGGACCAAATTCTGAAACAGTAGCTCTTAATTGTATGCCTTTTTCAGAAGATAAACTTAAAAACTCCACGGGTGAATGGGATGGTATGAATGGCATTCCAATGAGCGTACTTCGTGCTTCTATTTTTGAATTTGTCATCCCTTCCGTGGCAATGCCGCTCAAATCACCTTTAATATCCATCAACAGACATGGCACACCATGAGCAGATAAATTTTCTGCTAGCAATTGCAGGGTTTTAGTTTTGCCGGTACCCGTGGCACCAGCGATCAATCCATGTCGGTTCATCATCTTAAGCGGCAGCCTGACAAAGGAGTCTTTAATCGCCTCTTTATTATACATCGATGCCCCAAGTATCATGGTCTCACCATCGAAGGTGTATCCTGACTTGATGGTTTCTAGAAATTCATCCAATTGATTTGACATAAAATGTTAGATTTTGACGCTGCAAACTTAGATAAAAAATAATCCAACAACCCAATTATCATTTAACATACACACCGCTAATATGGAAATATTAAAAAAATACCTTTTAGCTCAAGATTTTTGTTTTTTTTACATAAACCATTAAAAGATAATGGCAACCAAAAGAACAACAAATCGAACTTCGACATGTAAAAAACTGCATGTTCCATGATATTCAGACGGTAAGTTTAAGGACATCCAAACCTAGGAGAGCGCTCATCGCGCAGACCTTGCTAAAAAATCCAAAGCTGAGTCTGCCGCCAATCCTGCCTCCAAATCAAGGTCAAACCTAAAGCAGTCAAAGCCATTGCTAAAAATGCTGCGCCTAAAGTTAAAGCTGCTGAAAAGCCCAAGGTAGCAATATCTATAGCCAAAAAAGCTGCTCCTAAGGCTAAGCTCCCCAATAACCCAAGGCAATAAAAGCAATAGCCCAAAAAGCCGAGCCTAAAAATTACTGTAAGACCAAAAAACCACAGCAACGCCTACGCTTGAAGTGGTAGTTAAAGAAAAAGTATCAAAGTCTAAACCTAAATCGCCTGAATTTCATAAGAAGGGAATGAACGAATCAACTCATTCCCTTTTATTCCAATCCTCTACTCGACGGCGATATCTGTTCTGATCTACCTTCCATAGGGATTTGTCCACCTTTTGCTCTAAGGATTCGATCAGCTTATTTTTACTGACTGCATTAAAAAAATTTATTCCAGACAGATTTTCTACACTGTCTATGGTGGTCATATAATTTTCGAGGGGTTGATCACTGGATGCATTCGGCACAATGAATCCTATGCCCTTCATTTCGGGACCCTCCAGGTCTAACAGTACTTTATAAAATAACGATGGTACACTGACACGGCTATTGCCTATTTTTTTAACGATACCAGTGGACAATATTGGACCTGTCACTATATAGAGTTTCATGTTTTTCCTGGACCAATCACGGACGCATTCCTCGAGCTCTCTCCAAATACCCTGGTTAAAGTATTTTTCCTGGGGCGAAATATTGCTCATATAAAAGCACTCTTCTGCAGCTGTTGGATCAAAACTCATATCCGCTGCCGGAGCCAGATGCCCCCGGGTATAGCCTGATCCAGTATAATCTCTATGCAAAGCAGATCGTGTGGGGATGGAAAGATCCTGAGCAAAATAGTCAAATCTATTTTGTTTTGGAGCATTGAGCTGATCTCTGGTCAGTGAGTAAGCTACCCACTCAGCTTCTTCATGGTTTTCAGAATAGGACAGCGTATAATATTTATGACTTATTAATTGATTATTGCCATTCACATTAGGTAGATTGGGAGTTATATCTACCGTGTCATTCCATTCACTGGGTGGAACAAGGGGCGTTTGTGTTTGTGTACTTCCTTCGGGTTCTCCGGAAGGTGTCGCATGATAATTTTTAACGAATTGTAATAGTTTCCAAAGCAATAGCATCAGGACTATCCCATACACCAATAATCTTATGATGTAAAAGCCTCCCTTCGATCTGGATCGACTTGAGTGATTGGAATTAAATTTCGCCATTGATAACCTTGTACAATTTGAGCTTAAAAATAGGTTCAAATGACAAATTCATCCGAAAACATTGTTTCATCCAAAAACATAAATTAAAGTTTGACCCAAAAGAAATATTTTTATGTCTTTATGAACCTGTATTCAGGATATGCGTGCTTAACCATATTGGCTTACTTTGTTGGCTTCAATATTTCTGCCTCCTATGCTCAAGGCCCTTATAATCAGATCAAAGGAGCACGAAGCAACGCACTCTCCAACCAAAGCGTGGCGTTGAAAGGAGTAGATGCAGCTGTAAGCAATGCTGCGGCATTAGGTCAAATCACGCTTCCCTCAGTTTCTTTGTTTGGGGAAAGTAGAATTATTGGGACCGGAATTCATGGATCTTCTTTTCTGTGTGTACTGCCAATAAAAAATATCGGAGGATTAGGATTTGGAGGTGAATTTTACGGAGTACCAGAATACAATCAGCAAGTCTATAAGATTGGTTATGGCAGGAAATTATCAGACCAGTGGTCCATCGGTTCCTCTTTAGAATATATCTCGTATCATACCAGCCAGCGGGATCCTTTTTCTATCGGTGTGGTACCAGTTGGCACTCAATATGATTTCAAGAAAGTTGGTTTTGCATTCAGTTATTTTCACCCACTAACTGGTGAGGCAGATCAAGGACAGTATCAGGCTCCCATTTGGTTGGCAGGAATGAGATATGAATTGTCTGATCTGGTGCGGCTGTATGTTGAAGTCGAAAAAGAGGGCGACTTCGACGCCTATCTCAAATTTGCTACAGAATATCAATTGATTCCAGAACTTGCACTTCGTGCAGGAGTGACTAATGGACCTGCTTCTTTTTGTTTTGGAGTCGGTACCCGCGTATCAAAGAGATTGGATATTGATATTTCTACGATTTTTTACCAGCATTTGGGGGTAAGTCCTTCGTTGGGCCTTCGATATTTTTTTAAAGATAATGCGCTGCCCACTCAATGAAAATATTACTCTGTGCCGCTACGCCGATGGAGATGTTTCATTCCGCTTTCCCTGGATCAGAAGTAGATCGTGTCATCACGGGTATCGGTATAGCTCATACAGCTTTTACTTTAGGGGCTTTTCTGGCAAATACTTCGGTAGATCTTTGCCTGCAAATTGGTATAGCCGGGACTTTCAATCCAGACCTTGAGATTGGGAGCGTAGTAGCTGTCCAAAAAGATTGTTTTGCAGATTTGGGAGTAGAAGACCATGATCGATTTGTGCATATTACAGAAGCCTTAGCACTCGATACTCAAAATGCATTTGATCGACTCTGGATCCAGCCTGAAGATCAGTTGATCAGCCAGCTGGATCTGCCGGTAGTCACGGCTATTACTGTCAATACCACCCATGGAAATCGACAATCCATCGACAAAGTCATCTCGAAATATCCTGCAGAGATAGAATCAATGGAAGGTGCGCCCTTTTTCGCAGCTTGCATGACTGCTGGCATTCCTTGTCTCCAAATCAGGGCTATATCTAACCTGGTCGAACCTAGAAATAAATCAAATTGGAATATCCCGCTGGCTATACACAGACTGCATCAGGAAGTCGAAAGAATATTGCCCAAATTGCACCTGGATTGATCATTTTGCGGTTTCATTAAGTGGACTTAATCTTAAATTTGCACCATGAAGAAACAAATCGCCTTCGTAACTGGAGGCTTATCCGGGGAGTCAGTTATTTCTTATGAGAGTGCCAAGACGATTGAAGCTAATGTAGATCAGGATTTATTTGACTTGTACAGAATTGATATCCGACACGATGGTTGGTTTTACAACCCAAATCCCGATTCATTTTTGCCAGTGGATAAAAACGATTTTAGCATCACTCATGATGGTCGAAAAGTCACCTTTGACGCCGTACTTTGTGGCATTCATGGCACACCGGGCGAGGATGGCAAACTTCAGGGATATTTTGATCTATTAGGCCTGCCTTACACCGCTTGTAGTGTGGCCTCATCCAGTATTACTTTCAATAAGCGATACACCGTAGCTGTGGCAGCCTTTTCGGGAATACCTGTTGCCAAATCTCTGCATTTTTTTAAAGAGGATCAGTTAGACATTGAAGATATATTATCACAACTTACATTGCCTGTATTCGTAAAACCTAATAACGGAGGTTCCAGTATCGGTATGAGCAAAGTTTCAAATGCATCCACGTTGGCCGATGCCATCCAAAAAGCATTTAAAGAGGATGCACAGATTTTGATAGAAGAGTTTATATCTGGTACCGAGCTTACCATAGGGGTTTATAAACGGAATCATGATATCATCACGCTGCCCATCACAGAAATTCGCAGTAAAAAAGATTTTTTTGATTATGAAGCCAAGTATACCACCGGAATGGCTGAAGAAATCACCCCCGCTCCTGTAGCTGAAGATATCGCCGCTTTGATCAGAACACAAGCCGCGAAACTGTACCATATTTTTGACTGCAAAGGTGTAGTGCGTATAGATTTTATTTACGATACGGAATCAAAGAAAGCCTTTATGCTTGAGATCAATACAGTGCCAGGACAGAGTGCTAACAGCATAGTACCTCAACAAGTGCGTGCTAGTGGCGACAGCTTAAAATCATTTTATACCGCCCTTATCTTGTCCTGTCTGCCTAATCAATGAGTATCTAAAAGTCCCTGTGCTCTGGCCTGCCTCACATAATCAATGATTTTGTCATAACTGGCCAAGCCTTCCTTTACACCCTGGACGGTCAGATATTTATTGTAAATCTGATCTCTGACTTTGGGGAAAATATCAGGATATTTCAACATTTGTCGATTTATATCATCCAAATCATGCTGAATGGTTGCTGGCAAAGCAGCTCTTAACTCACTATAATGATTGGGATATCTCCATCGATATTCGCCAGCCACGTATCTGTAATATCCCATAGCAGCACTATATCGAATGCTCGAATCAGGATGATGAAAGGTGGCTAAATAAGCGAGGAAATTACAAGCACCTTCATCAGTCACACCAAATCCATGACTCATCTCATGGGCCATGGTAAATGGTTTTTGCAGTGGATGCAAACCTGCATCGATATAAGCTTCGCCTACATAAGGCAGATAGAATCCCGCAGTTTTGATTCTTAGTAATATGCCCGCTGGTAACAATTCTTTTACCCGAACCAATCCCGCCGTCATGTATCCAAATTGTTGCGTGGCATCCTTTACATAAGGCCTGATCATGTCCTCTAACTGAGCTGCCCTATACACCGTCGATGGGTTTAAAGGTCTGGACAGGAGCATTTCATCGGTAGCGGATTGAAGTTCTTCTAATAAAGAGGTACTATCTAAAGCGGCTGTGGGGATCAACGGGTACCTCGAATCAAAATCTATTCTTCGATAGTTATAGGCCCACAGCCAATAAAAAAGTAATATAAAAGTCGACAGTCCAATAGCAAGGCGTTTAATTTTTGACAAAAGTGGCCTTCTGATAAAAAATAACCTTAAGACCATAATCACTACTCCTAAGGTTAAGAAATAGATTAATGGAAATGGCAACCAAACTAAAGGGCTGATTATCAACCTAATAATAGAAAATATCCCCTTGCCATAGATCAATTCGACATAAGAATGAGGGATTAAAAACAAGCTCAAACTGACCAATAACAATCCAAGCAGGCCATAATTTTTATAAGTATTTTTCAAAGACATATTAAAAAAGCACGATATTTGATCCCTCTTAAACTTTCCTGCAAATTAAGGTGTTATTATATCCAACTAATAAAATAAAAATTATGGCACAAACTATTACTGACAGCAATTTTAAGTCAGAAATCAAAGACAAAAAAGGTGTAGCGCTCATAGACTTTTGGGCAGAATGGTGCGGACCATGCCGTATGATCGGTCCTATAGTCGAAGAACTGTCTTCAGAATATAAAGACAAGGCCACAATAGGAAAAGTGAATGTAGACGACAATGCCGAAGTCACTATGGAGTTTGGTGTTCGCTCAATCCCAACCCTGTTATTTTTTAAAGATGGCGAGTTGGTCGATAGACATGTAGGAGCTACCAGCAAAAAAGTATTGACTGATAAATTGGAAGCTTTGATGGCTTAACCTGTTTACCAATTATAAAAAAAGCCTTCTTGTTGACAAGAGGGCTTTTTTTTGATCAAAATCCTGAAGCTATCTTTAAAAAATCTACAGCATCCAAAGAAGCTCCTCCCACCAGGGCACCGTCTACATCAGCTTGTGAAAATATCTCTCGTGCATTTGCTCCTTTGACACTACCACCATACAGTATGGAACATGCTGCAGCAACAGCAAGATCATATTTCACTTCAATTTGTGTTCTAATAAATTCGTGCATTTCCTGAGCCTGGAGAGGACTCGCGGTCACTCCCGTACCAATGGCCCAAATCGGCTCGTATGCAATTATTATTTTAGAGAATTCCGATGATGACAAATGAAATAGTCCTTTGGTCAACTGATTCAGCACAAAGTCGTTTTGTTTATTCTCGTTACGCACCTCTAAGGACTCTCCCACGCAAAAAATCGGAGTCAAGTCCTGCGCCAAAGCGGCATCTACTTTGAGTGCCAGTAATTCATCCGTTTCGTTAAAATATTGACGACGCTCAGAGTGTCCCAAAATAACATAAGGTATGCCGCAAGATTTTAACATTGGAGCAGAAACCTCACCGGTATAAGCCCCTTTAGCCTCCTGATGACAATTTTGGGCACCAATTTGAATAGAAGAACCTATTAAGACAGATTTTACTGGCATTAGATGCGTAAATGGAGGAATGACGATCATCAAAGGATGGTTACTTGTATGGTTTGCAGCTAGATTTTCTGCCAGGCTGATCCCATCTTCGAGTGAGGTATTCATCTTCCAGTTACCAGCGACTATTTTAGTTCTACTCATGATATTAATTAAGTATTGATTTTAAAGGGGGCGAAGTTAAAAAAATCGCCAATGGCAGACTATTGATTTCCTCGGTTTTTGATGGGCTATCGCGCAAACTTAAAATAAAAAATGTATAGAATGTTGTTTTCCAAACCCATAGGAGCACTTTTTAAAATTAATATCAGAAGTTCCTTAAAATCCTGTTTTTAAACTTATTTTGTGGGCTACGACTTATATGGTTCAGAGAAAAACACCTTTATTCGAGAGGGATATCAGTTGGTTATCATTCAATCACAGGGTACTTCAGGAAGTAAAAGACTTGAGTGTCCCTTTACTGGATAGGTTAAAGTTTATGGCTATCTACTCCTCTAACCTGGAGGAGTTTTTTAAAGTCCGGGTAGCTCAATTGAGAAACTTGATCCGGGCTGGTAGAAGTACAAGAAAACAGCTCGATTTCGAACCGGAATTATTATTAAGATCCATACTCAAGTTGGTTAATTCGCATCAAAAAGAGCTGAGCAATGTGTTTAACAAACAACTATTGCCGGATCTAAGGTCACATGGTATTCATATTCTTGGGCCCGAGATGCTTAGCCAGGCTCAATTAAATTTTGTTGATAATTATTTTCACGAATACCTCCAGGCATATATTCAACCTATCTTATTAGTAGATTCTAAGGTCAAACCATTTTTACATAGTGGGGCACTTTATTTATACCTGCATTTATTCGACAAAAAAAAAAATAAAGCCACCGACCATTATGCGATCGTGAGGCTACCTTCTGATCAACTGCCCAGGTTCATTATTCTGCCTGAGTCAAAAAAAGGCGAGCATCATCTCATGTTTCTTGACGACATAGTCAGGATGTCAGTCAAATATTTATTTCCGGGCTATATACTTAAAAATGCCTACTCTATCAAATTGACCCGAGATTCAGAGCTATATATCGATGATGAATATCAAGGTGATCTGGTCGCCAAAATCAAAAAAAGTCTCATAAAAAGAAGTGTAGGCCCAGTGTCCAGATTGGTATATGATCGTTCTATGCCTGCCAATATGATGAAGCTATTAAAAAAGACCTTTGACATCATGCAGGTTGATACGATCCCCGAAGGAAAATATCATAACAATTTTGATTTCTTCAAGTTTCCTGACTTTGGTAAATCCTTTTTAAAAGAGCCTGTCCTGGAGCCCCTGACCTATGAACCTATCGAAAACTCAGAAGATATCTTCGAAACCATCTCCAGAAAAGACCGCATGATTCATGTACCATATCAAAAATATGAGTCCGTGATCAAATTATTTGAAGAAGCTTCGAAAGACGATAATGTCACTCACATCAAAGCAGTGCAATACAGAGTGGCGAAAGAATCTAGAATTATGGATGCATTGATCGATGCAGCCCGCGCCGGCAAGTCGGTAAGTGTTTTCATAGAAGTCAAAGCCAGGTTTGATGAAGAAGCCAATCTGCGATGGGGAGAAAAATTGGAAAAAGCAGGTGCAAAAGTGATGTATAGTTTTCCTGGCTTGAAGGTGCACTCCAAAATCGCCTGGATTCGCAGAAAAGAAAAAAATAATTACCGTACTTATGCCTATTTGAGTACAGGCAATTTTAATGAAGATACAGCCCTCATTTACTCAGATTATGGTCTTTTTACTGCTGATAAAAGGCTAACCAATGAAGTGAAAAAAGTGTTTGACTTCCTGGAAACCGGCATCAAACCTAAATCCCCTTTCCACCACTTATTAGTAGGTAAAAATAATTTAAGGGAAGAGCTGAGCAGGATGATTTTGACTGAAATCGATCATGCAAAAAAAGGTAAACCCGCAGAAATCTTTATGAAACTCAATAGTCTTGAGGACAAAGAGATGATCAAATTGCTCTATCGCGCTTCGGATACAGGTGTCAAGGTTAAATTGATTATAAGAGGTATCACGTGTATTTTGCCTGGCCGTAAAGATCTAAGTGAAAATATAGAAGCTATCAGTATCGTAGACCGGTTTCTGGAACATGCTCGAATATTTATTTTTCACAATGGGGGCAATAAAAAAATTTATTGTTCATCAGCAGACCTGATGGAGCGAAATCTCAGTTTTAGGATAGAGACAGCATTTCCTCTATATGACAAAGATATTAAAGAGCAAATATTATATCTGATGGACCTACAATGGCGTGACAATGTAAAAGCCAGGACGCTCAACAATCAGCATTTAAATACATATCGTAAAATTAGCAGCACCATATCTATCCGTTCGCAACTGGAGACATACAATTATTTTAAAAATCTAACCAGGTTACAAAAAGGTGAATAGATTGGTATCTTTAGATCTGTAAATTCTATGCTAAAATCTATATCCCCGATCGATGGCAGATATGCTAAGGTCACCAGCCCCCTGGCAGATTACTTTTCGGAGTATGCACTGATCCGATATAGAGTACTAATTGAAATAAAATATTTTGAGGCACTATGTCATGCAGGTTTGCCTCAATTGGTCGGCGCTATCCCTCATATACCTATCCTGAGAGCCATCGTCACTGCCTTCAGTGAACAAGATGCTCTTGAAATTAAAAGGATAGAATCTATCACCAACCATGATGTCAAAGCAGTAGAATACTTTATTAAACAAAAAATCGACCATACCGCTCTTGCACCATGGTCAGAGTTTATTCATTTTGGCCTCACCTCTCAGGACATCAATAATACGGCACAACCGCTGGCTTTGTCAGAGTGTAATACTACCGTCCTATATCCATTAATCACTAAGCTAATTCACGCATTGATCGAAAAGGCTGAACTGTGGATGGACGAACCTATGTTGGCTTATACTCATGGGCAGCCAGCCAGTCCCACTACTTTGGGCAAAGAAATCAAAGTCTTTGCAGAAAGATTACGTGGCCAATTTACTTCACTACAAGCATGTCCGATCACTGCTAAATTTGGTGGCGCTACTGGCAATTTCAATGCCCATGCCGTGGCTTATCCTGATCGGGACTGGCATACTTTTGGGGATCAATTTGTCTATAGCCTGGGACTCCAAAGAATCAGATGGACCACTCAGATCGAGCCCTATGATTATTTTGCAGCCTATTGTCATAATATCATAAGAATCAACACGATATGCATAGATCTTTGTAGAGATATCTGGATGTATATTTCCCGACATTACCTCAAACAAAAAACTATAGCTACTGAAGTCGGGTCATCCGCTATGCCTCATAAGGTCAATCCAATAGACTTTGAAAATGCCGAAGGTAACCTGGGAATTGCCAACGCCCTATTCTCCCATTTTGCTGAAAAACTGCCTATATCCAGGCTGCAACGTGACCTTACTGACAGTACCGTATTGCGAAATTCTGGTGTGCCTATCGGACACACCTTAATTGCTATACAATCGCTGCTCAAAGGTTTAGGCAAAATTGAGATCAATAAATTAGTCATCGACGCTGATTTAACTGCAAATTGGGCTGTCATAGCAGAAGCCATCCAAACCATATTGCGAAGAGAAGGAATCAAGGATTCTTATGAATTACTCAAAGATTTTTCCAGGGGCAAAGCAGAAATCACCAAAGCAGATTTTCAATTATTTATAAGCAACCTCAGTGTCCCTGACACCATAAAAAATGAGTTATCAGCCATCCATCCTGCTAACTATATCGGACAAATCAGGTAATTTATCATCGGTGATTGTGAACAAAAACGATTATTTTTTATTTAATCTATGTGCAGAAGAGAATTGCCGTAATTGGAGCAGGTTATGCTGGTATGACAGCGGCAGCTATATTGGGTAGCTATGGCCATGAAGTATCTGTATTTGAAAAAAATGATAGTCCTGGTGGTAGAGCAGGTCAAATCCGTGAAGAAGGCTTTATATTCGACAAAGGCCCCAGCTTTTATTGGATGCCAGATGTGTTTGAAAGATTTTTCAACCAATTCGACAAGTCAGCCTCCGACTTTTACCAGCTAAAACGCCTGGATCCCTCTTATAAAATATTTTGGGCTGACAGACCCCCTATCTCCATGCCTGCAGACCAGGCAGCAGTAATCAGCTTATTCGAATCTATTGAATCCGGTGCCGGAATGAAGTTGAAGTCCTATCTCGACGAGGCTAAAATAAAATATGAGGTCGGGATGGGTGATTTTGTATACATGCCCTCCATGTCCCTTACAGAATATGTTGATATCAGATTGTTGAAAGAAGCTTTTAGGTTAGACTTGTTTACCTCTATCTCAAAACATATAGCGAGTCACTTCAAGAATGATTATTTAAGGCAAATCTTAGAGTTTCCAGTATTGTTTTTAGGGGCAAAGCCACAAGATACTCCTGCACTATATAGTTTAATGAATTACGCAGATATCACCTTAGGGACCTGGTATCCGATTGGAGGGATGTATGAGGTCTCTAAAGCAATGTACCAGGTAGGTGTAGATCAGGGAGTTCAATATCATTTTGCCAGTGAAGTGATCCACATCAATCCTAATAAAAATAACAAAGTGGACCTCCATTTTCAAAATAATGAAAGTGATTCATTTGATTATGTGATTTCCGGTGCCGATTACCAACATACTGAAGCGAAGCTTTTGTCCAAAAACCTGCAATCTTATACCCCTAAGTATTGGGACAGCAGAGCATTGGCTCCTTCTGCCCTTCTTTACTTTCTCGGATTTGATACCGTATTACCCAACCTGGAACATCATAGCCTGTTTTTTGATGCTTCTTTTGACTATCATGCAAGGGAAATCTATGATGAACCGGCATGGCCAAAGGATCCCTTGTTTTATACCAATTCGAGTAGCCTGACAGACCCGGATTGCGCACCTGCTGGTTATCATAATTTGGTAGCCCTCATCCCCGTTTCCACTTCACTGGAGGATACTGAAGAAGTGAAAGCACGTTACCTGGACATCATTTTAGAGCGATTATCAAAACACACGGGTATCCCTGCGCGGCAACATCTGATATTTCAAAAATCATATGCTCAAAGAGATTTTATCCGGGAGTTTCATTCTTTTAAGGGTAATGCGTATGGACTTGCCAATACGCTGATGCAAACCGGCCCTCTTAGACCTAAAATACAAAGCAAAAAAATCCCGAACCTATTTTATTGTGGCCAATTGACCGTACCGGGTCCTGGCTTGCCTCCATCAATCATCAGTGGCGAAATTGTCGCTAGATTTGTTCACCGAAAAATCCTTGCATGAGTAAAGAAATGTTTGATCGGTTAGGAGCAGCATTCAGCAGAAAGGTGACTAAGTCCTATAGTACATCCTTTTCTATAGGGATTGCTTTACTCCACAAATCCATTCGAGCTGATATATATTCGATTTATGCCTACGTTCGGTTTGCCGATGAAATAGTGGATACTTTTCACGATTATGATAAAAAAGCTCTTTTAGAAGATTTTATCAAACAAACCTATCAAGCAATCGATCAAAAAATAAGCTTAAATCCTGTCTTAAATCAATTCCAGCACACAGTTAATCGTTACCGGATCGATCATGACCTGGTCGAAGCGTTTTTACAAAGTATGTGTATGGACCTGGACTGCAACCAACATGACAGAGCGTCCTATGAAAAATATATAGTGGGATCCGCTGAAGTAGTAGGTCTGATGTGCCTGCAAGTTTTTTGCAAGGGTGATAAAACTGAGTATATGCAGCTAGCTCCATATGCCAGGCGATTAGGCGCAGCTTTTCAAAAAGTAAATTTTTTAAGAGATCTGCAAGCTGATAAAGAAGGATTGGGAAGAAACTACTTCCCACAATGGCAGGATGGTCAGCCATTTGATGACGAGATCAAAAAAAATATACTCGCAGAAATAAAAGAAGACTTTAAGTCTGCTAGAGTAGGCATCTGCATGCTGCCATCTTGTTGCAAATCAGGAGTATATGCTGCATATGTGTATTACAAAGCTCTTTTACTCAAAATAGGCCAAACTCCGAGTAACAAACTCATGAATTCAAGAATCCGCATCAATAATGCCCTTAAACTACTGTTGCTATTTTATGCCGGCTTAAAAGTAAAACTCAACCAGGTACAATGAAAGTCTATACCAAAAAGTGGTATTTAAACCTGCCTATCTCCATAGAAAAGGCGTGGATATTTTTTTCCAGGCCTGAAAATCTTGGCAAAATCACACCCCCGGAAATGCAGTTCCAGATCTTAAATGACATATCCTCAACGGACATGTATGAAGGCATGATGATCCATTATACGGTCAAGCCCGTATGGGACATTCCTATGAGGTGGTCTACGGAGATCACTCATATCAAAAAACATGAATATTTTGTAGATGAGCAACGGTCAGGCCCTTATGCTTTGTGGCATCACGAGCATCACTTTGAATCAGATGGTCAAGGAGTCAAGATGACAGATATTTTACATTATGCCCTGCCATTGGGTATGCTGGGCCAGGCAGTCAATCAACTTTTTGTGCATCAGAAGATAGACGGTATCTTTGCATATAGAGAAAAAATCCTAAAAGAACTTTTCAAATGATGAGCAATATTTTGGTTACAGCTATCACCTTTGTCGCTATGGAAGGAGTAGCCTGGTCAGCACATAAATATCTTATGCATGGTCAGCTATGGTCCTGGCATCATGATCACCACGACCCTCAAGCCAGATCACATCAATTTTTCGAAAAAAATGACCGGTTCTTTCTGGTATTTGCTATACCCAGTTTTTTCTGCTTTTTGAGTGGACTTTTGTCCCCGTATAGTTTCTTTACATTCATTGGTCTTGGGATTCTTATATATGGATTCTGTTATTTTTTGGTGCACGATGTATTCATTCATCAGCGTTTTAAATGGCTGCGCAATTCTGACTCTATCTATTTCAGAGCTATCAGGAAAGCACACAAAGTCCATCACAAACATTTGAGCAAAGAAGATGGTGAATGTTTTGGGATGTTGTGGGTCCCGTTGAAGTATTTTAGAGAAGCCGCAAAAGCAAAATAGTGTGATTAGATATCTGCCAGCAGTTTTTCTTTCATTTTCATAAATTCTGCTTCTGTAATCAATCCATTTTCTTTTAACCTTCCGAGTTCAGCAATTTTATTTATTACTTCCGCTGTAGCGCCGGTACTTGCTTTGTGCATAGTCTCTTTGAGATGAATCTCTTCCTCACGTATATTTTCTGCAACTTCTTTTCCTTTTTCAAACATCTCATCATAGATCTTTTTCAACCTGGAAAGGTCAAAATCCAGGAAGGTACCACCAGTTTCAAAATGCTTTTTAAATGCCTGGCCCAGGGCATAAGAAGAAGCACCAGACATCACAGAGACGGCCATACCACCTATAAAGCTCCCTGCACCAGGGATAAATTTTACTACGGTCCTGGCTGCCAGTCTAGCCAGACCAGAGGAGGTAATCGAAGAAATGATGGCTTTGCCCTCAGTTTCTTTAAATTCTATTTCATAGACTCTGCATAGCTGTCTCACCATATCAAGCTGAATAGCACCTACTGCAAAAAAATCAGCTATCGGTACAGGAATAAAACCTGCTCCCATAGCCCAAACCAAATGGTTTCTGATGACAGCATCTGCTTCCTGATCGCGGTGATTTTTTTCGAACTCTATAGTATTATCCATATCAGCGAATTTACACCAAAATTGAACTATTTATGTCGTCCTAAACAAAAATGATCGACTAATCCCAGAGTTATAACGATCAGGGTCCTATCCGAATTAGGGACATTACTACCCTGCTAAATGCCTGGCTATAGAATTGTACAATATAATTAGTTTCTGTTTTTAGGTAGTTTTGCAAACCTTCAAAGGCCCAAAATGTTTAATACCCAATTATGAATACAGTCATACACAAAGCAAATCAACGCGGCCATGCTGATTTTGGATGGCTTGACAGCTACCATTCATTTAGTTTTGGCAATTATTATGACCCAGAAAAAATTCATTTTGGGGCTCTGAGAGTGCTCAACGATGATGTGGTCATAGGAGGCAGAGGATTTGGTTTTCATCCTCATGACAATATGGAGATTATATCTATTCCACTTGAAGGAGACTTAGAGCACAAAGACAGCCTTGGCAGTCAGGCAGTGATCCGAAGCGGTGATGTACAGGTCATGTCTGCAGGTACAGGTATCGTGCACAGCGAATACAATCAAAGCAAGACTGAACCTGTGAAGTTTTTACAGATCTGGATCGTCCCTTCTCGTCAAAATGTAAAGCCGCGGTATGACCAAATCACTTTAGGCATATTAGAACCTAACAAATTTCATCTCATCGTATCACCTGATCCGTCGGATGAGGGAGTATGGATACATCAGCAAGCCTGGTTACATATTGGAAGCTTTGATCGAGGTCTCGAAGCTGCCTATTCAAAAAAACTGGATGGTAATGGCGCCTATTTATTCCTGCTATCTGGCAAAATCCTGGTTAATAATCTAGAGTTAAATTCGAGAGATGCCATAGGTATCACTGACACAGAGAATATCGTAATCCAAATCCTCGAATCTTCAAGAATATTAATGATTGATGTCCCCATGCAACTTTAAAACGATCATCCTTATTTAATACTGACTGTTGCACCAGAAGTATGACTGCTAAACTCAGGAGCATACATACACTCCAGCGTGCTAATCCCATTGGAGAAGTCTCCTTTCTGAGCCACTCTCATAGCATACTCAAATACGTAAGTGCCCGGCACTATGTGATCAAAAAAGAAATGGGTAGCCAGATCTTTTGTGCTTTCATAATAGCCTAGCCCCCCCTGATATTTATATTGACTGATGACATTGATGGGCTCCAGTCCTGCGGCCCGCATATCTTTTAGGTGGATATAGTCCATAGGACGATCTGTCTTAAGCTCCATGCGCATGACCACCTTGTCGCCCACCTCGAGGTTAGTCGCAGGCATCAGAACGGTCTTATTGTTTTGCACACGTTCAACCATGATCTGTTTTTTGATTGATAAAGGTGTGCTTCTGAAGGAGGTGATTTTATCAATATCTTCAAAGTATTGCCAGTAAGCTGCACCCCACATGACCTGGCTATTAGGATTCTCAATTTTAAAATTAGCCAGACCGGTCGTAATCTCAGAGGAAGATTTATTAATTTTAAAATATCCTAATCCCGGGGTCGTCTGCTCCTTTGCAATCATTATATTCTTATTGTCCAGGGTAATAGCCGGAAGCTTAGTCTCCTCCAGCCATGAATCACCAAACAATAGTAAAGAATAGATGGCGGCAGCAGTGGCCTTGGTATTGTGCCAGCGATTGGTTTGCTTGTTTTTTAATAACCATAGCCTCATCTCATCGATCGCAGAACCTTGTTTACTGACTTCTGCATAAGCTTCTATCAACATAGCTTGGGTTTCGATCGGCATCTCAAAAAAGCGATATCCTGCATCAAACTTCCAGTACATACCCAGCTCATCACTGTGCTGTGCTTTTTCATTCAAAGAGGCAACAATTTTATCAGGCACTGAGGAAGTGGCATCCCAGCGATTCACTGCCAGAGCGATCATGCCCTGGCCATACAAAGATTGGGAGAGCCATTTTGCTTCAGCTTGTTTGAGAAAATATTCAAAAGCAGTCTTATCCTCAAAAGGCAGATCTGTAAAAAAAGATCTGGCATAAAGGTAGTGGATGGCCATCTCTGTCAGACCAATATCGTCCTTTTTAGATAACCTCCGCATTTCATTATAATATTTCAACAATTCGCGATCACAATAAAGTGCTGCCTTTTGCAATACCTCATCCAGTTCATGACCTAACCCACCAAGTTTTTTTAAATGACCCAGTGTCTCTACTATATATTGCGTGATATACCAATCGTCTCGCCCTTCAAACCAGGGAAAACCTCCGTTGGACATCTGTTTTTCTATGAGCAACTGAATAGCCTGATTTTTCTCATTGGCCATTTTATTGACATCAAATAGAAGTGCTATCATTTTTTGTTGTTCTTCTTCATGCATAGCATCGGCGACCCATGGCGTCTCTGCCAGGACGGCAGTTTTTAAATCCTCGTTTTTATTCAATGGGCTTTTTAGCACATCTTTTTTAATCCATTGGTCAAAAACTGTTTTAATTGTTGGGTTTGACTCTACGATTTTAGTGCCCAATGCGTTGGCAAAATATCGATTGACTATTTGTTCTGTGCATTCGAATTGATGTTCCATCACAAATGGCAAAGCCTGGATGGCATACCAGGTAGGATTGGAGGTGCCTTCTAAGGTAAAAGTATGATTCTGGAGTGTAGTGCTTTGCATTTTGGCCAGCATATCTTTAAACACAAAGGCCTTTTGTCCTTGAGCCCTGACCTGGAATGGAAATGTTTCTGTCACCAGCATTCTATTGGTCAATACAGGGATAACATTCTCTTCCCCGTCGGAGGTATTCCCGGATTCAGCAATAATCCTGTAACCTAACAGCCCAATGTAGTCTGCTGGTACTGTAATTTTCCATTCTAAAGGATAGGATTGGCCAGCCTCCATTCTAAAAGGAACCCGATCCTTCTCCAGACTGAATCGGTGGTTGAGATTACTCCCATTCATAGGATCAAAAAGCTCCAGCCTGCCTACCCCACTCAAAGCTGCTGAAGAAAGATTGGATACCTTGGCCGGAAATATCATTAGATCACCTTGTCTTAAAAATCTGGGACCATTAGGAAATACCATAAGGTCTTTCTGGGTAATCACTTCTTTTTCAAGATAGGCATTACGCAAGTCAGGAGTGTGACCAAAAAGCATAAGGCGCCATCGTGTCAGCGCTTCATTCATTTTAAATTTGAGCACGAAATTGCCTTCGGTATCTGATTTGATCGAGGGGTAAAAAAAGACTGTTTCATTTAGATTCTTTCGCACAGAGATTGTTGGGTCAGGTTTAGGGGCTGCCACCTCCTCTAGATTCATATCATTTGCGTTTGGCGGCGAAGCAGGACT
Organism: Saprospiraceae bacterium; assembly: GCA_016709995.1. NCBI lineage: Bacteria > Pseudomonadati > Bacteroidota > Saprospiria > Saprospirales > Saprospiraceae > Saprospiraceae bacterium. The sequence continues at coordinate 1,119,284 of JADJLQ010000001.1, forward strand.
AGCAGCAGTCTCCAACATTACTCCATCAGCCTGTGGCATAGCATTTCTGCTGGATTTCATCATCACACCTCCTCGTGTATAATAAAGCCTTCCGTACAGGTCAAATCCAAACCAGTCCAAATCCCTGTAGACAGGATACTCAATTTCTTCGTAGGCGATATTTTTTTGACTCATATACTGAGTACCCACTGCAGCAAATCCTGTAGCGGTGTATCCGTATAGTGGAAGTTCATTCATAAAGAATAAATCTGTTCTCCAATTGTGAGGATATAGTGCATCCAAAGATTGGTCATACATACTGGCTACTATTTCTGCGACGACTTTATCCTTGTTTTTACCTTTTATTTTCAACGACCATTCTTCATTCCCTCCTGGTACGATTTTATCTCTAAAACTGATAGTCTCGAATTCCAGTTCTTTATTAGACCAGGGCATGCTATAAGTTATATTTTGATGGTATACCCTGTTGTCATACACTGTGTACCATTGGATATGATGAGTTGTACCTCTGTCTTTTTCGGTCAGGGATCTGGCTTCTGAGATCAAGCCAAATGACTGCACCCATTCACATTTTAAAACACTGGTGGACGACTGTAGCAAATATTTTATTGGTGCTTGTGTCCTCAACTTAAAGTTCAATTGTTGGCCGGGTTCCAACATGGTTTTGTCCTGGTATGCTACCATAAATTGATTAACCGGAAACTGTCCATTTGCTTCATCATTTACCCAAAAGTACTGTTCGTATTTATTGCTTTGATTCAAATTGTCTTTGGCTGACATCTCCAATTTGTAGATGCCCGGACTCAATTTTTTGGCAAGTTTAATGGATGCATTGCTGACATAATCCGCATTGATCACTGTCGATTCTGTTTTCCAGGTTGTCACATCATTCTCTTGTTTATACTCATCAGTGGGAAACCATTGGTGAAAAACTTCTGAAGAATAAATGGACTGATCCGGTTTGGCCCAATAAGATGGTCGATAATAAGTCGAAGGTGCTTTTAATTTAAAAATAGTCAATCGCCCCTGAGCTACTATTGGCGATTCATTCAGATCGGTTACGATCAATTTGATTTCCTTGAGGCTATCAGTGGACTCAAACTGTCCCAGGGAGGTTGATAATACTAAATTGGTATTGCCGACCCGGTAACTGATGCTGGAGGACCTGGTTTCTCCTGTAAAATCAGTCAATTCTATCTCTACAGAATATGTAAAACTAACATCCGCTTCACTCAGATCTACTGTGGGATAAGGTATTGCGGTAAATGGGATGCTGAATTTGCCAGACCCATCTGTAGTCGTGGTACCTTGACTGATGATCTGGGGGTTGGATCGCATTGGATAGTATGATTTCCAACCCCACCACCAGGGCATAGGCCGGTACCATCTCGCTCTCGTTATCTTATATTGTACTTTGGCTTGATCCACTGCATTTCCGGCATAGTTTTTTGCTTGACCTGTCACCGTAATCGCCTGGTTAAATTTATTGACCACCTGATTTGAATCGAAAGTGATTTCAAATTTTGGTCTTTTATATTCTTCTACCTGAAAGCTGGTCGATGCATAATTGAGGTCCGAGACCAGGGTCATGGTACCACTCAGACCATTCACCGGTGCAACAAATGAACCGTTTATAGTCCCGTAATCATTAGTCGTAAAACTTTGCTTGGACATCAATTGACCATTCGCATCATTAAGTGTTATTACTACATGTTTATTTTTAAGAATGTCAGGAACACCTGAAGGATTGCGCCGCAATGCAAGCAACTTAAAATAGATAGTCTGACCAGGTCTATAGATTGACCGGTCAAGAAAGTATAACGCATCCAGCGTCTCCTGGGCCGGTTGAGGCTGATAGGACGAATTGGAAAACGCTTCATCCAACCACAGATAATCATTGTTTTTTTGAAGCTTGACTGTAAAAGATTTATTTGCAGATAGTGAAGGGATTATTTTGCCATCTCTATCAGAAGATGCTTTGCTCTTTTCTATCCACTCGTTGCGTTGCCGACTTTGGTTATAATTATTTTCATAAAAAGTAGCCTCCACGGCAGCCATTGGTGCACCAGTAGCTCTGTCGACGACCACTAACTCTTTTGAAAAATCTGAATCCTTCGATGCATTATAGTACTGGTTAAATGAATGCAAATAAGCCAATTGCGAAACATGAGTAAACATCAGGGAAAGCATATTCTCTCCAATTTTAAAAGACTCACTGTTGCATAGTACCAACCCATACATTCCCGGAGGAAGTGCATCTATTTTAATCTCTACTTTATGAGATTGCATATCCTCAGCACCAGGGACATCCTGCGAAAAAGCTCGAATCGATTTGACAGCCAGCACCTGCTGCAGCACATTGTCCCTATAATCAGACAAGATCGTTGATCTAAGCTCGAGAGATATGGGGATCACTTTAATAAAAATCTTGGATACATTTTGATAACCGGCCAGAATTCTAAATGGTTTTTGTGGGAGATTCACTTTTTCTACCTGACCATCCAGGGAAGGTTTTAATAATTCATTCAATTGATTTTTGGCCAGGCTGGCTTCATCCGTGTTTTTGTATTTTGACAGAATACCCTGGTATAAAGCACTTGCTTTGACCAGGTATTGTTGATATATGCTGTCTTGACTTCCAGCCTGATATTGTCTCCCAAGCGTCTCAAATAATTGAGCCTTCGACAATTCGAAAGGCGCTGCATAAGAAGTATTGGCGAACACCTGTATCCATTGATTCAAGGCAGATTCATAAAGCTGCGTTTTTTCAGAGCCAATAAAATGATCATACATGTATTTAAGCCTCTTTTTCACGACATCTACCCATGCGTCCGGTAGAGGATCATGTCGGTGAAACCTTTCCAGGTCTTGAAACAAACTGATGATCTGTCGCCCAAAGGATATAGTGTCTTCGCTGTGATTATTAGGATATGTTACAAACTGATCTGTATGGCTGAAGAGCAGCGGATCATTGATCAAAAAGGATTCCGCTACAAGATCAGCATCAGCCTGTCCATTCATAAAATATTCTATAGCCCTGTGAGCCAAGATGTCGTAGACAAAGGGTCTCAGGGAGTCGGAATGATTGCCTTCTGTCAGGATAGGAAGGTAGGCCAATATCGGAGTAGTTTTTAAAAATGGTTCTTTGACCGACTCCAGGTAGTGAGTCCTGATATTTCCTAAAAAATCCTCTTTACTCCACGTTGTTATACTTTCATCGGTAGGACCAGCCATCTTGGTTCTATCCCTTATCTCCCAAATATGCATCTGGAAATAATTTGAATATAGCTGAGCCAGCAAAGAATGATTTAAAGATTTTACCACAGGATCAGTAGCTACCAGCAGATCATTTTCGAATAGTTCAATGCCTTTGACCACACCATCTTCATCCAGTTGCGAGGTGTATTTAGCTTTATAGATCAGGGCTTTGATTTGTTGCACCCCATTTCCTTCTGCCCTGGCTTTTTCGTAAATGCTGTCTACAATTCCCAGACCGGAGAGTGGCAGACCTTCTTTTTCTTTCTCACTTACCTTTTGCCAATATTCTTCATAGGTACTCATAGCCGGTTGCTCGCTTTTAGTATTTGTTTTAGAACCTGCACAATGTATCAACCCAATTGAAATAAAAGTCAGGAGTATGGAAAACGGGAGTATTTTCATGCGAAACGGATTTATTGATTAGGAGATGCATCTTGTGATCTGGAAGTTAGTGGTATTTTGCAGATTAACTGAGTATTAACACAGTCTGTAAACGTTTTTTACCGGCAGATAATTTCACTTAAAATTGAATGATGTAGAATTCAGGTTATCTCAATATTTTTAACGCAAATATCACTAATGAATAAATACGCATTAATAACAGGAGGCAGCAGAGGTATTGGTTTGGGGATTGCCCTTCAATTGGCTTCAGCAGGATATCATCTCGCCATAAATGGGGTGAGACCGGAATCGGAGGTGATCCATTCCCTTGACTTGTTGCGATCCAAAAATATTAGAGTCATTTATTGTCAGGGCAATGTCGCATTGACTGAGGATAGAGCCGCCATTATACATAAAATAAAAAGTGAGTATGGAGCGCTCCATGTTTTGGTCAATAATGCTGGTGTCGCCCCTTTGGTTCGGGAAGATTTGCTTAAAATGTCCATAGAAAGTTTTGAGCGAGTGATGGATATTAATCTCAAAGGGCCTTTGTTTTTGACCCAACAGATAAGCCATTGGATGATAGATCAAAAGCAAAACAACCCGGCTTATCAGGCTGCCATCATCAATGTAAGCTCGGTCTCTGCCTCAGTCGCTTCAGCTGCGCGAGCAGAATATTGCATTTCAAAAGCTGGTGTGGCGATGATGAGCCAGGTATTTGCCATAAGACTCAGCGAATATGATATACCCGTTTATGAAATCAGACCGGGCGTCATCAAGTCTGATATGACTTCAACTGTACAGTCTAAATATGATGAATTGATTGCCAATGGCCTTACATTGCAGCGTCGCTGGGGTACACCTGAAGATGTAGGTAAAGCAGTGCTGGCATTGGCTCAAGGATCCTTCCCCTACTCCACCGGCCAGGTGTTTTTGGTAGATGGTGGACTTACAGTTGCAAGATTTTAGTTATTTTCAATGTTTTAATTAATTATATGATAATATGAAAAAAATAAGCCGTAGGGAAACTCTTAAAAGCCTGGTACCAGGGGCCATGGTATTAAGCATGCCCACTATCATCCCAAGATCAGTATTTGGAGCAAATGATCGCATCAGGGTAGCCGTCATCGGTCACCATGGCAGGGGCAAAAATCATATCCAAAACTTTATGAAACTGGCTAATGTGGAACTCGCTACTCTTTGTGATGTGGATGATGAGGTCAACAAAAAAGGTGCAGCCGAATTTGAAAAAACGACAGGCAAAAAAGTAACCACCGCTACAGACATGCGCAAGGTGTTTGATGATAAAAACATAGACGCCGTTAGTATAGCGACTCCTAATCATTGGCATGCACTGGCCACTTTATGGGCTTGCCAGGCAGGTAAAGATGTATACGTAGAAAAACCTGCATCGCATGATTTTAATGAAGGCCGGGTCCTGATCGATGCTGCAAATAAATACAATAGAATCGTATCCCATGGAGTTCAATTGCGCAGCTCAGTTGCGATACAGGAAGCCATTCAACATATAAGAGACGGTTTGTTGGGAAATGTCTACTTAGCTAAAGGGTTGGTATATAAATGGAGACCAGACATAGGCGACAAAGGTACCTCGCCAGTGCCGGCCGGATTAGACTGGAATATGTGGCAGGGTCCTGCTAAAGAAACGGAATTTTCCGCAAACTATGTACATTATAATTGGCATTGGTTTTGGAACTACGGCAATGGAGATATATGTAACCAGGGAGTCCATGAGATGGATCTATGCACCTGGGGATTGGATGTAGGATTTCCAGACGAAATCACTGCGGCCGGTGGCAAGTTTCTTTGGAAAGACTGTAAAGAAACTCCTGAATTACTAAATGTCACCTATAAGTACGCCAAGCAAAATAAGATGATCGAATTTGAGGTGCGTCCCTGGATGACCAACCAGGAAGATGGATTGGAAGTAGGGAATATCTTTTATGGGGACAAAGGTTATATGATTGTCAACTGGTATGACGATTATAAAACTTTTTTAGGAAAAGAAAGAACTCCTGGACCAGCCAGAAAAGCTGGAGGCAATCATTATCAGAATTTTATAGATGCGGTGCGGGCTAAGGATAAATCATTGCTAAATGGGCCTATCGAGACAGGTCACGTATCTGCAGGGATGGCCCATCTGGGTAATATCGCTTATCGCACGGGCAGGAAGCTTAATTTTGATCCTGTGAAAGAGAAATTTATCAATGACAAAGAAGCAGATGCTATGTTGACTCGCGAGTACAGGGCTCCATTTTCATTCCCGGCTTCCTTGTAGGTAATTATTTTTTCCGCATATAAAAATCAAGTGCCATTACATCAAGTAGGGTTATCTAATAGTTACCAGAATGGTTACAGACATGAGCAAAAAATCGCAGGCGAAAGCTTTGTCTTTCGTATTTACATTATTGGCTTCCTGCCAAAACCCTAAACCAATGAAAGAGGTGATTGTTGATCGTCCGGATGTGCACAGTTATGCTGAATTGAGTCAGATCCACCATTTAAATCTGGATTTGATTGTAGATTTTGAAAAAAACATCATAGAAGGATCCGCGACTTACGACATCCTGCCAAATGGAGCTGACCATATTACGCTGGATATACAAGGTCCTGAAATTGACCAGATCACAGTGGATGATCAAGAGGTTGAATACAGGCTCGGTGAGCAGGACCCCATCCTTGGACAAGCTCTTCGGATACCGATCCATTTTGATTCTAAGAAAATTTCAGTTCACTACAAGACGCAGTCCGATGCTGCTGCTTTGCAATGGTTGAGCCCAATGCAGACCTCAGGCAAAAAACATCCATTTATGTTTTCACAGGGTGAGGCCATACTGACGAGGACCTGGATCCCTATTCAAGACAGCCCGGGGATCAGATTTACCTACGAAGCAACGTTACATGTACCTGCAGAACTTATGGCAGTAATGAGCGCTACCAACGTGCAAACAAAAAATACGAACGGTATTTATCACTTTACTATGCCGCAACCAGTTCCGGCCTACCTGATAGCTATTGCTGTCGGGGATCTATCATTTAAAATCCTTGGACCCAGGACTGGTGTATATGCGGAACCATCTGTGCTTGAAAAAGCAGCCAATGAGTTTGTGGACACTGAACATATGATCACCGCAGCTGAAAATTTATATGGTCCTTATGCCTGGGACCGATATGATTTGTTGGTGTTACCTCCGAGCTTTCCGTTTGGAGGCATGGAAAATCCAAGGTTGACTTTTGTGACACCTACCGTCATCGCTGGTGACAGATCATTGGTCTCACTCATCGCACACGAACTCGCCCATTCGTGGAGCGGCAATTATGTGACCAATAGTAATTGGAATGACTTCTGGATCAATGAAGGGTTTACTACCTATTTTGAGCGAAGAATCATGGAGTCATTATATGGTCGCGATTATTCTGAGATGTTAGCTTCCCTGGCACTGCAAGAATGGAAGGATTTGGTCCTTGAGATGGGTGATACCAGCAAGGATACCTACCTTCATTTGGATCTCATCCATAGAAACCCGGATGATGGCATGACGAATATAGCATATGAAAAGGGCTCCTTCTTATTGAGAATGTTGGAAGAAAAAATTGGTCGTGAACGATTTGATGTATTCCTCAAAAACTACTTCGCTGCCCACGCTTTTCAATCAATGGACAGTGAAAAACTGATCGAGTATATGAATACCCATCTACCCCTGGATAGCCTGCAGATTGATTTGGCATCATGGATATATCGCCCGGGTATTCCTGCAGATACACCGATACCTGCTTCTGACAGATTTAATAAAGTAGAAGCAGCCTTTGTAAAAATGAATTCAACAGGAATTTATGATACCAAACTAACCAAAGACTGGTCCAGCCATGAGTGGATCCATTTCATCAGCCTTTTACCTGAAGATGCTTCAGTTCAACTTCTCAAAAACTTGGACCTGGCATTCAAATTTACCACCAGTGGGAATTGTGAAATTCTCGACATCTGGTTTGAAAAAGCCATCAAATCCGGCTATTCTAAGGAAATCCTGGATAAAATAGAAGCTTTTTTAGTTCAAATTGGCAGGCGAAAATATATAATGCCGCTGTATAAGGCCTTTAAGACTACAGGGCAAATAGAAACTGCCAGAAAAATATATGCTCAGGCAAGGCCTAATTATCATTCTGTCTCCGTAAATAGCGTGGATCTCTTACTCAAAGAGTGATTTTTTGGCAGTGGGCCGTGTCGTAGGCTTTTATCCCACAGTTAGTTCCTACCAATAAATAAAGGATTCAGTCTACTTAGAAGCAACCGGTTTTATTTTTAATACCCAGTCTGCAATTTTCTCCAAATCCTTTTTAGGCACCTGAGGCATGGGCATCATTGGAGGATAGCCTGGCCATTTAGTAGCATCCGGTGTATATACTGATTGGACAAATTCAGCTTTTTTTAATCCTTTGCCAGATATAGCTATCCAGGATGGGCCGATAAGCTTCACATCAGGTTTGTGACAGGTATAGCAAGTGTGTTTGGTCAGTAATTCATTAATTGCTTTAGGTATTTCAGTTTGACCAAATCCGAGCGTCATACAAGACATCAGACCAACTATCAATCCTGCTCTGGTCAACCGTAATCTCATTAAAAGACGACTTGAATTCATTTTTTTATTCACTACTGTTTATTTTATTTTGAGGAGCCAAAGAAAACTAAGTTTTTTGAATTAGTATCTCAAATTTTTAGACGCAAGTTTATCGAAAAAGTTACAACTTATATCGTTTTGAAGGGTTTCTAACGTTTTCTTGACAGATTAGAGGTCTAAAGTATCTCCGATACCAGGCAAAAATAGATCTATTCCTGCCAATTTGAATTGCGCAACGGCTGAGTTTTTATCTATTTTAATGTAACCAAAGGTGTCATAATGGACGCCCATGACTTTCGTGCATTCCACCATTTTAGCTGCTAATATGGCATCTTGTATACCCATCGTAAAATTGTCACCTATAGGCAACGCTGCCCAGGTTATGTTGGCAAATTTTGGGATTAACTGCATATCTAATGTCAGGGCAGTATCTCCGCTGTAATACATAGATTGATGGCCACTTTCAATGATAAAGCCCATTGGGTTGCCGCCATAAGTCCCATCAGGGAGTGATGAAGAATGTACAGCGGATACACATTTTACTGTACCAAAGTCAAAATGCCACTTACCGCCTGTATTCATAGGATGATATGCGACACCTTGGTTGCCAGCCCAAACCGCCACTTCATAAGAGGCGACTACGGTTGCCCCATTTGCTTTTGCAATTGAAATGGCATCAGCAGTATGATCACTATGACCATGGCTCAGCAAGATATAATCCGCTTTGATAGATGCGATATCAATATGGGCTGCTAGTTCATTGCCTTCAATAAAAGGATCAAATAGAATGTTTTTACCACCTAGCTCAACACCAAAACAAGAATGGCCAAAATATGTTACTCTCATCGTCCTTTATTTTAATACAAACTTACAAATTTGAACATCCATTTACCGGGTAATAATTTTTACATATAGATTTTTAATATATTTGCTCAACTTATTTCAATTAAATCTTTATGGCAGACATCGATCAATTAAAGTACCCGGTAGGCAAATTTATGAAGCCTGAGATCATCACCAACTTTCAAATCAAATCCTGGATTGAGGAGATCAAAGATCTTCCAGGATTGATCGAAGTGGAATTGCGAGGCCTGCCACCGCAAGATCTACTCAAAACATATCGCCCGGATGGCTGGACCATCACGCAGGTGATACACCACCTGGCGGATAGTCATATGAATAGTTTTATCAGGTACAAGCTTGCTTTGACTGAAGAACATCCGGTGATCAAACCTTACCTCGAGAATCGATGGGGTGAGATGGCAGACAATAAGACTTTGGAACCCCACCATTCATTGGCTATCCTGACTGCTCTGCATATCCGTTGGGGATATTTATTGGATCATATGTCAGAGGCTGATTTTTCAAATGGATATATTCATCCAGAGAAAAACAGATTGGTAGAACTGTCAGAGGCTACAGCTTTATACGCCTGGCATTGCAGACATCACCTTGCTCATATCCGCAATGCTAAAAACTCCATTTAATATGAACCGATTATCCTGCTTTTTTCTTTTGATAGCTTGCGCATTTATTTCGTGCAAAGAAAATGTCAAGTCATCAGAAAATAAGGTTACCGAATTTAAAGACCTAAGTATAGAGCAGTTCATGAGTGCTTATGGTCGGGAAAGGAAGGACAGTGCCATGTTGATCGATGTACGCACGCCTCCGGAATTTAACGATGGATATATCAATGGTGCTGTAATGATAAATTTTTTAGATGACGATCTTGATAAACAATTGGGGATGTTGGATAAAAACAAAAGCTATTATATCTATTGTCAACAAGGTGGCCGTAGCAAGAAGTGCATGGACAAAATGAAAACAATGGGATTTAACCGGGTGTACAACCTGGTGGGTGGTTATGAGGCTTATACCAAAATGACCGGCAAATAACTCTTCCTTATTTTAGCTAGAAGAAAACACGTTTACCTTCTAAAATTTCTCTCAAAACTTTAGCATTCTTGGCCTCTAATCTGCCGCTGAGTAGCAATCTCATCTCTCTTCGAGCCATGGCACTGTTAAATAGCTGCTCTTCCTCTGCATTGGCAGGCTTAATTTGAGGAACTTCCATCGGTTTTAAAGTATGCTCATCCAGGGCCACAAAAGAGAAAAAAGCATGATTGGCCAATTCTCCTTCTTTTTTGCGGCTATCACTTGCAAATACCTGCACATATACTTCCATAGAGGTATTAAAGGCTCTGGTTATAGTGGATTCAACTGTGATGACCTGTCCGAGTTTGATAGATTTATAAAAGGAGATATGGTCTACAGATACAGTGACACAAAAAGCTTCTGCATGCCTGTTGGCACAAATGGCGGCAGCAATGTCCATCCATCGCATCAGATTACCCCCCATAAGATTGCCCAGAGGATTGGTATCATTGGGCATGATCATCTCGGTCATGATAGATTTAGAATCCAGGACGGTTTTGATTTTAGGCATGCGGTGTTAATATATATTGACAATCAAATTCTTCTGCAAAATAATATTTAATCATCGAACGAATATGCTCCATATCAATGGGTTGGTCGGTTTCCAAATGCAATGAAGTAATACCCTTGTCCGGATCACGGATACCACAGGGGACGATATAGTCAAATGGTTGCAAATCAGTAGTTACATTAAAAGCAAGTCCGTGTAAAGTGACCCATCGACTCATATGAACCCCTATAGCGCATATTTTTTTAGGCAGTCGGTCTTGCATAGAAGTGACCCATACGCCTGTGTATGCAGGATTGCGATAGGCGTTGATATTATAAGTTTGTAATGTCCGGATGATGATCTCCTCCAATTTTCGCACATATTTATGGACATCTGTAAAAAATGATTCCATGTCCAATATAGGGTACAGGACTATTTGACCAGGGCCGTGATAAGTAATGTCTCCCCCCCGGTTGATTTTATAAAAGTCTATTCCTTGAGTTTTTAAATACTCAGGATTAATCAATAAATTAGCTTCTTTGCCAGATCTTCCCAATGTAAAGACCTTGTGGTGCTCGCAAAAAACCAGGTGATATGGGCCGGAATAGGCTTCTTTTGAAATTTTTTTAGCGATGATCGCTTTTTGCAATTCAGTCTGGCGATCCCACGCTTGCTGGTAATCTGTCCTACCCCAATCTTCTATGATCACTGATCTTTTATCCATCTTTTTCTCTTACCGACCTTCAACAATGCGAGGATAACCTCTTTATTACTCAAAAAACGTATTTAACGCAAAATTAACCGCTCTTAAGATATCCTTGAGAAAAGCATACCTTGGTTAAGACTATTTTTGACCTAGAATTAAAACCCATGAGGATCGTAGTTGCTTTATTTTTTCTGTTTAGTGGATTGACTGCTTTTGCGCAGCAACCCTCATCAGGCAACAATAATGAAACGCCTTTTGATGTCACTTATCAGTCATTAAAAGTATATCCAAATCCGGTAGTTTCCAATGCAGTTCTGGAGTTCAAATTGTTAGAGCCGTCCAGAGTTCAGGTGACTTTGCTCAATATCCTTGGCGCCCAGGTGAGAAACCTGGTCAATGAAACCAGAAATCAAGGCAGGCAATCCATTCAGTTCTCAGCAGACCAATTGGAGCGGGGAACATATTTTATCAGATTAAGCATCAATGGTGATATAATCAAAACCATCCGGGTAGCGGTGTCCCCGCGTTAGCTCATTTAATTATTTTTCTTATTTTTTGTTTCTATCCATCGGACTTTGGTGGTCATGCCTAGTTAAAGTCCAGTCATCATTGACAATTGGCATGAATTCTGCTACCTTTATCAGTTAATATCTACCTGATTATGAGATCGTTTGGTACAATTTGTTTGATTCTGTTAGTGACTTCAGGGCTATTTGCTCAGAAAAAAGCAAGAGATTTTAAGGTCACTACGACCGACAAAAAATCCATCGAATTGTACAAGGATTATTTAAACAAGGGCAAAATCGTCATGCTCAAAATATTTTTTGTGGATTGTCCACCTTGCAATGATATCGCACCTTCGATTAGTAATCTATACAAACAATATCGCACTCAAAATGTGGAGTTCATTGAGCTTTCAAATAAAACCTGGGACTTCGATGCAGGAGTGATTGGATATAAACTCAAATATGACCTTCCTTTTCCTGGCGTAAGCAATGATGGGGGCAGTGTCGAAGCCAGTAACCTTTATTCTGATAATTATTTTGGGCCTTTTTTTGGCACGCCCACTTTTATCATCATACGACCTGATGGTACCGTAACCTGGGATCCTCGCGGAATCACGAGAAATGAGACAATAGCCAAATTAGATGCAGCTTTGGCGGAGGCAGTTAAATCACTTTCAATCCCTACACCCCCACCTCCTACACCGGTAGACACTACCAAGCCAACTCCTCCTCCTCCAATTCCTACTCCGGTAGATACCACTAAACCAACTCCACCTCCTCCTATACCTACTCCAGTAGATACTACTACTCCAAAACCGGTGCCACCTACCATTCCCAAGTTAGTTGACACTCTCCATCTATCAGGAAAATTAAGTTTGAATAGTACCACTCTCGGCCTTGTCAAAATGAACTTAATCTGGAATGAAAAAAGTTATAATTTTTCAACCGATATCATCGGAAAATTTAAAATTGACCTTGTGGATACTTTTAAAAATTCAGGATCTGCAATGTTGACTATTGCTTATAACCAGGATTATACTGCAGGCGTATCTACCAGTGACCTGATATTGATACAAAAACATATCCTGGGAGTGCTCAGGTTTTCAGACTACAAACAATTGCTAGCTGCAGATGTCGACTCCAATGGGGATATCAATGTGATCGATTTGCTTGAGCTTCGTAAGCTCATCCTGGGGCTGACCGACAAACTACCTAATTCACCATCAGTACAGTTTATCTGGCAGAGCCCTAACAACTTAATTCGCAATAGTTCTGGACCAATTTCTTATTCTGACTTAAAATCATTGAGTGGAAAGTCATTTGACATTCAGGTAGTCAAGATTGGAAATGTAAATTAATATAGTAGACCATTCTTTTGTCAAAAGCTTAAATATAAGACCTTGAAACAGGCAAAAACCTGGTGTTTATTATATTTATGGGATGACTTACCAAAAAATTAATATTTTTCTGAGCATGGTCTTCTCAAAGGTGTCTCCAACTTTGGCGACTGTTGTCGTGCTCGTTTTTATCTTAGGAGGCTGTAACAATATTGGATCTAAACCTCCTGGGCCAATAGACTCACCTACAGCCTTGCCGGATCTATCCGGTATACATTGGATAGATCTTACGCACTCATTTGATAGTTCCACCTTGTATTGGCCTAATAATGTCAACAATTTTAAACTCACCACAGAATCCAAAGGGACTACTGAAGGTGGATATTTTTACTCAAGTTATTCGATATGTACTCCAGAGCACGGGGGTACCCATATAGATGCACCGGTGCATTTTGCAGAGAATAAATATACTGTGGACCAAATCCCTTTAACTTCTTTGATAGGCCCTGCTGTAAAAATCGATATCTCTGCCCACGCACTAGCCAATCGTGATTATTTGATCTCTATAAGCGATATTGAATCATGGGAGAATACTTTTGGCCAAATCCCTGATCACACCATTGTTTTATTTCAAACCGGGTATGGAAAATTCTATCCAAATCGAAAAGAATATTTTGGCACCGATCAAAAAGGTCCGGATGCGATCCCTTTATTGCATTTTCCCGGGATAGATCCGGCAGCAGCAAAATGGCTGATATCAAATCGTAAAGTAAAGGCGGTAGGTTTAGACACTCCCAGCCTTGATTATGGACAGTCAAAGGATTTTCTGACCCATCGAATTCTAATGGCAGAAAATTTGCCAGGATTTGAAAATCTGAATCAACTTGAACTTTTGCCTGCCACTGGACTACTGGTAATCGCATTGCCGATGAAGATAGGAGGTGGAAGTGGTGGGCCGCTTCGTATTGTAGCTGGCATGTAAAATGCAGGGCAGTAGATATACTCCGACTTAGTTAATGAAACCTATAGTTCCGCTTTCAATTAATGGTGCAATCTAAATATCGTAGATACTTATGAGTTCCGAAAATTTGTTCGTAGTGACTCTTAAGTAATGAGGATGCTTTTTTAATGGGAATCGAGATAATAATGCTGCCAGTTGACCCTATTAGTTAAAAAAATCGAACTTACTAGTGTGTCCAATATCAAATTCTACTCATAGAAGTTACATTTTGGCTCATTGGTGGATTTGATCGCATTATTGGTCAACCTGCGGTGAACGAAACCTCTTTATCGAACAAAGCCTGGGGTGAACCAAACCTGCCCGGTTGAGCTTATCAGAATGTCGTTTTTAAATCACTTACCTACTAAGGGAAACTACCTTGACCACACATTATTAGCCCCATTTACATCGGCTAATCTTTTGCTAGGATCGATCGCAATGGATTGGATCATGCTCAGAGGTTTGTCCAGGGTCATCGTATATTTTGGATAAGTCCAGGTCCAGTCAGGTTGTACATGAAGGCTCATCCCTGGCCATTCCGATTTTTTCTCCCCGCGCATCAAATCCAGGGGTATATACTCATAGGCCCTGGTACCATCCGTATACGTGACTGTGAGGTCTACAGGCATGATAAAGGGCTGGACTTTATTGATCCTGATTTTGGTTTGATTACCATCCTGGTATACAGAGTCAATAGCCAGATCTATTTGCTTGGTACTATTGACATAATATTCTTTGTACCAGTCGAGCTCTAGGCCACTACCCTTCTCGAAAATCCGGATAAAGTCGTTGACATTGGGATGTTTGAATTTCCAGGTATTAAAATAGTCCAGCAGGCATTTTTCAAACACCGGCTTACCAATAATGTACTCCAGTTGGTGCAAGAAGACTTCGCCTTTAGAATAAGCAGCTCTGCCATAGGCAAAATTGGTCGCATAGTGGTCTGAATGGGTGCTGAGGGGTTCTTCTTTACCACTTTTGGCCAGGCCAAAATATCCTGCATACCCGCCTCCTGCATAGGCATCTGTGCCGTAGAGCTCTGTACTTCCGGGGGCATTCAATTCAGCAGTGATTTTGTCTTCAGCGTAGCTGGTAAATCCTTCATCCATCCATGGATAAAGACTTTCATTGGTACCCAACACCATCTGGTACCAGCTATGCATAAGCTCATGGGTGGCTACTCCTACCAGGCCACCCAAGGTGCCTTCACCCATGATGAGCGTGGCCATAGGATATTCCATTCCTCCATCGCCTCCCTGTACGAAAGCATAATATTTATAAGGGTATTGGCCAAAAGACCTATCCGCAATTTTGAAAACCTGGTTCATGACCTGGGGCAGCTGAGCCCAGGTATCCCTGGTCTTGTCATTTTCCTGGAAGAAAAAATTCATCTCGATGCCACCATCATTGACTAGTTTGGTGTGCTTGTATTCTGGATCGGCAGCCCACATAAAATCATGCACATTGGGCGCTTTAAAATGCCATAGGAGCTTTTCACCAGACGGGAGTTTGAGTTTGTCACCAGGGTTTTCGTAACCATACCCGACTTCTTTGGCATTTTGAATGTATCCACCTGCCGCTATGAGATATTTTTTGTCCATATGGATCTTGACATCGAAATCACCCCAGACACCATAAAATTCGCGGGCTACATAGGGATTGGCGTGCCATCCCTGGTAATCATATTCACACAGCTTGGGATACCATTGACTCATGGAATAAGCGATGCCTTCACGGTTGTTTCTACCGGTCCTTCTGATTTGGATGGGGACCTGGGCTTTAAACTTCATGTCAAGCCTGGTTTTTGACTTGCCTTTGATAGGGGCTGCCAGTTGGACTTCAAGGATGGTACCTTCGACCTGGTATTTTAACGGGATTCCGTTTTGTGTGAGTGAAAGGATCTGCTGGTAGCCTATTTCATCCGGCTTGAGTTTGGATATCCGGTCTCTCACGCGACCATCAGGATCGGGCAGATTTAAAGATCGTACATCCATACTGCTACCAGGCTGGAATGCATTGTAATATAAGTGGTAATAGATTTTGTCCAGGGTCTCCGGCGAATTATTATAATACACTATTTTCTGAGTGCCGGTAAACTGATGCAGATTCGCATCAAAGTCAATCTCCATTTGGTAGCTGATGCGTTGCTGCCACCGATCAGGCTGAGCAATAGAAATTACATTCATTGCCGTAAAAAAAACAATTAAAAGTCTAGTCATGGATTCAAATATACCAATCATTGCAAAATAATATATCCCCCTCTATAAATCTGTCCAGAAAATCGTGTTGTCCATGCGGAAATCAGAGACAAATTTTTTTCTCAAAACAATTGCACATGATATCATCAGGAGGATAATAACAATAGCCTATCGCTTCGTGATAATGAAGTTTTCGATACAATTTTTGTGAATAAGTATTGCCTAAAAAAGCATCCAGCCGGATGACTTCATAGCCATGATCTTCAGCATACTTTTCTGAAAAAGCAATCATGTACCTGGCCAAGCCCCGACCCTGATGATCCGGATCCACACAGAGTCGGTGGATGACCAATACCCTATCGGATGGATACGCCCAGTGAATAGCATTGAACTTTTCATCCTGATCACTATCGAGCGTGACCGTAGCGATGACGACCTCTTGGACCCGGATGACCCAGGTCACGCCATCTCTAATATTATTTCGCAACATCCCTGGCGAAGGATAATTATCATCCCATTGGTGAATGCCGATGCTCTCTAAATGGCGAGTGCATTTTTTATACAAATGCAGAATGGATTCATAATCGGTCATGGATGCCTTGATGATAGAATAGTCCATCTGTGGTTAAATGCTAATTTTAAAGTAATTTTACACAATATTTAATATTTAATTCATTGAAAACACAGCTTAAAAATATTTCTTCGCTCAATCTGATCACCGGCCTCTTGCTCGCAGGCATTTTTAGCAGGATGATCCCACACGTACCCAACTTTACGGCAGTTGGCGCTACAGCTTTATTTGCCGGAGCCATGTTGAGACCAGGATGGTTGTCAATGGCCTTACCCTTAATGATTCTTTGGTTGTCTGATCTTTTTCTCAATAACGGGATGTATAAAAATATGTATCCTGAGTCTTATACCGGTTGGGTGTGGATGGGCAATATCTGGGTTTATATTGGGTTTGCTTTGATCGTTGGGATTGGTAGATTATCGATCAAAAAAATCGGTTTTCAAAATATATTTGTTGGCAGCTTACTCTCTTCTGTCGTTTTTTTCCTGCTCTCTAATTTTGGTGTTTGGTATCATAGCCTTGTATGGCCACAGACCGGTGCGGGATTAGTAGGATGTTATGCTTTTGCAGTGCCTTATTTTTGGAATACGCTGGCCGGGGATTTGATTTTTAGTGGTCTGATATTTGGGGTTTATGCGTATGTATCTGAAAGGGGGACAAATCTTGTAGCTGAGAGTTGATAAGGGGCAAGCAAAGGATTTTTATTCATCCCGTATTTTACTAAAGTGGTTTGAGGAGTACACAGGCGCTCCCGAAGCCTCGGGAGACGCTAATACTTGCTTAATGGCAGGAAGGCGCAAAGAAATTTTTATCCACTCCGAACTATGCTCACGTGGTGTGGGCGAGCTCCCAAAGCCTCGGGAGCAGCAAAGAAATTTTTAACTAGGCGGAAGATCTTTACCCCAAATTACCCCCAACTCTTCCAAATATCCACTCCGGCCTATACGCTGGTGGTTTTCCCAGAACCATCCTGTATGCTTTTCTGTAAGGCGATTTATTTATTTTCGAGAGATAATCATGAGCGAAGGTATTATCATCTGGAAGCACAAGCCGATTATTTTTCTGAATATGATTATTCATCAATTCCAGTCCAATGGCTGAGGATTTGCTGATGATCCACCCATCACCTAATGAAGGTATGGACATCGCTATTAATTTATTTTTTTCTACCATGATCTGCGCCTCGGGCAAATAATTTTGCAATAACCTGGCGCGGTTTTCCCCTGTAACTTGTCTGTCAAAATCCAACATAGCGCAATGATAATCAGTGTGATATGGTGATAATAGTAATGAAGATGCCTCCGCCATAAAGTCATCCCATTTATAAAAAGAGTACTCTCCCTGAATCTTAAATCCCAACTTTTTATAAACCGGAAAACCCATCTCCGTGGCCAGCAATGAAATACCTGTGACTTTATCCCGGACCAAATCTATCAGCGCCTGGGTAAGCGCGGTCCCAAAGCCTTGATTTTGATGGGTGGACCTAATGATAATTTGAGTTAACCAGGCAGAATTTTGAAATAAAATGACATTGCCAATCCCAATGACCTGGTTTTGGAGGACTAATTTCATAGGATGACTAAACCACCATGTTGTGTAAAGCTTATATGCAGTCTTTATGTCAGGCCAATCTGTTGGTTGAAAGTCAGCCACCCAAACCAAATCTGCATCCGTCATGGGCACTATTACAGCCCCTCCTAGCTGCTCCTGGGCTGCCATTTTATTTCTTTTACTACCTGATCTTTAGCTATCCAGCGACTCAGTACAAAGAAATAATCAGAGAGCCTGTTGATATAGGTGATGATCAATATTTCTACGGCCTCCTGCTCATGCAAAGCCATTATCCGGCGCTCGGCCCTACGGCATATGGTCCTGGTGATATGCGCCTCACTGACCAGTCTATGACCTCCAGGCAATACAAAATGTTTTAAGGGCTCCAATTCATTGGTCAGCAGATCGATCTCCAATTCGAGTCTGGATATATCTGCAGGAGTAATATCCGGAGTAGGCATGTTTTGGCCGGGCTCTGAAGCGAGATTGGCTCCAATCGTAAATAATCTATCCTGAATTTCTTTCAACATGGTGCGATGATTTTCGACCATCAAGCCGTCCCTCAAGAGCCCGACCCAGGCATTGAGCTCGTCTACGGTACCATAGGCTTCTATGCGGATATGGTGTTTGGGTAGCCTGGCTCCACCATAGAGTGAGGTCATGCCCTGATCTCCGGTCTTGGTATAAATTTTCATGGTTTTGCTAATCTTTGGCCATCCAGGGATATCGATAATCGTGAGGCGGGTTGAAATTTTCCTTGATAGTACGCGGTGACACCCATCGCAGCAGATTGAGGATAGAACCTGCCTTATCATTGGTGCCACTGGCTCGTGCTCCTCCAAATGGTTGTTGATCCACAACAGCACCGGTAGGCTTGTCATTTAAATAAAAATTACCTGCGGCATGGCGTAGCCTGTGAGTGGCGTCGATGATGACATTTTTGTCCCTGGCAAAGACAGCCCCTGTCAAAGCATAAGGTGATGTTTTGTCTACCAGTTCCAGGGTCTGATCGTAGGCTTTATCCTCATATACATATATTGTAAGCACAGGTCCGAAGATCTCTTCGACCATGGTTTTGTACTGGGGGGCAGTGGTTTGAATGATAGTAGGCTTGATAAAATAACCTTCAGTTTTGTCAAAGGTACCTCCAGATATGATGGAAGCTTGCGAAGAGCGCTTCGCATGTTTGATATAGCCGGTGATCTTGTCAAAAGCTTTTTCATCAATCACGGCATTGACAAAATTGGAAAAATCCAGCGGCGAACCCATCATCATACTCTCCACATCTTCCAATAAATATTTTTTGATTGATTTCCACAGCGAAGCTGGTAGATAAGCCCTGGAGGCGGCTGAACATTTTTGACCCTGGTACTCAAACGCACCACGAGCCAGGGCCACTGCTACCGCTCTTGGGTCAGCAGAAGGGTGTGCCAGTACAAAATCTTTACCTCCGGTCTCTCCCACAATCCGCGGATAAGATCTGTAATTAGAGATATTGGCCCCAATAGTTTTCCACAAATATTGGAATACCTGGGTACTTCCTGTAAAATGAAGCCCTGCAAAATCAGGATGGGCAAAAACTACAGCACCCAGCGAAGGGCCATCAACAGTCACCATATTGATAACTCCCGGAGGCAAGCCTGCTGCTTCTAAAACTTCCATGATAATGCTGGCCGAATACAGTTGAGTTTCCGCCGGTTTCCAGACGACTGTATTACCCAGGAGCGCCGGGGCACAAGGCAGATTGCCTGCTATAGAAGTAAAATTGAAAGGGGTGATGGCTACTACAAAACCCTCCAATGGTCGATATTCCAGCCTGTTCCAAATGCCAGGGGCACTGGAAGGTTGTACCTCATAAATTTCCTTCATGTACCTAACGTTAAAACGAAGAAAATCAGCGAGTTCCGCTACAGCATCGATCTCCGACTGATAGATGTTTTTGGATTGACACAGCATGGTGGCTGCATTCATTTTTTGGCGGTATGGGCCACTGAGTAGGTCAGCAGCTTTGAGAAATATGGCTGCCCGATCATACCAGGGCATGCGTTCCCAATCGTTTTTTGCTTGCAAAGCTGATTTGATTGCTTTTGATACATGGTCTTTGGTCCCCAGGTAGTGGTATCCAAGGATTTGCTGATGGTCATGAGGCGATCGCATTGGAACAGGCGTCCCATAAGCCAGTTTTTGAGTACCAATGCTCATCTTAACTTCTTTAGTAGTAGACAAAGCCAGGTCGAGGGCAGATTTGATATCTTCTCTTTCCTTTGATCCAGGGGTATAAGCCAGGATTGGCTCATTAGTGACCGGGGGTAAAATATAATTGCCTTGCATAAGATTAACGTATTTTTAAATGAACTTCCTTAGGAATGAATGGACTGGCATCTCCGCCTCCACTGATGATTTCACGCACGATAGTACTGCTGATATGGGCTACTTCCGGGCTACTGATAAAGAATATTGTTTCCAATCCTTTTGCCAGGGTCTGATTGACTTGAGAGATGGTTTTCTCGTAATCAAAATCGCTTCCATTCCTCAGTCCTCTGACCAAATAGTCTGCAGAAATCTTTTGAGCATATTCCGCAGTCAGTCCATCAAAAAAATCTACTACAATCTTGGGTTCCCCCTCAAAAACATCTCTGATCCACTGCATACGATCTTCCAGGCTGTACAGCGATTTTTTCTGCGTGTT
Organism: Saprospiraceae bacterium; assembly: GCA_016709995.1. Taxonomy (NCBI): domain Bacteria; kingdom Pseudomonadati; phylum Bacteroidota; class Saprospiria; order Saprospirales; family Saprospiraceae; species Saprospiraceae bacterium. The sequence goes on from JADJLQ010000001.1 coordinate 1,140,543, forward strand.
GGTGCCGATGGCTATGATAAACCGGTCAAAAAGCGGTAATGCTTTATAGACAATATCTACATGACCTATCGTGATAGGGTCGAAAGAACCCGGAAATACAGCTATTCGCATACTTAAATCAAGTTTTATTCAACCTCAATGATAACCCAAAAATAATTATTATTCATCCAATCTCTTTCCGGACCTGGATTCAGAAGTAAAATCTATATTTATCGGCATGTTAGAAAGATTGCATCAATTAGAGCTTGCATCAGCTGCTCTGGAGCCTTCGCGCGAGTTGCGCAATGAATGGTTAGATTCCTGGCATAATTATTTAAATGATTTTATGGATGAAATGGAAGACAAGCCCACCTTCGTCGAAGGCCAAATCTCCCAACTCAAAGAATTTAAGGTATCTGAAGCGCCTAAGTCCCTTCATACATTATTGAATATCTTCAAAACCGAAGTGAATCACTTTGGTATCAACCCAGCCTCCGGAGGACACCTTGGGTATATTCCAGGAGGAGGGATCTATGCCAGTAGCCTGGGAGATATGATGGCTGCTGTCAGCAATCGATATGCCGGAATATTTTTTTCTAATCCCGGAGCAGTGATTATGGAAAACCAACTCATACGATGGATGTGCGAGGTGATGGGTTACCCAGAGACAGCTCATGGCAATATCACTTCCGGGGGATCTATTGCCAACCTGATCGGTATAGTGAGTGCCAGGGACTCTAAGGGACTACACCGGCTCAATCTGCATCAGGCGGTCATATACACTACAGGACAGATACACCATTGTGTTCATAAAGCGGTGAGAATCGCAGGCTTAAGAGAATCAATAGCCCGCACCGTCCCTATGGATGATCAATATAAAATGGATATAACCGCTTTAAAAAGTCTGATCCTGTCTGATATTCAGGCAGGATTAACTCCATTTATGGTCATAGCTTCGGCCGGAACTACAGATACCGGGTCCATCGATCCTTTGGATGCCATCGCCGACCTTTGCGATCAACATGATATCTGGTTTCATATAGATGCAGCCTATGGTGGATTTTTTAATTTGTTGGACCAATGCAAACCACTTTTGAAAGGCATCGAGCGTAGCCAGTCTATCGCCATAGACCCGCATAAAGGACTGTTTTTGCCATATGGTATCGGTACAGTATTGTTTAAAAATCCTCAGGCGGTCCTGCAGAGCCACCATTACCGTGCGAATTATATGAAGGACGCATTTGATACTGATTTTGATGAATGGAATCCCTGTGATCTTTCACCAGAACTTACCAAACACTTTAGGGGTCCACGCATGTGGGTGCCACTCCATTTACACGGCCTGGCCCCATTCAAAGCTGCGCTGGAAGAAAAAATACTCTTAGCCCAATATTTTTATGATCGGGTGCAGGAATTAGGGTTTGAAGTAGGCCCTCCGCCCATGTTGAGTATCGTCATTTTCAGATTTAACCCTAAAGACAAAGACCCCAATGAATTTAATGAAAGATTGATGGAAGCTGTGCGAGCGGATGGGAGAGTATTCTTTTCCTCCACGTGGATCAATGACCAGGTGTGGATTCGATGCGCTGTGCTGGGATTCAGAACTCACAAAATAACGATGGACAAAGGCTTGGCTATGTTGCAGGATATCTTACTTAAACTGAAGTAAAACTTACCTCACTTCCTCACCCTACTCAATTCTAAAAATTGGAATGAGTCCAAAAAAGCAAAAGTCCTGAGATCGTCATCTTTTCGAAGATCACCTGCTACAATAAGACTGTAAAATCGATTGCCCGCCACGAAAGCTTTGGTTTTGAGGAATTTATTTTTTCCAAATTCGATCTTCCAAAACCAGCCCGGATACCCAAACTGTGTGATCTCCGATTCATATTTTTTGGTTCCATGGACGCTGGCCACAGACTCTTCGATGGTCGATTGGAAAAATTCTTTTAACAAGTCAGCGGAATCCGAATGCACCGTGCCTTCAGGATAATCACAAAAAGATATTTGATAGGTCATGAAGCTGTCTCTCGCATGGAGAGTATGGTACATCACCGGACCTATTTCTGTGGAGATGGTGTCTATAGTTGAAAGGTAATCTTCCGGCATCAATACTTTAAAATTGCCTTCACTGACGATGACCCCGGATTGAGCATACAAAGCTAATGGGAGGAAACTTGAGCTTATTCCGGATAATATCAGGATTGCTAATATTTTTGTCTTATGATACATCGATTTCTTAACGCAAACGAAGGATTAAAAATCACCAGTATCTTCATTTTTATCACAATTTTAAGTGGTTGGCTTGGCTGTACCTCTGACAAAAAGGAGTCCGATGACATTGCAAATAAGTCTGATTTAGAGCTTATTATGGAGGATTATGTAGAGCCGGGCATCAAGTGGGGATATATAGATACAGATGGTGAAGTGGTCATCAAAGAGCAGTTTGACGACTGCAGGGATTTTTCTGGCGGACTCGCTGCTGCATCCAAAAAAGGGCTTTGGGGATATATCGACCTACATGGCGCCTGGATTGTAAAACCGGTGTATCGTGGTACCTGGACGATGAGGGACGGCAGAGGTAAAGTCCGGGCAGTCGATGGAAAATTTGGCTTTATTGACTCAACCGGTGCTGTTGTCATCCTACCTGAATGGGATGACGCTGAAGATTTTTATGAAGGCCTGGCTAAAGTGAAAAAGAATGACAGATATACCTTTATTGATCAAAAAGGTAAAACCATTGGGGAAGACACCTGGGACCAGGCTTTTGCATTCCAATCCGGTGTGGCCAGAATCTCTCAAGGGGGATGGTGGGGATTGATCGACGCTCACGGAAATTTATTGATCAAACCAAGATATGATGCATTAGGTCTGTACTACGATCATAGGCTGCCAGTCTCTGTCAAAGGACTTTGGGGCTTTATGGATTCAGCATCAAAAATGATCATTACGGCCAAATATGAACAAGTGACTCCTTTCCAGGGCTTCTATGCTGCAGGTAAATCCGGCAATCAATGGTCCTGGATAGATACCGCCGGCACCCTGGTGGCCAGTATATTTTGTGATGAAGTGATGCCTTTAGGATTAGACAAATGGGGGGTAGTCAGGCAAGACACCTTTGCTCTTTTTGGTGCTGGCGGCCGACAAATCACTCCATTTATATACAGTCAAATCAATAGATACAACGATGGTTTAGCGGTATTTGGCAAAGATGGTTTGTATGGGTACTTCGACTCAACAGGTGAAGAACACATTCATAATATATTTTTATTGGCCTGGGACTTTAAAAATGGAGTCGCCCGATATACGCTCGGGCAAGGCATGGGTTTTATCAACAAAGAAGGCAAAGCAGCTCATGATGGCCTGTATCCTGATGTGAGAGATTATGCTCAAGGCCTGGCTAAAGTACAAACGGTGAGTAGAAACTAAGGCTTACGCAGCCTCATCTGAAGAATATTGCCTGGATTGAATCTTGACTAGGTCTCAATAATTAAGTATAGAGTTATCTTTGCACTTCAAAAAATAAAATTCGCATAATGAAATTTGATATTATCGTGATTGGCAGTGGACCAGGGGGCTATGTAGCAGCCATTCGGGCAGCTCAATTGGGCATGCAGGTGGCCATAGTAGAAAAAGAAAACCTGGGAGGAATCTGCCTCAACTGGGGATGTATCCCCACCAAAGCATTGCTTAAAAGTGCCCAGGTATTTGACTACCTACAACACGCTGAAGATTATGGAATTAAAGTGGATACCGGAGGAAGAGCAGATTTTAACGCGATTATCCAACGAAGCCGGAATGTTGCTGATGGTATGAGCAAAGGTGTACAGTTTTTGATGAAAAAAAATAAAATCACCATCCTGACCGGTCATGGCAAGCTACTCAAAAACAAATCAGTAGAAGTCACCGATGCCGAAGGTAAAATAGAAGAACATCAGGCTGATCATATCATTCTGGCTACCGGCGGTCGGGCTAAACAATTGCCCAATCTTCCGATCGATGGGGTAAAAATCATTGAATACCGCAAAGCCATGTCATTGCCTTTTCAACCAAAATCAATGGTGGTCGTAGGTGCAGGCGCTATCGGAGTAGAATTTGCTTATTTCTATAACACTATTGGCACAGAAGTCACTGTGGTAGAATTTATGGAGCAAGGGCTGGTGCCGCGTGAAGACGAAGATATCTCCAAAGAATTAGCAAGAGCTTTTAATAAATCCGGGATTAAAGTCTATGCCAATACCGAGGTCACCAAAGTAGAAACCACCGGTGTAGGTTGTATAGTCCATACCAAAGACCGAAAATCCGGCAAAGAGGAAACCATTGCTTGCGATATCGTGCTGTCCGCAGCAGGCATTACCCCCAATCTTGAAAATCTTGGACTGGAAGAATTGGGCATCCAGGTAGAAAAAGGCTTGGTTAAAGTAGATGTCAATGGAAAAACCAATATTCCTGGCATTTACGCCATTGGTGACATTACTCCAGGTCAGGCGCTAGCCCATGTAGCCAGTGCTGAAGGTATCCATTGTGTCGAAGGCATAGCCGGCCACCGTGGCACACCCATTGACTACAATAATATCCCCGGCTGTACCTATTGCCAACCGGAGATTGCCTCGGTCGGTTACACTGAAAAAGGAGCCAAAGAAGCCGGCTACGAAATCAAAGTTGGCAAGTTTCCCTTTTCTGCCTCCGGCAAAGCTAAGGCTTCCGGCACACCAGCTGGTTTTGTGAAAGTAATATTTGATGCCAAATATGGTGAGTTCCTGGGGGCCCACATGATTGGAGCGAATGTCACAGAGATGATTGCCGAGGTAGTGGTCGCCAGAAAACTAGAAACAACGGGCATGGACATCGTCAAGACGATCCATCCCCACCCGACTATGAGCGAAGCGCTGATGGAAGCTGCTGCAGCTGCATACGGCGAAGTCATTCATTTGTAGAAGATTATACAGGTTGTCATCCTTCTGAGCTTTATGCTCAAAGCACTAATACTTGATGCCTAGCTTAATGTATATAAAATGAACCAACCAGGCAGGGCCAATCAATAAAAACTGGAGATCTTCAAGAAATGAGGGTTTTTTACCTTCAATTTTATGGCCGATAAACTGGCCTATCCAAGCCGCAACAAACAAGATCAATGAGAAAAGAGCCAAGCCGGCATACGACCCATCCATGGCCAGAAAAATTTTTTGATTACCCCATAGAGTGAGGATAGCTACCAGGCAAAACGCCAGGAACATGGGTATAGATAATCTCAAATAATAAATAAGGGCTAGCACCAATGCCAGGCCACCCCAATTCAGAAAAAAATCCCTTTCCACAAAAAATGGAATGCTTTTAAGCAAACCGATCAGGCTAAAAATGATCGAGGGCACGCAGATCCAATGGATTATTTTGTTGGTCGCGTTAAGATGACTTTCGCCGTATTTATCTAATAACCAATGTATATCTTTCATATAAAGTAGAATTTAAGTAAAAATAATAATTAAGTGGAGCTGGCAAAAACTAAATACCCATAATGGCACCATTCATAAATTAATCACTGTTTTCGACTAGTCTGTTGTCCGAAGCGCTTTTATCTTTTTGACACGTATGGTGCGGTTTTGGAAGTTCAGTATCAAACCTAATCGATTATTATATCAACTCTATAATATATATATTTTTTATTATAAATCAGGATATTAAGCTTCTGACCGGTATTACCTGTATATCCAAATGACCTGAATTAGAAGAAAAGAAAAGAATGACTTACATTTAGGTATTTAAGATAACTGATTATGAATTTTATTACCATATTGATTTATTCCTTGTTGTTTCATTTTCCTTCTATGAGCTTCAAAAAGGCAGATACAAGAGTTTTTGAATTACGTATTTATCATTGTAACGAAGGCAAGCTCAATGACCTCATAGCTCGTTTTCAAAATCATACCACCAAAATATTTGAGCGGCATGGCATGCAGAATATTGGATATTGGCTGCCTACTGCTACAGATAACAACAGCTTGTATTATATCCTGGCTTATCCCGACCTGGCCAACAGAGAAGCTTCCTGGAAAGCATTTGGCTCTGATGAAGAATGGCAAAAAGTGCGTACCGAATCCGAGATGAATGGCAAAATCGTCAACAAAGTAGAATCGATCTATCTCAACGCTACTGACTTTAGTCCGGCTATTAAAAAATCTATCAAAAATCCAGAAAGGATCTTTGAATTGCGTACCTACACTTGCTACCCAGGTCGTATCACCGCGCTCGAAACAAGGTTTAGAGATCATACGGTTAAACTTTTTAAACAACACGGCATGACCAATGTAGCTTATTGGAAGACCATCGAAAAGGATGCTGCCAATACGCCCAAACTAGTGTACATCCTCGCCCACAAAAGTGAAGCTGCGGCTAAAAAATCTTTCGATGATTTCAGGGTAGATCCTAAATGGGTGGCTGCCAGGGATAAATCTGAATCCAATGGCAAGATTGTTGAAAAAGTAGAGTCTGTGTTTATGAAACCCCTTCCGTTCTCTTCCATCAGATAGTTAAATCCATCAAATCAAACGATCACCCTGTCAGCTTTCCTTATGTGACAAGGAGCTGATGACACCAGCTACAAGTATGGTCAGTATGATGATCAGTGCCAATCCACTCGGTATAGGCAAAAACTTATTGATCAGCATTTTGATACCGATAAACAACAATATCACGATCAAAGCAGTCTTGAGGTGGGTAAATTTTTCCATCATACCTATCAATAAAAAATAAAGACTCCTCAGGCCCAGGATAGCAAATATATTGCTTGTAAATATCAAAAATTCATCATGTGTGATAGCGAAAATCGCCGGGATAGAATCAAAAGCAAAGACGACATCCACCACATTGACTACCAGAAAAGTCAAAAATAAAGGAGTAGCGTGCCACTTGCCACCTTCTTTAGTAAAAAAATGATCTTCTTTGAAAAATGGAACCATACGTATCCACTTTCTCAACCAAATGACCATAGGCATCTGCTCTATATCCAAGCCATCATCACCACTTTTCCACATGCGATAAGCAGAGTAGATGATGATCATTGCAAAACCATACTCTATCCAATGAAACCTATTGACGAGGGCTACCCCACCAAAGATCATCAGTCCTCTCAATAATAATGCGATGATGATACCCCAGAACAATACCCGATGCTGGGACTGTGCCGGCACCTTAAAATAATTAAAGATCAAAGCAAATACGAAGAGATTATCAACACTCAGAGACAATTCTACCAGGTATCCTGATATATACTGAGTCAAAGCAGTGGCGCCACTATGTGGATGTCCTATGTGTAAGCCTATCCCGAACCAGTTTCGTTCATAAGCAAAATAAACAAATACCCCAAAAAGAAGTCCTATCGACACCCATACGATGGAGTTTCGCAAAGCTTCTTTAGTCGTAAGCGTCTGGGTCCCTTTATTCATTATACCCAGATCTATGGCCAGCATGCCAATCAAAATCGCTCCAAATATTACCCAGATCATCATAAAGCCGAAAAGATAAGACAGTTATTTTATTTGATTCTACTCCACATCAATCTAAGTGAATTTCCTATCACAACGAGATCTGAAAAAGCCATAAATAAGGCTCCCCACATCGGATTGAGATATCCGGCTGCAGCCAGGGGAATGGCGACAATATTGTAGGAGAATGCCCAAAATAGATTTTGTTTGATAGTGCTCAATGTTTGGCGACCTACGGAGATGGACTTTGAGAGGGTGCTTAATTTGTCATTCAATAGAATCACCTGGCTGGATTGTATGGCCACCTGGCTGGCTTGAGAGAAGGACACTCCCACATCTGCTGTGCTGAGAGCCGGACCATCATTGATGCCATCTCCAACCATTACAGTCGGACCGGAAGATTGTATGGGTTTTATCTCTGCAACTTTCTGATCCGGCATCAATCGACCCTGCCAGTGTTGGATACCTAATCGATCGGCCACAGACTTCACCTTATCCTGAGCATCTCCTGAAAGAAGAAATGGAGTGATGCCATAATGGTTCATTTGAGTCACGAAGCTTTGTGCATCTGGTTTGATCGAATCTGTGAGTTTCATTATTGCTACCAATTCATCATTTTTCGATACCTGGATGCCTGGAGTATCTTCGGACCATCCTATGCTCCAACGATTTCCGTTGGGATCTACCGCTGTCAATCCTTTGCCTTTTGCTTCGCTGACATGACTCGTTAACAATAAAGGATTTTTAAAACCACTTAGTTTTTTAATGACTGCCTGAGCTATTGGATGCGATGATTTACTTTCCATCGCATAGACCATCCCGGCGATCTCAATCTCATCCTCCGCAGCCAGGTACGATATCTCTATCTCAGGATGCGTGAGTGTACCCGTCTTGTCTAAGATGATATTTTTTGTCTTGCCCAGCGTCTCCAGTGTGCCGGCCCCTTTGATCAATATGCCCTCTCGCATTGCCTTCCCTAAGCCCGCCATGATCGCAGTAGGTGTTGCCAAGCCCATGGCACAGGGACAAGAGATCACCAGCACGGCTATGGCTCGCAATAGGGAATTGCTTAGGTCGATCGAAATAAAAAAATAATTTACCAAAAATGTCAGCACACTGATGATCAATACGGTAGGAACAAATATGGCACTGATCTTATCTGCCAAACGCTGGATAGGCGCTTTTTGAAAAGAAGCTTTTTTGACCATATCGATGATCTTACTTAGGACTGTTTCGTTGGATACCGATTCTACCTTCATAGTAAAATTGCCAGAGATTAGCTGGCTGGCTCCGATGACCTTGTCTTTGATGGATTTTTTGATTGGGACACTTTCTCCACTGATCCAGGACTCATCCACCAAGCCGGAGCCGGCTACAATTACTCCATCGAGGGGTATGGCATCACCTTCAGCTACAATCAATAAATCTCCCTTACCGATCTCCATTAAAGGAATTTTGACTACAGCACCGGACGGCATTTGCATTTTACCATACTCTACGGCTATTTTTTGCAAATCATCAATCGAACTACTGGTTTTTTTTACCCCTTTGTGCTCAATATAATTGCCCAACAAGACTAGTGTAAGTATGCTGGCGGCTGTTTCAAAAAATATCATCTCCGGTCTTACACTCACCCAACCGATAATGCTATAAATGAATGCTGCTATAGCTCCAAGACATATCGTTACATCCATATTGGGAGATCCTGACCATACAGATTTCCATGCACCAGGCAAAAATCGGTTTAAGCCAATCACTACAGCAGGCAATGATAAAAGAAACTGGATGTATGGTGGGTGCAAAAACTTCAATGCCCCGGGAAACACATGATGTAGAATGAGAGGCAGAGTAAATATCCCGCTAATAATCAATTGATTGACCAAGCTCAATGAAAGCTTCTTCTTATCACCTGTATGGGAGATTACCCTGTATCCGAGCTTATTGATACCCTCCGAAATCGTTTCTACCGAAGTATTTAATTCAGGAATATAGTGAACCAAACCTTCAACAAAATCAACCCTAACTTCTTTGAGGTTATTTTTTTTTAGATATTTTTCTATCGTCGCCGCACATCCGGTACAGGTCATTCCCTCTACTTTCAACTTTACCAAATCGTTTTGTTCACTCATCTTAGTTAAAACAAATGGCACCTTGAAAAAGTTATGATTGCAGCATTTTTTAAGCTTGTCAAAGCCGATAAAGTAATTTGTAACCAGGCAACAATATCATAATCACCCAATTGTCCTGGATATCAGCTCGCAAATGATCTTGGGGTACACATCACTTAGTTGTTAACATGAGCTGTTTTTGAGAAGCATATAGTGTGTTGGACAAAGTTGATTCTCCCGGATCCCATTTTGCATGACTCCATGTAGCCTATGCAGTCAGTCCTGGATGTTCGAAAAACTGGAAGGCAAAAAAAACCAGGACATACTGAGTTATCCATACTTTGAAACAAAATGCGAGAAAGCTTATTGTTTTGAGATCAGAAACTTCTATATTTGCATTTCTTTACCCCAAAAGAGGGCCATATGGTGGATGTAGCTCAGCTGGTTAGAGCATCAGATTGTGATTCTGAGGGTCGCGGGTTCGAATCCCGTCTTTCACCCATTTAAAGCTTTGATCTCCGGATTAAAGCTTTTTTTATGCTTAATTCAGGACTATTATTTTGCTGAGACCTTGTTTAGTGCCGGCGGTAATCTTCAAAAAATACACCCCGTTACGTAATTGTATATTGCTGATATTCAATTCTTTAGCAGTATATTTTTCTTCTTTAAGCAATACACATTGACCGACATTATTAAAAACTGCTATCTGTATCCGTTCGTTTTGAAGCTCCGGGCTCAATTCGATATGAATATCATTTGTTATGGGGTTAGGATAGATTTTGATTTTAGAATTGAGTTCATTTTGAGTGCTGACGGTACTTTTTAAAACTGCCATGATAGGCACCCTATCTCCTGCACACACCAGGTCAGCATCTGCTACCTGCCAGGCATAGAAATAATAATAATTAGCCTGGCCTGCGTTAGTGCCAGTGAGGGTGATAGGACCTGCGGTCAACGGATAAGCGATTGGTCCGTCAGTTCGATATAAAAGCGGTGATTTTGTTCCAAAGATTTTTACAGAAGTCTCTTCTTTGGTGGCCAAGGCATACCCTGTACCAATAGCCAAGGCAAAATTGAGAACGACCCTTGATTCGCCTTTTTCTATTCTGATCAGTTTGCTTGAGATCGTCTCCCCTGCCCCATTGATCAGTATAATCTCCCGTGTCCCGGCAGTATCAGCATAAACCTTAACCGATTGCAGAAAAGCCGGACGATTGACATCAAAGAAGAGCTTGCCACTAAAATTAGCAGCATGATATTTGGTATCTCCTGAAAAATCTTTGATCCCACCTTGATACACTTTGCCTGCCTGAGTGGATGTAGATTGAACAAAATAGGTAAGCGTTTTATCTAAAGGAGGTGTCAGGTAAGTATTGCCGGTATGAAAAGGTTTAGTATCCTCCGGAGTGGCATACCAGGAGATGGCAGTTCCTATGACAGAAAGATTTGCTTTGGCCGATAAGCCTACTGTATCATTCTTTACGATAAGCGCGGCAGGAGTCAATACCCGGATATAAGCTGTATCTGACTGGGTCGTTCCGCAGGTTTGTGTTACAGTAGCATAATAACTCCCTGCTTCACTGACTATGATCTCCGGAGTAGTCGCACCTGTATTCCATAAAATTTTATCGCTGGTCGTGATACTTATCGAGGTAGTACTCTTGGCGCATATAACCGAATCTGCCACGAAGACTTTGGAGATTGGTTTTGAATCCTTATCTATGGCTACTTTATTGGAGTACAAGGTACATCCTGCTGCATTCACTATTTTAGCTTGCCATTGACCTTCTGATTTTGCGACGATAGCTCTGGCGGTAGATCCTGTATTCCAGGAATATTCCCCCGTCAAAGGTATAGTGAGTGTGACACTATCTTTATCACCACATAGGATTGATTTGGATGGCACTTTGAGCAAAACCGGATCAGTGGCAAAACAATCATTTTGTTTGACGAATAAGGTCTTGTCCACAAACGGAGAGACTATGACTTCCGTGGACTTATCAGGCCATTGGATGATGATAGAATCTATTTTGGTAGCATCACCTATTCCCAGAGTCTGAGTCAGCGTAGTACTTATACCATAGCTAGTGCCTGATTGGATCTCCTTTGTCTGGGTGTGCCCTCCAGCTATTACCTTGATTTTGGCACCTACAGCCGACCTGTTTGAGCCTTTACCCTCAAGTCTGACTTTTACAAAATGATTTGTACTGATTGAATTATTTAACCATATTTGATCAGGTCTACTGCTAGCCTGATTGAATACTTCAGAATAGGATGCATAGATATCAATCTTGCCATCTCCATTGAGATCTCCAAATGAGAAAGATTCTATGGGATTGATTCCCAATACATTACTATTGACCAATTCAAATTTGTTGCGTCCCTTATTCCTATAGATTTGATGAGTACTGCCGGAGATGATCAGATCCAATAAACCATCCTGGTCCAGATCAACCCAGGCAGCTTGCACACCGATACCATTATAGGTAATACCACTGGAATCTGTCCAGTCAACAAACTTCATTTGACCGGGTACCCCCACATTGAGCAGAAGCCGACATGGGGCTAAATGATTTATGACAAAAATATCCTGATCTCCATCATTGTCACTGTCACCAGTCACAGCTACCCAGGATTGATCAGAGATAGCCAGGCCGGCTGCAGCAGCTGACTCTACGAAGGTGTCATTTGCCATTTGCTGATAGAGCGTATTGATTCGCCTTGGATCCGTTGGTTCTGTAGCTCCACCCTTGCATTTAGCTATGTAGAGATCCAGATCGCCATCATTATCCAGATCAGACCATACACTGCCATAATTGCCAGATTTATCAGAGGTAGGAATGGTAGAAAAATCAATCAGGGAGACAGGATTGTTATTGATACTGCCGTGACGATCATTAAGCCAAATCATATTTTCACCGAGGTCGTTACACAAAAAATAATCCAGCCAGCCATCGTTGTTGATATCGACCAGGTTACCTGCCTGGGCATACGCCTGGTTGGATCCGGCAAGCACCTGGATCTGATAGGTTATGCTATCTTTGATCAGTCGCGAGTAATACGTATATCCGGGGTTTTCATTGGCGGCAAAAACCATATCATTATAACCATCCTGGTTGATGTCAGCGATGGTTATGTTCCAAAATTCGTAGGTGGCTATGGGACCAAATGACCGCTCTGTAAATGGTTTTCCAGGCGCATTTTGGTACAATATGGACAACAATCTTGACTGACCCAGCCTGACGATGTCATCCAGTCCATCAGCATTCATATCTGCTATACCAATAACAGATCCGCTAAAGTGGGGAGTGAGAGGAAGTAAATTTGGAGAGGATTGAAAAGAAATCTGACCGAAAACGCTGAGGTGAAAAAATACACTTACAATACCTACCCATTTTGACATAAATTATTTTTTTCGTTTACCAAAAGGCGTCTTTAATTTTTTTGTCACCCGCTTACCTTCTTTTTTGTTTAAAAACACATATCGTGCTGATAGCCCTCTCAAACTGGTAAATCCGGGCGTACTTGACGCATTAGATTTTCTGCTAATATATAAAATAGGTGTATAATCCCAACTTAAATTTATACGCCCCACCGTAAATTCGATACCTGCCTGAATGGGGATCCCAAATCTACTCTGCACCATTGGTGCTTCCAATTCGATCAACTCCCATTTCCAGGCCAAACCTGCACCATAAAACATATTAAAATTTCGGGTGACGATGCTTCGGTGTTTATCAGCCAATAATACAAGCCCCATATTATTGCTGGCATAATCATCTGTAAATAAAATAGCCTCGATCGTAGTCTTTTTTTGAATCCTTTGTTTGAAAGTGAGGCCAAAATCAGTGCCTAATCTGATGCCTCCGGTGGTAAAATAAGTTTGGCCGGCAACGCTCACCATGGAGCATCCTGCCAATAGAAAAAGAAAGAGTTTTTTGTACATAAAGTAGTTAGTTTAATTTTATGCTTAGATCTATTTTTTGAGTGGATACACTTTAACCAAATAAATCAACCCTTTAGTATTAATAAAATTCAAATGCAGCCAGGTAAATCAATCAATATTGCCAAAGAGGCCATTAAATATTACTTAAATTCTAAAACGATCCATCATATAGACTCTCCTTATGTCTTTTCTTTGGTAAAAACCATACTGGATTCGGATCGAAAAGAGCTTGTTTTTGAAAGTATAGAACTACTCAGAAATAGGCTGATTCAAAGAACAGATTTTTTTAAAAGGACAGATTTTGGCAGTGGCTCTCAATTACAAAATCTAAATGAAGATCGGGTGAAGGTAGGCCCTTGGGTCAAAAGCAGTAGCCAACATCCCTATTACGGCCGTTTACTTTTTCGCCTGGTATCCTATCTTCAACCGCACCATATACTTGAATTGGGCACGGCGGCCGGCATTTCAGGCGCTTATCTCGCCTCAGGCTTGATCGACGGAAACCTCACTACGATGGAAGGAGATCCATTTGTCTATCAACTATCTAAAAACAGTTTTGACCAATTAGGTTTGTCCAATATCCGATCTTTGCAGGGCACTTTCGGGTCGTTGCTCAGTGAGGCTATATTAAGACCAATGTGTCCGTTGGATATGATCTATATCGATGGACATCATGATGGCCATGCCGTAGAGGAATATATCCACCGAGTTCAGCCCTATCTGGATCCCAGCCGACATACGATCATCCTCGACGATATCAGATGGAGTGATTCAATGAAAGAGACATGGTTGATATTGTCTCGTTCCGGAAGATGGAATATCAGTCTTGATTTGTACAGGATGGGATTATTGATCCGTACGGACAATAAAACCGAATTTCATCACGGAGTGATCGCTAAAAAATTTAAACCTTTGACTCCCGGATTGTTTCGTTAATTTTTGACATAACCGATCGACTTTCTTCCGGATTGCAGCGAGGCCGTATCCAGGGAAAAGCCAATGACATCATCAAGCTGAATCAAACTCATGTCAATAACCTTTACATTTTTTAATTTAGCCACACGAAGGGTCTGATGCTGAATGGCTTCGGAGATGGTAGTTCTCACCATTCGGGCATTGCCAAAAAAACGGTCCCTGTACTGATAAATAAAATCAAAATAAGCCGCCAAATGTTTGGCTGCTTTGGGAGCGAGCTTCATATTGTGGTCAGCGACCATTTTCAAGGCAATCTTCATCAAATCCTTTGGATCATAATCATCAAACCTGAGTGTTTTGTCAAACCTGGAACTAAGCCCTGGGTTGGCCTTAATAAAATCATCCATATTGTCTGGATATCCTGCTGCAAAGACAAAGAAATTGCCCCGTTGATCCTCCATCCTTTTGAGCAAGGTTTGGATGACCTCGTGGCCAAAGTCTGCACCAGCAGAACGCATAGAAAGCAAAGAATAAGCCTCATCGATAAACAATACACCTCCCATAGCTTCATCTAACTTTTCAGTAGTTTTGAGGGCTGATTGCCCTACATAGCCAGCTACCAATCCCTGGCGATCTGTTTCTACCATATGACCTCTTTCGAGAATGCCGAGTGCTTTATATATTTTGCACAAAATCCTTGCGATGGTGGTTTTTCCGGTACCGGGATTACCTACCAGGAGGGTGTGTAAATAAAAATGCTGTAACACATCTTTTCCCATCTTATGATAATATTGAACTACATCAACCAATTCGAGAATTTGTTTTTTGATAGAGACCATACCAATAAGTGCATCCAGTTCCTGGAGTGAGATTGCTAACAATTTTTTATCGATAGGGATGATGGTCGATTTGTTTTTTTCTGTAATAGACAAATGTTCAACATCAGACAGGAGTATTTCTGAAAGTACTTGATCATCCAGGGTTTCGTAGGACTTTAATTTTCCATGCATGACCCTAAGTCCTAAATTGACTTTTGATTTTTCGATCAGGTCATACACAAATCGGGCATTGCCAAACGTGCGATCCCTGTTCCTATATGCTTCCAGAATAAGATCATTGATTTTTACATTCGCCTCAGTAGTTAACTTTACTTCCTTTTTGGTGCAAGCTGAAAGAGCTATCTGGGCAAGCTCCTCAGGTGCATAATCTTTGAAGTCATAATAGAGTTTGAATCTTGATTTGAGTCCGGGATTTGAATCTAAAAAATACTTCATCTCTTTGGGATAGCCTGCTACAATTACTGCCAGGTCTCCGGCACCGTTGGACATTTCTTTGACGAGGATTTCGAGGACTTCGCGGCCAAAATCCTTACTGTCATCATTGGATCGTGCCAGGGCGTAAGCTTCGTCTATAAACAATACTCCACCACGGGCTTTTTCGATGGCCTCCCTTACTTTAGGCGCAGTCTGACCGATATATTCTCCGACCAGGTCTACCCTATCTACCACATGCACATGTCCTTTGGACAGCAACCCCATCTTGTAATAAAGATTACCCATCATATTGGCTACGGTCGTTTTGCCTGTGCCCGGATTGCCAATAAATACGGAGTGAATATTGATATCATCTTCTTCCTTAAACCCATGTTGTTTCCTTAGTTGAACAAATTGAAGATATTGAGCGTGATCATGGACCTGTTTTTTAATTTTGCCAGTCCAATCAAATCATCCAACCTGGACAGGAGTTGATCGAGACTTTGCTCTGGTGGGGGCAATTCGACCAAAAATCCCGGGACCGGTTGATTTGGCAGAAATACCGGGACCAGACCAGGCTCTGCATTTTCTTTAAATTCGATGGCAGCAGAAGCGATCAGGTGATCCAGGTACACGATTTCGACAAAGACCTTGCCACGCTTCCAGGTACCTTTTGAGGGCATGCCACAGGAAGCAGCAAATTCTACCGCATCATCTTCTTTTTTGACATTTTTCAGTTTAACTACCTGTGCTTTGAGCTCTCTTGTTTCATTAAAAAACCTGAAAAACAACTCGCATTGCCAGTTATGTGATCGATTTTTATTGATTAAGTACAGCTCCAGATGGATCATCCGGGTTTCGGCAATTGAAAAACTTTTTAAGTAAATGCGATCATCTTCACTGGTATCTTCTTCATTGCCTTCATAAAATTTTAATGAGGTGATATCAAAATATGGGTTCTGTATAGAGGTAATAGGCTCACCCGCATCTTCAATGTAAAAATATTTACTGCCGACGCGTTCTTCGGCTATCCATGCTTCCCAATAATAAGTACCTTTTTTCCAAAATGCACCATCCTTTTTATTGCCCCAACCTTCCTGAACCTGGACTATAGATTCATATTTACTGACCTGCCGCTTAAATTCCAGGCTGCATAATTCCTGGTTCGGATGGTGCAGTGCAAAACATTTGAGCCTGATAGCGGCTTCCCAGGCCTGGGTATCAAAATATTTATTGTAAAACGAAAGTTCTACATAAATGAAAGTAGTTTCATACCGATCGAATACTTGTCTGTATTTGTATTTTTGATCTGCAAGCCATTCAGTTGAGCTATAGATCTTTAAATCCTTGAATTTGAAGTTGGGTTCGGTTGAAGGGGCTAAAGTCTCTTCCATAATGGTGATTGATCAGTCAATTTCTAAGTTTTTGACTAATAATCCAAAAAATATTAGGCAAGGATCAAAACTATATGGTGTAATTAACGGTTATTAGCTTTTGATACTTAATTTTGCACACTCAATGTCTACCATACTATTTCGTTTTGAAAATCCTAAGCTAGAACCTATCAAAGTAGAGACTCAAGCCAAAGGATACAGCATCCTTGAACTGACAGAAGATCACGACATCCATCTCAATCATAATTGTGGAGGGGTTTGCGCATGCAGCACCTGTCATATATATGTAGATAAAGGAGCCGAATTCATTGAAGAAATCTCTGATAAGGAGGAAGATTTTATCGACCGGGCCAGAAACCCCAAATTGGAATCACGCCTGGCTTGCCAGTGCATATTTTTAAACGAAGATGCGGTAGTAGAAGTCACCATACCAGATCAATCGGCCATCATCGGTCACGAACATTAATATTTATTTATTTTTCAACCATTCAAGGACATGTCATTTAAAAACCTGGAAGACCTCCCTATTCATTGGAAAGATCATGAAGACATCGCCATGAAACTATACGAAAGATTTGGTGACGATTTTAATGAAAGTAAAATCTATCGTATACGCTTCACAGAACTAATGAAGTGGGTATTGGAGATTCCCCAGTTTGCGAGTACCAAAGAAGCCTGTACAGAGGCTCACCTCGAACAGATCCAAGCCAAATGGGTGTATGAATGGAGGGATAATCAATAATAATTTTTAACCATTATTATGTCAGTACTGGATAGTCTTATTCATATCAAAGCTTTTGTATTTGATGTAGATGGTGTAATGACTGATGGCAATTTATTATTAACTGATGAGGGCCATTTTCTTAGGACATTCAATATTCGTGATGGATATGCCATCCGCAAAGCTGTAGACGAAGGCTATTTATTAGCTGTGATCTCCGGCGGTCGATCACAGGGTGTTGAAAAAAGACTTAGAGATCTTGGAGTAAGAGACATTTTTTTAGGCATCAACGATAAAGCCCCTGTCCTCACCAGGTGGATGAATTCAAACTCGATCACTCAGAACCAACTCGCCTATATGGGCGACGACATCCTTGATATGGTAGCCATGAATCAGGCTATATTGCGTGCCTGCCCTGCTGATGCTGTTGCAGAAGTAAAAGCTATAGCAAATTATTTTGCTACTAAGCCTGGCGGACATGGTTGTGTAAGAGAACTGATTGAAATGGTGCTCAAAGCACAAAACAGGTGGTAAATTCACACTATGGCTTTTACAGCTGCCAGTTTTTTTCGTTTGATCAGGTATCCCAATCTTTTAATGTCTGCTCTGGCTATCTGGGTGCATTGGCATTTTCTGATCGCCAGGCCTTTGTCTATGATTCATCAACCCACACTGATGAATTTTTGGATCATACTTGGTGTTGGACTGAGTTTTGCTTTAGTGATGGGCGGGGGATTTGTGATCAATGACATTTTTGATGAAAAGATAGATAGGATCAATAAGGGTGATCGCCAAATCTTGGGCAATTCGATTTCATTAAAGTGGGCCTGGAAACTTTATTGGATCCTCAATACATTGGCCATGCTGGCTACTTACGTGATTGCCTATCAATTAGAGCTATTGAAATATGTTTTTTTACTTCCTTTGAGTGTAATCCTGTTATACTTTTATTCTTCAAGACTTAAAAAAACAGCATTTTTAGGAAATCTTTGCATTGCCATTCTCTGCGGTTTTGTACTATGGATACCTTTTCTTGGAGAATCTTCTGGTTTGAATGTCATTCAAAAGAATACAGTCAGTGCTCAATTTTTTTATTGCAGCGTAGTAGCTTTTTTTCTTACCCTGACCAGGGAGTTGATCAAAGACATCCAGGATATAGATGGTGATAAAGCGGGCGGTGCTCGTACGGTTCCGATCATCTGGAGTACAAAAAAGACTTTTCGATTGGTCATCACCCTTATCATAATTACAATCATCAGTCTATTGACAGGCATCTTCTACTTTGACTTTAATTGGATCGGTATCTTATTGATTACTGTAAGCCTCCTCGGGCCTTTACTCATTATGCTGTATAAGTTGTTGGGAGAGTGCAGTCATTCCTACATGGGTAGATATTCTACTTTGGTAAAAATTTTAATGGCTGTGGGTATGATCTTATTACCAATGTGTTTAAGTATTTTTCGCAGATGAATTGGATGAAAACTCAAAGGATTATTCTTGCTTCGCAATCTCCCAGGCGCAAAGAGCTCCTGGCTCAGGCTGGGTTTGAATTTGATGTAATGGTGGCGGATATCGATGAAGAAAATTTTCCGGCAGACCTCGCCATTACAGACTTGCCTGCTTATCTCGCTCAAAAAAAAGCCCAAAAAATTTTTGATCTGCACCATACACAAGATCGGTTGATTCTGGCCGCAGACAGCCTGGTCTTTAAGGATCAAAGGATATATACCAAACCGATCGACCGATCTGATGCCATCTATATTTTAGACTCATTGCAAGGCCAAAAACACGAGGTTATTACTGGAGTCTGTTTACTGTCAGCAGACTATCTTGATATAAGGTCAGTGTTGACTGAAGTAGTTTTTGAGCCAATGTCAAAACCTGAAATTGAATATTATATTGATGTATTCAAGCCTTATGACAAAGCAGGTGCTTACGGCATCCAGGATTGGATAGGTCTCTGTAAAGTAAAGGAGATCAGGGGGTCTTACAGCAATATCATGGGATTACCTATGAATATCGTGTACACCATGTTAGAAAAATATCTGACTAAGGCTTGATAAAGGAAACAACAGCTTTTACCAATTTGATCAAACCCTCAAACTCAGGATATTTCATCAACTCCTGGGGCATGGCAATCAAATATTCTGTGGCTTCAATAGTTTGATCTGCCACAAATGGACAAAAATTAAGATAACAAAAAATGACAGCACTCAAAACAAGCAAAGTAATGAACGCAATATTGGGAGATCGGCGCTTCATGGTCGCAAATATACAAAAACCCTTAAAAAATAACAAGTTAAGTTTTTATGAATGGGATGCTGAGATTGTTTTTTAAAAAAATGACCCAAATTCTGAGTAGGTTTTTAGGAGTGAAATGAACATCAATGCAAGTCTAGGTGATCCGCAGTAGGATGAATGTCCGCATGATCCTTGGCGATTTTGCAATCCTACTGTTTTGGCCCATGCTCAGCAAGTATATCAGCATGATCCTTATTGGCTTCACAATGCTAATCGATGAGGATCATTTTTTTGGCGGCACTAAAATCTTTTGTTTCTAGCGTATAGTACATCACCCCGGAACCAGTCAGATCAATTTTAGATACTTTGAGTTGATTAAATCCTTTGACTCCGTCCTGATGATACACTCTAACTACCCTACCGGTGATGTCAGTGATTTTTAAAGTCACTTTGTCAGCTTTGGCCAGCTCGTATGCGATCATAGTAGAGGAAGTAAATGGATTAGGCGTATTTTGATGCAAAGCATATCCTAAAGTAGACCGGCTGCCTACTTCGAGGGCCACCCCTAAACTAGATCCTGTCACCGCTGTTGATTTGTATGCTTCAGCGTGCGTATACTTAGAATTGATAAACATACTTTCACTCAAGGTAATGTCTCTGGTAGCTTTCACTTTGATGCTGAAGAGTACATCGGTAAAGGAAGCATAGATCCCAGTATTGTCATTCCAGGAGGTCGTGATATAACCCTGACCGAGTTTGGTCAAACCAAAATTATTATTGCTAATTTTCAATTTTCCGGGCTCGATTGATTTTAATTCCAAACCTTTCATCGCAAGGGTAAATTGATAACCCTCGATCTGGCGGAAGTTTTCAGCAGTGAATTCTACTACTGTCTCCTCACCTGCTTTAAGTGATTGATCGATGATTTTGAATCGCAATACATCCGCTGCTCCACGGCTTTCAGCACCTAATAAACTATGAGGTACAACAGAGCTGTTGAGATCACCCACTTTGATACCGATAAAGTCACGATTGATTTCATCTTTACTCAAAGTTGACAAATCTATCTTCTCCGGGAAGTTCCATGGATTCGCAGGATTGGTGAATATATAATCTTTGGGTACAAACCTCCACGAATCCGTGTTAGGTAATTTGTCGTATACCGTTAAAATTAATTTTCTCAGCTCTATAAGATCTACAGCACTAATGTCACCGCTTTTGTCTGCATCTGCGGCGATAAGATGGTAAGGGGATGTGATTACCTGCTCGCCAATGATATGTTTTTGAATTAAAATCAAATCGATCGTGCTGACTCCATTCGTAGGATGGTCTGTGCGCACCGGAATTATTGAATAAGCACCATACATGGGGAGATTGTCAAAAGCATAGGTACCGCTTGAACTTGTTTTAAAAATGGGCACAGTCTGACCACCCCTGGTTTCAAGGGTTACCTGCTCCACCGGTTCACTGGTCTCCGTCATTATTTTGCCACTAACATCTGCCAACAAATCGCTGGCGCCACCACATATATTCCCGCTGCCATCCTGGATATTTAATATGGTATGACAAAAATCTACATTGCCTGTGGCATCTGTCACATAGATATCTACTTCATTGATTGCAGCGATACCATTGGGAATATCCTTACAGGTAAATGTATCACTTAACATTTTTCCATCGGCGTCAAAGCTAAACTTCAAATCAGCTTTTTTGGTGCAGTTGTCATAACTACCTGCATCCAGATCTTTAGCCCATACGATGATGGATCCGGTGGAAGGCATGATGACTGTAGCAATACCATTATAACAGTAAGGAGTTGGTTTCTTACAATCTTTCACTTCTATTTTGCAGGTAGTAGTGTCTTCTTTACCACAATTGTCTTCCGCTATAATCGTCAGCAAGTGCTTGCCGGCAGTAAGCTTCAAGGTTGATGGGAAAGCTGCTGAAGTGAATCGTTTTTGATTAGGTCCGCTTTTGAAGTCAATAGAAGTTACGTTGTACTTCTTGCCGTCGTAATCACTGGTAGATGCATTTAAATTGACTTCATACCTGAAGCTGATCAAGGATGTTTCTGTGCAATTATCCGTTGCCACAAAGTCAGGGCCTATGTATACAGGTACACTGCACATTGGATCTGGCTCTGCACCGGCTCCGGTGTAACCGTCATAAAAACAGAAGGTTGTATCACGGCAAGTTACTTCAGGAGCGATGGTATCGATCACTTTGATGATCTGGGTGTAGGTCACAAAACCATCACCATCATCCTTTAATTTTCTGTACACACAATATCTATCTGCACTGGCTACAAACCGGTCGTCTACGATCACATCCGGATCATGGTCGTGTGCGTTTGGATCGTATTTACACCAGTCGATTAACTTCCAGGTACGAATGATTTTATAACAAGCATCCGGTACGATGTCAAATCGTTCATCATCGTATTGTACCCCTACTAACTCACAATCATCATCCATGATCATGGGTCTGCCGGTAGCATCAGGATCCAGAGCCGTTCCACCTCCACATACAGCGACTACATCTTCAGGGAACATTACCCTCAAAGTCAGATCGATGCTTCATGATAATCTTTTGCGTGCAGGAAACACTCGAGGTCATACATTTGTCTCCAACTGTCCAGGTGCGGCTGATCCAGCCATTACCACAATTGTCAATATACTCTTGATCTACAACTGTCGGTGCACCACCAATCCAGCAATTGTCCCAGATCTTAAAGTCTCCTTTCTCATAACCTGCAAGTGGAGTGCCATTAGGACCACCACTCAACAAAATGGGTTTGGAGAAATAATCTTTGGGATTGAGTTTGCCAGCCTGATCTGTTTTGTCAAGGCAAAGCCAAGTATGGCAATAGATTGGCGACCATGAATTAAGATCCTTGCGGTTGGATTCAGTTGAGTTGGGAACACGGCCACTGCCATAATCTCGACTCACACAAGGGTCTATCTCTCCACCATGTTCGTCCTGATGAACGGGGCCATAAATGCTGCAACCGTACCATCCAAAGGATTTTACTCCGGTTCCATCTAAGGTGTCTGACAAGTCACTATCATTTTCTTTTTTACATTCGATATTGTTGTAAGGTTTGCCGTAAAAATCACGGCAGGTAAAGTCTAATGCATTGTCTTTATCATCATCGTATGTATATCCAGTATCATCACAAGCGGCCCGAGCATACTCATAATCTCTATCTTTTTTGCTGCTTACCCCATCACAGTACCAGAAGATATCCTCCGGAGTCTCGCAAACAGGTGGAGTTTTGTCATCCACTAAAATATTGATCATACAATCATTATAGATCGATTTGCAGAGCGCCAGTGCAAAAGGCACAAATCCTGTGGCTGCCACTGCTGCCGTTATATCTTCACCCACATGTTGTTCAAGATAGGTCTGGATAGCATCCCCCTCAAATGGAATCGAAATCTTAAACTCTGGTATACAGAAACTTCCGATACCTTCTTCCTGGATACCTTCTATCAAATCGATGATGACCGTTAAATTAGGATTGGAAGGATTCAATGGTAAAAATCCAGGTACAAATTGTCTAACAAACTGCCTGAAAACAGACAATACTTTGAGGGTAACCAACCGCTGGCAGTCAGCTTCAGTTTTATTGTGGACCTTGAAGGAGTCAAGTTGTGCATAAGCTTCCGGGGCCAGTACTTTCTCCAACTGTTTCAATAACAAACTATTCGGATCAAAAACATGGTAAAAGGTAAAGTAATAGCCATAGATCTGGGCCATATACCATTTATGTTCTGTTAGCTTGGTGATATGGGGGTCATACAAAGCGGTCTTACAATTATCAAATACCCTCAATACCACTTGTCTTTCACCACACTCGGTCAGGTCTACATAATCCTTAAATACATAGGTGCTGAGGTATTCCTCTACAATAAATTCAAAAGAAGTCTTCATCTTTTCATAATTGGCCCAGCCACAGATGAGTTTAAGATGATCAGTATACGCTTTTCTATAATAATCTACAGAGTCCATATCCGCTACAGCATAATGAAGGTTGTCACAACAATTGTCTCTACTACTTGTGTTAAGATCTTTGGCATAAACCCTGGCCCAACAGGTTGCAGGGTCAACCGTCACCTGAGTGGTCTCTATACAATTAGGGGTAGGTGGGGTCATATCTTCTACGAAAACCACTAAGGGGAAATTGCAGGTATTATAACAAGCATCCGTAAGACTCATTTTACCAATATGTATACCTACCGGCAAAGAGATCGGAGCTCCGGTAGGGCCAAGATCTTTAGTCAGCACTACTGTTTTGCCAGGATGACCTGGATCTGCGTAGACGAAAGTATATGATTGTTTTACATCACTACAATCCCACACGTTCATTCGATTAATGTTAAAATTGGCATAACAGTCGTGAGGTCCTACTGATCTTAAATAACCAACAGTGTCTTTCAGACCAGTGACAATTTGAGTGATCGGGCCTGGTACATTCTGGGAACCAGCAACCACTATACTCGGATCAACTTTGTCTTCGATGGTGATATACTGAACACAGATTTTTCTTCGCCGGTACACCAGTCATAGATACGCCATTCCCCGTCGAATCTTAAATCCTGCTCCGCAGATGTCCAGCGGCTTATCCACATAACTTACTATGATCTTGCAAACACCACCGAGTTGAGGATACATTGGCGTTTTGTCCTTTATAATGGTACAAAATGCTTCATTTGGCTTTTTAACTATTTCAAAACCCTCATCATTTAATTCAATTTGAACCAGGGTCTTTTGCAGATCCAGCACGGAGTCTGACAAATAGGGCACTACCAGACTATCCGGATTTATGCAGAAATTTTCATTACTTCCAAAAACCTGGTTAGGAAGAATTAAATTATCAAACAAAACTTTGGTGCCTCCCCAACGCGCTGGAAAAGCTCCAAGTTCAACCATTGGATCTCCCTTGCCCTGCAATTTTAATAAAAATTCTGGTGATGGATAATTTGGGCTTTTGGGATCTTTAGAAAAAGTTACTAAATCCCAATATTTGACATTTAATATTGAAGATGGGTTCAGGTTACCACCGGTTGCAAATAGTTTTGTTCCATTGAGGCAATACATCCTGCATGGCAAATTAATCATGCTGGCGCAACATACACTATCCAGCACATTTTTTCTTATGGTCAGGGTATCTGTACAAGTATTTCCGTTACCCCAGGCATCACTAGTTTGAATATTGCGAATCGCCAGACCTAAAATACCTACACTATCGCATCCATAATCTTTCCAGGTGATGTTGGAGATGACATTGCTTACATCGGAGCAATTGTCTTTGCTTCTGCAGTCACCTGATTGATAGCAGCAAGTTGGAAGCAACTGATGGTGGTGCTTTTGCAGGGGACGAGAGGACCGGTTTTGTCTTCGATCGTTACATATCCCCAACAGCTATTATTAGTGGCTGGATCCTTTACTTGATAGACTACAGTATAACCTAACAGATCTCGATTTGCCCTGGTTGGTGGTATGCATGGTGCCACCTGAAATGGATAAGACAAGACCACTTCATATCCACAATCTCCAGGATTTTCTAAAAAGTCATCTGCTATAAAATCCCGGTAACAATCATCTGCATTCATGCTGGCATGAACATGATCATTACATACTAAGATACATTGTGCTGTGAGTTTTGAAAAAATGCTTAAAGTAAATAAAGCAAAAAAAAGTAAAAACTTTTTCATGTGTAAATTATGATTTGAAAGAGTATGATGTAAAACTAGATGCTAATATACATAAGGGCAAAGAAAATCAGCCACTTAGATATATTTATTTTACGATATTCTTATATGGATTTAAAAGCTTATAAATAAGCATATAACAATCAATAATTTAAACTTGAGACCTTATTGTTATATGAAAAAATTGGGGTCATCTGTCGAGACCTACCCGACCTGCGATAGAGATCCATCCATTAATTTATACACCCGGTGGCAAACTCTGGTCAGCAAAATCGACTGATGAGAAATAATTAAAATGGCTAAACCAGTATCTTTTTGAAATCGAAATAACATCTCAAGGATACTCACCTGAAGGCCGGTATTGAGGGCATTCAAAGACTCATCTAAAATCAAAAGCTCTGGCCCACATGCGATAGCTCTGAGCAAAGCTAGTCTTTGCCTCATACCGCCAGAAAGTGCAGAAGGTCTTTTATCCAGGATGTCTACAGGTAGATTGCCCATAGACAACAGTTTGGATATGGACAATCTCCCGGCGCCTGCAGCTATTGCCTCTCCGAGAATTGTTCTGCAAGAGAGGGAAGGATTTAGAGAACTATAAGCATCCTGAAATAAATAAATGATATTTTTATTAAGCTTATGCACTGCCACCAAATTGCCTTCAATATATATCTGTCCCTGGTCGGCTGGTTCTATGCCGGCGACGATTCTGGCCAGTGTGGATTTGCCGGAGCCTGAGGAGCCTATGAGTCCTATCACCTCACCTTTTTTGACAGACCAGGAGACATCATTAAGGATTATATTTTCTACCGGTTTTTTGTTTCCAAATGATCCCAATGTAGTCACGTAGGATTTATTTATATGGGCTAGCCTAATGACCTCCCCACCGACATGGTCGGTGGGAGCTGTTGGATATTCAACCCTGAATGGTATAAACGACGCGGCAGGGCCATCATATTCAAGCTTGCCTGCTCGTACGTACCATATTCGATCGCATAATTTTTTGGCTTTGTGTTGATCATGGGTGACCCAGATCAATGAAAATTTTTTTTCCTTTTTAAGTTTGAGCAAAAGATCAAAAACCAGGCTGGCATTTTCGGCATCCAGGGCGGACTCGATTTCGTCGGCAACAATGATCTGCGGACTACCCGCCATACAAGTTACTATCGCCAGGCGCTGTAGCTGTCCACCAGACAATTGATGGGGGTAACTGTTGAGGATACGATCGATATCCGCGAGACCGATCGCAGGCAACAACGTTTTGATGTCGTCGCTATTAAAATTTTTATCTGCCAACTGCTGTTTGATCTTCAAGACCGGATTGAAATATGAAAATGCCTCCTGCAGAATATAACCAATGCTAAGTCTGCGAAATTCTACAGCAGCAATGGTGTCACTGAGGTTTGATTCCTTGCCTTCATAACTAAAAGTATTGTATTGGCTGGAGATTTTGGCGCCATAAAAACGATTTAGTCCACCAATCGCAAGCGAAAGTTGGGTTTTGCCGGATCCACTATCTCCCAGCACCCCGATGAATTCGTCTTCTTTGACTTCCAGAGATATATCGTCCAGAATGACCTGATCTTCGTAGGATAAATTTAAATGTTGAAGCCTATACCACATCAGAGGTCAAAGTAACCA
The DNA here is from genome assembly GCA_016709995.1 of Saprospiraceae bacterium. Lineage (NCBI taxonomy): Bacteria > Pseudomonadati > Bacteroidota > Saprospiria > Saprospirales > Saprospiraceae > Saprospiraceae bacterium. The sequence goes on from JADJLQ010000001.1 coordinate 1,167,933, forward strand.
CCTTTACCTCAAAGGTCAAAAGAAATTGAAAATGAACATCGTCCCTGCAGATTTTTACTTAATTCTGCCTTATCAAGTGAAGAGCTTTGTAATTTTAGAGCTTATTCTAACTGACAATTCAGATCGATGCAGAAAAAATTAGATGGCTGGCACAGCCCCTCCCTTAATAAACATATGGAGATCGTACAATACGGTCACTATGGTTTTGGCTTACTTTTATTGCCGACAGCGGCTGCAGATTACCTTGAATACGAAAGATTTCAATTGATCGATGCTATCGCACCTTACATTGAAAGCGGAAAATGCAAGGTTTTTTCAGTCAACAGTATCAACTCCGAAAGTTGGATGAATAGACAAATGCATCCTCCACACAAAGCGATCCGCCACAATCAATTTAATCAGTATATCTACCAGGAAGTGATCCCTTATATCAAGACGCATACTTCTCCAGATACACCGATCGTGATCTCAGGTGCATCGTTGGGTGCCCTGCATTCTGCCAACTTATTTTTTAAAAGACCTGATCTGCTGCAGGGGGTTATCGCTATGAGCGGCGACTACGATTTACAGACTTATACTGATGGTTATTTTGATGAACAAGTTTATTTTAATTCACCGATGGCCTATATCGCCAATCTTCACGACGAACACAATTTAAATCAGCTCAGATCTAGTCGGCATATCCATATTCTCACCGGTTCAGGCAGTTATGAGACACCAGATGCTTCCCGAAGATTCTCAAATTTATTGAATATTAAAGGCATCCCTCACGAATTGGACATCTGGGGATATGACATGCCGCACGACTGGCCTACCTGGAGGGCCATGTTGCCGCATTACCTGGCGACCAGGTTTTAATTAGTCTTTTGAAAAGCTAAGTGTTGCGGAAAAGATATGAGAATAATTGACCTCTTTGGCCTGATTGCCGATATTGGATAAGGCGTAGTCGATATGGACTTTGCCCAATTTGACTCCCACCCCAGCATTGGCCTGACCTCTGGTATTGTATTGAGTAAGGTTCAGTTCATCTTTGATCTTCTGAATATTGCCATACCCAAGCCGCAGGAAAACCAACCGTTCATATCCTAGCTCCAATCCTAGTTTGGGCTCTATGCTCACTGCATCAGAAGCTATAAGGGTATTTCTTTTACCGTCAAAATAAGCATTGAATCCAAGCTCCGGGGCTATACTGACTTTCTTTATCTTACAGTTATTGATCAAAAATCCTGCCCCTATCCAGGGCAAGGTCTTTTCTAAACTACTCACTGGTATGACATTGCCAGTCTTTTCAAGCACTGTTTTTTGTCCGTCGGTGAATGAAAAAGTCCATCCCGTAAAAGTAGTACTCAAGTCGTGTGCAGCCACTCCTATTGACCAGGCAGGCCGAATGATTTGCACCCCCATATCGATCCCAAACCCCCAGGCCCTGGCAAAAGGTCCAATGAGACGATGGAGTACCTTGACATTACCGCCAAGCCTGATCGATCGGGCCTCACTGGCGGTGCCCACCGCCGAGGCATAGGATAACAAAAAACCGTAATCTGCAGCAGAAAACTCGCTCACATTGTCAAACCGGATGCTGCCGTCCGGCGCTACCAGGTTGAGCGTATTGGGGATCTGATCTATAGCCAACCGAATCATAGTGAGACTTCCTACGGCTTGTTTTTCTTCATTAAATCTTTTAGCCAGTGCGATATGATCGTATTTTCCTACCCCACCAAACCATTCAGAATGCATGACGCCCAGTTGCAAAGGATCCTTAATATGTGACAAACCTGCAGGATTCCAGTAAGCAGCATTGACATCACTGACAGAAGCTATTACCGCACCAGACATACCATGGGCACGTGCCCCCACTCCGATGTTGAGGAAATCATTGCCGTAGGTAACTTGTCCGTAGGATATGCAGGTGACAAAACATAAAAACAGGAAGGCGAGCCATCTCATACGGCAAAAATAGGGGTTATAGGGGAATAGTGGATGGTCTGGTGTTTATAAGGCAAACCAGGCAATTTCGAACCAGGATGGTCTACGGTAATCGGGCAGATTCAAAATGTGTCTTGTGATCAGCCCACGAGCATATGCTACAAACCATCGAGGTGCACCACATGGTAGCTTGATTATAAATAAGTACCGGGCAGTTGATTAAAAGTCACTAAATTTCCTACGCACTTTCAAACAGAAAAACATGCGCAAATTATTCATTGTCTTCCTTACACTCCTGCTCATTCAATGTTCAACACCTACCAGGGTCACTGATTATTGGAGCACTATTCAAAAAAAATCAAGTTCCTCGAAAGCGATGGTAGTCAGCGGCCATCCTATTGCTTCCAAAGCGGGCATAGATATCATGAAAAAAGGTGGCAATGCCGTCGATGCTTCCATAGCGGTGCAGCTTGCACTGGCGGTAGTCTATCCAAGGGCCGGAAATATAGCTGGTGGTGGTTTTATGGTATATAGGTCGACTGCAGGCATTATAGACGCTTTAGATTATAGAGAAAAAGCGCCTGCCAAAGCTAGCCGCGACATGTACCTCGATGAAAATGGGAACCCTACAAAATTGAGTTTAGAAGGACATTTGGCTTCCGGGGTGCCGGGCACTGTGGACGGATTGATCGAAGCTAATAAAAAGTATGGCAAACTTCCGTTTGAAAAATTGATCGAACCTGCCATTATTTTAGCGGAGAAAGGATTCCTCATCACTCAAAATGAAGCAGATCGGTTGAATGCTGGCAAAGCAGTTTTTTCTAAATACAATGATCATTCAGCTTTTATCAAGTCTACTTTATGGAAACAAGGTGATCTGCTGGTGCAGCCAGAACTGGCATGGACTTTAAAACTTATTCAAGAACATGGAAGAGAAGGATTTTATGGTGGACCGGTGGCTGATAAAATCGTTGCCGAAATGAAAGCCGGCAATGGCATCATCACCCTACAAGACCTTAAGGATTATAAGTCCAAATGGCGAACACCTGTCACTGCTGACTATAAAGATTACAAAATCATCTCCATGCCACCCCCATCGAGTGGTGGAATAGCACTGGGTCAATTGCTCAAAATAGTAGAACCCTATCCTTTGAGGCAATGGGGATTTCGTGATCCTCGCACTGTACATCTCATGGTAGAGGCAGAGCGCAGGGTATACGCTGATCGATCCCAGTATCTGGGGGATGCAGACTTTTACGATGTCCCAAAGGACTCGCTGATGGACTCCAGATATCTGAAGTACAGGATGAAGGACTTCGACAGTACTAGAGCCAGCGTGAGTAATAGTATATATGCAGGAAATTTTAAACTAGCACTTGAACATTTCGAAACTACTCACCTGTCTGTCGTAGACCCGGAAGGAAACGCAGTCGCCGTGACCACGACACTTAATGGTAACTTTGGCAATAAAGTAGTGGTCAATGGTGCAGGTTTTTTCCTCAATAATGAGATGGATGATTTTAGTGTAAAACCCGGTGTACCCAATATGTTTGGACTCATCGGTGCTGAAGCCAATGCCATCGAACCAGGCAAAAGAATGCTCAGCAGCATGACTCCAACTATCGTGGAAAAACAAGGTAAATTATGTATGGTAGTAGGGAGTCCTGGAGGCAGCACCATCATCACCTCAGTTTTTCAGGTGATCCTGGATGTGGTCGAATGGGATATGAGTATGGCCAAGGCTGTAGCTGCCACTAGATTTCACTCACAGTGGCTTCCAGACGAGATCATGGTGGAGACTAAATCATTCGATCAGGAGCTAAATGCAACACTCACTGCTAAGGGCCATAAAATCCGGGATATCAAATCCATAGGCCTGGTGGACGCTATTTTAGTAGACCAAAATGGCCGCCTGGAAGGTGGCGCTGACCCGAGAGGAGATGATCATGCTGAAGGCTGGTGAGTGGCCTCAGGCTTCAATCAATCTTTTTAAAAAACCTCTCACCTCCAGGACAGTATCCAGATGATATTTTGCTTTGGAAGCGGCATGACCTACTTTAATGGTTATAGAGTCCTCGGGCATGACAGCAAAAGTATCTTCGTCTGTCCAATCATCTCCAATAGCCAAATGCAGATCGTCCGGATGCCTGCTCACAAATCTAAATGCGGTGACACCTTTGTTGACTTCCATATTTTTCACCTCGACTACTTTGTCTCCTTCCAATACCTGCAATCCTTTAGAAGAAGCCAGATATCGTAGATGTGACATAAGTTCTCTTGATCTGAGTTCACCTAGTCCCACCTCTACCCCACGGTAATGCCAGACCAACCCATAATTTTTTTCTTCGATAAATGATCCTGGGGTCCGATCCACATATTGATCCATGACTTTCTTGATTTCCGACTTCCAATGTTTGCGTAGATTTTCTTTAATCATCCAGTCACTTCCGTTCTTTTTGGTCCACACCCCATGCTCTGCAATCAAAGTAAATGGGAACTGTCCAATCCATTCATCCAGGGTCTCATGAGGTCTTCCAGAGATGATCACCACATTGTTTTTCGGGTTTTTACCAAGACCTTCAAATATCTCAAGCAATTCTTCGTCAGGCTGACAAGCTGCCGGATCTACATTGAAGCCGACCAGAGTACCATCATAATCCAGGAATATATGCCTTTTAGTCGCTTTGGTAAATCTTGAAAGCATGTCTGGCAAGTCCAGCTCATCGATTTGTTTGGTGAGAAATTCTAATTGTTCTTTTTTGATCTCCTGAAGACTATCCATGAAGATCCTTACCCAATGATGAATATTATATTTCTGCAACGTGAGTTGCATTTTATCCATCCTGGTTTTTTGTTCTTCGGCCGGCATAGTCAAAGCCTGGTAGATAGCCTCGACAAACCGGTTTTTGTCAAATGGGTTGATCAGGATAGCGTCCGAAAGCTCTTTTGCAGCTCCTGCCATTTCGGACAAAATAAGTACACCTTTTTGATCGAGTTTGGAGGCAATAAATTCTTTAGCCACCAGGTTCATGCCATCACGCAGTGGTGTCACTAACCCTACATCTGCTATGCGGTAATAGGCTGAAAGTTTTTGCATAGGGATCGATCGATAAAAATAGTGTATTGGAGTCCACTTCATATTGCCATGGGTCCCATTGATGCGGCCTACCAATTCATCCACAGTCTCTTTCAAATCTTTGTACATACCCACATTGTCGCGGGAAGGTACTACGACCATGACCAGCGATACTTTTTCTTTAAACTCCGGGTACTTGATTAAAAACTCGTCGAAAACCCGCAACCTTTGAGGTATTCCTTTGGTATAGTCAAGTCTGTCGATACTCAGTATCAACCTTTTGCCACCCAAAGCTGTACGGTATTCTACTTCCTGGCTGATGGTCTCGGGCGAAGCAGCCGAAGCTGCATATTTTGCATAATCAATACCCATTGGAAAGGCATCCACTTTGACCCTCCTTGCCTGATTTTGAATATATTGGTTGCTGACATTAAACTGGGTCAGTCGGTTTGTTGAACTCAGAAAGTGACGCATATCATCATAGGTATGGAACCCTATAAGGTCGGCGCCTAAAAGTCCATGTAAAAGTTCTTTCCTCCATGGCAACATTCTGAACATCTCAAAGGAGGGGAATGGAATATGATTGAAGTAGCCGATGGCTATCCGAGGAAGCTTTTTTCGCAACATTTGGGGCAGTAACAAGAGCTGGTAATCATGCACCCATAACGTATCCCCTTCTTCGGTATATTTTAAGATGGTATCGCAAAATTTTTGATTTACCTTTAAATAGGCTTCCCAATATTTGTCGTCATATATAACCAGCTGAGGAAAATAATGAAAGTTTGGCCATAGTACCTCGTTGGAAAAGCCTTCATAGAATAGACGGATTTCTTCAGCAGTAAGAAAAACAGGTCGCATATTGTGCCTGGTCAGTTCGGAAGTCACCTTTGATTGATCTTCTACTGATGTAACATCCTGGCCCGGCCAGCCTATCCAGATATTATCACCTTGCTTGTACACCGAGCCAAGACCGGTGGCAAGCCCCCCTTCACTCGGTTTGAATAGGAATGAACCATTGGCCAGAATATCCATCTTAACCGGCAGCCTATTACTGATAATGATGGTTTTTGACATATATAAATTAACTTTTTTTAAAGTTCGCTTTGATCAATGGACAAATCGATTATTCACAACCATTTTTTTCGCCTAAAGTAATACAAGAATGCCAAGGATACTAAAAACATGAACCCTAACACTGTATAATATCCATACTTATATTTTAATTCCGGCATGTGTTCAAAATTCATCCCATAGATACCTGCGATAAAATTAAGGGGGATAAAAATAGTTGAAATAATGGTCAGGATCTTCATCACATTATTCATCCTGTTACTGATCTCGGTCTGATATAAATCATGAAGGGAATTGATCATATCCTGGTAAGTTTCAGACATATCAGAGATTTGAATGCTGTGATCGGCAAGGTCCCGCAGGTAAATATCCGTCTCAGGATGAATCAATGGATTTTCAGTCCGAATAAAACGATTGATGACCTCCCTCATGGGGTAAATGGATTTTCTTATACGGATGATTTGGATTTTCATATCATGGAGCACTTCTTTGGGTATGGCATTATTGGCAGAATGTAAACTTTCATCGATCTCTGATAATTTTTTTTCTATATAATCCAGTGCCTCATAATAATGATCTACGATAAAATCAATGATACTATAAGCTAAAAAGTCAGTGCCCCGAGGCCTGATCCGCCCCCTTTTGTGATACATTCGTTCGCGAATAGGTGCCAAAAAATCATCTGCATCCTCCTGAAAAGAGATTAAGAATTTTTGTCCAAAATAGAGTGTTACCTGTTCTTTAATCAATTCTCCATTTAGATTATTTATTTTAAGTGCCAGGATGGTGACGAAAATAGCATTGTCGTATTCATCCATCTTAGGCCGCTGATCCACATCGACTACATCTTCCAGGGCCAAGGGGTGGATTTCAAATTTATTGCCTATGCGCTCCATATAAGCAGCATCATGGAGGCCTCGGATATCCAACCAATACTGGTGGTTGGTGGCGTTCTTCCAGTCCAGCAAATCATCATTATGTAATTCTATGATTTCATCATCATTGTATTTAAGACAAGTAGTATCAGTCAATAACGAAATCCGATCGCCAGTGAACATGGGTGTCCCCGGAGGCATACCAGTTTTTCTTTTTTTTTGGCGCATAGGCAATGATAAGCATTTCCCGCAAGCTCCAAAAGGAATACTCCCGGCGATTAAACAAAATTCTTTCATGATGCCATCCACAGCAAAATCTCAATAAGAAGCTTCTTCCAGCCTAAGCCATATGAAGCACTTTAATTGGCCAATACAGATATGTTAATATTTTTTAATTCAAGTTAAACTCTTTTTAAAGCGCCGCTATTCAAAAACAAGTTGTGCCTTTTGAAGTTAAATTTGTAACTGTTCCAATTTAAAAAAACAGAATTCAACATATGAAATCATCAATTGTAAGTCAATTTATAGTCGCGCTGGTTGCTGCGGCTTTGGTCTTTGGTGCTTATCAGTTTCTAGGCAGCTCAAAGCAAAATGTCATTATCGAGCATGTCGACAAATCACCTGTCAAAAGCGCCTTATATACCCTTGATGAAAATGGAGCTCCCGTTGCTCTCGACTTTACCGGCGTAGCCGAAAGATCGTTGGGTTCCGTAGTGCACATTTTATCAGCGAGTGGCGTATCTGGTACCAGAAGCAGAGGCCAATCCAATGGAGGTTGGGGGGATATCTTTGGAGATCAACAAGGCCCCAGAGTAGGCAGTGGCAGTGGTGTCATCGTCAACGCTGATGGTTACATCGTCACCAACAATCATGTGGTACAAGGAGCTGAAGATCTGGAAGTTACTCTCAATGATAAAAGAAAATATAAAGCAAAGTTGGTAGGTACTGACCCTCAAACAGATATCGCTGTCATCAAAATAGACGAAAAAGAGTTGCCAAGTCTAAAATTTTCCAATTCGGATGATGTTAAGATTGGGCAATGGGTGTTGGCTATTGGCAATCCTTTTAACCTGACATCAACTGTTACAGCGGGTATAGTCAGCGCTAAAGGCAGAGATATTGCTTTATTCGATCGCAGTGTTGGTGGCATAGAGTCCTTTATCCAAACGGACGCAGCTATCAATCCCGGCAATAGTGGTGGTGCGCTCATAGACCTCAATGGCAATCTCATGGGCATCAATACAGCTATAGCTAGTCAATCAGGCACCTACGCCGGTTATGGCTTTGCTGTCCCAGCCAACCTGGCGAGCAGGGTCGTATCCGATCTTATACAATATGGCAGCACGCAGAGAGGTTACCTGGGAGTAACTATAGCCAATATAGACGGCAATTTTGCGAAACAATATGATTTGCCGGTCAATGAAGGAGCCTATGTCAGTTCAGTTGTTCCCAACAGTGCTGCTCAAAGTGCAGGTATCAAAGAAAAAGATGTGGTGGTTTCGATTAACGATAGAAAAGTAGGTAGCAGCTCCGATCTCATGGAGCTCGTAGGCAGTCATCGCATCGGTGACGAACTAAAAGTCAAAGTGAATAGGATGGGAGAAATAAAGGTATTCACCGTGAAGCTCAAAAATCAACAAGGTACCAATGCTTTATCCGCACCTCCTACCCCGTCAGAGGAAGTTGAAAAATCACTCGGGGCAACTTTGATTCCATTAGACAATGCTACTGCAAATCGCATGGGCCTTTCAGGAGGAGTTCAAGTAAAAGACCTCAAACCAGGAATACTGGCAGAAAGCGAAATAGAAGAAGGATTTATTATTACAAAAATCAATCGCAAACCAGTCACTAAACCATCAGAAGTGATAGCACTGTTGCGAGACAATGCTGAAGGGGTTTTATTAGAAGGGTATTATCCAGGATATAGCCAAAAACAGTATTACGGCATTGGTCCACGATAAAAATAAGTTTTGAGGAAGATGGACAAAAAGGGTCGGCTTTAGCTGACCCTTTTTTATTATCTTAAGGCCATGAAAAAACATCAAATTCAATATTACTGTCTAGCTTTGCTGGCGATAGTTCTTTTTGCTTGTAACACAACAAAACCAACAGAAATGTTATATACAGTTTCTCCTGAGACCAAACTCACAGAGCTCGGCATCGAATTAGTCAAAGCGGGACCACCTGTAGCCAATTATGTCAATACTGTACGCACCGGCAACCTTGTGTATACCTCGGGTAAAGGTCCTAATAGGCCTGACGGCACGCTCGTCACCGGGAAATTAGGAGCTGACCTCACTGTAGAGGAAGGCTATGAAGCTGCCAGGTTGTGCGGTATACAACTAATAGCTTCGCTTAAAGATGAGCTAGGTGATTTAAGTAAAGTTAAAAGAGTAGTCAAAGTACTCGGTATGGTCAACAGCGCTCCTGATTTTGCCAATCAACCTGCAGTGATCAATGGTTGTTCTGATCTTCTGGTAAAAGTATTTGGCGACAGAGGCAAACATGCACGAAGTGCAGTAGGTATGGGCGCCTTGCCAAGCAATATAGCTGTCGAGATAGAGATGATCGTTGAGGTTCAGGATTAAAGGCCCATTTTATATGTCCTGTAGAAGTAATAGTTACATTGCTAAAGAGATAGTCGTTTCAATTCTTTTTCTTTCAAAGCGCGGTCATAAATTGCTAACCCCCCAATTTGTCCTTTGAAATAATTGCCCATACCGCTTTTTAGTAAAACTGCACCCACTGTAAAATCAGATCTATTGTTTCCGATGCCATAAGGAAAATAATAAGGATTTTTGGATTGAACCAGCCCATCCGGAAATCCTTCAAAACCTTTGGTATGGTTTATCAATTCCGGTGCTCGCTTTTCAAGGACACCATTTAAGTAAGATCTAATATAATTCCCATCGTAAGTAAATGAAATAGACACCCATTGATTAACAGGCACCTCTTGTCTGCTGGCAGCATAATCAATGGAATAAGGAAAAGGAGGCGTTGGTTTGCCACTTTGTGAAATGTGACCACAGACTTGATTTTTACCATTATAATGAGGCAAAGAGACAAACAAACCATACTGCCGTTTACCACCATCCTGGTATTCATTCCACATTCCTCCCACAAAACCTGTTTGTTCCCCAGTCCATTTGATCCAAGCCACCACCGACACGCCTTGCTTTTTTCCATAAATATTGAGCTCGCCCACTTCAGCATTTTGCAATGAAAGGTAGGCTTGACCGGCAAATTGTGTGGAGTAACCTGAGAGAGGGCCTTCGGATATGCGTGGCAGTGTTCCATTTTGCTCTTTTAATGCAAACTCGCCGCGACCAATTGCTTTTCTTGCTTGACCCTGTGGTTCTTTAAAATCCCAAAGAGCTACTAAGTTTTTGATCGATCTGACTTGGCTGAGTCGCTGGTTTCTTAATTCTTGTTGGCCAAACAGCCCTGTAAAAAGCAAAGACAGCAGAACAACGAATAAATTTCTCATGATTTTTGGGGCCTGTTGAAGGTCCGATTTTACCTATTGTTTTATTTAGCAAATCGAATAATTATTAAAACTTGATATAAAAATAAATCTTAATTAAGGCGGGCAGTATCATTTTTACAATGTTTTTATCAATGTTTATTTTACAATGATTTAATAAATAGGGTTCAGAAGCTATTTCGGTCAATTGCATTATCCTATGTATCAAAAATTTTGTCATTATTTTCTTCGTGGAAAGGCCATACAATTTTACTATTCAGTTCAGCTAGAGTAAATTAAAAAGTAAAGGATTAATGCTAAAGTCCCAAAACCTGAACCTAAGATCAACAGTCCGTCCCAATATGCTGTGTTCCCGTTTATCCAATTCCCACAATTGTATTAGTTTTAACTTCTTTATTAAATAATACTACTGAAGCCGAATTATGCTACTGATTGATAATGAAATTGATGTAAAAAAGTTAAGTACTAAACTCCCGAATTTTTGGAATCTATCCGGTCAAAAAGTCCTAACTATTGAGCAACATTATGACCATTCGAAAGGATCTCCGGTATTTACTGAGGCGGGAAAATACACTACCAGAGGCTGGACCGAATGGACTCAGGGATTTCAATATGGTGCCGCTATCTTACAATTTGATGCCACCAATGATCCCCAGTTTTTAGAGATTGGTCGCAAACACACAGTCAAATCCATGGCTACGCATATCAGCCATATCGGGGTCCATGATCATGGGTTTAACAACGTAAGTACTTATGGCAATTTACTACGCCTGATGCAGGAAGGTCGGATCGAATTGGACTCCTGGGAAAAAGAGTTTTACCAGCTGGCTATCAAAGTGTCCGGTGCAGTCCAGGCCTCCCGATGGACATCCATCAAACAGGGCGGATATATCCATTCGTTTAATGGAGCCCATTCATTATTTGTAGATACGATCAGATCTTGCAGAGCTTTGATGCTGAGCCATGTATTAGGTCATGAACTTCAAGCTGAAAATGATATCCATATCAATTTATTAGATCGTGCCCTCCAACATATTGCAACCACTGCGAAATACGCTGTATATTATGGTGAAGGAAGAGATCATTATGATTTACGTGGTCGTACAGCGCATGAATCTGTCTTTAATGTCAAAGATGGCCAGTTTCGGTGTCCTAACTCCCAGCAAGGATATACAGGATTTTCTACCTGGACCAGAGGATTGGCCTGGGCGATTTGTGGTTTTGCAGAGGAATTAGAATTGCTAACGCATATTAGTGATTCAGAATTAGATGCCTTTGGTGGCAGATCGGACCTTGAGTCCATGATGCTGAATGCTGCACGTGCTACCTGTGACTTTTACATCGAGTACAGCCCCAAGGACGGTATACCTTATTGGGACACCGGTGCTCCCAATCTTCATCTCCTTGGTGATTATCTCGATCAAAATGCCAACCCATACAATGAATATGAACCCGTAGATAGTTCAGCTGCAGCTATTGCTTGCCAGGGACTAATGAGGCTGGGACATTATTTGAAAGCTAATGGTGATGCAGCTTCAGGTCAGAAATATTTTCAGGCAGGACTTACCGTATTGAATGCTTTGCTTCAAGCTCCCTATCTCAGTACAGATCAGGCTCACCAGGGTCTGTTATTGCACTCGATCTATCACCGACCTAATAGTTGGGATTATGTAGCACCGGGTGCCAAAATACCCTACGGAGAATCGAGCATGTGGGGTGACTACCACATCCGGGAAGCTGCTTTATATGTCAACCGACTTGCTGACCAGGCACCTTATTACACTTTTTTTAATGGCATCAAGGGATAGATGATGAGAAATGGTATTTTTTCAAAACTTTGCATTCACACCATTACTACCAAACCATGGTCGATCGAAGAAGCCATCACTAACTATGCAGCCGCCTCCATAGCAGGCATATCTGTTTGGCGGAATACCTTAGAAGGCAGAAATATCAAAGCTATTGGTGACCAAATCAGATCTCATGGACTTGAGGTCACCTCGCTGGCCAGAGGAGGATTTTTTCCATCCACTGATCCTGCCAAACGACTGCTGGCTATCGAAGATAATTTAAGAGCAATTGACGAGGCATATGCACTTGGTGCACCAATAATTGTACTGGTATGTGGGGCTGATCCTACCCAATCATTAGCCACTTCAAGGCTACAGATCCAGGATGGACTCCATCAGGTTCTACCCCATGCTCAAGCTGCCGGGGTAAAACTAGCCATAGAGCCTCTTCACCCGATGTATGCAGGTGATCGGTCAGCGATCAACACCCTGGCTCAGGCTACAGATATGTCGATTAGCTTACAATCTGAGTGGGTCGGCGTCGCTTTGGATGTGTACCATGTCTGGTGGGATCCTCATCTTGAATCTGAAATTGCCCGATGTGGAGCCTCCGGAAAATTATTAGCTTTTCACATCTGCGATTGGAAAGTAAACACCACCGATCTGCTCAATGATCGTGGATTGATGGGGGAAGGTTGTATCCCTGTACATCAAATCAGAACCTGGGTCAATCAAACCGGTTTTACAGGTTTAGAAGAGGTTGAAATATTCTCTAATCATTATTGGAGTATGGACCAATCAGAGTATCTTCAAAAAATAAAAATAGCATACCAAAATTCATTTCAACAAAACAAATCCGATATATGAAGCAGCATAAAGTAGGGATCATCATGAATGGCGTGACTGGTCGTATGGGCACCAATCAGCACCTGATGAGATCCATTGCAGAGATCATCAAACAAGGTGGCGTTAAAACCTCCCAGGGAGACTATATCATGCCTGATCCGATCCTGGTCGGCAGGAATGAAGGCAAACTGGCGCAGTTGTGCACACGCGCTGGCATCAGCAAGTATACAACCCAACTTGACACCGTCCTGGCTGATGATCAGTATTCAGTTTATTTCGATGCTCAAATCACCAACCAAAGAGTAGACAGTGTAAGAAAAGCCATCAAAGCCGGCAAACATATATATTGTGAAAAACCAAGTGCGACTAATACGCAGGAAGCCTTAGAATTATACACCCTTTGCCAGCAATCAGGACTCAAAAACGGCGTCGTTCAAGATAAATTATGGCTACCAGGTTTGGTCAAATTGAAGCGCCTGATTGAAAATGATTTTTTCGGTAAAATACTCTCAGTTAAAGGTGAATTTGGTTATTGGGTTTTCGAAGGGCATTCTATTCCAGCTCAAAGACCGTCCTGGAATTATAGAAACGAAGATGGTGGAGGAATCATCATCGATATGCTATGCCATTGGCGTTATGTGCTTGACAACCTGTTTGGTGCTGTACAATCAGTGTCCTGCCTGGGAGCTACTCATATCCCTGAGCGTATTGATGAGCACGGCAATCCCTATGCCTGCACCGCTGATGATGCCGCGTATGCTACTTTTCAGCTTGAGCATGGTATCGTCGCACATTTTAATTCATCATGGACTACCAGAGTCCGCAGAGATGATTTACTCACTTTACAGGTAGATGGCACAAAGGGTTCTGCCGTAGCCGGATTGAGGGAATGCTATACACAACACTATGGCAATACGCCCAAACCCGTGTGGAATCCGGATATTGAACAACCTATTAATTTTTATTCAGGCTGGAGCAAAGTACCTGATCAGGAAGTATATGACAATGCTTTTAAAATACAATGGGAATTATTTTTAAAACACATCGTGCTCGACGAACCTTTTCCATGGAGTTTAAAAGAAGGCGCCAAAGGGATCCAGCTGGCAGAAAAAGGTATCGAAAGTTGGCACTCCAGGCGCTGGGTAGACATCCACCCATTATAATTGGAATTTATTAGAGATTACTTTTAATGAGATTTTTTGATTCCCGACTCATTCTTTTTTTTGTTGCACTTTATTCTACTGCAGGATTTGGACAGATCAGCTTGCCACTCGATTCTACTGGATTAAATACGGATAGGTTTGTGGAAGATCTGATACAATCTTATATTGAATCCAGGTCAGAGGATGGGGACTTTGATTACAACACTTTCATGGATCGCTTGGAGTCCATTAAAAAACATCGCGTCAATATCAACAACCCTGACCAGTTGGATGATTTTATATTGTTAAGGCCTTCTCAAATTGCCTTTCTCAAATCATACATTCAAACCCAGGGAGCATTGATCAGCTTATATGAATTACAGTCAGTTCCCGGATTTGATCTGAATACCATTCGTGCCATACTTCCGTTTATTGCATTGGACGCAGGATTTGACACTTATAGTTTACCTTTTAGCTCCATGTTGGCTGGCAGTACACACCAGGTCTTTTTGAGATTTGGACGCGTCCTGGAAGATCAGGCAGGATATGCCCCACCAGTAGGCAACAAAGCTCATTATACAGGAGGTCCCTCCAGGTTGTATATGCGCTATCGTATGTCTTATGAAAATCGGCTGAGTGTAGGACTGACTGCAGAAAAGGATCCTGGAGAAGAATTTTTTAGAGGGAGTAACAGACAAGGCTTCGACTATTATTCATTTCATGCCTCTCTCCGAAAACCAAACAAACACATTGAAGAAATCATTCTCGGTGATTATAATATCAGATTGGGCCAGGGATTGATCATGCAATCCGGATTTGGTATTGGTAAAAGTCCATGGTCCACTAATATCCGCAAAGGAGAAAGAACATTGAGTGCGTACAGTTCAGTTAATGAAACAAATTTTTTCAGAGGCCTGGCTTCGAACATAAAACTAAACCCTTCGATTGATGCTACCCTCTTTGTATCCAGGCGCAGAAAGGATGGCAATGTATTATTGGATTCGATTGACCGGGAGTCGGCATTCAGTAGTTTCCAGGAAAGTGGCTATCATCGGACCTTGAGTGAGATAGCGGATGAAGACAAAATAAAAGAAAGTTTGGTCGGTGGAGCTTTTCGTTATAAAGGCAAGCACGGACACCTTGGGTTGAATACGGTATACGTAGACTATGACAAGTCCTTTCAAAAACAATCTAATCTTTACAATCAATTTTCGTTTACAGGTACCTCGCTGTTTCAATCCAGTGTAGACCATAGCTTTCAGTGGAGAAATTTTAATTTTTTTGGAGAATATGCCGTTGCCAGTCCAGGCTCATCTGCTTTCATCGAGGGTCTCCAGCTTGCCCTGGACAAAAATTTTGACCTGGCTGTATTGTATCGAAACCTGGATCCAAAATTTCCTGCATTATATTCCAATGCTTTCACCGAAAGTACACTCGCTACTAATGAAAACGGACTGTACGTAGGCGCTGAAATCAGGCCCGCAACCCGGTGGAAAATCGCGGCTTATTGGGACAACTGGAACCATCCCTGGTTAAAATTTGGTGTACAGGGCCCTTCTGATGGCAATGAACAAATGATGCGGCTTACCTATACCATCAAACGAAAAATGGAAGCTTATATCCAATATAGAAATAAATCAAAAGAAGAAAATGTATCCAGCAACGATCCATTGCGATCTTTAAATCATAATTCAAAAAAATCGTATCGATTCAATTTTAACTACCAATGGTCAAAGTCACTGGAGACTCGAAATAGGATTGAGGCATCTCATTTCAAAACCAGCAGTAACACTAAATACCATGGCTGGATGATTTACCAGGATTTATTATATCACCCTATTGATCACCCGGTGACTTTATCCACCCGCCTGGCTTATTATGATGTAGAAAATTTTGATGCAGGCATCTATGCATATGAAAACGATTTGTTGTACAATTTTTATGTGCCGGTGTATAGTGGCAGAGGGTGGAGAAATTATTTTAATCTTAGGTATGATGGCATTAGAAGTCTGACTCTCGAAGGCCGTTATGCAGTTACATACCAACCGGATGCAATTTCGTTAGGTAGTGGATTAGATTTAATCAATGGGCACAAACGGTCTGAAGTTAAATTTCAAATCAGGTATACTTTCCATTAGGTAATGGCAATTGTCTAATACTCCCGAAATAGCCAAGAAAGGAAAATGCGAGTATATTACCCCGTGATGGCGTAACACTTCATTTCCGAATCTTGGGAGCAAGGTTTTAAATTGGAAGATTCATTTTTTAAAGAATGTAGATAAGAATCAAAGGATGATCAATCTTTAACGTATAAGGATTTGTAAATTAATTAACTCCTCTGATTAAGGTCAAAACATTAGGTTAATTTTCAAGTTACCTGTTAATCCAAAAGCACCAATTTTACCACGGTCAGGTTTGGGCCAATCGTCATCTGGCAGAAATAAATACCTGGTCCGGGCAAGTCTTCTTTACCAATCTTAATTTGATGTACTCCCTGACCCAATGTTTTTCTTTGATGCACTACCCTTCCCTGAATATTGACGATTGCATACTGAATAATCTCTGATGAAACACTTTCAATATTGATCGTAGTAGATTGCGAGAATGGATTAGGATAGAAACTAAGGCTTATGCTGGACTTTTTGGACACCCCGAGACTTTCCAATATTGCAGGTTGAGGTGTTGTATTCGCAGGAAGTACCACCACATTTTGATTGGGCTTGATGACCGGTCTGGTGATCCCCATGGTCGAATCACAATTTTGACCAAGTGTTCTGGTAATATATATTGAAGTACTACAATAGTCTTTATTCCCAGTTTCATCTATGACCCAAATGTTCAATGTAAAAGTCTGTGATAATCCGTTTTTAAAATCCTGGCAGGTTATGAGTTTGCTGCTATCAGAAGGATCCGCTCCGAAAGAAAATTTTAAATGTGATTTGGCAGTACAGTTGTCATAGCTGCCTGCATCAAAATCTTTGGCCCATATACGAAGGTTACCACTGGAAGGCATGATCACTGTACTTAATTGATCAAAACAATATGGTGTCGGCAATTTGCAGTCTTTGACCTCCAATCGCGTTACTAGTTCAGTAGTATTCCCACACAGGTCTTGGGCCTTTAGCAAAATCAGATGTTTCCCAGGAGGTACTTTAGTGAGTGTAAGTATCTTATTGACTACAGCCAAGGACTGATCAGCATCCGCTTCAGAGGTGATTTTCTGATCGTAAGCGTGTGCGTCGAAGTCGATATATGATTGAATCTTGACTCCATTTCCCTGCGGATCGCAGTCGTCGGATAGTTTGATGTCCAGTCTTATCAATTGAGCTAAACAAGCTGCATCACCCACACATACGACTTTGTCATCCAATTCAATAACAGGAGCCACCGTATCGATGACTTTAATGATCTGTACATACTGCATATACCCATCGCCGCCATCTTTAAGGTTTCGGTAGACGCATGATCTATTGAGCTGATCTGCCACCAGGGTATCATTGACTATTACTTCAGGAGCATGCAGATCGTGCGGTAAAGCTGACCATATACATTCATCCAATACAGTCCAGGTCCTGAGTATTTTAAAACAGGATTCTGATACAATATCATATCTGAGATCTGTATGGGTGATACTAACCAGCTCACATTCATCGTCGGAGATGATGGGTTTGGCTGTAAGGGCTAGCCCGAGCGATGGTAGATCAGTGCAGGCCAGGGCAACATCTTCAGGGAAAATAACCTCAAAATCAGATCGATGGAGCACGATGATTTTTTGACTCACGCTCGTACTATTGCCACAAAAGTCTTTAAACTTCCAGGTACGACGATACCAACCGGTACCGCAAGGTTGGATAGCCTGTTCATCGGATACAATGGTATGGGCAGTATCCAGACCACAGTTGTCCGAAACGATCAAATCCCCATGAGATTCGTCGTAAGCAACTCCATAGTAAGGCTTTGAAAACAAATCGGTGACTTTAGAAAGCGATTGATCATATTGGTCTTGACATAACCACCTATGGCAGTAGACAGGACTCCAGGAGCCTGGATCGCAGCTACTGTGATTATCTTGATCATGAGCCTGGAGACTTCCATTATAGCAGCTGTAGTACCCAAATGCCAATCCATTGGCATCCACTGCATCTTGCAGGTCCAGATCGTTTTCCTTTTTGCATTCGACTTCGAAATAAGGTTGGCCCTTGAGATCCAGGCAATCAAAGTCGCTGAGATTTTTTTCTTTATCCGGCGAACTGCTGCAGATGTCCTCTGCCCTACCATATTGAGCACCATCACAGAATACTTCAATGTCATCAGGAGTGCTAGCCACTGGTGGAGTCTTGTCTACTACAGTGACTGTGGTCATACAATCATTGTACCGTATTCCATTACAGCCATTAGTCAATAATCTGCTGGAGTCTAATAAACTAAGGGTACAATACGCTTTTTTACGCTGAGTAGGGAGATAAGATTCCTCCGGGTCAAACACAGGAGCATCATAATACCGGAGCCTCAGCGTATCTATACAATCTAGTTTAGGCCTGGTGACAGATTTAAATCCGCTTTTAAAATAACTGTAATTAAGTTCAGTTCTGCCAAAAGATGTAGCATGCAAACAGTACCATTCATGATTAGTCAAGATAGTGCCATGCGGATCATACAAAGGAATGTAATCTGCCTCATATGCCCTAAGTACCACCTGCTTGTCTACACAACTGGCCAGCTCTACATAATCGCCAAAAACATAACAATTGATCCAATGATCTATTAAATTTTGGTAAGTGTTGATATGTGCCCAGTATGCTGTTTTGCCACATTTTTGCTCAAGATAGCCATACCAGTAATTTTGCCAATACACTATACTATCCATGGAAGCTGCTGCAAAATGAAGCGTCGACTGACAATTGTCCCTGCTGCCCTGATCCAGATCGGTAGCATATATCCTGGACCAGCATGTTTGTGGATCTACTGTAGTCACGAGATGCGAGTCACACACCGGAGTGGGCGGAGTGATATCTGTAATAATAGCAGGCACAGCTTTTTCGGTAAAATGTCCGCAGGCATCTACCGAAGTAAATATGACTTGATGCACACCCACCGGTAGCCGGATTGGGTCCAGAATCTCGCCCTCCACTCGCACGATCTTTCCATTTTGAGCAGGATCAGGATAATCATAGTGCATGGCATCTGTATGATCTGAACAATCACTAAAACTCTGTCTTCGATACCTGGTGATAGTGCCATAACAATCATGAGCATTCGCATTGGCTTCCAATACAGGGGACAAGGCAGAGGCACGCGGAGCTGCCAGGTCCTCAATGTGAATATATTGGATCAAAAAAGTATCCCTGAGTGTACACCAATCCAGTATATCCCACTCTCTTCTGATGACCATGCCATTACCACAAAGTGGAAATACAACATCATGGTAAGTGGTTTTAAGGTTACAAAGTGCCTTCGGAGAAGGATACATATCAAAAGTATCTAAAAAAGGCACTACCTGAAAATCTTCAGAGATCAATCCGTCCCTCTGATAACTCAGCAATGAATCAGGTATGAAAAACTCAGCAGGAGATCCTGCAAAAAGATCACAATTGAGATTCAGTTTATCAGGCCCGTTCACTTCCGAAAAAGTCGACTTTTTAATTAAAAATGTGTCCTGGCAAACATTCGAATTTTGCCATTGGTCAGTTGCGATCACTATTCTAATCATCCTACCCAGGAAGGTATGATCACATGCCGAGTCAGAGTATAAAATCTGCTGCACATACCTGACAGTACCTGCACAGCCATCCACCACCGAATCGAGGGTGGATAATATGGCACCAAGTTCAAAGCAGGAGACCGTATCCTTCTTGCATTGGTATTCAGCCGCTGACTTGTCTTCTGCCATCAGATAGCCCCAACATGAATTACCATAAAGATCTCTGACACTGAAGACCATCTTGTAACCGATATGGCTGCGATCAAGAATATTACCTTCTTTATAGATCGTAGTACCCTGAGGATAACTGAGCAGTACAGGAAATGAACAATTGCCTGGATTTTGAAGTACATCCTCTGCAAAGACCGTTTTCTCACAATTGGAGACCGGTAAGCTCACATGGACGAAGTCATTGCAGATCAAATTGCTTTTGGTAGAAAGGAGTTTGACAGAGTCACTCGTTGACTCACATTGATATCCAGCATGGTAGGCTGTGTAATATATCGTAGTTGTGCTCCCTGCAGCGACTGTAGTTTGGTAGGCAAGCCCACTATCTAAAAGTTGCCCTCCAATCAAAGGATCGCCACTATAAAACTTGTAATAATCAACGATGTTTTCCATGGCAGTGTAAGTATGGGTGCCAATGCCTGCAGAATCATTTATTGGAAATCCTGCCCACGATGCAGCGGGCAAATAAACATCCGTGGAATCCGTATCACCTTGGCAGATCTGGCTATATCTTCGCAAGGTATTGTCCTGCGTGGATTGTAGTCCACTTCCCCATTGAGCACCAGGGTCAAATCCTATCTGCCCTATAGCATCTATCAAAATTCCATCATGGGTGAGCTTGATAAAATCGTCACCATTAAAATCAAGATTGGGTGATAATTGATTTGATGCATTAATAAAGGCGGGCAGGCTAACCAGATTGTGGCACAAAACAAAAGTCCCGTCCGGGGGTATCTTTCCTGTTAGATCGATGATGCCCTGTGTTAATAGATTCGTATCCCCATTAAAATAGATAGACACTCGGTAATGCTCCGCATCAAGGTCAACTGTGTCTGGAGTACCATTATAAATCTCCAAACATTTATTGTTCAAGGAGCCCTCCACATATTCCGAAAAAAACAAATCTGCAGCAGGTTTGATCTGTGGAATACCTCCTCCAGCAGGCGTGATAGTCACCGGTCCAATATCACAAACCCCTATATCTTCCAAATGATCAGGAGGGATCATGAAACTGCAATAATCACAAAACTGAGTAATCGAGTTAGTCACGGTGTCTTCACAAAGATCATTTAACAATCGATAATATAGAGTATCTCCGCCGGGTATCGGATCGCTGGTAAAGCAGGTGGTATCACCAGAAATCATAGCAGACCCGGCAATCATCGCCATATAATCCGGTCCTTGAAAAGGTCCTTGCGCAGTACCAAGCCATTTTAAAATCACCTGGTATGTACCATTGGCATCAAATGTAGAGCATGCTGTAGTCGAAGCTGATAAAAATGAAAAACCACCACTTACATTAAATGATTGACAATTATCACTCAAGGTACCGCAATATCCTGCTGCTATAGAATCTTTGATTTGTGCTGTTGAAACAAATCCACATGCTTGAAAATCAGCCAATTCACCATAATAGGAAAGTCCATATACACAATAATCACCTTCGTCATTGAGTGTAAAGTTTACAGGAAACCCGGATGCATTTAAACCTTCTTTCGATTCTAATATTGTGTCATTTTTAGTGAGTAGCCACACGTAATTGTATCCAGTTATTCCTGCATTAAAAGTACCGGGTGTCGGCGTTGAGTCTAATACAAAAAGGCCGTTACCATCAGGCATTCTGGCCAATGAAGCAGCAGTATTATCACGAAATTGTGTAGTTTGTAAAAGTGTATCCCGTAAAACCGCATCAACTGGCGCGGCATTATTATAAACTACTGCATCAACTAATCCAATCGCAGTGGCAGCTCCACCGGTATTTGGAAATGAGGCTACTTGATACAATCCAATCGCATCAGGCCCGTTTTGAATAAATCCATTCCCAACAGTTATCAATGTATCATACAAACTATTTGCTGGGTGAGGATCAGGCACTTTCGGTCCATGTGCTAAAAAAAAGCCACAACTATCTGTGGAAAATCGGTCCAAATCTAAAGATCTGTAGGATGCATCATTTGATGCATCTCCATTAAAAAACACAAGCACAAATCCATTTAACGAAGTATTAGGGGGTCCAAGAATCTCGACAAATTCTGCAGTATCATTACCTTGGGTATCCGGGTCAATCTCATTTATAAAAAACTTATCATAATGTGGCTTGACCAGGTTAGGATCCCTATCAACAAAGCTGGCGGTAAAATCACCGATTGTCTGACCCAAACATATCTCATCAGGACCATCATAATTAACTGTGCTTGCACCACTCTGACACACCAATCCATCAGGAAGGGCAATATTGGTATTTTGAAGGGAGGACTGTTTAAGTTTGATGGCTCTTTGATCCCGTTGTTTAGTCACATAATCCCTGGAGATTATGCTCATAAGCAATAATAATACCACTGCGTTCCATACCCATATGCGCATAGCCAATATACTGTTTGTAGGGGGGAAAGTGCTAAAATATTAACAATTTGATAAATACTTACTATAGAGTGCACTATTTGTATTTTAAATCAAGTTGACATTATTTTTTTTATGACCTAATCAATAGTTTATACATTGGTATAATGACTAATTTGTTAATACTTAACAAAAAATCTATACTTTTGCACCATCATTTGATCGTTTGAGGTGTTATATGTATATCTTTAAAAATTATTATTAGATGAAAAAGGTATTTTCTAAGAAACTATTTTGGGCATTCATTGTTCTTATGATGATATTCGTTGAGGCTTGCAATCGAGGTATTGGTTGCCCCAGCGATTTCTAACATCGTAAGTATTTATATGGATTGGACTTCTCTTACCTCCCTGGATCAGATTCAGGGCATTGATCGATTACCAAGCAATAAGATTGCATTAATATTTAAGCACAGTACCAGTTGTTCTATCAGTCATATAGCCAGAAAAAGATTATTAATTTTTTCGGAAAAAGAAGATCTGAATCAGGTAGGTCTAGAGATATATTATTTAGACCTACTTGCCCACCGAAATATCAGTAATTATATAGCACATCATTATTCGGTACATCACGAATCCCCCCAAGTATTATTGATACGCAATGGGGAATGTTTTTATGATAGCTCTCACCTTGATATCACCAGTGAAGAATTATCAGAGCAGATATTCTCCGTTGCTCCAGCTTCAATTTAAGCTTGCACCAGGGTCACCGGAGGCATCGGAAGCATTATCCCAATCTTGCTGTTTCTTTTTATTTTTATGCCATACATAAGCCAATGTACCCACAAGAATATATGGCATCAGCAACATGTACATGATACCTGCATTGATGGTCCTACCTATGGTACCTCCATTTTCCAAATTGGATTCGACAGACATCCTGCACATTGGGCATTGTGCAGAAATCAGACCCACCGTCAATAAGAGTCCAATCAGCAAAAATAAGCGACGCCAGTTTTTCATAGCTGCAAATTTAGGGATTATCTGGCATCACATGCATGATCTTAACATTAAATAGATCACTGGCCCCGTAATGGCAATATATAACCACAATGGGAAAGCCCACTTGGCCATTTTCTTATGTAATTCTATTTGTCCGGTATAGGCCCTGATAAAAGTATATAATATCACCGGTAGAATGACAGCTGCCAAAATAATATGCGTGGCAAGCATGATTAAATAAAAATACCGAATGCCTCCTTCATGACAATATTTGGTCTCTGGCGTCGTCAGGTGATAAACGATATAAGATAACAAAAACAGGCCGGAGAAAATCATATTGGCGATCATCAATCGCTTATGCCATATTATATTATTGTTTTTTATAAAATAATATGCCAGCAGCAAACCGATCGCTGTGATCGCATTGAGTGTGGAATGGAAGGCTGCCAACCAGCTAAAATCTATCGAAGTATCCACGTGCAGTCGCCTTAAAGATGCTACTACCAATATGACGATGATAGATACGATCAAGGCTATGCGGTTGAGCCTTTTAGCCAGTTGCGGTTGATATTTAGGTATTATATTATCCATAGTATTTTTCATTGAGTCTCTGTCAATTTATCTTTCAATATCCGTTGATTATATTGTTGAATGATGGCTTGGAGGAAAGTCAACTTCGTCTTTTCAAGATTAGAATTCTTACCCAATAAGCTTTCACCTATTTCCATGGAAGAAGTTATTGGATTCAAACCCGTCAGTTTTTTACCATCTATGCTAGTCAAAACCTCTCCATCGACAATACACTGGTACTGGTCATTGATATAGTTTAGCGCAAAGTGATTTGCTGAAGTGTCCAGGATACTATTGCCAAAAGCTACGAAGGATTGATCAAAATTCAATATATCCAGGATCGTTGGCATGATATCAGTTTGTTGAGTCACCTTCTCATACTCTCCTTTTAAATTTCCTCCCGGGAGGTAATATAGTATAGGTATCGAAAAAGCTCCTACAGAAGAATTATACTTCTGTGACCAGGCAACCGTGCTGTGATCCGCTGTGATGACAAATAATGTATTCTTGTACCATTCTTTTTGTGAAGCGGATTCAAAAAATCGTTTTAAAGCATAATCTGTGTATCCAACATTCTGATGTACCGGCAACTTTCCTTTATCAAATTTACCGGTGTATCTGGTAGGTACCTCAAAAGGATGGTGAGAAGACAAAGTAAAGCAAACTCCCAGAAAAGGAGATTTCAGTGTCGATAAAGATTTGTCAAAAAACTGTAAAAACTCCTCATCCCAGATACCCCATATACCATCATAATCGTCATCATTGTTGTATTCTGTTTTGCCCCAATATTGGTCAAAATGAGCAATTTTTGAAAAAGCTTCAAAACCCATAGAACCGTTAGGTGCACCATGGGCAAATACGGATTGATACCCTTTAGGTTGCAGCAATGAAGCCAAAGAGTTTATTTTATCCAGGCTGTTGTGTGATAACACGTAGGGCACTATGAGCGAAGGAAGACCGGCCAGGACAGATGGCATCGCATCGATCGATTTACGACCATTGGCGAATGCATTGGTGCATACAAGACTTTGTTTCATCAAACTATCCAAAAATGGCGTATAGCCCTTGTATTGGCCTCCATCAAGATCAGGGTTGAGCAGCCCGGAATGTTCTTTAGAATAACTCTCTAAAATCAGAATCACCACATTCAATGCTCTAAACGAATCAGCTGGATGGTGATAATTTTTGACAGGGTCAAAAATCGTTCTTGCTTCTGATTCATTCATAAAAGTTTCTGCAGAGTATGCTTTTTTGTCTATGGTCCGAATGATACTAAATGGCGTATTGAGTACGATCGGCATATACTCCGGTTTTTTGACATAGGCTCCGGCATTGCTCAAAGTGATAGGCCTGGTAGAATGTTTAAAACCTCCGCGCATCCCTGCAATGACCAAACCTATCATCACTGCCAAAGTCACCAACTGCACAGCAACAAACCTGGTCACGGAGGGATTGCCCCAGACGAAGTATGGAATTTTTCTGTACAGATAAATAAAAGCCCCTATCAGCGCAATCAAGAGAAATACTACATACCAATGGCTTGATGCAAAACTCCCCAAAATCAGGGATACATTGCTCTCTCCCACCCAATGACCGAAGTCGGCTGTCAACCTTTTGAGGTTAAATTCGAAATAATAAAAATCAACTACGTTGAGTAACAAGCCTACAATGTTGACCAATAAAAACCCGGTATCCATAATACCTTTGTATATCGGATTTAGCAATACGCTTCGAAATGGTAGCAACCACCCAAGAATGAAAATCGCATTAAGGTAGGCGATGGCTGAAGTGTCAAAATATACACCTCCTCTTAGTATATTGAACCACTCTCCCGCCGAAATCGAACCAAATATACCCTGGTTGATAAAATAGAACACCAATCTGCACACAGAATAAAACAGATATAGCAATCCAATTTTTAGGATGATGGAGGTAATGCTTTGCTTAAATGACCAATTGATCTGCATAGTTTAAAAAAATACGGCAGGCCCTAAGCTTACTTCTTAGTGACTAACAAGGCAACATGTTCTACCAGCCTGGTCTGCTGCAAAGATTCACGAAAATCATAAGTATGTAAGATCTGATTTTTGTCATCCGTCAAAATAAAACTGCATGGCGTTGAGAGGAAGCTGTCAGAATTGGAAATTGAATTGACAAGTTTGACCTTTCCGGTAGCAACCCACTTTTCAGATGTTGCAGGATCATACCTTGAATAAAAAGCAGAATCGTTGACAAATACAAAAAGCATTTTTTCAGGTAAAAACTGCTCTATAAGCGATTTAACAGCGAAGGTATCCGGGCAAACACTTCCAATCAATCTTAGAGAAGCTTCCGAATGAATAAAAGATGCCAACTGAGTTGGGAGCTCACCTTTAACAGCCAGCTCCTGCATCGCTATTTTTCTGAGCGAAGCTCCTTTGAAAGAATAATACAACGAAATCGTCGGCAGCGCCAACAGAATGAATAGTGTAATAATGATGGATGGCGTTGCTTTCCTATTCACTCTAAGGGTTAAATTGATTAATGTACATCCTGAATCTCAAGGACAGGTTCTTTATGTTCCCCTTGAGGTGTGATAGATTCTTTGACTTCGATTTTATCAGCAGTCCTCACATAATTACGATCATTGAACCAGTGATTTCCTTCACTAAAGAAGGCGATCATGGCCCAGATTAAAAGTGTCATGGGGAGCAATACAGCCATAGCCAGCGTTTTCACTTCATACTTCATATGCATAAATTCATAAATGATAAAATATGCTTTATACAAACTCAGACTAATCATCAGCGGATACATAATCCATTTGGCAAGGTGAAACCCATTGATAATATGACCGTTGCCTATCAAGGCAATGAATACCTCCAGCAAAGTGATGACGGCCAATAATCGCAATCCTTTAAATACCACGAGTTTACTTTCTTCATATGTTAAATGACCTGACATATCGATATATTTTGAAGTTTTTTTTATTGAAGATGAATATCTAAAAAGTTGGTTATAATAGATAGAAAACAAGGAATACAAATACCCATACTAAATCCACAAAGTGCCAGTACAATCCTATTTTTTCCACCATTTCATAACCATTTTTACGTGCTGCGTATACTCCACTGGCAGCATTGATGGCGATAATAGCCAAAAATAATACTCCAGAAAAAACGTGAAAACCGTGAAAACCGGTTATGAAAAAGAATAGGGCGCCAAATGCCTTAGGCCCAAAAGATAACTGCTTTACTTTTCCTTTGTCCGGACCATCTGTAACCCGATATTTACGTAAACTAAATTCTTCTCCATGTTTGTGAATTAAATAGGAATCCCCCTTTTTAATCGTCTCCTCTTTGCCGTCCAGCATAGCTACGGTGCCATCTTCATTGAGATAGACCCCATCTTCCATGTGTCGGCTGAATGGGTTTTTAGTGAGCTTGACATTCTCTTTCACGATCAGTGTCGTCCACTCCCAGGCCTGGCATCCAAGGAAAGTTGCTCCCCCAATGATAGTAAGAATCATCCAAAATACCACTCCATTACGATTCTCCCGATGGCCTTCCTGCACTGCACGCACCATGGTAACAGAGCTTATGATCAATACAAAAGTCATAAAAGTCACGAATATCAAGGGAGCTTTGCCCTCATAGAAGGGTATCGATTCAAATACATGATCTGGCAACGGCCAGGTAGGCATACTAAATCTTAAAGCTCCATAGGCTATCAAAAAACCAGAAAAAGTAAAAGCATCTGAAATCAAAAAATACCACATCATCAGCTTTCCATAACTCGCCTTAAAAGGCTCTTTGCCTCCACCCCATAGATTCTGATCATCTTGCGCATGATCTGTATGAATATTTTCGGTCATTGTATTGGTTGACATGAAATATTATTTAATTATTGTTGAATGATCATAAATGATAATAAATATATCCAGAGTATATCTACAAAATGCCAATAGTGACATACTAATTCAAATCGATGGCGGCGAAGTTCAGTCACTTTAAATGGCAGCATAAATGCATGAATCAATGCCATGATCAATGCTACTATGCCACCCAGTACATGAGCAACATGCAAACCGGAGATTACATAAAAAAAAGATCCGGAAGGGTTACCGCTCACCTCGATGCCGTGTGCATGTAGGGTACTCCAACCCACATATTGAAGACTACAAAAAACCAAGCCCAATATAAAGGTGGCCACAAGAAGTAGCTTATATTCCTTTTCTTTACCAGCCAAAAACGAAGTATACGATCTATGTAAGGAAAGGCTTGAACCTAAGAGGACTATTGTACTGACAAAAAATATTTTTGGAATTTGATATTCGAGCCAATTCCCCGCACCCCTTCTCACTACATAAGCGCTGGTCAAAGCCGCAAACATCATCGCAATGCTGGCGAATGCAGCCCACAACGCAAATTTCTGTGGATGAATTCCGAATCGATTATTATTACTCACCTGTGCTATAGCCATTTGTCAATCAATAAAATAATTTGAATAAAAGGCAAGTATATCAATGAAGCAAAAAGCAGTCTTCGGGCATGTACCTGGTCATTAAATTTAAACAAACCCCATCCTGCATATGAAAAACCTAAAGCTCCAAAACAAAGTCCAGCTATAGCCCAAACACTAACATCAGGAGACAAAACAAACATTAAGCTTATTGGGATCAAAAATAATGCATATAACATGCTGTACATGCCTATACTTGGATCACGTTCTTTAGAAGGTAACGGCATGATATTGAAACCTGCCTTTTTGTACTCATCAAAACCCAACCAGCCAATAGACCAAAAATGCGGAAACTGCCAGAAAAACTGAATGCCAAACAAAGTAATTGATAAAAGAGTCAACTTACCTTCCAGAGCAATACAACCTATCACCGCTGGCAAAGCGCCTGGGATAGCTCCTACTGCAACCGACAATGGGGTAATGCGTTTTAATGGAGTATAAATAAAGGCATAGATAATCAGGGAAGCTGCTCCTAATAAAGCAGTAAATAGATTAAACATGGCCAGCAGAAGTATACCACTTACTCCCATTACTCCAGCCCATAAAATAGCCTCAGTGACCTCCATCCTTCCTGCTGGCAGAGGACGGCGTGCTGTTCTAACCATCAAGGCATCATATTCCCTCTCAAGTATCTGATTCAATGTATTTGCAGCCCCTGTAATAAAAAAACCTCCTAGTACAAGAAAGACCAACTGATACCAAATGAAAGGCCCCTTTAAGGCAAGTAAGTATCCGACTACGGAGCTGAGCACTACAAATAATGTCAGGTTGAACTTGACCAACTGTTTCAAGTCATCCACCTTGGCCAAAAAGGCATTCAAGTGTTGTTGAAAAGAATATTGATTAGTGCCTGAGATCATCTTTAGCAAAAATTCCGAAGTTTATTAATGTGATTCATCTTTCTCATCAGGAGACATTGGTACATACTGCGGTATATATTCTCTTTCGTCTTTATTATAATCATAAGGCCATCTATGGACAGTTGGAATATTTCCAGTCCAGTTGCCATGCACCGGTACGATAGTCTCGGTAGTCCATTCTAAAGTGTTGGCCTGATATGGATTTCTCGAGGTAGCCTTTTTACCTTTCCAGATAGAATAAAAAAAGTTTACGATGAATACTAATTGACAAGCAAATACTACAATGGCTGCAACGGTCATAAATTTATTTAACTCCGAAAACTGATTGAATGCCTGAAAGGTGTCAAATCTATAATACCGTCTCGGCACCCCAGCAATACCAATATAGTGCATTGGCCAAAAAATAGCATATGCTCCGATCATGGTACCCCAGAAATGTAATTTGCCAAGTGTTTCATTCATAAATCTGCCGTACATCTTAGGGAACCAATGATATACACCAGCAAACATACCAAACATAGCTGCTACACCCATCACGATGTGAAAATGCGCCACCACAAAATAAGTATCGTGCTGTTGAACATCAATAGCCGAATTTCCAAGAAATATACCTGTCAATCCACCAGAGATAAACATACTCACAAATCCTATCCCAAATAAAGCCGGTGTATTAAGTCGAATATTACCCCCATACAAAGTGGTCATCCAATTAAAAACCTTCACAGCAGATGGCACAGCAATAATCAAAGTAAATACAACAAAGAAATTAGAGATAAAAGGATTGACTCCCGACATAAACATATGATGGGCCCAGACTATAAAAGATAAAAATCCAATCGCCAGGATAGAATATACCATAAACCGATATCCAAAAATGGGTCTGCGACTGTGTACAGAAAGCACTTCTGATACAATACCCATTGCAGGAAGTATGATGATGTACACTTCAGGATGCCCTAAAAACCAAAATAAATGCTGATATAAAATTGGGCTTCCCCCAGCAAAGTCCAAAGCTTGTCCTCCTACAAAAATCTCACTCAAATAAAAACTTGTACCTAATCCTCTGTCGAAAAACAACAACAAAAATCCTGATACTAGTACTGGAAATGACAATAGTCCTAGTATGGCAGTAGTAAAAAACGCCCAAATAGTCATAGGCATCTTCCACATAGTCATTCCTTTAGTCCTGAGGTTTAATACTGTAGTGATATAATTGATACCTCCCAGCAAAACCGAGACCACAAACAAGGTCAAACTGACCAGCCACATCGTCATACCAGTCCCTGAGCCGTCCGATGCTTGCGGGAGTGCACTCAAAGGGGGATAAGCAGTCCAACCGCCTGAAAATGGCCCAGTACTTAAAAAAAGTGATAATAACATCACGATACTGGACATAAAGAAAAACCAATAAGACAGCATATTTAAAAATGGCGAAGCCATATCTCTGGCCCCAACCTGTAATGGAATCAACAGATTACTAAAAGTTCCACTGAGACCTGCTGTCAATACAAAGAACACGATAATAGTTCCGTGCATAGTCACCATGGCATAATAAAACTGTGGAGAGATACTGCCAAATCCTGCATCGTTGATGGTAATCCATTTACCAATAATAGGTTTTAACCATGCATAATTCTCTTCGGGAAATCCCAATTGTAATCGGAATATCAATGACATAAGTCCTCCAATCACAGCCCACACCATACCAGTGATCAAAAATTGCCTGGCGATGATCTTGTGATCCATGCTGAATATGTACTTACTGATAAATCCAGATTGGTATTTATCTCCCTCATGATGCTCATGAAAATGATCATCAAAACCATTTTCTTTGATCAGCTTATCTACATCCGGTAAGCTTGGGGTTTGTTCTAATACTTCTGCCATGTTGGTTGAAGATTATTTTAAGTTATTTCGTTAAAATTTTAAACTCTGTCCTTCTATTATTTTGTCTACCTTCTGGGGTGTCATTCGAATCGATAGGTTTAGATTGACCGTATCCGGTTGCCTTTAATCTGGCACCATCTACTCCTCTGTTTATCATATAATCTTTGACAGCCAATGCTCTTTTGTTGGATAGATCCAAGTTAGATCCGGCGTCACCGGTATTGTCCGTATGTCCTGCTACTTCTAAGGTCACACCGCTGTTATTGACCATAAGCTCAATAAGATTATCCAATTCGTATTTTGAATCTGGTGTTAACTTATCACTGCCAGTCTCAAATTGGATATGCTCCAACTTGATAGTTTGCTTTCCAACAAGACTATCTGTTTTCAATATTTTATCAACCTGGCCAAAAAAAGCATCTCGGCGCGATTTAACTTCAATGTCCAATACTTGCCCTTTGAATGGATCCTCATCAGTGTTTCTGATATTAGTGAGGTAAGTTGATTTTTGATTGGCTTTCCAGGATTCATATTCTTGTTCAGAAACAATCTTTACCAAACGCCTCATCGAATAATGTCCTTTACCACACAATTCGGCACAAGCCAACTCATAATTAAAGGCCTTCCAAAGTGGCTCACTCGTTGGATCCAATGGATCAGATGGAGCTAGATACTCTTTATATTTTCTAAGACGCTCACGATATTCTTCCGTCGTAGTTGTAGGCGTAAAAACGAAAAAAGTTGGCAATCCAGGTACCGCATCCATTTTTACTCTAAATTGAGGCAAATAGAAATTATGCAATACATCCTTCGCTATGATGCGCACTCTGACTTTCCTGCCTACAGGCAACACTATTTCATCTGCATTGAAATCATCGAGATTTTTAATATCGTTAAAATCCTGACCTAAAGCATTTAGAGGAGTTATTTTTTTATAATTTTTAGTACCTATAACCCCATCATTTCCCGCATACCGAATATTCCAAGCAAACTGAAATGCAGTAGCTTCAATCTCGATGGCATTATCTTCAGCTTTGGTATCCGCCATGATATCATTCCAGGCAATCAAGCCTCTGGCTACTAATATGACCAAAACAATAGAGGGCACAATAGACCAAATCAATTCTAATTTGGTGCTGCCAGGAAAGTAAATAGCTTTAGAACCTCTTTGACTTCTGTATTTAAAAGCATACCAAAATAATAAAATCTGAGTGACAAAAAACACAATGCCGGTATAGATCAAGGTCGTATTGAACATACCGTCAATACTATGGCCATGTATAGAGGCAGATTCATGTGGTCCATAGCCAAGCATCCAATTTTTATAATGATAAGCAGATACCACACAAAATATCAGAAAACCTATCATGAAAAATAATAATAACTTCCCAGTTATATCATAGTTCTGATAATTGATATCTTCTTCGCCCATGATTTTACTGCGCAGATCACTAAGTTTGCCGATCTGTACTACCACGATGGCTAGTAAAGCGAGGATGCCGATGATTATGATTGCGGTCATATTAATTTTTTATATCAAATATTTATAAGGTTATTGCACATGGTGATGTAAGCTTTCTGCATAATATGGGTCATTTTTAGCCTGCAATGGAGCCTTACCTATTTCTTTAAATACAAACAATAAAAATCCAGCCAGAAAGCCCAGCAAAACTCCTATATCAAGTAATCCAGGTATGGTAAAACCAGGTGTATAATCAGAGGAGGCTTCATGTCCGGTCTCATGCATTTCTTCTCCATGTACATTTTCTGTGGTCGAATGTTCTGAGGCAGAAGTTGATTCGTGAGTAGATTCAGCTGCTTTCTCACCTGATGGAGTGGTCATTTCTGCAGAGGCTTTAGTTTCAGCCTGATGAACCTCCATCGGCTTCGTCTCCAAAGTTTGTAGTTCCCCTATTGAGCTTCTCTCAGCCATTATTTCATGAGCGGTATGTAAAGGACCGGGCTTGGTCATTTGAAAGAAGTCCAACCAATGTCCAAAAAATACAAGCATTGAAACAAAGATCAAGGTTCCAACCTTTCTTTTGGTATCATTTCTCATAAATAAAAGGAAAGGCAAAACAAAGTTTAAGACGAGATTGCCATAATACAACACTTTGTAGTGATCAAACCTTTGTCGGAAATATATCGTCTCCTCACCAACATTACTATACCAGATCAACATATATTGTGAAAACCAGAGATAGGTCCAGAATATAGAGAAGGCGAAAACGAATTTGGCCAAGTCATGTAAATGTTCCGTGGTGACTTCTTCAAGATAACCCAATGACTTCATATAGATAATGATGCCAATGGTCAAAGCCATCATGGCCACAAATAAAGAAGCCGAACTATACCAGGCAAACATAGTGCTATACCAATGAGCATCCAAAGACATGATCCAAAGCCAAATGAATGCTGCACTTGTAAATCCGATCACTGGAAGAGCTATGGATGAATATTTTCTTAGTTGCACATGATGACTGAAACTGGCATTGCCATTTACATCTTCATCGAGCGATATAGATCTGATCTTCTTAGCGAGGAATATCCAAACGCCCATAACGACAATGGTAAATAAAGTAAAAAAGTTTTTATTCAAAAAACCTGATTTACCAATGATGACTTTGTCCGATGTACGAACTCCAAGGTCATTCCAATGATACAAGTGGTGATAGCCCATGTAAAGTCCGCCAGCAAGAATGAGCAATAAAACCAATCCAATCAATAAAAATTGCGCATAAGCTTCCCAAATTCTTTTGAATGCTACTACCCAACCCCCAAGTGCAACAACAGATACTGCGTATTTAAAAAGTGCAAATAAAGCTATCCCTGTGAAGAAAATGGAATTATGTAAAATAGAAGTCCAAAACCGGGTGTGAAACTGGTCATCCTTAAAATAAATAAATATAAGACACAACAATCCTACACCAAGTGTGGATAATAATACTGTCCGTGCCGTAGAGCTCAATTCGAACTTTTGAGCATGTATATCTGTCGATGTCATATGATGCTGATCTGCCATGTCAAATAATTAAATTATCAATGTTTGGGTAGTGATTCTTTAGGGGTCATTTCGTGTTCTT
This sequence comes from Saprospiraceae bacterium, assembly GCA_016709995.1. Taxonomy (NCBI): domain Bacteria; kingdom Pseudomonadati; phylum Bacteroidota; class Saprospiria; order Saprospirales; family Saprospiraceae; species Saprospiraceae bacterium. Next base: position 1,202,313 of record JADJLQ010000001.1, read on the forward strand.
GCATAGCCTTTCCTGCCTCACCGGATGGTTGAGGTGCCCATTTTGCAAACGGGATATCTGAATTAAAGGAATTTGCCGTCTCGTCGTACTGAAGTTTTTTGTCTTTTGCCTGAAGTGAGCGGATATACTGAATTACCTGCCAACGCTCTTGATAAGAAAGCTTGTCAGCATAACTCCCCATTAAGTTTCTACCGAACATAATAGCATGGTAAAATCTGCCATTAGAGGAATGATAAAAAGTATCTTGTTTAAAATTAGCCGGAGCTACAGGGTATTTGCTTCCATCCCGCGCAAGATATCCGGCACCATCTCCTTTCTCGCCATGACAAATAGCACAATTGATATTATACAGTAATTTACCAGAAGCCAGACCGGCTTCCGTAATGGGTATTGGACTGGTAGTAATATCTTTTGAAGCTCGCACACGGTCATCTTCAGTGTCCGCATAATAATATGGTACCGAACCGTTGGCAGGCATACCCAGGGAAGAGGAAGCATCGCCGACCATACCTCTTGCTATCGTTCCCTTAACTGGAAGTCTGGGTGTAGCATATTTTTTATATTCAGCTTCAGTCCCCCACCGGTTAAAATAATAAAAATCATAAAAGTTGGCTTCATATCCAATAGGATGCACCATATCAGGCATGAATTCATGGCCAGTCTTATTGCCTCCAGCAGTAGAACAAGCACTACCCCACCACATCAGAGAGCAGATAAAACCCAAATAAATAAAATTTTTCTTACTCATAGATTACATTACTTTAGAATTAACCTCGGCGGCTCCTGTAGTTCTAAAAAACTCATTTACTTTAGAAGGATCAATATTAGATTTATTGAATGCGATACAAAACTTATCATCAGTAATTCGGTCGTCTAAAACTTCATTAGAAATACCAGGGCCGAGGCCACAAATAATATAGAAAGTGATGGTCATACCCCAGGCAGCAAATAATACCGTCATTTCGAAGGTAATGGGTATAAAAGCAGGAACCGACCAATATGGCTTACCACCAAAAATTATCGGCCAATCCTTGGTAAAAATCCAGGTCATTCCTAAAAAGGCGGTCAATAAACCCAACAAACCATATACAAATCCGCCCTGATGAAGTCGTGACTCAGACAGGTGTAAGGCCGAATCCAAGCCATGCACCGGAAAAGGGGTAAAAACATCCATGATAGAAAGATCCATTGAATTGGCTTTTTTTACCGCTTTCAACAAATCTTCCTCGTCGTTGTATAAACCGTATATTACTTCTTTATGATTGGACATAAGATCAGTTAAATTTAAATTTTATCAATGATGCGCTGCATGTTCTTCATGGTGTACCGGCGGATGTAGTGCTGCTTCTTTAGCTGCAGCATTATTTTTATCCACGTATTGATCACCAGCAACCTTTAGGATATGTTTCACTTCTGCGATAGCAACCACGGGAGCTAATCGCACAAAAATCAAATAGAAAGTAAAAAATATTCCCAGGGTGCCTATGAAAATTCCGATCTCAACCCAACTTGGAGAATATAAACTCCAGCTTGAAGGCAAATAATCTCTTGCAAGCGTGGTAGCTATAATTACAAATCGCTCAAACCACATACCAATATTGACGAAAATTGACATGAGAAAGGTCCAATAAATACTTCTTCTGATTTTTTTGGACCAAAATAATTGGGGCGAAAGCACATTGCAAGCCATCATGCCAAAGTAGGCCCACCAATAAGGCCCCAAAGCTCTATTAAAGAAAGCAAATTGCTCGTAAACGTATCCGGAATACCAAGCTATAAACAACTCTGTAAGATAGGCCACCCCCACAATAGTACCTGTGAGCAGTATGACTTTATTCATGGATTCAATATGTTCCACGGTGATGTAATCTTCTAACTTTAAGACTTTTCGGGTGATAAGCATCAAAGTCTGGACCATCGCAAATCCCGAGAAAATAGCTCCAGCGACAAAGTAAGGCGGAAAAATGGTAGTGTGCCATCCTGGAATCACTGAAGTTGCAAAGTCAAAACTTACTATAGTGTGAACTGAAAGCACTAGTGGGGTTGAGATACCAGCAAGAACCAAAGAAAGCGCCTCCCATCTTTGCCAATGTTTGGCTGAACCGGTCCATCCAAATGACAGAAAGTTGTATAATTTTTTACGAACACCTTTGGCTCTGTCCCTCACCGTAGCAAAGTCCGGAACCAAACCTGTATACCAGAAAAGGAGCGATACGGAGAAATATGTAGAAATAGCGAACAAGTCCCATAACAAAGGCGAATTAAAATTGGGCCAAAGCGGTCCTCTCGTATTTGGATAAGGGAAAAAGAAATAAACTACCCACATTCTACCAACGTGGATACCTGGAAACAAAGCGGCACAAATAACAGCAAATATGGTCATAGCCTCTGCTGCACGATTTACCCCTGTACGCCATTTTTGTCTAAATAACAAAAGGATGGCAGAGATCAGTGTACCAGCGTGTCCGATACCGATCCACCATACAAAGTTGGTAATATCCCATCCCCATCCAATAGTTCGATTGAGATTCCAACTTCCGATACCTACCCAAATAGTCCAAATGATACAAAACATACCAATGCTCAGGGCAGTTGTGGCAGCACCAAAAGCAAGAATCCATGCCAAGCTTGGCGCTCTTTCAGTAGCAGCACACAAATCTTCTGTGATCTGATGGTAAGTCTTGCTTCCGCGTATTAATGGTTCCCGGATCGGAGAAACTATTGCGCTCATATTTTATTCGTTAAATCACTAATAGTTAAAAAAATATTCAATTTCATGCTTCAATGGCTTCATCGCGGTTTGTAATCTTGGACATATATGTAACCGAAGGTCTGGTGTTTATCTCCTCCAACGCTTGATAATTAAGCGGATGAGCCACCTTTCCATGAACATTAGAAGCTTTATTATTAATGTTCCCAAAAGTAATTGCACCTGTAGGACATGCTGATTGGCAAGCTGTCTTTACATCGGTATCTACCAATGTGCGATTTTCTTTTTTTGCTGTCAATTTACCTTCCTGGATTCTTTGAGTACAGAAAGAACATTTTTCAATAACTCCCCTTGCCCTCACAGTGACATCTGGATTAAGAACCATCCTCGTCAAATTGTCTGTCATAAAAGGAGACTCTTCGCCTTCAGTGATAGAAGGTTCATTAATAGGCCATAGGTCAGCTTTCATATAGTCTAACCAATTAAATCGACGAACCTTATAAGGACAGTTGTTGGCACAGTATCTGGTACCTACACAACGATTGTAAACCATCTGGTTGATCCCCTCACTATTGTGGTTGGTAGCATTGACAGGACATACATTTTCGCAAGGAGCATTATGACAATGCTGACACATCAGTGGTTGAAACACTACATTAGGATTGTGAGCATCACCATAATAGTATCGATCTACTCTAAGCCAGGTCATTTCATGATGTCGGCTGACTTCTTTTTTACCCACTACGGGGACATTGTTTTCAGCCATACAGGCTACAGCACAGGCACCACAACCTATACAAGAATTGAGATCTATGTGCATATGCCACTGAAGACCTTTCTCATAAAACTCTGAATAATCAGGATAAAGTGTCTGATCATTGAGATGCTGGAATTCTTTGCGCTCTTCTTTAAGTTCACCTGCAAATTTCTCCAAATCACTAAGGTTAGCGCGTCTAATGACAGATCGATCTACTAAAGAGCCTTGAAAACCTTGCTTAGCTAAGCCGAAATAGGTAAAAAATACTGTAGCAGCTTCATCAGCATTGATTTTTGTACCGGTCTTCTTATCAATATCTTCTACTCCCATGGTATGATGATATTGTACACAAGCAAGCCTTTCATTAGAACTCAACTTGACAGGAGCAGCAGCTACGGTATTAAAGTACTGGATCAAACCATCTACTATTTGACAATAAGAAAAAACATTGGTACCAATATTTTTTCCTGCAGGGCCAGCCACTTTGCGACCGTAGCCTAACCCTATAGCCATGGTACCCGGCATTTGGCCAAACTGTTGAATAGTCTCTGTCTCAATAATCCCATTTCCTATACCCAATTTGACTACATCACCATTGGACAAGTCAAAAGCACCGACAAACTTATTGACGCCATTGAAAGCCACCGGCACTGCCAAATAATTACCCCAAACACATCGGGTCACCGGGTCAGCCATTTCTTGCAACCATGGGTTGTTGGCATGTTGGCCTGCTCCAATATTTACAGTTTCAAAAAACTCAATTTCGTTTTCGGCATTGACTGGTTGAGTTACTTTCAGATTACTTAAATCAATAGCAGGTATCGAGACGGCACCTGATTCAGTCGTACTCTCCTCTACAAAAACGCCATTATGTAAAGCTTGATCCCATGAATCATTGAGCAAATATGAATTCAACCAAACGTGCCTCAAATAATCATAATAAGGTGATTCTGCCTTTAGGTTTACTGTATTGCTGTCAGCCCACTTCAATAAGGATACTTCAGCCTGCCGGGTATTGAATAGAGGAGCTATGGTTGGTTGAATCAATGACAACTGACCTTTTTTAGGCTCCGCATCACCCCAGGATTCCAGGAGATGATGATTCGGCGCAATCATATTGCACAGATCACCTGTCTCATTTAATGATCCAGCAAAAGAAATTCTAGATTTTACTTTTGAAACAGCAGCTACAAATTTGTCAGCTCCCGGATAATCATAGGCTGGATTGGCATTGTCCAAAACGATGAGGACATCTATACTCCCTGCATCCATGTCTGCTATTAACTTTTCAAGGGCTTTTTCATCCCCTTGTCTTTGGTAAGAAGGAGTGGTAATATCTAGTGTCTTACCGTAATTCTCTAAAAGTTGGTTGATTCTATTGACGATAATTTGTTCAGCAACATTATTGGAACTTGACACAACTAAAGAGGCACCTTTGTTGGCTAGCAGTTGGTCGGCTACTTTGGCAAGGGAGCCGGCAGCTTTTTCATTTAGAGGCGGACTGGTCAAGGTAGCACCACCACTTTTCGAAGCCAGTGCATTGTATAAAAATGCAATAGCAGCTCCTTGTTCAGAAGGTCTTATCAGTATACGATTATCCGCATTGGACCCTGTCAGTGACATATGACTTTCTACTTGAAAATGGCGGGACATCTTGGCCCCAGCGACCTCACTTATTTTTCTTCCTTTGATATATTGGTGAGCATATTCGATAGGTGAAATCCATGTGCCCAGAAAATCAGCATTGAAGCTTACAATGACCTTTGCTTCGTCAAAACGGTAAGATGGGATAGCTTTTATGCCAAAATTGGTTTCATTGGCGATTAACAAGGCCGCAGAGGAAATAGGATCATAACTGATCACTTCCGTATTTGGATATTTAGATTTAAACTCTCCGATTACTTTTTTAGTGGTCGGAGACAATATCGTATTAGAAAGTATTCTGACTTTGGAGGCAGGTAATATTTCTTTTCCAATCTTCTCATCCAATACATCCCACGAAGCAGATTCCCATTTATTTTCTCCTTTGATCATTGGACCCTGGATACGGTGAGTATCATATAATGACAGCACCAATGCCTGGGCACGCGCGGAGGTACCTCCAAAGGATATATTAGAAAGTGAATTGCCTTCAATTTTGATGGGGCGTCCTTCTCTGGTTTTGACCAGGATGCTGCAATAATCGCCACCATTTACATATGAAGAAGCGTAATAATTTGCAATCCCGGGTACGATGCTATCTGGTTTGACCAAATATGGCAAGGCTTTTCGTATGGGTGTCTTACAACTGGCTGCCAAAGTAGCGGCTCCCAGTCCAAATCCCATATATTTAAGAAAGTCCCGTCGGTTGGACTGATGCTCTGGTGAGTCCTCTGACGGTGTAGTCTCATCAGGTCTAATTCGAGATTTTTCGTCGGCTTGTTTGAGGTAATCTATATCTGAGTTAAGATCTTTTTCTCCTATCCAGATTCCTTCTAATTTGTCGCTCATACTGAATTGATTCAAAAATTTATCTCTAATTTGTAATATATTAATAATGGCACTTTTGACACTCTAATCCGCCAATGTCTTCAACGGTCACTTTTTTCATCGTGCCATTTTTTAAAGCGTCATGATATTTCTCGTATTGACCAAGATAATAGTTGTTTGTGCTGAAGCTTTTCACCTCAGTTTCTCGGTGACAATTTACACACCAACCCATAGATAAAGTAGCATATTGCCTCACGACATCCATGGTCTCTACTTTTCCATGACATTGTTGGCACTCAATTCCGCCTACAGTTACATGTTGTGCATGGTTAAAATATACATGATCAGGCAGGCTGTGGATTCGAATCCATTCTACCGGACCTTGTATTTTAGGTTTGGTCGAACTGGTAAGACTGGACTTAATTTCATTCCACTGCTCATTCATCACTCTTTCCCCATCCCGGTCAATAGCCTTTATATTATTGTCTACGAGGTAGTTATCGCCAATCCATTTTTTAAATATCCCTTCGATGTCTTTCTCAGGGAGTTGATCATAGTTTGGTATATATTGATTAGTATTTGGGTTAAATCCTACAGAGGCAAATATTTTACTCAACTCTGAGGTACCATAAGTACTACCCTTGGTAATCGCTTTATGGCAATTCATACAGGTATTCATGGCCGGAATGACAGAATGTTTGCTTCTGCGGGCTCCATCATGGCAGTATTAGCAATCAATTTTATTCAGCCCGGCGTGCGTGGTATGAGAAAACTTGATAGGCTGGTCAGGTTGATAGTTTTGCTGCCGACCAAAGCCAATTCCGTTCTTTACCGTAGTATAGCCAGCTAAAACTACTCCCAGGATGATTAAAGTGGTGATCATGCCCTTACTGGTCAGAAATTCCCAAAAACTCTTAGGTTCTACAGGCACTTCACCAGCTTGAACTTTACTAAGACGATTGAGTCCGCCAATCAATCTACTGAGAATAGCGGCCATAAAAACCAATACGCCTAATAAAGCGTACCAAATCCAGCTCAACCCCTGAGGCTTTGTATCCGTCGTGACTGCAACTACCGGGGCTGCGGCTGCAACGCCATAGGTACCTGCAGCTACACCTTTTATATATGCCTCTATTGATAAAATTTGATCATCGGTCAAATTGGGGAATGCAGTCATGACAGTTGGACCCCATTCTTTCCAGAGTGCCTGAGCCCTTGGATGGCCTTTGGCAACTAAAGCCTGAGAATTACGAATCCATGCACTTAAATCTGCCTCCGGAAAGTCTGCCCATCGATCATTGAATCCTGCTAAAGCTGGCCCTGTAGCCCTGGTCTTCATGTCTTTTGCATGACAGGCAGCACAATTATTAGCAAACAAGGTTTTACCTTCATCAGGATTACCCTGAGACCAGGTGGTCGTGAGGAGACTTAGTGATAAAACAAAAAATAAACTACTAAATCTGAATATTTTATATATCATGAAAACTTATATTATAATATTAAGCTTATATGGTTGATATAGCGACGCAAAAATAGAAAATGGCGATCTGATTTTAAGATTTCTTTTAGATTGTTTTTTCTATTTAGACACTATCTAAATAGAATCGGTCTGTTTTCTTTCCTGAGGCAGACATTTTCCGCTTTTTCTCAAAATCATTTCGGTCCCTAAAGTATCTCATTCTTTATTATATTTCAAGTCTTTAAAAATTCGTTCATTCTGGCTTTATACTTAGCGCTACACTGCTACCGGAGCTTTTATAGTTGCATATGGTGAATAATCTATAAATTCAAAATCGTCAAAATTGAAGTTAAAAATATCTTTAGCTGATGGAGAGATCTTTAATAAGGGGAGTTTACGTGGTATGCGAGCCAATTGTTCTTTGGCTTGATCCAGGTGATTTGAATATAAATGAACATCACCAAAAGAATGTACAAAATATCCTACTTGTAATCCAACCACTTGCGCAATCATATGTGTAAGCAAAGCGTAAGATGCAATATTAAAAGGCACGCCTAAAAAAACATCAGCTGACCTTTGATAAAGCTGGCAAGACAATTTACCATCAGCTACATAAAACTGAAAAAGGCAATGACAGGGACACAAAGCCATCTCATCCAATTCAGCCACATTCCAGGCACTCACTATCATCCGTCGGGAGTCGGGATTGTTTTTGATCGTATGGACCACTTGTGAGATCTGATCGATCGATCTGCCATCTGGAGCAGGCCAACTACGCCATTGCCTACCATAGACCGGACCTAAATCCCCCTGAGCATCAGCCCATTCATCCCAAATCTTCACTCCATGATCTTTTAAATAGTTAATATTGGTGTCTCCTTTCAAGAACCAGAGCAATTCATAAATAATCGATTTAATATGAAGTTTTTTAGTGGTCATGAGTGGAAACCCGGCATTCAGGTCGAATCTCATCTGGTATCCAAACAAACTTTTAGTGCCAGTCCCGGTACGATCATTTTTTACACTACCCTCGTTTATGATTTTTTGAAGAAGGTCTAGATATGCCTGCATGGGGCAAAAATAATAAATGATAATTTCTTTAATGTGTTAATAATCACGATTGCGATATAATATTTACACGGAATAAGAATTTATACTGGCAAATATGATTTAAGGAATGCTCTGAATATTCAAGATTATACTTGTAACTTTTCGGCCGCTAAAATTCTAAGAAATAAATAAATATCATGTCGGTACACAAAGAAATTAAAAGGATTACTACCCAGGTATTGCTGGAAATGAAGGCCAGAAAAGAAAAAATTGCCATGTTGACTGCTTATGATTATTCTATGGCGAAAATCTTTGATGCTGCAGGGATGGATATATTATTAGTAGGTGACTCTGCTTCGAATGTAATGGCTGGTCATGAGACCACTCTTCCAATCACGCTCGATCAAATGATTTATCATGCGTCATCCGTAATCCGGGGAGTCAAAAGGTCCTTTGTAGTAGTCGACTTACCTTTTGGCACTTATCAAGGCAACTCAAGGCTGGCCTTAGAAAGCGCCATTAGAATCATGAAAGAATCTGGTGCTCATGGTGTCAAGCTGGAAGGGGGGCAGGAAATAGAAGAAAGTATAAAGAGAATCCTAAGCGCCGGGATACCCGTCATGGGACATCTTGGGTTGACTCCCCAGTCGATATACAAATTTGGGACCTATACCGTACGAGCTAAGGATGAAGAGGAAGCAAATAAATTAAAATCCGATGCAAAGTTACTCGAGACGATAGGTTGCTTTGGATTGGTGCTGGAAAAAATACCCGCAGCATTGGCTCAGGAAGTCAGTGCAAACATTTCCATTCCGACGATTGGCATTGGCGCAGGTCATGATACGGATGGTCAAGTGTTGGTATCGCATGATATGTTGGGTATTAATAAAGGGTTCTCCCCTCGTTTTCTTCGCAGATATGCTGACCTCTATGAAACCGTGCTGGGTGCAACACAACAGTATATCGCTGATGTCAAGGCAGTGAGCTTCCCCAATGACCAGGAACAATACTGATATGAAGAAAAAAATATTTTGGATTCTTGCAGGAATATGCTTTGCTGGAGCTGGCATGGGCTATTATTATTATGATCAACTCTTCTCCCCTGTCCTGTTTAAAGAACTAAAGCAAAAAGAACTCAAATTAAAGACCGGATCTACCTTCGAAGATGTTCTATACCAGTTAAAACAAAATAATCAGCTGGCGAGAGAAAATGGATTTAAATGGTTGTCCCAAAAAATGGGCTACAATGATAAATCAGTAAAGCCCGGCCGGTACATTCTGACCCCGGGAATGAGCAATATAGAGCTTGTGAGGTTATTGCGAAGTGGTAATCAAACTCCGGTCAAAATAGTCATATACGAAGGCAGAACACCGGATGATATCATTCGAAAAGCGGATGACCACCTGGAAACGGATATGGCGACCCTGCTCGACACCTTATACAGTGAATCATTTTTGGCTTCTATCCAGCACACCAGGGACAATGCAATGAATATATTTATTCCGAATACTTATGAAGTCTATTGGAATATTTCGGCCAGAAATTTTTTGATTAAAATGAAACAGGAAGCTGATAAGTTTTGGACTAAAAACAACAGGATCTACAAAGCCAAACTTAAAGGCCTTTCGACGGATGAAGTATATACGATGGCCAGCATCGTAGAGAAAGAAACCAACAATAAAGCTGAGAAACCTATCATTGCAGGGGTCTATCTCAACCGATTAAAAAAAGGCATGCGTCTACAGGCAGATCCGACCGTAGTTTTTGCAAAAAAAGCTTTTTCAATACAAAGAGTAAAACTGGCTGATCTGGAATTCAATTCGCCGTATAACACTTACCTGAATGATGGGCTTCCGCCAGGTCCTATCTCCATCGCCTCCATAGAAAGTATTGACGCCGTCCTGGATGCTGCTGATCATGATTATGTCTACTTCTGTGCCAAACCTGGCGCAGTCGGCCAACACAATTTTGCAGCTACTCTTGCAGCTCACAATGCCAATGCGAGAAAATTTCATGATTGGATGAATGAGCAAAAAATAAAATAAATCCATCATTTTGACTTCAAGATCCAAACAGGACTATTTATATGTTGGCATTCAAATGATTCTATTTCTGGTTTATGCCATATCACCATTTGACTCTTTTAATATACATTTGCCTATCTGGTTAATATATTTATCACTGGTTATCAGCATATTAGGTCTAATATTTGTTTGCATGGCTTTGATTCAACTCAAAACCAATCTCACGCCATGGCCTACCCCTAAATCAGATGCTTACCTGGTGCAGAATGGCACATATCAACTAGCAAGGCATCCTATTTATGCAGGCTTGATACTTTGCCTTGTGGCATACGCTATGTATGAACAAAGCATGATCAAATTGGCCATTTCGGGTGCTTTGATCCTCTTATTTTATTCTAAATCAAAGTATGAAGAGTCCCTGCTACTCATTAAGTATCCGGAGTATAATGATTATAAACAAAAAGTAGGTAGATTCTGGCCGAAAATATTCTAAACCCGCTCCAGTTTGATTGGATAAGTTTTATTGGCATTCCATTGGCATACATATATATTCTCATCCTGATCGATACAGACATCATGACAGTGCATAAAGCTGCTATTGGTTTGTAACATGAGTTGCAACTGGCCTTTGATATAAGTGGGCTTGGTGCCTCCGGGATTAGAGACCACTTTATCGTTTTTATCCAGAATGGTGACAAAGCCAGAGTTGGGTGTCTGATCCAAATACCTTAATCGAGACCAACATACACCTGCATACAAATGATCACCGTGTATCACAGGTCTGCAGACATAAGCTCCTGGCAAAAAGATAGTTGATATATACTTGCCATCTAAAGAAAATCTTTTGAAAGAATTGTGCCCTCTGGAGGTGATGATCAAACTTGGGTGGCCATGTCGATAATCAACGGTGACTCCATGAGCAGTACTAAATTGATCATCTTCATTGCCTTTGCCTCCAAATTTGCGAATAAATCTGCCATGACTGTCGTACTGCAAAACATATTGTGAGCCATACCCATCTGCTACATAGATGTCTCCATTAGGACCTATAGCGGTTTCAGTAGGATTAAATGGATCTTCCTGCTTATACTCACCAATAGTAGAGGGATGATCGATCATCAGTAATTGATTTCCTTTAAGGTCAGTTTTGAATACCTGATGCAAATTTGGATCACAGATGAACAAAAACTCTTCCCCATTGGCATTCCATAAGGTCAATCCATGCCCGCCAGGATAAGTGTGCCCCCAGGTATCTAATAATTTACCTGACTGATCGTACACCAGGATATTGTTCTTTACTTCATCTGTAATCATGATCAGGCGGCCTTTGGCATCCATCACCATCTCATGGCAATTTTTTACTGGTACGGAGGCCGGATCCAGATTGCCCCAGGCACGATGTGCTCTATATTTAAATTTTCCATGACCCAAAATCTCTTCACCGAGTTTAGGGGCACTGTTTAATATATTGAATAGTGGCATAACAGCAACTGCTTTTATAGAGGTTGATAGAAATTCTTTTCTGTTCATAGTAATTAAAAGTCAATCTAATTTAAAATTGGGGTCTTTAAGTCTAATGGCGGGCTCTGCGGTAGCATTGCCCTGATCCAATCTTCTTCCTTGTGTGTATTTATCGATGGCTTCTTTAATTTTTTGGACTCTATTTTCAGGACTAGGGTGTGTGCTAAAAAACTCTGGTTGTCGTTGTCCTCCCTGGGATGCTTCTTCCAATATGCGCATGACATCGATCAAAGCTCTCGGATCATATCCAGCTTCATACATAAATCTGACTCCAAGATCATCAGACTCCAATTCCTGACCTCGGCCATATTTCATTCCTACCATATTGGCTATCATCTGTATACCCTGAGCAGAATTGTAATCGCCGGCTGCTATCACGGCTGCCCCGGTAAGTCCTTGTATGAGTTCTTCACTTTGCATTCTTTCAGCCCCATGTCGTGCGATAACATGACCTATCTCGTGCCCAAAAACTCCTGCTAACTGATCTTCATTTTCCAAGCGCGAAAACAAAGCTTGCGTAATAAAAACTTGTCCTCCGGGCAGTGCAAATGCATTGACGGTTTGAGGATCTGCCAATAAGTGGAAGTCGTATTGGTAACCGGATGTATTGACGATAGACTGTTGCACGATCCGTTGCCCTACCTGTTTTACATAAGCTTGAGCTCTTTCATCAGGGTATAAACCACCGTATTGCTGGGCCATAGAAGGAGCACTTTGAACCCCAAGAGACATTTCTTGTTCTTTCGTGATATTGCCAATATGTTGTTTCTCTCCAGTAATCTCGTTGATTTGAGAAGTACCATAATACTTGCAGAGCGCTACTCCAGCAAAGAGGGCCGCTATAATGAGGCCGCCCCACCTAAAATTGCTTCGACCCCCATAACCTTGGTTGGAATATCGGGGATCATTGGTTCGGTAATAGGCCATTACATTAAATTTTAATAACGTATAAAATTACTATTATTTTATGCAATCAAAGCTAAGAAGGCCTCGAGACAAATGAGAGAAAGCAGGAAAGTAAATTAGAGAAGTTGAAATAAAGTAAATTTTTACTTCATGTCATAATCTACTTCCACTATTGGTGTCAGCGCATGTGACTGGCAGGTAAGGATAAATCCTTGCTTTAATTCGCTGTCAGATAGTACGTAGTTATTGTCCATGCGGACTTCACCGGAAATCAGCTTTGCCTGGCAGGTGCTACAAACACCACTTTTACATGAATAAGGCAAGTCCAATCCCGATTTAATACCTAAATCCAAAATTACACTGTCATTGGAATGGGCACTAATCTCAAACAATTTTTTTTCAAATTTGACTTTTATTAAAAAGTCAGAATTTAGAACATTTGCTTGAATATCAATAGCAGGATTATCTTCAACCGGGCTGGTAAAAAGCTCGGTCAGGATTTTAGATTTTTCTATGCCTGTTGCAATCAGGTGTTTTTCAAGATCTGAAACCATAGATCCCGGTCCACAAATGAGATAGAGATCAGTATTGTTTAAGGAAAACAAGTATTGACTCCATCGACTAACTTTTTCAGGCGAAATGCGACCTTCCAAGTCTGCCAGCCCTGTCCTTTGTTGACTATAAATATTTATGCATTCAAACCGGCTTACGTATAGATTTGTAAGATTGGCCAGATCCTGCCTATACATTGTGCTTTCTGCATCCTTGTTTCCATAAAATAAAGTGATCACAGCATCCTGATCTGAAGAAAGCACCGTCTTGATCATAGCTATAATGGGCGTAATACCACTACCAGCCGCAAATGCAACCATGTTTTTTATATTGCTTGATGGCGGAATTAAAAATGTTCCCTGCGGTGCCATGAGCTCTACCACATCACCTTTTTTGGCTTGCGTACACAGATAGGTAGATATATTACCTCCTTCAAGTCTTTTAACACCGATCTGAAGGATGTTTTCCGAAGGAGCTTCACTTAAAGAATATGATCTGTGCTCTGTCGGATCGTGCGACGGAATTCTAATCACCAGATATTGCCCTGCAAGGTACTTAAAACCAGGATTCAACTCTGGTGCCACTGACAGTCGGATATTGACCGAATCAGAAGTCATTTGTTCTATCGATTCAATTACAGCCTGGTAAAACATGAACTATTTTTCTTTATAAAAATAAAAAAGGTGTACTGAGCTTCTCAATACACCAATTGTATATCGTTAAATAAAATCCATTTACTTTAAGCCATTAACATGTTTGGTCAAATTGCTTTTAAGATTGGATGCTTTATTTTTATGCCAGGTGTTTTTTTTAGCCAACCTATCGATAAGACTGTTTACTTTTTTCAAAAAAGTCTCAGCATCTTTTTTATCAGTCAGTGACCTTAGTCTGGAGATTGCTGTCCTAGCAGTCTTTTTATTAAAACGGTTTGCAGTGCGACGACCTTCTGCCAACTCTGCTCTTTTTTTAGATCCTTTAATATTTGCCATGAAGTATGTTTTAAAATCGGGCGCAAATATAAGATTTATTCATTGAAATAAGCAAATAGTCTTAAACTATAATAATCTTTAGCCTTGACCGCTATTTTTCAATATGTTACACATGCACTTATTTGATATGTAATAAATTGAGTCCGCTCTCTTCAAGAGGTACTATTTTTACACTTTGTAAGCTTATTCCATAACGATGATGAAAGATTTTTCCGCAATATATAATGCCAACCCTGATTATATAGATTCTATGTACAAACAATACCAAGCTGACGCAAAGGGCCTGGATGAGGGTTGGAAGGCATTCTTTAAGGGTTTTGATTTCGCAGACAGGTCTGGAAATGGACAAACAACTGCTTCGGCAAGTGCTGAAGGAATAGATAAAGAGTTTAAAGTAATGGCTTTACTCCATGGATATCGGGACAGAGGACACCTGCTTTCAGATACCAATCCTATCAGAAAAAGGAGAGATCGAAAGCCACATCTTGAACTCGAAGACTATGGCCTTACAGCATCTGATCTAACCAGAACTTTTCAGGCGACACAAGAAATCGGATTGCCAGGTGGCACGCTACAACAAGCCATAGAGCGCATGCAAACCATTTATTGTGGGCATATCGGATTTGAATACAATCATATCAATAATAAGGAAAAAAGAATGTGGTTGCGCGATCGCATCGAAAGAAGAGCCTTAAAAGAAGATTATGACCTGGATCTATCGGAAAAGCAAAGGATATTGGAAAAATTAAATGAAGCAGTCATTTTTGAAGAGTTCCTGCATAAAAAATATGTTGGTCAAAAGCGATTTTCACTTGAAGGTGGAGAGACCACTATTCCTGCCATCGATACCATGATTGAAGTTGGAGCAGAGCAGGGAGTAGAAGAAGTAATCATTGGAATGGCTCATCGCGGCAGATTAAATGTTTTGGCCAACGTAGTTGGAAAGACTTATGAACAGATTTTTAATGAGTTTGAGGGGACAGCAGTCCCGGACATGAGTTTTGGATCAGGAGATGTCAAATATCATCAGGGGTATTCAAGCCAGGTGGAAACGAAACTTGGGAAAAAAGTACATTTAAAGCTCGCTCCCAATCCTTCACATCTGGAAGCTGTCAATCCAGTAGTGATGGGCCTGGCAAGAGCCAAGGCAGATGTGCTGTATCAAAGCGATTATGATAAAATATTGTCCATTTTGATCCACGGAGATGCTGCTATCGCAGGACAAGGTATGGTATATGAAATTGCTCAAATGAGTCAACTCCGAGGATATTATGTAGGTGGCACGATCCATTTCGTCATCAATAATCAAATAGGTTTTACCACTGATTTTGACGATGCCCGATCGTCCACGTACAGCACCAGTATCGCTACGACTATACAGGCACCGATCTTTCATGTCAATGGAGATGATCCTGAAGCAGTGAGGTTTGTCGCTGAGTTGGCTACAGATTATCGCCAGGAATTCAATACGGATGTATATATAGATATGGTGTGTTATCGCAAACATGGGCATAATGAGTCAGACGAACCAAAGTTTACGCAACCTGAAATGTATAACATCATCACTGGTCACCCTAACCCAAGGGAAATTTATATCAAACTTTTAATATCAAGAGGCGAAGTTCAAAAGGACCTCGCTGAAGAGATGGAAAAACAATTTTGGGGCGTGTTGCAGGATCGGTTGGATTTGGTAAAACAAAAGTCTTTACCGCATGTATACCAGGAACCAGACCTGGCCTGGAAAGCTCTCAAAAAAACCAACAATCCTGATGATTTTGAAATCTCTCCTCCTACCGGTATCTCTCAAGCTACGGCGGATGAATTATTAAAGCATTTATTGACCCTCCCTGATCATTTCAATGTATTAAATCAAATCAAAAGATTATTTAAGTCTTATGGAGATCTTACCAATCTTGGTAAAATTGATTGGGCCCTGGCGGAATTGATGGCTTATGCTTCCTTGTTACAGGAAGGCAAAAATGTACGACTGAGTGGTCAAGATGTCAAAAGGGGCACCTTCTCGCATCGTCATGCAGTGATCTATGATGCTGAGACCAATATTGAATATGCTCGTTTGGCACAAGTGCCGAATGCTTCCGGTAGATTTTTTATCTACAATAGCTTGTTGTCAGAATTTGGGGTCCTGGGGTTTGAGTATGGATATTCCTCAGCGTCTCCAGACCATTTGGTCATTTGGGAGGCTCAGTTTGGAGATTTTTATAATGGAGCACAGACGATGGTAGATCAATTTATCGCATCAGCTGAATCTAAATGGCAACGTATGAGTGGCCTTGTACTCTTACTTCCACATGGCTATGATGGGCAAGGACCAGAACATTCCAATGCCAGGCCTGAGCGATTTTTGCAGGTATCTGCTGATTGTAATTGGTATATCTGCAACATCACCACGCCAGCCAATTTTTTTCATGCACTTAGACGACAACTTTATTTGCCATTTAGAAAACCGCTCATCATTATGTCTCCAAAATCTTTATTGCGGGATAACCTTTGTATATCGGACATAACAGCATTGACTGGAGATCATCGATTTCAGGAAACCATAGATGACACTTTACCCATCAGGAAAGTCAAAAAAGCGTTATTCTGTACTGGTCAGATCTATTATGAATTATTAAGAAGACGCACCGAATATAAGCGGGAAGATATAGCCCTGATCCGAATAGAACAGCTCTACCCTTTTGCTGTCACCCAGATGAATAATTTGCTGGAAAAGTATAAAAAAGCCAAACTCATTTGGGTTCAGGAAGAACCGCAAAATATGGGGGCCTGGACCCATATCAATAACCATTACCCTAATACATTTGAAGTCGTATCAAGACCTGCATCAGCTTCAGTAGCGACTGGATATAAAAAAGTCCATGATGCGCAGGTGATCAGTATTTTACAAAGATGTTTTGAATAAAAAATGGATCACTGAAAAATGGAAAAAATCTCCGGCTTAAAGCTTTAATCTATCAACTATCAAATCTGTAACCTTGAATAAACTCACAGTATTAAAAATTATATCGTTTTTGTTGTTTGCTTTCGGATTTCTTACTTTTTTGCTAGAGATCCTGGGCTTAGAATTTAGCTTTTTAAATTGGCTGGACAGGCTTCCTGGAGTAGCACCTTTGCTGCTCAAAGTTTCCATGTTATTCGGGGGTATTCTATTGGCCTATATTGCATTTACGGATTGGCAAAAGCAAGAGTAAGTGGTCATATCGCCGCTTTTGATCAGGCTAGTTTTCTTTTAGATTTTTTCAAAAACTTATCCTTGATAATGGTCTGCACCGGCACCCCCTGGATTTTTGATTCCAGCCAAGAAATGATATCAAGGTATAAGAACGAGCGTTGTTCGTAAGGATCTGATTTTAATCTATTTAGACGATCGAGCAATTTTTTAAACTCCCGCTTAAGGTCTGAAGTCTGCACCCGTGGAAGCTTTCGAATAAAACTCAGTATTTCTTTCTGTACGGCGTGTAGGTCATCCATTTTTATCAAAAATCTGTAGATAGACTTTACCTGATATTCCACCAGGTAATTATCACCCATTTCATAATAAGCTATGACACGAAGGATACGAGCATAACATTGAATATCGCCCCGGAAATCAGGAGATTCATTAACTATCATATTGAGATAATCAATAGCCTGACTGTTGTCACCACTACCAAAGTACAGACAAGCGATCTTGTAATAGAATAAAATAATCCTATGAAAATCCAGATGAAAAACATTCGTTTTAATCGCACTCATTATATCCTGGACCAGGGGAAGTCCCTGATTAAAAGTACCTTCCAGATAGTGTTGATTGATCTTATGAGTATAGGTGTATATAAACTCCAGGCTTTTGTCATTTTCATTTCTGGCAGGGTACTTTTTAAGATTGATCAGCAATAGTTGCAGTGAAACCATGAATTTGTCATGTCGCTGCAACAAAAAAAGTGCGTTGAGCAGATTATGCATGCCCTTCAGATAGAGAGGCCTCTCGAGCATAATCATATTCTCATGAGAGTCAAATAGGGATATCCATTTTTGAGAATATCGATAATAGAGTTTAAAATCCAGCAACATGTAGCTGTGCCATACATATGACTGATAAAGGTACAAATGTTCATAGAAGCCGAGTGAATCTTCGTGGTCTGTCAGCTTGTGAGATTGAAAAAATTCTTTGACTAAAAAATGGTCTTTTTCGTTTCTGACATACCCTACTTTGAGGTACAACGCATATAACTGAAGGGATAAATTGGAATATTTCTGGATCCTCATTATTTCTTCAGCGGTCCGTATAGCTTCATTTGACAATGCCTCTGCTCGATTGGCAATACTTCTGGTTATATACTGAGATTCGATGAGTTTCTCAAAGTCGATGATCTCCATCAGTAGACTTGGGAACCCAAGAGATTGGCACTTTTCCTTGGCCCTGGCGAGCATTTCCAGGGATTGCCGGTAAAGACCTTTGTTGTACAATATTCGGGCATAATCAATACGTTCTCTGATATCTATATCCTCGTTATCAGACCGGTGGATCAGTCGTAAGCTGAGTAATAATTGTTTGTATAAATGGGCCTTTAGGTTGGGTAATTGCTGTTTCTTAATCTCCGGTATTTGAGATAAAGTCTTAATTTCATCATATGACTGTTGTTTCTCCAGGTGGGCAAATAATCTCAAGAATAATGAATCAGAATTGCTGGGGTTGCGCTGTACAAAAAGTTTAAAATGTCGTTTCTCAGGCTTTGACATGGACTTGATGAGCTGCAGGAGAAAGTCTGTGGGCTGCTTGGGCATTGTAGTAAAAATGATGTTTCTAGTTAATAATCAACGATTTATACTCATCGTTTTGCAAGTTTGATTCGTAGGTATACAAAAGAGCAATTTGGCTGTCGCCTGCAATTGTAATAATTTTATCAAGTTTAATAGGTTTTTATCTAAACAAATATCATAATAAATTCAATGGCCGAACGAATACAAATATTTGATACCTCATTGAGAGATGGTGAGCAAGTGCCTGGCTGCAAGCTCAATACCGCTCAAAAGCTTGAGTTGGCGGAAGCCCTTGAAAACCTGGGAGTCGATGTGATAGAAGCAGGATTCCCAATTTCTAGTCCTGGTGATTTTCAAAGTGTTTTTCAGATCTCCCAACTGATCAAAAATGCCACTGTCTGTGGTCTATCAAGAAGTGTCGAAAAAGATATTATTTCTGCAGCGGAAGCACTCAAACCTGCTAAACACCCACGCATACATACTGGAATTGGCACTTCGGACATGCATATCAAGTACAAGTTTAATAGCACGCAGGACAAGATCATAGAGCGTGCTGTGGCCGCTGTGAGCCTGGCTAAGAAATATGTACAGGATGTGGAGTTTTATGCAGAAGATGCAGGGAGAACAGAAAATGAATTCTTAGCTAAAGTGTGCACGGCTGTCGTAAAAGCAGGTGCAACAGTACTCAATATCCCAGACACTACCGGTTATTGCCTTCCTGAAGAATACGGGACCAAAATTCAATATTTAAAAGAACATGTAGTCGGCATCGACAAAGCCATACTTTCCTCGCATTGTCACAATGATTTAGGACTTGCTACTGCCAATTCTATCGCAGCTATTCAACATGGAGCTAGACAAATAGAATGTACAATCAATGGGATCGGAGAGCGTGCCGGCAATACTTCGATGGAGGAAGTCGTGATGATCATCAAACAAAAGAAATATTTAGGTTTCGAGACTGGGATCAAAACCGAATTGCTCACCCAGATGAGTCAGCTAATCATAGACAGGATGGGAATACCGGTTCAACCCAATAAAGCCATAGTAGGGGCCAACGCTTTTGCTCATTCGTCTGGCATACATCAGGATGGTGTGATCAAGCACCGGGAAAATTATGAAATCATAGATCCAGCTGAAGTCGGCGTCAATACTTCTTCTATTATCCTAACTGCCCGCAGCGGCCGCGCTGCACTCGCCTATCGATACCGACACCTGGATATTGAACTAGGCAAAGAGCAACTCGATTTATTATACCAGGCTTTTCTAAAACTGGCTGATGATAAAAAAGAGGTAAACAGCGATGACTTGTTAAAGCTGTATGACGAGCATCTTAAAAAGAAATTTGTGGTAATGGTGTAAATCCTACGACCTTGCAGGCTTGATTTATTTTTTTTCTTCCATTCAATTATCTTTTTTCAGTAGATGAATAAAAACATTGCGGTTTTACCAGGTGATGGGATCGGGCCGGAAGTAATTCAACAAGCAATCAAATCTTTACGGTCTGTTGAACAAAAATTTGGCCACCAGTTTGAATTAAAGGAATACCCCATCGGGGCAGCAGCGATGGATCTTAGATTGCCTCCCTTACCTGATGATACCCTGTCAGGTTGTAACCAGGCAGATGCAGTATTATTTGGTGCCATAGGCGATCCCAAATACGATGTCAATCCCCACGCTGAGATTAGACCCGAACAAGGACTGCTCCGATTACGTAAGGAGCTCGGTCTATATGCGAATATCCGTCCTATCAAATCTTATCGCAAATTGCAGGCGCTTTCACCGCTTAAAGAAGAGCAAATTCAAAATGTAAACCTCGTCATCTTTAGAGAATTGACCGGGGGGCTTTATTTCGGTAAAAAACAAAAAGATGAAGCAGGTCGATGGGCCAGTGATGAATGTTATTACCACATAGACGAAATCACCAGGATCACTAAACTTGCTTTTGAAGAAGCCGGTCAAAGGAAGAAAAAAGTTACTTTGGTCGACAAAGCAAATGTGCTGGAGACTGGGCGCCTCTGGAGATCTACTGTCCAGGCAATCCAAAAGGCAGATTATCCTGAAATCGAACTGGATCTTATGTTTGTGGACAATGCTGCCATGCAGCTCTTGCTCAATCCCAAACAATTTGATGTCATCCTGACCGAAAATATGTTTGGAGATATCCTTTCAGATGAAGCTAGTGTCATCGTAGGCAGCATAGGCTTATTGCCCTCAGGATCTTATGGGCAAGGTAAAGCCTTGTTCGAACCGATTCATGGCTCCTATCCACAAGCTGCCAAAAAAAATATCGCAAATCCCCTGGCTACCATATTGGCAATGGGCATGATGTTGGACTATTTTGGATTAGTAGCAGAGTCTGATCTAATCAGCCTGGCAGTCGATCAAGCTATCACAGATGGATTTGGTACGATGGATATAGCTCCAAAGCAGATCATCAGCTGTTCTGCGATGGGTGACTTTATAGCAGAGCTATTAATGACACCCAGGGCGTCCTGGGTCGAGGTAAAAAAGAAAATGGCACTAGTTTAGATGTATATTTTTTTAAGAGTTATCTCAGTTTAACTGAAGCTCCCGACCAATTTCCAAGACTCCAATGATCAATGCTTTAAAATCAGCTTTGGTACTTCGATGATTGACATTGGCGACCCGGATGACATATGATCCTTCTAAAATAGTGGATGAAGGTGTTGCGATAGCCCTTTCCTGGAGTGTCATCAATATCTCTTTGTTTAATTTATTGAGTTCTTCCTGCGTCATACCTGTCTTGAAATATCTAAAGCAGACAATATTCATAGTGACAGGGGCCATTAGTTGCAAGTCAGATTCCTGCTCAATCAGATCAGCCAGATAAAGACATTGAGCCAGGTTCTGCCTGATCAAATCTTCATACTTTTTTCGACCGTGCTCCTGAAGGCAAAACCAGACCTTTAATGCCTTAAAACCCCGCGACAATTCCATACCATAGTTTCCAATAGGATCGGGTCCTGCTGCAAGGCCTCTTTCATGACTCGTCAAATAACTAGGCTGCAGTGCAAAAGCAGCACGGTGCGCTGCTTTGTCTTTAACTATCAGACAACCTACTTCATAGGGCAAATACATCCATTTGTGCAGGTCAAAGGCTATACTATCAGCTCGGGACATAGGAGCCAAAATATCCTTATACTCTGGCAATAAATAAACAAGCGCACCAAAAGCACCGTCTACATGAAACCAAATGTTGTATTTTCTACAGATACGCTCCACCTCCAGTAGCGAATCTATAGCCCCGGTATTGACTGTCCCGACATTGGCTACTACACAAAATGGTTGCATGCCGGCATCAAGGTCTGCCAGGATCATAGTCTCTAAAGCTGCAATATCCATCTCATATTGATTGTCAACTGACACCTTTCTAAGACCATAAGCTCCAACACCAATGATTTCGGCTGCTTTTTGCTGGCAACTATGTGTTTCCGTGGAAGCATAAAAAGTCAATTTTTTAGGCCAGGACTGGATCCCATGAGATCGAATAGAAGGATCAATATTATTTCGCGCAACTACGAGGGCTGTTATATTGGCCATTGAACCCCCACTGAGCAGGATACCACTCGCTGACTGCAGCGGAAAATCCATGGCTTCCAGGCACCAATTGATCACTTGCTGCTCGATATACATGGCGCTATGATCCCCTATGGCTAGATTAGAGTTTAAAGTAGATGCCAAAAAATCTGCCAAAGCTGCAGTAATCGAACCTGTCCCTTGCACCCAGGACCAAAACCTGGGATGAATATTGCCTTTTGGATAAGGCAGAATGTATTGTTTAAAATCTTGATAAATATGCTGCAGTTCCTTTCCCTGATCTGACCATTTTTCCTTGACCAGGTTTTTGACCTCTTCGGGTGGTTTTCTCCAGATGGGCTCCTGATCAATATGTTGCAGATAGTCGACCATTTCCTCGACCATTTTTTTACCCAGATCAGACACTGCATCCCAATTATCCGGGTCCAGAGATTGCTCCTGTGCCAATATCTGATGCCAGTCCAGGCTAGGAAATTCTAAAGCCATAAGTCAAATCAGGCCTTGGCAATAGGGGTATTAAAATTCATTGGAGGAAAGCCTTGTACATCGTGTTCGTCATGCACTTCGCCAAATTGAGCTTCAAATTTTTTGATATTATCGCCTAAGGCCAACATCAGTCTTTTGGCATGTTGTGGCGTGAGTACGATCCTTGATTTAACCTTCGCTTTAGGCAGGTTTGGCATCAACCTGATGAAGTCTATTACAAACTCGCTGTTAGAATGAGAGATGATTGCAAAGTTGGAATAGATGCCTTCGGCGATCTCCTCATTCATCTCAATATTGATTTCTTGCTTTAAATCTTGTTCTTTTGCCATTTGATATTTATCTTAAAGCGCAAATTTACACAGTTACCTTTACCAAATGTTTAAATCTTTTATCGAACGGTCCGTTTTTGGTGTCTGTACATACATTGGTGATCAATTCGGTATTGCCAAGACCAAGATCAGGTTGTATTTCATTTATTTATCCTTTTTTACCTTTGGTTCGCCAGTCATTATTTATTTCTTTATTGCATTTTGGCTCAATATTCAGAAATACATTCGTAAGAATAATATGGTCTGGTATGAGGAATGACTGAGCTGCATCTAGTCTGTTTTTGATATTTATTTTACATCTGAGATATTCTATATCCTAACTAAAATCTCAGGGTAAAACATTTCGTCTCAGAAAAAAGTCTATAAAAAAATTTATTTCGCTTCGTTAAATACGTATTGAACCAGGTTAGCACCCATACGTAAAGCTTTTTGTCTTGTTTCTTCCGGATCCTTATGCACATCCGGATCTTCCCATCCATCACCTAAATCACATTCATAAGAATAAAAACAAATCAATCTTCCTTCCCAGAGGAGTCCAAATCCCTGGGGAGGTTTCTTATCGTGTTCATGGATTTTAGGCAGGCCTGATTTAAAATCAAATTTTTGGTGATAAATCTCATGTTCAAACGGCAGCTCAATAAAAGACAGTTCAGGAAATACTTTTTTCATAGCTGGTCGTACATAGGGGTCCATTCCATAATTATCGTCTAAATGAAGAAACCCTCCGGATAAAAGGTAATTCCGCATATTCTCAGCTTCCTGGTCATTGAATACGATATTGCCATGGCCGGTGGCATGTACAAAAGGGTAATTAAAAATATCTGCACTCCCCGCCTCTACCGTGGCATAATCATCATCCAGGTTTGTCCCTAATTGTTTATTGCAAAAAGTAGCAAGATTGGTTAAGGAAGTTGGATTGGCATACCAGTCCCCTCCTCCATTGTATTTGAGCAAGGCCAACTTGATCGTTGGAGGTGTAGGATCCACGAAAGAAGTCAATACTAGAAAGGAAATTAAGGAAAAACTGACTAAGACCGCTTTAAACAATTTTTTAGACATTATATTCAGGTTCAAGTACCAAAGATACCGATTTTAGATATCCATGTTCATAAATTGAGCAGCCATGTAAAGTGCCGCTGTTTCGGTCCTCAGCCGATATTTACCCAATGAAACCATTGGGTGGAGAAGCTCTTTTATCATCGTCAGCTCTGCTCCAGAAAAATCTCCTTCGGGCCCAACACATATGGTGATAGGAGAAGTCGCTGGTACTAAATTTCGGTTCAATTGAGTTCCGTTTACATGAGCTACCAACATAGTACCAGTTCTTTGGTTTTGCACAAGGTGGCGGAAAGTAGTCAATTCATGGAGTACAGGCAGCCAGGGCCTTCCACATTGTTTCAGGGCTGACAAAATGATTTTTTGTATTCTGCCGGGGTTAAAATGAACCCGCTCGCTATTGTCACAGATCAAAGGTGTAATCTCCTGCACTCCAAGTTCGGTTGCTTTCTCCACAAACCACTCAAATCTATCCATTTGCTTAGTTGGTGGGATAGCTATATGTATACCCGATATCGATGCCGGTACTTGCTCCGTATCAACCAGACCCAGGGTGACTTGATCTTTACCCAGGTGTAACACTTTTGTTATCAAGATGCGGCCCTTGCCATTAAGCAAGCCGACGCTTTCATCCGCCTTTAATCGAAGCACTTTAGCATGCCTGGCTTCGTCGCCATAGATCTCAATAACTTCTGAGGGATCTGTGTCGGTGAATAAATAATGCATCGATAAATTATTGAGACTGTAAATGTAGTGAGTTGATCACTTTTATCCCAGTTTGTTCCCTATGCCAATAGATTGTACTTTTGCGGTCATTTTCAAAAACTAATCATACCGAATGACAGGAATACCAATGATGATATTACAGCTTTTGCTGAGCTTATCTTTTTTAGTGATCATCCATGAATGTGGCCACTTTTTCCCAGCTAAATGGTTTAAGACCCGAGTAGAGAAATTTTATTTATTTTTTGATCCCTGGTTTTCCCTATTCAAGACTAAAAGAGGTGATACTGAGTACGGCATTGGTTGGCTGCCATTGGGTGGCTATGTGAAAATCGCTGGTATGGTAGATGAAAGTTTTGATACTGAAAAACTCAAAGAACCTCCAAAGCCTGACGAATTCAGAGCTAAGCCAGCCTGGCAAAGATTGATCATCATGTTAGGAGGTGTGACAGTGAATTTCATCGCGGGATTTTTATTGTTTGCCTTTGTTTTGTGCGTTTGGGGAGAACAGTATGTACCCAATAGCTCCGTCACCCACGGTATTTATACAGACTCGTTAGCCAAAGAGATTGGCCTTCAGGATGGTGATATTATATTAAAAGTGGGCAACAAGGATTTTGTCAATTTTGACAACAGGGTCATCCGAAGAGAGATCGTCATCAATGGAGCCAAACAAATCGCTGTACGCAGAGGAGATCAAATCGTCAATGTCTCCGTAGCGGAAAGATTTATTAGCGAATTGTCCTCCCATCAGTATAAAAATGCCACTTTGATTGCTCCCAGGGTACCGATGACCATTGGAAAGATCGTCGAAGGTTCACCTGCTATGTTGGCTGGTCTTCAGGTAGGGGACGAAATATTGTCTATCAATGGCCAACCAGCCCATTTTTCTAAAGAATATGCTGAATTGAGGCCAACTCCACCCGGAGATACGGCTAGAATCAGAGTAGTTCGTAACCTGGAAGAAAAAGAATTTGTGATGGCGACCAATGCAGAAGGCAAAATGGGTTTTCAGCCAATCACTGACCTTAAAATTGAAAGAAGAAAGTACGGAGTTATTGAATCAATCCCTGCTGGGGTAAATAAAGGACTTGGATTTCTGGGCGACCAGATCAAAGCCTTTGGGCAAATGTTTAAGGGCAAAATCAAAACATCAGAGAGTTTGGGAGGATTTGCCAGTATCACCAGCTTGTTTCCGGAGACCTGGGATTGGGAAGATTTTATTCGCATTACTGCCGTATTGTCCTTGATTCTAGGCTTTATGAATTTATTGCCAATCCCCGGATTGGATGGAGGTCATGTGATCTTTTTACTATTTGAGATGGTGACCGGCAAAAAACTCAGTGATCAATTTGTAGAGAAAGCGACCATGGTAGGGTTTGTACTCTTGATAGCGTTAATGATTTATGCCAATGGTCTCGATGTATTTAGATTTCTCAAAAAATGACCTTTTTTGAATTTTATGATCTGGAGCCGGCTTATAAAGTAGATGTGTTAGAGCTCAAAAAGAAGTTCCTCGCATTCAGCCGCCGATTTCACCCTGATCATTTCGCGCTCGGATCTCAGGAAGAACAAGATCTGGCTGACGAACAAAGTGCATTTAACAATAAGGCTTACAGAGTTTTATCTCAGCCAGACCGCCGACTTAGATACCTGCTGGAGCTCAAAGGAGTAGTACAAGATGAGGAGATATATACGCTGGATCAGGAATTTCTCATGGACATGTTGGATCTCAACGATCTGGTAGAAGAAGACGCTACCGCGGCGACACACAATTTGGATCAATTGGAGGCTGACCTTTTCGAATCTATCTCCCCGGTGTTAGAGCGATATGACCATCAGACCATATCTGACGAGGATCAGACACTTCTAAAAGATTATCATTATAAGAAGCGATATATATTGCGCATCCGTGAGAATTTGAATAAATTTGCTGCCCGTTAATGCAGCTTGTCGCTGATTAACTCCTGGGTGAAAGAGAAATTAAAAGAACTTTCTGCTTGCTCAGGACATTGGGAATAAAAAGCCGAAGTGGCGGAATTGGTAGACGCGCTGGACTCAAAATCCAGTGTCAGCAATGATGTAGGGGTTCGATTCCCCTCTTCGGTACTTAAGGGTTGTCTAGATGAAGGCGACCCTTTTTAATATCTCTCTTGCCGGAGTGGTGAAATTGGTAGACACGCACGTTTCAGAGGCGTGTGTCCGTAAGGATGTGCGGGTTCGAGTCCCGCCTTCGGCACTTTAATCGAGTGATAATTTATTGAATGTAAGTTGGTTATGTTTTGGTTTTTAAGTTTTGTCGACTATTTGTCGCCTGAATTATGAACAAATTTGAACCAAAAAGCCTATTACCAACAGACTGATCCCTTTGAAAATAATTAAAGTACTACCAGACTGCAATGGTAATTCTTTGCCCTTTTGGACATAACCGTATAATGTAAGTTTACTGATTTCAGGTATTCAGCAGCTTCCATGTAATCAAATTAGTTTGCTTAACGAGAGGCAGAATGTTCTTTTAAATTGTTCTTGGACTTTGTTACCATATCCTTACCTATAACCACTACGTTATCAGATAATTACGAAATTATTTTGACAAACTAAAAATATTATCTACCGAATTGTGGAGGCTTCGACCGAACCGCTATCGTATATAATAAGCTCATATCGTATCATAATTATCGTATATTTATCAAACAAAAACGAATCATATCGTATCAAATTTGTTAAGTGATATATTTGAAGCATGGAAAATAAAATACATTCATTTTCATTAAACATTGATTGGGAACTTATCCGATTGATAAGCCAGATTGACCGATTTGATGCATCTTGGACTGCAATCGAAAAGAAAGAAGGACAAAGCTTAAAGCAATTAAAAATGATTGCCACCGTTCGTAGCGTTGGAGCTTCAACGCGAATTGAAGGTTCAAGTATGTCTGATGAAGAGGTTGAAGTATTGCTCAAAGAAATTGACATCACTAAAATTGTCGATAGAGATTCTCAAGAAGTTGTAGGATATTTTGAAACCCTAGATTTAATTTCGGAATCACATGAAGAAATATCAATAACAGAAAACAGCCTGAAAAACTTGCACAATATTTTAATGAAATATAGCAAGAAAGACGAGTGGCATAAGGGTGATTACAAGCAACATAGCAATGCTGTAGAAGCTAAGCTTCACGGTGGAACTCGACAGATAATATTTCAGACCACGGAAGCTGGATTACCGACACAGGATGCAATGAGATTCCTAATTGATTGGTATGTAAATGACAATGCAACTCATCCATTAGTAAAGAGTGCAATATTTGCTTATGAATTTGTGAGCATTCATCCGTTTCAAGATGGAAATGGTCGTCTGAGCAGATTGCTTTCAACTTTGCTGTTACTAAAACATGGATATAAATGGATTCAATATGTAAGTTTTGAACATGAAATCGAAAGTAGAAAAACTGAATACTACAGAGTTTTAAGGAGTTGTCAAGCACAAAGACCCAATGAAGATGTAACGGATTGGATTCGATTTTTCTTTGATGCTCTTGGAAATATTCAGACTCAATTAATGATTAAACTAGAAAGTAAAGGAGTTGAAACACGATTGTCGCCTCGAGAAAAATCCATTTTGACTTTTATAGGAAATAATGCCGGATGTAAATCAGGAGATATTGCGAAAAAACTTGGAATTCCAAGTCCAACAGTTAAACGAATTTTACCTGAATTGATTGAAAAAAATTTGATTGAAAAATTTGGGACAGGACCTGGAACTAATTATTCAATAAAGTAAAAAAAAAGCCCTAAAACAATGTGTATAATTCATAAGGGTTTTAGAGGTTTTCGAGCGTTATCTCCCGAATCATTTTGGTAGGTGGATTGATAAGTTAGAAACCCGTAATCCCTTACGACATCATACACTTTACGTTGAACCAATACAGCTGAAGCTGACCTCCCCTTTTCCTGCGTCCTGCGATTTAGGGACTGCTCTTTTCTTAAAAAATCAATTTCAATCCCTATACACCCTCTTTACAAAAGGACCACTCATAAACCTATGTGGGTCGATCTGACTTTGATTGACCACTCCCTTCCAGTTTTCTTCAAATAATAGTCGGACGATCTCTGCCATCGGCGCTGCAGTCGTAGCCTGAATCGCCTTTAATTTGATATTTCCCCATGGAACCTGCTTGATCCAATAAGATTTTTCATTGAGCCAGAGGGTATTGTTTTTGTCTCGTCCTTGTGCGGCAGAATAGATCAATACAAAATCTTCCTCGACCATAGGGATATTCTCCAACATGATTCGTTGTAGCTCCGCTATTTTGTCGCGATTTTGTGGGATGGTAGAAGTCGCTATTTTGACCCAATCATAATGACCGGGATATCTTAATGTTTTATAATCCAACTCTGATACTTTGTCAGTAAAATAATCGGGTAAGTCTGCAGCTCCTCCTGAAGTGAGGTCTGCCTCAAAAGGGAACCCATCGATGATTAAATTTTCCCTCGAAGATAAGGCCGGCACTACTGTCTTTTGAAAATTGCGGACCACGATACAATCTTCCAGATACTCAGTAGCCACCCCAACCGGGCTCCAGGTGAATCCATAAAAATGAGGATCTTTACAATTAAGTGGTAAGGCCCCTACCCTCATGATGATGCTGTCTGCTTTTTCTACTGGATATTCTTTGAACAAATCCAGGTACAACCGATGGGCCAGAATATTGATAAAACCGGGAGCCAGACCGGTTTGTAGTACAAATGCGGTGTCTGCACCTTGTGCCAATTCTATAATTTCGTTGGTCTCTTTGACATATTCTGTGAGATTGACATAATGAAGATGATACTGCCTGGCCAATCGGGCGATACGGGGAGCCTGCGTGCCTGGCAAACAATCCAAAATGACCTGGCAAGTACTCAAAACAGCATTCATCTCCTCTGAAGATCCTTCTCTGGGCATCACCACCAATCGAACAGATGTATCACCAGAAGTGCCGGATTGGATCCACCGCGACGCTGCTTCGGCAGTCGAAGTGCTGATATCGCCAATGGTTACTTGGATATCGTCTTTGTAATAATCTACCAACATCAAAGCCACGGCTCTGCCGATTCCACCAGCACCAGCTATAAATATATTTTTAGGTTTTGCCATATTTTGATTGGATTGGTTGGGTGACAAAGCTATAAAGAAAATATCTGGTCTGCTGGCGAAAGCCTAATTTTACGACAATTAACTTGATGATCAAATGTTGGCCGAAAAATTACTACAAGGTTTAAAAGAGGAGATTGAAGGAGATGTCTATTGGGATGCACTGCATAAAGCGATTTATGCTACCGACGGCTCTGTGTATAGAAAAATCCCAGCTGCGATAATACACCCAAAAAATACTAAAAACATACACAAAATCGTTCTTTTTGCATTAGCCCACGAGACCAATATCATCCCCCGGACAGCAGGCACTTCGCTGGCAGGGCAATGCGTGGGTGAGGGCATCGTGCTGGATACTTCCCGATACATGAATCATATCCTGGAGATCAATCGACGAGAAAAATGGGTACGAGTACAACCTGGAGTAGTTAGAGATCGACTCAACCAGGTATTGGCATCCGAAAATCTTTTTTTTCCTCCAGAGACAGCCACTGCAAGCAGAGCCATGATTGGTGGTATGGTCGGGAATAATTCCTGTGGGGCCAATTCGATCGTCTACGGGTCTACCCGCGACTATGTGCAAGAATTACAGGTAGTCCTTAGCGATGGATCTATGGCTAGTATAAAATCAACTCCAGCTGCCGAAATTGATTCACCAAATCCATTTTTGTCGAAAATCAAAGGACATGTGCTATCAACATTAGCCGCCGAAGGCGCCAGTACCGAAATCCGAAAAGAATTCCCTAAAAGATCCATACATCGCCGAAACACAGGTTATGCAGTCGACCTGGTACTGGACCAATTGGATCTTGGTCTTTTTGACCTCACCAAATTAATCTGCGGTTCTGAAGGCACCCTGGCCATCACTACGGAGATCAAGCTCAAATTAGTAGACCCTCCTGGCAAGGCCAGTGTGATGATCTGCCCACATTTTAGTTCAATAGACGAAAGCATGATGGCTGTGGTCACCATAATGAATCATGCACCATACACCTGCGAGCTCATGGATCGGTTTATTCTGAAATGTACTGACGGCAATGAAGTCTTTAGACAATATAAATTTTTTGTGCAAGGTGATCCTGCGGCCATATTGATGGTAGAGTTTCGACATGATGATCCTGCGATCGCCCAGGCCAAGATCCAGGCAGTTGAAGCTGACTTAAAAGCAATGGGTCTCGGTTATGCATATCCAATGATAGAAGAAAAAAACATCAAAAAGGTCTGGGATCTGCGACGGGCAGGATTGGGCTTGTTGGCGAATCTCGAAGGCAACAAAAAAGCAATAGAATGTATTGAGGATACAGCGGTAGCATTGGAGGACCTTCCTCAATACATCAAAGAGTTTACAGCTATGATGGACACCTACCATCAGAAGCCCTTGTATTATGCTCATGCCGGTGCAGGTGAGCTTCATTTGAGACCAGTGCTCAACATGCACGATCCTGCGGACAGGAAAGATTTTAGATCGATTTGCGAGGACAGTGCCCGCCTGGTAAAAAAATTCGATGGTTCCCTCAGTGGCGAGCATGGGGATGGCCGATTAAGAGGTGAGCTGATCCCTCTTATGATTGGAGAAAAAAACTATCAACTTCTTCGAAAGATCAAGCAGATA
Source organism: Saprospiraceae bacterium (assembly GCA_016709995.1). Lineage (NCBI taxonomy): Bacteria > Pseudomonadati > Bacteroidota > Saprospiria > Saprospirales > Saprospiraceae > Saprospiraceae bacterium. The sequence goes on from JADJLQ010000001.1 coordinate 1,234,419, forward strand.
TGGGATCCTCAAAACATCTTTAATCCGGGCAAAATAGTCGATGCTTTTAAGCTTGACAAAGACCTTCGTTACGACCACGAAAAAGCAGGGCCTGAAGTGGCTACTGTTTTTGATTTTTCTGAAACGGGTGGCTTTTATCATTCCGCAGCCCGGTGTTCTGGTTCTGCTGATTGTCGCAAACAAGCCAGCCTGGGTGGTACCATGTGTCCAAGTTTTATGGCTACCCTGGACGAAAAGGATAGTACCCGAGCGAGAGCCAATGCCTTGCGTGAATTTTATAGTGACCAGGCTCTGTCATCGATCAAAGAGATGAAAGAGGTCAAAGAAATATTAGACCTATGTTTGTCCTGTAAAGGATGCCATAACGAATGCCCGTCGAAAGTGGACATGACTATCCTGAAAGCAGAGTTTATGAACCAATACCATCAACGACAAGGATTGCCTTTCCGAACCAGCCTTTTTGGTCAAATCGATGCAATTAATCAATACGCCTCAATCCTCCCTGCCTTCAGCAATTGGGCTCAAAATCTTTCTTTTGTAAAAAAAATGATTGGCATCCATCAGGATCGCACGCTGCCCAATTTGTATCATCATACCTTTCGATCGTGGACCAATAAATTTGAATCTAACAAAAACAATTCTAAAAGACCAGTTCTGTTTTTTGTGGATGAATTCACCAACCATTATGATGTAGCTATCGGCATCAAAGCGGTGGAACTCCTTGACAAACTCGGCTACCCCATACATTTTACAGATCATGGTTCCAGTGGAAGAGCCCAATTATCAAAAGGCATGCTGGATCAAGCGCAACAACTGGCTCAAAAAAACACTGAAATCTTCCAAAAATATATCCCAAAGTATGCCATTGTAGGCATCGAACCTTCTGCCATCTTGACTCTTAAAGATGAATACCCTAAGCTTTTAAGAAACGACGCTCAAGAGCAAGCAAAAATCATCGCCCTGCATACCTTTACTTTAGAGGAATTTCTTTATCAGGAAATAAATAAAGGAAATATCATTGCAGATCAATTCGATACTACAGAAAGGGACATAAAGATTCACGGCCACTGTCATCAAAAAGCATTGACTGACACTGAGCAAGCACTGCATGTATTAGGATTGCCAGTGGGGCATAGGATATCCATGATTCAAAGTGGATGCTGTGGTATGGCTGGCAGCTTTGGCTACGAAAAAGAACATTATGATCTGAGCATGAAAATCGGAGAACTTGTTTTATTTCCAGCTATACGAGCATCCAATGCTTCCACCATCATTGTTGCTTCAGGGACGAGTTGTCGACACCAAATATCAGATGGTACCAAAAGACTTGCTTTGCATCCGGCAGAAATATTATGGTCCGCCCTCAGGAAATAATAAATAACAAAAAATATTCTTAAAGCTCAGATTTTTTCAGTTTAAGATCATCATTGAGCTGCCGCCTAAAATCCTCTATGGAATCAAATTCTTTTCGCCAGGATATACCGCCTCCGATACGATCTTTTAATTGGCCCTGACTGATATCATCTTTTCTTGCATAAGCTCTTATTTTAAGTCTTCTGTCTTTAGTCAAGGCATATTCGACTTCAAAGTGTGGAGTGATCAGTCTGTCAAACAAAGTACTATTGACAAAATTGGCGCCAACGCCTACACTCAACCTATCTTCAAAAAACTTAGGCCCAAGATTTATATTCACCTCATCAAAAATAGAGAGGTTGTTGATATCAACGGCATTGGTATTGTTGTAATAGTTGACATCAAAATCAAATCCAGAAATTACATTATTATCAGCAACCAATTCCTTAAGTGCATTTTCTACCAATAATGAAAGCTGACTACTGACGAACTGTGAAAGATTATTGATGGTAGAACCTATGACCCCACTGGATGCCACCAGTTGATTGGGGGGCAAAAAACTACCCCATACCATCAAACCCAATACCTGCTGATTTAACGCATTTTGATCGGATTTGAGCAGATTGAGTTTTTGATCAACTATGCTCCGCAAATTGCCAGTAAGATTGGGGATTTCAATATTGAAACTGATCTCAGGCTTGAACAATTCGCCGTACAAATGCATGCCGAGGTCTATATTAGCTTGGGTCCTGAGCTCTCCGCTTTGAAGTGAATTCTCGTATTCGGGCAAAAGATTTATAAGATTTGAAGTAAGCCCCTTGTATTCTGCATCGAGATCAATGATAGCACCTATCGGATCACCATTCCATTGGATAGTACCACCTTGTTTAATTGAAAAAGGTTTGTTGACCACACCAAACAACGTAAATAAATATTCCCCCCGGTCTACTTCATAGTTTCCATACATAGTGATATCTCCACTGCGTTCAAATCTCATTTGCAATACTCCATTGCCAACACCTTTTAGGATATCTCCTTTTTTTTCATCAAATATCAAAGATACTTCTGCATCATTGTTAACCGTGAGATCTATACCTACAGATACTCCTCTTGCCGCTAATATCCTTTTTGATTTCAAAGTATCTTGATTTGTATTAACCTGAGGCCTAAATCGCACCAGCCTATCTGTGGTGGTGGTGGTGGCCTGACTGATAGGAATATACAGTGCAGATGGCCTGGCCGTAGTGCCCTGCACATCTATATCGATCATATTGAATGGTCCATGAAACCTTGCTACCATGTTTCCTACCACAGTACCATAATAATCCGGATTCTGCTCTTTGGTAGTCTTCAAGACTAAAAATCTATTGGAAGACACGCCTGCATCCAGTCTGAAATTTTTAAAATGATCATGTAGGATGCCGCCGCTCAAAGTAGCCAGATTACCCAATTCATCCTTCAATTGGATTCCGGCCACATTGATTATATTGTTATTAATTTTCACGGGCTGTGTGCCCAAACTATAAGTAGTATTGAGGTAGTTTACCTTCAAGCCACCATCTCTTATTTGGATATCACCATCAAAATTTGGTTTATTATCAACCTTAGTGATGTCTAAACGGCCCTGCATATTGCCCTGGGTATTGTCCACTATATCATCAATTAAAAACTCAAACAACTTTAAAGGAAAATCTTTAAATATTACTTTGAACTGATAATTATTTTTTACTCCATTAGAAAGCAAACCTTCTTTATCATAGTACCCTTCCCCTATTAACTGCCGCTTGCCATCCAACATCGCCAGACTTATCTTGAGCGGTTGATTCATACTGGGTGTGTATGCGTTCAAATCCAATAATCCAAAATACGAATCATTGATCCAAATTGAATCTATTAATCCGGCCACTTTTAATCCCTTTAGGTTAGCTATATTTTCTACCTCTGCTTTGAGGTTGACATTTCCTTTTAACTGCCATTGTTTAAGTGGCATAAATGAATTGATCCAGTTTATATCAAGATTAGTAACCTCTGCTTTCAATCCATTTGAACCTACACTTGCAAATTCAATTTTTTCAATTCCATTGACAAACTGAAGATTTTTAGTTCTTATAAAACCCGGACGAAAGGATATTTCATTGTCTGGTAATATGTCCCAATTTCGATCCAGAAACGACACCTGCGAAGTTGCAAATTTTAATGTATATGTAGAATCGATTAATTCCATTGTTCCATTCAAGGCGACATTATTGATCAGGTTTGCTACTTTAGGGGTTTTGATGGAAAAATTCATTTTGTTATAGGACAAGTCAGCTGTAAGCACGACATGCGGCATGCGAAAGTCTTTAGAAATGGTGGAGTCTACATAAGAAGAGGTAAAGGCAAGAGCACCTTTGGCTTCTAAGCGGCCTACTGAATTGAAAATACTTAAATTCTTCACGCGAAGGTCCGGGATATTCCAGTTAGTCTGGAAATATTTCTGACCAGCATCGACAGCTCCACTTATTTTAATCGGCTGAGAAACATACATCTCCGTGTGGAGCAATTCTTCAAATCCCACGAGGTCTTTAATCAAGAACTCAAATCGATATTTTTGTAATTTGTTACTGTCCGATGTAGCTAATAATTTTTTATACAGGTCTAAACTGTGAGCAATTTCAGGAAATTGGAGGATCATTTGCTGTCTCAATGCGGGCCAGATGTCCTTGAGTGTATAACTACCTTCAATAAAGCCATCTACCCAATCTGACCTGACATTCAGCCGTTGTAATCCTGCTAGCGTCTGTGTCGCTGTCAAAGAAAGGTTTTGAAGGATCACCTCTGAAGTATCCTGAATGATAATAAGATGCTGGAGGTTAACTTCACCTATTAAATCTTCTATTTTTTTCCCTTGTAAGGAAATATCTATATCGCCTTTTAATGCCAGAGGCCGTTTAGACAAATTCAGTTTATATAGATCCAGATTCTTTACTTCTGAAACAAAATCATAGGAAGGCGCAATTTCTGTAAAATCTATCTTTCCACTAAAATTAAGGTCTGCGTTCTTGTCGTGCATATTAAGTGCACCATCCAATAGTCGTTGCTGCAATTTGCCATTAAATATCGCATTAGAATAGGTGTAACCTTTAAACTCCAGTACTTCCACATTGGCATTTACGCTGGCACTGGCAGACTTGGCTTGTAATCCGACTCCGTCTGACACGGTGGCTTTAAGTGACACCTTGCCCCAGTCACTATTGCCCGTCCAGGTTTTTAAATCAAAATTATTTAACTCTAGTTCTCCACTATATCTGGCTTGCTCAATGCCATTTTTGGTATTCATTCTCATATCCATTTTGGTGATACCGAGTTCAGAATTCAAAATACCATATGCCACAAAATCCTGGATTGATCCATCAAAACTTCCCTTGAATTTCAGATTTCCAAGTTTATCAATATTTTGGAGTTTTTCTATCCCTTTTATTAAATCACGTAGAATCTTGGCTTGGGTAGTCAGAGAATTTATTCGAAGCGAATAAAATGCTTCTTTGGGCTTGGTCAGATCCGTGATCTCAATTCGGCCATCAAACTCAGCCAAATCTTTCAGTCTGATCCTGGTATTTTTACTCGCTAGTTCGTTCAAAGTACCTGTAAACTTACCATCGAGATATACCTTTTGGTTATAATATTTTTTGATAAATGCCGACTGATCCATGCTGGGTATCCATTCACTTAATTCTTTTAAAGAGATGGCTGTATTTTTAAAATTGACATCCAATTTTACCCGATCTGCAAAAAATTTAAAGTCACCTAAGGAATCATATCTAAATGTCAGCGAATCGGAGACATAACTCTCAGTTGTATTCAGTGCCATTCCTAGAGCTTGAGCCTGGTGGTTATCGAAGAATACTTTATCCACCTGGAAAGATTTAATCCCCCAACCTTCTTGGTTAAGCGCTTGTATTTGCTCGACTTTAAAGCTTAATGCACCTTTGTCTAAAACCACATTTTCCAGGGATATTCGAGCATCATTCATGTGCTGCCCCAACCTGTTCAAAATGGATTGGTTAGGCCAGCCTTCGGTGGCAAATTTGCCATTTGCCACACTCAATTTATTTATTTTTATTACCCAGTTTGTATCAGTCCACAGTGCTTTACCCGATTTTTGGGCCAGAAGCCCTAGTTTTGACAGATTAATCTCAGGTCCATTCAATTGGATGGTATTAATCAGGATCGTTTTGTTGGTTATATCCACTTTCTCTATGGCCAACTCTCCATTTTCAAGAATATAACTATTGTCTATTTTATCTGACTTATCCCTGAAGGAAACTCTATCCAGTGAGATATTTTTCAGGTCTAACTCTAAGGCAGATTTTTGGGCCTGATCCTTATTAGCTTTGGGCACAAAAAGACGGTTCAGGATAGAAGTGAGTGTGCTGGTTGAATCCCCATCCATAATTTGGTTATTAATACTAACATCCTGAAGTTTAATATCGTGGATGGATAATTGGCCCCGAATCAAAGCCAGGATATTCATATCGATACTGGCTGATAAATAACCTGCATATAAGGCCGTATCTTTTAAAGCGTCTTCTACATAAAATTGATTTATCTGCAGATTGCTCAGCCATTCCAGGCGAATTTTCCCAATTGAAACTTTCTGATTTAATTTATCCTGCAAATATACTTCTGTCTTCTGACGAGCTATATTTTGCACCGCAGGCACCTGCAGCACCAAAGTAAGCAATAAAAGCAGACCTATAATTATAAATACAAACAGCAACAATCTCCGCATGATTTTACCGAAGATGGTGGGATTGTAGGGTGCTGTTGGCTTGCTTTCCATACTTAACTAAAATAACGCAACAAATTGATTTATAGTTACCTTGGCAAGACAATTAAGTAGAGCTTAACAAAATTAGCTTTGTTTATATCCATAAGATCAAAGGTGTTAATCGGTGGACTGCAGTGTAGCTTGATTTAATTTTTGCCAAAGTTTGATCGTCTGCATGGCTTCTTTTACATCGTGGACCCTAAGCATTTTTGCCCCTTTGTTGAGACAATGCATGTGCAAAGCGGTGCTACCATTGAGTCCGTCTTCAGGCTGCACTCCTAATGTCTTCCAAATCAAAGACTTGCGTGAAAGGCCTACCATGATTGGGAGATCCAGTATCGCAAGAACTTCAAGATGCTTTAGGAGAGCATAATTTTGTTCTACAGTCTTGGCAAAGCCAATTCCCGGGTCAATAAAAACATCCTTAATGCCCTGGGCCAAAATTTTTGGAATCCTTTCAATAAAATAATCCAATATCTCTGCCATCAAGTCGGTGTACCGGGCTTCAGATTGCATCGACTCTGGTGTACCTTTCATATGCATGAGCACATAAGGTACCCTCTGAGCACCTGTCCACGACCAGATCTCATCTCCTGCCTTCCCTCCGGATATATCATTGACCATATCAATGTGGTAAGGCTCAATAGCTTGCAGAATTTCTACTTTATGAGCATCGATAGAGATGAGGGCACCAGGACATTCTGACCTAACAACCTCACATGCCATCCTTAATCGTTCTATCTCCAGGTCTGATGATATTGGTTTGGCTCCCGGCCTTGATGATGCTGCGCCTAAATCTATAAAGGTCGCTCCCTCATTGATCATCTTGTTCGCTGACTCTGATATGCTGTGAGCAGCCGACTTCCTCGAACCAGAATAAAAAGAATCACTTGTAATATTGATTACACCCATAACTAAAGGAGCTTCTAAAGGAATCAGTTTCCCCCTGCAATTAAGAGAACCAGGGGAATAAAATGGATGGGTTTGCATCAACCGCAAAGGTCGTCAAATTATTCAAAATGAGGCAAATAAGTATAAAACTTAGCATATGTTAAAATATACGGAGTCTGAATATTTTGGCATAATTTTAGCCCGAAAGGATTCTGGACTAGATCAATAGTCTAAACGATTTTATTTATTAACCTAAACTGTGTACTGACCGTGAAAATTAGTCATCGTCAAGATAATACGACTTTTGTCGCTTCCACCAATCCAAAGTTTAGCTTGTTTTTATTCTCAAGCTTTTTACTTTTTTGCACCTTTTTTATTATCCCTGCCAGCTCATTTATGAGCAGTCCAAAAGCTGCATTAGCCGGTACTTCTATTGATCATTGTGTAGATCCTGTAGTGAAATATGGGTTTGATGAATCGCTTTTTCATATTGAAGAGGGCAAAATCTTAAAAAATGACTTTGTTGGAAAAATCCTGTCCAATTGCGGTGTATCCAATGACTGTATCATGTCTTTGGCTGAAAAAGCTAAAAATGTCTTTTCTGTCACTAAACTTCAAGTCGGCAAGAAGTATGCTACCGTCTCCTCTACACCTTGTGGCAAACCTGACTTTTTGGTTTATGAACCCAATGCATGGTCTTATGTGGTATATAAACTTGGGGATGAACCTCAAGCAAAAATAGTCAACCGTCCTTTCAATACTTCCATCGTATTTGATGAAGGTCATATAGAGTCTTCACTTTGGGAAGCGATGGAGACCAAAGGGGCGACTCTTGAACTCATTTCTTTAATGGAAAATGCACTTGGTAGCCAGATAGATTTCTATCATGTCCAAAAAGGAGATTCGTTCAGGTTAATCTACGAGACCAGATCCATAGATGACCAAATTGTCAATATAGGCAATCTTATAGGTGCTTATTTTAAAAATGAGAATAAGGAGAACGTTGCTATCTACTATGAATTTGAAAAGCAGAAAGGTTATTTTGACCTTAATGGTGCTCCTACCAAAAAATCCTTTTTAAAATCGCCGGTAGAAATTGGTTACATCTCCTCAAAGTTTAATATGAACAGGCTACACCCTATCCTGAAATATCGAAGACCCCATATGGGTACCGATTATGCAGCAAGGTACGGTTCGCCTATCAGGGCTGTAGCTGCGGGTACGATCGAGGAATCCACCAAACGTGGTGGAAATGGCTTATTTGTAAAAATCCGACATGATAAAATGTATGAAACTCAATATCTGCATATGTCCAAACTCGGAGCTGGTATCCATCCAGGGACGCATGTCAATCAGGGTCAGACTATTGGCTATGTGGGTCAATCAGGATTAGCAACCGGGCCTCATGTATGTTTTAGGTTTTGGAAAAACGGCAAACAAGTCAATCATCTAAAAGAAAATTTTCCAGACCCAGATCCGATGCCGAAGGCAGAATTGCCTAATTTCTTTAAATACAGGGATGTCATCGTCGATCATCTAAAATCCGGCAATACCAACTCCTTAATTACCCCCTACTCTACGTTGGACACCTGTAATGTTAATTCATTAATTAGGTCCTGAAGCAAGATCGTTTTGCATTTGAAGCAAACGCTTTGGGCTGGCCTTGTCAAGTGTAAAACTAAATGTACTGCCTGATCCAATAGTACTACGCACCTGAATACTTTGCCCCATAGCTTCTATAATATGCTTGACGATAGAAAGACCTAGTCCACTGCCTCCTGCTTGCCTGGATCTGGCTTTGTCTACTCTGTAGAATCGATCAAATAAATGCCTTAAGTGCCTGGCTTCAATGCCCGGACCATTGTCATTGATCTCTACCAATACCTGCGTATCCAGCTCCAGCACCTTGATTAATGTTTCTCCTCGTTGCTCCCTCCCATATTTAATGGAGTTCTCCAATAAATTGATAAATACCTGGCGTAAATAATCCGGATCTGCTATGATGTCTATATCACTCTCCACCTCTGGTTCATAGCGGACAGTGACGGATTTTTCAAGCGCAAGCAATTTTATCTCATCCATCATAGAATCAATAAACTGGCCTAAGTCGATGGATTGCCATTCTAATTTGAGCTGATTAGATTCAAGTTTGTAGATTGAATCCAGGTCTTCAATAATTTTGATTAATCTATCTATATTGTCTGCAGCCTTTTGCAGATATGACTTATTGACTTCAGGGTCATCTATAGCCCCATCGATCAAGGTGTGCACATAACCTTGAATATTGAAGATTGGGGTTTTTAATTCGTGCGCGACATTACCCACAAAATCTTTCCTGTAGTTTTCCAGGTGCCGGAGGGTATTCATTTCGTTTTTTTGTGCCTTAATAAATAGAGAGACTTCATTTTCCACTTCTTTGAACAATGGTTTGTCAAGGTCTATTTTAACGGTGTCAATCGATTTATGATTTTGACGGTAGATCATTTGGTAGATCTGTTTCAACCTTTTTAGCAGAAAATAATTGACAGCTTTTTCAGTAAACCAATATGCTATCAAACCGGTAGCCAGAGAAACAATGATATTAACCGTAGTAGAATTTTCGTTGAATAATAATGAACTAATCAACCAATCATTGAAATATACAGATGCAGTGACGACCGCACCGGCGAGGAGAGCAATCTTTCTAAGCGTAATATTGTCCATCAACCATTTTAGAACACAAATTTATATCCAACTCCTTTAATGGTCTGAACATATTTTTCTCCAATCTTTTCTCTGAGTTTCCTGATGTGTACATCGATGGTCCTGTCACCAACGATTACCTCTTTCCCCCAGATCTTTGACAATATCTCTGTTCGGTTGAATACCTTGCCTGGTCGGCTGGCGAGAAGGTATAATATCTCAAATTCTTTTTTGGGCAGATCTATTTGTTTTCCTTCTATGCTGATGATGAAATTGACAGGATCGATCACCAGCTCATTGAATTCAAGTTTATGCTCCTTGGCAGAAGGCTCCATCCTCCTCAACAAAGCCTGTATTCGGCTCAAAAACACAGATGGCTTCAGCGGTTTGGTGATGTAATCATCAGCTCCTACATTCAATGCATCGATCTGGATCTGATCCTCCTGCCGCGCAGTAAGCATCGCGATCATGGAAGATTTAAAAGTATCATCTCTCCTGATGTCTTTGCAAAGGTCTATTCCTGTTTTACCAGGCATCATAATATCCAAAACAAAAACATGAGGTTTAAATACCCTTGCAATCTCCATAGCTTCATCGGCAGTAGATGCTGACCTCACTTCAAATCCATTTTTTGTAAGATTGTAGGACAAAAACTCGGTTATATCCGGTTCATCATCTACTACTAAGACTTTGAACTTAGATTCCATGTGATATACTGGTTATATTAATTAAATGTAAATTAAATACTATTAAGCTGAAAGAACTTAATATAGTACATTAAATAAATATTAAGTTGTAAACTGTTGATTTACTGAGGATAGGCTATTGCCGAATCTGCCAAGGCATCCAATTTGACACTCATAATCTTGGTGATGTCGAGCATTAATTGTGGATCAGATTCCAAAGGTTTAAGACTTTCTTTTAAATGATCGACATCCGAAAAACCATAAATTTCACAGATCTTTTGATGAATCGCTTTTCGTAAACTGTCCTTATTATCCACTTTTGAATTGAGGATTATAGTTTCTCCTACCTGCAGATCCAGGATGATGTCTGTATAGGTCTCCTTACTCAATGTTTTCACTTTGGACTGACAGCCTGATAAAAAGATGACCAGTAAAATATATAGTATTGGTCTAATCTTCACCTTCTTCAGGAATATATTGTTTTGGATAAATAAATTCCTGTAACCCTTTGTGATCGGGTTGAAGAGATTTCCAGTCTGTAATGTTCAACTTTACCACCATGATGCCGCAGGTAGGCACATGTATATGGTCTTCAGAAAAAAGTGCGGCCAGGTAATTCATTGTAGGATTATGTCCAAATACGAAAACTGTTTCCCTGGCATTGTCAACCTTGCGCAAGATGTCAAAAATATTTTGCTCATCACCCCCATAGATAGATGGTTCAAATTGGGTGTCGCTTTTGCTCATCCCATATTGCTTTCTAAATGCTTTTGCAGTTTGTCGGGCTCTTTTTGCAGGAGAGGAGATGATCAGATCAGGGGTAATATCTTTATCAGCCAGAATTTTGGCCATGATGGGTGCAGTAGTTTTTCCACGTATGTTTAGAGGCCGATCTATATCTGATAGACCAGCCTGATCCCAACTTGATTTAGCATGTCTGATAAAGCAGACGGTTTTCATACAAAGTGATTATTTAAGGTATGTTGAGTGAAATTATAAAATTAAAATTTAATAAGTCAGTTTAAAATCCTGGAAGATTAATTGATGACTATATCTTCAAAATAATTTTCTCCAAGGCGCTCGTGGAGGATCCTCCTGATCTGCTCTCTTCCCAGATTCATTTCATATTTTAAAGGGCCCGACTTAATATAGACATACAGGGTATTATTCTTCACCACTAGTTTTTCAGTGTTTTTTGAGATGGTTTTCCCAAACCAATCCTCCCATCCAGCCTCGATTTTTTCCTGGATCAACCTGGGTTTAAATTTGGGAGATTGGCTCCATTGTTTAAGTACTTGAGAAATCGGTAAATCATTATGTCGTTTCACAGCACAAATTTATCCTATTTCATTGATAGGCATTGACCATTTTCTATTTTAAAATATTTTAAGGGCATGGATAGCTCATTGATGATAGCGCCTACCCTATGGTCTGTGGTATCTGTCATGATGATTTGTTTGCAAGGCAGCTCACTCAGGGTCCTCATAAGATGACTGACCCGGAGCGTATCCAGCTTATCAAAGATATCATCCAGTAATATTATAGGCGGCGTAGGCATTAAATGTGATAAATAATCTGCTTGCGCCAGAAACAAGCTGACCAAATAAGTCTTTTTCTGACCCTGCGAACCAATATATTTCAGATCCTGTCCATTGATTAAAAATTTTAAATCGTCTTTATGGCTGCCTTTATGTGTGTATCTGTTTCTAAGATCCTGGTGATGGCTCTCTCCGAACAGCTCCAATAATGGTTTAGTACTGAGTTCTGACTCATATTTGAGTGAGACCATTTCCTTTTCACCACTTATCGCTCCATAATATGATTGAAAATTGGGCTCAAGGGCAGCTACAAATGTACTCCGACATTGATGCAGATAAGCACTACTGGGTGCCATTTTTTCATTTAATACCTGGAGAAAAACTGTATCCGGTACCTGGGTTTGCTTCAAATAAGCATTTCGTTGATCTAAAAGCTTTTTATAAGTGCTTAAATGCATCAAATAGGATCGGTCAAGTTGAGATAAAGATACATCCATGTACTTCCGTCGCAGATTACTCAAGCCATCTATAACATCGAGATCATCTGGTGCGATCATCACCATTCCAATCGTCCCGATATGATCAGCTAGCCTGGTCAATGGATCGTCATTGACTTCGAGCCTTTTCTCTGCAGGTCTATATTTGATCACTACCTTGGTGTTATTGGAAGCATTAACAAAATGGCCTTCCAATCGAAAAAAATCTGATCCTTGCATGATCGCCATTCGATCCTGAGGGACAAAATGACTTTTGGTCAAGGCCAAATAATGTATAGCATCTAAAATATTGGTTTTACCGCTCCCATTGTAGCCATAAATTAAATTAAATCCTTCAGCGAATGTTATTTCCTGAAAGGGATAATTTTTAAATTGAGTCAGTATGATGGAAGAAAGTACGATGCTTTATTAAATCTGATTGTTAGGATCCAAATATCTATAAAATATTCATTATCAATAGAATTCCTTGGACACTGCTTCTACGCCACCAAACTTTAAGTATCAATAATTTTTATGTAAAACTATAATGAATAGAGTGTTTATCTTTGTCAAAATTCTTGTACATGCAAGTGATAGATAAAAAAGTAGTCGCTACCGCCAATAAATATGATAAAGCCACTTATCTGAAGTGGTTTGAAACCATGTTTAGAATCAGAAAATTTGAAGAGCGTACACTTCTCATGTATAGTCAACAGAAAATCAGGGGATTTTGCCACGTATATATAGGTCAGGAGGCCATTGCGGGCGGCTTGGTTACAGCTATCAGAGCTGAAGATGCTTTGGTCACAGGCTATCGACAACATGGCATAGCATTGTCAAGAGGACTGAGTCCCTCAACCTGTATGGCTGAGCTGTTTGGCAAGTCTGGAGGATGTGTAAAAGGCAAAGGAGGATCCATGCATTTTTTCTCACAGGAGCATCGTTTTTTTGGAGGGAATGGTATAGTGGGTGCTCAGATAGGCATCGGTACAGGTATCGGTTTTGCTGAAAAATATAAGGGCACGGATTTGCTTTGTGTCACCATGTTTGGGGATGGAGCAGCCAGGCAAGGCATTGTATTTGAAGCTTTTAACATGGCTATGACCTGGAAGCTGCCGGTCCTGTACATCTGTGAAAACAATGGCTATGCAATGGGAACTTCGGTAGAAAGGACGAGCAACGTTAAAGAGATCTACCGGATAGGCGCAGCTTTTGATATGCCATCAAAACGTGTAGATGGCATGAATGTGGAATCTGTCCATGAAGCTATCCTGGAAGCAGCCGATCATATCAGGTCAGGTCAAGGCCCTTATTTCCTGGAGATCATGACCTATAGATATAAAGGCCATTCAGTGAGTGATCCAGCTAATTACCGGTCAAAAGAAGAATTACACCAATATCAGGAAAAGGACCCTATAGAAACCCTTGAAGAAAAAATATTGGCCGAAAACATCTGTACAGAAGAAGAGTTGCTCATCATTAAGGACAAGATCAAACAAGAGATTGATGATGCAGTGGCCTTTGCAGAAGAATCACCTTTCCCTGATCCTTCTGAGCTTTTTACAGACAATTATGTGCAGCCGGATTACCCTTTTGTGTCTTAAGTCCAGATTCAATATTGATAGTGAGGCAATAACAAATTAAATTTTTAATATTTTCACAAATTTGCGAGGTAGATTAAAATATTTATCTTTGCGCAAATTTTTTTAAGACCCAGCATGGCAAAAGTTAATACGAATAAGAATAAACCGGATGAAAAGTTATTGGATCTGGTAGAAGTTCAACAAAAAACCAAAAGTTTCTTTGAACACAATCAAAAGCTTATTTCCATTGCTGGAGGAGGCTTGATATTGCTCGTTGGCGGATTACTTGCATATTTTTTACTGTATCAACAGCCCCGACAAAAAAGAGCGATAGAGCAAATGATGCTGGCTGAGCAACAATTTGAAAAAGACTCGTTTAGACTCGCCTTGACTAATCCCGGCGGTGGATATTCAGGATTTCTCGATATCATAGAGACTTACAGTGGCACCAAATCAGCCAATCTGGCCAAATATTATGCGGGTATCTGCTATTTGCACCTGGGTCAGCATGATGCAGCTATTGAATTTCTTAATGATTACAATGCCAAAGATGAACCTACCAATATCACTCGCTTAGGAACCATTGGAGATGCTTACTCTGAGAAAAAAGATTTCTCTAATGCAATTTCATTTTATAAGAAAGCCATAGCAGCTGGCAACAATGAATTGCTCACACCATATTATATAAAGAAATTAGGCATGCTCTATTTGTATCAAAAGGATATGCCCGGAGGATTGGCAGAGTTTAAAAAATTGAAAAGTGATTTTCCATTATCACCGGAGTCTACTGATGTGGATAAATATATATCTCAGGCAGGAGGTGGTATAGAGGATTGATTATCTACTCTCCTTATATCATATCCAGATTAGACTGCAGTCCTGGGTTAAACAGTATTGGACAGGATAAACTCCTTTTTACGTTGCTCCAGCGTACTAATAGTTTGAGCTACTTTAGGATTTTCACCTTCTAAAGTTTTGATCATTCTTACTACTTTATCCCTGATATTTAAGGTGTTATTAAGCGCATTGTAAATTTTTTGTTGAATAATCCAATCTGTAATCAGATTATCAAAAAAGACATCGATAAATCGGTTAAAGGAATCGATATGTAGTTGAAAATCTTCTGGAATCTGCTTGTACACATCTAATAATTCTTTCTCAAATACTTTAAGTTGTCGATTCGACTCATAAGCCCAGTCCTTGGCCTTATCAATCGCTGAATATTTAAGGTGGTTGCTCATCGGATTACGACCACTTACATCCCATTGCCCCCAGTTATGTGCTTGTTGCAATCCTGCTATGACGGCATCAATGCACTCTAATGCCTTTAATCCGGCTTTGATTGCTTCTGATATATCTATTTTCAACCTTTCCTGCTGATCGATTTGGAGGTAGATTTTTTTGATTTCCAGCGCAGCGGCACCCGGCATATTGATCAATTCTTTCTCTTGTCTCACACTTAAATCATTGAGCTTCTGCTCTATTGTCGCTAGATTTCCTGATTTTTTTTTCAATATATTATACTCAAATTCGAGGAGCTCTAAATTTTTCCGAACCTGATCGTATTTAAGGGATGCCTGTAGGTATTCTTGTCTTTCTTTTTCTAACTGCTCCTCCTGGCTACCTAAAACCTTGTAAAAAAGTGCTTTCATCCCTAATTTTTCGAGGTTTTCAATATCCTCAAACTCTTTACGCATTTGTTGTTCCAGCGTTTGGACTTCACGGTTCACATTTTCGATTTCAGGCACGATTTCAGCCAGCCTGGCTTCTGATTTTTTGAGGGATTGATGCTCTTCCAGCAGCTTTTTTATTTCTTCACCTATTTGGCTCATTTCCAATAACTAAGTTTGATAATATGCAATAGATCACAAAAATGCACTTTTTAACGTATAAAGAACTGAAAATGAGGGTATATTTTTAATCATCATATTGTAATAATTAATATATAAAGTTTTATCATAAATTAATTTTTTCTTAATATGTGTGTCGTATTTTTGCGCCGAAATCAAATTTTACCTGAGAAATGAAGGAATTTTACACGCTCTCTACATCGGTAACCAAAATCATACTTATGATTCTTTTTGCCGGTATCAGTACTTTGTCATTTGGACAAGGTGTTACCTCTGCGAATATAGCAGGATTGATCACAGACAAAAGCGGTGAGCCCTTGATTGGAGCTACTGTCATCGCTATACACGAACCCTCTGGCTCGCAGTATGGTACAGCTACCCGGGAGGATGGTAGATTTAACATACCCAATGTACGTATTGGTGGACCTTACTCTATCACCGTATCTTATGTAGGTTATAACACTTATCAAGAAAAAAACATTGAATTGTCACTAGGCCAAACGCTGCAGTTCAGGGCTAAATTGGGTGAAGAATCCTCTTTGATCGAAGAGGTTACCGTCGTAAGTGACAAAGGATCTATTCTGAGTTCTGAAAGAACCGGTGCTGGTGCCACTATCAAAAAAGAAATGCTTGAAGCTATGCCGACTATCAGCCGGGGTTTGAATGACTTCTTACGATTTGTGCCCCAGTCCAGATCATCGTCCGTTGCATCTACCGCTGGCTCAGGAGTATCATTTGCAGGCCAGGACAGCAGATTTAACAATCTCACCATCGACGGAACTATTTTTAATAATAGTTTTGGTCTGGCCAGTGCACCAGGTGGACAAACTAATTCAACCCCGATATCACTGGATGCTATTGAAGAGATCCAGGTGAGTTTAGCACCTTATGATGTCAGACAAGGTGGATTTACCGGCGCTGGTATTAACGCCGTGACACGCTCAGGTACTAACAAGACCCAGGGTTCTGTATTTTTTAGTGGCCGCAACCAGGATTATGTTGGCTCCAATGCGGCAGGAACGGATGTTGTCACAGCCAATTTTAATGTAAAACAAGCTGGAGGCCGCCTGGGTGGTGCCATCATCAAAAATAAATTGTTCTATTTCGTTAACTACGAGCAGGAATTGCGCTCGGATCCTTCTAGCTCTTATTTGGCTAATCGGGGCACTTCCGGCAATAACGTAACTCGTGTATTGGCATCAGATCTTGATGCCTTATCAGCCTTTCTTAAAACCAAATTTAACTACAACACTGGGGCATACGAAGGATTTCCTTTAGCAACTGAGAGCCGTAAAGGGCTAGCTAAAATAGATTACAATATCAATCAGAAAAATCGCCTGAGTGTGAGATTTAATTATCTCAAATCATTTAGGGATGTGACTATGAGTAATAGTGGTGTGGTCAGCGGAAACAGAAGCAATAATTTGTTTGCCATGAATTTTCAAAATGCCAACTATATTATCAACAATGACCTATACTCTGGCATCGTCGAGTTAAATACAATCCTGGGGAGTAAAATGTCCAATAACCTACAGTTTGGTTATACCGCCAACAGAGATTACAGAAGTAGTGGAGGCGGTGTATTCCCATTGGTTGATATTCTAAAGGATGGTACAACGTACACCTCCTTTGGATATGAACCATTTACAGCCAACAATATTTTAAATACAGATACCTGGCAGTTTAAAGATGATGTGACCTTCTACGCTGGCCGGCATACGATTACAGCAGGTGTAAATGTTGAAACTTTCAAATTTGACAACACCTTTACACCTACATATTATGGTCAGTATGTCTACAATTCATTAGAAGATTTTTATGCTGCAGCCAATGGTGATGCCAGTATCACAGCCAGAAGGTATGCTTTGACTTACTCAGCTCTGCCAGGTCACGCCTTGCCAACTGCAACTACGAGAGCATCTCAACCTGGTATCTATATTCAAGATGAGCTTAATATGATGCAGGATAAGTTCAAACTAACCTATGGACTTAGGCTCGATATGCCAATATTTGGAAAAACAGCACGCAATAATCCAGAGGTAGAAGGATTTACTTTCCAAGATGCAGAAAACAAACCTTTAAAACTCAGCACCTCTAAACTGCCTGGTGCGAAAATCCTTTTTTCACCCCGAGTTGGATTTAACTGGGATGTCAAAGGTGATCGTTCTTTACAAATTCGTGGAGGTACCGGTATATTCTCCGGAAGACCTGCTTTTGTATGGATCTCCAACCAGGTAGGTAATAATGGTATTTTGACAGGTTCATTTACTTTCAATGATACCAAAAACTATCCGTTTTCAGATAATGTAGAAAAATATATTCCTGAAAACGCTACCACTCCCGCTTCTTACAATATTGCTGTCACGGATCCAAACTTTAAGTTTCCACAATTATTGAGAACCAATATCGGCGTTGACTTCAAAATGCCTTTTGGTATGGTCGGAACACTGGAGGGAATATTCAGTAAAAACTTAAATCAAATCTATTATATCAATGCTAATCAGGAAAAAGCTACCGGATCTTATAGTGGAGCCGATAACAGACCTACTTTTCCAGGTTTAGGTTTAACCAGTACTGCACAGAACAATGCTTTAAGAATAGTCGATAAAATCACCGATGCTATTTTACTGACCAATACAAATAAAGGTTACACTTATTCTTTGACTGCACAAGTTCAAAAGCAGTTTGCTAAGAATTTCTTTTTGAATGCTGCCTACAATTTTGGCGAAGCTAAAGATTTGATGACTGCCGGCTCTATTGCGTTCTCTTCCTGGAGAGACAACCCCAGCCTGTTGGGTAACAATCTTCAGCAATTAGCATTTAGTGACAATGACCAAAGACATCGTATCATCGCTGGTATGTATTATAAAATTCCCTGGAGTAAATTTGCTTCAACAGCCTTTAACCTGGGACTACAGTCAGGTAATATCGGACGCGCCACCTATATAGTCAATGGAGATCTAAATGGTGATGCACAAACTTCTAATGACCTGATGTATATCCCTACCTCCTCCAGCGAAATTCAATTTGAACAATACACTGTTGGATCAGGTGCCAGTGCCCGTACAGTGACTGTGGATGCTCAAAAAGCTGCCTTTGATAAGTTTATTGCCAGCTCTCCCTACCTTTCTGACAATAAAGGAAGTTATGCTACCCGTAATGGATATCTTCTTCCCTGGTTGACCACGGTGGATGCCAGTATCACACAAGATATCTCTGTAAAAGTAGCTGGTCAACGAAATACACTTCAATTCAGATTGGACATGGTCAACCTCACTAATTTTATTAATAGCGATTGGGGCGTTGCTACCGTGACGACTACTCGTAATCCACTTCAGTTTAGAAGTAGAAATGCTACAACTAATCAACCAGTGTACAGATTTACAGAGATCAGTAACGCATTGCCAACTAATGCTACTCAAACCGGTAGTTCTTTATCCGATGTATGGCAAATCCAGCTAGGAGTTAGGTATATATTCAACTAATTTTTACCTTTGCAACATATTTATTGAACCTAGAGTCAATAAAAAACGAAAGGTCGTGTCGGGGGGCACGGCCTTTTTTTTATGTGCCACTTGAAAAGAGGCTCCAAAAAAAGGCCGTGCACCCCGATCCCGATAAACCCTCCTAAACCATCAAGTTCATCTCCACTCTTTTTGGTTTCATCGGGACCGGGGGGCTCCACTTGATTGAAAAGAGGCTCCAAAAAAAGGCCGTGCACCCCGATCCCGATAAACCCTCCTAAACCATCAAGTTCATCTCCACTCTTTTTGGTTTCATCGGGACCGGGGGGGCTCCACTTGATTGAAAAGAGGCTCCAAAAAAAGGCCGTGCACCCCGATCCCGATAAACCTTCCTTAATCATCAACTTATTCTCTACTCTTTTTGGTTTCATCGGGACCGGGGGGCTCCAACGATTTGAAAAGAGGCTCAAAAAAAAGGCCGTGTACCCCGATCCCGATAAACCCTCCTAAACCATCAACTTCTTCTCCACTCTTTTTGGTTTCATCGGGACCGGGGGCTCCACTTGATTGAAAAGAGGCTCAAAAAAAAGGCCGTGTACCCCGATCCCGATAAACCTTCCTTAATCATCAACTTATTCTCTACTCTTTTTGGTTTCATCGGGACCGGGGGGCTCCAACGATTTGAAAAGAGGCTCAAAAAAAAGGCCGTGTACCCCGATCCCGATAAACCTTCCTTAATCATCAACTTATTCTCTACTCTTTTTGGTTTCATCGGGACCGGGGGGCTTTGATTATATAGTTGATATTGGCTAATGTCTGTTACAAAACCTATATGGTTATCAGCACACAAGGGCTATTCGGCAAACCAGGGAGGTTGGAACTATTTAGAATTATCTGATTTTAGATTGGGATATTCATTTGAAATAAAACCTACATGGTTCCACCAATGGGTTATTAGGCATATAGCAAGATTGATGTTGGCTGGCGGAACAAAGCCTACATGGATATCAACTCACAGGGGCTATTCGGCAAACCATGCTGGTTAGTATTGGTTAGAATTATTTGATTTTAGAATTGGAATATTGATTGTTGAAAAAAACTAACATAGTTAACCCCTCAAAGGATTACTCTGCAAAGCTTGCAAGTTTGAGCTCCGCAAACGGCACAGGTTAATTAATTTTTATTGGATATAATAAAAAAGCAAGTGGAAGGCCAAATCCTTATTTTTTCTCCAATAACTTATTCAATCCCTCAATTAAAGTTCGATACACTCCAGATGAATCTTCAGCAAAGTAAACCTCAGGATTGAGAGAACTGTGTACCATAAATGGCCTGGTAGAATCTCCAGAGGAATAGATATTAATATCGATCGGGTTAATATCGGTCACTATTTTCGCAGAATGAATAGCAGCACCAGCTACGAAATCATCATTGAAATCTGTACCACGCATGTGTTGTATACTGTTCAAAAAATTAGGCACTGCCATGGTATCGGATATTTGAGCTCCATTGGCAGTCCAATGCATACCTGATTTGGTAAGGTTGATAGCAGTGCCTCCACTTTGGATGCTCACCTGGGTACATTGATCAGGCCTAAACGCACTGATGGTTTTATCTCTAAACGAGCTGAAAGAGGGATTAAATGTCATGCTGTGAAATCCTTCTACTGCATATACCGCATTGTCTCCAGCGTCCCTAAGGTATGAAGTCATATTTTTGGCTTGGGGGTTGAACCCAAACTTGCCACTATAAAAATCGGCTAATTTGGTCGCACCTGCATAAGCCTCTATCCTGGATCCTGCACTGTCTGAGATCTCGTATTCCTGCCACCTGGCTTTGGATTGAGTGGCAATTGATTTCACTTTGATAGATACCAGTTCTTTGAGTATGGAGGATACTGAACCAGGTTCTGTTTTGGCTCTTTTCTGTCCTTTCTCTGCTATCCACTCCCCATTCTCCTTAGAAAGTATGATCTCTGCATGATTTTCTGATTGAGGATGAAGGACCAACCTGGTCACTTTGGAAGTATCCACATTGACCAATTCAGATTTAAAAGACCGATCTTTTCTGCTATTGAACAACTGTGTCAAACCTAAGATGGCGATCAATCCCAGAAATACGTACAATAGTTTTTTATTATTCATATCGAAAACACAATTAAATGGTGATCACTCATTTTAAACATAACGCTCTTGCATCCTGCGAATTCTGGCTGATTTAGTCTGTTGTGACCTGATAAAACCATACAGCAGCACCAACAAAACCGGAAGAATAAAATTGGCATATTTGATCAAGCTGCGCTGGGACTCGTCAATTTCCTTGATGGGATGGGTGGTGGCACCTTTGGTCCTGAGCTCCATCAGACCTGATTCATCGCTCATCCAGTCGACGCTATTGACCAGTAGATTGATATTGTCCGGTGACATTCCTCTACCCTCTTGTCCATTGACTGCAAAGTCACCATCACCATACACGATCATCTTCCATGCCGGAGATCCTATCTTTTCTACGATCCCACCCATCGAAATATTATTTTTGGGGAAATCGGTCTGAGTCCACTGCTTTTGAATATCAAACATGGTTGGTACCGGGACAGTATTAGACTTTTCAGAAGAATTGACCAGGGAGATATATCTCAGCGAACTGTCTCTCACCGTGACACTGCTGACAAATGGAAATATCACTTGTTCTAACCCTTTGGTCACCGGATTGGTACTAAAATTAGCAGCCATAGGGAGATAAGGAAATTTGACAGGAGTCATCATGGTAAAAAAACCTTGCTGTTGCTGCACGTTGACCTGACCACACCTGGAGTCTATCACCAAATCGTTATTTATATGAATGCCTTTAGTGGCTAACCACTCCGGAAATCCTGTAAATACCACCTGACCCATGGCATTCTGCAGGTCTCCATCTACCGCATTGACTGCTGCTACCATATTCCCTCCCCTCTCTAAAAATTGATCGAGATTTTGAAAGGCGATGGGTTGGATCGTATCCTTAGGTCTTACGAATAAGATCGTTTTAAATTTAGGATCAATTGGATTATTTAGGTCTACAGGTTCTACAATATACAGTGCTTGTAGCGCCTGGTTGACTTGAGCCAATTCCTGCATGCTGGCAGCCCCATATCCTTGGACCAGGCCGATCGCCTGTTTGTTGAGATTAGAGATTTTTTTGATGGCGGTGGTGAGATCGTATTCCATTGAAGCTCCGGGCTGGACAAAAGGTAATACTTCTGTTCGGTCACCCATTTTTAATACAGCGCCGAGATATGCTTTTTGTTGTTTTGATTGATCTTTCTCTCTTACATCGATCATGATAGGTCGAATGCCGGCTTGCATCGCTTCCTGTTCTATGGTTTCACTTTCGTTGGGATTGATGAACTCGTAATTAATGTTGCCGCCACTTCGATTGCTGTACTCGACCAAAAGGTCTTTGAAATCTGTACGCACTTTGGTGATATTGGCTGGCAGATCCTTTGAAAAATACGCGCTGATGGTGATAGGATCTTCCAATCCTCTTAAGATGTTTTTTGTAGACTTGCTCAAGGTAAATTCTCCGCTCTTAGTCAAATCAAGTCTTATAAAATACCTTCTCGATAACAGATTGACGATGAGCAAGATCCCGGAAATCAACAATATGGTAGTTAGATTTTTTTTCATGATCACGATTATACTTTTATAAAATGATTATCGCTTTGAAATAAAATATTCAGCCAGAAATAGTCCAATCGCCGTCAATGACCCAAAGTAGATCAAATCTTTGGTGTCGACTACCCCTCTCGAGATAGAATCGTAATGATTAGTCAGGCTTAAAGTTTGAAACAAATCACTCATCCAGCCAGAGGTGCCGGCTGCAATAAAGTCAAACAATAGATGAAAAAATATCCCAATCAATAAAGCCAGCAAAAAAGCCACTATCTGATTATTGGTGATGCTGCTTGCAAAAAGTCCGATAGCAATGTAGGCAGCAGACATCAATAACAAACCAACATAACCAGTGATCGTAGCCCCATGATCCATCTTGCCCAACCACGCCACACTCATATAATAAGGCAAGGTGAACAGTAAAGCCACGCTGACCAACATCAGGCAGCCCATAAACTTACCCAGGATCACCTCTCTGTCCGTGACATCTTTGGTGAGGAGCATCTCAATGGTCCCCGTTTTCTTTTCTTCAGCCACCATTTTCATCGTCAACGCAGGAATAAAGAAAAACAGCGTCCATCGAGCCACAGAGAAAAACACTTCAAGGTCCGCTTCGCGGCGCATAAAAATATCACTGCCCTGGATCCAGGTAAAAAAACCACTAAAGCCCAGAAATGCCGCCAACAAGATATAGGCCACCAGGGAGTCAAAAAAGGATCCAAATTCCTTACGGGCTATTACAAATACTTTAGACATATGATTGATTGAAGATTTTAGAATAAATGAATGCAGCTATCACTTAATTCATGGTAAGATCTCTGAATATATCCTCTAACTTCGTTTCAAAAGGTATCATCTCTGTGATCACCCATTTATGTTGCACACTTAAATTGAACAGGTCTCTATTAGAAGGTATATTGGGTTTGCTGATCACTTCAAATCGGTGTCTGCCGGCATCGAGGATATCGACGCTTTCTACAGAAGCCAGCGATCGTATCCGGTTGCGAACCTCTTCGACAGGTCCATCTTCGATGCGTACATGATAGATATCCTGACCCTGAGCTTGTTGCCTGAGCGTGGTGGCAGTACCATCCGCTACAATCTTGCCTTTATTGATGATCAAAATCCGATCACAGGTAGCTTCTACTTCCGGCAGAATATGAGTACTGAACAACACTGTTTTTTGACGGCCAAGATTTTTGATCAATTCTCTGATTTCGATGATTTGGTTAGGATCCAAACCTGTGGTAGGCTCGTCCAGGATCAAGATAGCCGGATCATGAATCATGGCCTGAGCCAGACCTACCCGTTGTTTATACCCCTTTGAAAGCTCGGAGATGAGTTTGTGTTTTTCTATATCCAGGCCACAAACTTTGATCATTTCACGTACTCGTTCTTTGGTCCTATCCTTGGAGAGACCTTGAAGCGCCGCTACATATTCCAGATAGTCTATGATCGGCATCTCGTGATAGAGTGGATTACTTTCAGGCAAATACCCGATTTCACTTTTAAGGCTGTGATCTTTTAAAGACTTGCCTCCGATGAGTATATCTCCCTGCTCAATATCCAGATACTGGGCGATCATTTTCATGGTGGTCGTCTTGCCGGCACCATTGGGACCCAGAAATCCCAAAATTTCTCCTGGTTTTACATCAAAACTGATATTGTCTACCGCTTTTTGCGGTCCATAAACCTTGGTCAGGTTGCGGACTTTGATATCCATTTTATTATACTTGTTTTAGAAAACACAGTGTAAAAGTATCAAAATCCAGATGGGAATGATTTAAAGAATAAATATAAATTTTTGTTAAAATCATTGAGAAGAGCAGGGAGTTCTAAAAAAAACCTGCCGAGGAGTACTGGGCAGGTTTCAAAAAACTAATATATAGGCTTAATCACATCACTAATTATTTGGAGCACCAGCATCAATCCAGCAGATGATGGTGTTTTTTTGAGCTGTGGTTAGTTTCCCTTCCTTAGGCATAAGACCACTACTTACAGCGGATTTGATATTTACTTTAGCAGCATTGATTTGATCATAAGTCAGCAAAGCTCCAGGTCCATTGCCACTTCCACTGGCGTGACAGGTGGACCCAGTACATGAGGCTGTGATGATTGGTTTGACATCTGCGGCGAAAGCTTTGGCTACTGGCCCACAATCTACAGTGGTATTTCCTCCGCCAGAATTCCCCCCATTATTTCCTCCGGAATCCCCATTGTCCTCGTCTTTACTACAAGCATTTAGTAACATCAAGATGGTAAAAGAAAAGGCAAAAGTTATTTTTTTCATGTTTGACATTTAATAATCCAAACGAGGTTATTTAAATGCCGGTTGCCTTCAGAGGGTATATCTATATAGTCAGTCTCATTTCGACCAACCTTTTTTGAAAGCCTGCTTTCTGATATGCCCGGATCGCTGATTTGTTTTCTTCATATACTTCTAACCAAAGCTGCGATATAGATCTATCAGCACTCCACAGTTTTAGGGCGTCCAGGATATGATTGATTATATTGTTGCCTCTATAAGCAGGTAATACGTACATGAACCCAAGATAGGCATATCGGTCTCCTAGATAATAAGGCTTTTGTACCCTGATGTCCGCATAGCCTGATGCGATTAATTCACCCTGGTACTCAGCCACCATCACCACAGAATCCTGACCTTGAATCAAAGCTGCAAGATCATAATACTGGATCGATCCAGGCCTGATTTGATCGTCATAAGGTCGTTCTGCATGGATCACCCCTTGTTCGAATTTTAACAAACCAGGAAGGTCATCCAAATGAGCTTCACGTATAATTAAATCATCCATGACTAAATATAGAATAAAGTACCAAATATTACATACATGATGTAATCATACAATCTAAGCTTTCACTGCATATTTTAATAGATTGATTTATGGACTGCATCCACTATATAATGCATGATACTAGTCTCCTGTTTGGTAGCATCAGACTGATCGAGATCGTATGCCGCGCTACTCGCTATGACCAGGTACTCAGATGGGACACAATAGATAAATTGCCCCCCATATCCCCAAAGCAGATATCCGGTATGATGAATGGATGTGGTAGTCCAGATTGAATAGCCGAACCCAAGTTGAAGCGGGCCTAAAAGTTGTGGCTTGGTCAAAATATTTTTGACACAACGATCAATATAAGTGGCGGGTACGACTTGAATGATGCCATTGTGTCCTTGTTGTATCAATAAGTATCCAATTTTGGCCATATCGCGGGTAGCCAACTGTAGTCCAAATGCCCCAAACTGGTAACCCTCATGATCTTGTAGCCACGACGAATGCTCAATGCCCAGGTAATCAAATAATTGTGTTTGAGCATAAGAATCCAGCGTAGCCCCGGCTGCCTTGGAGATGATGGCTCCAAGCAGATGGCTGGACGGAGAACAATAATTAAAATAGGTACCCGGAGGATGATCTAAATCATGGCCCAGGATATCAATAAATTGATTTGGAGCATCGATCCAACGTGTAAAATCCGATTCGTCCCAATGAAAGCCTCCTGTCATAGTGAGAAGGTGCTTGAGTCTGATACTTTGGAAAAAAGTGTCTTTAGCTTGTACCTGGACCGGAGATAGGTCCGGAAATATGGGTTGGTCGACAGACTCTAATTGTTTTTGTTCAATAGCAATACCTGCAAGTAAAGAGACTATAGTTTTTGTGCAGGACCGGATATGCCTTAAATCCTCAGCAGTGCCCTGGTAATATTTTTCGCCTATAAGTTTACCATTCTTGACAATTACAATAGATTGCAAACCTTGGACTTTTGCACCTCTCTCCATTACTTCCGTCACGGCATCATCTACCAAGTGCTGACTCGCCGGAGACGAAACCTCCCAAGGACGATGCAAATCGATCAACCCCGGGTCTTCCCACGCACGCGGGACTACCTCAACCTGTTTGGAGCAAGCGGATAATACCAAAGTTAAAAACCACAGGCCATATATCACTCCGTGCATACGATCAAAGACAATGTTTGACCCCAAAAGTTGCTTGGAGCCACCAAATCGGTGCTATTTCATCTAACTATATCCCTAAAACGACAAAAGACAGCATCGCTGCTGTCTTTTATATCTTACTCAGTTTATCTTAAATAAAATGGGTGATTGATTCCTAAAAAAGGATGAGCACGAGGCTTACCACTTTTTCTTAAAAGAGCTATTGCCCCCACCGAAACTACTTGTTCCTAGTTGAGATTTGTCTTTGGCTACAGAAACAGAGATGGTACGGCCATCGATGTCTTTGTTGTTAAGTCCACGAATCGCTGATTTACCAGCTTCTTCGTCAGACATTTCTACGAATGCAAAACCACGTGATCTACCGGTCTCCCGATCCATAATCACTTTGGCAGATACTACTTCACCATACTCGGTGAAAAAGGTACTCAGATCGGCATCAGTAACACCGAATCCAAGATTTGAAACATAAATTTTCATGCTTGAAAAAAAAATAAAAGATTAAAAAATAACGTGAATAAAGGGTAGAAAGTAGTCTGCTGTGAAAAATAAAACTCTTGTTGGGGAGGAAAACTAATCGAAGGAGAAATGCTTAATAATCTAAAATCACGTGACAAAGATACAGCTTATTAGACAAGGTGTCAGTTTTTATTGTGAATGGGGTGTTATTGGTCTTTGCCCTGTTACTACAAATGAATAACCATCTCTCAGCAAAAATGTGCCACAGTTGACAAATGTGACCAGCACCTATTTGCCAGGAAATGGATTCAGATTAATACAAAAATGTTATATAAAAAACAGAAAATCAATTAGATGTAAAATTTAAGCTTGGATATAACCAAAAGCTAAATTCACTCAAAGCTAAACAGATTCAACACAAGTAGAATGGCGAAAAATAAAATTAGTTCGATGAACGAAGCACTTTGAAGCTACTGTTTTGAAAAGGTGAAATCGTTATAGGCATGGCGCTTGAATAAGGATTATTCAATAAAGAGAAATCAATAACTTTTGAATTAGGGTCAATATCAAATTTTGAGATAGGCATTCCTTCTATATTCAAAATACTATTTGAAGTCAATTTTGATAGATTTGAGTTAGGGATTTATGAATAGATCCCACTGGTTTTGAGTGATTAAATTTTTATCATTTGAAATAAAACTTGAAAAATCCTCAATTAGATTGTGGAACAATTGAAAAACCACCTAAAGGAATGACCTCGGGAGGAATGTTTTGATCGAAAATATTAGCTGTTGTTATATTTTTTTTAGGAGCACTCATTAATGAAGTAACTATGAGACTTTCAGAATAAGGTTGAATATTATAAGTGGTGTAATTTTGTTGATTAGTAATATTTAATTGGTCGAAATTTTCTGCAAGGTTAAAATGGACTATAATTTTCCCATTTTCAATACTATTCACCTTACCATCATTATACAATTTAAACCCGATCAGCTTGCCTCCAATTTCATCAACATTAGAAGAATACGTTTGAATTTCATCTTGAATAATCTCAAATGCTTCGTCCATTGTCTTAAGATTGAAATTCATTTTGGTACTAAAGTCACTTCGATTTGTTAGATAATTTTCCGAATCAGTCAGGTAACAATTGAGTTTGTTTATCAAAATACTGCGAAAAAAAAAAAGATTGCCATTTTCACTCCTTACCAGCTAAGAATACATTTCCCTTTATTAATATAAGACTCACTTCCTTTCAATGAAAGCAACCGTCCATAAAAGCTGTCTAAAACATTGTTTTGCATTCTTTAGTAATGGTAAATCCATTCAACAAATCCTGAATATATTTTTTCCAATAGTTAAATTACTTGAGAATGCAAATATTATTCCTCATGATTAAAAATCTTGGTATTCCCATCAGTATACGATTTTGATTCTCCAAAATTATTTTTCTCAGTTTTAGTGATTCTCGAGTCGCTAACGCAGATTACTCCATCTTTACACTTTGCAAAATAAGTAAAGGTTCCATGAGCAAAAATTAGTGATTCTTGATCCTGTGTGAAGGAAGTTAAACTCCACAGGAAAAAGTACAAAAGGGTTAATAATTTCATAATGAAAAATCGAAATTAAAATATAAAAAAACCTGGATGTTGTTCAAGCATCCAGGTCAGTAGGAATTATCCTTTCTTACGCGCTACAAGCCTCACAATCCGGATTATCAATACTACAAGCCTGTACTGCACTCGCCATGATCGGTTCATTGAGCATTGCGTCTACCGTCTCCTGTGGAGCGACTGAAGGTACACTTTGGAGTCGGGATGCTTTGGGTATCGGTGGAGCATCTGTTTCGTCCAGATCACTGACCGTCATCTTGGCATCGGGCTCTGTAACGACGAATTTCTTTTGATACTCATCACTGAGGGTAAATTTGATGGCGTCCACTGCAGCTTTGCTGCGGAGATAATACATGCCGGTTTTGAGACCCTTGCCCCAGCTATAAAAGTGCATGGAAGACAACTTGGCAAAATTGGGACTCTCCACGAACAGGTTGAGACTCTGACTCTGGCAGATAAATGCCCCTCTGTCCGCTGACATATCAATGAGGACTTTTTGACTCAGCTCCCAGGCTGTTTTATAGAGTTCTCTGATCTTGGGTGGGATCTCCATGATGTGCTGGATAGATCCGTTGGAAGCAATGATTTTCTCTCGTATCTCTTTGGTCCAAAGACCCAGGCTGACCAGGTCATGCAGCAGATGTTTGTTGACTACTACATATTCGCCTGAGAGTGTTCTTCTTGTATAAATATTGGAAGTGTATGGCTCAAAGCACTCATTATTGCCTAATATCTGCGAAGTGGATGCTGTCGGCATAGGAGCCAGCAATAGACTATTTCTGATACCGTGTTTCTTGATTTGTTTTTTAAGATCGGACCAGTTCCATCTGGTCGAAGGTGTCACATTCCACATATCGTACTGGAGTATACCTTCACTGGCGGGAGATCCCTTATATGACTCATAGGCACCATTTTTCTCAGCCAAGGCACAGGATTCGAGCAAGGCACCATAATAGATAGTCTCGAAGATTTCTTTATTCAACAATCTGGCTTCAGGACTATCAAAAGCAAATCCCATCAAAATAAATGCATCTGCAAGTCCTTGTACACCGATGCCGATCGGTCTGTGTCTGAAATTGCTATTTCTCGCCTCCGGGATGGGATAATAATTGATATCGATGATCTTATTGAGATTGCGTGTAATCACCCGGGTGATCTCCATAAGCTTTTGGTGATCAAACTCTTTTTTATCATTGATATATTTAGGCAGAGAGATCGACGCCAGATTGCAGACTGCTACCTCGTCTGGAGAAGTGTACTCCATGATTTCGGTACAGAGATTGCTGGATCGGATGGTGCCCAGGTTTTTTTGATTAGATTTTTGATTGGCGGCGTCTTTGTATAATATATATGGAGTGCCGGTCTCTGTCTGAGAGTCGAGAATAGCAAACCACAGCTCCTGAGCGCGGATTACTTTGCGGGCTTTGCCTTCGCGTTCGTACTGAGTATATAACTTTTCAAATTCCGGACCGTAGGTGTCACAAAGTCCCGGGGCTTCATTAGGGCAGAATAATGACCAGGTACTGTCTGCCTTGACGCGTTCCATAAATAAGTCGGGGACCCACATGGCGTAAAACAAATCTCGGGCACGTACTTCTTCTTTGCCATTATTCTTTTTCAATTCAAGAAAATCAAAGATATCAGAGTGCCAGGGCTCCAGGTAGATCGCAAAAGCGCCTTTTCGCTTGCCACCACCCTGATCAACATACCTTGCAGTATCATTGAACACCTTGAGCATGGGTATAATACCATTGCTCGTACCGCCTGTGCCTCGGATATAACTACCTTGTGCTCTCACATTATGGATGCTCAGGCCCACACCGCCTGCACTTTGAGAAATCTTGGCGCAGCGGGATAAGGTCTCAAATATCCCAGAAATACTATCATCGGTCATGCTCAGAAGAAAACAAGAAGAAAGTTGTGGTTTGGGCGTCCCTGCATTAAACAAAGTCGGTGTCGCATGGATAAACCATTTCTCTGACATGAGTTCGTAAGTCTCCAGGGCTGCTGTGATGTCTGTGCCGTGAATACCTACTGACGCCCGCATGAGCATATGTTGAGGCCTTTCGACTACTTGGCCATACATTCTGAGCAAGTAGGATCGCTCCAGGGTCTTAAAACCAAAATAATCGAAATTGTAATCCCGATCGTAGATGATCGCTGAATCGAGTTTATCAGCAGATTTCATGACGATATCGTGCGTCTCTTTTCCGATCAGGCCGGCGGGGGTGTTTGTCTTTGGGTCTACATAGTTAAATAGGTCATGGATGGTTTCAGAAAAGGACTTCTTGGTTTCTTTGTGCAGATTGGATACAGCGATTCGGGCAGCTAGCAGTGCATAATCCGGATGAACTGTAGCCAGAGAGGCAGCTGTCTCCGCAGCCAATACATCCAGATCGGTAGTTTTGACGCCATCATAGAGTCCGATGATCACTCTTTTGGCAATTTCGATGGGTTCTACATAGGTAGAGTTGAGGCCGTAGCACAGCTTTTTGATGCGGGCTGTGATTTTGTCAAATGACACCTCCTCTTGTTTTCCGCTCCTTTTTAAGACCTTCATAGTAGTTTTCTTTGTTAATTTGGTTTTCTTATTTGTAGTAGTTTTGAGATAATAGCCTAGTCTTGACCTTAATTGTAGTTTTTGTGTAGTTTATATGTTAAAAGTCAGCATTGATGCTGAATACTTGTGTGTCTCGCGTAGTACCGATGCCCGATTTCTTATACTCCCCCACTCTCTTTTCGAAGAAATTAGTTTTGCCGGTCAGAGAGATCATCTCCATAAATGGGAAAGGATTCTCCACATTGTATATCTTTTTATTGCCCAATGACATCAATAACCTGTCTGCTACGAACTCGATATACTGGCACATCAGATCTGCATTCATACCGATCAGGCGTACTGGCAAGGCATCCGTGACAAATTCCTTCTCAATCTCTACTGCATCTCTGATGATGTTTTCGACTTGCTCATCTGATAATTTATTGACCAGATGCTTATTATAGATCATACAGGCAAAATCACAGTGCATGCCTTCATCTCTGGATATCAGCTCATTGGAGAAAGTGAGTCCAGGCATCAAGCCACGCTTTTTGAGCCAGAAGATGGAACAAAACGATCCACTAAAAAATATGCCTTCTACCGCGGCAAATGCAACCAGCTGCTCATGAAACGAGCCCTGCTCTATCCAACGCATCGCCCAATCAGCTTTTTTCTTGACACAAGGCATATGATCTATGGCATGGAAGAGGTAATCCTTCTCCTGAGGATCCTTGATATATGTGTCTATCAATAAAGAATAGGTCTCTGAATGTATGTTTTCAATCATGATCTGGTAGCCATAGAAAAATTTAGCTTCGGGATACTGCACCATGCGGAGCATATTTTCTGCCAGGTTTTCATTGACGATGCCATCACTGGCAGCAAAAAAGGCCAATACATGTTTGATGAAATGTCTTTCGTCATCTGTCAGCCCCTCTTGCCAGGTGATGATGTCTTGTGCAAGGTCAATCTCTTCTGCTACCCAAAAGGTGGCTACAGAGTCTTTATAAAACTGCCATATATCATTATGTTGTAAAGGGAATATCACAAACCGGTTAGGGTTCTCTTGTAGAATTGGTTCGACACGTTGCTCCATACTGTTTATATCAGTTTGATTGGATTGGTTAGAAAATGGATGACTATGAGATGCAGAGAGATGCTTCGGAAGTAATATTCGATTTATCTGTTCTGCGGATCAAAAATAAAGCTCTTATCTGTTAATCTAAACTTAATATAGAAATTTTTTATATAAGTTTTTTTAATTTTTATCTTGGTTTCAACATTCATATCGGATTATTTTTTGTATGTACTTCTTTAAGACATATTAAAAAAATCACTAAAGTATGATGCTAAATAAATGAAACATTTCTTTAATATGTTTTGAAATTACTAACATAGTGTTGATAATGATCATAATACATTGAACATCAACAATTTAAAAATTTATAAATTGTTAGCAACTGTATCCAAAAATCAATTAATCTTAAAAAAAGGAAGTCATTGAAATGACTTATTAGGGTAAAAAGGCTTTAAAACATTTGTTTGTGCCTAAAGAACCAAACGAGGAACACAATCAGCAAAACGGAAAGAAACAAAATATAATAAAAAGCCATCGGATTGTCCTCTAAGGGGAGGTACTTCAGGTTCATCCCGTAAAAGCTGGCAACCAGTGTAGGCACCATTAAAATGATGGTCACCACGGTCAGTCTTTGGATAAACTTATTGAGGTTATTGGAGACTATGCTTGCATAAGCTTCCATGGTGCCAGACAGGATATTGGTGTGTCTATTGGCCATATCAAGCGCCTGATTATTGTCGATGAGGATGTCTTCAAACAAATCTGTCTTGTCTTCGTCTGCAGTGATCTGCAGGAAGTCTGTTCGTTTCATTTTCATTTTAACCAGATCATTAGCACTCAGTGAGTTGACGAAATACACGAGGCTTTTTTCTATCCTTAAAAGCTGCTTTAATTCAGCATTTCTACTGGAATCGTAGAGCTCTTGTTCTATAAGGTTGCGCTTTAAATTTAAGCGTTTGAGGCTATCGAGATATGCCCACACATTTTGATCAAGTATATGTAGCGTAAACGACCTGATATCCGCGGGATCAGCATTTTTTACTTTGCCATCGATAAATTTTTTCAAGATGGTATTCTCATGAGCGGAAATGGTGATAATGGTATCAGGGGTAATGAGCAGACCAATTGGTATGGTGATGTAAATAGGCTGATTTTCTTCCTCATCCGGATTGAGAATGGGAGTCTGAATCAATATAAAGCGGAGGTTTTCATCCCAGCGTTCATATCGTGATCGTTCGTCCGGGTCAAGGGAATCCGTTAAATAATCAGAAGGAATTTCTTTGGAAACTGCAAATGATTCTAACTCATTTTGCTCAAAGGGAGGATGAATGTCTATCCAACACCCCGGCGAAGCTTGTTGCAACTGCTTCAAATGGCCATCTACCCTGGTATAAAATTGAATCATAACTACTGCCTGAGCCGTCCATGGTTAATATAAAATCCTTTTGTGGCCGCAATAATAGACAATTATTCGAAAATCTGTCTCGTTAAAGCCATTAAAATAAATATAACCACGCTTAAAGTTTCATAGACCTTTAACCTTGCAATCTTATTTGAGTCTCCAATCTACGAAACAGAAAAGCTCAAAATAGTGGACTTGGTAGATTACAATGGCTATTTATTCGAAAAAAGGTCACTAATGGTATTGATTGGATTAATTTGCATCATTAAAACCATATTCAAAAAAAATGAACTTTTTTAAACTGCTACTGGGTTCTTGTTTAGGTACTATCGCAGGGATATTACTTTTAGGAATTATAAGTTTTACCATACTGGCAGGACTGGCTAGTGTCTCCTCTAATCAATCCCATAAACCTCTGGACAAGGCCAGCTTTCTCGAAATACGATCTGACCACGTATATCCTGACAAAACTGACAATGTTGAAAAATTTAATTTTTCCCTGACTCAGAAAAAAGAAATTGGTCTCACTGACCTCTTACTTTGTATTAAAAAAGCTTCAAGCGATTCAAAAATAAAAGGGATTTTGTTCCGATCCACTTATTCTAATTTAGGAGCAGCCAGCGCACAGGCACTTCATAACGCGCTCTTAGATTTTAAAAAGTCCGGCAAACCAATCTATGCCTACGCTGATGTCTATACTGAAGGAGCCTACTATTTAGCATCTACCGCAGACAAAGTCATGCTCAACCCAAATGGCACCATCGACTTCAGAGGGTATGGCGCGATGATTCCTTTTTTTAAAGATCTTTTAGATAAGGTGGGGATAAAATTTGACATTTATTATGCCGGACAGTTCAAAAGTGCTACGGAACCTTTTAGGCTGGATAAGATGAGTGATCAAAACAGAAAACAAACCAGGGAGTACCTCGAAGATCTATACCAAATACATCTTGCGGATATCGCCAGCTCCCGGAACATCCCCATCGATCAAATCAGAAAAATAGCCAATGAATACCTCATTCAAAGTCCTCAGGATGCAGTGACCTACAAGTTGGCAGATACTTTGGGTTATGTTGATGATCTCTACAAATTATTACAGGAGGGTCTTAAAGGCTCTGATGCTGATAAACCATCGATTGTCACCATCAATCGATATTTTGAGACACCCGGAGTCAAACCTGTCGTAACTGGAGCCACCGATCGTATAGCAGTAGTATATGCTGAGGGAGAAATAGTAGATGGGGAAGGAAAATATGGTCAGACCGGATCTGCCAAATACACCAGAATCTTAAGAAAAATCAGGGAAGATGACAAAGTCAAAGCGGTCGTATTACGAATCAATAGCCCGGGGGGAAGCTCCATGGCATCTGACAATATCTTACATGAAGTCGATTTGATCAAATCAACCGGCAAGCCTATAGTAGTTTCAATGGGAGATTATGCTGCATCAGGAGGTTATTATATTGCTTGTCATGCGGACAGCATATTTGCTCAAGCTAACACTATCACCGGCTCTATCGGGGTATTCTTTATGGTGCCCAATGCCAGCGAACTCTTAAACGAAAAATTAGGAGTAAACATTGATACCGTAAAAACCGCTAAATACGCCACGGCCTTCAGCCCGCTCTTACCTTGGTCGTCTGAAGAAGGAGTGTTTGCACAAAAGCAAACAGATATGGTCTATGATAAATTTCTAACCGTTGTCTCGAAAGGCAGGCATCAGTCTAAAGACGATATCCATGCGATAGCTCAAGGTCGTGTATGGTCAGGGGCGAGAGCAAAATCCAATGGGCTGGTCGATCAAATTGGCGACCTCGATGCCGCCATGAATTGTGCAGCCCGATTGGCCAAACTAGAAAAATACAAGATCTCAGAATATCCACTCGTTAAAGATTCATGGACAAAACTAATTGAAGAAATCTCTAATGAGGATTCGAATACCGAGGACATTCTTTTAAAAAAATATTTCAAATCATGGTATCCTGCGGTCACCTATTTTAAACAGATGGACCAGGACTATTTTAAACCGAAGATGTTGATGCCTTTTCAACTTTTGTTAAAGTAAAAATAAATGAAGCTTCAGATTCAAAAAGTGATTGAATGAATACTGAAAGCAACTGAGATAGACGATTTAACGTAATTGCTTTTAAGAAAACTTTAAGTTTTGGAAGTTAGTATTTTATGAACACTTGTCCAATCTTGTACGTTTCCTTACCATCAAATACATTTTAAACATAAAATATCTCAACATGAAATTTTTCAGTTCTTTGCTTTTTTTGACATTTGCATTTGCATCTATTGCCAATATAGCTCCTAAACCAATACCATACAAAATCAATCCAACTGAAAGCAAGGTTGAATGGTTTGCTTCTAAAGTCACAGGTAAGCACAATGGTACCGTAGGCGTAAAAAGTGGCAACCTCGAATTTGAAGGTGAAAAACTGATGGCAGGAAAATTTGAAATTGACATGACTACACTTGCTATCACAGATCTGCAGGGAGAATGGGGCGCCAAACTATTAGGTCATTTAAAAAGTGATGATTTTTTTAGTGTAGAAAAATTTAATTCTGCGACGCTTGTGGTGAAAAATGCAGCGCTCCTGTCAGCAGGGGTATATACCGTTACTGCAGACATGACTATAAAGGGGATTACCAAAGAGGTGGTTTTTAATGCACTGGTGAATCAATCTGGTGGTACGGCCACTGCAGACATCAAATTGGACCGTACAGATTTTGATATCAGATATGGCAGTGGCAAATTTTTTCCAAATATTGGTGATAAAATGATCCACGACGAATTTAATCTCAAAGTCAATCTTGCCTTCGGCAAAGCTTTATAATAAAATGTCATAGGTTTTGTTTTAAAGCCATTCCGGGATGCCTGGGATGGCTTTTTTTTGCATCTTTGATAGAGACTATCACAAAAAGATATAATTAAAGACCTCAAATATGAATCATCTGGCCGGCAAAGTAATGTATATCACAGGAGGTACCAAAGGTATTGGCCTGGGTATCTTAAAAGAAGCTTTGAACCATGGAATGAAAGTAGCTGTCAGTGCGAGAAACATCGATACACTTGATACTACTGCATTTTCTAAAGATAATTTTCTGCTTCTGCATTCCGATGTTAAAAAAGCTGAAGATGAGCAAGCTGCTGTCGCTAAAATCAAAGCCCAATGGGGGCAGTTGGATGTGCTGATAGCCAATGCCGGAGTAGGTCATTTTGTACCCATTGATCAGATGACTTCAGCTCAATGGCATGATACAATTGACACCAATCTAACGGGAGTTTTCAACAGTGTACAGGCTGCTATTCCAATGCTCAAAGAAAGCCAGGGTTATATTATCACCGTAGCCAGCCTGGCAGGGACCAATTTTTTTCCACAGGCTTCTGCTTATAATGCCAGCAAGTTTGGTTTGGTTGGTTTTTCTCAAGCCATCATGCTTGATCTTCGACCATTTAAAATCAAAGTGACTACGATTATGCCGGGATCAGTAGCTACCTATTTTAACAATCATATACCTGATGAAAAAGATGCCTGGAAAATCCAACCGGAAGATATAGGAAAATTGGTCATCGATCTGCTTACAATGAATCCAAGGACCTTGCCGAGTAAAATAGAAGTAAGACCATCACAAACATCTTGAATTTTATATAAAACTGGGCTTTCACCAATTTGATCAGGATCGGATAGTTTCCCGCCCTACCAATAAATCGTGCATGGTTGAAGCAACCTGCACGAATGGCTCGATCATTTCTTCATTCATTCTTTTAGCAGGTTTATAATAAATGATCTGATCACCGTTACATTCTATCATCCAACCGGTCTCATAGCTCAAGAATCCTAAAATCTGATCGTTAAAAAAACTTCTGAAAGCTTGCTCTTCTTTTGATTTTACCAGGTAGTTTTTGTTAAACTCTGTGTAGGCGTTAAACTCGATATCCTGCATTCCGAACCACTTGCCTATCTCATGAAAAAAATTTTGTGGTTTGATGACAAAACTTGGAATTGGTTTAAAAAGATTTACAGAATATACATGCTGGATATAAGTGTGTGAAGATTTACCAGTAGAGATGGTGTAATTGTATTCAAATACCCTCAGGGGTTCATCTTGATTCGTACACCCCTCCAAAATAAATCTTACTTTCCTGGCCATACCCAGTCTGAACAATTGGAAGGATTTATGATTTGTAAAAACCAGTTTGTTGACATCCTGTTCAAAAAACTGCATTCCCAGCCTTTGCGCTATAGTTTGATATCCGGGGACTCTATCTGAAAGCCAATTCCAAGCCATGTTTAATCAAATTTTATAAAATGCCGAGCAAGATTGCTACTCCGATCGTGATGACAAAAACAGCAGTTATCTTTTTAATAACATTTATGTCCAGTTTTTTCAATAGCCCATTCCCTACCCAGGCACCACACAAGGCAGCCACGATGGCGATGAACACCAATTCATAACCGGGCGGTAACTGGCCATGCACAAGATTGGGCAAGTAAACAGACAGTCGGGTAATATCTACCAAACAAGCGATCGCCACTCCGGTAGCAATAAACACTTCTTTACTGATGGGGTATCGTATGAGAAACGCACTTCTTAACGCCCCCTGGTGACCGCTGAAACCGCCTAAAAATCCTGACAAAAGCCCTCCGGCTGCAACGGATTGTACCCGCCACGGCTTTCTGCCAAAACCTGTAAACTCCAAGACTCCAAACAAAATGATCACCATACCGATGAGTATATTTTTTAGTGTAAGGATTCCGTGGAAAGCGCCAATTGTCCAGGGATGCCCTTTAGAAAACTTGTTTACCCGGAGGTCATCATAAATGGATAGGTACAAGGGTACATCGATCGTAGAGCCCCCCTGAACATTCTTAGTGATTTCGTTTCCTGGTGAAAGATAATATTTGCTGTGCAGATCATTCAAGGTCATGCCGGGGAAGATTTCACCCAATCCTGTTTGTTTTTCTGAACGGTCGAATCGCCAATAACCATTCCATTCGTTGATTACATCATGGTGTTCGGTATATAACCAACCAGCCACCTTGGGATACATCCTAAAAGTATTGATCATGCGATGGTAATCGTAACTCCAATCCACATCACCGGTGCTCCCTTCGTATCCCCAGACATTGCCACATTCAGAATTAATATTTGGTTGATTGCCTTGCAGATATCCTTTTTCAAAATGAAATGTACTACCTGCATAATCATTTTCTGTAATTTTTTTTAAATGGTCATCCCATGCCCAGCCCGGAAGGTATTCATGCCAGCTATTGATATCTGTCTCTGTATGGCCTCGCCCACAACATATAGAATTGTCCTCAACCAACCTGGTTGGGTCTAATCCCTTTGCCAGATGATACATGGTGGTCACCCATTGTTGAGTTTCCGGGAGGTATTGACTTTTTGTTTTACCGTCGATAGTTTGTTTGGTAGTCAGACCCCAGGTCTCATTGAAGACTATCCATGAAAAAATAGAAGGATGATTAAAATCCCGTTTGATCATTTGGCGCAAGGTAGTTTCAGCTTCATGTTGCATCCGCTCTGTAGGCTCTCCCCAACTGTTGGGTAGATCAGCCATCACTAATAGCCCCAGCCTATCAGCCCAATAGAGCTTGCGAGGCAGATCCGGCTTGATATGGGTACGGATACCATTGAGACCGATAGATTTGCTTCGAAGGATCTCCTCCTTCATAAATTGATCTGATGGGAAAGTATAATATCCCTCCGGGTGATAAGATTGATCCAGGGCTAATTGAAGATATATTGGCTTATTATTGATAGCTATGTAGGGAATATTAGTGCCTGGAAGATTGACCGCAGAAATCTTGCGCATGCCAAAATAGGTGTGCACGGTATCCGCACCCAAAACGGCAATCATACTGTATAGATATGGATCCTCCAAACACCAAAGATGTTGGTCCCGGATCGCTATATCTAACGAACCCTCTGTCATCCCAGCAGAAATTATTCCACTTCCCTTCGCATCATAACCTTCGCCCAGAACGTGAATGGTAAATGATTTTGGTTCGACTGGGGCTTCAGTAATAGCTACGGTAACATGAACCTTGTGTAGATCAATATCAGGTAAGCAATGGACGGCATCAATAAAATCCCGGCCACGAGCCTCCAGGTAGACCGTCTGCCACATACCACGTGCATTGCCATAACCCTGCTTGCCATACAAAGTAAAGTCCCTTCTTTTGTCATCTACCCTGATCGTTACTTCGTGAGCCATTGAACCATTGAGATATGGAGTCAAATCAAATTCGAAAGGCATATAGCCACCTTCATGCTTACCAAGGAAGTGCCCATCCAGCCAAACCGAAGTCTCCCAATCACAAGCCCCCAGGACCAGAAAGGTTCTTTTGCCAACAAACTCATTTGGGACCCGGATTGACCTTTTGTACCAAGCTATATCTGCTTCGTCTTTGACTTGAGAAAGGGGCGATCCCCATGGAAAAGGAACTACTATATTTTTTGAAAGTACTTTTCCTGAAGCATACCAGGCTTCATTAAGCCCACGATCTAAAGAATCGAACTCAAAATCCCAACTTCCATTGAGATTCATCCAGAGGCTGCGGTAAAAATCTGGTCGCGGGTGTTCTGGTAAAGGTATTTCCTGAGCGGAAAGATATAAGATAGAAATACTTAAAATCAATGCCAATATCTGTTTCATAAAAACCTGCTAGAATTATTCTAAAGGTATGAATTGTTGCTGACAGGAATACGAATATATTACGGATATAAATTTGCTGGGCTTAATTCATTTTGTCCAATTATTAGAGAATTGGTCTTGATACATTGGGTATACATCAGATACGCTGGTTAAGGCTACAATTTGATTTTCCACCTTTAAAAAACTTGACCCATGCAGGAAGAAAGTATTATCTTTGGCAGAAGAATTTTACTAAAGAACGTTTTCGGAAGGATACTGAAAACGTTCTTTGTATTTTCGATTTGATCTATACATGGAGAGCTTTATCAATCATACGGTCAACAGATCTGCGTCTCAGGACATAGCCACTCTATAATTTTTTTTATTCTAATTTAAAAACTGTTAATATCATGGAATTGACATTAATGACCCCTGAAGGTTTTGAAAAATTGAAACACGAGCTCGATGAATTAAAAGGGAATGGAAGACAAGATGCATCGAAAGCTATTGCGGAGGCTAGGGAAAAAGGCGATCTTTCAGAAAACGCGGAGTACCATGCTGCAAAAGATGCGCAAGGCATGCTGGAATACAAAATCAATGAATTGGAAAAAAAATTGGCCAATGTAAAATTGGTCGATGAATCTCAAGTTGATATTTCCAGGGCAAATATATTGTCCTCCGTCACCATCCGTAATAAAAAATCAGGTAAACTACAAGACTACAAATTGGTCTCTGAAGCTGAGGCAGACCTTAAATCAGGCAAACTCAGTGTAGCATCCCCTATTGGCAAAGGAATCGTCGGCAAAAAGATTGGTGAAATAGCTGAGATCAGTACTCCAAATGGCACGATCGAGTTTGAGATCATAAATATTTATATCTAATCTACCTTGGCAAGCATATTCTCAAAAATAGTGGCAGGCGAAATCCCTTGCCATAAAGTGGCTGAAAATGATGACTTTCTTGCATTTTTAGATATTAACCCATTGACAAAAGGTCATACCCTGGTGATCCCTAAACAAGAGACCGATTATATTTTTGATCTTGAAGATGATGCACTCGGGGCGATGATGGTATTTGCCAAAAAAGTAGCGCATGCTATCCAAACTAAGGTAGAATGCAAGCGCATTGGAATCACCGTGATCGGATTAGAAGTGCCACATGCCCATATTCATCTGGTGCCTA
The DNA here is from genome assembly GCA_016709995.1 of Saprospiraceae bacterium. Lineage (NCBI taxonomy): Bacteria > Pseudomonadati > Bacteroidota > Saprospiria > Saprospirales > Saprospiraceae > Saprospiraceae bacterium. Next base: position 1,276,312 of record JADJLQ010000001.1, read on the forward strand.
TCAACACTATGATGGACATGAACTTTTCTTCGCCCAAAGAGACAACTAATCACAGTGCACTTTCCGCACTGGCCGAAAGTATCCATGGAGAGTTTAGAGATAAGTAACCGCTACTCTGAAGTCCTTTTAATATATAATTTGATTTATTGAACTCCAGGTACAGGCTTGCGATAAGTTGAAGTCTCGACCAATCTTTTTAGGAAAACCAGTCGGATTTATTTAATTTTGCAGTATTAATTTTTTAACCAATTAAAAACAAGTATTTATGGGATTATTTTCATTTTTAAAAGGAGCCGGAGAAAAGCTATTTGGCTCTAAAACACCCACTGCACCAGCAGTACCAGAGGTAGATGCAGCAGCAATAGAAAGAGAAAGGAAGATCACTGCTATGCAAAGTTATCTTACCGGCCTTGGCCTTGATATCGCCAATATAGACCTTGACCTTGAAGGTGACAAAGTCACAGTATATGGTCAAGCTCAAACTCAAGCTGACAAAGAAAAACTGATACTTGCGCTGGGCAATGTAGAAGGAGTTGCTTCCGTTGATGATCGGGTATCTGTCTTAATATCAGAGCCAGAAGCTGAAATGTACGAAGTAAAATCCGGTGATTCATTGTCAAAGATTGCCAAACATTTTTATGGCGATCCAATGAGATACAATGAAATCTTTGAGGCCAATATGCCTATGCTCAAACATCCTGATAAAATCTATCCAGGTCAAATGCTTAGAATCCCAAAATAATCCATTCAGACTAAAAATTTTAAAGGCTCGATTTAATCGGGCCTTTTTTTTGCCTGGTTCTATACAGATCTGACTTGTTTTGGGAGTTCTTTTATTTTCGCATTGTTTTGTATTTGTTCCAAAGTTCTTTAAAAAAACCTTCTTCTTCCAATCCTTGCATATCACTTAACTCCAACTCTAAGGCATTGGTAGACTGGATGATCTCAATCAACGAAAAAACAAGGGAAACTGACAATGAAATCAAACTGACTGCAAACAAGCCATGCGCAATAGACTGCCACCCGCTATAGATACAATACATCGTGCAAACACAAATCAAAAAACTAAAGACGCCGAGCCCCTGCATCCACCTCACATAATACAACCGCTTTCGAAGTCCCATGATCTGTAGCAACATCATTTTTTCATCTTTGCCTGCCCTGTACTGTTCATGTAATTTTCTGATCAGATTGGCGAGGGCCAAAAATCGATTGGTATATGCCAGCATCAGCAAACTAATGGCAGGAAATAAAACAGCAGGAGTATTAAAAGTGATTTCCATAATGATGTGCTTAGATGGTTATTTATGATAATATGGTAACAAGCATGTTTAGACCATTCTCAATCTTTATGAATCAATGGCTGCTGATTAAGCTCTATTAAAAATTGTAGTTAATTTTAAAAGTAATATTTCTGGGAGCTTCCATTTGTGCCGGTCTGGAAGTGTAAATCTCATTAAAAAGGTTTTTAAAAATCAAGTTAAAAGTCACACCTCGCCAGGATCTGGCAGCTCGCAGATCTACAACAGTATATCCACCATGATTTTGCCTAAATTCTTTGAGGCCCTTTATGACCAATTCGAATATAGCATCTATGGCTTCCATTTTACTCGTATATAAAATGCCTGATCCAAATATCCATGGCCCTAGCTGGTCTTCGATATCCAGCTTAAAAAGGTGTTTTGAGCGATATTTGAGTATATTAAAATCCGCAGATGATCGCCGATTGTCTTCTTCAGTAAATTCAACAAACCTGGGTTCAATAAAGGTATACCCTCCTGTATAAGTAAGCAGGTGTCTTCCGATAGGTGTTGCTCCTGCGGCTGAAACTTCAAATCCTTTGATATCCGTATTACCAATATTTTGAGATTGAAATCCTTTGACAAATCCGGTAAAAACAAATTCCATCATATCAGTGTATTTCGACCAAAATACTGCGGCATCCAAATAGCCCTTGGATTTTTTCCAAAGAAATCCTTGCTTGAGACCTACTTCGCCATTCCAACCTCGCTCGCTAGTTAGACCGGGATTGGGTGAAATGAAGGTAGCCCCAAATGAAGTAGTGATAAATTGCTCTGCCAATGTAGGGAATCTAAAACCTTCCCCCCAGCTCGCTCTGAGATATAAACCCTTGTTGATTTTTGAATTTATTCCAACTCTCCATAAACTTTTATTTTCTTTCCGGATCCCTCCAGGTAAAGTATCACCTTCAAATACCTCGGGTCGATGCAAGGTATAATCTTCAAACCGCCATCCCACGGAAACGGTAGTATGATCATACAATTTTTTCTCCGCCTGCAGGTAGAGTCCAAGATTATCAGATTTAAATGGAAGCCGGCTGAATAAGTCAGAATTGCTGCTGTTATGATTGGCCACTAATCCACTAGTCAGATAAATGCCTTGCTTTTTGAATTGCCTTTGAAACTGGTATTCTCCATATAATAAGGTAGAACTATTGGATTGACCATTAGATACTGTATTGTCTACTACATAGATTCTTGACCTAAAAGCATGTTTATTGTCTGATTTGTCAAAATAAGTGATAAAAGGATCTATGTGATATCGAAAAGAATTAGAATTGCTCAAAGTAGAGCTGTCAGGTCTAAAATAAGCAGTGACGCCGTCACGCCAATAGAAAAAACTTTGAGATTTTCTCCTGTTCATGTTGAGGTGAAAACCGGCCGTCAACCGGTCAGTAATCCTATACTGAATACTGCCGTTGATTCTCGCATATTCTGAGCCTGATGTCTCATTATAACTTTTAGATTTTTGCAAATAAGTACTGCCCACCACATCAAGTCTGCCATACTTTTGGCTATGGGAAAAGCTCATGCCAGTAGTATAAGGAATGGCATGCCACCATTGCTGTGATCTATCTTTTGGAGGCAACACGGCGCTATAGAATACGGATGCTTTGGAAATGGGATCTGATTTGGCATAGGCGGTGCGCACGTGAATCAAACCATTCAAAGCTGATGATCCATAACTCGCTGAAGCAGCGCCTTTGATAACCTCTATTTGTTCAATGTTTTCTACAGGCACATCATCCCAATTAGGGTATCCCGCATCTGCTTGCAAAGCGGGCACTTCATTGATCATCAGTAACACCCTACTACCAGCTCCATAACTAAATCCAGCTCCACCTCTTATATTGGCCTGGTCACCTACCATGGTGAGGCCAGGGACTTTGTCCAATACTTCATCAACAGATGTCGCGTTGAGATGATCTATCAATGAGCTCTTGATCACCTCCATAGAGATCGTGCTTTCACTGATGGGTTTGGCATATCGACTGTCACTGATGACGGCAGTCTGAAGTACATTTTCAGCTGATTCCATCCATACATCCAGGTCGATCCACTCGTCAGATTTGATGACTATATCCCGGTGCTCAGTGGTATATCCCAGATACGATATGTCCAACCTATATTTTCCGGGCTGCAATAGGATTTGATAATGACCTGTTTCATCCGTTATACCACCGACTGTACCGGAGGCTATGGTTGCCGCAACCATAGCCTCCCTGGTAGATTTATCCTTGATCGCGCCTTTCACTCCTGATGATTGAGCTTGGATGCTAACAGCAAAAAAAACCAAGAAAACAAAAACAACATTTGAATAATGAATCCAAAAACTAAAATCTAGGTGTAACTTAGTAGAATTATTCCTAATATACATCAATTCAGACATATGAAAAAGGTTTTCCGGTACATTACGATAGTTGCTCTAATATTTCAAATGTACAATATCTATGGTCAAAATCAGATCTGTGTACCAGATTCTTTGTATAGAGATAGTATAGCCGGTATCTATCCAAGGCCCTACAATGATAGTACCAAAACTGGCGGCATAAATAAGGCAGCATGTATAGACCAGGATTATGAATTTCCGCTTACTGTCCGTATTCCAGACATGATCACTATCCCAATAGCTGGCTCCAATGTGACACTGGGCCTTGAAAATGCTTTCCTGGATACTGTAAATGCTGTCACTGGATTGCCAATTGGGATCAAATATTATTGTAATCCCGGCAGTTGTAATATGAAAAAAAATGTATTGGGCTGTGTAATATTAAAAGGAAAACCGACTACTGCAAACAAACCAGGCATTTATGACCTCATCATTAACCTTAAACTCATCACCTCCTTTGGCACTTTTGATGTAGCGTTTCCTGGTCCATTTTTCCCTGGTAAATACAGTCTTACTCTCGCAGAAAAAACCTCATCGGCCTGTCTCACCAGCGATATCCATCAATCCCTGACTTTTGATGGGGAAATCAAAGCATATCCTATTCCAGCAGGTCAAAATATAAACTTTACCGTATTTGCTTTGAGGCCCGGCACTTCCTCTCTTTGGATACGCGATATTACAGGCAGACAAATCAGTAGCCAAAGCTTAAGCCTCGTACAAGGTGAAAATAAAATAGTAGTTCCGGTGCATCAATTAGGAAATGGCGTTTACACTTATACCCTCAGACAAGGAGTATTAGCTACCACAAAGAGGTTTATAGTATTGCATTAAATGCTGTCACTACTCTTCTTCTTCCTCTTCTAATTCTGTCTGGATGACTGGGGTGATCATCGGCAAACCAACCCATTTAGATTCGGCAGCATTGACAGCCATAAAACCTAGAAAACCTCCTGAAGCCCCGGCAATCTCTTTAGCAAATCTCAAGAATCCTTTATAAAGTTTGGATCCAATTTTAGGGTTGATTTCTCCTAAAATACTATTGAGCTGGCTCAACCGGTCTGAAATGATTTGGCCGCGGCTATCAGCATCCTCAGGCAGTTCAGTATTAAATTTATCGATGAGTGCATCAAATTGAGCTTCTACTTCTTCGTAAAATTCTTTTAAATATTCTGGAGAAGAGTAAGTTCTGATGTGGGCTATCTTCTTTGCCAGATCCAATTCTTTGACATCCAGCTCACCATCAGCCTTCCCAACCAGGATAGCGATCAAAGGGAGTGCCTCTTGCAGCTGAATGAGTTTGGATGCTTCCAGGTGTTTTAAATCATGTATCATGTCTTTATACGTTTAGATTTGCAAATATAAGTCGATGTTTTTTTAATTAGCAGATGTTTCCAAAAGAGACATATGCTCAAACTCTCTGAAATCGACAGCACTCACTTTACTCACACCGACTTCTTCCATAAATACACCATAGATCACATCTACGGCAGCCATGGTCTGTTTGTTATGTGTCACGATGATAAACTGTGACTCTTCCGCAAAATCTCTAATGATATTGTTAAACTTTTCAATATTACTATCATCCAGGGGAGCATCGACCTCATCAAAAATACAGAAAGGAGCAGGTTTAAGCAGGTACAGTGCAAATAATAAGGCCGTCGCTGTGAGGGTTTTTTCTCCGCCAGAAAGCTGACTCAAGGACTTGGGCAGCTTTCCTTTGGGCTTGGCGATGATATCGATGTCCGATTCTAGTGGCTGATCCGGATTGAGTAAGATAAGGTCACAGCTATCCTCTGCAGTAAATAGACTCCTGAAAACCCGGATGAAATGCTCCCTGACCTTGCCAAAAGCCTCCAGAAACTTAGAGGTTGCACTGATATCAATCTCCTGTATGGTAGCCAGCAAGGACTCTTTGGCATTGAGAATATCCTGTCGTTGGTTAAAGATGTTGTCATACCTTTCTTTCATCTCACGGTATGCTTCGACAGCCATCGGGTTGATCTCCCCATAATTTTCGATTCGATCCTTTAACTTCCTAACTTTATCTTTTAGCAGATCGTATTTTGAAGCAGTAGCATTTTCAGGGCCATCAGACTCGACGATTTCAGTCATTGGCTCCAGCTCAGGGAGGACTTCAATATTAAATTCGATTTTTAATCTTTCTTTGACTGTCTCCAATCTGAACTCAAGATCCTTGATTTGATCTTTGTGACCATTGATGGTATTTTGAAGCTGAGCTTCTTCTCTTTGAAAATCCCGTAATATTTGCTCTTGTTGATGGATTCCGTTTCGTTTTTTGAAATATTCCTGTTCGAACACGTTCAACCCTGACTCTTTAGTTTGCTTATCAATGTACATACCCCTTAGCTGCTCATTGATCCCTTCCAATTCAGCAGTTATTTTTTCGCGTTGGCCATCCTCCTCTGATTGGGTGTCAACTAACTTATCAATTAATTGCTCAGCCTCACTTCTACGCCCGGTTTGGAAATCAATATCCTGTACCAGAGCATCTATTTTACTTTGATGCCGGATGGCATCTATCTGTTTTTGATTGAATGCTTCGTGTGCTTTGGTAAGCGTCTGTGCTACAACCTGATAATTAGAATCTATCGCTACTATCCTATTGAGCATTTCATTGAGCTCATTTCTACGCTGGTTGATGTGGTCATTGATTTCAAGGTTTTGATGCTGAATGGTCTGTTGAGTTTGAATCAATTCCTGGGCAGAAGCTGCGGCATTTACCTTTAATTCATTCAGGTTCTCATATCGGGTATGAAGCTGAATCTCGTCTTTATGTTTTCGCTCCAATTGCAACCTGGTAGACTCGATGGCTTTTAATATTTCCTGATGATCAAGCGTTTTGTGCTCCAACTCCAATTTATTCGTCTCCCTAACGGATATGATATGTTCCTCTTCCAATTGCTTGATCTCTTCTTCGAGAATCTCGAGATTTTTCCTTCGACCTAATTTTTTACCTTCAAACAAACCAACACTTCCACCGGACAAAGCAAACTGTCTTTTGACATAACTGCCATTGGCTGATAAAATGGTAATATTATTTTCATCATACTCCTTGAACCTGGCTTTGTCCAGGGGATTGGGATCTATGAATACATGCTGGAAAAGACGGTTAAACAGATTGGCATAGGCGCTGTCAAATCTAAGTACATCCAGGGCAGAGATCAGTCCCGCAATACGCATCGGTCCTGACTGAATCAGCGGGGTAATCGCTTCTAAAACAAAAAAATTAGCTTTGCCTTTTTGAGCATCAGACAACATCCTTATTGCATGACCGGCATCTTCGTAAGTATCGACGATATAATGACTTAGATAGGGCTCCAGGAATTGTTCAATGGTCGCCCGATATTCTTCCGGGGCATAAATCAGGTCAGCGAGCAAAGGAAGGTCCTCTTTCCAGTTCTTGTGCAAGAAGCGAATAGAATCGGGATAGCCTTCCATACTGTCTACCATACTTTTTAGGAGTTGGTGTTCATTTTGTTTTGCATCCAGTTTTCGCTCTATTCCAGCCTTAACCTGCTTAGTCTGATCGAGCTTTTTGTTTAATTCTGTTATGAGTTCAACTCGGTTGAGTTCTTCTGCTTCATGATGCGTCAGCTCTGCCTGAACCTGATTAATAGCATCCCGCAAACCCTCCAATTCGACACCGATCGTTTCTAACTGCCTATCTCTATTGACATTTTCTTCTGCGATCCTGGCCAGACTCTGCTCGAGATTTTCAGATTTGTTTTGATTGATGGCCAGTTGCTTTTCTTTTTCAAATAAGTCTTTTTCGATCTCCTGCTGTTCTTTTTGGAGAACCTCAAAGGAAGATTTGACTTCGCCGTGTTGACTTTCGATCTGGCTGCGCTCTAACTCCATTTTAGCCAGTAAATCATGAAGTTCGGCTGCAGATATTTTTAATTGTTCTAATACTTCGTTTTTATTGATAATCTCTTGATCCAACATGGACAATCTGGAGATCCAGGTTTCTTTTTGCTCAGAGAGCTTAGCCCGATTGGTCGATAAAAACTCTAATTTTTGATCGGAGATCCTTTTACTATTTTCCAGGTTTTGAAGCTGATGGATCATAGCATTGAGCTCCTTTTGATAGGAGCTGAGCGAGTGCTCTTCGTCAAGGATAGCTTTTTTTCCAGCCTCCAGTGAAGATTCTGCAGTGCGATGATTAGTCTCTACGGTTCGCAGTTTGTCAAGTTCTGTCACTAAATTTTTTTGGAGGATAACATTTTTAGTGAGAATGTCCTGAGTCTCCAGGTATGCCAGCTCCAGGGACAAATTTTTATACTGTTCTTTTAATTCTATATATTTCTCAGCTCTACTGGCTTGTTTCTCCAGAGCTTTGAGATTGGCTTCTATTTCGAATAAAATGTCGTCCACCCTTGAAAGATCCTCTTCAGTAGCCTTGAGTTTGAGCATGGTCTCATGCTTGCGTTGCTTGTACTTGGTGACTCCCGCTGCTTGCTCAAACATTTTTCTGCGACTATGATCTTTGTCCTGCAATATTTCATCTACCATGCCCAGAGCAATAATGGCATATGAATTTGATCCAATGCCCGTATCCATAAATAAAGAATGAATATCCCTCAACCTGCAGGCAGTGCCATTTATACGGTATTCGCTTTCACCTGAGCGATACAATAATCTAGATATAGTAACCTGTTGATATTCAGTACCAAGCAGATTTTTAGTGTTGTCAAATGATAATGATACCTGAGCCACTCCACCCGGCTTGCGCTTTTTGGAGCCGTTAAAAATCACATCTGTCATACGTTCCAAGCGAAGTTCAGTTGGTTTTTGTTCTCCCAATACCCACCTGATGGCATCTACTACATTTGACTTACCAGAGCCATTAGGGCCGACCACACCTGTCACTTTTTCGTTAAACTTAAGTACAGTGTTGTCAGCAAAACTTTTAAAACCTTTTATTTCGATGGAGTTCAGTTGCATGGCGGCAAAAATAGAGAAATAATTTATATAAATTTCCTAAATATGATATCGTCGTTAAGGATAATAACTATCTGATATTCTGTAGTTTATAGATATTTTTTCGATGAATTTAAAGAGAATATAAATCAAAAAACAAACATAACACCCTTCGTAGAAAACTTTTTTTTATAGCCTCTGAACGGACTATAAAGAATGTTTTATTACTTGATGTTGTCTATCGAAGGGTGATTAATCAGCTCCAAAATAGGATTATTTGAGCAATTTTGTCGCATGAAGATCGTATTTATGGGCACTCCAGAGTTTGCAGTAACTTCTTTGAAAGCACTGCTCGAAGCAGGGTATCAGATAGTAGGTGTAGTGACCGCACCAGATTCAATGGGCGGCCGTGGAGGGCATCAACTGATTCAATCCGAAGTAAAAAAATATGCCTTATCCCAAGGACTGCTGATTCTACAACCTGTAAACCTCAAGTCGAAAGCATTCCTGGAAACCCTTCGGTCCCTAAAAGCTGATTTGCAAGTGGTCGTTGCTTTCAGAATGTTACCTGAAGTAGTATGGAATATGCCTCCGCTGGGCACCATCAATGTGCACGGCTCCTTGTTGCCTAAATATCGTGGTGCAGCACCGATTCATTGGGCAGTGATGCAAGGTGAACAAGAAACCGGGGTAACTATATTTAAGCTTAAACAGGAGATAGACACTGGAGATATTATAGCCCAAAGTAAGTTGTCAATTAGTCCAGATGAAACTACCGGAATGGTATATGGCCGACTCATGCAGCTTGGAGCCGAAACGCTCGTCACTAGTGTTGTTATGATAGAAAATGAAACATTCGTGCCGATAAAACAAAATGATGAGGTAGCGAGCACAGCTCCAAAACTATATCATGAAACGTGTGAGATAGCATTTTCAAAGTCTATGGTCCAAATCCACAATTTCATACGAGGACTCAATCCCAAACCAACTGCCTGGATGAGGTATGGAGGCATAAAATACTTTATTCATCTGAGTAAGACAACTACCCTAACCAACCAGGCAGATAAACCAATAGGTGCTTTGATGATTCAGGAAAATAAGTTGTACCTTAATTTGAATGACGGAATGCTTCAAATTTTAGAAATCCAGCCAGAAGGAAAAAGAAAAATGACCACCCCTGATTTTATCAATGGAGTAAGAAACAATCCTGATTTCAACTGATCATTTATGTGACACCACTTCGATGATATGGGTCATTACTTCATCCAACTGTTCAGCTCCAATCCCTTTAGACAATATTTTTTTGTCCTGATCCAAAATGAAGATTTGGGGTGTAGATTTAACATCATAAAGTACTTTATATTTGGAAGCATGATACGGGTCTGCAGCATTGATCCAACCCGGTTTTATTTTTTGTTCATCCAGGTATTGCCAACAGGTAGGCACTTTGTCCGTAAACTGGCTGCAGACCGCCAGCAGTTCAACTCCCTGGGATTTGAATTTTTCATAAAACTTCACTACAAAAGGCATACTTGCTTTGCAATGGCTGCAAGTGGGGTCCCAGATAAATAAAATAGTATACGGCGAGTTGATTTGGTGGAGACTGATTGGCTTTTCATTCGGATATTGGATGAGTTTGATCTCAGGGGCAATTTTACCAATGAGGATAGGCCTAAGCGCGGCAGCATTTTTTTCCATTTTTTGGAGCTGTTCCTCATCAATCCAGGAGGCAAAGCCCTTACTGTAATATTCATCCACAAGATGGACATAAATAGCATCAAAACCAACCAACTTGCTCCCTGCATATTTGTTGAGAAAATGAATGAGGTAGTACTTAAAAGTCTCTTCAGAATTTTTAATTTTTTTGAAAATATAATCCAGGGCGACATTTATTGAATCAGGCTCCTGTGGTGTAAGTTTTTCTACATAATATTCTAACCGATCATGCAACAGTGGGCTTCTGAGCACCCGCTGGTCCCCAATAGGCAAATGATCAAAATAATGCGTCTTGTAATACAAATAACGCTGCATATCCACTTCCGATTTAGTTCCTTCAAACGAAGGCATCTCCACCTCCAGGGTGGATTCAACCAATAAAGCAGACAATGAGCCGGCATTTTGGGCTACAATATTTTTTTGTTTGTCCTTGACTGCCTTGTTGAGATCGTCCAACTTTTCTTGCAAACCAGCTTTAATTTTATCGTCAGCAGTTGCTTTGATTTGTTCAGTAAGTACTTGTGCTTCAGGTCGTTTGATGTCCAGATAATTTAAATAGTCATAAAAAACCTCATTGTCATGTGATCCTTTGATCCTAAATGATTTGACCACCTCCTGTGCGTCCGCTTCAATCTGAAGCTGCTGCTCGCCTTCATTTATAAATAATTGAATAAAATCATTCTTTGGGGGCATGACCAGCAAATAGATACCCGGCTCGAGCGATTTAGTATTTTTAAATTTAAATAACCCATCCTTACCTACGGCAGTATCTCTCAGAAATTGTTTGTCAGCATAATAATATCCAAGATATAAGGTATCTGAAGGAGCATGTTTCAATTTGATCTGAATATCATACCCGGGATCAGTCCCAATGATGCTTCGAAAGAAAGAAAATAAAATAAAAAATAGGTGCATACAAATAATCTTAACACAAAAGTCGCAAAGACTGACCAATTTCTGACAGTATTAATTAATTTTTAACCTTAAGGGTCCTTCAGGGCTTCATAAAATACACATTCGCCAGATTGCATGCTTTTCAATACATTTATTGAATGGATATCAGTTATATACTCAATCACCTGGGAGAAGATCGAAAAAACTATTTTAATGCGATAGCCCCTCCCATCATTCAAAGCAGCAATTTTGCCTTTGACTCAGTAATAGACTTTCGGGAAAAAATAGCTCAGGAATTCGAAACCAATGTATACACCCGCGGCAACAATCCGACGGTTGAAATATTGAGAAAAAAGTTAGCTGCCCTGGAACATGCCGAAGACTGCCTCGTATTCTCCAGTGGAGTAGCTGCGGTCGCAGCCTCCATAATGGGCAATGTAGCTGCTGGCGATCATATAGTCTGTGTCAAATCAGTCTACAGTTGGACTAAGACCTTACTTCAAAAATATTTAAGTCGATTTGGTGTCACGCACACCTATGTAGATGGAAAAGACTTGGATGCTATAGCTGCGGCTATCACTCCTCAGACTAAACTACTTTTCCTTGAAAGTCCGACCACGATGACCTTCGAATTGCAAGACCTGGCTGCATGTGCTCAACTAGCGAAAAAACATGGACTCATCACAGTGATTGATAATAGTTACTGCTCACCCTATTTTCAAAATCCCATAGATTATGGTATAGACCTCGTGTTGCATTCGGGCACCAAATATATCAACGGACATAGTGATGTGGTCATGGGGGTTTTGTGCGGCAGTAACGAAATGATCAAAAAAATCTTTTTCAGTGAGTACATGACCATTGGGCATATACTTCACCCGCAAGATGCCTTTTTAGCCATAAGAGGACTCAGGACTTTGCCATTGAGGGTACAGAGATCACATGATAGTTGTGCTACATTAGTGGAACGATTGTCTACTCATCCAAAGATTGAAAAGATCTATTATCCTTTTATCAGTACGCAGCAAGCACTCGCTGTAAAACAAATGCGGGGAGGTGGCTTATTTTCAATGCAAGTCAAGGCTAAAACGAAAGAAGACATGATGCTTTTCTGTGAGTCACTCAAATACTTTTTGATGGCAGTATCTTGGGGAGGTCATGAGTCATTGATCATGCCTACTATTACTTTTTATGATATGCCGGGTATGCCGGACCCTGAATTGCCGTGGAATTTTGTTCGGATATATATAGGACTCGAAGAGGTGGACATATTGTATAAAGACCTGTTACAGGCATTGGAGCGCCTGAAATAAGAAAAAGTTAAGGCTTCCACGAAATATTAAATAAACCAGTTGGGCTGCTAATTTTGCAGCGCTCTCATGAAATGCTGCCCCTTATTCATATTTATCACTGCTTTTCTCCCGTCTTTTAGTCAAAATGAGCCAGCACAAACGCAGCAGAGCTTCATTTATAACGGGATTACTACAACAGAAAAAATCACCATTGATGGTTTGCTTAATGAAGGGATATGGGAGAAGGTGGAAAAGGCTTGCACTTTTCAAGAGCATTGGCCACAAAATGGTCGCGAAGTCATATTTAAGACAGAGGCTATGGTCACCCATGATGATCAATTTTTGTATGTTGGTTTTGTCTGTCACGACATTGATCAGCACTATATAGTACAGACATTGAAGCGGGATTATGAGTTTGATGGCAGCGATGCCATGTCTATTATGGTCGATCCCGCCGGGCAACAGAATACTGCATACTTCTTTTCTATTACCCCCAAAGGAGTGCAGGCTGATGCTATATTAAACAGATTTGATTTTGATGCCAACTGGGATACAAAATGGTATTCATCTGTCAAAACTTATGATGATAAATGGGTCGCAGAACTTGCGATACCGCTCCATATTATGAGATATGACCCCAACCAAATGACTTGGGGGCTCAATTTTATCCGTGGGGATGTCAAAAATTATCGCTTTTATACCTGGACTAAAATTCCACAGCAGTATGATGGTATAGATCTTGGTTATTTTGGCAAGTTAGCCTGGGATGGCCGGCTACCAAATAAAAAAGGCAAGGTGACACTGATCCCTTATACCAACCTAAGTGATGCCAAAGATTTTGAAGAAAATGAAAATACTGCTCGTAAGATTGGGTTTGGTGCTGATACTAAAATCACACTCTCCTCCAGTCTTAACCTGGATCTGACACTCAATCCGGATTTTTCTCAAGTAGAAGTGGATCAACAGGTAACCAATCTTACAAGATTTGATGTTTATTTTCCTGAAAGACGCAATTTTTTTCTCGAGAATGCAGACTTATTCAGCCAATTTGGCGATCCCGAATCGCCCATATTTTTTTCCCGTCGAATTGGTCTGGATGACGAAGGGCGATCAGTCCCAATATTAGGAGGTGCGCGACTCACTGGCAATGTAGGAGACTCCTGGCGATTAGGCATGCTGTCTATGCAAACAAAAGAAACAGCCGGTCAGGCTGGTCAAAATTATTCTGCTTTTACCCTTCACAAAAAATTATTTAAAAGATCTTTGGTAAAAGGCCTTTTGACCAATCGCCAGGGAATGGCAGGCAAAGAATTCTCTAACATAGATTATGGTAGAAATGCTTCCCTGGAAGCCATATACCAGAATGGAGAAGGCTCTGTCCTGAGTTGGATAGGACTTCATAGATCATTTAAATACAATATTGAAGCAAAGCGTTCGATGTATAGTACCGGCTTTTTTATTCGAAAAAAAAACATTGCCGGTTTATTAAGTTTGAGTACAGTAGGCACTAATTATACTTCTGATATGGGCTTCGTGAATCAATTGGATCTCTATGATGCTCTTAGGGATACTGTCATTCGCCAAGGTTTTCACTCAGCTTCCAATATGTTGAGCTACACCCTTCGCACACCTAATCATAAGATAGTCAGTTCACACGAATTTCGCATTAACAACAATCTTAAGATCAACCCGGACGATCTGTTGACAGAATGGAACCTTAAAGCTGGTTATAACCTATATTTTGCTTCCTCCAGTCTGTCAGGTATAACCCTGGTGCATAATTTCACAAGATTATTGTTTCCATTTTCTTTTACGGAGGACACGCCTTTAGTTCCTGGTAAATACACTTACACAAATTTGAAACTCGAGTATAGCTCTGATTTGAGAAAAAAATTCGTGGTTAAATTTGAAGGCACCGTCGGCGGCTTTTATAATGGTGATATACAATCAACCTTATTTGGTGTCAAGTACAGAGCTCAGCCCTGGGGCAATTTTGAGATGAATGTTGAATATAGTGATCTTAAATTTCCAGAACCATTTGGAAGGGCAAGATTCCTATTGATCAATCCAAGAATTGAATTCAATTTCTCAAAAAATCTATTTTGGACTACTTTTTTGCAATATAATACTCAAGCAGATAATTTTAATGTCAACAGCAGACTGCAATGGAGATATAGGCCAATGTCCGATATCTATCTGGTTTATACTGACAATCATGCAGTTGAATTCTGGGGACCGAAAAACCGGAGTATGGTTTTGAAAATAAATTATTGGTTCTAATGAACTGTTGTACAAACACATGAAGGCATGTAGCTTTGCAGCATGTTAGTCAAATCTTTATGGTGGCTATTCTTAATAAATTCCCTTGCAATAAGAGGCCAATCCATCAAACTAGAAGATCCTGTTATAGGGACAGTATACACCAAAGCCGACCAGGAGGCCGTATTTTCCAACCTGGATGAGTCCATTCATTTACAACAATACTTTATTAACTTTTTTGCTAAAAATACAGCTATCGAACATGCTGCTCCATGTACCTTGCTTTTGACGCTTACGATTGATAGAAATGGTTATTCTTCCTTGTCCAGGTCTTCTGCCAATGACCCCTCTATTGACCCGGTACCGTATAAGCTTGTAGAATGTATTGAAAGGATGCCCAAGTGGATCCCTGCTACTGATCGGGGCAAAAAAGTTAATTTTCAGGTGATTCTGTCACTAAAAACTGAGGGTCAGACAGTGTCAGTCCGTCAGCTAAAATTTTAATCAAAACAGTTTAAAAATTTGAATCAGCAGCACGATGAACAGGATTCCGTAAAAGGACAACATTGCTTTGTTGAGGTAATAAAATTTCTGTTTTAATATATCACTGAGAATGGCGATCTGCACCAGCACATCTTCCGTGATGCTGGAAGTCGGAAGCTCCAAAAAATGCTGTACAAACTCATGATCCTCCTGGGAAGCAATATCCAGAAAATAAATCAACTTTTGGGATTTCATGATATGTTTGGTGGAGGCTCTGGGCATCATGGTTTTCATAGAATATAAAATCAGAAATCCGGATGATGCAACCAGAAGAGCAATCAATATTTTAAATGCGAGACCCAGAGCCAACAGATCTTTGAATTCGCTGAATACCAAAGAAAGCACCACACCTGCAATCATGTACAATAAATACACTTTGTAATCTGCAAATCTGATCATTTCCTGCAATGAACTGTATAACTTCCATGCATGATCTGCCTGTAATTCCTTCTGAGGCCTGTGGGTAATATATTCCTGTAGGACAGGTGGCAATTGATTTTCCATAAAGCGGTACAAAATAAGCATCTGGGCTCGTAATTTTTGAGTCCGAAAGGAATTAATTCTCATTACAGGCACTGTATTATCTTTATACTATGGGAGCCTGGACTTTAGATGCATGGATTACTGTAAGTTTTACACTTTTTGCTGTGATAGATGTTATCGGTTCCATTCCTTTATTGATAGGGCTTAAGCAAAGCCAGGGAGGTATAAATGAACTCAAAGCAACTTTGATTTCAGGACTACTGATGATCCTGTTTTTGGTCGTTGGTGAAAACCTGCTCAATATAATGGGGGTCGATGTTCGTTCGTTTGCGGTAGCTGGCTCCATCGTCATCTTTATCCTGGGTCTGGAGCTGGTACTGGGGATAGAATTTTTTAAAGCTGACACCTCTGCCTCTGGCAGTACTGTGGTGCCGATAGCTTTTCCAATGATAGCAGGTTCAGGTACTTTGACGACGATCATTTCTTTAAAGGCTACTTATAGCAGTGCCGTTATTTTTACTTCAATTTTGGTCAATCTGGGTATTGTATATATAGTTTTACTTTCATTGGGACGGATAGCCAAAATTTTAGGCCCGGCCGGCCTACTCGGCATCAGAAAGTTTTTTGGAGTGATTTTGCTGGCCATTGCTGTCAAAATATTCACTTCACATATCGGGTCATTGTTCCCGTCATAAATTAAGTACCTTTTCAATAAAAATCATCCTATATTTATAAACTATTAATACATCAATTATGGAAGGTAAATCTCGCCGGCAGGCACTTAAAAAACTGGGTACCGGGGCATCGCTTTTTGCTATCAACCCACTTAATATTAAAGCGAACGACATGGAAAAACGCAAGCTTAAAAGCAATATCAATCACTCCGTCTGCAGATGGTGTTATAGCAAAATCGGATTGGAAGATCTCTGTATCGCCGCCAAAAAAATAGGGTTAAAATCGATTGAACTGGTAGGACCCGGCGAATGGAGTATCCTTAAGAAGCATGGCCTGCACTGTGCGATGCCCAATGGTGGGGAGATCGGTCTCGACAAAGGGTTTAATCACGAACAATATCACGAACAATTATTTAAAAAATACAGCGAAATCATCCCTAAAGTAGCAGAAGCAGGATATGATAAAATCATTTGTTTTTCAGGAAATCGTGCAGGTATCTCGGAAGAGGAGGGATTAGAAGTATCTGCCAAAGGATTAAAACCACTCATGCCCATTGCTGAAAAATATAAAGTGACGATGGTTATGGAGCTACTCAACAGCAAAGTCAATCATAAAGACTATCAATGTGATCATACCAGCTGGGGGGTAGAGCTATGCAAAATGGTCGGTTCTGATCGCTTTAAACTACTCTATGATATCTACCATATGCAGATCATGGAAGGAGATGTGATTGCCACGATCAAAGCAAATCATGAGTATATCGCACATTACCATACCGGTGGAGTACCTGGAAGACATGAGATAGATACTACCCAAGAATTGTATTATCCTGCCATCATGCAGGCCATCCTGGATACTGGATACAAAGGATACGTGGCTCAAGAGTTCATACCTGCCAAGCCCGATGCATTGGCTAGCCTGGAGCAGGGCGTGAGAATCTGTGATGTTTAATTGTTGAATCAATTTTTTCTTCTACAAAACGCTGGCTTTAACCTTGGTTTAGAAGCTTGATTACCTTGTAATATTGCATAGCATCCTGTAAGGTAGCACTACCCCACTCAGGCCGTTTACCTAATAACAAAAGGCAATAATCTGAATAAATATCTGCCCGTTGTTCATAATTAAGGTCATGGACTTTGTTTGGCGACTCCACAATGGCCTGGATAGTACCTAGTCCACCGTAATCATAGGTAGGTGGCACCAGATGCGCTATCATATTTCTAAAGGCATAGGGTGATCCATCCTGTTCATATTGCAGAATGTGGACGATCTCATGTATAAGTATAGGGAGCTGTAACATTCCCTTGCAATTGATATAATAAAAAGACACATAGGCATATTTGCCATTGTGTGTGCCTACATGACTGGATTCATCTATTCTCACCTGGCTAAGGTCGAGACTACTTGCAAAAATTTGCTGAGCCAATTTAGATTCAAACTCATATAGCTCGCGAGAGAATGGTTTTAATTTTCTTTGAAAAAAATTGAATATTTCCGGCAATCCAAAAACATCCAGGATCCTGAGCGGTAATTCGAAAATATAATGCACCAGGAAAACACCATATTTATTGAGTTGGAGCATCCTGCCTAAATATGGATCAGATCCTGGCATGATGATATGATTTACAAGTTTTCGTAACCTGGATAATCGATTTTTCTTTTTCAAATTCGGATGCTCCTCCATAGCTATCTATAACCTATGGCCTTTAAGGGTGATATACGGGTGATGACGCCTGTGGGGATCCATAAGATCAATAGTGTCATTAGGATAGTACCTAGATTGAGAAAAACGACACTCCAGAGATTTAAATGGATGGGGGCTACACTCAAATAATAATCGGCCTCATTGAGTTTTATGATCTTACCAAATTGTTGGACCAGGCACACCAGTATGCCAATGATATTGCCCCAAATCAATCCTCTTGAAAGTATCTGAAAGCCGTGCATCAAAAATATCTTTTTTAAAGGTCCGTTTTTCATGCCAAGCGCCTTTAAGGTGCCTATCATGCGTGTTCGTTCAAGTATAAGAATGAGGAGGACGGTCACCAGATTAATCATAGCTACTACCAGCATGAGTATCTGTATGACATATTGGTTGGTCCCCTGCAGGTTAAGCCAATCAAAAATGCTGGGAAATTTTTGGCGAATGGTTTCTACATATAATTCCTCACCGAGGTAATTCTCATAAATATTATCCGCGATCTGGTCCACATTTTTCAAATCGCTCACAAATAATTCATAACCGCCTATCTGTGTCGGAGTCCAACCGGCAAGTGACTGGAGTTCACTGATATCTGCTAACGCCAATTTTTGATCATACTCTTCCAACCCAGTACTATAAATACCAGCAATGGTAAAAGTCCTGGTGATCACTTGTTCATCAATCACAAAATTGAGTTTACAACGCTCACCAGCAGACAACTTTAACCTGGAAGCAAGACTCTTGGAAAAAATAATATATCGCGAAGTACTGTCATGGAAGTCTGGAATATGCCCTGATACCAAAAATTTCTTAAAAAAAGCCCAGTCAAAGTCCTTACCTACACCTTTTAAGATCAATCCATCCAATTCATCTCCAGCAGTGACCACCGCTGGCATAAAAGCGAATACCTGGTAATGTTGCACACCGGTGAGCGTATCGAGGACCTTGGTAAATGCTGTATCAAATTCAATAGGATCACTCAAGTTAAGTTGAGAGCTATGTATACTATTGACCTGGATATGTCCCCAAAATCCAAATATTTTATTGGAAATCTCTTTATTAAATCCTGATATAACCGCTATAGCAACGATCATCACGGCGACAGATAAGGCTGTGCTGGCATAGGCCAATCTTAAGATAAATCGCACAAAACTCCCCTTTTCGTAATTCATCAACCTTTGTGCGATATGCCAACTATTCATCTAATGCAAATGTCCTACTTTTGCACCACTCAATAATAAAATATATGGATTTTCTGGAGACGCTGCGATGGAGAGGTTTGGTTCATGATCTTACTCCTGAACTGGAAGAGGCCTTGCGTCAAGGTATGATGACAGGGTACATTGGTTTTGACCCCACTGCTCCTTCTTTGACTATAGGCAATTATGTCCAGGTGATGTTGCTTAAATTCTTTCAATTGGCAGGTCATAAACCGATTGTATTGATGGGCGGGGCGACTGGGCGGATAGGCGACCCGTCTGGTAAAGACAAAGAACGGGAATTAAAAACCGAAGCAGAATTAGACCGCAATCTCAGTTTTCAACAGCAGCAATTTTTGAAGTACCTCGAATTTGATCAGGGCGAAAACAAAGCAATCTTTGAGAACAATTATGATTTCTACAAAGAAATGAATGTGCTTGAATTTTTGAGAAAAGTAGGAAAACATCTTACCGTCAACTACATGCTGTCGAAAGATTCAGTTCAAAAAAGGCTGGAAACGGGTATTTCATTTACAGAGTTTAGTTACCAGCTATTGCAAGGGTATGACTATTACTGTCTATATCAAAAATATGGATGTAGCCTCCAAATGGGAGGCTCAGATCAATGGGGCAATATCACTGCCGGTACCGAATACATCAGACGAAATACTGACCATGCCCAGGTACATGCCCTCACCTCTCCGCTTTTGACCAAATCAGATGGCAAAAAATTTGGCAAATCAGAGGATGGCAATATCTGGCTGGACCCCAACCTTACCAGCCCCTATAAGTTTTATCAGTTCTGGATCAATGCTGATGACCAGGATGTGCCTAAGTTTTTACGCACCTTTTCACTCAAATCTCAGGAAGAAATCCTAAACCTTGAGACAGAACTTGCTTCCAATCCACAACAGGTAAAAAAAGTCCTTGCAGAGGAGATGACCCGGAGGATCCACTCTGATGAGGCATTTGAAGCAGCTATGCAGGTCAGTGAATTATTATTTAATCCCAAAGTA
Organism: Saprospiraceae bacterium; assembly: GCA_016709995.1. Classification (NCBI taxonomy): domain Bacteria; kingdom Pseudomonadati; phylum Bacteroidota; class Saprospiria; order Saprospirales; family Saprospiraceae; species Saprospiraceae bacterium. The sequence goes on from JADJLQ010000001.1 coordinate 1,296,722, forward strand.
AATATTGATTTTCTTAAAAGTCTGACTACGGACCAGTTTGATACGATTAGCGGCGAACTTCCATCGTTTAGCATAAGTAAATCTGTACTCGAAGGCGCTGTCATCGTAGATGTACTGGCCGAACATGTTTCTATTTGTGCTTCCAAATCAGAAGCCAAAAAAGCCATACAAAACCAGGCCATCAGCATCAATAAATCTAAAATAGTTCAGCCTGATCACCAGATCAGTAATGCAGATTTTATACATGACAGATGGTTATTATTGGAAAACGGCAAGAAAAACAAGTATTTGATAGAGGTGCATTAGTGCTCAAAGATCAGACTGCCGATCCTAACCATGTTAGCCCCTTCCTCGATCGCGATCGTATAATCGCCGGACATCCCCATGGATATTATTTTAAAATCAGGATTTAGGTTAAAATATTTGCTTTTTAAAGTGTCAAAATAGGTTTTGAGTAATGCAAATTCTGTGCGTACCTGATTTTGGTCGTCGGTGAAAGTAGCCATTCCCATCACCCCATGAATTGGGGCAGCCTCAAAAGCCTGCCAATCATCTTTGCCAAGTATATTATTTAAATCAGACCATTCAAATCCACTCTTGGTCTCTTCCCGGGCGATTTTAATTTGGAGCAAACAGGGTATCTTCCGATGAAATTTTTTGGCTTGGCGATCAATCTCCTTCCATAACCCCAAGTCATCAACAGAATGAATCAATTGAATAAAAGGGGCTACATATTTTACTTTGTTGGTTTGTAGGGTCCCAATAAGATGCCATTGGACATCCTCAGGCATTTGAGCCTGCTTGATCAAAAGATCCTGAACCCTGTTCTCTGCAAACTTTCGCTGACCTTGTTGGTAGACGGCCAATACTTCCTCTATGTTTCGAAGCTTAGATACCACGATTAATTCGGCCTGGTGAGCTTCACAGTATTGTTTGATAGGTAGATACAAGTCGGGAAATAAAATAAAAAAGTGGGTATTACTGGGCTCGAACCAGTGACCTCTACTCTGTCAAAGTAGCGCTCTGAACCAACTGAGCTAAACACCCTAAAATTTGTCTTTCTATCCAGGAGACTTTTTCCTGAATCATAATCAGTCTGGTCGGGATGACTGGATTCGAACCAGCGACCTCTTCGTCCCGAACGAAGTACGCTACCGGACTGCGCTACATCCCGAAACCACAGAATGGATTAAAACAATTTCAAAAACATTAGTCGGGGTGACTGGATTCGAACCAGCGACCTCCAGCACCCCATGCTGATACGCTACCGGACTGCGCTACACCCCGCCTTTGAGATTGCAAAATTAAAATTTATTTCAAATAAACATCAACTAGTTATCGATGCCATCCAGTTAATAAGATATTTTTAATTTTTCTGCTCCGTAAACCATTCAATTTTTCCACTAAACCACTAGCTCCCAAGATATTTTATATATAAACAATTAAATTTTTTAACTACCTGATATTGACAGGACTAGTTTTTTAGCATATCTTTAAGAATCGTTTTAAGGTCTTTCTTCTAAAGTTAAGAAAGTTGTCCGGTCAAAATATCTAGCATCCCAGACAGTAAATCCTTGATTCGCATTTGGTTATGTGCTAATATATTTATGTATTCGTACACTGCCTGGAAACAACCTGACAAGTTCTGGTTGTCAGAGCCGGAAGGGTTTAACAAGGGTAGATTTTAAAAATCATCCTTCTTTTATGTCGAAATTCAACCTGAGATGTAAAGGCAAACCCAACTTCTGAGGCAACATATCTCGTATATGTTGCCTTTTTTATTTCACATTGTTTTTAAGCAAGATCAGGCTGTAATCTTTCCATTGTGCAGGTCCGCCTTTTACAAGAAAATTGTTTAATAAAAAAGACCCCATCAATAGGTCTTCATCTCCATCCGAATCGAAGTCACCCGATATGATAGTCATCCACTTGCCAAAATAAGTTTCCTCAAAACTGTGCGCTTCAAATTTGCCATCCTTTTGTTCAAAATAGACAAAAGGAGCAACCGATGTTTTTCGATCTCCTGGAAAAAAGGACACCCCCACAAAATCCAGGTCACCATCCTGATCAAAATCCTTCACTATGGTATGGAGTACCCCGGGGTAAGGTAAAAACAAGGATTTTCGAAACTCCAAATTGCCATGATTTAAATAGATTGTGATGCCATGATAAGGCTTGCTGATAGGAGAATAATCTGCATTGTCACCATTGGAAATAACGATGTCCATAAGTCCATCCTGGTTAAAATCTACCAGGTCTATATCACATACTCCATGAATCGGTGGAAATCTCAGCACTTTAAGTTCTTGATCAATCCCTCCGGGCTTCATTTTATAAATAGATACATGTTCATCTCCCTGGGCCATCAAGGCCACCAGGTCTGATACACCATCGCCATCCATATCCTGGACTAACGTTTTTACAGCTCCCGGCATTGAGCTAAGCAGATTGGGCTTGCGGTTTGGTTTGGGTTCATGAAGATCATACCAGCTCAAGGCACCAGTCTCGTAGCCAAATTCACTGATGATAACCTCTTTGTTCTGATCTCCATTCAGATCCAGGTATTGGGCTTGGACCGGACGATGTAGATCTTGCAACAGCGTATCTACCCTGTGCCCGCGTACCTTGAGCAAAGTGCCCAGTTTTTGCTCTGAAGGATACATACGCCCTACAGAAAGGATATATTCATTTTGAGCCTGGTCAAGCACATAATCTAAGGGAGTGGATCCGATATCCAACGAATCTATCAGGCTCCATCCAGTATTAAAAGTCAATATTTTACCGGATTCCTGACCGACCTTAAAGCTTCGTTGATCAGGATCAAAATGCAGCAGCGTGATTTTTGGCGTGCCGGCCAGTTTGCCCAGGGGGATCACGCTAAACAAGCTCATCGGCAGCGTAGGCATAGAGTCAACTATCAGTGAATCAGGAGCATGAGCATTGATATAGTCTTTGATCTTGTGCCAATCACCTTCTGATATCAGAGGTCTGTCAGGGTATACTTTGGCTTGCATCACCAGGAGCTGATCCATCATATCCATGCTCTGTACCGGATCGTAATCAATGGTGTTTATGCCTAACCTGCAGCCCATATTGGGCAGTATTTGCTGAGTCCAGGTCTTCTTATCGGCGAGTTCAAAGCCAGGTACCATATGGCAAGTACTGCAGAATTTTTGGACGGTAGCTATGCTATCCAGGTTGGAATCTTTTGGAGCGATATATGGCTTTTCATGGGTCTTGCAAGCATAGGTAATGCCGACCAAAATCAAACCAATCAAAAATCTATGGTGGAGGGGCATGACAGTCAAGTATAAAAAAACAATTTAAAATAGCCTTATTTACGAATCTTCTTATTTCCAAATAAAATTACCCAATTTAACCAAGACCTTGGTAAACATAGATAGGTGAAATAAAATTTTGAAAGACGAACAAATCATCTTTCTTTTAATCAAATAGTTAGGAGCGTTAGGCCGGTAAGTCAGGCCTAAAGAGACAGATTAACAGGACTGTCCAAATGTAAGCAAAGTACCATTTGGGTCCAGCAAGGCAAATTCCTTCATATTCCAGGGTTTGTCCTCTAATCTACCATTCGGATGAATCTCGACCCCTTTTGCCTGTAAATCCTGATAAAAAGTCGTGATGCCCTGGTCAATCCTCAAATAAACCATAAAATCAGATTTTTTAGGGGCCAGGGCGGGAAAAGCAAAAAAATGAAGCTCTATGGCATCTTTGCGCATAATCATATAATCAGGATATTGACTGACTAAGGAAAATTCCAACCTGGAGAGATAATATTCCTTGGTTATATCAGCATCTAAGTATGGCAGTTTAGGAGCGACAGATGTAATCATATATCTTATTTTGGCTAATGAAAGTTAGACAAAATTGAAAAATCAATGGATATAGATTAAATGTATGGTCCGGATGGCGCGCTCCTTTCGACTTAATAATTTTAATTTTTACATTGCAAAAAAATGACATACAGAGTCAAAATATAACCGTACTATATATAAATCAGTATCCTGCAAAATCCCATATATTTACTTTAATGCTACTATTGGCAGTAGAAATATATATAAGACGGCACCACGCACGGCACAAGCGGGGAGAGTGAAAAATGATTCAACGGCGTGACGCGCTCAAAGCACTGTTTGCCCTTTTGTCCGCCTACCGGGGATGGCGCAGGGGCCCATCGTCTCGACACTCATCGGGACAGGTTCGGGCGGATACTCAAATCGGCAAGTCAACAACCCCTACGGTCTCGCAATCGGACCTGACGGAGATCTATATTTCTGCGATTTGGACAATCAACGCATCCGTCGACTCGACCTCAGGACCCGCCAAACGCAGACCGTAGCGGGGAACGGACAGAAAGGTTATTCGGGTGATGGCGCAGCTGCCACAAAGGCCTCACTGAACATGCCGCACGAGATACAATTCGACGCTGTAGGACATCTCTACATCGCTGAGCGAGACAATCATGTGATTCGCAAGGTAGATGCTTACACCCACACCATCTCAACGTTTGCAGGCACCGGGACTCCTGGATTTTCGGGCGACGGAGGGCCTGCCTCCGCGGCGCAACTGCGCCAGCCTCATAGCATTGCTGAAGACCCGTCGCGCCGATTCTTGTATATCTGCGACATCGGTAATCACCGGGTACGGCGGGTGGAGTTCGCGACGGGCCTGATAGACACCTTCGCCGGCACCGGTGACCAGCAGCCTACCCCAGATGGCGCTCCCCTGAGCGGTACACCACTCCATGGGCCAAGGACCATTGCCTTCGATCCAGCCGGCGGCTTATACCTTGCACTGCGGGAGGGCAATGCAATCTACCGCATCGATAACACCTCTCTGACCCTTCATCATATAGCCGGAACCGGGGAGAAAGGGTACTCCGGAGACGGTGGCCAGGCGCGCCTGGCCAAATTAGGTGGGCCAAAGGGTCTTGCCTGGAGCCAGGATTTATTGTACGTAGCGGACACCGAAAACCATGTCATTCGCGAAATTGAGCTATCTACGGGACTGATTCGTACTGTGTTGGGCACCGGTCAGCGGGGCGATGGACCAGAGCCTGATCCTTATCGCTGTGCGCTCGCCCGACCGCATGGCGTGCATGTAGACGATCGGGGAGCCCTATATGTGGGCGATAGCGAGGCACATAGGATTCGAATCCTTCGATAAGGATTATCTTCAATAACCAACGAAAAGGGTGCATTGGAATAGTGTATAATAGAAATCTGATGATAGATTTTATATTAATCTGAAAAAATCAAAAATCTTTTATTCTCCTGGTCAGCAATCCCCATTTTTGAAAAACGCTTTCAAATTAAATTGAAACAAATAATATAAATAGCAATAAAGATCATTTTTACTCAAAAGGGCATTTGATCTATAAAATAGCCACCGAACCCTTATCTTTCAATATGAGTTGGCGGCTATATTTTATTATCCGGTTTAATTAGAAAGTACCTAAACTAATTCGTAATGAAAAAATCAATTTTTTATTAATTTCATCACTTCTCTTTCACCAGCATGGCTTACTTCCAATACATATATTCCAGCTACAAAATCACTACCAAATCTAAAGACCCGATTAGAAGATCCTTGTTGCAAGTATAACTGTCTGCCTTGAACATCCGTTACTTTTACGGATACTTTTTCTGTGTTGATCACCTTGTTTATTGAAAGTTGGAATTCATTGGTGCTGGGATTTGGGAAAGTAGTTATTTCCAATTCTTTATTTCCCAAAATATCAGATCGGGTTAATTGATTATTTAGACTATTTATTCCATTGACACAATTGGCATTTCCGCAAGGGCCAATATAATCACCATGATTGAGATGACCAGCTAAAGCTGAATAGTCAACACAAAGGGTATTTCCTTTATGGCAGACAAGCACTTTTTTATTGTTGGTACCACACTTCCATGCTGCTATTAATTCTGTTTGAGTTGCAGGAGGATACTTACAATCAGGTTTGCCATCATGATTATTATCTACTTTATCATTACCCCCGGGGCACACATCACATGTATTACTTACTCCGTCACAGTCACTATCTCCCTGATTGCTATTGGTTGAACAAGTGCGTCCGGATACAACACCCCAGGACTGACCCAATTAGAAGCGTTACCATTCAGTGTAAAATATTGTAATGAACCATTATTATCAGCTCCTGCTATATCATTTAGTATCGTGGTACCTGAGTTATCGCCACCTGCTTGTCCTTGATTAAAATTATAATACGCCAGCAGTCCACCTTCATTGCCAATAAGCTCGCAGTTCATTTGAGCCAGAATTTCAAGTTTACATTTTGCATAATTCCAAACGCGTACTTCATCCATGGTGCCAGCATATTTACCATTGCCACCGTAAACTGACCAGTCACCCATTACTGTAGGATAGATGGATGCATTTAAGTTTATTGAGGAGGTTATTTCCGTGCCTGTCTCTGTACCATTGATATACATTTTTACGGCATTAAGTCCATCATAGGTAATGACAACATGTTGCCATACACCCCAGGTTACTGAAGCTGAAGATACTACAGAAGCGAGTTGAGTCTCCAAATACAATTTACCATTCGAACTTCCATACGTATTAATAGCGAAAGAAAAACCACTATACTCATACCCACCATATTTATTGGAAAGAATAGTGCTGAAATCCGATTTTTCACTGGGTTTTACCCATGCTTCAATAGTAAATGCTCCGGTTAAGTTCAGTCCCTCCAATTGAATCCTATCGTCATCGCCGTCAAAATTTAAGGCTGCACCAGGCTGAGCTACGAGGCCTTTAGACAGCAGGAGCATTAATAAAATAGATAGACCTGATGTCAAATACAAATGTTTTTTCATATTGGTTTGTTTTAAAGTTTTATTCGCAATTATTTAGGCTTAATTAGAAGCGCCAGTTTATTTCGATGTAAACCTACTTTAAACAGAATCAGAAAACAATCCCTAATTGTAGTGATACCCTATTGCCAAGCGGCTAATTTTTATCTATATGAATGGGAATTTCAGTAAAAATGACCTTACAAAATCCAAGGATACCATGGACCATTTGTCTTGTACCTAAAGTAATAAAAATGCTTCAATTTATCCAGATCCTGACAGCCGAGGGAATATCAGCCAGCTTATAATAAAAAAACCGCGTTAATCCTTAACTTCAAGCTTTCATAAATTGAAAATTAATTCCCAATTCTCTATATGCGTCCTGCAGACTATGTCCCCAGATACATTTTATCACAATCATTTAATGAGTAACTAAGAGATGAATAAGGTACTACGACATTATTTGATCTGCTGCATTTGGATTTTATTTTCTGCGTGCTGCCTTCATGCACAACAATACATTGTAGAAAAGATGGCTTTTCAGTCCCTCACCATCAACGAAGGACTTTCACAAGGCATGGTCAATCAGATCATCCAGGACAGATATGGATTTATGTGGTTTGCTACCAAAGATGGATTGAATCAATATGATGGGTATAAATTTAAAATATTCCGTCACGATGCTGAAGACCCTGCTTCCCTGTCTGATAGTTATGTACATGCCTTATGTGAAGACCGTCAGGGCCGGATTTGGGTAGGCACTTCATCCGGAACGGTTGATTTTTTTGACCAGACTTCAGGTAAGTTTCAACATGTCATCCTGCAAGCTACGACATCCCAAAAGGCACCTAACGGACCGGTTTATCAGATTATAGAAGATAAACAAGGAGACATCGTAGTATTATTTAGTAAAAAATGCTGGTCATTAAGCGTGCATTGAATAATGAAGTGGATTCATTGGCTTATTCAACCGAGGAATATGTGTTTCCATTGCCGATGATTAGTCCCTTATTATTTATTTCAAACTCCAGTATGATTTATTTATTAGAAAACTACAGTTCTTTTGCGCAAAACTATAGTCCTGTATATTTTGAACTTCTTCCGCCATCCCACATTTGGTCTTCGCATAACCTGGATATTAACCCTATAAAAACCAATCTTAATTCTGAACAGATCAAAATCTATCAAATACTCGAGGATACTTTGACTAATAATCTGTATTTCATCTGTACCAGGGGCATTATTCGACTTCGGGACGGCAAAGCATCAGAATGTATTCTCAGGCATCCTATTGACCGTAAACAATGCTTTATTGACCATGAACACAATATCTGGTTTAGTTATAATGACCTAATGGGCATATTTAATCTGGAAAGCCGGAAATTGAGATTTCTCACATCCACAGAAGATGCAGGCAGAACCCGCACCATTCTTATTAATTCCGTCTACGTGGATCGCAGTGGTTTGGTTTGGATCGGATCCAAAGGATATGGAATCAACGTTATAAATTATCGCGCCCGAAGATTTCACCATACGGACAATACTTCCGTATTTTCTATTACTGAATTGGAGGATAACCGAATACTCATTAACAGTGGAGCCAGCCTGGCCAAGACTTTGGACCTGACCACCGGCACCTATATCGATACGATGGATATTCAAGACGCAAAAGTCTACTTTGAAAATTTTAATGCATTATCATTTCCTTCGATCATAGATAAAAGGAACCGACGCTGGTTTGGGGATAATGAACGACTGGCGTATTACCAGGTCATCACCAAAGAAACTCGTTCGTTTCCTTTACCAGTAAAACAGACCAATAATAATTATTCCATGGTATCAGATCTCAAAGAAGACAAGACAGGTAGAATATGGGTAGGTACGATGGAAGGATTGTTTTGTTTTGATCCTGAACAGTCCACCTGGAAGATATATAGAACAGATCCTAAAGACAAGAATTCATTGAGTTTCAATTCCATTTTTAGTCTTTGCCTTGACCCGGTAGCTCCGGATAAATATTTATGGATAGGAACCAATGGAGGAGGCTTGAATCGAATGGATATTTCCACAGGAAAATGTGATCGCTATGCTGTAAAAGATGGATTGCCCAATAATGTGATTTACGGTATTTTGAAAGACAACAATAATAATTTGTGGTTGAGTACCAATAAAGGATTATCATGCTTTAATCCCTTGAATAAAACGTTTAAAAACTATGAAGATAAAGATGGACTTCAAAGCAATGAATTTAATCACAATGCTTATTTACGCAACAAAGATGGCATTCTTTTTTTCGGAGGAGTCAATGGTTACAATTATTTCAATCCGGATGAAATAGAAATGAATCCTATTGCACCACAAATAGCGATTACCGGTCTGTTGATTAGAAATAAATCGATAGATCCCGGTCAACTTAATTCACCACTCAAAAATGCTGCATACCTGACCCAACAAATCACACTACCTTATCAGGATAATATGATCACCTTCGAATTTGCTGCACTTGATTATACCGCTCCATATAAAAATCAATATAAATACAGGATGGAAGGTTTTGATCATGATTGGGTAAACTCAGGCTATTTTCACTCGGCGACCTATACCAATCTTGATCCGGGGACCTATACTTTTAAAGCCCTCGGAAGTAATAAAGATGGAATCTGGAGTGAACAGAGTGCGTCTGTCTTGCTTACCATCATTCCGCCCTGGTATATGACCTGGTGGTTCAAAAGCTTGATAGCATGCCTGGTGTGTCTTAGTGCTTATGCATTTTACAGATACCGGTTAAATCAAACACTTAAACTAATGGCTATACGTAACCGGATTGCCACAGACCTGCACGATGAAATAGGAAGCAATCTCAGTAATATTGCTATTTTCAGTGAGGTGGCCCAACAAAAATCCGATGATAATAATGAATTACTTAAAAAAATAAGCACCTATACACAAACATCGATGGACGCCATGAATGATATCGTATGGATGGTCAACACCCGTAATGATCGTTTCGAAAATATTATCAACCGCATGCGGCAACTGGCTGGAGAAGTGCTGGAAACAAAGGGTTATTCAGTCCACTTGTCTATTGATGAAAGGATAAATTCGTATTCTTTGAATATGGAGGAGCGAAAAACTTTTACCTCATCTATAAAGAAGCAATTAATAATATAGCAAAATACGCCCGGGGCAAAGATGTGGATCACCATGGAAGCCCATCACGACCTGTTGACTTTGATCATTAAAGATAATGGTATAGGCTTCGACCCTAAAACGATAACTAATGGCAATGGCCTTTTGAATTTACGTTCTAGGGCCAATGCTTTAAAGGTCAGTTCCATATTCAGACTTCACCCGGAAAAGGAACTGAAATTAAATTAAATTTTAAAGTATAAAAGTAACTAAAATAAAAAAATGAACAAAGCATTCCCTTTTCCGTTCTTTTCTCCCTATTATTAGTGAGAGAAGAGATACAATAAAAAATGCTAATATTACGCCATGGTTACCCGGGTATTTGTCTATGATGATAACATTGGGAGACAAGAAGCACTTAAGTTGTTATTGGAAACCACACACGATATGGAGTTTGCCGGGGCAAAAATAAATTGCAGTACCGTAGAGCAGGATATTAAGACTGCTAACCCGGATGTTGTATTGATGGATATCGATATGCCCAAGGTCAATGGCATCAAGGGTCTTAAATTAATCCGCCAGTTTGCTCCAAAAGTGTACATCATCATGCAGACAGTGTTTGAAGATGAAGAAAAAATATTCGAAGCTATTCACGCAGGAGCACATGGATATTTTTTGAAAAAAACGCACCCTTTAAAATTAATCGAAGGGATCCGCGATGTTTTAGATGGAGGCGCCCCAATGACACCGTCCGTCGCGAAAAAAGTCCTGGAAGTTTTTAATCAACAGCCTTTAAATCGGCCCGAAAATAATTTTGACCTCACCCCCCGTGAAAAAGAAATATTGTCGATGCTGGCAAAAGGAATGAGTTATAAAATGATTGCAGAATCCAGCGATATTAGTTTCAATACAGTAAACTCACACCTTAAAAAAATTTATGAGAAACTGCATGTCCATTCGGCTACCGAAGCGGTAATACTTGCACTGGAGAAGAAAATTGTATAAAAAATTCCATTTGATCACTGCACTTTCCGGGTACCTTTAATAAGGTATCATATGAGCGTCAGGAACTCATTCAATTGGCCCTATGAGCCATTGAAACCATCCCATTTGATCTGATGGAGGTTGCTTTACATCCGGCTGATGGTTCTATGAATGGGACATTTCAAAGACCGAGGTATAAGATCATCAACGATATCCCCTGAGTGGACAGCCCCCAATGATGACACATGTATTAGAAAGTCAAATGGGTAACCGTATCATCGCCGCCTGGCCCTCACATTTGCAATGTTCATGGTGCTGTACTAAAGATTTGAGTAGGCAAACGAGAGGAACCTCGCGTTTGGTAGTTTGCTGAAAGTTAGGTTGTTGGAACCTTAGTAGGAAAATATTTTACAACAATTTGGTTAAAAGTTGGTGGGTTGATCATGTTCATATCGATAACCCAGGATAATATTCCTTGGTTATATCAGCATTTATGTATGGAAGTTTGGGGGCGACCGATGTAATCATATATCTTATTTTGGCTGATGAAAGTTAGACAAAATTGAAAAATCAATGGATATAGATTAAATGTATGGTCCGGATGGCGCGCTCCTTTCGACTTAATAATTTTAATTTTTACATTGCAAAAAAATGACATACAGAGTCAATATATAACCGTACTAAATATAAATCAGTATCCTGCAAAATCCCATATATTTACTTTAATGCTACTATTGGCAGTAGAAATATATGTAAGACGGCACCACGCACGGCACAAGCGGGGAGAGTGAAAAATGATTCAACGGCGTGACGCGCTCAAAGCACTGTTTGCCCTTTTTGTCCGCCTGCCGGGGATGGCGCAGGGGCCCTCCGTCTCGACACTCATCGGGACAGGTTCGGGCGGATACTCAAATCGGCAAGTCAACAACCCCTACGGTCTCGCAATCGGACCTGACGGGGCGCTTTATTTCTGCGATTTGGACAATCAACGCATCCGTAGACTCGACCTCAGGACTCGCCAAACGCAGACCGTGGCGGGGAACGGACAGAAAGGTTATTCGGGTGATGGTGCAGCTGCGACAAAGGCCTCACTGAACATGCCGCACGAGATACAATTCGACGCTGTAGGACATCTCTACATCGCTGAGCGAGACAATCATGTGATTCGCAAGGTAGATGCTTACACCCACACCATCTCAACGTTTGCAGGCACCGGGACTCCTGGATTTTCGGGCGACGGAGGGCCTGCCTCCGCGGCGCAACTGCGCCAGCCTCATAGCATTGCTGTAGACCCGTCGCGCCGATTCTTGTTTATCTGCGACATCGGTAATCACCGGGTACGGCGGGTGGAGTTCGCGACGGGCCTGATAGACACCTTCGCCGGCACCGGTGACCAGCAGCCAACCCCTGATGGCGCTCCCCTGAGCGGTACACCACTCCATGGGCCAAGGACCATTGCCTTCGATCCAGCCGGCGACTTGTACCTTGCGCTGCGGGAGGGCAATGCAATCTACCGCATTGATAGCGCCTCTCTGACCCTTCATCATTTAGCCGGAACCGGGGAGAAAGGGTACTTCGGAGACGGTGGCCAGGCGCGCCTGGCCAAATTAGGCGGGCCGAAGGGCCTGGCCTGGAGCCAGGATTTATTGTACGTAGCGGACACCGAAAACCATGTCATTAGGGGGATTGAATTAAAATCGGGACTGATTCACACCGTGTTGGGTACCGGTCGGCGGGGCGACGGACCAGAACCTGATCCCCATCGCTGTGCGCTCGCGCGACCGCACGGCGTGCTGGTAGACGCTCACGGAGTCTTATATGTGGGTGACAGCGAGGCCCACCGGATTCGAACACTCCGTTGAGGTGCATCGCGACAGTGTCCTCTATTATAATTGTAGCCAACAGGGCGTGTGCTTCAGGTGAGGCTGTGGCATTGTTACGGTCATCTCCTATCTGTTATGGTGATTATGCAGAGCATCCTGGACAGACGGGTCGCTCAAGTATGCTGTGCGCATCACGAAGCTGACAGGGTTGGAAGAAAAGGTGTCATGAAGGCTAGGCCCATTAAGCATCAGTGCTTCAATTTATTGCATAAATATTATCATTGAAATGCTTAACTTTCATTAATGAAATGTCCCAGAATAAAAATCAGTCAATTCATAACATAGGACTTTCTCAAAAACTTCGATTAAAAGGAAAATTCGAAACATTCACAAACACAGATGATCTGTCCAATTATATTCTAAAAAGATGATAATAAATATCAAAGTGTTGTACCATGAAACTAATATTTTACCTGATTTTCTAAAAAATGAATAAATCAATCACCTTTTGTTTTCTTCTGGCTTTATGTATGATGGCGCCACTTTTGGGGATAGCAGGAGTAGTTCAAGGCGAGACACAAAAACTCCTGCGCTCTGAAATTAGCCCAAAAGCAGAAGACTTATTTAACCTTGACAGAAAAGATCTAGAAGCAAAAATTGGTAGAAAACTAAAATTAAAGGAAAAAATAGTGTTAAAACTCATCGAACTCAGACTAAACTAGCAAACCAAAACAACTCCTGAAGAAGCAAAGACCGACTCCATGGCAATTTTAGGATTTTCAATTAGTGTAGCAAGCCTTCTGTTAGGTATTAACCTCTTTATTTTTTTATCAATATTCGGTGGGCTCCTTGGAATACTTTTTAGTTCCATTGCATTAAAAAGAATTAAACGGCAACGGGTACCAAGAAAAGGAAAAGGATTAGCAGTTGCTGGACTGGTTACAGGAATAGTGGTAGCAGGAGCATGGCTGATATTTATATTAGGATTTCTATTGGCATTTGCGTAGATATAAAAAAACGGACAAAACAATGGCTCTTCGTCCATGACAGCGAATCAAAAGCTCACGCCATATTTCTGACACATTTTATAGTCCGTCGTTCCATGTAAGTGAAAAACAGAACCCAAGTAAATGAATAAATATGTATTATTGTTTTTTCTCGTCTTGATAAACCAGGTTTGTCCTTGCCAATCTAATAACATTGCTTTTTTTCCTTTTAATGGAAACGCCGGCGACCTTTCATCAAATGGGCTAATCGGCACAGTCACAGGAGCGGTATTAACTGAAGATAGGTGCGGCCATCCAAACTCGGCATATTATTTTGACGGTGTGAATGATGTTATTACGATTCCTGATAATAACGTGCTTGATATTGGCAAACAAGATTATTCAATAGTGGCATGGATTAAGACTTCAAGTTACAATTGGGGCCGAATTATTTCAAAAGGAAGTTCGAGTTGTCAAACAGGCTATATGATGAGAACAGGAAGTTCAAGTGCATCAAAAATACATTTAGAAAATGCGTATCAATCAAGTTGCAAAGTTTATCTCGCAGGAACAACCACAATAAATGACGATCAATGGCACTGTGTTGCAGGCGTTGTGAAAAGAGATTCATTTGCACAAATTTATATTGACGGAGTATTTAATACACAACAGACCATTGCCACCTCAAATTTTGACTTAACCAATAATAACGAATTACTCATAGGGGCAAATTATCAAAATTCAATTTACCCAGAATGATTTAAAGGGACCATTGACGATGTAAAAATATTTAATAAATTCTTGTCCATTCAGGAAGTAAATAATGCTTGTTTTAATTTATATGAAATAGTTGATAACATTAATATATGCGCAGGTGAAAATTATCAAGGACACAGTGCTACCGAGATTTATTATGATACAGTCACTTGCAATTCAGTTCGAAAGACAATATTGACTGTTTTGCCCCAAAAGGCCGGAACAGTATATAAAAGCATTTGCCAGGGGGAAACATTTGAAGGGCATGGGACGACGGGTATTTTTATCGATACACTTTTAAAGAAAGCATCAAATGGTTGCGACAGTATTCGAACGATTAACCTATCAGTTTTGTCCAAAAAGGCACGAACTTTAAACCAAAAAATTTGCAATGGGACAGTTTTTGCAGGATACACTACTGCCGGCACTTATGTTGATACGCTAATAGGAATGGCATCAAACGGATGCGACAGCATCAGAACAATAAACTTAACTGTAAACCCCAATTATCAAATCAAAGAAACAAAAACCATCTGTGCGGGATCAAGCTATGATTTTAACGGACAGATGATTTCAAACGAAGGCGAATATTTGGATACTATTCATACTCTATCCGGGTGCGATAGTTTGATAATATTGGATTTGAAAATTGCTCGTAATGATTTTTTGGGTTATGATACTTCTATTTGTATCGCGAGAGACTTCCTTTTGAAAAGCCCATCTGACAACACTTCTTGGTTTGACAATACAACGGCCAAAACCAAAATAATATACAAAACTGGAACCTATTGGGCAACAATATTGGATGCAAATGGTTGCGAAATAGTTGATACAATTTATATTCAATTCAATGTCAAATCATTTGTCCCGAATGTTTTTAGTCCAAATGATGACGGTATAAACGATTGTTTTTTTCCCAATTTTTCAGAATTGTCTTTTGTCTCCTATCGGCTTGGCATTTTTGACAGGTGGGGAAGTTTGGTTTTTCACACAGAAAACCCACAAAGTTGTTGGGACGGAGGAAGCAGCGGTGAAAAGTGTGATGCTGGGGTTTATACTTATTTCATTGAAATCGAAACAGAATTTTGTAAAAAGACGATAATAAAAGGAGATGTAACTTTAATAAAATAAATATAGCAAGAAACAATGCACTCAAGCCATCTGACGCCAATGCGCAACCATCAAGCCCAACGCTTGCGTCAGTATGCGAGAATGCTTACTTCATCTCCGCGAAAAATTGAAAAAACGATAGGCTGACCGTTCATGAATTTTACCCCCTTGGCGCACAATGGCATCGTCATGGCAGCTTCCCGTTGCGCATCGTTTATGAATCAACAAGAGACTCGATCGGATCGAATACAAGCTGACAGGCAGAGGAACTTACCCGTATCTTTATACTCCATTTGCATGATTTTATTTAAATTATTTAAACCGAAGTATCATGAGCAATCAAACCTATCAAAATGCGAAAAATCAATCGGTGACTTGTAAATCGGGAACGCCGGTTAAATTTGATGCAAACGGCAAAGTCGTGTCGGCCGTGCTGGCGTCCAATGCCACCTATCAAAATGCCAGAAATCAATCGGTCACTGCCCTGGCAGGTACCGAAATTGATTTTTTTGCAACCGGGAACGTTTTCGGTGCTACTGTAGCAAATAACAGTACCTATCAGAATGCCAGAAATCAATCCGTTACAGCCCAGGCAGGGTCCAGGATCGATTTTTTTGAAACCGGGAGCGTTTCCGGTGCTACAGTATCCAGTAATAGTACTTATCAGGATGCCAGAAATCAATCGGTCACAGCCCTGGCAGGGTCCAGAATTGAGTTTTTTGCTGCCGGGTATGTTTTAAGCACTACCGTAACCAGTAATAGCACGTATCAAAACGCAAGAAATCAATCGGTTACTGTTGCGGCAGGGGCCAGCATTGAATTTTTTGCTAATGGGTATGTTTTGAGCGCTACCCTCGCTAGTAACAGCACATATCAAAACGCAAGAAACCAATCGGTCACTGCCCGGGCTGGATCCAGCATTGAATTTTTTGCCACCGGGTATGTTTTAAGCGCAACCGTAGACAGTAATAGCACGTATCAAAATGCCATAAATCAATCGGTCACTGTCATGGCTGGTCACATGATTCGCTTCACCGATACCGGTTATGTATCATTGATTTAAGGCTAAACTAACCATTTATCTGGGTACACCTTATGGCCTGTGACCTGCCTAAAGGCGTGTTATTCAGAGGTGGAGCCTAAGGACATTTATGCAAGTACTTGCCCCGCGATAGAAATGGAGAGAGCCCACCTTAATTTTGTGCGCGAAGAAGGACAGACCATCTTTTATGAAGACATCGAAGTAGGTACCAGGCGAGCAGACTTTGTATGACCGGAGAGCCAATTATTCCAAACAGGAAATAAACTATAAAAAAGCTATTACGACCATGTATGCCATGTCCATCGTCCATACGACTTTCACCTTTTTCATCATTTATTTCCCTGTTTTCGCCAGTCTACTCCTGTATACCTTGCTGTTCAGCATGTTTTTATTCCCGGTCTGCTATACTAACCTGGTAATGAAATTTCAAAAAAGAAAATCCGTCGCACCAGGAGTATAGGATCAGCTGATAACCGGAGGTTTATTTTTACTGTTTAGCTCACTTTGCGATCGGGGTCAGCACCAGGTTTCGGTACTCCACCTTACCGTGGTCACCCTGCAGATAAATGGGGCCGGGAGTATTCACATCCGATTTCATGGCTCCTCCGGTGGGTCCGTATACGGGCTGGTTGTCGATGATCTTAGTGCCATTGAGGAGTACTGTGACATGACGGTCACACAGCGTGATGTCCAGTGATTGCCAGCTTCCGGCCGGCTTTTCAGCGCTCACGGAGGGCGTCAGGCGGCTGTAAAGGGCTCCCATATTGTGCGAGTCGAGCGGCTTTTTGTAAGAATCGAACACCTGGATCTCATAGATGCCACGCAGGTACACTCCGCTGTTGCTGCCCTCCGGCACATTCACTTCGAGCTTCAGATTAAAGTCTTCAAATTCCTGCTCCGTGCGAAGATTGCCGTAGCTGATATGTTCCTGTCCTTCCACTTGTGCAGGATTGGTACCGAGAATGCCCTCTTTGGCATAAAATCCATTTTTTTGTTTTTCATTGATCAGCTTCCAACCGGTCAGGTCCTTCCCGTTAAACAATTGGATGGGTTGACCCCATTTGGCAGCAGCCAAATCAGGCGCAGCAGGAGGCGCCATCAATTTCGTGCCGGTGAACGCAGTCGAATCCACTCCGATGCCATTTCGTTTAGGCCTTAACAGGTAGCCGCCTATTTTATCTCCATTTTTGGATACTTCCAGCCAGTTAGTGGCTTGCTGGGTGCGAATCGGGGCATTGCTGGCATCCTTGGTCCGCACGACATTGTCTATGCGGTCAACGATCAGATGATTCGAATTGTCCATATATACATTCGCTACCGGAGATACACTGCCGCCGACCCAAAGCAGGTCGGCATCCAGATAGCCAGCCTCCTGGCGCACTTCGAGCCAACTCACTCCACCCCCATCCACATCGATGGTCCACTGACCCAGGAATTCGCTGATATCAGATTTTTTTTGTGCCGGCGCCGCTTCCTGTTTAGCTGGTTCCGTACACGACGTGAAGAATAAAGAAATTAATAATGCGGCGAAGAATAAAAGCTTGGTTTTCATCGAAAGATAGTTTGAATAATGATCAATGTATAAATGTGAAATTTACTTGTAGGCAAACAGGAGGAGGTAATAAAGAGTTGAACATCCGGAAAAACGGCTGTCCATCACACCACCTTTACCTGATCCTTATTTTGCTGAAGGCAATTTTTCACATAAAGATAATGAAAGGCTATAAATTAGACACTAAAATGGGTTTTGGGGGTTTCGATTTTTCTTGCCTTCACCACACCTATCCCTGCAAGCAGCGATTCATTTAAAATATGGTGCACCGGAGGTGATCACGGTCCGGGAGGTTGGAATACCCACTCCGGGTGACCAAGTGTGGTACGTGTGACGACAGACCGTCATAGAAACATGACCAGACAGAATCTATTAAAACATTACAACTTGTTGATATTATTAAGGCTATCTCTAATAACCTAGTTTTGTTCAGAAATTGGTTGTTATAAAATTAGACGAGGCGAGTTGAAGGCGCATAGTCCCGTCGATCTTGACGGAATAACTAAAAATCAACGAAGTATAACTTTAAAAGAACCTATTAGGTAATATTATTAAAATTACCGTTCGGTCAAAAGGAGGTTATTAGAGGTAGCCTTAAGTCTTTGGTTTTATCATTTTTTATTTCTGAATGATTCACCTTTTAAATCTATTCTGTGTGCTTGGGTTGTCAATCTGTCCATAATAGCAGCAGGAATACCCTCGACTATATTGCCAAGATAGCCCAACTGATACCCACCATGGGTGTACCTGTTGGATTCGTGGCTAATTCCGGCTGATCAAAACATTAAGAAAAACTGCCATGAATGCTTACCACATTAGACTTCTGAAAGATGTTATCGTAAAACAGGTTGAAAGCCGTATCCCCAGCCCCTCCCTCATCCGGCAGAAGGACTTCCCCCTATGGGAAAGTTTTAAACAGTTACTCAGAAGTCTTTCCTTCTTTTCCCTTCGCTAAAGCCAAACCGATAACTAAGTCCGAGGGAGAACTGGGGGTAGTTTTTATCATTGCCATATCTGCGTGTGCCCCATAAATACATAGGTTCTAGCACTAACTTGTTTTCAATCGGGAAATATCCGGACAGATAATTAATTTTATCGGTATTGGAACCATACCGCAAATTTGTTCCGTTATTGGTACCCAGTCCAGTGCCAATACCTAGCTGCTGCCTGAAACCCGGGAGCGCAGAAGGAAAAAAGTCGGCATAATGATAATCGACAAAGATCCATCTTTCAGGGCCAGCACGGAAATAAGCCTGTGGAATAACATTCTTGTTTTTACTTCCCGATGTTGGGATACCTGTTCCATCCTCTCGTAAGTTTTCAGTAATATAGGTAAGATTTCCCAGGTGCACACCTCCACCGAAACCTAGCCAGTTGGTTTCAAAACCAAAATAAGGTGTTACTCCAAACATGGTTGTGTTTGTAATATTATTATCTGATAAACGGGTTTCACGATGGTTGCCCGACATTGCTTTTGCCCCGTATCGAAATAGTTGTTTTTGTTCAGGATTATCTTCTGTAAATTCAAACGCAACAGCACCCAGAGTATATTCCTGTTTAAAATATTCGGTCGAACTTACCCTGTCGCATCCACTACCTTGTCCGATAGTATGGCTGTTCTCGAAATTTCCGGAGCCAAAACCAATTTTAATCGATTTGTACTTATTTACGAGAACCGAATCCTGCTGTCCGGCGGGAAACGTTTGTGCCATGATGATGAACGGCAAAACAATAGCTGTGGCGTAAACCAGGCGATAAGGAGAATAATAAAAGTGGCGGATCACAAAGGATCCAAGCAGTACAACTGCCACCGAAAATGTAATCAGCAAGGCTACTATTTCAGGAAAAACAAACCAGGATTGCATCATCCGGAAGCAACATAAAAGAAGGAAGAACACGAAAAACGCCTGTGCCAGACCTACATCAGATGCCTGTATATTCGGAACAGATTGAATGCTAGCTTTTCCTTTTTCCAGAGCATCAAGGAAAGTATAAGAATCAACGGAACCAGAACCAGTTGTGTGACATTAAAAACCGAAACCATTTCGCCGCCAACCGTGTGCGCATGTACATCCCTGAAAAATTCAGACACAAACCGGACGACAAAGATCAGAACCATTGAAAGCAGGAGCGAACTGCCTGCCGCTTTAAACGTTTTCCGGAATTTAAGGATAAGAAATACAACAACGATCAATCCAGCCATTTCATAGAGTTGTACGGGATGCACCGGAAGCGATAATAAATCGTGGGTACTGATCAGTTTATCGTTGAACTGATGGAAATGCGGCAATGTGTATACCGGATATTTTACAGCCCAGGGTAAAGTACATATTTTTCCGTAGCAGCATCCAGTAACAAAACAACCTATTCGCTGAATGGCAATTCCAACAGGTATCGCCACGGCGAAAGCATCCAGAATATTATGTTTGAACCGAAACACATAGCGTACGGCCATCAGACCAATTCCGATAAATAATAATCCGCCCAAAAGCGACTTGGATGAAGTTTCGGGCAATTGAAACCTTGAAAACAAAAAGTAAAAGTCATTTGCTGAATAGGTTCCGATTTTTGTACCGGAAATAAATAGCAGATGTGTAATTAAGATTATAAAAATCCACTTCAATAGGGGGAATTTTCGGCGGTATCCCTCGTATAACAAAATACAGAGGGTAATTAAAAATGCCAGATTATAAATTAGGTTATACCAAGGCCCATTGGATGCAACAATCAGGTAATCTTCCATAACTCATTGATTTAATGTCCATGTTAATTATTAAATATACCATAACTGTCAAAGGAAAATACTGACAGTGGTCATAAGAAGTACATAATTAATATCCATTTATAGGAATTGTAGTATTGGAGATTGGGCTTGTTAGCTTCATATATGAGAGTCCAACATTCAGACATTTAATGATCGTACCTGACCGAGATCATTTTCAAAGACTTTTAATAAACTTAACTTTCATGTGTTATTTACAGTAAATTCTATCTATTGAAAAATGAGGAAAGCAAATAAACAGAAATCTGTTATTGACTTTCACTCGAGTCCTTTAAAATGTCAGCCCAACCCAATCCCTATTGTATTATCTCTTCCATACCACCCAACCTTTTAATTTCTGCCCCCCACCCCATCGCCCAACTCATCACTTAAATATGTATTTTAGCGACCATATAGAGCAACCTACATGGCAGAAGACAAAAAACAGCTACTTGAACAAAAACTTTGGAGCATCGCAGATACTCTCCGGGGCAAAATGGATGCGGACGATTTTTAATCCAAATACCAGCCAGGTTTTAGGGGAAAGGACCATTCCCGGACAATTTGCTGGATGACAAAGAGAATGTTTTAGAATCTGTTAAAAAATTCATGAATGGTGCTCAGCGTGGCATTTTCGAAAATCTATTACTATATCTCGAAAGCAATAATGCCAATTTTGATTATATCGGCAATGAAAGCCTTGAAAAGTTAAGCACTGTAGCTGAAAGTTCTGCTCCCTACAAAGGCACTTTAATGCAGGAAGCCAAAGCTGCCTTAGAACTCATTCACAAGGAAGAGGCAGCACAGCAAAAGTTGGAAAGAAAAACAGCCACAGAAGCCATTCAGCAAAGCATTGATAAACTGAAATCATTTGTCGATTTCGCAAAACTGGATACCAAACAACAAGATGAAATTATTGCTCCCTTTGAGAGGGTAATAAATAAAATTGAACAGGAAAGGTTCATTGGTAATATCCCTACAAAAGCAAATAACGCAACAACCGATTTGTATCAAAAGCAATTAGAGTTAACGGTGCGTTGGGCAAACCCGCCAAAGACAGATGAACCCGGCAGCAATGAGCCTGCTAAACCGAAAATTGTTTTTGTAAGAAAGGAGAGTGTAAAAATAAACTTCACCAAACCGGTATTGGAAACCAAGCAGGAAGTGGAAGAATATTTGGCTGCATTGAAAGAACAGTATTTAAGAATTTTTGACGAAGACAAACGCATTTCGCTTTAGTTGGCAGTGTTTGGTTGGTTAGTTGATGATTGATAGTTGATGGGGATGTAAGTAGCGAAATATTATACCAATATTATACCCGAAAAGGTATAAAATGAAGTTAAAGAATAAAATTATACCCGTTATGGTATAAATTAAATTGAATTGATTAAATTTGCACCCTAAAGGGTATAATAAAAATGAATCTATCATCTTTTGTAAAGCAATTACGGAATACATCAAGTATCACACAGGTGGAATTGGCTGAGAAGGCCGGGGTTGGTTTACGCTTTGTTAGAGAGCTGGAACAAGGCAAGGAAACGCTGAGGCTCGATAAAGTAAACCAGGTATTGAACCTGTTCGGCTACGAAATGGGACCGGTAAAATCCGAACAACCAGCAACTAACAACCAACAATGAGAAGGGCTGAAATAAAAGTGCACAACGAACTGGCCGGTTGGCTGAATGAAGATGAAAATGGATACCACTTTCAATATGCACGTGCCTACCTTCAAATGAAGGATCCGAAGCCTGTTAGCCTCACACTGCCGCTTCAGGAAAATGAATTTACAAGCAAAGTATTGTTCTCGTTTTTTGATGGATTAATACCAGAAGGATGGCTACTGAACATTGCTGAAAAGAATTGGAAACTGAACCCCAGAGACCGAATGGGCTTACTCCTTGCATGTTGTAAAGATTGTATTGGTGCAGTTAGTGTTCATCCAATAAATGAAAATGAAACATGAGTAAACGTTGCCTATACTGTTACCAAATCCTGCAGGAAAATGAAACTGATTTTCATGCAACCTGCAGCAAAAAGATATTTGGAGTACCCATTCCGCCTGTATTACCCTATTCGGAAGAAAATATGAATGAGTTGGCAGCTCAAATCATACAATCTCAAACTACAGTTACCGGAGTGCAACCAAAATTATCGCTTCATCTGGCATCAGCAGAACAACCAAAGTTTGCCAAGCGATTCACGATTGTAGGCATGTGGGGTGGATATATTCTAAAACCCCCTTCACCTCATTACCCACACCTTCCGGAAGTAGAAGATCTTAGCATGCATTTGGCAAACCTTGCAAAAATTAGAGTTGTGCCACATAGCCTCATCCGCTTAACATCTGGAAATCTGGCCTATATCACCAAACGAATAGATAGGGTAAAGAAGGAGAAGCTTCACATGGAAGACATGTGTCAACTCACAGATAAATTGACAGAAAACAAATACAGAGGATCTCATGAACAAGTGGCAAAGGCCATTTTAAAATTTTCTGCAACGCCTGGTTTAGATGTCATCAATTTTTTTGAATTGGTTTTGTTCTCCTTTCTTACCGGAAATGCAGACATGCACCTTAAAAATTTTTCGTTGATTCATCAACCTATCAATGGCCCTGTTTTTTCTCCGGCCAACGACTTGGTAGCCACTGCATTGGTAAATCCTGATGATGACGAAGATTTGGCATTAACGCTAAATGGTAAAAAGAAAAAAATCAACCGAAATGACTTTATAGTGGCATTTACCACACTTGGACTGGATGCAAAACAGCAGGCAAATATTTTTAAGAAAATGGAAAAGGCAAAATCAGTTTGGTTTGATTTCATCGACATCAGCTTTTTAAATGACGAAATGAAAGGGGCATACAAAAACCTAATTCATGATCGATTCACCAGATTGTATTAACCAACGACCATCAACCATCAACTTAAAAAACTTCGCTAAAGAAGCCCGTATTAAACTGCTCGATCAGGTGGGCCGTAAGCAGGAATTTGTGTTAACACACGATAAGGCAGAGTTGCGGGGCAAGTATTAACAAATACAAAGATGAAGTTGTCACCATTTTGAGCAAACCCTTTTGGGATCATTGGGCGACCACTGAAGAAGAAATTGCCCAAAAAATCAAAGAGATTAAATTAACTAAACTTAAGAAAAAATATGAGGAGAAAATATCATTTCGAGTCAAAAACGAAACCTATTATCTAAAACCAGATGATCTCTATTTTATTAAAATCGAAGAGAAAAGCAAAAACGCAACGAGAGTAGGCTTGCTCTCGGAAGTTTTGATAGTAAACAAATCTATTGCTAAGTGGATAGAGGCATTACCCAAACAGTTTATACAGATCAGGAGACAAACCATCATCAATGTAATTCACCTCAGCAAGTATGATCATAAAGAAAACACTTTGCTTTTAAAAGGTTTGGAAAATAAAAAAATTCACGTAGGAAGGGGATTTAGGGGGGTACTGGGCGGGGAGGATGTTTAAAAATCTATTTATTTTTTGATCGAAATATACTCTTAAAGCATACTTTGTGCCCTACCTTTTGGTAATGCATTGAATGGCACTTGATATTTCCTACCCTCCACCCCATCGCCCAACTCATCACTTAAAGATGTATTTTAGCGACCCTATAGAGCAACCTACATGGCAGAAGACAAAAAACAGCTACTTGAACAAAAACTTTGGAGCATCGCAGATACTCTCCGGGGCAAGATGGATGCGGACGATTTCAGGGATTATATCCTGGGCTTTATCTTCTATAAGTACCTGAGTGAGAAGATGCATCATTACGCAGATTATGTCCTTAAACCGAACAACATTACCTATCTGGCCATTGACGAAGACAATGAAGATGATAGAGAAATGCTCAATTATGTGAGAGAGGAGTCATTGCATTCATTGGGGTATTTCCTGAAGCCGTCGGAACTTTTTGGAGCTTTGGCTTCCAGAACAAATGCTGAAGGCAAAGCACATTTTATCCTGGCAGATTTGACCAGAATACTGAATAATATCCAACAGAGTACGCTTGGCACCGCTAGTGAAGAAGACTTTAGCAATCTTTTTGAAGACCTCGACTTAACGAGTAGCAAACTCGGCAAAACAGAAAGTGCTAAAAATGAACTGGTGGTTCGTATCATGCAGCAACTGGATCAGGTAGATTTTGAGGTTGAGAATGTGGAACATGATGTCTTAGGTGATGCCTACGAATACCTCATTGGTAAGTTTGCCAGTGGAGCCGGTAAAAAAGCAGGCGAGTTCTACACCCCTCAGCAAGTAAGTATGGTGCTGGCCAGGTTGGTTACTGTGGGTAAAACCAAACTGAAAACGGTGTATGACCCTACCTGCGGTTCCGGATCTCTATTGCTACGGGTAGCCAGGGAAGTAAAAGAAGTAGGTGCATTCTACGGACAAGAGAGCAACCCTACTACCTTCAACCTTTGTCGCATGAATATCATCATGCATCGTGTGCACTTTAAAAAATTTGACATCAGAAATGAAGATACCCTGGAGCGGCCTCAGCATATCGACCAGCGCTTCGAGGCGATAGTAGCCAATCCTCCTTTCTCCGCACAATGGAGTGCCAGCCCACTATTTATGAGTGATGACCGGTATGCCCCCTATGGACGACTTGCTCCTAAAGGCACGGCTGACTTTGCTTTTGTGCAGCACATGATATATCAACTGTCTGATACCGGCACCATGGCCTGTGTCCTGCCTCACGGCGTGTTGTTCAGAGGTGGCGCCGAAGGACATATCCGCGAGTACCTGATTAAAGAAAGAAACTACCTCGATGCAGTGATTGGTCTGCCCGCCAACATCTTTTACGGCACCGGCATACCTACCTGCATACTCGTGCTGAAGAAAAAACGCGAACATGCCGATACCGTATTGTTCATAGATGCCAGCCAGCATTTTGAAAAAGTAAAAACACAAAACGTATTGCGGCCGGAGGACATTGACAGAATTATTGCCACCTACAAAACCCGCGTTGCCGAAGACAAGTACAGCTATGAAGCACCCCTCAGCGAAATAGCTGAGAACGACTACAACCTGAACATACCCCGCTATGTAGATACCTTTGAAGAAGAAGAAGCGGTGAACTTAAAAGCGGTATCTGCTGCACTCAAAAAACTAGAGGTGGATATGAAAGATACGGATGCTACGATTGCGGAGTTTTGTAAAGAACTAGGAATAGATACACCTTTTTAATTGTCAGAATCAGGATTTTCAGGATTTTAGGATTAGCAGGATTAGATTAACATGATTTGATTAGCAGGATTTGAGGAGCGACAGGATATGAGGATATGAGGATGAGCAGGATTTGATGAACAGGATTTGAAAATGAAGAAAAAATAGTAGGACTTTATTTTTGGAAATATGCAGCTTGAAGACATAACTTATAAGATTAATGGCTGTGCAATGAAAGTGCACAATACCCTGGGCAATGGATTTCAGGAAGTGATTTACCAGCGATGTATGGCTATAGAACTTGCGAAAGCAAATCTGAATTTTGTGCGTGAAGAGGAACAAGATATTTTTTATGAAGGCATGCATGTAGGCACGCGGCGGGCTGACTTTGTGGTAGAAAAACTGATCATTGTAGAATTGAAAGCAATGATCAATCTGGAAGATGTGCACCTAGCGCAAGCTAAGAACTATCTGGTGGCCTATGGTATGCCCTTGGGCTTGCTCATTAACTTTGACGGAAAGAGTCTACAGTTTAAAAAGGTATTCAACTCTCAGCACCGATTGGAGAATTAGAATGATTATTCGAAAAACAGCATGCCAGAAGAAAATAAAATAATCATATACCACACCCCGGACGGCAAAGTCTCCATATCCCTCATGACTGATGATGGAACCGTATGGATGAACCAAAACCAGTTGGCAACACTTTTTGACACCTCTGTACCCAATATCAGCATGCACATATCTAATATATTGGAAGAGAATGAGTTGTACAAAAATTCAGTTATTAAGGATTACTTAAGTACTGCCGCTGACGGCAAGAACTATAAGGTGGCTTTCTACTCCTTGGATATGGTACTGGCTATCGGATTCCGGGTGCGGAGCAAACGAGGTACACAATTCAGGCAATGGGCCAACAGCCACTTAAAAGAGTACATGGTCAAGGGGTTTATTATGGATGACGAGCGCCTCAAAAATCCGGATGGCCGACCTGACTACTTTGATGAGCTACTCGCGCGCATCCGTGATATACGCGCGTCTGAGAAAAGGTTTTATCAAAAAGTGCGCGACCTGTTTGCCTTGAGCAGCGACTATGATAGTACGGACAAGGCTACTCAGATGTTTTATGCCGAGACACAAAACAAACTGCTCTATGCCATTACTAGCCAAACCGCTGCGGAGATAGTGGTCAGCAGGGCAGACCCCAATGAGCCCAATATGGCCCTGACCTCCTGGAAAGGTACCATCGTAAGGAAGCAGGATATCTATATCGCCAAAAATTATTTAAACCAGGACGAACTCGATAGTCTCAACAGGTTTGTCACTGTATTTTTAGAGACGGCAGAGCTACGGGCCAAAAACAGGCAGGGTATCACCCTAGATTTTTGGCCAGATAGTGCAGACAAAATCATTGCATTGAATGATAAAGTACTACTTCATCATAAAGGTAGTATTAGTAACACTGAAATGGAAAAACTGGTAGAGGGACGCTATGAAAAATTTGATGCAAATAGAAAACTACAGGAAGCCCGACAGGCAGATACACAGGATATGGATGAATTGAACGAACTGGCGGATAAAATAAAAAGGGAGAAAAGTCTTAGCTAAGTAATAACAATCGAAACATTTAAAAAATAGGCAAGCCATATAACTAACGAAATAAATGACAGTAAAAAATAAAAATATGCCAGCCTTAAGATTTAAGGATTTTGATGATGTTTGGTTGGGTAAACTATACGGTGATGTATATTCATTTTATACTACGAATTCTTATTCAAGAGAGAAGCTGAATTATGAAAGTGGGTTTGTTAAAAACATCCATTATGGTGACATCCATACAAAATTTTCTACTCAATTTAATATTCAAAAGGAAGACATACCATACCTAAATTCAGATGTCGATATTAGTAGAATTAAAGCAGATAGTTATTGTCAAGAAAAGGATTTAGTCATTGCTGACGCATCTGAAGACTATACTGACATTGGCAAGACAATTGAACTAATAAATCTCAATAATGAAAAAGTAATTGCGGGACTCCATACTTTCTTAGCGAGACCTAATAAACACGAAATGGCCAAGGGTTTTGCTGGATATTTAGTTCAATCAACAAGATTCAGGAAACAAGTGATTGTTATTGCTCAAGGAACAAAAGTACTTAGTCTCTCTACTGGTCGCTTATCCAATTTAACACTAAACATCCCCACCCTACCCGAACAACAAAAAATTGCCTCCTTCCTATCCTCCATAGACGAAAAGATACACCAGCTCACCCGAAAAAAAGAATTGCTGGAGCAATATAAAAAGGGGGTGATGCAACAGATCTTTTCTGGAAAATTGAGATTTAAATCTGAAAATGGGAAGGCGTTTCCGGAGTGGGAGGAGAAATTGTATGAGGATATTTTTTCATTCTATACCACAAATTCTTTTCAAGAGATAATCTAAATTATGAAAGTGGTAAGGTCAAGAATATTCACTATGGAGATATTCATACTAAATTTTCATCACGTTTTGAGGTGCTTGAAGAGGTCGTGCCTTATGTAAATCCAAATGTTGATTTATCTAAATTGAAAGACGAGAATTATTGTCAAGAAGGTGATTTAGTAATTGCTGATGCTTCAGAAGACTATGCTGACATTGGAAAGTCGATTGAGCTAATTAAATTGAATAATGAAAAAGTAGTTGCAGGCTTACACACATTTTTGGCTAGACCCAATAAAACAAAAATGTATATTGGGTTTTCAGGTTATTTGGTTCAAGCCCCTTATGTTCGAAAGCAGGTTATGACGATTGCACAAGGAACAAAAGTCCTAAGTCTTTCACCAGGTCGTTTGGGAAAAGTTAAACTCGAAATCCCTTGCGTTGAAGAACAACAAAAAATCGCCAACTACCTATCCACCATCGACACCAAAATAGAAAGCGTAGCTAACCAAATCACCCAAACCCAAGCGTTTAAAAAAGGGTTGTTGCAGGGGATGTTTGTCTGAACTATGATTTTTGTGATTAAATGATTTTTATGATTAATAGATGCATAAATGAAAAGATCAGGAAAATGAAATCACAGTAATCAAAAAAAGATCTGAACTATGATTTGTGTGATTAAATGATTTATATGATTTTAAATTTATACATGATATGATCAATGAAAGAAAATCACAGCCATCAAAAAAAAATCTGAACTATGATTTTTGTGATTAAATGATTTATATGATTTTAAATACACACATGAAAAGATCGACCAAATGAAATCACACAATCACACAAATCAAAAAAATCACAGTTCAGATGATTGACCAGAAGTACAAATATTCAGAATTGACTTCCAAAATTATTGGATGTGCCATGACCGTGCACAAGGCCCTGGGTAATGGGTTTCAGGAAGTGATTTATCAGCGTGCACTTGCTATTGAAATGGAGTTGGCTGATATTTGGTTTGGTCGTGAATTTGAAATGCCCATATATTACAGAGACTTGCATATTGGTACCCGGCGCGTGGATTTTTTGGTACAGGATACCATATCGGTGGAGTTAAAAGCCATTACCAAATTAGAGGATGTTCATTTGGCTCAGGCCATTAATTATTTGGAAGCTTATAATTTAGAGGTAGGTTTATTAATTAATTTTGGCGAAACAAGCCTAAATTTCAAGCGATTAACCAACAAGAAATTCAAATCAGAGGAATCAAAAAAATCATAAGAATCATAACACAGAACATTGCACCAATCCGAAGCCATATTAGAAAACAATCTCATCAAGCAGTTAACTAGCTTGGGGTATGATTTAATTCAAATTCATGATGGGGAGGCCCTACTTGCCAATCTTAAAGCGCAGTTAGAAGCCTTTAACAACACTTCCTTCACACCAAAAGAATTTGGCGCTATCCTCAACCACCTGGCCAAGGGCAATGTATTTGAAAAGGCCAAAACGTTACGAGATCGGTTTCACCTGGTCAAAGAAGATGGTAGCCTGCCGGACGGGCAGGGCACTTCGTTTTATGTGCGATTCTTTAATAATGAAGATTGGTCCCAAAACAGGTACCAGGTCACCAACCAGGTCCAGCAGGAAGGATCATTTTTTAACCGGTACGATGTCACGCTGTTGGTGAATGGTCTACCCTTAGTACAAATAGAACTGAAGCGTACCGGTATCGAGATCAAAGAAGCATTCAATCAAATCAACCGGTACCAGAGACATTCATTTTGGAGTAATCACGGCTTATTTCAGTATGTGCAAATATTTGTGATCAGCAATGGTGTGAATACCAAGTATCTGGCCAATAATCCACTCCAGTCCGTAAAACAAACCTTTTATTGGGCAGATGAGCACAATCGAAATATGACCGATTTAGCTGCCTTTGCAGCTTCTTTTCTCCATACAAACCACCTGGGTAAGTACCTCTCTCATTTTATCGTCATGAATGAGACCTTTAAGAATATGATGGTACTGCGACCGTATCAATATTTTGCTACCGAAGCCATCATCCAGCAGGTCATCAACAGCCGTGACAATGGGTATATCTGGCACACTACAGGATCTGGTAAAACGCTCACCTCCTTCAAAGCCAGTCAGATCATTATGGATATACCCGGGGTGTACAAAGTGATATTCGTAGTAGATCGCAAAGATCTGGATTACCAGACCATGCAGGAGTTTAACAGCTTTAAAAAAGGAAGTGTAGATGTCACTGACAATACCCTGGCCCTGGTGAAGCAACTCACAGATGATACCAAATTGGTCCTGACTACGATCCAGAAGCTAAACAATGCGATCTCGAAGGCTTATTATGAACATCGGTTGGAGCATTTAAAAGATAAAAAGATCGTGTTCATCTTTGATGAGTGCCACCGGTCCCAGTTTGGTGCTACCCATGAGCGGATCACCAGTTATTTCCATCAGAGTCAATTGTTTGGTTTTACCGGCACCCCCATCTTTGCAGACAATGCCAATAAAAATGAATATGGCAAACGGACTACCAAAGACTTGTTCGGCAAGTGCCTGCATAAATATGTGATCACTGATGCTATCCGTGACCAAAACGTACTTCGGTTTGGTATAGAGTACATAGGCAAATACAAACAAAAAGGCAATACATTTATTGATATTGAGGTGGAGGATATCGATAGGGCTGAGGTGTATAGCGATACCAAACGACTGGAGAAGATCGTGGATTACATCATAGCCTATCACGGGGTAAAAACTTTTAATAAAGCGTATTCAGCACTTTTCGCCACGACCAGTATAGATACCTTAATAAAGTATTATGAAATCTTCCGGAGGAAGAAAGCTGCAGGAGAGCACGACCTTCGGATAGCGACCATCTTTACCTTTGGTACCAACGAAGAAGATGATGACGCAGGCGATTTTTTACCTGACGATGACTGGCAAATATCAGATCCTGAAGCCTTTAGTAAGCCGAGTCACACCCGGGACAAACTGGAGGAATATATAAGAGAATACAATCAACTGTATGGTACTTCCTTTACTACTAAGGATAGTCAGCAATTTGAGAATTATTTTAAAGATATCAGCAAACGACTAAAGGAACGGGAGAAAGAGACTTTTAACGATGAAAAGGATCGGTTGGACATCGTCCTGGTGGTTAATATGCTTTTGACTGGATTTGATGCCAAGAAAGTGAATACGCTGTATGTAGACAAGCATTTAAAACACCATGGATTGATCCAGGCCTATTCCCGTACCAATCGGACCTTTGGGGAGCAGAAATCCCAGGGAAATATCCTTTGCTTTCGCAATCTCAAAGAGTCTACGGATAAAGCCATCACCCTGTTCTCTAACAAAGAAGCCATCGAAGAAATCATACTCCCACCGTATGAGAAGCTCGCTGAAAAGTTTGAGGAAGCTTTGAAGAATCTGTTGGCCGTGGCCCCCTTCTACCAGATCGTGGATGCATTCGAAACCGAAGAGGAGGAACAGTCCTTTGTCAAAGCCTTCCGCGCCTTACTGCGAATAAAAAATGTATTGGCTTCTTATGCTGATTTTAGCTGGGAGACTTTGGGTATCGACGAGCAGACTTTTGAAAACTATAAGAGCAAATACCTGGATCTCTACGACAAAGTAAAACGTGAAAACGCCAAAGACAAGACCTCCATCCTGGAAGACATTGATTTTGAGCTCGAACTGATACATCGTGACCTCGTCAATGTGACTTATATCATCAAGCTGATGGCCAGGTTAAAACAAGCCAGGACCACTGAAGCAGCAAAACAAAAGAAAGCCATCATAGATCTACTGGGTGGTGACCTACTGCTTAGGAGCAAACGTGAACTTATAGAGAAGTTTATAGAAGAAAACCTGCCCCATATAGAGGATGCAGATAATATCCAGGATGAATTTGAAAAATACTGGCAAGATCAAAAAGTATTAGCCCTGGCCAAGCTATGTGACGACGAACACCTGGACAAAGACCAATTTAATTCCCTCATAGAAGCCTATATATTCAGCGGCCAGGATCCCCTGCGTGACGATGTCCTGAGGTGTTTGGGTGACAGGCCGAGCATCCTTGTCGCAAGGGAGATCGGAGAGCGGATCATACAGAAGATGAAGGAGTATGTGGAAGTATTTGTGAATGGGATGGCAGCTTAAGGTATAGGGATTTCAAAATTAGTCGTTTTTAATTCAAGGGCGCAGGCTCTAGCTTCCAATTGCGGGGCAGTGCGGTTGAATGCTGCATCAAGTGTATGTTTTTAATAAGGGGAGGTATCACAGTATCAGCGCACTCCATTCTTATTATAAAATCCAAATTCATTTTATTTAAATCGCAGTCCCCTACCTCATAATCACCACATACCCCTTTATCGGGGCGTTTATGCTCCCCAGATCCAGCAGATAATAGTATGTGCCTGAAGGCAATGGTAACCCTTGAGTATTGGTGCCTTCCCAATTATTTCTATAATCATCCGTATGAAAAACCAGGTTGCCCCACCGATTGTATACAGTAAGTTTGGTAGGTTTTGGGCCGAAAGCTCCAGGGCAGTTTTGTAAAGCCTCGACAAAAAAGTATCTGTTCTCACCACTTGGCCCGGTTGGGAATATGACATTGGGCAGGACTAAATGGTTACGATCCAGGCAAGGTGATTCGATCTCAAATTCAATCTTAGAGAAACTGCATACTTCAGGACATGCTTGTAGACAAACCTTGTAATTTAATACTTCTTTACCGGAGAAGGTTCGACTTGGGGTGAAGGTGCCTTTGCCAGTAGATTGAGAGTAGATGATAGCGCCATTTTGGGGATTGTCGATCGTCACTACCACCGGTGTTCCTGGCAATAAGTTATCATTGCTCAAAACATCAAATAACTGAGCAGTAAGATATTTTAATTTATAAAAGTCCGGTTGAATGGGTATGATCACCCCGGTGTTAGATTGCCTTAAGTTGATACTCAATTCATTTAAGGCGCTAAATTTTGTGCGGCAATTATTGGTCTCTGTGATGGTGACTTTATATGACCCGGCAGAGAGTCCGGTGCGACTTCCGAGGTTTATTGGCGTATCGCTCCAAGTATAGCGGTACGGGGGTGTGCCGCCAGTCATCGCCAAAGAGATCTGGCCATCCTTGGCGGGGTAGCATGATTCAAACCTGGATACTACATTGATGGTGTCCAGCAGTTTGGGTTGTACAAGATTGATTACCGTATCGATAAAACAGCCTGAGCTTTCTGCTACCCGGACATTATAGATGCCCGCCGGCAGATTATTAAATATGGCTGGTCTCAAATTATCAGATTTAGTGCCAATGGATGCAGACGATAGGGATACCTGATCGCCAGTCATCAAAGAGCCATCTGAAAAGGTTCTTCCAATCGTCAAGCGGCCATCAGTATTACCAAAGCATCGTGGATTATCAATAGTGAGCGAAAGGTTTATATGCTTTTGAACAGCCAAACTAAAATAAGGTGTAGTATCGGAACACCCTTTGGCATCTCGCACTATCAAACGAATTGGAATTTCACTTACAGAACTAAAATTATTACCGATCTGCGTCCCTGCTCCTTCCCAATTGGCTAGAAATGGAGGAAAAGCACCGGAAGGGTTGGCGAGCACTCTTCCATCATTGACTCCGCTGCACCGGGGCAGTCTATCGATGGTATAGGCTGCTTGCACGCCTTCATTGATTAAGGTCACACTATCCGTTTTTACACATCCTTGTGCATCGGTTATTTTGACCGTATAAGTGCCTGGACCGAGGTTGGTGATTCGATCACTTACGCTATTGGTAGACCATTCAAATCGATAAGCAGGGGTCCCTCCAGTAACTGCAGCTAAAATGCGGCCATCCTTGCCTTTGCAGGATATATTGGCCCGGTTACTGAAATCTATCGAAATATCTGTGATGGCTGAACTGATGGTAAAGGTATCCGTCACCGAAGAGCCTGTCGCATCTTTGGCTATAAGCTCGTAGGCTCCGGAGGCAAGATTAGAAAATATGGGAGTAGGTGCCAAAGCCTGTGCAAAACTGAGGGTGTCCGTGACGGCAGGGTTGGCGATCAATTTATATCTGATGGCGTAGGGGCCGGCACCTCCAAAAACCTGTCCGAACAATGTCTGCCCACATTGTAAATAATTAGCATCCAGGTCAGAGGATGGAGTAATATTCATCGTACAATCGAATACACTACCGGTAGCGGTGTTTATCGGTATAGAATTGCCATCCGCATCAGAGAGTTCGAGTCGGGGTAATGTAGGGCCCGGATTAGGCAATATCCTAACAGTATTTGGACCAGGAGGACCTTTTATTTTAAAACATAATTCCACTAAAGGTAATTCGTTTGTAAAATCATAAGAATTGAGATTAAAATCCACCCAGAAAAATTTGATAAAACCCTGAGCTACTGAATTGGTGACAATGGTATTATCCACAGTTGTTTGGAGAATAGGATTAAGATTTTTAGCACCGACATATTCTAATGATTGAGGATTAAATCCTACCGTAAATTGAGCTGCTGTAAGGTCTGGAATTCTACCGATAGATATTGGGAAACATACTTCCTGACCGATCTGCCCATCCATACACCCTAGTTTGATCAGGCCCGGATCTTCCATGATGGTGATCCTTTCGGTGATGGAACAGCCATTGATGTCTTCGATGAGGATATCATAAGTGCCGGGTTGAGGTACGGAGAAAGTCATGGCTTTGCCATTGGTGGCAGGTCCATTGGTGAGGCGACCCTTGAGATTGGCGTCCTTATTGTTGACGATGGAGATTCGGGTATAGGTAGCTATTGGGTCAAACTCTGGTAGTCCCCCTGTGACTGTGAAAGTACCTGTGTAATTGTTAAGTCCATTGTTTGAAGCTGTCACATTGGTCATGACAAGAGCATTGAGATAAACTATTGAAAAGGCAGAGTCTTTGTTGACTGCTATGCAGGCTCCAGCTACATTGGAAGCATTTGGTTCGAAAAAGGGATTGGTAGCAAACTGATCCAGGGTAATGGGAGTAAACCAAAACTGAACCGGTTTTCCATTGTTGTAGGCATTTTGAAGATAACCGTCATTATTAAATTCTATATCCCCATTGGCAGCTCCTCTAGCCAGCCACATACCTTGAGTCTGGTTCACTGGAGAGCCATTAACGATGATCGGAGACTTTTTATTAATGCAGGCATCGTTTATGACTGCTGATAGACTGGGGCCATCTACGGTAGGCTTGCAGTTATAAAATACATAACCAATGCCGGGGATCGTAGCGGGTTTGGGATCCTGGAACAAAACATCCACTTTATTATGTACGATATTCAACCGATCTCCAAAACAGAGATACTTTATATTTTTAGACTTATTTAGCACATTACGGGTGATTTTGAAGGTGCCGGCACTAGTGCCTGCACAAGGAGCAGATCGAAATCCCGTAGATCTGCCCAGCGTCCCTTCGAAGCGCATAGCCTCAGGTCTTTGTGCTTGCAGCATTTCGATGCCACCTAAAGAAAAAATTAAAATCAAAAAACAAGGCGGAGTATCATCGTATCAGGGCATTCTATTCTTGTGATAGTATCATTATTCATTTTGATTAATCGCAGTCACCTACCTCATAATCACCACATACCCCTTGATCGGCGCACTCACACTCCCCAGATCCAGCAGATAATAGTATGTGCCCGAAGGCAATGGTAACCCTTGTGTATTGGTACCATCCCAATCATTTTTATATTCAGTATTGCGGTAGACGAGGTCACCCCATCGGTTAAATACCGTGAGTTTGGTTGGTTTTTGTCCGTAGTCATCGGGGCAATCTATTAATGCTTGGACGATGAAATATCGATTGTCATTGGAGGGTCCATCGGGGAAAATCACATTGGGGAGGACGAGGCTGTTGCGATCGGAGCAGGGAGGGAGAACATCAAATTCTACTGTAGAGGAGTCACAAACATTAGGACAGGAGACAGGGCATACTTTATACTTTAGAATCTCTTTACCAATAAATCCTAAGTCGGGAGTATAGGTGCCTTTACCTGAAGTTTGAGAATAAAAGCTTTTTCCATGTACCGGATTGTCTATGACGACCATGACATTCAAGCCCTGAGGGATAATGTCATTAGCTAATACATCGAATAAGATGGATTGGTTGTATGGGACCTTATATTGATCTGGTTTGAGAATGAACGCAGGCTTTATACTGAAAGAAATAGTAAATGTATCTTCATCAAAACAAGAACCGGACCCATCAAAAGCATACAATGTAGTGGTAGAAATTATTTTATCGCCGGGTTTATAACTCATGCCAGATTTACCGGGGCCTGAAAAATATAGTCCGTTGCCGGTCAAGTTAATCCCTTTAAGTGTGGGTAATATATAGGATGATCCACAAGATAATGCAGTGTCTCGGGGATTGTTAATTTGAGGAGCAGTGCCGGATGAAATTAATCGTATTGGGGGACTTTCCAGGGTCAGCTGTGGAGCTAACGGATTGGTTATTTTTACAGTATAAGTGCCGGTGTTGGTGGAGTTGAAGCCTATAAATGGAAGTTTATTACTCCCCTTGATTGAAATGAATGGAACGCCATCCTTAAACCAGGAGTAGGTAGAACTAGTGACCGTATCGTCGATTTTCAGGTCAAGCGTATAGTCAGTGCAGGAGGGGATGGAGATGGTGGTATCGACATAGATTTTTTGCTGTGGAGCGTAAACAAACCGATTAAATCCGCCATTATTTTCTATATGTCTCTGTACTTTCAATAGATTTTGTATTAGATGTTCAAAGGTTAGTTTATTGTCATCAATTGTATTCGAAATTAAGGAGGGATGTAGTACACTATTATCAGGAAATAAGCCTTTAAAATTATGGTTCATCGCATTAATGCATACTTCAACCGATAATTATGCAAATCAAATATTTTCAATCCGAAGTAATCAATATCTCGATAACCATAAGCTTTTCTTTTTAGTACTTTGATTTTGTTATTAAATCCTTCTAGCGGTCCAGTTGATAAACTAATATCAAAATCAAACCATCTTAAGATTGCTGTTCTAAACGAGCCTATCATATTTCCAACTTTTATCAGCTGCTTAATTCCGCTATTTATAGCCCTGAGAACCCAGGTTTGCAAGTATGCTTCAGATTTTGCTTTTCCACCCAACCACCACATGGTTGTTAATTCTTCTTTCATATAGTACATTGTGGCCAATGGCTTATTCATTTGTAGCACCTTTTCCAATTTCTGCTTCTCATCTTTTTCGGCATTTAGGTTCTCTGAATTCTTTAATAATAGCCATCTACTGCCCTTCATTACTTGGCGGATACCAAGCCTCTTTTCCTCATTGTACATCTCTCGCCGTAACTCATCTATTTCAAAATTTATTTTCTTTTTGATATGAAACCAATCGAATACTATTTTGTCATACCCTATATGATCTGTGACCGATTTGATATAGGCAGGACTCATATCTATTGCTACTGCCTTTATTTTGACTTTTGCTTCTTTGATTTCCTTCCAAAACTCCCTCAGACTAGCTCCATCTTTGCCTTTTTTGACATATAAGGCTCGTTTCGTTTCAGGTCCATTACTACTGTCATGTATTGGTGACCTTTGCTCACCGCGAATTCATCTATCGCTATATATTTAACTCTTCTAAAATCCATTTTCCTGTACCGTCTTTTCAGATACTCTTATCCATTTTTTAATCGTATGCCAGTGCAGTCCTGTGTAGTTTGATACATCTTCTATTGTCATACAGCTCAATAAACTTAAACACAGATTCTTTACGTTATTCGTGTAGTTTTTTTTTCTCAGCAAAGGATAGTTTCTCTTGTCTTAGTTTCAGACAATTCTTACATTCCAGTCGATACACCTTTGCTATTAGTCGCACAGCTCTTAGGCCAATCGGAACATCCCTGAACTCCCGAATTGTATAGCCTCGTTTTATCACATTCCGACTACCACATTCTCCACATTTCAAATTGCCCTTCTTGGTTTCTATATGTATTCCGATATATCCATTGTCCTCTTCAACTTTTGTAATATCAACCCCTTTTATGCCATATCCTAATTCCAATATTTTTGAATCCATAGCTTTTTTTACTCTAAGATATTGATTTTCTGGTTTTTAAAAAAGTACTTGTTATTGCGATGAACCAAAATTATTGTGTCCCCAATTTAAATCTTTGATTTTTTTATTATTATTTAATATAGGTAAGGGGCCAGATAGCTTATTATCCAGCACTCCTAACACCACGAGATCCTTTAATGAATCAATATTAGGAAATGATCCGGTAAACATATTATGGTTTAACGTAAGATCTGTAAGATTCTTCAAGTATTTGAATGAAGGTAAATTTCCTGAGATATTATTTTCAGGAAGATATAATGTGCTTAGACCTTGCAAATTGAGATCTATCAACGTTCCTGAGAGTTTATTTTGATCTAAGCGTATGTCCAGCACACATCCTTCTGTATTAAGTTTAATTCCATTCAAGGTATTTATAGGTGCAACTGAAATCCAATTTGTTTTGTTCTGCCACATGTTTCCTCCAGTTGAATCGTAAAATCTTCTTAACTCTAAAGAATCCGCAAACCTGTTGCATCCATTCTGAGGGCCAACCATCAGGTTTATTTTCCTACTCTCCAAGATCAGTTGAGGGGCTTTCGGATTTGTAATTTTTACAGTATAGATACCTGCATCTTCAGGCTTAAACGGCGAAAAAAGCAGTTTGTTTTTTCCTGTGATGATTTTATATACGGTATCATTTTTAAACCAAGTGTAAATACTAGTAGTAACAGTATCATCTATTTTAAGATCAAGCGGGTAATTGGAGTAGGCGGAATGGTGATTGCCGTATCCACATAAATTTTTTGTTGGGGTGCATAACTAAATAGACTTTGACTCCATTTATTCGTAACCTCTATTAGTGTCTTTATCTTATCATGATATTTTATGATATTGGAGAAGGTGAGTTTATTTCCTTCAAATGTCCCTCGACTAAGTAGGGGATTAGATATAGTATAGTCCTCTAAAGATCCCGTAAAATTATTGTTTGCCAGCCATACCTCTTTCAAATTTGGATATTTGTCAAGTTTTGGCACAGGGCCGGAAAATTTATTATCACTTAAGGTCAGTGTTACTAAATTTTTTAGATGCGAAAGGTCCGGTATTTGGCCATCCAGCCTATTATTTTGAACCCCAAAGTATTTTAGGAGTAAGCAACTTTTTAATTGTGGTAGAGAGCCACTTAAAAGATTTTGCTGTAACAGCAAGTCTTTTAGCAAAGGAAGATTTTTGAAATCGGGTATAATTCCAGTTAGCTTATTATCTGTCACATTTAATGTTTCCAAATTTGGGGTAAAATCAAATGAAGGAATAGGCCCTGAAAAATTATTATGATGTAGATATATCAATCGAAGAATAGGATTCTTTAAACTGGGGAGTGATCCATCCAATTTATTAGATTGAATTTGAATAGACTCCAGGCTTAGTGCCTTGTCAAAGGCTGGTAAAGGTCCTGACAAGATGTTACTAAAAAGTGATATATTTCTTAGTTTGGTGAGCTTATTAAGACTTGGTATATTTCCACTCAAACTATTAGACCCAAAATTTAAGTCAAGCAATAAGGGCAAATTATCAAAATCCGGAATAAGGCCATTAAACTTATTATTGAATAAATGGATCGAAGTTAAAGAAGGAAAACCATTAAAATTTGGGATATTCCCTCCAAGTTTATTAGAAGCTAGATTGAGTTCTAAAAGATGTGGAAGATTTAAGTCAATCATAATTCCTGAGAGATTATTTCCAACAAACAGATCTGTCAGGTTGGCGGTATCACTTAAGTATATACCTGTAATACAACCTTCACCGCTCTGTTTTATCCCCCACCATGTACTCATTGGCTTACTTAAATCCCATTTCTTCCACCAATTCAAGCCCCCAGTTGCATTATAAAACTTCACCAACTCTAAACTATCAGACCTTCGGTCACAAACAAGTCTAGGGCCAGCATTCAACCTGATCGGCCAGCTCTCCAGAGTCAGCTGTGGAGCAAGTGGATTCGTAATCTTGACCGTATAGGTGCCCGCATCTGCACTCGTAAAAGGAGTAAACGGCAGCTTATTGCTTCCTTTGATGGTTTTGTAGAGTGTGCCATTTTTATACCAGGCGTAGCTGCTGGTGGTGACGGTATCGTCGATGAGGAGGTCGAGGGTGTAGCGGGTGTTAACGGGAATAAATATTGATGTGTCTACATATATCATTTTTTGAGGAGCATAGGTGAGTGTATCACCAGAACAAGTTGGACATAGATTATTGAGCACATCAGTAAGAGTTTTAACCTTTTTAATATTCCGAATAAAGCTTGAAAATGTAAGTTTATTTTGATCAATCCTGTATCCATCTAGTTTTGGGTTGGTTAGAGTATGATCAGGTAAATAGCCACTAAGTTGATTCTCAAATAAACCTAAAGATTCCAGATTAGGCAGTTTATCAAAATTAGGGATTGATCCTATAAGTCGATTCCCACTTAAATGTAAAGATTTCAAACTAGGCAGTTTATCAAAATTAGGGATTAATCCTGTTAGTTGATTGTAACCTAGATTTAAAAATTGCAGACTAGGCAGTTTATCAAAATTAGGGATTGATTCTGTAAGTTGATTCCCAGTTAAACTTAAATTTAGCAGATTAGGCAGTTTATCAAAATTAGGGATTGATCCTGTAAGTTGATTCCTGTCTAAATATAAATTTTGCAGATTAGGCAGTTTATCAAAATTGGGGATTGATCCAGATAATTGATTGTAACTTAGATTTAAGAAAGTTAAGTGACTTAGATTTAACTGAATTAAAATTCCAGATAAATTGTTTGAGATACCTATGAAGTCAATTTTTTGTACACACCCATCAGCGCTCAGACTTATTCCATACCAAGTATTCATTGCTTTATTTAACTCCCATTTGATGGTCCAGTTTGGCCCTCCGGTCGCATTATAAAACTTCACCAACTCCAAACTATCAGACCTTCGGTCACAAACCAGACTAGGCCCTGCATTCAACCTGATCGGCCAACTCTCCAATGTAAGCTGCGGTGCGAGTGGATTTGTAATCTTTACTGTATACGTACCCGCGTCTGTAGTAGTGAAAGGTGCAAAGTGCAGCTTATTTTTTCCTTTAATGGTTTTATATAGCGTTCCATTTTTATACCAGGTATAAGTGCTGGTGGAGATGGTGTCATCGATAAGGAGGTCGAGGGTATAGGGGGTGTTAGTAAGGATCTGGAAAGAAGTGTCGAAGTATATTTTTTGTTGTGGAGCGTATAATAGAGTATCAAATTTACAAGTTGAACAAATCATATTGGTTGAATCAACTAATTTCTTGACTTTCTCTAGATTTTGTATAATCTCAGAATAGCTAAACCTATTTTGATCAAACCGGAGCCATGATAGCTTAGGATTCGTAACTGTAAAATCACTTATATATCCTTTTAACAGATTATTATTTATAAGAAGTCTGCTCAAATTTAAATTTTGATCAAATGTTGGTATATTACCATCCAATCTATTTTTATCTAAATATAAATTTGTTAAATTTGTGCAATTGAGAAAACTCGGAATAGAACCAAATAATTTATTATTCGATAAAATAATATTAAATAATTCAGAATGGTTATTGAAGTTTGGAATATTGCCAACTAAGTTGTTATTACTTAAATCAATAGTAACAAGATTTTTATTGCTTTCAAAGTTAGGAATATTGCCAGTTAAAAGATTATCATTTAAAAATAAGTTTTTTAAGCTTGAACAATTTTCGAAACTTGGTAATTGTCCCACCAATCTATTATTATTCAGATCTAGATCTCTAAGTTTAGTTAAATTAGCAAAATTAGGAATGTTTCCGCTAAGCTGATTGTGGTCAAGAAATATTTGACTTATTTCAGGAATTTTATCAAAATTTGGGATACTGCCGGTTAAATTATTATTGCCTAAGTATAAATAAGCAGATAGATTGGGTAACATATTGAAGTCTGGAATAAATCCACTCAAATTATTATTTGATAATCCTAATGAAAAAAGATTAGTAATATGACTAAAATTAGGAATATTGCCACTTAAAAAGTTATTATTTAAATATAATTGTTTTAAATTTGGAATTTTATCAAAATCAGGAATACCGCCGCTTAGTTGATTATTATTTAAAAATAAATATTCCATGTTCGGAAGATCGAGTGATATAATTGGACCAGTTAAATTGTTTCCTTTGCAACATGATCCTGTGGTTGTATCACTTAAATTTATGGATAGAATACATCCTATAGAATTTAGAGTAATACCCCACCATGTATCCATAGGCTTACTAAAATTCCATTTTTTCCACCAATTAGGCCCACCAGTTGCATTATAAAATTTCACCAACTCCAAACTATCAGACCTTCGGTCACAAGCAAAATTCAGCTTTTCAAAAGATAGCATATCACCGTCAGGCAATTCAGTAGCTTCCGTGAAGATCGCAGGTCTATGCTTTGTGGAAGAATAATTGGGGGATACGTTGATTTCTTGATGCATCCAGCCGTATGCAAAAGCTGAGATAGTTAGGGTTAGGATGACCAGGATGCGCATAAGGTAAAGGTATGATTAATAATGAATTAGAAGAAGGTTGTTGTAATAATATTTACTTGACCATCAGTGATTTAGAGAGAGAGTCAAAGTCTGGTCATAATAAAAAGGGCAGGCAGTGTTTTACAATTTGAAATTTACTCCAAGGTTGATGCAGGAATAATTATAAAAGCCATCTGCATCGAATTTTTTGCTGTAATTGAGTACTTGCCTGATATCTATCTGCAAGGCGACATGCTCGGTCATGGAGAATCGTGAACCTATGCCGGCTGAAAACTGCCCTGCCAGGAAGCTAACCTTTTCAGCTGCGGACCCGAAAAAAATAAAATCAACCTCCCCTTTGGCGGTACAATAGGTGGGCGCTAAGGATGCGGAGAGATAAGGCTCTATTTTCTTGAGTTTAAAGGGTAAAAATTCTGAAAACAGGCCGAGGGAGAGCAGGGAGGTGGAGGAGGTATAGATGCCGGCTACATCCAGTTGGAAGTGATCATACTGCAGGGCCAGCCCATACTTTATTTTTTCGACCTGGCCGATCTGGTAACGTACAGTGAGGTCTATACCTGAGTATGCTTCGTAATATTGAGTGTTTTGATCATATCCGATCATCGCGGACAGGCTGGATTGTGCATAGGATGACCAGCACAAAGTGGATAATACCAGGATTATTATTGTCTTATTCATGACACAAAGTTTTTTTGGATTAAGAGAGGTTGAAGCGTTACTTACTTTTCTTTAAAGTGAGTCTGTCTAAGCCCAGCGCCAGGCCTATGAGATCTGTAATTGATAAATGGCTGCTGATCATTTCCATTTCCAGGTATTCCTCATCGAGTCGACAAAAATGAAATGGTGATAAGCAGCGCTAAGATGTATTTCATGGTCAAATTTTTCTGAACTTTTGCAGCTTTTAGACACTGAGTGACCTGCTCCCAGGACCGAAAAAAGCTGATGAATAAAAATGATAGTTAGTTTCTTTTTGGCACGTATACTTTATTGCCATGGTCATTGATATAATATTGTCCGCCCCGGCTGCCTGTTT
Organism: Saprospiraceae bacterium; assembly: GCA_016709995.1. Taxonomy (NCBI): domain Bacteria; kingdom Pseudomonadati; phylum Bacteroidota; class Saprospiria; order Saprospirales; family Saprospiraceae; species Saprospiraceae bacterium. The sequence goes on from JADJLQ010000001.1 coordinate 1,340,969, forward strand.
GTATGGCCCTGCCACTCCCGTACTGATATGCCTCAGGACTATAGTCACGGGCACGGCTGCCTGGCTCATTGGTATAAGAATTGAGATTGCCTGTGGTTGAATAATTATCAATATTCGTAGCATTAGGCATGGTTTTATAATGCCCATCTACATAAGTGCCAGTACTTTTGATATATCCGTTTTGGTAGGTGGTAGTTGTATTTTCAATGGTATATCGCGGTATGGTATAGCTGCCTTGCACGCTGAATAGTTCTTTGTTTGCCCGATATCGCATGTCGGGAGTACCGTCCCTTTTATTTTGAGCTAGTGAAGAAAAATATGTCAGACAGGTCAGTGCAAAAATGAATACTGTTTTTTTCATGATAATGTTTTATTTAAATTGTTTTCAAGGATATATTGCAGTTTGATGTAAATGTTAGCAGATAGCGTCCTATATTTTATCCTTCGATTTTGCCAGGAGTATGGTCCCAGTCATTGATCCTATGGTCATTCAATGGAAACTGCATAGTCCTGGCCGGATAGCACTGTATTTATGTATTATTATGGCATGGTAAAGGCCCTGGATAAGCTGATAGAAGTTTCTACCGTTGGTGGCGGCTGAATACCAGAAAAATTAGGCGTTTTCAATTCATGGGCGCAGGCTCTAGCTTCCAATTGCTGGATTGCTGGGCAGTGCGGTTGAATGTTACATCAAGTGTATGTTTTTAATAAGGGGAGGTATCACAGTATCAGCGCTCTCCAATTCTTATATTCTTATTATAAAATCCAAATCCTTTTGATTAATCACACTCCCCTACCTCATAATCACCACATACCCCTTGATCGGCGCACTGACACTCCCCAAATCCAGCAGATAATAGTATGTGCCCGTAGGCAATGGCTGACCTTGCGTATTGGTACCATCCCAATCATTTTTATAATCATCATTGCGGTAGACGAGGTCGCCCCATCGGTTATAGACTGTAAGTTTGGTAGGTTTTGGACCAAAGGCATCCGGGCAATCTATTAATGCCTCGACGATAAAATATCGATTATCTCTTGATGGGCTATCTGGGAAAATAACGTTCGGGAGTACCAGGCTGTTTCGATCGGAACAGGGAGATTCTACCTCGAACTCGATGGTGGAAGATTTGCAATCAGTAGGACAGATCGTAGAACAAACTGTGTACTTTAAAATTTCTTTACCTGAAAATTTTGGATTAGAAGTATAAGTACCCCTTCCTGATGTACGGGAGTAAATCATGGTACCATTTTGAGGCTCTTGGATCATCACATCTATGGAAGCGCCCTTTGAGATGGTATCATTTGCCAATACATCGAATAATGTAGGCGTCGAATGTTTTACTTTTACATAATCAGGTTTAAGGGCTATTATTTTGAGCATAAACTCTATCGAAAAAGCATTTTGCTTTTCAAATCCATTGACCATGATGGCATATGTTTTGCCCTTGACCATATCCAATGATTTTAAAAATCCATCCTCCCCAGGGTCGCAGTTTGGAGACTCCTCAATATCTGTAGAGGATTCATTTAATCCTGTGCTACTTAAATTGCATGTTGTAGCATTACACCGGATGAGACGCTTGGTAGCGCATCCATTTATTCCATCAGGTAGTTCAAAAACGGCAAAGTCAATATCTTCATTAGAGATTAACGGTGTAATCGTAAAGGTGATATTTAAATTTTCATTGGCGGTCCATTTGAACCATTTGGAGTTAGATTCGGATTGATTATTCTTAAGATCAAAATTATTAAAGTCCAAACAAGAATTGTCAGCTTCATCCAATACACTACCAGGGCCAATCATAGAGTCAATAATAAATTTTTGATAACAGGGAGTAATAGTGATGACCCGCGCATTAGAACAATCTTGCTCATCACTTGCAGCATTGGTCTTTAACCTTATCGGCCAACTTTCTAGTGTCAACTGTGGAGCCAATGGGTTAGTAATTTTGACTGTATAAGTGCCGGCGTCATTATTCGTAAATGGGTTAAAAGGTAGTTTATTCCCTTTCATGGTTTTATAAAGGCTTCCATTTTTATACCAGGCGTATGTACTGGTCGTGACGGTGTCATCGATCAGGAGATCTAAAGTATAGGGTGTATTGTTATTAATGAAGATGGTCGTATCGCGGTAAATAGTATCTTGGGGTGCATAAGTAAATAGACTTTGACTCCATTTATTAGTAACCTCTATCAGTGTCTTTATCTTATCATGATATTTTATGATATTGGTGAAGGTGAGTTTATTTCCTTCAAATGTCCCTCGTCTAAGTAGTGGATTAGATATAGTATAGTCCTCTAAAGATCCTGTAAAACTATTGTTGGCCAGCCATACTTCTTTTAAACCAGGAAACTTGTCAAGTTTTGGCAAAGGGCCGGAGAAATTATTATCACTTAAGGTCAGTGTTCCTAAATTTTTTAGATGTGATAGATCCTGTATCATGCCACCCATCCTATTATTATGCACTTCATAGTTTTCAAGAAGCAAGCATCCTTTTAATCCTGGCAAAGATCCGCTTAAAAAATTATGATGCAGAGCAAGGACTTTTAACAAAGGAAGATTCTTAAAATCAGGAATACTTCCGGTCAGTTCATTATCATATAAATTTATTGTCTCTAATTTTGGGTTATTGTCAAACGAAGGTATTGAACCAGTTAATTTATTGTCGTTTAAGTGTATTCTATTCAGTTGAGGTAAATTATTCAGATTAGGAACAGGCCCAGTCAATTGATTATCATAACAACCCAAGCGATATAAGAGTGGCATCATGTCAAAATTGGGAATATCGCCAGTTAATTGATTGCCCTCCAAAGCAAGGTAACCTAACTTAGGTAAATTTTTAAAATTTGGTATACTGCCACTTAATTTATTTGTTTCCAACCTTAAGTTCTCTAGCGATGGAAAGTGAAAATCAGGAATAGTACCGCTTAAGTTATTGGCTCTTAAATTAATGTAAGTCAGTGAAGGCAATTTGATAATAATTAAGGTACCAATCAGGTTGTTTCCGGAGCAACATCCATTGATAGCAGTATCGTTCAAACGAATTTCCGTTACACATCCCTCATTGTTTATTGTAATTCCCCACCATGTACTTATCGGCTTACTCAAATCCCACTTCTTCCACCAATTTGGCCCACCAGTCTCATTATAAAACTTCACCAACTCTAAACTATCAGACCTTCGGTCACATATTAACATCGGCAAAGCATTTAACCTGATCGGCCAACTCTCCAGTGTCAGCTGCGGAGCTAATGGATTTGTAATCTTCACTGTATAAGTGCCTGCATCTGTAGTTGTGAAAGGTGTAAATGCGAGCTTATTACTTCCTTTGATGGTTTTGTAGAGTGCTCCATTTTTATACCAGGTGTATGTGCTGGTGGTGACGGTGTCATCGATGAGGAGATCGATGGTGTAAGGGGTGTTTGAGGGGATGAGGATGGTGGTGTCGGAGTATATTTTTTTTTGCGGGGCGTATATTAAGGTATCATAAAGGCAGGTTGGGCAATCCCTATTTATTAAATCCGTCAAATTTTTAATACTGGCTAGATTTGATAAAAGTCCAGAAAACGTGACTTTATTTTCTTGCGTAGTCAAATAAGATAATTTAGGATTATCAAGATTATAATTAGGTAAAGTGCCTGAAAGATTATTATTATGAAGCCAAATTCTAAATAAAAATTTATTATTAACGAATTTGGGTAAGTTACCGGTTAATTGGTTGTTATTTATTTGGATAAGTTCAAGCTCAGGATTCAATTTGAAGGATGGAATAGATCCAGTAAGTGAGTTAAAGGATAGTATTAAACTTCTTAATTTAGATAATGTATTATACTCAGGAATCGGTCCAGATAATTGATTTTGACTAAAATTAATACCGATTACATCTTTAAGTTCATCGAGGTTAGGAATTTGTCCGGTGAGTTGATTATTCTGCAATCCAATGGATTGTAAATTTTGCAATGGACCAAAATTCGGAATTGTCCCCGATAATTTATTATTTGATAAAACTATCGAAATAAGCTTAAGCGATTTATCAAAATTTGGAATTGAACCTGTAAAATGATTATCTGAAAAAGACAATACCTGAAGATTAGGCAGTTTATTAAAATTTGGAATTGTCCCTGTTATTTTATTGTCATTTAATACTAAAACATGCAGATTTTGTATTTTGTCAAAATTAGGAATAGGTCCTTCAAGTTGATTGCCAATTAAATATAAAAAATCAAGATTTGGCAATTTATCAAAATTCGGAATAGTACCAAATAAATTGTCGTATAATAAAATTAAGGACGATAATTGGGGAAGATTAAAATTTGGGATTGAACCTGATATTTTATTATTACTTAAATTGAGAGTAGATAACTGGGATAAATTTATGCTTGGTATAGGGCCAATCAGATTATTTCCTGAGCCGAGACAAGCCATACAATTGGTGTTGCTCGTATCATAAAGGATTATAGTATTTACGCAGCCTCCAGTATTTAAAGTTACTCCCCACCATGAGTCCATCGGCTTACTTAAATCCCATTTCTTCCACCAATTAGGTCCGCCAGTCGCATTATAAAACTTCACCAATTCCAAACTATCAGACCATCGGTCACAAACCAAGCTAGGCCCAGCATTCAACCTGATCGGCCAGCTCTCCAATGTCAGTTGTGAGGCTAACGGATTTGTGATCTTTACTGTATAGGTAGCCTCGTCTGCATTTGTGAAAGGAGTAAACGGAAGCTTATTGCTTCCCTTTATGGTTTTGTAGAGTGTACCATTTTTATACCAGGTGTAGGTATTAGTGGTGACGGTGTCATCGATGAGGAGGTCTAGGGTGTAGGAGGTGTTGGGGGAAATTAGGATCGTTGTGTCATGGTATATTTTTTGTTGAGGTGTGTATATGAGTGTATCATACGTGCAGGTGGGGCATTCTTTATTCGTAATATTCGTCAAAGTTTTTACTTTTTCCAAATTCGGGATGATGCCTGAAAAGGTTAATCTATTATTGTTTAGGTAGTAAAGATCTAAATGAATATTAGTTGTTGTATGATCCGGAATGACCCCATAAAGATCATTATCAGCAATCAAAAGGTATTTAAGAAAAGGGACTTTATTAAATACTGGAATATTGCCTGAAAGTTTATTTCCTGATAAATTAAGATCTTGCAAGGAACCTACCTTGTCAAAATTAGGAATTGGGCCAGTCAAGTTATTGTTCCCTAATAATATCCCATAGAGATTAGGGTGATTAAAATTGGGAATGGTGCCACTTAATTGATTGCTATATAGCCATAATGTAGATAAATATGGCAGCTTAATAAAATCTGGTATTGTTCCGGTTAATTGATTTTCATTCAGAAATAGCCAATAGAGATTAGGAATTTTATCAAAATTTGGTATGGTGCCCGTGAGAAGGTTTCTAGATAGATTTAATTCTTGTAAGGCAGGCAGGTTGAAATTGATAATATTGCCTGTCAACTTATTATCATTTAACCATAAAAATTTGAGGTTTTGTAAATTTAAAAAAACAGGTATCTCCCCATTGAATTGATTGGCCTCTAATACCAGTGTTGTCAAATTAGGAAGATTTAAAAACTCTGGAATCGATCCTGAGATCTTATTATTTGGGACAATTAAACCTTCCAACTGATTTAAGTCTAGTGATATTAACAATCCTGTTAAATTATTAGTTAGAAAGCTATCCTTGATTCCATTTGGCTTGCCATCCATATCGATGTACTTTACACATCCCGCATTGTTAAGCCCTATTCCATACCAGGAGTCCAATGATTTATTTAAATCCCATTTATGTATCCAATTCTGTCCTCCAGTCGCATTATAAAACTTCACCAACTCTAAACTATCAGACCTTCGGTCACAAACAAAATTTAGCTTTTCAAGAGATAACTTTTGAACTTCGGTTAATTGATTAGCCTCTTTGGAGACCACAGATCGATTTTTTGTGGAAGAAGCATAAGGAGACACCTTGATTTGTAGATGTATCCAGCCGTATGCAAAAGTCGTAATAGTTAGGGTTAGGATGACCAGGAGGCGCATGATATAAAGGTATGATTTAAAGTTGTTTATAAGAAATTTTTAAGACCTGTACCCGCCACTTCAGTCGCAGTATGGAAATGGAGGATTGTATCAGCGACCCATATAGCCAGTACGGGGGAGTCGTCTAAAGTTTTGCGGACTCGTGGACAACGGATAGTCCGTATTGTGTGACACCAGTTTTATTTGTAGCTTTTCATCATTCAGTGTGATGATTTGATAGGTAAATTGTGACTCTTCGTGAGGCCAGGATATAGTCAGTTCAGTACTTTGAGGGTTGATATGCCATAGATTTTGTGTGCCCTCCAGGATCAGAATTCCATCATCTTTGATTTGCATCATATAGCCATCTTCCTGATCCTGCCAATCTCCTATAATAGTAGGCTGTAGAGGGATTTTGGTGCAACGGATCCAGGTAGAAGCGAGCAGTAAAAGAAGAAGGAATGAGGTTTTCATGGTTGTTGTTTTGTATTTGTAAGAGTGGGAAGGTTTAATAACATTTTTTGGCATAAAGCATCAGACCAGATATGAGGAGAGTATGATGATTATTCTATTCTTTTAAAATCCCATGATCCAAGGAGGGAAAACGGATCTGTAGCCAACGCACCACTTAAGAATTCCAAAGAAAGGTATTGTCCATCAAAAGCCAGCACTTTCAGCTCTATGGTTATATTTTTGGCTTCTTTACCCCAATATTCAAATATGGAACATTCATCTTTCACCCTCCATTTTAATCCGGTGATGCCTCCCATGATCATGCTTCCATCTTTGAGGAGTTCCATTTTGAGACCGTAGACTTCAGGTTCGCCTGGGAACTTGATTACTTGCTGCCAGGTACCGGTGAATTGACAATCACCATCAGGGGACTTTGTGCAAGCAAATAGTGTGATTAGACAGATAAGCGCTAATGTTTTCATTATTAAGGATTTATATTGTTTTTTTATATTTCTTTTTTTAATCAATCTTGTGATTCTCCTGGAATTAGATCAAGACCAACTAAGACTATCTAAACCTGAAGCAACTCGTAGCACCTGTCTTTTTATTATACACACATCGGTATTTTGAAGGTCGGTATCGGCCTTTTCTGGAGATCTGATCATGAGCAAACTGGTAGGTGATGCCCATATCAAAGCCCGTATAATTGTAGGAGCCGTCGGATGCGTAGGCGTGACCATATTGTACGGTCTTTTTGTATTCTAATTGTAGTGTAAAGGCCCTGGTCAGGCTGATTTGAGTGCCAATAGAGGGTGCTAATTGTCCACCAAAGAAATTGGAGGTTTGGGGTACACTGCCTGCTCTTGATTCTAATTCCGGCCTGGTGCGGTTCAGGGCAGCTCCAAGTTCTAGTTTGATATATGGTTTGAAGGGGCCTGATTTAATCAATGAATAGGATGCAAACCCATTAAAAGAACTCACCTGGGATGGCTTGCTGACAGCTATTCCATTTGGAGCTGCAAACCTGGAATATTGTGCAATGACTCCATAATGGATATCCTGGTAGGTGTCAATATTGTACTGTAATGCAGTGTGGGTACCTACAACACCATTATAAATTCTTGAGCTGGGATTTACACCCATCAGTATCGATACTCCTCCCTGAGCATAAGATTTTGAATAAAAAAGTGTGGTGAAGCATAAGGTGGCGAAAAAAGCAAATGTTTTCATGATAAGTTGATTTGTAAATAGATTGCGGGAATCTGGAAATGTTAACAAGTCAACATCGAATTTCTGAATAAAAATTACATATTGTATAATATATAATACGTAATAGTCTGAATATAAATGATATGAATTTAATTCAGCAACTTTTTTTGTCGAAGAACCATTAAAAGAAAGTTTTTATTCGACAATATATAAGGATACAATTGGCCTGATGATCTATTACTTGTGACTGTTTTGTGGCCAATGCAACCAGTCAAATATTATTTTTCAAGCACATAGATAGCAATCTCCTTGAGTGCCGCTCTATTAGGAGTATACGGTGTCTGGGTAGATCGCAGGTTCTTTTTAGATTGAATGATCACCGGCACCCTTTCCTGGAGATATTCAAATATTTCTTTGAGGTCTATGATTCTGTTTCCATCTTCGTCTGCATGCTGAATGCCCTGCAGGGTGGATTCTGACTGATCGTGCAAAGCTTCGAGAATGCCCTTGGTAAAAGCACTGTTGCCCCAACTGTCATCGGTATAAGATACTTCGCCGGCACTGGACGACAACAGATAATAAAAATCATTGGAGGCATCACTCAGCTTGATCAGAGCAGTAGCCAGGTCGTCTTCTTCTGTACCTTTTATCCCGTCTGCTATAGCCGCCACCTGGCCGGCAGCTCCGCTGTGACACGCATCTATGAGAAAGATCTTTTTACAAGGAATGTCTTTGAGTTTGTCCTGGATATCTTTCTGAAAACTGAGTGTAGTCTCGTCTTCGTAGATAGGATCATAATCAGATGCGTGTATATGGAGCATATCGCGGATCAGAGATCCATGTGCCGAAATGTAGATCAGGATGACATCGTTTTTCTTAATGCGTTTAAAGTCAAAATAGTCATTGGCAATAGACCGGATACTTTTCTTTATTTCCTGCGTAGCAGTTTGTGCCGGCGTGTTGAATACCTGTGTCTGAATCGTTGAAAATAATTTGCCTTGTTGGGTACTAAATGCTGCGGCCAGGTCAGCGGCGTCTTTACTCACTTGCGCCAGTCCCCCGCTTGGGATGCCATAAGCCATCACGAACAAATTACTTTTAGGGGGCTCGTATTTGAAGATCATCTTGACGGAAGATTTGATCAATTCATCCCTATACCACAGGGATAGAGAGATTTTATTTTCACCTTCTACTAAGGGTATGTCCGCCTGCAAATTGTATTGATAAGAGCCCAATAAGACGCCCTGATCCAGTTGCATCACCACAGTATCTATGATACCTCTGCCAGGTCTTTCTATAATTAATTTTGGTTCCAGTCCATCTGCATTTTGATCTTGGGTGATCAGCTTGAGGAGCAGGGCATGTTTGTTTCTTTTGGCGAGAAAATAATTTTTAGTAACGACCGGATCGGGGTCTATCCATAATATATTTAGTTTGTCAGGGTCAAACGATTTGAGCGCTGAGCTGACAGTGCCATGTTCGAGTTTCCAGGTGTTTTGCTTTAAGAAAAATGAATCCAGTGGGAGCTTTTTGTAATCTTCCGATGCCAGTGGTGAGATGGAACCGGTTTGTTCAAAAGATTTGGAGGCAAGTTTTTCAGCGATTAAGACCGTAGTCTGTTCTTTGCGGGCTTTGACCCAGGGATCCAAAAGTTCTTTTACCGGAAGCGTCGTAACGCCGGAAAATATCTGTGCCTGATATTGCGCCATGACTTTTAAAACTACAGAATCGGTAGTAAGAATTTCCTGGGGCCTGAGCTCAATCATGGTGGTGACAGACTCCTTGGATTTTATAGACAGCAGCGTATCGGCTATAGTATAAGGTATCTCCTCTTGCAAGATGATATTTGGCTTGATATCAGACAAATTGCCACTGCTGATGTTTTTAATACTCAAAGGCACAGAGATGACCGGAAGGCCATGATCCAGCGTTTTCCTCAGCACCGGAACACCAAAAGCAAACTGAATCCTGGATTGGTCGGAAGGTAAAAACTCAACGGTCTTTTCGATAGAATCCAATCTTTGGTTTTTGCCATCCAGCAAGATTATTTTGACTTGATGGGATCCTATGAGCTCAGACTCTCTGTAATAAGGTATATTGAACACATCCTCTTGAAGGGACGGATTTAGAAATACATCGTAGGCTACTTTTTCTCCGTCGATATAAACTATGAATTTGGGAAATCCGGCTATCCGGTCTTTTGTTCTTTGATAGGACAATTGAAAAGTGGAAGATTCGGTATATCCTATCTTACCATCACCGTTCTCGTCCAGCACCTTTAATTCTTGCATGCGTAGACCCGGCACCATCATCTCTGATTGATCTTCGATGGTGGGGATTTCCATGACCCAGGCATCCTGGCGATCTGCTTCCCCTGATGTAGTAAAAGCTCCCAGGATCAACCTCTGATCGCTGGATAATATCATGCTGGTGATTTCATTATTTTGTTTTCCTCCCCATAAATATTGATCTCCTATAGGCTTTAATGATGAGGCATCTATCTGGACCATCCAGGCTTTAGATCTTTTAGCTCCACCACGGAGATGAGAGTAGGTCTTGCCTCCGATGTAAGCTTTATCATCAGGTGTCAGGACAAAGGAGGTAAATACATCATCATACCGCCCTCCGAGATTGGTCTTGGCCTGTATAGCCCCATCTTTAAGGCTGATCTTCATGATATATGCATCTTCACGCGTGCGAGCGTCATTATAAGATCCACCTAACCAGGCCACCCAATTATTTTCAAGTGCGATCGCTTTGGCAGCTCCATAATATTTTTGGCCTTTTTTAGCCCAGAGTTGCACACCACGGTCGTTGTATAAGGCGTACCAGGCTAAATCATCAGCCAAAGCCACTCCTGCCACCAGGAAGGTAGAATCAGAAACCGCCTGTATGGTATTTAATTCGACTGATGCAGGGATGATATTAAGCCATTCAATAGAATCATTATGATATTGCGCTATGACAGCTTTTCCATTGTCTTGTCCGATTACTATTGATTGCCGTGGTCTTAATTCTATTATGTCTTTGTAATACCCGTCCATAGTAGATGCGATCACAGAGTATACTGGGTTGCCGTTTTGATCGATTTTTCTTAAGGTGGGAATTTTATGGGTTTTAAAATTCCCTGCAATCTGTACATATCCAACATAGATTAGTCTGCCATCATAGGTACCCGTCAAACCAAGAGCCCGGTCATCTTGTTCTGATCCAAAATTTCTTTCTACGATTTTCTTTCCATCGGCATCCACAATAAAATAATATTGGTCTTCCTTTTTGTACAATTTGGAGGTAGTGAAACCCACGGCGGCGATTCGGCCATCCGGAAGCTGAGTGATATCCATGATTTCCTCCTGACCTCCGCCTCCCAATAAACTAGACCAATCGAGCACCGGAGTTTGGTACACCTGGGCGCGCGCGATGAACGGCAAAATGCAGCAAATGATTATCAATAATCTCATAGCGAGTGGTCAAATTTAACGAGAATACTCTGTATGTGCTGATACCATAATGATCTATGGCAAAATAAACCCGAGCCCCAAACTATAATCAATGAATGCAGAGTAAATTTTTACTTATTCTTCTTGAACCAGAGACGGCGGTGATTATATACCTGCCTGATATCCAATCGCTTGTATTTATAGTAGCCTGAGTTTGACCTGGTGTCAATGTTTGAACTGAGACTGTCCTGCCATTTTGATCTGTAATTCGAATGGAAGTAGGGAGATTATCCGGCACATTGTTATTTAAAGTAAGGTGTAGTACTTCTGATACCGGGTTGGGATACATGGATAATTCTATAAAGGAGGCCGCAATCACTTTATGCGTCAATGCAGGCTTAATTTCCATTTTTATATCAAAATACCATCCTTGTTGGTGAATACCTTCCGGATTGATAGCATTTGGATCAATCGTAAATAGGTTTTTAGCATTCATCGCTTTGGTTGTTTTGAAGCGTATTAATAACAAAGTATCATTATCTTTTACAAATCGGCCACCATTTGACCTGGAGTCGTACCATAGTGTCCTGAGCACATGGTCATTGATTGAATAATTGCTTACAGTAAAATCCGGCAGAGCAGGCGCCATCACCTGTTCAAGTTGGATATCAGGGTTCAGATTTAATGCAAATTGGAAAGCAGAGATATTATTAAACTGCCTGGTATAGACAGGCAAAGTGTATTCCGTGTTGGCCATTAAATTTTGGTCTTGCAAAGCAAGTATAAAATAGGTGGCTGCTCTGGACTCCAGGGAAGGAGTCAGCTGTCCGGTCCAATCCAAACTGACATCTCCAGTCTTGATACCGATAAAATCAAGTGTTATTTTATTCGATTTCAGGTTTGGCAAAGAATAGGCTATGGGATAATTCTCAGCCAGCGGGTTGAGCGGGTTTTTGAATTTATAATCTTTTGGGATAAATTGCCATACAGGAGTTTTGCCAAAATTTGGCACGAACCCCAGGATCAAATCCCTGATCAGTACCATATCCTGGACGCTAATCGTCAAGTCACCATTGACATCTGCGGCAATAATCTGGTATGGAGTTGGCAATAATTGAATCTGGAGCAAATGTTTTTTGATTAATACTATATCCATGACACTAAGGCCACTAGCATACGAATCAAACTTAGAAGCACTCACTGTATAGTTGATACCGGGTATAAGATCTTTGATCAGGTAGCGGCCACTCAGGTCAGTCAATGCGGTTGATTGATTGGCGCTTACTAAGGTGTTGGGGATTGGTGTGTTATTGGCAAGTATGACTTTACCAGAACATTCTACCAGGTTTTGAATACATACCTTACCATCTATCAAGGCCGGTCTGATAGGATCACCTAGCGGGGTGGAGCTTATAAATTCAATTGTTAAAAAAGAGTCATCAAATCGAATATCAGTGCATTGGCCGTGTTCACCCGTCAAGGTCACATAAAGGCTAAATATTTTTCTCCGCCCATTAAAAGAAAGCCCCGACTGTAACGGGCTAAACCACACTACCCCTACCCGATTGTCATTCTTCACCTGTATGTCATTTCTATTTAAATCATTAAGTCCAAGATTGCCTACGGAGTCGATCCTGAAAAGGGATGGATTGGAGAATGACATAGAAAATTGAAAACCCAGGATATTGTAAAAGTCAGATGCGTATACCGGTATCTCTATGGATTGGCCCTTAAATCCTTCGATCATAGTGGTCTCCAGGGTGAGTTGGTTGTTGTACAATTCCAGGACGAACACATTATTTAGTTCAGCACACTCATTCAATTTATTTAAAGGATCAATCTTGATGATCAAAAATCGATATCCTGTGGCCACCACGGAATCTTTATTGACGATACTAAATACTTCGCCCGGTTTAATGACCGTCAAGGGTGACACTCCCAATAGTACATCCTGTATCCTTTTATCTTGTGCATCAATCACCTGGTCATTGGATAGGTAACTTTGGATAGTGACATTATCTTCCTCAGAGGCTGTCGCGCCTTGAAGGTTGGCATCTTGATTGCCGATATTACTGATATTGATGGCATATCGGATTCCTTTTGATATATCGCTCAGTATGCTGGCGTTGGTGATTTTTAGATCCGGACATTGTGCAATCGCTGCACCTAATGTCAAGCTCATAATCAAAGTAAAAAGTACTTTCATGTTGTTTATTTTTGTTTTGTGAAGATTATTGTGAACACAGGTATATTGCAGGATATGCCAGATGTTAACAGCGCCGGTCTTTTTTATTTTTTACTTTGATTGCTAACATTTTACCAGAATCGCTATATATGAAGGATTACATGTCAGATACACAGATGATTCAGGCTATTCAGTCTGGAGATTCTGAGGGAATAAAACAATTGTATCATCAATATTTTAAAATGATAGCAGACCTGGTGATTAATAATAGTGGATCAAAAGAAGATGCAGAAGACATCTTTCAGGAGACTTTGGTTGCATTTATTACTAAAGCGAGAGGTACTGATTTTAAGTTGACCTCCAAACTGAGCTCCTATCTGTATGCCATCAGCAACAATATGTGGCTCTATAGACTGAGGAAGATCAAAACCGGTCCGTTCGTACTCAAAGAAACTATGGAAGTAGCTGATATGGAGGACACAATACCTGAGATCATGGTGTTTGAGGAAAAACATGCATTGATAGCCAAGCTGTTTGACAAAATCAGCGTGGAGTGTCAAAAGATTCTTTCAGGATTTTATTTTGACGGAAAAGCACTTAAGGACATTGGCCATCAAATGAACTATACGGAGGGCTCTATACGAGTCAAGAAATCCAGATGTATGGATGGTTTGAAAAAACTCGTAGAAGAGCATCCCGATTACCTTCAATTAATTGAAAAATGAATCAAAAAGAATTACTCAATAAATACTTCCAGGATGAATTGACTCCGAATGAAATGACCTCTTTTGAGACATTTTATAATAAGGATGAGCAGTTTAAAAAAGAGGTTGATTTTCATAAAAGTGTGATAGCGGGTATCAAGATGGCTGGTATCGATAAAATCAGGCAGGAAGTAGCTACCATTCATGACGAAATAATGCCTTCCATTTACTCGGAGTTAAATTTTGAATCAGATCTTTCCAGGTCACTACAACTTAAAAATCAAGAAGCAATACGTAAAGAAATCCAACAGGCTACTAAAGGATTGGCTGGCACCAGGGTCGATTCTGAGGAAAAAGTGATAGGTAGTCCCCAGGCTAAAATAATTTCACTCCGAGCATGTAGGTCCCTCTCTATTGCCGCCTCTATTTTGCTCATACTCAGCCTGGGGATTTACTTTGTCAATAAACGCATTTCTCAAGACTCCAGCTGGGGGGTGGCCATGAGCAAGGCTTATGAATCCATCAGGTTAGGCTCCAATACTGCTGGCCTGGCAGATCCTAATCAATCTATCAGAACACACCAAAGAAGGGTGTTTGATTTGATAGATCAGCACCAATTTGACAGCGCCCGGCGAGCAAACCTGGAGTATTACCTGGATATACCGAAGGATGCTGGGTTTTACCTCAGTGAGGGACTCATCGATTACAAAGCCGGGGATATCAAAAGTGCAAAAAAGGCTTTTGACAAAGGTGAACAGCTTGGGGATCGATGTTTGTGTCGACTACTTTCAGCATTTACACAAGGTGAGCATAATAAAGCCACCCGAGATGTTATAAATGATGTAAAACAAAACCCAGCCTGTCAATCTTCTGAAATCGTAACTTCGATTCTGAGCCAGCTATCATTATGAGAGCCTGTACTATATTTCCAGTATTCTTTATCATTCCTTTTATCGCTTTTGGTCAAACGAGTAAACAGGCTTTGGTCACCGAAATATTCAATAGAATGTGTGCTGAACTAGAAGTACCTGAAGGAAGAAGACCCAGACTGGTTATTAAAAACGAAACTGGTACTGGAGCTTCTTATTCAAAACTATCCCACACCATCAGCATTGATAAAAAGTTGTTAGAAAGTTTTACTGCTTTTAAAGAACTGGAATCAAATGCCATCGCCTTTGTCGTGGGTCATGAGCTTTGCCATGCACTTGAAAAAGATAGACATGATACTCATTTTCTTGCTTATGACCAATCGCAGGGGGCCACGTATCTCAACGAACAAAATGCTGATATTCAGGGCGCGTTTCTAGCCTATATTTCCGGCTATAATTGTCTCCCCTTGATTGCCGAGACCATTGAAGTATTGTACAGTCAATATCACCTGAGTCCGCAACTAAAAGGATACCCAGATAAGTCAGAACGCATCGAGTCTGTTTTGTTGGTGCGAGAGCAAGTTGAATCCCTGATAGCACTTTTTAAAGCTGCCAACTTATTATTATTGGCCGAACACTATTCAAGCGCGGGATCAATTTTTGAAAAAATATCCCAATACTATCCCTCACCAGAAGTCAACTCCAATATTGCAGTCTCTTATATCCTGGAGGCCATAAATCTCGGGGCATATAATTATTTTAAGTATTCCCTGCCCATTGAAGTCAGTTGGAATCTTCGCCTTGAAAAACCAGGACTTGATCCCGGACAAAAGGACTATGAGCCGGAAATGATCAGAAAAAGAGAACTTTTATTCAAAAAAGCTGATATACAACTCAAAAAATCCCTGGAGTATAATCCAAATTCCTTTACCCTTTGGAACAATCTCATTTGCCTGAAAATACTGGCAGATGAGCTGGAGTTTGCAAAACAGATGATCAAAGAAATTGAAGTCAAGTTTGCCTCAAAAAGAGAAAGAGAACAACTCCAAATGTTATCGGGAACGATATTATTGATTGAAAATAAACGAAATGAGGCTGTCAGGAAGTTTAAAGGTATAGAATCGGCCTGGCTGAAGGAATTAATCAATAGGAACTTAGGTATTATACCCAATCCTTCACCAGCTTGCTACCCGGAGATTGTTGAGAAACCTGTTGGATTCAACGATCCTCTTTTGCAGCAGAAAAAAATTCGCCTCGATACGATTGATTTATATTGGAATCGAGAAGCATATAAGATAGTAACGCCATCTTCTTCGACCGAATTTGCAATGGTGTCAGTAGTCAACCGCTTACAATGTGCTCCACTCAAAGCCCTTGATAACAGGGGAATGCGGTGGTCAGGGGGAATATTGTCTATCAAAAATCCTGCTACCAGGGATCAGGTGTTCTATACCGTAAAAAAATGAAAAGGATCACAAGCGGTATTTGATGAGCAAACTATTAGAGGCCGTTTATCTTCCAATAGTTACTATATTTATACCAGAGATTGTATTAGATGAAACACCTTTTATTGGTAATTCTGGCACTATCGGCATCTATTTGTTTGTCACAACAGCTGCCCGATTTTGGATTATACCGTGAATATCAATCCTTTCTAAACCCGGCCTCCCTGCCCCATGATTATTTTAGGGAAGACCTTAACGCTCAGATCGGGCTCTCCTACCGTAGCCAATGGAATAGATTTGGTGACGGTTCACCGGTCACAGGCATATTGCATGGTACGTATATCGGTGATCAAAGCACTACAAAACTGACCTTGGGAGGAAACCTGATATTTGATAAAACCGGCCCTATAAATTATTTGGGTATGAATGCCAAGATAGGAGTGCTTTTTTCCGAGGATCCCTTATATGGTGGATTTTCGGCCGCCTTGACGATTGGATTGAAACAGATGAATATCCAGAAAGATAAACTCCGGGCCCAAAACCTTCCGGAGATCCTGGCTTCTATAGATGTGTTCAAGAGCTACACTCCAGACATAGGTATTGGCATTTATTATCACGCCCGCCTGGCCAATGAAGACAATTTCTATACCGGCTTATCCATGCCACAACTTTTTTCAATCAATGGGTTAAATTCAACAACCAATGCCAATATCACTGCACTTCCGCATTATTATGGCATGGTAGGGTACATCAAATATCTCAACGATTATAGTTTTTTGGAGACTACCGGGTGGGTGAGATATATTCAGAATGTACCCATCCATATCGATGCCAACTTAAAATATCAATTGGATCAAACTTTATGGCTGGGAGTAGGAGCCTCCAATTCAAAAGTCATTCACCTCGAGGCAGGGGTAGTGTTATATTCCAATATTGGGTTGGAAACCCCTATTCGCATCAGCTATTCCTATGAAGACGGGTTCAATGCCATAGCCAACCCATTTGGCAATACGCATGAGGTGAGTTTGTCCTATGCCTGGGACACCCGGAGGTAAGCGTGATAAAAAGCCTTTAACGATTTTAGATGAGGCTGATAGGAAGCCCATTTTAGGATAGTAGTTACTGTCGCCATGA
The DNA here is from genome assembly GCA_016709995.1 of Saprospiraceae bacterium. Lineage (NCBI taxonomy): Bacteria > Pseudomonadati > Bacteroidota > Saprospiria > Saprospirales > Saprospiraceae > Saprospiraceae bacterium. Next base: position 1,358,436 of record JADJLQ010000001.1, read on the forward strand.
TTATAAAGCAATTAATCCAAATTTCAGCCTGGTTTTTAGCGAAAAGGACCATTGGAAGTCCATTGGTTCAAAGCAGGGTACCTTAAGCAATTTAAACTCATCACAAAGAATGATAAAAAGGTATTTTGTGTTATTCCTTAGCCACTCCTACAAATAAAAAAACCTGCAAATATCTCATTTACAGGCATTTATACAAAAACAAAAGTAGCTCCGAAGGGAATCGAACCCCTACCACTTGATCCGAATTCAAGTATTCTATCCATTGAACTACGGAGCCTCCTATTTTCGCTGCAAATCTAAGACTTTTAGCTTGTATTGCGAATGCAGACTTCACTTTTACATCGGAGATTGAACTGTAAAAAATTTTAAGCCGACTAAAATCAAGCTCATTTCATAATATTGCAGGCAACTACATGATGGCAATATTGGATATCAGGTTTGACCGGGAAGAGGAAACTGTCAGGAAAATCCTCGAGCTGCAAAGAAAAAACTTAAGGAAAAACCTGAGCCAGGCAGAAGCTGCATCCCAGGGATTTGTATTTGTGGAGCATGACTTTGGCACCCTTTCGAAGATTTGCAGCGAAGAGGCACCCGTCGTAGCCTATGATGGGCAGGATCTGGTGGGCTATGCAATCTGTATGAACAAAATTTTTTCTCAACAGGTACCCGAACTAAAGTTGTTTTTTGAACAGCTGGACCACCTGGTAGTTAATGGTCAGAGCCTTGGGGAGCAAACTTATATAGCTTGTGGCCAAATTTGTATTGCAAAAGCTTATCGTGGCCAAAACCTCATGAGCCGACTTTATCGGCATATGCAGAAACTCAATGTTCGGTATACGTATTGTGTAACTGAAATATCCACTCAAAACATCCGATCTTTGCAAGCACATCAAAAAGTAGGATTTAGACCGATCATGCAGCATGAAGGAGATGACGCAGAGATATGGGAAATCGTACTTTGGGAATGGAATTCTTAATTGTAAAAAATAGTTCAAATGAGCCATAAATCAAATCATACTTCAGAAGTATTACCAGAACTCCCGGAAATGGAGGGTTACCGTATCGTCATTGTCAATACTGCCTGGAACAGGAAAATCACTGAAAAGCTGGAAGTGGCGGCAATCAAAACCTTGTTAAAAGCTAAGGTTTTGAAAAATGATATCTCTGTCGTGACCGTACCCGGAGCTTTCGAATTGGTATTTGCTGCCAAAAGAGTGATCAAAGCGCTGGATCCACATGCCGTCATCTGCCTGGGCTGCATCATCAAAGGCGAAACCCCACATGATATATACCTCAGTGAAGCAGTATCTCAAGGCATCATGCAGCTGAATATTGACAAAGGAGTACCCGTGATATTTGGAGTATTGACTACAAACAATATGGATCAAGCTATGGACCGTGCCGGGGGTGAACACGGAAATAAAGGCGCTGAGGCCGCATTGGCAGCTTTGCACATGGCTTATTTTAATGAAAAAATATGATGCTTAAGCCCATCCTGGCAGGTACACTTAAATTAGATGGAGGTGCAATGTTTGGGGTAGTGCCCAAAAAAATTTGGAGCAAACTCATGCCTCCTGACGATCAAAATCTATGTACCTGGTCGATGCGCTGCCTGTACATCGAAGATGATGGGAAAAAAATACTAGTCGATACCGGTTTAGGGAACAAGCAAGATCCAAAGTTTTTAGCGCATTATGAACCTGCTGGAGATATTTTGATTTCGGATGCATTGCGAAAAAATGGGATTTCACCTGATGAAATCACCGATGTCATTTTAACTCATTTGCACTTTGATCACGTAGGCGGTGCTGTCTCCAGGACAGCAGATCATCAACTCCAGCTCGTATTTAAAAATGCCAATCACTGGGTGCTCGAAGCTCAATGGTTGAATGCGCTCCAACCCAATCAGAGAGAAAAGGCTTCATTTCTTTCGGAAAATATTCGACCCCTTTCTGAAATAATCAAATTTATTAATGGAACCCAAAATTTCAAAAATATAGAATTTGTTCGGGTAGATGGCCACACGGAGGGCATGATATTGCCGTTGATCCATCTTGACCAAAACAAAAAGATTTTATATACCGCCGATCTTTTCCCATCGACTCATCATGTCCACCTACCCTTTATCATGGCTTATGATATGCAGCCACTCGTCACCCTCATGGAAAAAGAAAAAGTATTAGAAAGGGTATACGAGGAAAACATTGCATTATTTTTTGAACATGATGTACATAACGAAGTCGGCATCGTCAATAAAAGTGCTGCCGGAAAATTCTTTGTGTCCAATACAATGTCTCTGGATGAGTGGCTGTCAAAATCGGATGAAATCATCTAACAAAGTACCCAAGGTATGCTGGGTAGTGGGGTCCACAAGCTGATTCTGAGCATTGAGCAAGGATTCGATTTTTGAGATTGGGAGGCGATTTGGAAAAACGATCATATTCATATACATCAGGATACTGGTCAGATGGTCCATGCCCCGAAGATTGCCTGCTCTACCAGAAGCGACCCCAATCAGGCAGGCTTTTTTGTGATAAAATGAATCCCTGGCATCTTTTACAGAGCATGCATCAATAAATAACTTAAGGATGCCGGGGAAACTGCCGTTGTATTCAGGGGCGATAAACACCATTTTGGTAGAAGGGATCAGCAAAGTATCTTTTATATGAGTGATCTCCGCTGAAATCGTATCCTTTTCATACATCGATACAGATTCAAACGCATTCATTTTTATATTAGTCAAGTCCAGCAGTTCAACCTTTTCCTCGTAGCGAGATTTACTGTATTCAAATACAAAGTCGCTGATAGGTTTACTTTGACTGGCCTGGCGGTTGGTTCCATGTATGATGAGCAGCATAAATATTCAAACAAACATAGCCAGGTTTGGTTCTAAAAAAAATAATTATTTAACGAGTCGGTCGTGCCACATGATTTATCTTTATCCGACCATGATACCCTCTGATACCTTTAAAACGATCCATCTTCCCGCTACCGGAATCTATAAAGAAAAAGGCAGTTCATTCATCAGCTATATTTATCCTTTGTTGGATGAGTCAAAAACAAAACCCATACTCGCTGAATTAAAAAAAGAACATGCAAAAGCCCGACATATATGTTATGCTTATCAGTGGGGACCTGACCCGGATTACACCCGTCACCAGGACGATGGAGAACCGAGTGGTACCGCCGGCAAACCTATCCTCGGCCAAATCAGAAGCCATCAATTAGAAAATGTACTCCTGGCAGTAGTGAGGTATTTTGGCGGTACGCTGCTGGGTGCTTCAGGATTGGGCACGGCTTACAAATCAGCTGCATTGGATGCCACTCAACATGGTGAAATCATCACCTTATCCCGCAATGTCTATTTTAAATTGACCTATTCTTATCCAATGGAAAAATATCTGGTTTCCTGGATAACAAAAATGGATGGTCTGGCTTTGGAAAAAGCATATGCTGAACAAATTAGTTCTGTAATATGCTTTCCGATTTCAACAAAAGAAATGATTTTACCCTCTTTGGACCGACATCACACAGAGTATCAATGGCCTGAACAAATACAGTGTGAATACCTAAGAGAAGATCGACACTAACGAATCAAAGTAATGTCACCATGCAAATATATTTTCTCTAAGGTCTGGGGACATTCGGCTTCTATCAGGTAAACATAGACGCCATTGGGTGCAACCTGGTTATGAAAAGAACCATCCCAGCCAATATCCAAATCATAGGTTTCAAATACAAGATCCCCTACCCGATCAAAAATCTTAAATGAAAGGATTTGATCAGCTGCCTTAGGGATGACATATAAAATATCGTTGATGCCATCCTGATTTGGGGTGAATACATTAGGCACTGCAAAAAAATCAGAGACAACGCAAGACTCCACGATATCTACCCAGACAGTTTGTTCGAGTATGCATGCTGTCGCGGGATCCAGAATCGTGAAAACATATTGGTGGCTGCTATCGCCGAAAAAAACAGGACCCGGACAATCTGTGCAAGACAAGTCTGTGCCCGGAAACCAAGTATAGACATATTGCGTGCCCGGATTAAAATTTCTATTGATTTTAACAGGAAGGTTGGCAATGGCATTGAAACGAATGGTGTCCTTGATGTTTACAAAGTCTATTACATTCAATTGGATTTGCTGCGTATCCGCTTGACAGGTTTTATTGCGGGCAATGACTTGATACAGACCTGATTGTTTGGCCAATACTTCAATGGTGGAGGTATTTTGGCCGGAAACAATATTAGGACCTTTCCACTGGTAGCTATCGGCTTCGCCGATCACACCTAATGACACGATATCATTGGGACAGACTGTGCGATCCGGCCCGTCTATGGAAGTAGTTAATAATACATTTATTCTGAAAGTATCAGTCACCATACAAAGGTCCTCCTGATGGGTCACAGTATAGGTGATAGACTTATCCGGAATAGACAAAGGCTCATCAGCGCCCTGATTATCCAGAAAATCACCCGGTCCCCATCTGACCATAGGGTAATTAGATTTTAACCTGACTTGTGAGCCAATACAAATTGTAGTATCTGCCGGGCCGGCAACGATCCTGGCAGAAAGCACATTGATTCGAATCGTATCAGATACCGGACATCCCTGGCTAAGTGCTTCTAAAAAATAAGCAGATGATCCCAGGGGCCGGAGAATGGGGTCCGTACAGTTAGTGCAGGATATGCCTGATGCCCCAGTCCATCTGGCATTTGTAAGACCAGGCAACGAAATCTGAAAGCTGTCTTTGGCACAAATAGTTCTATCCGGACCCAGGTCAATCACACCGGAAGGCACAACTGTTATGGTCACTGAATCCAACCTTTCGCAACCAGACCCATCTGAGACAGTTACTACGTAAGTGGTGGACACACCAGGCTGGGCGATCGGGTTTCTACAAAATTGATAACAAGTCAGCCCGGGTCTCGTCGTATCCCAGGAGTATGCGTAGATATCATTGATCGTGCTTGCAGAAAGCGGCAACCCTTCCTTCTGGCATATTGAAGTGTCCTGGGAGATCGTGATAGGCCCAATACGATTGGGTGTAGTGATCACGGATTGGTCAAACCTGAGGATACAACCGCTGGGATCTACGGTCTCAAAATGGTATAAAGTAGATCCTAACGGTCTAATCGAATATTCTACACAATCCTCGCATAGGGTATCGGCATTAGTATACCATCTTGTGATCATGCCGGCTACAGGATCATTTATTTTGGCAGACAACTTGATCATAGATCCGGCACATACCTGAGCTACCGGGCTGATATCTGCCGAAATAGAAGACTTTACTTCAATGGATTGCACAGAAGTATCGGCACAAGTAGTCTCATCACTTACTATGAGCTGAATAGTATGGCTGCCTCTATCTACCACCAGACCTGAGGTATCATTCAAAAAAGGTTTGTTGTCATAAATCCAGCGCACTGAATCGATCGGCAAGCCTATGGACAAACTTCTATTACTAAGCTTGATTTTATCACCCTGACAAAAATCAGTTTGGTTGATGGTAAAATCTGCCACAGGTTTATATGCCAGTTGGAATAAATCGGTAGCTAATAAGGTATCTGAACAATACTGATTAGACAAAATGTATTGGAGCGAATATTTTCCGGGTTGGTCGGTATAAAATGTCGAAGGCACTTGCGCGAAAGTGGTATCTGTAAAATCACCGGTAATCCTAAACTTAAATCCTGAAATCCGTGAAGAAGAGATGCTGGAATCAATAAATTGGAAAAGACCATCAAATCCACAGAGCAATCGATCTTTCACTTTTACATCGGCGGTAGCTTCATGAATCACTGCGGTATCCATGATGGCAAAATCCTGGCAGCCATTATTATCAGTGACGACAATGACTGGGAAAAAAACCCCTGACTCATTGAACACATGAGATACAATTAATGTACTGTCACTGTTTTTTAAAGCATCCTGGGCGCCATCACCCCACTCTATCAGCACATCTTCGGCACCTGCAAAAGTGGCCTGGTAAGAAGCGATAGCAGGAGCACAGACTGAATTGTCTATTTGAGCGCCACTAAACACGGTAGGCCCATCCACAAAAACCAGTGAATCCATCACTGTGGTATCTTTACATTTAAGACTGGATGTTGCGATAAGAGAAACAGTAAAAAAGCCTTTTTCTGTATATAAATGTGAGGAATTAATTTCCCTTGAGCCATTGGAAGCATCACCAAAAGTCCAGAAAAAATTATCGGCATTAATGCTTTTGTTGTTAAATTTTCCAATAAATGGCACACAATTGATTGCTCCCCCGATTAAAGAAAAATCTGCTTTCGGATCTGAAATTCTAACCACATTAGAAAACAAAAAAGGAACACTACAACCTGATACAGAATCTCTGACTAACAACTTTACATCATAGCTCCCGTCAGCAGTATATCGATGACTTGGGCTAAAATCGGTAGACTGACTGCTACCAAAGTCCCATACCAAATCAGTCCACTGCCCTGACAGTGTAGGAGTAAAAACAGCAGCTTCAACAGAGCATATCAAGGAGTCAGTACGGATCTCTGCGCCGATTTTATTGACAGGTATATCCAACGATTTTTCGGAGCTGCATCCAAAAGCTGATTTTAGATTCAATTTGATGTTAAATGTGCTATTTTGATCCAACTTAACCAAAACTGTATCTATATTGGTATACGATTGACCACCAAAACGCCAGGTTGTTTCAGTGATTTGATCATTCATTGCAGAGGATTTATTTTTAAAAAAGATCGTGGAGTCCTGGCAAAAACGACCACCGGCATAATCAAAATCTGCCTTCAATTGATGTACCATAATGGTATCTGAATATACCGTATCCCTGCAACCAAATTCATCCGTGGCTATCAACACCCCTGTACTTGATCCGGGAGTGGTGAATGTAAATCCCGGAGCCTCATTTGCAGAGACTTTTTCCTGGGAGCCAGGAAAAATATACTCATAAATGGCTGCGTCCACCGACCTATTTAAAATCTGGATGGTAAGAGGGGCACATCCTTCAATTCCCGACAAGTCAAAGGCAGGTTTGAGTTCTCTGACAGATATCTTTTTCTCTATGGTATCAGCACAAGTATTATTCTGACTGATCGCTATCAACCGGGCTTTATAATCTCCTGTGCCGGGAAAAGTGTATTCCGTAGAATCCTTTCGACTGATCACCAAGGTATCCGTACTGCCAAAATCCCAATGAAGCGAATCAAGATCAGGAGATCTATTGACAAATACGCGCGACAAGGGTAAATCACAATTCATTTGAATATCAAAATCCGCTTTAATACCTAAGATCTTAACACTATCAATGACCTCATCCCCTGGACATCCATTATACAAAGCCCGATGACCTATTTTATAAGTGCCGGGTTTGTCATATTGGTCAATAGTAATATCTTTTGAAGTAAAGGTTGCCCCTGTAGCCAAAAATCTCCAACTATAACTTGTCACATTATCATTGGTATTGTCTTTTGCTGTAATAGGAGTACCAAAGCACAATTCATCCGGCAGATCTATACCGACTTTGGGCTTGGCCCCAAGTCGAATCCAATCAGGAAAATCCAAAGAGTCTATACAACCGGCCGAATTTTCTACGACCAATCTAACGTTAAAATTCCCAACATCAGGCAAGAACAATGATCCGGTCAGTCCATTGATCACTTTTGGGACAGGAGTAAAAACAGTCCACCTTGCTGAAGTAATTGGATCAGCACTAATAGATTTTTGCTCGAAAGGAATAAGCAATGGAGCACATCCACTGAATGATGATGACGATATAACCGGCTTGATTTTATAGCCACTGATAGTCTCTTTTTCGATATAGGCGGAACATCCAAGCTGATTAGTGGCAGTCAAACCGATTTTGTATTGACCATCACTCAGGATTCTAATGGATGGTTGAGGTCCGGTAGATACTACATTGCCATTGAGCGTCCAACTATAACTGGTGGCATTGGTAGATCGATTGGTTACATTGATATCGAATGGAAATTTGCACCCGTTATTTCTATCCAATGCATAGTCCGCTATAGGCGCTGTGGACACATTGATACAGGCACTGGAGATAATCTCAGACTGGCAACCTTTGTAAATAGCTACATGTTTCACAAAATAACAACCCTGAGTGGTATAAGTATGGCGTGGATCAGCTTCCACGGAAGTATTACCGTCACCAAAATCCCAGGATTGCGCATCAGGTGTCACTGTTTTGGTTGAAGTAAACTGGATGGCTTCGCCGCTACATATTTGATTTTTATCTTGAGTAAAATAAGAGAGATTATCTGCGACTACAGCTTTGGGGAATACCCTTTCAGAAGTGCAACCCAAGGCAGCATTTAAAACTTTTATACTTACATCAAATACGCCCGGCAAGACATACTGCACCGGAGGTGGATTAAACCCGGCAAACGAACTACCATTGCCAAAATCCCATTGATAGGTCAGTTCTGGCAAGTTTTGCCCTAAATTGGTAAAATTCAAAGCCCCTGGGGCATTACAGACTACCCCTCCGCCAAAATCTACATTTATTACAGGCTTATCCAGTACTTTCAACAACGGCTTTGTCACTGTAGAAACACACCCCTTATTATCCCTGGTACTCAGTGTAATCGAATATTGGCCTCCAACATCATACCGGCTGGTTACAGGTGATTTAACAGACTGCTGCGTGACCCCTACAGATCCGCTGAGGTCCCAAATCCAATCTACAATATTCCCATTGGGTGATACTGTCAGGTCTTCAAATCTTGCGGTAGATCCAGCACATATTAAGGTGTCGGAAACAATAAAATCTGCTACAAAACTTGATTTCACCTCTATGTAATTGTCTTTGCATTTTTTGTCAGTCACGCCTAAAGAATCTGTCACCGAAAGACAAACAGTGTAAAATCCCGGAGTGACATATACTTTAGAAGGTGTGGCTTGTTTTGATGTGGAGCCATTGCCAAAGTCCCACAGATAAGAGGCTATATGGCCAATGGATAAATTCTTAAATTTGGCTTGAAATACACCGCATCCTGAGGTCTGTTCTGCTTCAAAATCAGCGGCCAACTGTCCGTAAACTGGTGATGACATCCAAAATCCAACAACGAAGCAAATCAAGGAAATTCTCATTAACTAAAAATATATTATAATTGCTTGATATTGAATAATTTTCGTGAAAACAACCTTATAAAAAGTATGCCTCAAATTTAATTGAAATCTCTAAGTTTGAACTAGTAATAATCAAAATTTAAACCTGTCCAGTATCTGATAAAACGAAATTAACATGCTAAAAGTAGGTATCACCGGCGGCATAGCTACCGGCAAATCATTTGTATGCACGATATTTAAGTATTTAGGAGTACCTGTCTACAATGCCGACCTCGAAGCAAAATTGATTATCGAAAACAATCCAGCTTTAAAAAAGAGATTGATCTCCAGGTTTGGAACTCAAACCTATGATCAACATGGACATTACAATACCAAATATATTTCCTCGATCGTATTCAATGATTCTGTTGCTAAAAAAGAGCTGAATGACCTCATCCATCCTCTGGTATTACAGCACTCTTTTGATTGGTACCAAGCTTGTGATGAAGCGGGATCTGCATATGCCCTTAAGGAATCAGCTCTCCTGATTGAGAGTAAAAACCATATTCGTCTGGACAAGATGATAGTAGTAGATGCTCCTCTGGAAATAAGGATTGAACGATTGATGCATCGGGATGATATCTCCAGGGAATTAAGTTTAAAGAAAATCAATAGTCAAATGCCCCAGGAAGAAAAGCTAAAATATGCTGACTTCACTATATTAAATGATGGCCAAAACCCTATCATCCCCCAGGTGTATAAGATCCATCATGAACTAATCAGGCTTTCTGAAGTACCTTTGTAGTTAAATATAAGCTATGACTGCAAATGACTATATCGCTTTGGAAGAAGCATACGGCTCTCACAATTATCATCCACTGCCTGTCGTCCTCACCAGGGGCAAAGGAGTCCATGTCTGGGATGTGTCTGGTAAACGATATTATGATTTTTTATCCGCCTATTCTGCAGTAAACCAAGGTCATTGTCATCCAAGAATTGTCGCTGCACTTAAAGAACAAGCAGAGACACTTACTCTGACCTCACGAGCTTTTTATAATGATCAGCTGGGACTGTTTGAAAAAAAGCTACATGATATATTTGGCTATGATATGGCCCTACCAATGAATACCGGCGCAGAAGCGGTAGAGTCTGCCATAAAAATTTGCAGAAAATGGGCCTATGAGGTAAAAGGGATCAAACCAAACCAGGCTAAAATCATGTTTTTTGAATCTAATTTTCATGGTCGGACCATGGGAGCCATTTCTGCTTCGACAGAAGCGAGCAGTACTGGAGGGTTTGGCCCATACTTACCCGGCATCATCGTCGCTCCCTACGGGGATCTTGATTCAGCGCAAGAATATATCACCAGTGACCCCACTATCGCAGGTATTATTATCGAACCGATCCAGGGTGAAGCAGGGGTGATTCTACCTCCTCCAGGTTATTTAAAGGCTTTAAGACAGCTATGTTTGGATAATAATATTCTCTTTATAGCTGATGAGATTCAGTCCGGCCTGGGGAGGACTGGCAAAATGCTTTGTTGTGATCATGATGGTATCAGAGCTGACATGGTTCTGTTAGGAAAAGCCATTTCCGGTGGAATGCTGCCGGTATCTGTGGTTTTGGCAGACAAAAATATCATGGAGGTGATCAAACCCGGTCAGCATGGTTCCACTTATGGCGGCAATCCATTGGCAGCAAGGGTAGCCTGTGTGGCACTGGATGTACTCATTGATGAAAAATTGGATCAGCAGGCTATGATTCTCGGACAAGAGATGGCTACTCAACTCCAGATATTGAAGGCAGATTGCAGTTGGATATCAGCCACTCGAGGAAAAGGCCTTCTCCATGCTATCGAGCTCGATGATGATAAAGAAAGCAAAGCTGGGTGGAATATATGCGTCGCGATGGCTCGGCAGGGCTTATTGGCTAAACCTACCCGAGGCAATATCATCCGACTGGCTCCTCCCTTGACCATCAGTCCAACAGAGTTGCAAGAAGCGATGGACATCATCAAACAAGTGATGATGCTGCATATGGCTATAGCCTAGCAGGATGTGTTAGTTAATAAATAATAAATAGCCAGAGATCAGCCAATAAAACAGTAAGGTCTCCTGTTAAGGTTGATAATTTCTGGTCACGATTGGTCTAATAATCAGAGCGTAGGCGTAGAGCCGGTTCCCTCAGAATTTAATGTAATCCACCGTCCTGGCTAATATTTAAAACTGATCCTGGCAGATATCAGTGTGAGTTATCATATGAGTTAATTTTTTCATAAATTTGTCGCTGACTTACACATATATAGGTGCTAAGTTGAGTTATAAAGTAGTATTTTTATATCACCAAAAATTTTATAATGAGGCATTTATTTATTGTATTGATATCTTTTCTTTCTTGTGGTGTGATTTTCAGTCAGGAGACTTCTGTTTTTTCTGAGATCAATGCTCATTATAAAGAAGGACTCCGGCTGTTTTCAGAGGGAGTCTATGTAGCTGCAAGGAAAGAATTTGAAACAGTGCTTAAAGAGCAAAGGTTAAGCTTCGAACCTGAGTATAAGACCCTTCACCTGTATGCCGAATATTATAGCGCCATTTCGGCATTGAGATTAAAATTGGAAGATGCTGACCTCATGGTGACAGAATTCATTAAAAAGAATCGCCCTGACCCGATAGCCGAAAAAGCTAACCTGGAAGTTGCCAATTATCATTTTGATCAAAAGAATTATACAGATGCTTTGATCTACTATAAATTAATGGATACCCGCGGTATGCCTGCATCGACCCTGAGTGAAGTCAAGTTCAAAGAAGGCTACTCCTATTTTGCAAAAAAAGATTTTAAAAATGCCAGCACTTCTTTCACCCTGGTAAAAGATACTAAAGGAGAATATTATTACCCTACCAATTATTACCTGGGGATGAGTCATTATTTTAATGGCAAATATGATCAGGCGATCGCAAGTTTTGCGGTAGCTGCCAAGTCCAAAAAATACTCCGATCTCATCCCTTACTACGTAACTCAAATCTACTTCTCACAAAAACAATATGATAAACTTATATCGTATGCGCAGCCAATATTGGATGGGACCCAGAAAGTAGACAAAGTCGAACTCATCAGAAGGATGGTAGGACATGCCTATTTTCTCAAACAAGATTATGCCAAAGCGCTGGTCCATTTGAGCACTTTTGAAAAAAACGGGCAGACTTTGGAAGAAGCAGATTATTATGCCCTTGGATATTGCAATTATGTATCCGGTTTGTATGAGAAAGCAATCCCTTACTTCAGCACCTTGAGTGCACAACAAAGCCAAATAGGCCAGAATTCAAATTATTACCTTGCTGATTGTTATTTGAGAAGTGGTAATACTTTGAGCGCCAGGACTGCATTTTACAATGTTAGTAAACTACCCTACCAGGACAATATCCGGGAAGAAGCGCTGTTCAATTATGGCAAATTATCTGCAGAATTAGGTTTTGAGCGAGAGAGCATCACAGCGCTCAACGGTTTTGGCCCGGAGTCAAAGTATTACGATGAAGCACAAAATATCATTGGCGATGTGCTGGATAGAACCAAAGACTACGACAATGCTATACGCACGATAGAGTCCATTAAAAATCCGTCCCAGCGATTAAAAGCTGCTTATCAACAACTGGCGTACCGAAGGGCATTGCAATTGATCAATGAAGATCGTCCTGGCGAAGCCCGTGTACTGCTCTCCAAAGCTATTGAACCCTCATTTGATAAAAATATAAGTCTATCAGCGATGTATTGGCAAGCTGACCTCGCACATCGCCAGGGAGATTTCAACCTCAGTGCACAGCTTGTAGACAAATTCACTAATGCGGCTGGCACAGGCAAAGATTTAAAAGATCCGATGCTACTGCCGATGGCTAATTATCTGCAAGGGTATAATCAATTAAAGAAAGAAGCTTTTCTACCAGCCGGCGAACAGTTCAATGCAGCAATCGACAAATTGAAAAAAAACAGTACGGGAGCATCAAGCACCTTATTGGCAGATGCCTATTTACGCAGTGCAGACTGCTCATTTAAACGAAACAGGTATGATGAGGCTATCGGTTTATACAATCAGGTGATTAAGAATAAATCTACCGGCAACGACTATGCACAATACCAGACTGCCATCATCCAGGGCTTAAAAAATAACAATAAAGAGAAAATCAGGTTATTGGATGATCTGATCAAAAAACAAGCTACTTCAAAATTTGCTGATGACGCCTTGTATGAAATAGCCCTCACTTATTCTGAGCAAAATCAGACCAATGAAGCCATCGCCAGTCTAAAAAAATTACTCAAAGATTATCCCGGCACTAATATCTACAACCGCACCCTCATCCAATTAGGATTGATGACTTATAATGAAGGAAACAAAACCGAGGCCCTCAATGATTATAAAGAGGTATTCAAACACAACCCTACGCCTCAGGAATCTCAGGAAGCCATGACTGCCATTCAGGAGATCTATGTCGACGACCTGGGCCAGCCGGATGAGTATATCAAATTTGTGGAATCTATCCCCGGGTACAATCTCACCAATTACTCCAGAGATTCCCTCAACTATGGAGTTGCACTTCGGTATTATGAAGATGGTCAGTATGAAAGAGCCATAACGGCTTTTACAGATTATATGCAGAAATTCCCCCGGGGACTGAGTCTGATACCTGCCTTGTATAAACGAGCCGAATCCAATGTATTGCTCAAAAAATATGATCCTGCACTCGCAGATTACGAATCTGTGATACAAAAAGGGCGAAGTGAATTTTATGATAAATCCCTTTTTAAAGCAGCTACCCTGGCTTATAATTTTCAACAAAATTTTGATAAAGCATTAAAATACTATGGCGAATTGGCTAATAATGGCGGAGGATTGGATGAAAACACTTTGTTCGAATCACAACTTGGTGCTATGCGTACAGCGTACCGTCTTGGTCGCACCAATGATGTGACCTTATATGGAGACAAAGTCTACAAGTCTCCTAGAGTAAATAATGATCAAAAATCTACGGCCGGGTTTTACCTGGGCAAAATAGCATACGATCAAAAAAATTATGCCAAAGCGAATGAATACCTCAAAGCGGTCGTGGACCTTAGTGACAACGAGCAAACTGCAGAAGCCCGTTACCTGCTCGCAGAAATCCTCTACTTACAAAAATCTACAGCGGCTGCTGAAACATCCACCCGCAATGCAATTTCTCAAAACTCAGATTATCCCTATTGGGTAGCAAAAAGTATGATCCTGCTGTCCGATATTTTTGTGGATAAAAATGATTTGTTTAATGCAAGAGCAGCTTTAGAAGCAGTACTGGAGAATTTTAAAGAGGACCCGGCCCTTACCAAAGTGGCACAGACTAAGCTGGATGCTGTCAAATCTAAACAAGCTTCCGGAAGCAAACTCAAACAAGATAGTCTGAAAATCAATTCATTTTTTGACAATAACTAAGTGACCCATTAATAGTAAGCGCATGAAAAAAATAAGTATAATTTTATTGGTCATTTTCTACCGGATATTTTCTTTTGGACAGCAAGATCTGCCCGTAGATGTAATCCAGGTCGTAAAAGATTTCGACGCCAGGCTGATTGAAGCTGAAAAAATAAAAGTCAATCCTGAAGTCACCCCTACAGATGCCAGTCCGATCAAATACCAATACCAGGTCAATCCTGGTGTGCAGGCACTCAATTATAGTGCACCCCAGATCAGGCCTTTAGCAATGAAATCAGCTGAACCTGTGCCAGTATATCCTTTTTACCTTAAAGCCGGCTATGGTTTTCCAAAAGAGGCATATGGTCGCCTCTCCTATAGTTTTAAAAATGACGAACGCACTAAAGTCGGTTTCGACCTTACCCACCTGAGTGCTAACAGTAGCAAGAACGAAGCTCAACGCTTTTATGATAATGATCTCAAGGCACATGTACTCTACCTTACCGAAGAAGGCATGGCCATACAAGGTGATGCGCTGGTGAGTAAAGACCGATACTACCATTATGGTCATTATATTCAAAATCCAGGTACCCTTACCCCAAACGCTATCTTAAAACACGACTATGATATCTTCGAAGTGGGTGCCAAATTATTCAATCCCAAGATCAGTGCCAATGGGATCAATTATTTTGCAGGCTTGAATGTATCTTCATTAGTAGACAATCTCTCCAGCTCAGAAAAAGGAGCGAATCTTCACCTCGGATTGACAAAGTGGATAAAAGAGAAACATTCGCTCAGCATAGAATTGGGGTCTGACTTCACTGCATTTAAGGATTCTGCCAAACAAGAATTGAACAATTTTTACTTATTGCCTTCCATTGGTATCCATGGAAAATCTTTTTTAATCCAGGGGGGTGTCAGAATCACCTCTGATGGCGAAGACATCAATTTGTTTCCTGCTGTCAATCTGAGTGGCAGCATAGCCGGCAATTCACTCATGGTGGTAGCAGGAGCTGAGGGAGGGCTGAATAAAAACTCCTATCGTAGTCTGAGTGATTATAATCCGTTCATTACCTCCAGGCTAATTTTAAAGAACAATGCTTTTACCCATTACTTTATTGGATTAAAAGGTTCTGCTAAAACGGTTGAATATGATGCCAGGGTGGGTTACAAACAAAATGACAACTTGCCTCTGTTTTCACTGAATACCAATAATTTCAGCAGGTTTGACATTTTATATAGAGCTATTGACCTGGTACATGGTACAGCCTCACTTACTTTCAGGCCTACTAAACAAATCATTGTCAATGGTGCTATCAATAAAAACTTTTATCGTAAGAATATTGAACCAAGTGCCTGGGGCCTACCCTCTTTAGAATTTAATGGCTCTCTTCAATATCAATCGCTCAATAAAAAACTGCTCCTGACCGCTGAGTCCTATGTAAATGATGGCATTCCTTATGAAGATGATTTAGGCAATACAGGTAAGTCAAAACTTTTGTTGGATATCAGCCTGGGAGCTGATTATCACCTGACTAAAAACTTCGGCTTATTTGTGCAGGCAAACAATCTGGCCAATAGTGTTTGGCGCAGATGGTATCAATATCCTACGTTCGGTGTGAATGCTGTAGGTGGAATTACGGTTAAATTTTAGCCTTATTTACTTTGCGATTAATTAGCGACATACATCACTTCTTTGACTGCTTTGATGACTTTAGCAGGATTGGGTAGCCAGGCATCTACCAGGGTAGGAGCATAAGGCAGTGAAGTATCTGCAGAGTTGACTCGAATCACAGGCGCATCCAGGTAGTCAAAAGCATGTTTTTGGATTTCATAAGTCACCTCAGCGCTGATACCGGCAAAAGGCCAGGCCTCGTCTACAACTACCAGCCTATTGGTTTTTTTGACAGATTCGACTATGGTTTTATAATCTAGTGGCCTGATGGTTCGCAGGTCTATGATTTCTGCCTCTATCCCTTCTTTGGCCAGTTCTTCTGCTGCTTTTTTGGCTACTTCGACCATTTTATTATAGGATACAATGGTTACATCCTTGCCTTCTCTGCGGATAGCTGCTGATCCAATAGGCACCAGGTATTCTCCTTCAGGCACATCACCTTTTAACCCATACAGTATCTCAGATTCCATAAAACACACCGGATCATTGTCCCTGATAGCTGACTTTAACAATCCTTTCATATCAGCAGGATCCACGCAGGAGATCACCTTGAGGCCAGGTACATTGGCCATCCAGGATTCGAATGTCTGAGAATGTTGTTGCGCCAGCTGCCCTGCTGACCCACTAGGTCCCCTAAATACTATAGGGCAGGCAAACTGACCAGCAGATTGACTCAGGGTCTTAGCTGCATTGTTGACTATTTGATCAAAAGCCAGGATGGCAAAATTCCAGGTCATGAACTCTATGATGGGTCGCAATCCATTCATGGCAGCGCCTACTCCAATAGCAGTAAAACCGAGCTCAGAAATCGGTGTATCTATAACTCTTTGAGGGCCAAATTCTTCCAACATGCCTTTACTTACTTTGTAAGCCCCGTTGTATTCTGCGACCTCTTCTCCCATCAAAAAGACATTTGGATCTCTCCTCATTTCTTCTACCATGGCTTCGCGCAATGCATCTCTTAAAGTGATAATCCTGCTCATATTTTGAATTGAAGCGCAAATTTAGTCATTTTGACAAAATAACTAACAGGGAAGCATACTCAGGTCCATCCAAATACAATTAGACAACGGTTTGCATTGATTTTGAGGTAGTTTGATGTTGGACTCCCTGAGATTGATTATTTTTCGATTCAATATGGACAAAAATAACCTGGCAGAAATTATAAGGTCCCAGTTTGGTCTCAAAGGCAAGTTAGAGATGATTTATTCCGAATTGGACCAAGTTTATTCTCTTGAGGATGAGGATAAAAAATATGTGGTAAAACTCTCTAATCCTGACCGCCCTGTAGCTATCCTGGAACTTGAGTCCGCGGTTTTAGAACACCTCCATCAAAAGAATTATACGTATGTGTTTCAAAAGCCCGTTCTTTCATTGGGTGGACTCCATTTTGTACCATTTGAAGATTACCATCTGAGGATTTTTGAATGGATAGATGCGAAGCTTCAAGCACAGTGCAATCCTCAGACCGGTCATACCCGTGCTTCCATTGGGTTGATGATGGGTTCGCTGAGTATGGTGCTGGCAGATTTTGAGCACGATGCAGCTCATAGATTCATCAAATGGGACCCTTCTCAGGTAGTATGGATCAAAGATCATATTCATCTGATTCCTTCCCGATGGCAAGGCATATTCATCTCCCACCTGGATTGGCTTGAGCAATACATATTCCCACTGCTTGATAAATGTCCCCGTCAGGTTAATTACAATGATGCCAATGATTATAATGTACTCTGCAATTGGAACTCCACAACCCAATGCTTCGAAGCTTATGCACTCATAGATTGGTTGGACACAGTCTATACCCATCGCATCAACGAACTCGCCATCACCTGTGCCTACAGCATCATGGGCCTGGCAGATCCGCTCCAGGGTGCTGTAGAAATCACTTCAGCTTATCATAGTGTCAGCCCACTCAACCCAGAGGAACTGGAAGTATTGTATGCTATGATCGCTGCAAGATTGATGATCAGCGTGACCGTATCTGCTATTAACAAAGACGCTGAGCCGCTCAACGAATACCTCCAGATCAGCGATCAGGCTGCCTGGCTTTTATTGGGAAAATGGTTCGCCCTTCATCCGAGGATGGCATGGTACAGTTTCAGGGCTGGATGCCATCTCGAACCCATTCCTGATCAAAAAAAAATATTGACCGGGCTGCATACAAAAGCATATTCACCCATCATCAGCCGGGATTTTTTGAAGCAGGCCCACATTTTTGATTTTAGTATAGGGAGTGAAGAACTGGGCAATTTTGAAAACTACCTCGTGGATGAAAAATTGGATGCACTGACGGAGGCTACTCTTAGAAATAATAATAAAAAATATGGTCTCGGACTATATAGTGAGATCAGGCCTTTCTATTCCGGTGATTCATTTAGAACAGAAGGCAATGATGGCCCTCAATGGCGAACTCAGCATCTGGGCATTGACCTATTTGCACCGGCCGGCACCCCCGTTTATTCAGCCGCCAGTGGCAAAATTCATAGCTTAAACTTCAACAATTTGAAGCGTGACTATGGCCCAACCATCATCACGGAGCACGATAACAACGGCGTCAAATTTTACTTCTTATACGGGCACCTGACTCAGTCATCACTCCATTGGAAACCAGGTGATTTAATCTCCGCAGGGGATACACTCGGTTGGATAGGGCAGATAGAGGAAAATGGAGGATGGCCACCACATTTGCATTTTCAGGTTATTCTTGATTTACTTGGGTATGTGGGTGATTTTCCGGGAGTTGGATTCTTGTCTCAAACAGCGGTATGGACCTGCATCAGTCCCGATCCTGGATTTATGTTTGAAGATTACCCTCACCAAATACTTAATACCTCTATTAGTAATATTCTTCAAAAAAGAAAAGCAATATTAGGCTTTAACCTTTCTGTCTCTTATAAAAACCAACCGCTATGGATCCAAAGAGGACAATCCCAATATCTCATAGACCATACGGGAAGAAAATACCTGGATACTGTCAATAATGTAGCCCATTGTGGTCATGAACACCCAAGAGTGGTGAGCCGTGGCCAAAAAAGTATGGCAGTCCTGAATACTAATACGCGATACCTTCATGAGCAAATCATAACACTCGCAGAGGAGCTAAAAAAATACTTTGACCCTACTCTTGAAGTATGTTATTTTACCAACTCAGGTACTGAAGCCAATGAACTGGCCATTCGATTGGCAAAAAACTATACCAGGTCAAAAGAGGTCCTGACCATGCAATGGGGATACCATGGCAATAGCAGCACCATGGTAGATCTTAGCTCTTATAAATTTGATCGCAAAGGAGGTAAAGGCAGGCCTCCACATACACATGTCATCCCTATGCCTGACCCGCTGAGAGGCATATATGCTTCGCATCCAGATCAGGCTGCACTATATCTTCAAGAAGTAAAAGCTATACTCTCGCTGATAAATAGCCAGGGCTCTCAACCAGCTGCCTTATTTGCCGAATCCATTTTAAGTTGTGGAGGCCAAATCGTCTACCCAAAAGATTTTTTAACTCGAGCTGTATCCATCATAAGAGAAGCCGGCGGGGTGTACATCGCAGATGAAGTACAAACCGGGCTGGGTAGGATCGGGTCACATTTTTCAGCATATGAATTATATGGCGTGACTCCGGATATCGTGACCCTGGGTAAGCCACTTGGTAATGGCCATCCAATCGGGGCTGTGCTATGTACCAGGGAAATTGCAGCAGCTTTTAATAATGGAATGGAATACTTTAATACGTTTGGAGGAAATCCCGTGAGTTGCGCCATAGCCTGCGAAGTATTGAGGGTGCTCCAGGTTGAATCTTTAATGGTAAATGCACTTTTGACTGGGCAATATCTCAAAAAAGAACTCAATAATTTATTGCCTGATCATCCTATCCTCGCTGACATTAGAGGCGAAGGATTCTTCCTTGGGATAGAGCTTTTAGATGGCACGAAACCTGCCACCCTGGCTGCAAATTATCTTGCAGGCCGAATGCGAACTTATGGTATTTTAATGAGTACCGACGGGCCGGATGATAATGTATTAAAAATAAAACCACCGATGACTTTTAGCCAGACCAATGCAGAAGAATTATTGTCCAGGATGGACCAAATATTGAGAGAAGCTCCCATGTTGATTTAATTGGTCCTATCTGCTCTTTATCGGGATCACCATTTTCAGAGCTGACCAGGTATCATCTACCGATGCCACTTTTACATCTACCAGGTCTAGTGCCAAAGCAGTAGCCCTGATCATATCTTCGTTTATTTCTGTTGGCTTTTTGGATGCTTTTTTATGCCAGGAGACCCAAATCATTCCATTGGATGCTATAATGCGTCTGCTTTTCTTTAAACCGGAAACCCGCCTTAAAAAAAAAAAAATATTTCCCCCGGGTCCCCGGGGGGGGGGGGGGGGGGGGGGGGAAAGGGCGGGCGGGCGGGGGAGAATTAATTCCAAAAAAAAAAAAATTTGGTGGGGGGGGGGGGCCCCCGCCGGCCAGCCCCCCCCCCGCCAAAAAACCGGGCCCCCCCCCCGGAAAAAAAAACCGAAAAGGGGGTTTTTTCCCCCGGGGGGGGGGGGGGGGGGGGGGGGGGGAGGGGCCGGCAGGGAGGGAATTCGGGGCCGTCTCCCCCCCCCCGCCCCCCCCGCGGGGGGGGGGGAAAGAAAAAAGGGGACGAAAAAAAGTGGGGGGGGGGCAAGGGGGGGGGGGAGGGCCACCCCGCGCGGGCAGCCCGCAAGTTAAAAATCTTCCAACTCCGCTGTTTTGTTGGTGTACAACCACACCAGATCATAGGATTTCCTGGTTTGAATGCTGGTATCAAAATGGATTGATTCTGTGGTTAACATTTGTACTATCATCTCAGGGGCTCCGGAGATCAATACCTGCTGTCCCGATTTGAAGCCAATCTTTTTGAGCAAAGGCGTATCATATTTTATGTGATCGGACATAATCAATGTTTTTCTGATGCATCTTATCCAAAAACGACTCGAAGGGAGAATACCCCCAGGAAATTCTCCAATCGACAATGTCCGGGACGACCAAACTGTCCAAATATCTTGTTGAGTGATCGATTCTGTTCAATATCTCCTTCGTAGTATAAGCTATAGTTCCGTGGCCTGGTACCATGGTCTCCACCTTACATTCCTTCAAGATTTTTTTTACAGTATCCATCGACTCGTGATAATGACCAATAGTGTCCTCAATAAATGGAAACTCCACATTGGACAGATAATCGCCTGCCACCAGCAAACCAAGCTCGGGCAATAGGCTAAAGAGGCCATCAGCAGTATGCCCCTGAGCCGCGTAGAACTTGATGTCTATTCCTCCTAGCCTGTATTCTGACTGGGTTTCGGGCCTTATGAGCATGTCCAGCTCAGGGTAACGGAGCGAGACTGATCTGTCTATATAATATTCATCATCTATAGCCCGCAGCTGAGCTAGCGATCTGGACTTATCCTGCCGCACCTCCATGAGATCTGACCCGATTTGAGTAAAACCTTCAAAATATGGCCGCCCTACGATATGATCATAATCTCCGTGCGTGTAAATCAAAAATTTGCCAAAATGAGAGACTTCTGGAATAGCTTCCTGAATGGACAATAGTTCATCCGGGGTATAAGCCGGATCCCAAATGACATCGGTCTGCGCATAATGACATGCCACAGAATTGAGCTGCCATAGGGTGCTTTGGAATACGCTGATGTGGTCTGAGACCTTAAAGGTTTTGATGGTTAAAATTAAGCATGAAAACCCATTTCTGCTTCAAAATCGCGATTTCACTAAAATATATTACTAAAAAAAAACATATTCTTTTTAAATAATATTTAACACATTACGAAAAAGTGTAATTTATAAAATAATGATCAGTAGTGCTTAACGATTATTAATTTTAACACAAGTGTATCATATTGTTATTTTACTGAATATCAAACACTTAATTAATGAATTTGGTACGGTTTTGGAAAATAGCCTGCTATGACATCAGACAAAATAATTTTAATCAAATTAACTATTGAATTTAAATCAAACACTTTCTAGAATGAAAAAGACAATTACCTTCCCAAGTTTGAAACGATGTTGGCTACCGGCGCTGCTAGCATTGTTTTACTCATTGAACTTGAGCGCACTAGAACCATGTAATCTTGTGTGTAACGATCATGTCAATGCATCCATGCCGGCTGACAATTGCGTACGCGATTTTTTCCCGGAAGATTTCTTGGAGAATCCTGATCCAGCTTGTACCAGTTATGCTGTTAAACTCAACTATCCTTATGGTACTGACAAGGTTTCAGGAGATACCAGTGTCAATCGCAGCCATATCGGTTACACCTTTATATATAGTGTATTCGATAAAAGCACTAAAAATAGCTGCTGGGGCTATGTAACCATTGAAGATAAAGCTGCTCCTCAACCTTTGTGTAAAAACGCAAAGGTATCCTGCTTTCAGGTAGCACGGCTCACTGAGATTGTAGGTGATGTCATAGACAATTGCGGTCAGTTAGGCGCTGCAGCCATTGAAAATCTACTTTGGACAGAATACGGTTGTACTGATCCACGAGGATTAGGCCGGGTCATCAGATCTATCCGTACCTGGGACGAGTGGGGCAACTCCTCTACTTGTACAGATACCCTGACGATCGGTAGAGATTCTCTAGAAAATATAAAGTGTCCAGACCTGATATCTTTAGGATGTCGGGTACTTTGCAAAAAAGTTGATAACACTAAATCAAATTCAGACAAAGCAAATTTTGATTTAATTCAGCTTTCAAGCGTTGAATCAAATGCCAACTACCCTACTCCTGCTTTTTTATTAAAACTTCAGCAGCGTGATACTTTTGGAGGCGCAAGAAAATGTGTTCCTGCAGGATTAAAAGTAGTTCCCTTTATATCTGATAGCGTGTTAGTAGTAAGAGCAGGTACTTGTTATAGAGTTGATTCTTGTGTAGCCATGTATCCTGCACCTGGTGGGTTCTGCAAAACCAGCCTTACCTGGAGAGATCAGGTTATCCCAATATGTGGTACCGGATTTAAAATCAGAAGAGAATGGCTCATCAATGACTGGTGCTCTGGCAGAGATACTGTCTGTGTACAGTATATCAAAGTAGAAGATAAAGAAAAACCAGTAATAAAATCTGATAGCAAATTATATTATTCAGCCAATACCGGCCCACACGATTGTTTTGCCAATGTAGCGATAGCTGCTTTGCTCGTCGATGATTGCGATCCTAATCCAAAACAAGAATATATCGCAGAATACGATCTCGGAGGTCATGGTGGAAAAATAGTCATTTTAAGTGGTACTCTACCTGCTACGCTTAAATTACCTGCCATCGTATCAGCCAAGGGTGGTAAAGTATATCATACAGTGAAAGTATCTATCTCTGACGCATGTCTTAATAGGACTGAGGCAGAGATCACGGTCAAAGTAAAAGATGTCACTCCTCCTAATCCTGTTTGTATCGAATATACACAGACTACAGTAGATCCTAGTACTTGTTGGGCAAGAGTTTATGCAGAAGATTTGGATCATGGTAGCAAGGACAATTGTTGTGATGTACTTCACTTTGCGGTCGCTCATATGGACACCATAGAGTTTTATCGCAAACAATGGACAGACTATTGGAATGCTAGCTGCAAATCCGATTATTGGAACCATAAAGCCTATTGGGACAAATGGTTGGAAAGATGGATCAACTGCTTTGTATTTGCAGATTATATCGATTTATCTGAGTGTGGTACTAACCAGGTAGTGTTGAGAGTATACGAAGCATGCGGAGTGCCTTTATATGATCCTCATGTATTCCCTTGTTCTAAACATGACTGGTTTGCTTACAATACATGGAGTATGTGCAGATTGTGGCACAACTACAAGTTCTTTGGTGTAAAAACTAAAGATTGCGACCGTGGATTTGGCCCCGTATGTGCGCCTACTCATTGGAAGCCAGGTACTTCACCTAATTTTTATACAGATTATTCTCCACTATATCCAAGTGCAGAGACTTATGCACAAAGTTGTGACTTCTATTTCCCTGAAGAAGAAGTACTAGTGCAAGTTGGTAATAATACTGATGGAGGCAATGCTCCTGGCAATACTTGTTCTGCCAGATTATACAGTGACTGCATGATCAATATTTTGGTAGACGACAAAACATTGCCTGTATGCCAGGAACCACAAGACAAGCTTGCATTCTGTGATGGGGTTTTAGGATACCAAAACGAATATGCCAATACGGCTTGCCATGATTATGATTACTCCACTGTAACTACCAAAGACCGTGCAACTTTTGGAACGCTCAATGACAATATTAAGGATAAGACTTGTGTTGACAAAAACGGAGATCCATACAAGCAAATCGAATGCAGTGTAGAAAACAATTCTACCGAAGATATCAAAGACCCCACAGGCAAAGAATATGGTTGGTATGGCTGTAGCATCTATGGTCCTCCATCACACGGACCAAACGATCATGGACCGATCATAGATCTTTGTGGCAATACTGACTCATGGACACCGATTTATTGCCATAGCTGGTTATGTTTGGACAAAACTGATCAGGCAGGTAAATTCGATGCTTCAACTCTATTTGATACTCCAGTGGCTCACCAGGGAAATCCCGGTAGTGCCTCCGCTGGAGAAGGCAAATTCTATATCTGGGATAACTGTACACTTCCTGTCATTACCACTACCAATGATGTATATCTCGATAATTGCGGCAATGGATGGATCAGAAGAACCTGGACTGCCAAAGACAAATGTGAAAACAAAATCGTGTGTGATCAAAAAATCATTGTGAAACACAGATCTGACTTTGAGGTAGAATTTCCAAAAGATTTAGTCATCAATTGTGATGTTAAAGGAAGCACCAGCCCGGATGTCACCGGCAAACCTATCGTAATGGATGATGATTGTGAATTAGTCGGAGTAAACTATGAAGATGTCAGATATGATATCGTTCCAGACGCCTGTTATAAAATCGTCCGTACCTGGAAGTTAATCGACTGGTGCAAATATGATCCAAATGCTCATGATAGAAATGCAGAGGTGATCGTGGATGATCGTAAAGTAGCTGATACTGCCAATAGATATTGTGTGTACAGACACCTCAAAGACGAAGGTGATGGTTATATCACTTATACTCAGATCATCAAAGTGATAGATACAGAAGCACCTGTAGTCACTACTAAAGACACTACTATCTGCTTGTATACCGGTACAGATGCAGATTGCACTGCTCCAAATTTATCTATACCATTTGTAGCCACAGATAATTGTACTGATGCAAGCAAAATTACTTTCCGCTGGGAGTTGGATCAAAATGCAAGTAGTGCTGATATCGCTGCAAAACGATATAACAAAGCCAGCATCGACCTGACTAAAGCCAATGTATCTGCTTTCACTTCTACTACTATCAAAGATGGCACTCATCTGGTACATGTCATCGCTGAAGACAATTGTGGTAATGAAGATACCTCTACGTTTGTCCTGATAGTAAAAGATTGCAAAAAACCAACACCATATTGCTATAATGGTATCGCAACTGTGTTAATGCCTAGTACTGGAGAAATCACCGTATGGGCTAGCGACCTGAATGCAGGTAGTTATGACAATTGCACTCCAAAAGCTTCGCTAAATTATTCTTTTGATGATGAAGGATTGATCTCCAGCAGAACGTTTAAATGTGCAGACATACCAAACGGAATCAGCGTCACTATTGAAGTAGATATCTATGTATGGGATGCTGCGGGCAATAATGATTTCTGTAGAACATACTTATTGATTCAGGATGGAAATGGCAATAAGTGTCCTGACAATACCGGCGCAGCTGGTTCTATCGCAGGAAAAATCACTACTGAAAGTGAAGAACCTGTAGAGAAAGTAGCTATGAATATCAAAAGTTCACGCCCTATGTCAGCTTATATGACAGACATCAAAGGTCTGTATGCTTTCAAAGGATTACCGATTCCCGATAGTTATACCATCACGCCTAATAGGGACGATGACCCAATGAACGGTGTTAGCACGATAGACCTGGTATTAATTCAAAAACACATACTTGGTGTAGAACCGCTTAAGACCGCTTATAAAATGATTGCTGCGGATGTGGATCGCAACAATGATATCACAGTCCTTGACTTGGTAGAATTGCGTAAATTGATTCTCACAGTGTATGACAAACTACCCAACAATACCAGTTGGAGATTTGTCCCACGATCATATGATTTCAGCAAAACAAATGCTCCGCTTCAAGTCAGTTTCCCTGAGCAGTTGAACATCAATGATCTCAGCAGAGATGAATTAAATAGAGATTTTGTAGGTATCAAAGTTGGAGATGTCAATGCCTCTTCCATCCCACACAGTCTACTTGGCGCTGAAGCAAGAGAAGCTGCAGGTACACTTAGATTCAAATCAATGGACCGTCATTTGAAAGCAGGTGAAGAAGCCATCATCGATTTCACAGCTGAAAACTTCAATAAAATCGATGGCTACCAGTTTTCACTATCAGTAGCAGGATTGACTGTAGTAGATGTATATCCCGGAGCATTAAAAGTGACTGCAGATAATTTTGGTTTGACTAAATTAAGCAATGGGTACATCACTACCAGCTGGAGTGATATCAATGCCACCGGCCAGGCTACTACGGTAAAAAATGGCACTACTCTATTTAGCGTAAAAGTAAAAGCAACAAAAGAACTCACATTAAGTGACAATCTACACATCAACTCCAGATATACAAGAGCAGAAGCTTATGCCTCTGAAAATGCAAATACTAAATTGCTCAATGTATCTCTTGAATTTGGAAATGCTTCCAACGCTACTTTAAGCAATGCCTTGTATCAAAACACACCAAACCCTTTCAAATCACAGACTGTCATCGGATTTGAATTGGCCAGAAGTGAAAAAGCAACCATCACCGTGACAGATGTGACCGGCAAAACGATCAAATCTTATAAAGTAGATGGAGTAAAAGGAGTCAACAGATTAGTATTAAACAGAGGTGATTTTGGATCAGCCGGAGTGCTTTATTACTCTATTGAAACCAAATCATTTAATGATACTAAAAAGATGCTTCTTATGGAGTAATTAAATAGTCTATAACATGGATCATGAATTGATCTTTTGATAGAAATGCTGTCTTGATTGAGAGCCCGGTACCAACTACCGGGCTCTTTTTTTTGATGATTCATCATTTCATAAAAAATGACCCAATGATTCCATAGGATGAACAAGGGCAAGTATTTTAAAAAAACTATGGATTAAGATCATTCTGATTAAATGATATTAATCTTTATTCTATTGTATAAAAATATGATTGTTAGCACCCTTAATGCTCATATTAAACACAGCTTTTATAAGTTAAATCAATATTCCAAATACATAGCTAAATGTGCATGATTTTTGCCGTGTATAGTCTAATTTTCCGCTAATTAACTAATTAATAATCACCGTGAAGAGTCATATCAGCTATTTAATAATTGTAGGTATATTATTTCTTAATTTAAATGCAGGTCGCACTCAAACTTGCTATTTATCCTGCAATGATCATGTGCATGCATCCCTTCCTTCGGATAATTGTTTTCGATCATTTGATGTAGAAGATTTTTTGCAAAATCCCGATCCTGCATGTAGCACGTACTCTCTAAACATAGTCCATCCTTACGGTACCAGTCAGCTGGACAGCAACAAAGTAGATGCATCTCATCTGGGTTATACCATCGTATTCCAGGTAAAAAATGGAGGCAATAGTTGCTGGGGATATGTCACTATCGAGGACAAAGCACCACCGCAACCTTTCTGTAAAAACAGCACTATTTCATGTTTTCAATTTAACAAAATTTCAGAACTCAATAAGGTCGTAGTCGATAATTGCTCCGAAGAAGGAAAATCAATCATCGAAAAGTTAATTTGGCAAGACTATGCCTGCGACTCTGTGGGCATCACCGGCAAAGTGATTAGAACGATTCGCACCATCGATCCCTGGGGAAATAGTGGCGCTTGTACAGATACCCTTAGAATCCGTAAAGATTCTTTCCCATTGATCAAATGCCCGGATATGATCAATCTGGCTTGTATTATGCTTTGTAAAAAAGCAGGCAATAAAGAATCAAAAGATGATCCTGCCAATTTTGATACTTTCACATTTTCCTCTAATAAATTCGATGCCAATTATCCATCCCCTGAAAAACTTATCGAACTCCAAAAAAGGGACACTTTTAAAAGCAATGTCAATAAATGCATTCCTGCAAACCTTAGAGTCGTTCCATTTATAAAAGACAGTGTATTCAAATTTATCAATGGAGTCTGCACTTTAGTTGATACTTGTGTATCGATGTATCCTTCCACAGGAATCTTGTGCAAAATGTTATTGAGATATGACGACTTGATTTTTCCGGTTTGTGGCAACGGCTTTAAAGTAAGAAGAGAATGGACCTTTACCAATTGGTGTACCGGACAAGACACCATATGCGTACAATATATCAATGTAGAAGATAAAGTCGCACCCATCGTCAAAACCAATTTCACTATCCCATTCAGACAGAAAGGCAGAAGACTGGAGATGGTCATCCCTGGATATAGACTCAACGTAGCTACCAATGCTCACGATTGTTATGCAACCTTCTGCCTGGATAGTCTCAAGACTGACGATTGTTCATTACATCATCAGACTTATTCAGTCACTTATCCGGACCCATCCCGCAATGGATCATTGACTACCAAAGCAGGTACTTTAAAAGATTGTATGACCTTACCTGGCAGTCCAAACAATTATCTTTTAAGTGATAATCTACCTTTTACTAAAGCAGGGTTTGAGGATTTTACCATGCCGCGCAACTGTTTTCCAATATTTATTCAAGCTCAGGACGAATGTTTCAATACCACCAACAGTGATCTCAAAATAATAGACAGCCGAAGCAGTCGTATTGTATACCAGGCTCCATTCGGCTATGCGGGTGTAGCGCTGGTTTGTATTACGGATGAGACTCCTCCCAATCCTGTTTGCATTAAAACTTTACAGACGACTATAGATCCTGAACAATGCTGGAGCCGTATATACGCCGCTGATCTGGACAAAGGCAGTAAAGATAATTGTTGCGATATTCTTCATTTTGCAGTAGCCAACATGGATTCTGTAGTTTACTATCGTAGCAAATATGCCAAACAAATGGAAGATTCATGTGGTAAAGAACTTTATTGGAAATACAAACCATTCCATGATGAATTCATTGAAAACTGGATTAATTGTTATGTTTTTAAAGATTACGTAGACCTGACCGAATGCAATCAAAATCAACTCATACTTAGAGCGTACGAAGCCTGTGGTGTGCCGAGATATGATGACCATATCTATACTTGTGGTGCTCATTCATGGTTTTGTTACAATACCTACCCAGCCTTCATGCTTTGGCATAACTATCTGAAAATCAAATCTAATCAGGATGTTTGTACTGGTACATTTCCTTGGTATTGCAGAAACAAGCATCTCTCCTTGATGTCTTCACTTCTGTCCGATCCCAAAGAATTGTGGATTCCAAAATATCCAGGCTCCACCCGGCTTATTTTATATCCTGAGCTCCCAATCGAAACAGCTTATTGCTTCCCTGAGTTTTATTTTGAAGCAGCACCGCTCAGTGGCACAGATGCGCCTAACGCTCCCGGCAATACTTGTAGCAAACGACTGTATAGCGACTGTATGGTCACCGTATTGGTAGATGACAAAACGCCACCCGTGGCCATCAATCCCCAGGACAAATTTTGGTATTGTGACAATGTATCTTCTGACGAGGATGACAGATATGAATATGCCAGATGTGATGACGAATCCTGGTCTATGGACAACGCAAAAGATAAAATGTGTACGGATGAAAAAGGTATACCCTATAATCAAATAGAATCGATTAAAGAAAATGACGCTTATGCTGCAGATACCATAGATCCTACAGGCAAATTTTATGGCTGGTATGGATGCAATATCTACGGTGGAGCGCATCCGGATGAGCACGGAGGATTGATCTCCTGCCCATCTACGATGAACTCCTGGGCTCCGGTATACTGCCGTAGCTGGTTGATACTGGATTCTACCGATGCAGCAGGCAAAGTAAACCCTTTGCAACAGTTTGATACTCCAATATTGCACAATGGCAATCCTGGAAATGCTGATGCTGGTAATGGCCATTTTTATATCTGGGACAATTGTTGGATGAATCTCTCCAGCCTGGATTCTACCGATGTATCCTATTTTGACAATTGTGGTAATGGTTGGATCAAACGAACCTGGACAGCCAAAGACAAATGCGGCAATTCAGTCTCTGTCGATCAAAAAATCACTACCAAGCATCGTTCAGACTTTGAAGTTCTGTTTCCTCAGGACAAAATGACCCTTTGTGGCAATATGGAAGACATTTCTCCTGAAGCCATCGGCAGACCTATCATCATGGACGATGAATGTGAACTTGTAGGAGTCAATTATGAAGATCAGCAATTTGATATCGTGCCTGATGCTTGTTACAAGATTATTCGGACCTGGCGTATAGTAGATTGGTGCAAATTTGATCCCAACCAACATAATCGTGATCAGGACATCATCGTAGATGACCGTAAAGTAGCTGATGCAGTGAAAAGACCTTGTGTATACCGACATGTAAAAGACAATGGCGATGGGTTTGTAACTTACTCTCAGATCATTCTGATTAAAGATACGATCCGTCCTTCCATTACTATTAAAGACACGACTATCTGTTTTTATGACAACAGCTGTCTGTTAGCGTCTGTATTCATTCCTTTCAGTGCTTCAGATAATTGCACTGCACCTGGATTGATATCTTATCGATGGGAGTTGGATGAAACGCCGAGTGCCAGCGACCTTGCAAATAAAACTTATAATAAAAGCAGTATAGATAAAGTGTCTCGTGGCAATGAATCATCACTCAATACTTTGCACAAAATCGGCGTATCTCTCGTGCATGTGATCGCGGAGGACAACTGTGGCAATGAAGACACGACTACTTTTGCTCTTACGGTCAGAGATTGTAAAAAACCCACACCCTATTGTTACAATGGCATCGCTACAGTGATCATGCCTTCTACCGGTACGATTAAGGTATGGGCCAAAGATCTTGATGCAGGCAGTTATGACAATTGTACTTCGAGGGCTAATCTCAAATTTACTTTTGGACCGAATAAAGGAGATAGTTGTCAATCATTTAATTGTAAAAATATACCCAATGGGGTCTCTTTCACCAATGAAGTAGACATCTATGTGTGGGATGAAGCAGGCAATGTGGATTTTTGCAGAACTTTTGTCAATATTCAGGATGGTAGTGGCGATGTATGTGATGATGCGAATAGTATCATGAGCAGTATCTCCGGAAATATCCGTACTCAAAGCGCAGAGCCTGTTGAGCAAGTAAATGTCGAAGCCAGGGCTAGTTTTTATATGCCTGCTTTCAAAACCAGCACGACCGGATATTATGCATTCACCAACCTGCCTTTAAACAGTAATTTGGTGCTGAAACCTACTAAATCAGACAATCCAACCAATGGGGTGAGCACGATCGACTTATTAAAAATACAAAAACACATTTTAGGATTGGATCCTATCAAAGATCCATACACCCTGGTCGCTGCAGATATAAACAATGACAAGGACATCAACACCAACGATTTAATAGAACTGAGAAAGGTCATCCTCAATATTTATGATGCTTTTCCTTCTAATACCAGTTGGAGATTTGTTCCTAAATCATTCCAATTTAATGCAGCCACACCATTTGATTTTCCTGAAAAAATCGATATCGCATCTTTGAGTTCAGATGAGATCAATCGTGACTTTGTCGGCATCAAGACAGGAGATATCAATAACACGGTTATAGCGCATTCACTCTTAGGGGCAGAATCCAGGGGTGCTGTAGCATCGTTGACTTTTAAGTTAGTTGATCAAAATTTGAAAAAAGGCGAATCTAAGGAAATCAACTTTTATGCAGATGATTTTAATTCGATCCAGGCTTTCCAGTTTACGATGAGTCACCCCGACCTTGAAATCCTGGGGGTTCAGGGAAAGGCCATTAAAATGGATCAAAGAAACTTTGGTTCTTTTAATGATGCGATGACTACCAGTTGGAATAGAGTCGACCGAACTTCAATTCTCGCAGATGAGGCGCTGTTCTCCATCACGGTCAAAGCGAAAAAAGACCTCACACTCAGCAATCAAATGACTATCAACTCCAGAATCACCCGGGCTGAATCCTATGACGGACAAGAAGCCCTTGGGGTTGCTTTGAAATTTGGATCTGAAAACAATAAGTCAGATAATCGCTTTGTGTTATATCAAAATACCCCTAATCCATTCCAGTCAGTTACCCGAATCTCTTTTGAGTTGCCTGGTGCACAACCAGTGCAAATCGTCATCACCGACCTGACGGGAAAAGTTATTTTCAAACAAGATCTGAATGGCAAAAAAGGCTTTAATCAGTGGACACTGGACAAACAACTTTCCGGATCAGGTATCTACTATTACACATTAGCAGCAAAAGGCTTCAAAGACAGTAAAAAAATGATTTTAGTTCAATAAACGAATTTTCTAATTAGCTTCCGTCTTATGTAGCAAAAAGGCTTGCGAGAATCCTTGCAAGCCTTCTTTTTTAATTTTTTTTTGCTCAAGACAAATTATATTTGGGGACTTTCTTAAAAACATACTTAACTCCAGTAAATTTACTTCATATGAAAATCGGTATACCTAAAGAAATCAAAAGCAATGAAAACCGTGTCGCAGTCACTCCTGCCGGCGTCATGGAGCTCACCAAGCGTGGCCACCAAGTCATCATCCAGTCCTCGGCCGGAGAAGGCAGTGGTTATTCTGATGCCGATTATGTCCAGGCAGGTGCGACCATCCTTCCTACGATAGAGGCCACTTATGGCGCAGCTGAGATGATTTTAAAAGTGAAAGAACCCATTGCCCTTGAATATCCCTTGATCCAGTCTCACCATCTCGTATTTACCTATTTTCATTTTGCCTCCGGCGAGGCTTTGACCAGAGCCATGATTCAAAATAAAGCGACCTGCCTGGCTTATGAGACGGTCGAGGCTCCTGATAGGTCTCTCCCTCTCCTGGTACCGATGTCAGAGGTAGCAGGCCGCATGTCTATTCAGCAGGGCGCCAAGTATCTGGAAAAACCTTCCAAGGGCAGAGGAGTTCTGCTAGGTGGAGTTCCCGGTGTACCCCCTGCCAGGGTTCTGATCCTGGGAGGAGGTATTGTAGGTACCCAGGCTGCTAAGATGGCCGCAGGATTAGGCGCCCAGGTCACTATCCTGGATGTCAACCTCAACCGGCTGCGTTACCTCGAAGACATTTTACCTGCCAATGTCACCACTATGTATAGCAATGAGTACAATATCCGTCGTCTCATCCCCGATCATGACCTGATAGTCGGAGCTGTACTCATACCAGGGGCCAAAGCGCCCCACCTGATCACCAGGGATATGCTCGGACTGATGAGACAAGGGACTGTCTTGGTCGATGTAGCTGTAGATCAGGGCGGATGCATCGAGACCTGCAAGCCTACCACCCACGACGATCCAATCTATCTCATCGATGGTATTGTGCACTATTGCGTGGCCAATATGCCCGGAGCCGTACCCTACACCTCAACCATAGCTTTGACCAACGCTACCCTGCCCTATGCCATTGAGTTAGCCAATAAAGGCTGGAATCGAGCTTGTATCGACAATCTGGGCTTGAGAAGAGGGCTTAATATCGTAGAAGGCAAGGTAGTCTACCAGGGAGTCGCCGATGCTTTCGGACTTCCCTACGATCCGGTCGAAACCGTGCTTGCTCCCTGAGGATAATGTATAATTGTATACTAAAATTTGTTAATTTGATATTCATTTCTTGCTTTCGCATTTAAAGTGCACTATATTTAGGTAAATTTTTTTTTCATTAAATCCATTTCATTATGCACATCACATTTGAAGAATTGCGCCAGATTAAGCACATGCTGCCTACCGGTGGAGTATCAAAAATTGCACATGATCTCAATCTGGACGAACAGACCGTCAGAAATTATTTTGGTGCCAAAAAGTTTGTAGATGGTAAAATTATAGATCAGCATATTCAACCCGGACCGAATGGAGGCATTGTAGAATTAGAGGACACTTCTATTTTAAATCTGGCCAAAGAACTGATAGAGCACGATTCCAGCTCTGTCGTTTAATGACTGTCTGATCTTTCATAGACATTTATGCCAGCCCCGCTCAGTATCATATATTGGGCTGTATTTGGATAAAATTCCTGTTGGGTAAAAACATTTTTATAACGGTCACCCAACTTTTTATTATTTAAGTTTATTTCTTTGTTTTCTGCACTCAAATTCATTAATACAATGACTTCGTGGTGCTTTCCCTTGCCCAGGTGCATTGTGAATACCTGATCATCTTCTGTCAGCGTATTTATCGCCCAATCCTGATCCTGAGCCATGGAAGAAAATATCGGATTGTTAGCTCTCAATAGTAGCAAACATTGGTAAAAAGAATGCAAAGCCATTTCACCATCATCAAAAGGTATACAGTCTTTGTCAAAAAACTTCAATCTATGCATCAAAGGCAGTTCTTGTCCAGCATAGATCAACGGTATGCCTATCGGTATCAGGATGGATAGGGCGGCAAAAGATTTGGCCAGGGCACCATAGCGCTCATATTCGGTTCCATTCCAACTATTTTCATCATGATTAGAAGTGAAAAACAATTGCCTTTTATGGTCCACCGTGTATTGTTTGTATTTAGCCAGCAACCCTTCTAAACTACTTCGATGACCTCCATGTGCGACAGAACGGGTGAGATGCATCCACTCCCAGGCATACAGCATATCGAACGCCTCAAAATATCGTTGATCTTCACATTCTGCCAGCCAAATCAAAGGCCTGATGCCATCCAGTGTGCCCCTGGCTTTAATCCAAAACTCCAGCGGCACCAGCATAGCCATATCGCAGCGAAATCCATCGATACCGGCCTTTTCTACCCAATATTTCATAGCATCGATCATAGCATCCTGCATGAGTGGATTCTGATGATCCAGGTCTATCACATCTTCCCAGCCATTTTTTTCATAAAAAGAACCTTGTTGATTTCTGACATAATATTCAGGATGTGATCGCGTCCAGGTATGATCCCAGCCGGTATGGTTAGCTACCCAATCGATGATCACTTTAAATCCCAATTGATGAGCAGCATCTACCAGGGATACAAAATCCTCCATAGTCCCAAATTCAGGATTGATCGAAGTATAATCACCTGCTGCATAATAACTGCCCAGACTACCTTTCCGTTCTTTCAGCGATATAGGGGTGATAGGCATAAACCACAGGATATCGATCCCCATGGATCTGAGCCTGGGCAGATGGGGCTTCAGGGCTTGAAATGTTCCTGCTGCAGTATATTGCCGCACATTCAATTCATAGATATTGCTTCCGGCAAGAGATGGTATGGATCTAAACATATTGAGATTTAATGGACCTGGTTAGAAGTTCAGGTAGAAGTCTTTTGTGATGGATTTATATTGTTCTGAATATTCGTTTTCGTGGTTGTGGATCAATAATTCCTCCATAACTGTCACTGTCCGCTGCCTGCCAAATTGAATCAATAATCGTTCTATTGATTTTTCAGGCTTTGATTTGACTTCGGTGATGCGGCGTGGATACAATTTGTAGGACTCAGATATCTCTATAAAACGGAGGCCTTGCAGATAGGGAAGGATAATGGCAAGATGACCATCCGGCTTTAACAATTTACTTACAGCCCACAATAAGTCCCCGTGAGGCAATTTTATCGTATGCCTGGCTTCATCGCGTGGTGTCCTGCCCGATAGCATACCTCCGGTAAAAAAAGGAGGATTGCTGATGATCAAATCAAAACGGTGGTCGGTGGCCCTGGCAAAATCTTGTATAGATTGGTGATATACCTCCATTTTTGAAGGCCAGGGAGAAGCATCAAAATTATCCTTTGCCTGCAAGATGGCTTTTTCATCCACATCGATGGCATGGACCCTGGCAGTCGAAGGAAGTCTCTGCGCCATCATTAGTGCGATCAACCCCGAACCGGTGCCGATATCCAGGACTTGTGTAATAGCGGTGAGGTCTGCCCAGGCGCCGACGAGGACACCATCGGTACCAACCTTCATCGGGACTTTGTCCTGATGTATCTTAAATTGTTTAAACGCAAATGGTTTGATCTCAGACATGGATAGTATGTTATTGGTATATTTTGCGAAGCAAAGATCTATTAACATCCATAATTATCTGTATATCTTTACCTAAAATATTTAACCTATTTTGTCTTCGACAAGATTCGAACCCTTAGCACTCACCGCTGATTTCAGAAATTGCCTTTCTATACTCGAGCAGACTGATGACTCCTATTTTATCACCGGCAAAGCAGGCACCGGCAAATCTACCCTCCTGCAACTTTTTAAAGATACTACCCGCAAAAAAATTGCAGTCATAGCCCCAACCGGGATCGCAGCTTTAAATGTTAGAGGTCAGATCATCCATAGTTTTTTTGGGTTCCTTTCCTATCCGCTTCATCGATCGCAGATCCATCGGGTTTTAAAACATCAATTGTACGAAAGGTTGGTGACGCTCGTCATAGACGAAATATCTATGGTGAGAGCCGACATGCTGGATCAGATAGATTATTTTTTACGAATCAACAGAGGCAGTGAGGAGCCTTTCGGAGGTGTCCAAATGATCTTTTTTGGAGACCTTTACCAATTACCTCCGGTCCTTTCCTCTTCGTCAGAGCGGGAGGCGCTCCAGCAAAAATATGAAACACCTTATTTCTATTCTGCACAGGTATTTGGAGATCATTTTGATGTAAAGATGATTGAACTCCATCATGTATATCGCCAGGAAGAATATAATTTTATTCAGTTACTTGATCGCATCCGTACACGCCAGTTTGATTATGATGATCTGGAAGAAATCAACCAGCGGGCACATAATAAAAGTCTTACAGATCAATATGTCATCACCTTATCTACGACCAATGCTATCGCAGATCGCATCAATACACTCCGATTGCAGGCTATCGACCTGCCAATCTTTACATACCATGCAGAGATCGAAGGAGAGTTTAATAAATCCAGCTACCCGACCGATCCTGTGCTGATACTTAAAGAAGGCGCCCAGGTCATGTTTGTTCGCAATGATCCTTCTAAAGCCTTTGTAAACGGCAGTATTGGCAAAATTGCCTCACTAAGTAAAGAAAAGATCCTGGTAGAGCTCGACAGGCAAGGCTCCACTAAAACCATCGAATTATTTCCTTTCGAATGGCATATCATCAAATATAAACTCAATAAAGAAAAAGAACTGGAGACAGAAGTCATCGGAACCTTTCGGCACTACCCTATCAAACTAGCCTGGGCCATCACCATCCACAAAAGTCAGGGCAAAACATTTGATCATATCCATATAGATCTTGGTCATGGTGCCTTTGAGTATGGACAGACCTACGTGGCACTATCGCGATGTCGCACGCTAGGCGGGGTCGTGCTCAGCAAACCCCTGCGGCCCAATGATATCCTGGTCGATCCCCGAATCAATGAATTTTACGAAATGATGAAAAAAATCCCTTTATCTTCTTTCAAGCCCTGGTTAAACAACGGTTGAGCCTCCCGGGAGGCTGGCTCTGGCGAAAAAGACAATCCTGTTAGTTAGTTTGGCTTCCGTTTGATCTCAATACCTGGGAGTACGCAAAAACAGAATAATTTTTCCGGTTATTTCTTTAGATTTGGAGTGATCAATCACTATTATCATCACAAATTATGACATCAAGATCTAAATCAAAATCCGCTAAAAAAAGCGAACCTAAACAATTAAAAAATTTCTTTGTGATAGTAGGCCTTATCACGGTGGCCCTATTTGTACTGATCTACCTGCTATTTAGAAGTTCATGAAGCTGAGCCTGGATGTAGCTATACCCAGTCCAACCGCCTGGGTAGAAAAAGTATTGGAGCATTTTGATACTTTTCTTCAAGACCATGCTGATTGCGAACGCAAGGCCAGTGCCATGGCCTTAAGTATGGTGGCAAAATATCCTGATCGCAACGAGATCATCCCGGACCTCATCGATACCGCGCTGGAGGAGCTGGATCATTTTAAACAAGTCTTTGAGATCATGCGGTCGAGGGGAGTTTCCCTGTTGTCATCCATGCCGGAAGACCCATATATCAAATCCTTGTTAGCTTTGATGAAAACACCGGTCATGCAGCGATTCCTGGACAGGCTGCTGATCGGCTCCCTCGTCGAAATGAGAGGTGCAGAAAGGTTCCGCCTCATTGAAGAAAACCTCATTGACCCGGAGCTAAAGCGGTTTTACAAAATGCTCTGGGTATCAGAAGCCAAACATGGCAATATATATGTCAAAATGGCCCTCAATTATTTTCCGTCGGAGGAGGTATATGCGAGGTTGGCCTGGTGGGTAGAGCAGGAAGGCAACATCATACAGGGGCTGCCTATCCGTGCTGCCTTACACTAAAGATTATAATCATCAAGTAGCCGGCGTAATCCGCTTAGCCATAAATCAAAGGGTATCTGCACCATGATGGCAACTATTTGTTTATCGTATTAATTTACAGGCGATTATAGATCCGCTCTGGGTGAAATATAAAGATGTGCTTTGCATTTCCCTCCAACGCTTACTACATGCTTTTCCTGACCACCAATATCTTCTGATCTGAAAATGCCATCCAGGCATAGTCATATACTAACCAATAGGTTTTTCCTTCTTTGTTGATATAATGGCCGGTGTGAAATTCAAATCTGAATTTAGCGCGGGTCAATATCATTTTATCAAAAGTTTCCTTTTTGGAGTCGCCCATCAGTGTCATTAATATAATACGGTTTCGATGGAGTAGATCATCGATGGTTTTTACATCTGACTTGGTCGTAGCCCTGTTTTTATAATTGTAGTCATTTTTGCAGCTCATGCTGCAGAACATTTTATCCGATCTGCCTCTCACAGACTGACCGCATTGTATGCATAACTTATTCATATCCGATATTTATCCGTTATTAATCGTTTAATGAATTTTAATTTTATAAAACATTGGCCATTAACATTTTAATCATTACCTAATTTAGTATTTTATAATAAATTTACTCATTATAATACTGAATTATGAAAATTTTTGCTTTCCCCATAGAAATTAATCAACAAAAAATGATCGGATTGCGTACAGAAAGATTTGATCAGGAATGTAATGCACTAATCAGAAAAATACCCCACAGTCACTGGAGCCCTGCGAACAAAAGTTGGTGCATCCCCTATGATATTAAGATATGGCAGCAGTGCCTGTCTTCCTTGAACCAGTACCAAATAATTAAAACAAATGGGCAAACCTTTCACCAAAAAAAAAGTATGCCTGCTCTACCAGATCATCTCCAGCTGGAGTATGATCGGTATTATACTCAATTATATGTCCTGCGATATAGCTTGAATACAATCAAGACCTATTGCAACTCCTTTCGATATTTTCTATACCATTGTATATCATTACATCCAAAAGATTGGACCTTGGAAGACTTTAAAGGTTGGATCCGAACACAATTAGATAAAAATAAGTGGTCAGAGGCCTATCAAAATACCATAATCAATGCGTTGAAGTTCTATTTTGAGAAGATCAGGCATGAACCAAGAGCATTTTGGGAAATCCGGCCACGGAAGGGGTTCAAATTACCCGGTACCCTAAGTCAGGAAGAAGTAACCGCCCTAATCAATGCCAATACCAACCTTAAACACAAATCTATACTAAGCATGATCTATGCCTGTGGATTGCGTATAAGTGAAGTAGTTCACCTGAGAAAAGCAGATGTGGACTGGAATCAAAATCGATTATTTATTAAAGCTGGAAAAGGCAAAAAAGACAGGTACGTGTTTTTTCCTGTCAAACTCAAAACTGTTTTAATGGAGTATGAAAAGCTGTATCCCTGCCAATACTGGTATTTTGAAGGACAGGAAGGTGGCCAATACAGCGTACGGAGTATCCAAGCCGTTTTTCACCAGTCCCTGGAGAGAGCCAAAGTCGATGCTTACGCCACAGTGCATACTTTAAGGCATTCATATGCCACCCACTTGCTGGAAGCGGGAGTAGACCTGCGCAATATTCAGGCAGCTCTGGGTCATAGTTCTCCCAAAACAACTGAAATCTATACTCATCTTACTGATACCAATAAATTTCGTATGCAAAGTCCGCTAGACAGACTAAATATTAACTAAATTTGGTAGATATAAGGAAATATACGCAGTAAACATTCGTAAACGCAAATGTTGAACCAACATTGCTTCGCAACGGGTTTTGCCTTAAATTTTGGCTTATCTTGTTAAGCTAAAAATTTAATATTATGCAAGAAAAAAAACTTTATCGCAGTATGCAATCAATGCATTGCAACGCACCAAAGACCTTTTAAATCTAGGTGAATATGGCCCCGGAACCATTCGAAGTTATTTAAGTGAACTTCGATACCTTTTTAGCTATTATGGAGATGTCAGGCCGTCTCAAATTACCTATGAAGACTCGCTTAATTATCTCATTTATCTGAATAAAACGCTAGGTTGTAGCAGGGTCAAATCAAAAATGGCAGCCAATAGTTTTGCTTTCTTTTTCAGGCAAGTTCAGAATAAACCTTACAAAATACCAAGTATATTATTTGCGGCTCATAGTCACAAGCTGCCTCCTGTTATGGAAGAACAGGAAGTTTTTAATGTTATTTCCACAATAAAAAATGTTAAACACAAAACGTTGATCATTCTTTTATACAGTACAGGAATGCGTGTGAGTGAAATTACCAACCTTAAACTTATCGATATAGACAGTAAGCTCATGCGGATAAAAATTGTGAATGGAAAAGGAAAAAAAGACAGATTTGTACCCTTATCACCATTAGTTTTGGACCAGCTTCGAACGTATTATTTATATTACAAACCTGTTAATTATTTATTTAATGGCTATAGAACTGCTAGCAAATATTCAGTTCGGTCTATTCAGGTTATTCTTCAAAAGACATTAGCAAAAATCGGATTAGGAGGTAAAAATTATACGGTTCATACACTAAGGCATAGTTTCGCTACACATCTGGTAGATAACGGTGCAGATTTGCAAGTCGTACAGGAGATGATGGGCCATAGTCATCTATCTCAAACTACTCAATACCTACATTTGAGTAGTAAGCGTCTAAATCAAATCATGAATCCGTTTGATGCAATGATCTCCCATATTAATAAAAAGCCCGACCAAACGCCATGAATACTGCTACCAGCCCAAAGGTAGCCACTGTTCAGTCCATATTAAATAAATATCATACTCATTCAAAAAATCCTCATGTCGAGCATGTCCTCAACCAACTTAAGAGTTGCAGGACTGCACAACTTGGCTACCACTTGTATAAATGCAACAATAACGACTGCATGAAATTAAAATACCAGTACCACAGTTGCCGAAACCGCCACTGCCCTGCTTGTGGTTCGATGCAAAAAGAACAGTGGGTTGATGATCGGAGAAGTGAGTTATTACCGATTAGCTACTACCATATAGTATTCACTTTACCACATGAACTAAATAGTATAATATTGGGTAATCGTAAAGTACTTTACAAGCTGCTCTTTGATGCGACTGCCGAAACACTCCTTGATTTTGCAAAGAACCCAAAGCATTTAGGGGCTATTCCTGGCATTCTGGCTGTTTTGCATACCTGGGGACAGCAACTTAGCTTTCATCCCCATCTTCATTGCATAGTTAGTGGAGGTGGTATGATAAAAACCAAAGACGGAATGATATGGAAAAACGCAGTACGAAACAAGGATGATTTTCTTTTCCCGGTAAAAGCTATGGCAATTGTGTTCAGAGCAAAATATCTGCACGGATTGAAGAAGTTAATTGCTAACCAAGATGTAACAGTGCCATTTCACTTAGATATCCAGGAGTTTATAAGTCCCTTATACTCTAAAGATTGGGTGGTCTATGCAAAAAAACCGTTCGGTGGGCCTCAACAAGTCATCGAATATCTCGGAAGGTATACACATAAGGTAGCCATCACTAACAATAGAATCAAAAAAATCGATATTAATTCTGATACTGTAACATTTGATTATAAAGACTATACAGCAGAGGGTCAAGTGAAAGAAATGGAACTCGGGGCTAATGAGTTTATCCGCAGGTTTGAACAACATATTTTACCTAAATATTTTACTAAAATCCGCAGTTATGGTTATCTCAGTAATAGAAATCGTAAAGCTAATATCGAAGAGATTTCTTACTATTTAAATCTCCCTTATCATCCTGCAAAAGTAAAAGTCCCTTGGCATGTGAGATTATTAGAAAAGAATAACATATGGTATAACCAGTGCCCTCATTGTCAAAAATTGTCACTGATCTTGGTTGCAGTGTGTTTTAAAGATGATTCATAATTGGCGAGAAGATGACCAGAGCAACACCCTCTAATATGCAAGGCAGCTTGCTAGTGCAATCTATTTCTAAAAATCAAAAATTGTAATCAAATACGTAAATTACAAGGTAAAAAATCATAAATTTAACATTCAAATGAATTAAAATTGGTTCATCGCATTAATGCATACTTCAACCGATAATTATGCAAATCAAATATTTTCAATCCGAAGTAATCAATATCTCGATAACCATAAGCTTTTCTTTTTAGTACTTTGATTTTGTTATTAAATCCTTCTAGCGGTCCAGTTGATAAACTAATATCAAAAATCAAACCATCTTAAGATTGCTGTTCTAAACGAGCCTATCATATTTCCAACTTTTTATCAGCTGCTTAATTCCGCTATTTATAGCCCTGAGAACCCAGGTTTGCAAGTATGCTTCAGATTTTGCTTTTCCACCCAACCACCACATGGTTGTTAATTCTTCTTTCATATAGTACATTGTGGCCAATGGCTTATTCATTTGTAGCACCTTTTCCAATTTCTGCTTCTCATCTTTTCGGCATTTAGGTTTTCTGAATTCTTTAATAATAGCCATCTACTGCCCTTCATTACTTGGCGGATACCAAGCCTCTTTTCCTCATTGTACATCTCTCGCCGTAACTCATCTATTTCAAAATTTATTTTCTTTTTGATATGAAACCAATCGAATACTATTTTGTCATACCCTATATGATCTGTGACCGATTTGATATAGGCAGGACTCATATCTATTGCTACTGCCTTTATTTTGACTTTTTGCTTCTTGATTTCCTTCCAAAACTCCCTCAGACTAGCTCCATCTTTGCCTTTTTTGACATATAAGGCTCGTTTCGTTTCCAGGTCCATTACTACTGTCATGTATTGGTGACCTTTGCTCACCGCGAATTCATCTATCGCTATATATTTAACTCTTCTAAAATCCATTTTCCTGTACCGTCTTTTCAGATACTCCTTATCCATTTTTTTTAATCGTATGCCAGTGCAGTCCTGTGTAGTTTGATACATCTTCTATCGTCATACAACTCAATAAACTCAAACATAGATTCTTTACGTTATTCGTATAGTTTTTTTTTCTCAGCAAAGGATAGTTTCTCCTGTCTTAGTTTCAGACAATTCTTACATTCCAGTCGATACACCTTTGCTATTAGTCGCACAGCTCTTAGGCCAATCGGAACATCCCTGAACTCCCGAATTGTATAGCCTCGTTTTATCACATTCCGACTACCACATTCTCCACATTTCAAATTGCCCTTCTTGGTTTCTATATGTATTCCGATATATCCATTGTCCTCTTCAACTTTTGTAATATCAACCCTTTTATGCCATATCCTAATTCCAATATTTTTGAATCCATAGCTTTTTTTACTCTAAGATATTGATTTTCTGGTTTTTAAAAAAGTACTTGTTATTGCGATGAACCTTAAAATTGCCTACAACCCATCAACCCCCAATAAAAATGATAACAACTCACCACCTTAAGCTACATCATGCATCCATACTTTACACCTTAGATACTACCACCTGCTTGTCGGTCAACATAAAAGTATACCGACAGCCCTATAAGAGTAACGTGGAGCATAGCCCTTTTTTTGTGGGCTGTCGGATACTTTTATAAATGTTATGCCCAATTTTATGACGACACTAAATAGACTGACATTTACACTTTTATTATTGAGCCTTTTTGGTTGTGGACGACAAATGGACAAGGACGAAATAGTATTAAATGAAATGGTAATAGAAAAAAATGGAAAATACTATTACGGTGACTGTGAAGAACACGCAACTAAATTCTATACAGGAACAGACACCTTTTATTTTCACGAAAACGGAAACGTTAAAGGAACTTTTACAATTAAAAATGGACTGCCAAACGGACATTGGGAACAATTTAATTTAGACGGTTCAAAAAAACTGGACCTTTACTTTGAAAATGGCAAATTGACAAATAAAGTAACGCATTAAGACAAAAACTTGGCAAAGGAACTTTACATATTTAGCGGACTTGGAGCAGACGAAAGAGTTTTTCAACGACTTGACTTTTCTGGCTTCTCGACAACTTTTGTAAAGTGGATTATTCCACAGGACAGCGAAACAATTGAAAATTACGCAACACGACTTCTTGACCAAATCTCGACAACAAAACC
Organism: Saprospiraceae bacterium; assembly: GCA_016709995.1. Lineage (NCBI taxonomy): Bacteria > Pseudomonadati > Bacteroidota > Saprospiria > Saprospirales > Saprospiraceae > Saprospiraceae bacterium. Next base: position 1,403,218 of record JADJLQ010000001.1, read on the forward strand.
AACTCTAATCGGACTTTCATTCGGTGGACTGGTTGCAGTTGAAGTGGCTAAACAAATTGACACCGAGAAAGTAATTTTAATTGCATCAGCCAAGACAAAAAGTGAAATTCCATTTTATTATCGTTTCGCTGGACAACTTGGACTTCACAAACTTTTGCCGACCCGACTTTTAAAAAGTTCAAACCATATTACAAACTGGTTTTTCGGGACAACATCAACGTTTGACAAACAGCTTTTAAAACAAATTCTTATCGACACCGATCTGACTTTTTTGAATTGGGCAATTGACAAAGTTGCACGGTGGACAAACCAAACGCAGACCAAAAACATATTTCATATTCATGGAACAAGCGACAGAATTTTACCTATTAAGTTTGTAAATTGCAACTCGACAATTAAAAACGGTGGACACTTAATGACACTCAATAAAGCAGACGAACTAAACAACATATTGCGACAACAACTATGACGGAAGAAAGAAAAACTGGGCATAACAGCACATTTGCAATAGGCGGGGTTACGTGCTCCGCAGACAGTTTAGTGGTAGCCGAAAGTTCTGTGCTCCGCATAAAGTTCAGTTGTAAAAATCCCGCCCATCGCAAATCTGCAAATCGTTGAACCAACATTGCTTCGCAACGGGTTTTGCCTTAAATTTTGGCTTATCTTGTTAAGCTAAAAATTTAATATTATGCAAGAAAAAAAACTTTATCGCAGTATGCAATCAATGCATTGCAACGCACCAAAGACCTTTAAATCTAGGTGAATATGGCCCCGGAACCATTCGAAGTTATTTAAGTGAACTTCGATACCTTTTTAGCTATTATGGAGATGTCAGGCCGTCTCAAATTACCTATGAAGACTCGCTTAATTATCTCATTTATCTGAATAAAACGCTAGGTTGTAGCAGGGTCAAATCAAAAATGGCAGCCAATAGTTTTGCTTTCTTTTTCAGGCAAGTTCAGAATAAACCTTACAAAATACCAAGTATATTATTTGCGGCTCATAGTCACAAGCTGCCTCCTGTTATGGAAGAACAGGAAGTTTTTAATGTTATTTCCACAATAAAAAATGTTAAACACAAAACGTTGATCATTCTTTTATACAGTACAGGAATGCGTGTGAGTGAAATTACCAACCTTAAACTTATCGATATAGACAGTAAGCTCATGCGGATAAAAATTGTGAATGGAAAAGGAAAAAAAGACAGATTTGTACCCTTATCACCATTAGTTTTGGACCAGCTTCGAACGTATTATTTATATTACAAACCTGTTAATTATTTATTTAATGGCTATAGAACTGCTAGCAAATATTCAGTTCGGTCTATTCAGGTTATTCTTCAAAAGACATTAGCAAAAATCGGATTAGGAGGTAAAAATTATACGGTTCATACACTAAGGCATAGTTTCGCTACACATCTGGTAGATAACGGTGCAGATTTGCAAGTCGTACAGGAGATGATGGGCCATAGTCATCTATCTCAAACTACTCAATACCTACATTTGAGTAGTAAGCGTCTAAATCAAATCATGAATCCGTTTGATGCAATGATCTCCCATATTAATAAAAAAGCCCGACCAAACGCCATGAATACTGCTACCAGCCCAAAGGTAGCCACTGTTCAGTCCATATTAAATAAATATCATACTCATTCAAAATCCTCATGTCGAGCATGTCCTCAACCAACTTAAGAGTTGCAGGACTGCACAACTTGGCTACCACTTGTATAAATGCAACAATAACGACTGCATGAAATTAAAATACCAGTACCACAGTTGCCGAAACCGCCACTGCCCTGCTTGTGGTTCGATGCAAAAAGAACAGTGGGTTGATGATCGGAGAAGTGAGTTATTACCGATTAGCTACTACCATATAGTATTCACTTTACCACATGAACTAAATAGTATAATATTGGGTAATCGTAAAGTACTTTACAAGCTGCTCTTTGATGCGACTGCCGAAACACTCCTTGATTTTGCAAAGAACCCAAAGCATTTAGGGGCTATTCCTGGCATTCTGGCTGTTTTGCATACCTGGGGACAGCAACTTAGCTTTCATCCCCATCTTCATTGCATAGTTAGTGGAGGTGGTATGATAAAAACCAAAGACGGAATGATATGGAAAAACGCAGTACGAAACAAGGATGATTTTCTTTTCCCGGTAAAAGCTATGGCAATTGTGTTCAGAGCAAAATATCTGCACGGATTGAAGAAGTTAATTGCTAACCAAGATGTAACAGTGCCATTTCACTTAGATATCCAGGAGTTTATAAGTCCCTTATACTCTAAAGATTGGGTGGTCTATGCAAAAAAACCGTTCGGTGGGCCTCAACAAGTCATCGAATATCTCGGAAGGTATACACATAAGGTAGCCATCACTAACAATAGAATCAAAAAAATCGAAATTAATTCTGATACTGTAACATTTGATTATAAAGACTATACAGCAGAGGGTCAAGTGAAAGAAATGGAACTCGGGGCTAATGAGTTTATCCGCAGGTTTGAACAACATATTTTACCTAAATATTTTACTAAAATCCGCAGTTATGGTTATCTCAGTAATAGAAATCGTAAAGCTAATATCGAAGAGATTTCTTACTATTTAAATCTCCCTTATCATCCTGCAAAAGTAAAAGTCCCTTGGCATGTGAGATTATTAGAAAAGAATAACATATGGTATAACCAGTGCCCTCATTGTCAAAAATTGTCACTGATCTTGGTTGCAGTGTGTTTTAAAGATGATTCATAATTGGCGAGAAGATGACCAGAGCAACACCCTCTAATATGCAAGGCAGCTTGCTAGTGCAATCTATTTCTAAAAATCAAAAATTGTAATCAAATACGTAAATTACAAGGTAAAAAATCATAAATTTAACATTCAAATGAATTAAAATTGCCTACAACCCATCAACACCCAATAAAAATGATAACAACTCACCACCTTAAGCTACATCATGCATCCATACTTTACACCTTAGATACTACCACCTGCTTGTCGGTCAACATAAAAGTATACCGACAGCCCTATAAGAGTAACGTGGAGCATAGCCCTTTTTTTGTGGGCTGTCGGATACTTTTATAAATGTTATCTGCAACAGAAGAAAAAAATAAAATATGCTAATCTCAAAAATTCAATCCGATTTGTTTGATTTTATAGACCGAGACCCAGATGATGCGGCAGGGCTGATTGAATTTTGGTACATGGCAAACAATAACGCATTATCCGCCGCATTGACAAAACATGACGGATTAAAGTTGATAGTTAATGTGAGCAGTTTTGAACAATTCGAGAAATTATCAAAAAAACTGTTCTTGGTTGCTGACACCTTAGTTGTAAGAGATACAAGAAAATGGGTGCCAGAAGAAGATACTTTGGGAGAAATACCTATGCCAGCGGACGGCAACTACAAGCCCGGATACTTTGACGAAGTTATCGAGGAATTGAAAACCCTAAGACCATCGCCTTTAACGCTAAATTATAGACCGCCTTTGCAATGGTCATCTTCTACTAAGATGTTAAACAATGGTTTGTATGTTGCTTATGCGGCTTGGGCATTCAATCAAATACCACAAAACTTTAAAGACTGGATTTTTTCAAGTGGCAGAGAATATTTAAAAACTGGCAAAATAGTTTATGCCCCATTCATACCAACATTTGAAATGGAACTTGAATTTTTAAACAAGGGATTGTCTGTTCCAGATTATTTCAATTCAATGCCTTGTTTTGATGATACATTTTATCATAATGTTGATAGCACTTGGGAATGGCTTGCAAATGATAAACTTTTGGCTCTTCTTTCCTTAAAACTCCCCTTTTTAGATAACATAGATATTGAGACGCTTTCGAAAGTTAAAGAAGATTATTATGAAGAATTTGCAACATTTAGTTCCGGTCTCTTGCAATCAATAAATAGTCTAAAATCAAATTTTGGAACTGAAAATTTTGCACATGAGGTGAAATATATTCAGAGAAACAAAATTGACGATGAATTAAATAACATAGAAAAGACTGTGAAAAGAATGAATAATATTGGTGCGTTAAGAAAGTTGGGGGTTCTTACAGGATTTCTGGGTGTAAATGCTTCTATGTACCGCGGTCTCCCGAATTACACAATTCCAACGGGTCTTGCAACAAGTGTAATTGGTTTCATTATGGAGCGTATAGAAGGTTTAAAAGCCAATAATGAGTTGAAAGACAAAAAGGGGTATTTTTTATGGAAACTGAAAGGAGTAGCCCCAAAATAAAATGCAGATAACAACGGCTTGCTGTCCATGCCGCCGAACAGCCAGTCCACAAAGCTAACGCACGGCGGCACGGCAGCAAGCCAAACGTTGGCAGTAATAGGGGGCTAGACCAAACTTAACTACATTTTTCCTCAATCTTAAGTACATTTAAACAATGAAAAAATTCGCTTTAATTCTTCAATTCTGCTTCGTTTTGGTAAGTATTGCTCATACCCAAACCGTGACCATTGGCAACCAAGTATGGATGTCTGAAAACCTTAATGTTGACAAGTTTCGGAATGGCGACTCTATACCTGAAGCAAAAACTGAGGCCGAATGGCTACTCGCAGGAGAGAATAAACAACCTGCCTGGTGCTATTATAACAACGACCCTGCAAATGGTGATAAGTATCACAAAATATACAATTGGTATGCAATAAACGACCCGAGGGGGTTAGCACCTGATGGATGGAAAGTTCCCTCAGATGATGAATGGACAGCCCTTACGGATTATCTGGGAGGAGAAGCTGCAGCTGGAACCAAAATGAAACGTACAAGTGGATGGGAAGAAAATGGAAATGGTACCAATGAAAGTGGGTTTTCAGCTCTTCGGGGCGGTTTCCGTGACTCTGGTGGGAAATTCGACTTAATCAATACCCACGGTGGTTGGTGGAGTTCTACGGAAAAGGATACAGGCGATGCTTTTCATCGCCACATGAATAGCTCAGATGGTGTGGTCTACGGAGGTACTTTCAATAAGGTAACTGGTTTTTCTGTTCGTTGCGTCAAGGATTAACTTATTTGTAGACTTGCTTAATTTAATTATAATTAACTCGGAAACGGGGAGCGTTTTTTATTTGGCAAAGTTCTAAAACACGTATTTCCTTGGCTGCACGACCTACCAAGTGAGGAGAAAGGCTCAACTACTGCCAACAATGTGTATGCGCAATTTAAATTTGATTAATAATTTTGAAAGGTAAATTTAAACTGCGCATACACGAACGTTGTGCGTCACTTTAAACAGTCATCAAAATACTATAACCATGAAGAGTTTTGACATTTACTTTCCCGAAGTCATTTATAGTTTCCCTATGGTTTTTTTAAAAGGAACAGGAGATAGTACCTATTTGTTTGGTGCAAGTGAAAAAACAGACATTCATATCAATGATTTTTTTATTTCCAAATTCCAGATAACTCAGCAAATGTGGGAATACATTATGGGCAATAACCCCTCACATTTTGTTTGCCCAAATAGACCAGTAGAAAATGTTTCTTTTAACAACATCACTCAAATAAATGGTTTTTTACACAAATTGAATCTTGAATTTGGTGATAAATATAATTTGATATTTCGCTTGCCTACAGAAACAGAATGGGAATATGCAGCTAGAGGCGGCTCTCATTGGAAAGATGATTTTCTATTTAGCGGCAGCAATGATATAAATGAAGTGGCTTGGTATGAAATGAACAGTGGAAAATATACCGACCCGGAAATAATTACAAAACTAAAAAATCATGAAAAAGGTACTGAGACACACATAGTAGGACTGAAGATAGGAAACCAATTAGGCATTTTTGACATGTGTGGTAATTTATGGGAATGGTGTCAGGATTCTTTTCAAAGAGATATTAGTTTGATACCAACAGATGGCACACCTTGCATGCATGAAAGTGAAGACAGAGTATTAAGAGGCGGATGTCATCATAATGGTGCTATCCATTGTACAGTATCTAAGAGGTATGCGATTTTTCCTGAAGCGAAAGATGAATGTATAGGATTTAGAATAGCAGCATCGTATTGGAAATGAATAATGTAATTCGATTCATTTTAAAAACTCAATGGTAGATAATGAATGCATTTCAATTAATTTTAAAAATAGAAGGAAAATGATAATTCTCCTTTCTATATATTGGGGTACAAACTATACCCATGCCCAAGTCAACCAACAGCTTGCCCAAGAGTACTTTAAAGAAGCCCAAGCACTTTGTGAAAAAGACGGTGGCAAACTTTGGGGCAAATCAATCTGTGGTCCAATGGTTATTTATGATAGGCAAACAAAAACAATCGCTACAAGTAAACCAGCACCCGATGCACCTCATCCTCAATTGCTTGGGCTCTTAAATGCTCCTATTCAATGGGGAGGTGAAACTTGGATTGCTTATATGTGGAGTGATATTGTGAACAGAAAGCCACGCGAACGAAAAGAACTATTTCTGCATGAAATGTTTCATGGAGTACAGCCCCAGCTCAAATTGGGTGCCGCTGCTAATACTCCCGAACACCTTGATGCTAAAGATGGTAGATATTGGATGCGATTGGAATGGAAAGCCTTGGAACAGGCACTTCGAAAATCAGGTAAACAGCGTAAAGCTGCCTTATCAGATATATTGGCCTTTCGGCAGGCCAGAAGAACTATTTTTGCCGCCAATATTGAGGACGAAAGAGGGCAAGAAATCACAGAAGGGCTGGCAGCCTACACAGGGACTAAGTTGGCGGCTGAGAATATTATAGAAGCCAAACAAAGTGCTATTGATTTGCTTACAGGTGCTGAAAATACTGCAAATGAAGCCAGTTTAGTACGCACATTTGCCTATATTTCAGGCCCAGCTTATTGTATTTTATTGGATGAAATTGCTCCTAATTGGCGAAAATCGCTTAAAAACACAGATGACTTTGGATTCTTACTTTCACAAGCACTAAAATTAAAACCAAGCACTGATGTACATATAGCAGCTTTGAAATACGCAGGGAATGATATTTTATTAGCAGAAGAAAAAAGAGAAAAAGCTAGGCGGGATCGTCTCCATGAACTACAAAAAATATTTATAGATGGCTCCATATTAATTTTTCCAGGCGGCAATCACAGTTTTGATTCCCGAGGTGCTGTATCCATTAAAGGTGAAGGTACCGTTTATTATGGCCCATTTCGTGCATCTGGCCCTTGGGGAAAATTGGAAGCCGAAAAAGGAGTTCTAGTTGCTACTGATGGTAGCACTCGTAGAGTGGCAGTACCTGTGAAGAAAGATGAATTAACTTATACAGGGGATGGATGGACATTGAAAATAAATGAAGGCTGGCAAGTAAAGGAAGGTGAAAAGAATGGGAGTTTTGAGTTGGTAAAAAAATAACAAACTCCCAAACTTAAATCACATTTATTCTTTCACTTTTCCAGTTTTATTCACTCTTCAAACTCTTCACTGGATTCATCAAAGCTGCTTTTATAGCTTGATAACGCACCGTCAATAATGTAATTAGCAAAGCCCCAGCACTTGCCACCACAAATATCCACCAGCTTATCTCTGTTCGATATGTGTATTTTTGCAACCAACCATTCATAAAATACCAAGCAATTGGGCTGGCGATGAGGCATGAAATGGATTCGGGCGAAAAGGTAAAGAAAAAATTTGAAGGCAATAAGTGGGCAGACATCTTACATCGCAGACTAAAAAAAGCGAACGCACAACATTGTATTTATGAAAAATGGGGCGGACGAAAGTATTTAAGCATCAGTACATTAATAAACATTTGTACCAGCGGACGGAATACCATGAAACAGTTGGAAGTAACTCAACTTTGGAACAAAACCCAGCACCAGTTACGGGCTGACGAGTTCCAAAGTCCCCCTTCTTCATAAATACTTTTACGTTATCGGCTATTTTACCGAAACCCTACACAGACAGACAAACTACTTGACTTTGATAACAACTTTCCCTTTTGACCGACCTGTTTCTACGTAGGACAAAGCATCATTAGTTTGTTCAAACGGAAAGACTTTATCTATCACAGGTTTTATAACACCAGCCTCAATAAGTTTTGTAATTTGACTTAATTGTTTGCCTTCTGCTCTCATAAACAGAAAAGTAAATTTTGCATTTAACTTTTTTGCTTTCTTTTTTATACCTAAACTTAAAAGTTTTGTCACAAATTTCAAATGCCAAGCTAAACCAATTTGTTCTGCAAATTCAGGTGTTGGTGGACCCGTTAGCGAAATAACTTGACCACCTGATTTCAGAATTCGTAATGACTTTTCCAAAACTTTTGTATCCTTATTGCTATGCAAAACCAAATCATAATCTTTCAATATAGTTTCAAAGTCTTGTGTCTTGTAATCAATTACAATATCTGCACCTAAACTTTTTACCAAATCAAAATTGCGTGAACTTGTTGTAGTAGCAACAGTTGCTCCTAAATGTTTTGCTAATTGAATGGCAAATGTACCAACACCACCAGAACCAGCTTGAACGAAAACTTTTTGCCCTTTTTGAACATTTGCAAGTTCTACCAATGCTTGCCAAGAAGTTAATCCAACTAATGGAATTGAGCTTGCTTCTTCCATTGTGAGATTTTTGGGTTTTAATGCAACTTCATTTTCATCAATAGAAATATATTGAGCATACGTTCCTAGTTTGTGATTTCCTGAACTAGAGTATACTTCATCACCCACTTTGAACTTACTAACTTTTGAACCCACTTTTGTCACAACACCTGCCACATCACGACCTAATTGAAAAGGTGGTTTCATTGGTAAGAAAAGTTTAAAATCACCATTTCGTATAAGCAAATCAATTACATTGACACCTGCAGAATTTACTTCTACTAATACATCATTTGGGTTTATTGCAGGTTCTGCAATTTCAGTTAGATGCAATTTTTCTTTTTTGCCGTAGCTTTTTGCTATGAATGCTTTCATTTTATTTATTTTTAAGCGTTGTTTAATTGTTTAAGTACTGTTTTTTCTAAAATGCCATAGGCAAAATGTTGTAACGTGATTAAAACGGATAAGCCTTTACCAACTAAATTTCTAAATTTTGGGTTTTCAGTTTCAACTACTTTCAGCACTTTTGATGCAACCATTACAGGATTTTCACCTTGTTCAACTATTAAATCAGCATATTTTTCGCTTTTCGCCCTTAGTCTATTGTAGTCTTCTATTCGATTTAAGGTTGTTGATGAATTTTCCATAATATTTGTTTTAAAAGAACCAGGTTCAATCATTGCCACACGAATATTAAATTCAGCTAATTCATAGCGCAATGCTTTAAAGTATCCTTCCAAGGCGTGTTTGGAGGAGGCATAGTAAGATGTATTCGGAAATGCAACAAGCCCAGTAATTGAACCAACTGTTATTATTTTACCAAATTTTTGCTTTCTAAAAGAGGGCAAAATTGCATTTGTAACTTTGATAGTTCCCCAAAAATTAGTTTCAAATTGTTTTCTACCTAATTCTATGGGAATTTCTTCTGCTATACCTGTAACTAAGAAGCCTGCATTGTTGATTAGAATATCCAACTTATCGATTTCTTTATAAAGTCTATCAGACAAAGTGGTTATTGAGTTGTCTGAATCAAGGTCTAATGCAATCATTTTGAAAGGGACTGTTGACTTTATTTTTTCAGGATTTCGACTTGTACCGATTACATTGAAACCCTTTCTGTGAAGCTCTTTTGCGATAAGTAATCCAAAGCCCGAACTTGCACCAGTAACTAAAATATTCTTGCTCATTTTTATTAGTTTTAAATTTAAAATTGTATTTTTGCTTGCAAATTGCAAGTGCAAATATACGAACAACTTTCAAAATGCAAGTTAAATCTCAAAGTATTTTAGAATTATTTTATGGAAACAGGTAAAAAAAGGTCAGACTGTCCTTTGAGTCAATCGCTTGACGTATTTGGCGACAAGTGGTCGTTACTCATTATTAGAGACCTAATGTTCGGTAACAAGTGTACCTATAACGACTTTTTAAAATCAGCTGAAGGAATTGCAACAAATATTTTAGCAACAAGACTGAAAGGACTTGAAGAAAATGGTATAATAGAAAAATCTGCACACCCCGACAGTAAAGCAAAAATTTTATACAAACTGACAACAAAAGGAATTGACTTATTGCCTATCATTATGGAAGTTTACATTTGGTCAGACAAATATTTAACTATTCCAGCAGACATAAAAGCGACAATTAAAGAAGCAAAAAAGGACAAAGACAAATTTATAAAACAAGTGTCAAAAGAACTGAAAACAAAATGACGAGAAAAAAACAGCCGATAACAGCGGTTTTGCAAAAGTGGGGCTTCAGTGCTAAATTGAACATTTGTGCTTCGATTTCCGCCACTTCGCCAAGCCGTAAAACGTTGAACAAACCCTTTTGCTAAAGTCTGTTTCATCATCGCTTTTTTCATCAACATACTCGTCATAGTATTTACATTTGAATCAATGAATTCAATCACTAAATCTATATTCTATGATATTGTATGATTCGCATTTACTAGAGTACAAGAATTTTATGATTCTTAAAAATTTTAGCCCCCGGACTATCAAGACCTATTATCAAATAGTGCATTATTATCTTCGATACTGTCATGATCATCATCCCAACGAAGAGCTAACTGACGACATAGCTAAAGAATATATATTACATCGATATGCTCTAGGTCTTGACTGGCAGACCGTGAACAGTGACTATTCTTCTATTCAAAATTTTATAAGAATATAATCTTAATGCCCTGGAATATTAAAAAAATACCTAGACCGCGCAAAGAGAAGAAACTACCCACTATATTATCCAAAGAAGATGTAGTCAAAATCATTGAGAATGCCCCTACCTATAAACAACAGGTATTACTCACCTTCATTTATACCACAGGCATGAGACTCAGCGAATCTATTAATGTATGTTTTGAAGACATTGACAGTAATAGATTACAGATACGAGTAAATAAAGGCAAGGGCAATAAAGATCGATTTATATTGGTGCCCCCTGTACTCATTGATCTTCTACGAGATTATTATAAAAAAGTAAAACCCATAAAATATTTATTTAATGGTATTCACAAAGGAAAGCCTTACTCTCCCAGATCTGTACAGCTTACCATGGCACAAAGTAAAAAGTTGGCACATATAAACAAGAAATGTTCTATACACACACTACGAAACTGTTATGCAACCCATCATCTCGAAGGTGGCACACCTGCCTGACGGCAGTCAGGGATTTAGTATTCCTACAGGAGCAAATGGGGCATAAAAATCTGCGTACCACCATTCGCTACATTGGATTATGTGTAGAAAGGCATCGATATATCAAACACCCAATCGACTCTCTACAGATCCGTTATCAACCAAATCGGGGTATTCCAACACCAATAGCATAGGTGCTCTTTTCAGAGACCATGGTGAAGAGTATATCCGCATCTACAAACCTTCGATTCAACAAATAAAACTCATACGCGCGATTCGGGTATGCAAAACGCCTGCTTTAGGTGGCCATGTATTTATTTGCAAAGATTGTGGTCATAAACATTTTGTTTATCATAGCTGTGGTCATAGTCACTGCATGATCTGTCAAAGCATCAAGCGTGAACAGTGCCTGCCTGTCCGGTAGGCAGGGATGGATAAGCTCAGCAATACTTTACTACAAGTACCTTATATCCATTCCGTTTTTATGTTACCTCATCAGCTCAATGGACTTGCTCGCAACAATGAGTCTATTATGTATTCACTTATCCTTCGTGTCGCATGGCTAACTGTAAAATCAATTATGGCCAAATACTGTGCTACGCCTGGCATGACTTCAATACTCCATACATTTGGATCAGACATGAAGTATCATATTCATGTCCACGCTTTGGTCACCTTTGGCGGATTATGCAAAGCATCCTGCGGAGATGTACACACCAACCAATGGAGGTTTCCGAAATTCAGTGATAAAATCGAGCGGTATCGCACGATCTGTAGCACCTATAAAAATATTTTTATTCAAGAGTTCTTATTACTTTATCATACTCATAAAATAAATTATCACTTACCCATAGATGATATACTCCATGAAGTTCAAAAAATAAGATGGGTAGTACACAGTACTCACCCTACCATGAATACTATTGTAATCGAAAAATATCTTGCCCGATATATTAATCGCGTGGCCATTTCCAATAATAGATTACAATACCTCAAAGACAATCATAAAGTAATCATTCTGTATAATGATTACAAAAATCAGCTGTCTGGCTGCCCTGCCCCCAAAGCGTTTAAAGAACTCGATCCTATTCCCGCTATTCATCAGATACTAGAACATGTACTCCCCCCTCATTTTCAAAAAACCAGAAAGTATGGTCTTCATCACCATTCATTTAAATGCACTCATACTATTCCCGATGCTTTACGGAGAGAGTCTGATACTGTGAGGACTTTATTTCAAATCATTACTCAGCTATGCAAGCAATCCGCCTTCAAGTGTGATCAATGTGGCTCTGATCAGCTTTACATGGAAATCGTAATACCTGACAATAATTACATTTTCAAATTTATTTCTTTAGATTTTCTTAAAGCTCCTCCTCCAATGAATCCAGATATTAAACCCAATTTTCAGAATAATATGATGCAATCACCTGGTGCTCATGCTATTCCTATTCCATCACACAAACATTTCATCCATTCGAATGCATAAAAAGAAGATCAATACGACTAACTTTTGCACCACATGATTCAGCTACATATTTTTTGCTATGCAAGCCATCATATTTATCCTTCCGTAAGGGGTCAAAATCGTTTTAAACCACCATTCACTCTTATCACACTTACCCTTACTGGACTAATTGAGATTTTCTTTGCCAGGATAGCGGCTTCGTTCAACTTGGAATGTTGATGAATCCCACTTTGAAAGAATTGCTTATTTTTGGACGCAGCATGAGGGAATTCATTCAACATTCCTTTGTGTTAGCAGCAATAATTTCACGACATTCATAACCAAAATCATAACAAAATGGCAGACTTTAAATTCATTCATCTTTCAGACTTGCATTTTCATGGAGGCTCTTCTCAACGACACAAGACACACTCGCATTCCATACCGCATTTAAAGGGCATTCAAAAAGTTGTCCAAAAGGAAAAAGAAAATATGGATAGATTAATCATTAGTGGTGATATTAGCCATTATGGAGACGATGACAACTTGTTGAGAGCAAAACAATGGATTTTTAGTTCAATGGAAATTGGGAACGAGGAAAGAATATCTCTTGGTCTTGATGAAAATGAGCATGATAAAGTGAGATTAGTTCCAGGTAATCATGATGCTTGGAATTCAAAATCAAGAAATGGAAAAATAATTGACATACGACAAAAATCTCTAGAAAACTTTAATTATGTTTTCAGAAGAAATGGCAAAGATGTTATTCCTTTTCCCGATGGTTATTATTTCGATTGGTTACAGAAAGGCGAGCGTGGTGTATTCATTGTATTCCTTGACTCAAGTTACATGGGGGACACACAAATTGAGAATGAAAATCCAGAGCTTACTATAATAGACAGAGTTGCAAAAGGAAAGATATCTAAAAAACAAGCTGAAAGCGTCCTTATGCTTTATGACAAAGGTTTATTGGGTAAACTTGAAGACCCCTATAATAGTGGTAAGTATATAGACAAATCTGTTTTTTCTAAGGCTTTGAAAATTGTTGTAATGCACCACTATATTTTTGAGCCTTCTGGACAAAAGCGTGAGCCACTTCTTCAACTTAGAGAAAAAGAATCTGTTTTTAAAAATTTTGCTTTAGCAGACACAGACATTCTAATGTGCGGTCACAAGCATTATGCTGAAATTAAAGACCATTTGTATTTACATCATTTTGATAGAAGAGCAAAGGCAAGGTATATTTTTAATTATTTCAGAAGACTTATTGGAATTCACTCACTGCCATTCCAATATTCCGACAAAAAGGGCAAAAAAGAAAACAAACTAATTTCTACTTTGATTTCTCTTTTCTTGATAAATAAGTATAAATCTCATAATGACAACAAAGACATAATATCAGACGACAGCTTTATAGAACCATTGTCAGAAATTTTAGTCAGAGGGATTGACAATCCAGAGGGTTTTGAAGCAGAATTAAAATCCTTTATCAACGAATGCAACGCTTCTGCTCTTGATGATGGCATTTTGGACGAGGCAGAACTTTCTGAAATAACAAAAAGAGTTAGAACATCACTTAGTGCAGAGGAGAGAGAAAAACTAAAGGAACTTACTAAACACTTGAAAAGAGTAATCAAAGAATTATTCTCAAGACAGTTTTTACAATTAATGGTTGGCTCAGCTTGCAAAGCACATGACGATGAAAAAAAAATACAGGTCCTTTAACGTATATAAAATTGATATTTTATCTGATGGATATAAAGTGAAATGCGAAAAATACATTTGGGATAAAAGTTCAAATGACTACAATGAGAATCCAACATCAGTTACTTATGAATTTACAGACAAAAATAGACCATTACACTAACGGCATTACTGCTGCTAACACGGGTTTTGCGTCAGGCGGGGTGATGTGCAAACTTGGAGCTTTGTACTTCTTCAAGTGTAGTGCAGGTTGACAGTTTAGTGCTTCGAAACCCGCCCGAACGCAAAGCCCAAAAACGTTAGCGGTCATGCTTGGGCGACAATACCGACTTGAAACTGACGAGCTTTGAACAAACAGAAATATTAAAATTGGACTCATACCTTGACAAACATATCGCAACAGTTAGACGACAAATTTCGGCTGACATTAACGACACGACTGTTGACAATGTCGTGCGGACTTTTAGCGTTCCATCTTGAGGACAAGAACTCATCATCTTTTCAGGACTATTACTTCCTGACTTTGACCAACGAAAATTACTTTCTCACTTCACCGACATTTTTCAGGGATTTTAAGAAGCGGTATTCCTTACAAGGCATTGACAACGGTTATCTGGACAGATTAGAAAGTGATAAGCAAAATATCTTGTCACTTCTACAAGCCGACAATTTAACCGACTTGTATTTTGACTATTTCGCAAAGGCAAATATCAAACACGGGGCGACAACGGTTGACAAGGACTTGGGTTCTTTCTTCGCTAAACTTGTTCATACTTTTAAACCTGCTGACTACTGTGCGTTAGACAATCCAATCAAAGACTATTTCGGACTTAAACGAGAGAGTTTCTTTATCGCTTTTTCAATTATCAGTTCAGCTTACAAACTTTGGGCTGCGAACAACTTAAAATTGTTGGCAGACATAAAACAACAATTTGAAAATATTGACAACAAACATTTAATTCAGCACGACAAAGTTACGGACTTAAAACTTCTTGATTTGGTTTACTGGACCAAAGCAAACCTTAATTAAAATAAACGCAAAAAACTTAAACTAAAAACAAGCAAAATGAAAAAATCAACAATCCTTTTACTGACCATTGGAACATTATGTATGAGTTTTACCCTACTTACAAGACATTTCTTTAAGACATCCTTAGACATTGAGGATTTTTTGAAAGGGCTTGGGGTTGCTTTCATTATTTCGTCCCTATTTGTCCAAAGGAAACTTCAGGGTAAGTCTCTCAATTCCTAATGTTCACAGACAAAATAGCACGAACCGCTAACAAGGGGTTTGCAATAGCGGGGGTTACATGCTTCGCAGACGCATTTGTGCAAGATGGTAGTTCAGTTCTCTGAATGAAGTTTAGTGCTAAAACACCCCGCCAATGCAAACCCCCGAAACGTTAGCGGCAAGCATAAAATACGAAAAATGAAATTAACACTTAGAAATATCTCTTTATTGATTTTAGTTTCTTCATTTGTTTCTTGTAATGGACAGGTTAAAAATGACAAACCATCACCCGAAGTTGAGAAGGTTACAGAAGTAATCAAAATTCCTCTTCCGAAAGACGGATTTTCAAATGGTTTCCTAGACATAGACGGTACGATTTGGTTCACAAGTAGTAATGGTATTTACCATTTTGACGGTAAAACATGTAAGAATTATACTATGAAAGACGGATTGAGTAGTAATCGAGTCTTTCAATACTTTCCGACAATAAAAACAATCTATGGTTCGGAACTCAAAATGGTTTAACCAAATACGACAGAAAAGTTTGAACAAATACCGCTGCCATACCATGACACCACAACAGGTTGGATTAGCACCGTTTACCCCACTCTAAGCCCCAATGCTGCTTATGCTTTAGCAACCGATAACAACAACAACTTATGGATTGGCACTGGTGGTGCTGGAGCCTATTGCTATGATGGGAAAAACTTCAAATCCTATTTAACCGAAATCGGACAAAAACAAATAGATAGTTTGTACCACAATTGGATTCCTTTTATAAGAAAAGATAGCAAAGGAAATATGTGGTTTGCATCAATGACCCACGGTGGAGTCAGTCAATTTGATGGTAAAGAATTTACACAATATTTGATAAAAGATGGATTATGTGAAGACCAAATACGAACTATTTACTGCGACAAATCTGGAAAGATATGGTTTGGGTTTAACGGGAATAGAAATAGTGGATTAACTGTTTATGACGGTAGCTCATTCAAAACATATTTTATTGAAGACGGTCTTTGCAATAAGCGAATTCGTGCAATTTATGAAGATAAAAATGGTAATCTTTGGCTTGGTGCTGACTTGGTTAACTTATGCATTTTTGATGGTCAAAAGTTTTCTGAATTTAACTACACCGGAAAGGCATTCTCTAATGTACTATTCATTTTTGGCGATTTAGATGATAATATTTGGTTTGGTGGAGCGAATGGAATTTGGAAATATGA